>NZ_JACVAT010000002.1:0-979965 GCF_014851985.1 Pseudomonas sp. PDM17
AGCGCACCATCACCAACGTTGCCGCTGGCCGCCTGAGCGCGGACAGCACCGACGCCATTAACGGTTCGCAGCTGTTTGCCACCAACCAGGCAATTGATGGCATCAACACCAACATCGACGTCCTGGATAAGGGCACGGTCAAGTACGACACAAATACCGACGGCACCGTCAACTACAACAGCATCACCCTGGGTGGCGACACCTACAACAGCACGACCAAGAAGGGTGGCACCACCATCAACAACGTCGCCTGGGCAACCGACGACAGCAGTGCGGTGAACCTGCAGCAGCTCAACGAAACGGTCAGCAGCGCCACCACCAATATCTACAACACCGGCGTGAAGTACTTCCACACCAACTCGGTGAAGGATGACTCCCACGCAGAGGGCGCTGACTCTATCGCCGTGGGCCCGAAGGCCGTCTCCAGTGGCACCAGCTCCATCGCCATGGGTGACGGTGCCAGTACCGGCGCCAATGCTGCCAACTCGGTGGCCATGGGCAGCGGTGCTAGCACCACTCAGGAAGGCAACGTGGCCCTGGGTGCGGGTACCAGTGACGACGGTCGTGGTAAGGACTCCTACGTCGGCAAGTACTCCGGAGCGCAGAACGACACCGCTGGTGTGGTTTCCGTGGGCAACGCGGCTACTGGCGAAACCCGCACTATCACCAACGTGGCCGATGGCAAGCTGGACACCGACGCGGTCAACCTGCGCCAGCTCGACGGCGCGATTGCCGGTGCCAACAGCTATACCGACAACTCGGTGAAGGAGGTCAACGCCAACATCGCCAACGTCACCAACGATGTCACCAACATCAAGAACGGCACCGACGGCATGTTCCAGGTGAACAACACCAGCAACTTGCCCAAGCCCAAGCCGACCGGCAAGGACTCCACCGCTGGTGGCGCAGGCTCGGTGGCCTCGGGCGACAACAGTACCGCCATTGGCAGCAATGCCCAGGCAACGGCGAGCAACTCGGTGGCGCTGGGTTCCAACTCGGTCGCTGATCGCGCCAATACCGTCTCCGTGGGCAGCGTCGGCAACGAGCGCCAGATCACCCACGTGGCCGATGGCACAGCCGATACAGACGCGGTCAACCTGCGTCAGCTGACTAAGGCGACTGGCGACATTAACAACAGCATCAACAACGTCTACAGCGACCTGAAGCACGACCTGAACAAGCAGGACGACACCCTCAGCGCCGGTATCGCCGGTGCCCTGGCGGCGGCCACCCTGCCGCAACCCTACCAGCCGGGGGCCAGCATGGCCTCGGTCGGTGCCGGCAACTACCGCGGCCAGCAAGCCCTGGCGGTGGGTGTGTCGCGCATCTCCGACAACGGCAAGTGGGTCACCAAGCTATCCGCCAACACGGATACGCAGGGTGAGTTCGGCGTATCGGTCGGCGTGGGCTACCAGTGGTAAGCCATTAAACAATGAGCAGGGGCCCGGCTGCGGCCTGGCCCTTTCCAGACAGAATTCAGAGACTCTTCTTCATGTACAAGCAACAACTCCGCACGGGCCTGCGCCTGGCAATGGCCGCCGCCGCGGCTGCTCTGCTCAGCGCCTGCGGCACCGTCAGCAACGTCGACAGCGCCGGCAAGACCGCCGAACCGATCTTCCCGGCCATGAACAGCGCCTCCATGCCCGAAGGCTACTACGTCAATCTGGAAAACCTGGGCAAGATCGACCCGGGCATGACCAAGAACCAGGTCATGGAACTGATCGGCCATCCGCAGTTCAGCGAAGGCATGTTCTTCGTTCGCGAATGGGATTACATCCTCAAGTTCCGCCAACCCCACGGCCAGCCGGACAAGGTTTGCCAGTACAAGGTCCTGTTCGACAAAGACATGATCGCTCAGTCCTTCCATTTCTTGCCCACCGATTGCATGGCTCCAGCCGTGGTCGAGCAGGTACCCGGACCGGCGCCTGAGCAGCACAAGCAGATCCAGCACATCACCCTTTCGGCTGACGCCACCTTCGGTTTCGGTAGCTCGACCCTGCGTCCGCTGGGCATCGCCGCCCTGGACGACGTGGTGTCGAAGATGCAGCAGGCCAGAGTCAACGGCATCGATATCGTTGGCTACACCGATCGCATCGGCAACGCCGCCGGCAACGAAGCCCTGTCGCTGCGACGTGCTCAGTCGGTTCGCAACTATCTGGTATCGCGCGGCGTTCCCGCCTCGACCATCACCGTCGCCGGCCGTGGCAGCGACGATCCGCTGGTGAGCTGCCCGGGTGCAAAGACCGCTGCGGTCATCGAATGCCTGGCCCCCAATCGCCGCACCACCATCACCATCCAGACCCAGCAATAACCCGCTGCGGCGACCGATCGAGCGGTCGCCGCAGCTTTCCACCGCACCGCCCACGGGATCCCGGACGGACTGCGCATAGCGCTGTCGGTGGACTACTCACGTCCCGAGGTAAGACTCCATGCAACTCAAACCCCTGATCGCAACACTCCTGATTGGCACCGCCTCCCTGGCTGGCTGCAAGCAGGAGCACAATGCAACCACCGCGCAGATCGTACAGCCGCAGCCAAGTGCCGCGACCAACTCAGTGGAACGCTCCGACATAGCGGGCGAGGGCGTACGCCTGAACCTGCCGGCGCTGCCGATTATCCGCAACGCGGTATTCAGCCTGGTACCCACGATCAATGGCCAGCGCGACGGACAGATCATGGCCCAGGCCTGCGGCCTGGCCCGTGGTGAGCTGACCCAGGGGCAGGTCAATACCGTTCTCGCCCAGCGAGGTGTCGATCCGGCCAAGCTGCCTAGGACCGGCAGCCCATTGTCGATGCTGGTCAATGGTGACAAGGCCAGCCAGACCACTGCTTGCGCCGCTTACCTGGCCAGCAGCGTATTGCTCGCCCCTGATGCCAGCGAATACACAAAAAGCGTGACCGTGCCGGTCAAACCAGCGGATCCGAAGAGCAAAGCCAAAGTGGTGGCCAATCCCGCGACTCAGATCAGTCAGGTCGACCCGGCTGCCCTGGCCCGAGTACTGCCGATGAAACTGGCGCAGGCCCGCGCCAACGCCGATGTGTTCGCTCTGATCGCCAGCGAGCTGCAAACCAGGCCTGGCCTTAGCCTGGGCGGATACCGCAACGAGGCCATGCAACTGTTCGCGCGCCTGGCACCGGTGTACCTGCAGCGCATCAGAATGCAGATGCCAGGTCAGACCGTACGTTTTGATGTCGTTCGACTGGACGGCGGTGCCCTGATCTTCAACGGCAGCGACGGCAGCCGCTTCGAGTTCGACGGCGCGAATCTGCGGCTGGTTCAGAACGATGTACTGTGGTTTGGCGAAGGCAAGCTGATGGGACAGGATTACGTACTGCCAGTGGCCTATTTCGATGCGTCGGTGAAGGCGCTCGTGGCACCGACTAAGCCCTGATGAGAGGCGATTGATGCATACAAAAGCCCGGCCATGAGTCGGGCTTTTTATCAGAACTCCAGACGAGTCAAGGTCGCCAGGCCGAGAGCTGCGCCCTGCCAATCAGTACACCCAGACCTCAACACGGCGGTTCTTTACCCGGCCGTCGTTGTCACTGTTGGCCGCCACCGGCAGGGCATCGCCCATGCCGCTGATCTCGCGGAACATCACGCCTTCCTTTGCCAGCTCGCGGCGTACGGCCATCGCGCGCAACTTGGAGAGCAGCTCGGCGCGCGCCGGATCCTGCTTGGGATCGCCGAAGCCAACCAGCACGGCTTGCTTGTTCATCTTGCCGTGCTGCTGCAGGTAGGCCAGCAGGCGGTCGATGTCACGCTGGGCCTTGTTGTCCAGGGTGGCGCTGCCTTCGCGGAAGCGAAAGTTCACCGACAGCCGCTCGGCGTCGCGCGCGAGGGCCTGGTAGTTCTCCGGCATGCTGGCGCGCGGGGCCATCTTCACCGCCTGCACGCGCTGGCCGACGAAGCCGCTGGCGCTGACCAGGGCCTGGCCCTTGTCGCCCTGGGCGAACTGCAGCAGGGCGCGGGCCCAGCGGTTCGGTTCCTCGGGCTTCATGTAGAGGAACAGGCGGCGCGACAGCGGGTAGTCCTCGGTGGCGATCAGGGTGGTCGATGGCGGCATGGCCTGGGAGTCGCCATCGGCGATGCGCAGGGCCTTGGACTTCTGGATCGACGACAGGCCGACGAAACCAATGCCCTGCGGGTCCTTGCTCACTTCGGTCGACAGCAGGTCGCTGGACTCGAACCGCTGCACGCCACTGGCCAGCGCCTTGCCGTGGCTGGCCAGCACCAGCTCCTTGAAGGTATCGAAAGTGCCGGAGTTGTCGTCGCGGGAATACAGGCGGATGGCGCCGCCGCGCCCGCCGATTTCTTCCCAGGTCTTCACCTCGCCGGAGAAGATTTTCGCCAGCGTATCGGTAGTCAGTTCGTCCAGCGGGTTGGCCGTGTTGACGATGATCGCCAGGCCGTCGATGCCGATTACCTGTTCGGCCTTGGCGCTGCGCAGGTTGCCCGACGCCGACAGGCCCGCCACTTCGGCGTCCTTGATCGGGCGCGAGGCGGCGGCCAGCTCGGCGGTGTTGTCCTTCAGGGCGACGAAGCCGGTGCTGGAGCCGTGGGCGGCGAGGTCGATGACGGCCTCCTTGCCTTCCTTACTGCGGCCGATGAGGCGCTGTTCGTTCTCTGCTTTGCCCGGCTTGGCGCTGACCTCCGTGTAGCCCTCGCTGACCAGCAGACCCTTCACCAGCTCCGGCAGCAGGTGCGCACCGATGGTGTTGGAACCCTGGATACGCAGCACCGGTTCGCCGCCCTGGGACGAGGGCAGGGCGGCAAAGGCCGACCAGGGAAACGCGTAGCAGATGAATGCGATGGTGAGCCAGGCGATGGTGACGGGCCAGGGTTGGGCATCGCTGGGGCTCGACTTGTACTGCATGGGTCAACTTCCATTTGAGGCATCGTTGGCGCGGCAGATTAAGTCGGAATCATTGCATCGATATGACGCTTCACAGCAGGGCAGAGCAGTTCCAGATGCCTTCAGACATGACTGGCGGATTGCAGGAAGTTTCCGATTTCGACGTACTTGGCCCACGGCTATACAGGTCACTCGAATCGACCCTGCTGGAGAACGACATGCACGAGACCCTCGATTTTGCGTCGGTCCTGATGAAGCTGGTGCTCATTCTTCTGGTGGTGCTGATGGCCGGCACCCTGGTCATCGCACCGGAAAGGGCGCTGGCCTTGGCGCCTCCGACGCTCTTGCTGGTGGCTCCGCTTTTCTTCCTGGTGATGCTGTTGGATCTCGCGGGGCTCGTTCAGCGCTTTTCCGACAAGGGGGCCAGAAAGCGCTTGCCTCATTGACGCCGCGACTGAGCCGGGACGGCTGACAAAAGGGCGCTGACGAAGTGATAGGAAAAATCTCCTGGCTCATCAGGAAAGCCTGATAACACCTGTTTTCCGGCCAAGCGAAACTTGCGTCGTTTCAACGTCTCCGCCGGAAAGTGATCATGACCCAATTCCAAAGCGCGCCAGCCTCGGCTGGCTCCGAGCATCGCGTCAAATCCACCGCTCTGGCCCTGCATGTCGCATCCGCCGCTTACTGGGGACGGCCCTGGCGGCATCGCGCACTTAGCCTGCCTTCTCCTCAGGCATTGACCTTCAAGGGGGCCCGACTGCCGATACAACCGTTGCATTCGTGGCTGCATCTGTTGTCCAGAGCCGGAATGCTCGGTGTGCGCCCGCCTGCGGTCGGTGTCCTGCGACAGGCTGACGAGGGCGAAGAGGATGCACCGACCAGGATCGAAGACCTTGGATTCGAAATGGCTACCGAGATGATCCTGGATTTCGCTGGTTTCGCCCGTCAGTCGAGGCACAGCAGCTCCGCCGAGGAGGCGGAACCCGAGGCCGAGGTTGCAGCTTCCAGTACAGGTGAGTCGTCCGCTCTCGGCTCCACTGCCGGTATTGACCAGTCGCATGGGCTCGGTCTGCCAGGCAGCGTGGCGTCGGAAGCCCTGGGCCAGGACTCCCTGGGACGGGAATTGTCTGCCGCGCAGGGCTGTGGCGAGGCTGCGCCGGTACTACAAGAACAGATTGCTGAGCTTGCCCCGATGTCGGAGACGCCACTTTCTCTGGACGAACCTCGGGTCGAGTGGATCATGGAAACGCAGGACGTTCCGGTCGTGGTCGAGCGGGGCGAATCTGCGTTAGTGGAGCCAAGGCAGAAAGTTCAGGAGCGCGTCGAGCTACCGCAGGTCTCGACGCCGGAAACGGCCGCTTCGGCAAGGCGGACTTTGCCCCTGGTCGAGGAGGTAGTACTGCAGCCAGTGGCCGCACCTGTGCCAATGTCGTTTGTTGAGCCTGTTGGCGAGCCGTCCCGGCTGGAAGCAATTGTCAGCGAACCTCCAGAAGTGGAGGCGTCAGTGCACATGGCAGCGACTGAGCCTGAAGTTGAAGGTCCTTCCGACACCGGGGCTGTCATCGAGGCGACGGTCGTGGCTGTCCCGGAGTTCATCGTGCAGGCGCCGATGATCGAGGAGCCTGTCGAGCATCGGCAGTTGTCAGCGATGAGCACTGCCCTTGTACCGGCATTGGAAGCGCTCGGGGTAGAGGTAGACAGCAAAGCCGTCCACGAGCAAGAACCCGAGTCCGTGGTGGAAGCGCCAGAAGCGGCAGGTCCGGGCATCGCCGTTAGTGGCGTGTGTCTCGCCAGAAGCGTTGTTGCGCGGCCACAGCCGACCGTGGAGCGGACGTCTGCAGCTCCAAGTCTCGGTGTATCGCTGTCGGCTGATGAGAGCGCCCCCGAGGTCGAGGCTGCGCTCCAGCACGCCCTGCCGGCGGCGGCAGTCGATACGCCGGAAGCGAGCGTGTGTACCACCGAAAACATCGGCGCAGAGGCTGCCATGCCCGAGCAGTCCCCGATCGCTGCTGCCGTCGATCAGCCCAGAACGGATCACCTGACACCCCCGGAAGGCACTGTCGCGGATGATTTCGGTTTTGAACCGATGATCGCAAGTCTGGAGGACGCCCTGGCTGTGCTGACGGTCGCCCATGTCGTTCGCGATACAGCCCCGGAAGCAAAGACCCGGCTGAACGTCGCGAACACCTCGTCCGCCTCCTTAGCTGCTGAGGTCATGCAGACAGTCGACAACCGTCCTGAAGCGATGACGCTTCAGGGAATCTTTATCCAGAAGGAAACTGAAATGACCGAAATGCACGATGAGTCAATCGAGGTCGAGGCTCCGGCCAATGCCCCCATCTCCTCGGCGGAATTGCAGGAAGTAGCGGCCACGCTGAGTGTTCCGCAGCTTGAGGCCGATCCGGATGACGTGCTGTCCGATGTGCAGAGCACCTTGAACTCGCTCGCCGGCATGGCTCAAGGGCTGACTCAGCAGAAACAGGCGGCGGGCCGTCTGCAGGAAGAGCTGGAGGAGTGGAACATCCAGTTGCAGGAGCGCGAGCGCTTGGCGGGCGACAAGGAAGAGCGCCTGCTGCAATTGGAAAATCATCTCAAGCAGGCCAAGACCAACCTGGATCGCATGGCCGCAGAGAACAATCGTCTACTCGCCGAACGCAGCGAAGCGCTCAAGGAACTGGCCCAGACCGTCGATTTGCGCGACAAGACCACTGTCAAACGTGCCGAGTCGATCCAGCTGGAACAGCAACGTATCGATGAACAGACTGCCAGCCTGCGTACCCGCGCCGGCGAGTTGGACGAGCGGGAGAGTGCCCTCAAGCGCAGGAGCGAGGAACTGGGCGTTCGGCTCAAGCAGCTGCAGAGTGCCAAGGACAAGTTCAGCACTATCGTGAAGAGCTTCAATGAGACGGTGCAGTTCAACAGCACCCTGTCGGCCATTTCCAAAACCGTCAACGAGTGACCGGAGCGACTGGAGCGACCGGCACGCCATCGGGCGTTCCGGTCGGGTTTATCTGCCGCAGTGGGGGCTGGCGAAACAGGGGATGCCGAGACAAGGAGTTGTCCGGCTTTGTCAGTTGCGCCAGCGCCGTGTTCCGTTGGCTTAGCTGTTCAATGAGATTTCTGTGGGAACGATTACTGCAGTGGATTCTTTCTGTATGCCATGTCGCACGCGGCCTGCGGGGCCGTTGCAGCAAGGAGGAACATGGCCCGTATAGTACTCATCGAGCCGTCTCGGCGTGACTTCCTCACGCTCCGCCGGTTTCTGCAGGAGCATGGCCATCAGTGCGACGTGCATTTCAAGTATGCACGCCAGGCCTTTTCCCACGAGGAACCCCCCACCATGAACGCTCAAGCCCAACACTCCACCACCGAAGCCACGAATGCTCGGGCGTCCGCGGAATCCGCCGTGACAGCGCGCCAATCTTCGGCCCTTGAGACCGATGGCGTTCTGCACGATGTACAGTCCACTCTCGATTCGCTGGCCGGCATGGCGCACGGTCTGTCGCAGCAGAAGCTGGAAATCGTGAAGATGCGCGAGGCGCTCGAGGAGCGCCGTCTGGCGACGCTGGAGCGCGAGCGCCAGTTGACCGAGCGGGAAGAACGCCTGACTCAGCAGGAGCAACGTCTGCAGGAAGAAAAACAAGGCATCGAACGTATCGCTGAACACAATGCCACCGTTCTTGCCGAACGCAGCACGGCCTTGCAGGCCCTGGCCGAGACCGTCGATAGCCGTGATCGTGCGACGACCAAGCGCGCTGAGGTCCTGGGTCAGGAGCAGCAGAGCATCGACCGTCAGCAGAACCAGCTACGTGCGCGGGTTCAGGAGCTGGATGATCGCGAGGCCGGCCTGCAGCGCCAGAGCGGCGAGCTGGCGGACCGTTTCAAGCAACTGCTCGATGCCAAGGAGCGCTTTGGCGCCATCGTCAGGGGTTTCAACGAGACCGTGCGCTTCAACACGACCTACAGCGCCATCAGCAAGACGGTCGGAACCGGTGCGGAAGAAGCCTGAGTTCTCACCGGAAGATGAAAAGGCCCGGCATTGCCCGGGCTTTTTCGTTCAAGGCGATTACTTCAGCTGCATCCAGATCGGCGCGTGGTCCGAGGGCTTTTCCATGCCGCGGATGTCGTAGTCCACGCCGGTCTCGGCGATGCGGCCGCGCAGGGCTTCGGAGGCGAGGATCACGTCGATGCGCAGGCCGCGCTTGGGAGTGTCCTCGAAACCACGGCTGCGGTAGTCGAACCAGCTGAAGCGGTCGTCCACGCTCGGGTTCTGCAGGCGGAAGCTGTCCACCAGGCCCCAGCCCTTCAGGCGCGCCAGCCATTCTCGCTCTTCCGGCAGGAAGCTGCACTTGCCGGTCTTCAGCCAACGCTTGCGGTTCTCCTCGCCAATGCCGATGTCGCAGTCTTCCGGCGAGATGTTGATGTCGCCCATCACCACCAGCGGCTGGTCGGGCTGGAAGCGGGTTTCCAGCAGGTCCTGCAGATCGGCGTAGAAGCGCTGCTTGGCCGGGAACTTCACCGGATGATCGCGGCTCTCGCCCTGGGGGAAGTAGCCGTTCATCACAGTGATCGGCTGGCCATCGGCGTCCTTGAAGGTGCCCCAGATGAAGCGGCGCTGGGACTCCTCGCCGTCGTTGGGGAAGCCGCGCTGCAGCTCCAGCGGCTCCTGGCGGGAGAGCAGGGCGACGCCGTAGTGGCCTTTCTGCCCGTGGTAATGCACGTGGTAGCCAAGGGCCTCGATCTCCTCGCGGGGGAACTGCTCGTCGGCAACCTTGGTTTCCTGCAGGCCGATCACGTCCGGCTGGTGGCGTTCGATGATCGCCTGGAGTTGGTGGGGACGTGCGCGCAAACCGTTGATATTGAAGGAGACGATTTTCATCCTGGGCGCCCTGGCAAAAGCACGATGCTAGCCCAGGTAGGCCGACCCTGGCGACCCCGGCGAGGCGCTGCTAGGGTTTTGTGGCTGGGCTCATAACCATAAGAAGAACTCACACGAAGAGGCGTCCGCATGCCTGATACCCTCGCCGAAGTCCGTCTGCTGGACGGCAACTACAGCCGTGAAGTCCGCTCGCTGCTTTATCACGCCTACCGCCACGAACCCACCTTCGCCTATCTGTTCGAGTCCGACCGTGCCGGTTTCGACCAGCGCGTGCGTGCGACCGTCCGCGAGCTGGTCAACCAGCACTTCCTCGAGGAGCTGCCCGCCATCGGCCTGCTGATCGAGGACCGCTTGGTGGGCGTTGCGCTGGTGGTCCCACCGCAACGTCGCCTGGATGTCACCGAGAGCTGGTTCTGGCGCATGCGCATGCTGCTTACCACTGGCCTGGGTTGCACCCGGCGCTACCTGGACTATCACGCCGCCGTGCTCGGCTGCCTGCCGCCGGGGCCTTATCACATCCTTCCTCTGATCGGCGTGCACCCGGAGTTCCAGGGCAAGCACCTGGGCGAGCAGTTGCTTGATGCGCTGCATGCCTGGTGCGCCGAGGACGGCGGCTCCCAGGGGCTGGTGCTGGATACGGGCAATGCTCGCTACCTGGAGTTCTACCGGCGCCACGGTTACGAGGAACTGGGAGAGGTGGCGCTGGGCCCGATCCGCGAGCACGTGTTGTTCCATCCCACCCATGGGCGCGAGGCGGTGAAAGTGTCCGCGGGATAGCCGGGGCTTTGAATCCTCAGACGCTTCCTACGGCCTGAAGGAAGGCAATACGGGGAAAACCCGTGCTAGCATTTCGCGCCATGAGAGTTGTCCAAGGATTGCTTGGGCTGCTGCTGGTGATGGCCTTCTGCTTGCAGAGGGCCCTGGCGGCCGAAGCCCATCTCGACGTTCGTGTCACCCCCGCCAACGCTGCGCTCAAGGCCAATATCGAGGCCTATGTGGGCAGCCTTGGCGAGCGTGATCAGGCGGCCCTGCAAAGATTCCGGCGCAATGCCGTGGAGCAGGCGCAGAAGGCCGCCCAGGCTTTGGGGTACTACCAGGCGCGCATCCGTGGCCGGGTGACCGATGACAAGGTGCCGACCCTGCGCATCAATGTGCGGCCCGGCGAGCCTATCCACCTGCGCAACGTCACTGTGCGCGTCGAAGGCCCGGCAGCCCAGCTCAAAAGCTTCCGGGTGCCCGGCGGCGACGCCCTGAAGCCCGGCGCACAGCTCAACCACGGCGCCTACGAAGACGCCAAGCGGCTGATCCAGAACCAGGCCTCGCGCTTCGGTTTCTTCCGCGGCCAGTTCACCCAGCAGCAGTTGCGCATCGACCCCGAAGCCGGCGTGGCGGACATCGAACTGGTGTACGCCAGCGGGCCGCGTTATCGCCTGGGCAAGGTCGAATTCGCTGGCGATTTCCCCTTCGACGAGGACCTGCTGCAGCGCATGGTGCCGTTCAAGGAAGGCGCCGACTACGATTCCGAACAGATCGCCGACCTCAACCAGGCCCTGCAGTCCAGCGGCTACTTCGATGGCGTGCGGGTGGATGCCGCGCCGACCAACGCCGATGGCGAAGTGGTGCCGGTGAACGTTCATCTGGAGGCGCGCAAGCCACGCACCATGGGCCTTGGCCTGGGCTTCTCGACCGACGTCGGGCCCCGTGCACGGGCCACCTGGACCCGCCACTGGGTCAACCCGCAGGGCCATAGTCTGGGATTCGAGGCGGAAGTTTCCGCGCCACGGCAGAACGTCGGCGCCTGGTACGAAATTCCGCTGGACCCGCCGCTCACCGACAAGCTGCGTTTCACCAGCGGCTACCAGTACGAAGACCTGGTGGACACCGAGAGCAAGCTGCTGACCCTCGGCGGCGAGTGGCACCACAAGCTCGACAGCGGCTGGCAGCGGGTCGTCTCGCTGAACTGGCAGCGCGAGGAGTACAAACTGGGCGACGATTCGGGCCTGAGCAGTTTCCTGATGCCGGGCATCGGTTACTCGATCCTCGAGGCCGACAACAAGATCGACCCCGGCAAGGGCTATCGCCTGCAATTCGAGGTGAAGGGCGCCAAGGAAGGGCTGCTGGCGGACGCCGACGTCGCCCATATCAACGCCATGGCCAAGGGCGTGACCAGTTTCTGGGGAGGACAGCGGTTGCTCGGACGCATCCAGGTCGGCGGCATCGCCACCAATGACTACAGCGCGATCCCGCCGTCGCTGCGCTTCTTCGCTGGCGGCGACCAGAGCGTGCGCGGCTACGACTACCAGACACTGTCGCCGAAGAACTCCGACGGCGATCGCATCGGTGGCCGCTACATGGTCGCCGGCAGCGTCGAATACCAGTACCCCATCGCAGAGCGCTGGCGTATTGCAGCCTTCGTCGACCAGGGCAACTCGTTCAACTCGCTGGACTTCCCCTCGATCAAGACCGGCGTCGGCATCGGTATCCGCTGGATTTCCCCGGTCGGCCCGCTGCGCCTGGACCTCGCCGATGGCCTGGACGAGGACGGCGGCATCCGCCTGCACTTCTCCATGGGGCCTGAGCTGTGACCCGTGCGGGCTGGATGCGCGCTCTGCGCTGGAGCCTGGGCGGCCTGCTCGGGCTGATCCTGCTGCTGGTCATTGTGGTGGCCGCCTTGCTCGGCACGCCTGCGGGCAGCAGGGCGGTGCTGAGCTGGGTGCCGGGCCTGAGCGTCGATGAATTCGACGGCCGCCTTGCCGGTGGTTTCAGCGCCAAACGCCTGGAATGGACCGACGGTGCCACCCACCTGGTACTGGACCAGCCACAGATCGACTGGTCGCCGGCCTGCCTGCTGCGCATGACCCTCTGCCTGCACAAGGTCGTGGCCAACGAAGTGCTGCTGACCCTGCCGCCGAGCGAGCCGAGCGAATCGTCCGGCCCCATCGAGCTGCCCGACCTGAGCCTGCCGCTGTCACTGGAACTGGGTGACATCCGTATCGGCCGCTTCCTGCTCGATGGCCAGGAACAGCTGCGCGACGCCGAACTGGCCGCGCACTGGGATCGCGAAGGCCTGCACATCGACTCGGTGAAGCTTGCCCGTGATGGCCTGAGCCTGTCGCTCAAGGGCCTGCTGAAGCCGACTCAGGGCTGGCCGCTGGAGGCCGAGGGGACGCTTGGCCTGCCCGCGCCGGGCGAGAACCCCTGGACCCTGCAGCTGCAGGCCAAGGGCGAACTGATGGGGCACCTCAAATTGCAGGCGCAGAGCAGTGGCTACCTGAACGGCAACCTGGAAGGAGACCTGCAACCGCTGGCGGAGAACCTGCCGGCCACCGCGCTGGTGACTGCTGACGGCTTCAAGGCCGATGCCTCGCTACCCGATACCCTGACGCTGAACCAGCTGCGTCTGAATGCCAGCGGCAACCTCAAGGATGGCTACCAGCTGGCTGGCGCCGCCGTGCTGCCCGCCGAGGAAAGTCCGGTGGTGCTGACCCTGCGCGGGCGCGTCGACGCCGAGGGCGCGGACATCGCCGCCCTCGACCTGAGCGCCGCCAAGGACCAGCGCGTGGCGCTGACCGGCCGCCTCGACTGGAAGGATGCCTTCGCCGCCAACGCCCAGCTCGACTGGCTGGACTTCCCCTGGCGCCGCTTGTACCCGGAGATCGACGAGCCTCCGGTGAGCGTACACACCTTCAAGGCCGAGGTGAGCTACAGCGAGGGTGCCTACCTGGGTAATTTTGACGGCGCCTTCAAGGGGCCGGCCGGTGACTTCACCCTGGCCAGCCCGGTGTCGGGCAACCTTGCGGAAGTCTTCCTGCCGTCGCTGAAACTGGTGGCCGGGCAGGGCAAGGCCGAAGGGCACCTGAAGGTCGGTTTCGCCGATGCGGTGACCTGGGACGCGGCGCTCGACCTGTCCGATCTCGACCCGGCCTACTGGCTCGAACAAATGCCCGGCCGCCTCGGTGGACCGTTGCGCAGCAAGGGCTCGCTCAAGGGCGAGGCGCTGAACCTTGACGCCAACCTCGACCTGCAGGGCCGCCTGCGTGGCCAGCCGGCCACCTTCAAGGCGAATGCCACGGCGGCAGGGCAGGCGTGGAAGGTCGATGGCCTGGCGTTGCAGCTGGGCGACAACCGCATCAGCGGACAAGCCGCGCTGGACCAGCGGCTGTCCGGTCGCCTGGACATCGCCTTGAATCGCCTCGGTCAGCTGTGGCCGCAGCTGTTCGGCCGTCTCAACGGCCAGCTCGACCTGGCCGGCACGCTGCAGGCGCCGCAAGGGCAATTGAAACTCGATGGCCAGCGCGTCGCCTACGCCGACCAGGGGCTGCGCACGCTGGACCTGACGGCTGCCCTCGACGCCGGCCAGCGTGGTCGTCTCAACCTGACCGCCCAGGGCCTGCACAGCGGCGAAACGGATTTCGGCGTGCTCAAGCTCGAGGGCAGCGGCGATATCAAACGCCAGCAACTCGCCCTGAACCTGCAGGGCAAGCCGGTAGTGCTCGACCTTGGCCTGGACGGTAACTGGAACGGCAAGGACTGGCGCGGGCGACTGGCAAAAGGCGACATCCAGAGCGGCGGCCAGGATTGGCGCCTGCAACAGCCGGCACGCCTGGAACGCCTGGCGGACGGTCGGATCAACCTCGGCGCCCATTGCTGGGCTTCCGGCCCCGCCAGCCTGTGCATGGAAGACCAGCGGCTGATGCCCGACCCACGCCTGCGCATGCACCTGCGCGAGTTCCCGCTGGACAGCCTGGCGCGCTGGCTGCCCGAGGACTTCGCCTGGAAGGGCAAGCTCGACGGCGACGTGCAGCTCGACCTGCCCGCCAGCGGCCCCAACGGCTCCATCCTGATCAATGCCAACAACGGCACCCTGCGCATCAAGGAGCAGGAGGAGTGGGTCGATTTCCCCTACCAGAGGCTGCAACTGGAGAGCCGCCTGACGCCCCGGCGCATCGACTCCACCCTGCAGTTCCAGGGCGACAAGCTCGGCAGTCTGCAGGCCCAGGTCCAGCTCGACCCGCGGCCGAAAGCCAAGCCGGTGAGCGGCACCTTCAGCCTCAGTGGCCTGGACATCGCCGTGGCGCGGCCCTTTGCGCCCATGGTGGAAACCCTGAAAGGCCACCTCAACGGCAGCGGGCAGATTTCCGGCGGCCTGCTGGCACCCCGGGTGGATGGCGAGCTGCGCCTGAACGACGGGGAAATCTCCGGCGGCGACCTGCCGACCCGTTTCGAGCAGTTGCAGGTCACCGCCCGGATTGCTGGCGAGCAGGTCGACCTGAGCGGCGACTGGAAGGCCGGAGAACATGGCAACGGCAGCCTGTCCGGGCGCATCGCCTGGTTCAGTGGTCTGGACGTCGACGTGAAGCTGCGCGGCAGTCGACTGCCGGTGACCGTGGAGCCCTACGCCAACCTCGAAGTGGAGCCCGATCTCACGGTGCAGATGGCGGGCGAACGGCTTGCCGTGTCCGGCTCGGTGCAGGTCCCGCGCGGCGCCATCACCATTCGCCAGTTGCCGCCGTCCACGGTCAAGGTGTCCGACGACAGCGTGATTGTCGGCGCGAAGCAGGAGCCGAAAAGCGCCCTTGCGCTGAACATGGACATCGACGTCAGGGTCGGCAGCGACAAGCTGACCTTCAGCGGCTTCGGCCTGAACGCGGAGCTGGCGGGCCAGGTGCACATCGGCGACAACATGGACACCCGCGGCGAACTGCGCCTGAACAACGGCCGCTACCGCGCCTACGGCCAGAAGCTGACCATCCGCCGCGCGCGCCTGCTGTTCGCCGGGCCCATCGACCAGCCGTTCCTCGATGTCGAGGCGATCCGCAAGGTCGACGACGTGGTTGCTGGCCTGCGCCTGACTGGCAATGCCGAGCAGCCGCGCAGCGAGGTGTTCTCCGAGCCCGCCATGAGTCAGCAGCAGGCGCTGTCCTACCTGGTGCTGGGCCGGCCGATGTCCAGCGGCGAGGACAGCAACATGCTCGGCGAAGCGGCCCTGGCGCTCGGCCTGGCCGGCAGCGCGCCGCTGACCGGCGAAGTCGCCCAGCGCCTGGGCATCCAGGACTTCCAGCTGGACACCGAAGGCACCGGCAACAGCACCAGCGTGGTCGCCAGCGGGCAGCTTTCCGACCGTCTCAGCCTGCGTTACGGCGTGGGCGTGTTCGAGCCGGCCAACACCATCGCGCTGCGCTACCTGCTGAGCAAGAAGGTCTACCTGGAGGCCGCCAGCGGCCTGGCCAGCTCCCTGGATATCTTCTACAAGCGCGACTTCTGAGTGCGCTCGGCGGCGCCGTCGTTCGGCGCCGCCGGTCTTCATGGCCCCTTAAGGTACCCGGCACAGACTCCCCACCGCCGCCGGACGATGTGCGCACAAGGGGAAAGTCATCATGCGCCTGGACCTCATCAGGACCCACCTGCTCGAATTCATCAACAAGGGCTTCCCGGCCCGTCAACTGCGCCGGCTGGCTGCGCGCGACCTGCTGCGCGGTTCGGCGGCAGGGAGGCAGGCGCCCAATGCGCTGACCGCGGCCCTGCTGGAGTGGTCCGCGCTGGAGTCGGCCACGGTGCTGGAGCGACTGGAGAGTCGGCGCGAAGGCCTGAGTGGCGGGGAGGCGGACGAGCGCCGCCAGCGCGACGGGCAGAACGAAGTGGACCAGGACCGGCCCATCGGCGCGTGGATGCACCTCTGGTACTGCTACTGCAACCCCTTCAACCTGCTGCTCACCGTGCTGGCGACCATCTCCTGGTTTACCGAGGACGTGGAGGCCGCGGTGGTGATCGGCAGCATGGTGGGCGTTTCCACGCTGCTGCGCTTTATCCAGGAGAAGCGCTCCAACCGCGCCGCCGAGAAGCTCAAGGCGATGGTGAGCAACACCGCCACCGTGTTCCGTAGCGCGCAGGGCATCGGTCCGGCGTGTCGTGCCGAAGTGCCGATCCGCGAACTGGTGGTCGGTGATGTGCTGTGGCTGTCGGCGGGCGACATGGTCCCGGCGGACGTGCGCCTGCTCAGCGCCAAGGACCTCTTCGTCGGCCAGGCCGCCCTGACCGGAGAGTCCCTGCCGGTGGAGAAGTTCGCCCAGCTGCGTGACGCCCGCCAGGGCAACCCGCTGGAGCGTGACAGCCTGTGCTTCATGGGCACCACGGTGGTCAGTGGCTCCGCCCTGGCGGTGGTGATCGGCACCGGCACGCGCACCTATTTCGGCTCCCTCGCCGAGCGGGTGATCGCCAGCGACCCGACGCCGACGGCCTTCCAGACCGGGGTCAACCGGGTCAGCTGGCTGCTGATCCGCTTCATGCTGGTGATGGCGCCGGTGGTCCTGCTGATCAACGGTTTCACCAAGGGTGACTGGCTGGAGGCCGCGCTGTTCGCGCTGTCCATCGCCGTCGGCCTGACCCCGGAAATGCTCCCGATGATCGTCACCTCGACCCTGGCCAAGGGCGCGGTGGTGCTCAGCCGGCGCAAGGTGATCGTCAAGCGCCTGGACGCCATCCAGAACTTCGGCGCCATGGACATCCTCTGCACCGACAAGACCGGCACCCTGACCCAGGACCGCATCGTCCTCGAGCGCCACACCGACGCCTTCGGCCAGGTGCAGGACCGCGTGCTGCAACTGGCCTTCCTCAACAGCCACTACCAGACCGGGCTGAAGAACCTGCTGGACGTCGCCGTGCTCGAACACGTCGAACTGCGCCATGCGCTGAAGGTGGACAGCCGCTTCCGCAAGCTCGACGAGATTCCCTTCGACTTCGCCCGCCGGCGCATGTCGGTGGTGGTCAGTGAACGCGAGGACAACCACCTGCTGATCTGCAAGGGCGCGCTGGAAGAGGTGTTGTCGGTTTGCACCACAGTGGAAACGGCCGATGGCGTCGAGCAACTGACCGGGGCGCGCCTGGAGAACATCCGTGCGGTGGCTGACGGGCTCAACCAGGAAGGCCTGCGGGTGGTCGCCGTGGCCACCCGCGAGCTGCCGCCCACCCGCGATATCTACGGCGTGGCGGACGAGAGCGAATTGTGCCTGGCCGGCTACATCGCCTTCCTCGACCCGCCCAAGGAAACCACCGCTACGGCGCTGCGCGCGCTGGCGGAGAACGGTGTGGCGGTGAAGGTGCTGACCGGCGACAACGACCGGGTGAGCCTGAAGGTCTGCCGTGACGTGGGCCTGATAGTCGAGGGCGTGCTGCTCGGCCCACAGCTGGACGAGCTCGACGACGCCGAGCTGGGCGAACTGGCCGAGCGCACCACGCTGTTCGCCAAGCTCACTCCCAGCCACAAGGAGCGCCTGGTGCGTGTGCTGCGCGAGCGCGGCCACGTGGTCGGCTTCCTCGGCGACGGCATCAACGATGCCCCGGCGCTGCGCACGGCGGACATCGGCATTTCAGTGGATTCGGCAGTGGACATCGCCAAGGAAGCCGCCGACCTGATCCTCCTGGAAAAGAGCCTGATGGTCCTGGAGGAGGGCGTGATCGAAGGGCGCCGCACCTTCGCCAACATGCTCAAGTACATCCGCATGACCGCCAGCTCCAACTTCGGCAACGTGTTCAGCGTGCTGGTGGCCAGCGCCTTCATTCCCTTCCTGCCGATGCTGCCACTTCAACTGCTGGTGCAGAACCTGCTCTACGACCTGTCGCAGATCGCCATTCCCTTCGATCATGTCGACGATGAACTGCTGCGCAAGCCGCAACAGTGGAATCCGGACGGGCTGGGGCGCTTCATGGTGTTCTTCGGGCCGATCAGCTCGATCTTCGACATCGCCACCTTCCTCGTGCTCTGGCACGTGTTCGGTGCAGATTCACCGGCGCACCAGACGCTGTTCCAGTCCGGCTGGTTCGTCGAGGGGCTGATCTCGCAACTGCTGGTGGTGCACATGATCCGCACCCGGCGGATTCCCTTCCTGCAGAGCCGCGCCGCCTGGCCGCTGCTGGGCATGACCCTGGTGATCGTCGCGGTGGCGATCTTCCTGCCCATGGGGCCGCTGGCGCACTCCTTCCGCATGGAGGCACTGCCGCTGGGCTACTGGCCGTGGTTGGTGGCAATACTGCTGGGCTACATGGCGCTGACGCAGACGGTGAAAGGCTGGTTCGCCCGGCGCTACGGCTGGCAGTGAGCGGGCCGGCCGTCATGAGGACAGGCACGACTCAGTGGCGGAAGGTTTCCTGTGCCGAAATCGCGTGCCATTGCCCGCGGCGTTTGCGGTAGACATCGGTGTACGCCACGGCCACGGGACTGGCCGTGAGGTCCATACGGACCGTGTTGGTACCGGTCACCACGGCAGTGTCGCCGTGCAGCCGGACGGTGAGCCCGGACAGTCTCTGGCTGGCGCCGGGAGGCAGGGGGCGCGCGCTCAGCACGGTGTTCTTGTCGCGGACCAGGCCCTGGACATTGATGTTGACGAAGCCATCGTCGAGCAACTGGCGGATGAACGCGCTGTCGCCCTGGGCGCTGGCATCCACCCATTGTTGTTCCAGGGTCAGGATCTGTTCCTCGTCGCTGCTGGCCCTGGCCGTGGTCGCCAGGCTGCCCGCCACGAGCAGGGCAAGGCCGATGGATCGAAGCATTTTCACTGTCAGTCTCCTTGATCAGTCGGAGTCGGTGGCAATATCACTGCCTTCGGCGGTGAGTTCGCGGCACTCTAGGCGGGCTGTTGCTTCATGGATGTAGGATAAATCCTGTTTTTCCTGCATCGTTTTCTGCCATTGCCCGAAGTCGGGATCAGCCCTGCCGGCCTCCTGGCAGGGCCGGCGCGATTCACTTGCCGCTGGCAACACGGGGGCTGTGTTCAATACACTCCGGTGATCCGTCTTCTCCTGTCGTGAGTCGTGATCTTGCCATCGCAAGCCCTTCGCCTGCCCTTACCGTCGAGCGTGCGCCTGAAGTGCCTGGCCCTGCTGGGCCTGGCGCTGGCCAGCGTGCCGCTGGCCGCCTGCGAGAAGACCCTGCGCTGGGATGACGACCCGCCCTTCAGCATGCAATTGCCCGACGGCAGCGTCGGCGGGCTCTACGTCGAGCTGAATCGCACCGTGCTGGAGCGCCTGGGGTGCGAGGTGCGGATGGTCAAGCTGCCCTGGGCACGGGCGCTCAAGGAACTCGAACTCGGTCGCCTCGACGTGCTGCCCGGTGCCTTCCGCAAGCCCGAGCGGGAGGTCTACGCCTGGTTCTCCGGCACCGTGCTGCCACCTTCGCGCAACATCCTCTTCGTCCGCCGCGGGCTGCCTCAGCGCGACAGTCTGCAACAGCTGTCCGATCTGCCCGGCAGCGATTTCCGCCTCGGCGCACAGATTGACGTGTCCTACGGCGAACCCTATCGCCAGCTGATGGCCGACCCGGACTACGCCGCGCGGGTGTTCTTCAATCCCAGCCGCAGCAACCTCTGGCACATGGTCGACAAGGGCCGTATCGACGGCATCATCGCCGACGAGCACAGCGGCCAGTACGAGCTGCAGCAACTGGGCCTGGTCAAGCGTATCGAGCCTACCGGCGTGGTGGTTTCAGCGGAGTCGGCGGAAGTCGCCTTCAGCAAGCGTACCCAGGACGAGGACTTCGTCCGTCGCTACGCGCAGACATTGAAGACGCTGGTGGAAGAGGGCGAGGACCGGCGCATCCTGCAGCACTACGTGAGCAACTGACGGATTCCCGCTTCAGGGCTTGCGCCAGAGATTGGTGCGCCGCGCCTTGGCCTCGTGTTCCTCGAACTGGTACTGGCCGACTTCCTCGGGCGTCTGCGCATCGCTCTGCCGCCAGCGCGCGAGGCCGATGCTCAGCTGGGCGCGACCAATATCCAGGGTATGACCGCAGTTCGGGCACTCCGCCGGAGTGACCCAGACAGCCGCGCGCAGGCTGCCGTCGGGTAGTGGCTCTGCGTGCTTGAGCGTGGCGCTCTTGCCCAGGGCAAGCTGCACCAGGGCCGCGCGGGAACGCTGACCGAAGGGTTGTTCCAGTTCCGGAGCAGTGATGCCGCGCAGGTGGATGGTGGTATCGCCGCCGTCCGCGCGCTGGCAGGTCAGCTGGTCGCCGCTGAACACGGCCGTCACCTGGCATTCCTCATCCGCGTGGGCGGCGAGGGGAAAGAAGGAAAGTACGAGCAGTGCGGCGGGAACGAATCGCATGGAGCCTCCGGTGGACCCCGTCAGCATAACCGCTGCGAGCATCCACCGGAGCCCCGATGCAGAGCTTTTACTGGATCAGCGCCATCACCTGTTCGCTGTAGCGCCCGCCAGCGGCCGCACCGGCCGGGAAGATCGCGTCCAGCTCCAGCAGTTCCGCCCGCGTCAGCGCCAGCTCTACGGCGGCGACGTTCTCTTCCAGGTACTTGCGCTGTTTGGTGCCGGGGATCGGCACCAGGTGCTCGCCCTGGGCCAGCACCCAGGCCAGCGCCAGTTGCGAAGGCTTCACCCCGCGGGCGGCGGCCAGTTCGGCGACCTTGTCCACCAGCAGGAGGTTCTTCGCGAAGTTGTCGCCGGTGAAGCGCGGGCTGGAGCGCCGGTAGTCGTCCTCGGCGAAGTCATCCGGGCTCTTCAGCGCGCCGGTGAGGAAGCCGCGGCCCAGTGGGCTGTAGGGCACGAAACCGACCCCCAGGCGCTCGCAGGCGGCCAGCACGCCGTTCTCTTCCGGATCGCGGGTCCACAGCGAGTACTCGCTCTGCAGCGCGGTAATCGGGTGGACCTTGTGCGCGCGCTCCAGGGTTTCTGCCGAAGCTTCGCTCAGGCCGAGATAGCGCACCTTGCCGGCCTTCACCAGCTCCGCGAGAGCGCCGACGGTGTCCTCGATGGGCACCTTGGGGTCGACGCGATGCTGGTAGTAGAGGTCGATGTGGTCGGTGCCCAGGCGCTTCAGGCTGCCTTCCACCGCCTGGCGGATGTATTCCGGGCTGCCATTGGCGCCGCGCACCTGGGGCTGGTCGGGAGTGCGCACGATGCCGAACTTGGTGGCGAGGAACACCTGCTCGCGCTTGCCCTTCAGGGCGCGGCCGAGCAGTTCCTCGTTGGTGTGCGGGCCGTAGATGTCGGCGGTGTCGAGCAGGGTAACGCCCAGCTCCAGCGCGCGGTGCAGGGTGGCGATGGATTCGGCCTCATCGCTACCGGTGGTGTAGAAATCGGACATGCCCATGCAGCCGAGGCCGATGGCGGAGACGAGGGGGCCTTGCGAGCCCAGGCGGCGGGTCTTCATGCGGGGGATTCTCCGGGGGATAAAAGGGCAGGACCATTCTTGTTGTTTGCCAGGCATGGATAAACCGGCAGATTGCGGTTTAACTATTTGGTCTGGATGAATAATCGGAGTGCGCCATGGACCGCTTGCAGGCCATGCAGGTCTACACCCGCATCGTCGAACTCAAGGCCTTCGGCAAGGCGGCGGACAGCCTGCAGATGCCGCGCGCCAGCGTGACCCAGCTGATCCAGCAACTGGAGACGCATCTGGGCGTGCAACTGCTGCGCCGCACCACGCGGCAGGTCAGCGTCACTGCCGATGGCCAGGCCTACTACGAGCGCTGCGTGCGCCTGCTGGAGGACCTGGAGGAGGCGGAGAACTGCTTCTCCGACTCGCCCGACAATCCGCGCGGCAAGCTGCGTATCGACCTGCCGAGCTCGCTGGGGCGGCTGGTGGTGATCCCGGCGCTGCCGGAGTTCTGCCGGCGCTACCCGCAGATCGAACTCGAACTGAGCCTGAATGACCGTCAGGTGGACCTGGTGCGCGAAGGCGTGGACTGCGTGCTGCGCGCTGGCGAACTGCCCGACTCCAGCCTGGTCGGCCGGCGCATCGCCGAGCTGGAGCAACTGACCTGCGTGAGCCGCACCTATGTGCAGGAATTCGGCCTGCCCGAGCATCCGGAGCGGCTCGAAGGGCATCTCGCGGTCAATTACCAGTCGGCCTCCAGCGGGCGCATCTTCGACCTGGAGTTCCGTTTCGACGGTCAGCTTCGCACCCAGCGGCTGCCCAGCCGGATCGCGGTGAACAACGCCGACGCCTACATTGCCGCCTGCCGCGCCGGCTTCGGCATGATCCAGGCGCCGCGCTATCACCTGCGCGAAGGCCTGGCCAGCGGCGAGCTGGTGGAGGTTTTGCGCCCCTGGCAGCCGCCGCCGCTGCCGGTCAGCGTGCTGCACCCGGTGCGCCGGCAGATGTCGCGGCGCCTGCGGGTGTTCTCCGACTGGCTCGGCAGCCTGTTCGCGGCCGGCATCGGTTGAGTTGTCGCTCGTCGGAAAGCCACCGGGCGCAGCCGCCGGCGTCACCGCGCTGGCTATGCTCAAGGCCGCCGTAGAGCGGTCCGTGGTCGCTGGA
Organism: Pseudomonas sp. PDM17; assembly: GCF_014851985.1. Taxonomy (NCBI): domain Bacteria; kingdom Pseudomonadati; phylum Pseudomonadota; class Gammaproteobacteria; order Pseudomonadales; family Pseudomonadaceae; genus Pseudomonas; species Pseudomonas sp. PDM17. The sequence continues at coordinate 23,000 of NZ_JACVAT010000002.1, forward strand.
GTTGCGGCGTTTCTTTTCAACCACTCCCTGAAGGAAACGACCTAAATGAGCTTCGTCAAAGCGAAAGATGGCACTGAGATCTTCTACAAGGATTGGGGCAGCGGGCAGCCGGTGGTGTTCTCCCACGGCTGGCCGCTGAATGCCGACGCCTGGGACGCGCAGATGCTGTTCCTGGTGCAGAAGGGCTACCGGGTCATCGCCCACGACCGGCGCGGCCACGGCCGCTCGGGCCAGCCGGCCAACGGCAATGACATGGACACCTACGCCGACGACCTTGCGGCGGTGATCGATGCGCTGGACCTCAAGTCCGCCACGCTGGTCGGCCACTCCACCGGTGGCGGTGAGGTGACGCGCTACATCGGCCGGCATGGCACCAAGCGTCTTTCCGGGGCGGTGCTGATCGGTGCGGTGCCGCCGCTGATGCTCAAGACGACTGCCAACCCCGGCGGCCTGCCGATCGACGTGTTCGACGGCATCCGCAAGGGCGTGAAGGAAGACCGCTCGCAATTCTTCAAGGACCTGGCGGTGCCGTTCTACGGCTACAACCGGCCGGGCGCGAAGCAGTCCCAGGGCGTGATCGACAACTTCTGGCTGCAGGGCATGACCGGCGGGCACCTGGGCCAGTACCTGTGCATCCACGAGTTCTCCGAAGTGGACTACACCGAGGACCTGAAGAAGATCGACGTGCCAGCGCTGATCCTCCACGGCGACGATGACCAGATCGTGCCCATCGGCGCCGCCGGCCAGCGTTCGGTGGAGCTGGTGCAGAAGGGCGAGCTGAAAGTCTATAAGGGCGGCCCGCACGGCATGTGCACCACCCTGGCCGACCAGGTGAACGAGGACCTGCTGGGCTTCCTCAATCGCTGAGACGCCGCTGCCGGGGCCGCTGGGCCCCGGCACTCCACGAGTGAATCAGTGGCCGTCCGGGCGCCCGTTCACGGTGCGGTTGATGGCGCTCAGCGCGGTGTTGAAGCGTACCGTTTCGTTGAAGCTGCGGACGATGGCGCCGAAGCGCTCCTTGGCATCCACCAGTTGCTTGAAGCGTTCGGTCAGCTCGTTGTCCTTTTGCTGCAGCAGCGTCTCGCGGCCGTCCAGGTCGGCATGGCGAATGCGCATCTGCGCCAGCTTGCGCTCCAGCTGATCCTGCTCCGTCTGCAGTACTTCGCAACGCTTGCTGGTGGCGCGGTCGCGGCTGTCGACGGTTTCCGCCAACGTCTGCAGGGTGGCGCTGCGCTCGGCAAGGGTGGCGGCCTGCTGCTCGCCGAGGCGGGCCAGCGCCGCCTTCTCCTGCTGTAACCGCTGCTCCCATTGGCGCAAGGCGTCTTCGCGTTCGTTGAGCAGGCGTTCGCGTTCATCGGCCTGCTCCTGGCGCGCGTCCAGCGTCTCGCGTTCCTTGATGGAGTCCAGGCGTTGCTGTGACAGCCCCTGGGCCATGCCGGCGAGGGAATCGAGGGTGCTCTGCACGTCCTGCAGCACGTTCTCTGTGTCACTGGCGTCTTGCGAGACAACAGCTTGCAGCAACTGATCGGCCTGACTGAGCGGGACGTCGGGCGAGAAGTTCGGCGTGCCGATGGCATTGGTGATTGGCCGGCCCGCTTCGCGCTGCAGGGTTTCATCCAGTTCGTCGAGCTGGTCGAGAGTGTGCTGCGCGCTCTGCTGCTGTTTCAGGGCGTAGTCCGTGGCGCCGCTGGAATAGGCGGACGCCTGGCTCGGCGCGCTACCCAGCGCATCCGGTAGCTGGCCGGGCGGCAGGTCATAGAGCTGCGCCAGGTGGTCCTGCGGGTGGGCGAAGGGGCGCTGCGGCTTGGGCTGGCCGGCTCCGTCGGCCGGCTCCTTGGAATTGCGAATGCTCATGCGGGTCTCCCGAAGCTGTTCCTGGATAATGCGGCAAGCACCTGGAGCGGGGCCGGTACCAGGCTCTGGCTGGGCGGGGCTCTGGGCAGGGGCTGTCTCGGGCGTCGGGATGCATGGTGCGTTGCGGGCTTCTGCCTGGCGGGCGGGAACCGATTCCATCCGGCGCTGGGCGGCCTTGCTCGGCGGCGCCCAGATGCAGTTTAGGTTGCCCCGGACGATTGAGCGGAGGGCTGCAGAGACGGTGACGAACGGTCAGGGCCTAGCAGTGCTCCAGCACATTCAGCAGCTTCCCCAACGGGTCACGCAGGAAGAAGCGCCGCACGCCCCAGGGCTCGACGGTCAGTGCGTAGGTGATCTCGTGGCCGGCCGCGAGGGCGCGTTCGTACACCTCGTCGAGATTGTCCACCTCGATGGACAGGTCCGGCACCGGCGCACCGGAGCCGCCTTCGCTCGCCAGGCTCATCTGCGCCAGCGAGCTGTCGCCGCTGGCGAGGGTGATCAGCCAGCCGTGGTCCATCACCACGTCGAGGTCGAACAGCTCGCGGTAGAAACGGGCGACCTCGGCAGGCTTGCCGGTGGCGAGGTTGGCGACGATGCGGCGGACGGTCATGGCGGCGCTCCGTGAAGGGACGCCGCCAGCATAGACGTTCAGTGTGCCGGGCGTGCCGGTGGCATGCGGCGGCGGTGGATGCGGTAGAACTGGTAGAGCACGCCGACCACCAGCACCAGCAGCGCGACCAGCACCGCCGTCTGCACCGGCGGCGAATCCGGGCCCTGGCCGATGGGATTGGACGGCGGCAGGCGCGACAGGGATTCGTTGAGCGTGGGGATCATCATCAGGAAGAAGCTGAAGCTCATCGCGCCGGTTTCCACATATTCGCGCAGCCCGCCGAGCGCACCGATCCGCTGCGCGTAGCTGCCTGCCGCGATGGCAATCAGGCAGAGGATGCCGATGGCGTGACCGGCGTTGAAGCCGACGGTGCTGGACAGGCCGAAGGCCGTCAGCACACCGAGGATCATCCCGTAGACGTACCAGCGCCCGACCGGGCTGCGTGGATCGATGCGCCCGGCCTGGTAGAACGCCCACAGCCCGGCGACCAGTGGCACCAGGCTGATGGCGGTATGCACGATGCCCAGGGTGGAAAGGGGATTGGCCATGACGAACGCCTCCGCAGTAAGCACAGGGACGCCACGCATCCACGAGCTGTGCCGGGGCACGGAGGGGCGGGTGTGTTGTCAGGTTAGACGCAACCCGAGTGGGGGCAGGGCTGCGCCGAGCTCAGCCGACGAACGTCACACCCGCTTGTTGAGCCAGCGCGCGAGGCGATCTCCGCCGAACTGGATCAGGGTCACCAGGGCGACCAGCAGGATGATCACGGTGAGCATCACCTGGGTGTCGAAGCGCTGGTAGCCGTATCGGTAGGCGAGGTCGCCGAGGCCGCCGGCACCGATGGCACCGGCCATGGCCGAGGAGTTGATCATGGTTACCAGGGTGATGGTGAAGCCGGCGACGATGCCCGGCCGCGCCTCGGGCAGCAGCACGTTCCAGATGATGTGTCGGGGCTGGCAGCCCATGGCCTGGGCCGCTTCGATCAGGCCGTGGTCGACCTCACGCAGGCTGACCTCGGCAATGCGCGCGAAGAACGGTGTGGCGGCAATGGTCAGTGGCACCACCGCTGCCCACACGCCATAGCTGGTGCCGACGATCAGTCGGGTGAAGGGGATCAGCGCGACCATCAGAATCAGGAACGGGATCGAGCGCAGCACGTTGACCACGCTGCCCAGGCCCTGGTTGACCAGGCGCGCCTGGAAGATCCCGCCGGGGCCGGTGGTGACCAGCACCAGGGCCAGTGGGATGCCCACCAGCAGGACGATGGCCGAGGACGCGCCGATCATCAGCAGGGTGTCGAGCAGGCCTTGCAGCAGGCGATCAGGCATGGGTGAGCACCTCTAGCCTGTCGGCGACATCGCGGGCACGTTCGAGCAGTTGCGGGGCACTGGCGGCGGGTGCGGCGACGCTCAGCAGAAGGCGGCCAAGGGCGCGACCCTGGATGCGCTCGATGCCGCCGTGCAGCAGGCTGATGCGGCTGCCCAGGGCCTGGGCGATGGCCAGCAGGTCCGGCTCCTGTTCGCGCACGCCGGTGTAGTGCAGGTCGAGGATGACTTCGTGGTCCGAGGGGTGCTCCAGCCGTGCCAGCAGGTCCGGCGGCAGGTGCTGTTGCAGCGAGCCGAGCAGGGTGCGGCTGACCTCGTGCTGCGGGTTGCCGAAGACTTCCCAGACCTCGCCCTGCTCGACGATGCGCCCGCGTTCGAGCACCACCACGCGGTCGCAGATTTCGCGGATCACCGCCATCTCGTGGGTAATCAGCACGATGGTCAGGCCCAGGCGGCGGTTGATGTCGCGCAGCAGCGCGAGGATGGCCTGGGTGCTCTCCGGGTCGAGCGCCGAGGTGGCCTCGTCGCAGAGCAGTATTTCCGGCTGGTGCACCAGTGCGCGGGCGATGCCGACGCGCTGCTTCTGCCCGCCGGAGAGCTGCGCCGGGTAGGCGTGGCGCTTGTCTTCCAGCCCCACGAGTTGCAGCAGTTCGTCCACCCGCTCGGCGATGCGCGCCTTGGGCACGCCGGCCACGCGCAGGGGCAGGGCGATGTTCTGCGCGACGGTCTTGGCCGACATCAGGTTGAAGTGCTGGAAGATCATGCCAACGCGGCGGCGCAGGCCGACCAGTTGCTGGGAGTCGAAAGCGCCGATGTCCTCGCCGTCGATCAGCACCTGGCCGATGCTGGGTTGCTCCAGGCGGTTGAGGGTGCGGATCAGCGAGCTTTTGCCGGCGCCGCTGCGGCCGATGATGCCGAACACTTCGCCACGGCGGACGGAGAGTTCGATGTCGCTCAGTGCTTCCACCGGGCCGTGGTGGCCGGCGTAGGTCTTGCCCAGCCCGCGCAGGGCGATGTGCTGGGTGGCGAGTTCGAGATTGCGGTTGAAGCTGACCATGGTGGGGGCCTGTTCGGTAGTTCGGAGCGGGCGCCTTGCCCTCTCCCTAACCCTCTCCCTGAAGGAAGAGGGGACTGGTTCGGTGTGTTCGGCAATTGCGGTTCTTGCCGGAGATTTCGGCGCGGCCGGAACGTAGGGCGCATAACCTGGAACAGGTTATCCGCCGGCGCCTGCGCGGCGGATAACGCTGACGCGTTATGCGCCCTACGAAATAGCGCGCCAGCGGTGATGCTGGCGCGTTTACTGCCAGCCCGGCTGGTAGAGCGAGCCGTGGGCCTTGTCCAGTGCGGCGCGGACCTGCGGCGAGTGCTGGTAGAGATCGACGAACTTCCTCAGCTTGCCGTCCGGGTCCTTGTAGTCATCGCGGGTCACGAACTGGATGACGTACTCGCGGTTCTCGATGCCATCGAACAGCAGCGCGCTGCTCGGATCGATGGTCCCGGCCAGGCGGATGTAGTGCGGGTAGCCCTGGGCGAGGTCGACGTCGTCCAGGGCGCGCACCAGTTGCACGGCTTCCAGTTCGATGATCTGGATGTGCTTCGGGTTGGCCACGATGTCGTCCAGCGTTGCCTTGTAGCCGACGCCGTCCTTGAGCTTGAGCAACCCGGCCTTCTGCAGCAGCTGCAGGCCGCGGCCGCCATTGATCGGGTCGTTGGCGATGGCGACCTTGGCGCCCTCCGGCAGGTCGGCGATGGCCTTGTATCGGGTCGAGTACAGGCCGACGTTGTTGATGATTCCTGGCGCGAACGCCTTCAGGTGCAGGCCGCCCTCGCGGTTGGCGTTTTCCAGGAAGGGCGTGTGCTGGAAGTAGTTGGCGTCGATGTCGCCGTGGTCGAGGGTGATGTTCGGTGCGTTCCAGTCGGTGAACTCCACCAGCTCGACCTTCAGGCCCTGCTCGGCGGCTTCTTTCACCGCCACTTCCAACGGCGGGGCGAAGGCGGCGGTGGTGCCCAGGCGCAGGCTATCGGCGGCCTGGGCGAGGCCGGCGGCGAGGAGGCTGAAGGAGAGCCCGAGGGCCAGTTTGAAGCGTGCATGCATGGCAACGAATCCTTTTTGATTTTTAAACAGTGAGGGCCGGAGTCGCTCCAGTGGCGGTTGCCTGGCGGAAGCTTGCGCCGACGTGCCGCGCGGGCAGTCGGGCGCGGTTGGCGCCGAAGAGTTTTTCCCGCAGAGTGCCGTCCGCGTAGGCGCTCTTGTAGGCGCCGCGGTTCTGCAGTTCGGGCACCACGAGGTCGATGAAGTCGGCGTAGCTTTCCGGCTCCACGGTGCGGGTGAGGTTGAAGCCGTCGAGGCCGGCCTCGTTGATCCAGCCCAGCAGCTCATCGGCCACCTGCAGCGGGTTGCCCACCAGCGTCGTGTAGCGGCCGCCGAGGGCGAGTTGTTCCAGCAGCTGGCGCACGGTGGCATCGGTGCGGGCGACGGTCAGCGCTTTGGTGGCGGACTCGATGGCGTTGGTCTTCTCATAGCGGATCGGCTCGTCCAGCGCGTAGCGCGAGAAGTCGATGCCGGTGGTGCTGGCGAAGTGCGCAAGACCCGCCTCTGCGCTGGCGAAGCGACGGTACTCGGCGAGCTTGTCGCGGGCCTCGGCCTCGGTCGGCGCGACGATGACGTTGATGCCCATGAACACCTTGATGTCGTCCGCCCGGCGGCCGGCCTCGACCGCCGCCTGACGGATGCGGTCCACCAGCACGCGGGTGGCCTCGCGAGTCTGCGCCGAGACGAACACGCACTCGGCGTGGCGCGCGGCGAAGGCCAGCCCGCGATTCGACGCACCGGCCTGGAACAGCAGCGGCGTGCGCTGCGGCGACGGCTGGCTGAGGTGGTAACCCTCGACGTCGAAGAACTCGCCGTGGTGGCGGACCTTGTGCACCTTGCCCGGCTGCGCGTAGATGCGGCGCTGGCGGTCGGCAATCACCGCGTCGTCTTCCCAGCTGCCTTCCCAGAGCTTGTAGAGCACCTCCAGGTATTCGTCGGCGCGGTCGTAGCGGCGGTCGTGGTCGATCTGCCGTTCCTGGCCCATGGCGTGAGCGGTGCTTTCCAGGTAGCCGGTGACGATGTTCCAGCCGACCCGTCCGTCGCTCAGGTGATCCAGCGTGGAGAGCCGCCGGGCGAACGGGTAGGGCGCCTCGTAAGTGAGGTTGGCGGTGACGCCGAAGCCCAGGTGCTCGGTCGCGCCGGCCATGGCCGAGACCAGCATCAGCGGGTCGTTCACCGGCAGCTGGATGGCCTCTTTCGCGGTGAGCTCGATGCCGTTCTGGTAGACGTCGTAGACGCCGAGGATGTCGGCCAGGAACAGGCCGTCGAACAGGCCCTTCTCCAGCAGGCGGGCGAGGTCGGTCCAGTGGCGGAGCTTGTTGAAGTCGCTGGAACGGTCGCGGGGGTGGGTCCACAGGCCGTGGTTGATGTGGCCGACGCAATTCATGCTGAAGGCGTTGAGGAGGATCTGCTTCTGGCTCATAGGGTCCCCCGGCGCGGCGGCAGCTGGTCGTTGAGGTAGTAGTTGCCCACCGCGAAGTACTTCCAGCGCGCCGGGTCGTGCAGGGTGTGCACGCGGGCGTTGCGCCAGTGGCGGTCCAGGCCCAGCTCGGCGAGGCTGGCGCGGCTGCCGCCCAGTTCGATCAGCTTGGAGCCGGCCAGCAGCGAGACTTCGGTGGTGATCGCCCGCGCCTCGGCCACGGCGATGGAGGCGGCGGCGACGCTCTCGGCGCTGGGCTCGACAGTGGCGGCATCGAGCACGCGGCCGGAGCGATCCAGCAACGCTTCGGCGGCGTGCAGGCGGATCGCCAGGCGGCCGACTTCATTGATCGCCAGTAGGTCGTCGCTGGCCTTGTCCACGCCCGCGTCGATCCACGGCCGCGCCTTTTCGCGCAGGAACACCAGCGCGTCTTCGTAGGCGCCACGGGCGATGCCGACATCGATGGCGGCATGCAGAATCTGCGCGAACGGGCCGACCGTGGTCGGACGCTCGAAGGCGCTCTGGAACGGCACGATGTCGTCCTCGCCCACCGGCGCGCCATCGAACACCACGCTGCCGCTGCCGGTGGTGCGCTGGCCGAAGCCGGACCAGTCATCTATCACCTCCACGCCCTGGCTGTCGCGCGCGATGAAGGCGAACTGCTGGACGCCGTCGTCATCGATCACCAGGGTCGGAATGCGCTGCGCGTAGAGCGCACCGGTGCAGTAGAACTTGCGGCCATGGATGCGCAGCTGGCCACCTTCGCGCTTGAGGCGGGTGATGCGCTCGTGGGCGGTGCGCGTGCCGATTTCCGCCAGCGCGTTGCCGAAGCGCACGCCGGCCAGCACTTCGGCGAACAGGCGGGCTTTCTGCTCTTCGCTGCCGTTCACCCGCAGCAGCTCGACGGCGTAGAAATGGTTCTGCGGAATCTGCCCCAGCGAGCCGTCGGCGGCGGAGATGATCGCGATCACACGGGCCACCGTGACGCGGGAAACCCCGGCGCCGCCATGCTCGCGCGGCACGGTGATACCCCACAGGCCGGAGCGGCTGAAACGCTCCAGTTCGTCGATGGGCAAGCGCCGCTCGCGGTCACGGACGATGGCGCCCTCGCGAAAGTCGGCGGCCAGGGTGCGGGCGACGTCGAGGGCTTCGTCGTCGCTGCGGATGATGTGGATGGGTGCGATCTGTGCGGGAGATTGTACGAGGCTGTTCATCGGCGTTCCTCAGATCCAGGAATGACGCGCGGGGCGGGCGCCGTTGAGGTGGTAGGCGCCGACCGCCTGGACCTTCCAGCGCACCGGGTCGTGCAGGGTGTGCACGCGGGCGTTGCGCCAGTGACGGTCGAGGTTGAATTCGGCAAGGGTGGCGCGGCTGCCGGCCAGCTCGAAGAGCTTTTCGCTCGCGGCCAGGCTGACCTCGGTGGTCAGCACCTTGGCCTCGGCCACGGCGATGGAGGCACGGGCAGCGGACTCGTCGTCGATGGGGCGCGCGCTGACTTCGTCGAGCACATGGCCGGCGCGCTCCAGCAGCGCCTCGGCGGCGTGCAGTTCAACCTTCAGGCGGCCGATCTCGGCGATGGTGAAGGGCTCTTCGCTGGCCTGCTCGACGTTGGCATCGATGAAGGGGCGGGTGCGCGTGCGGATGAAGTCGATGGCGTCTTCCAGGGCGTTCGCCGCGATGCCGGCATCGATGGCGGCCTGAATCAGTTGCGAGACGGCGCCCTGGATGTTCGGCACGTCAGCGAGGCGGCCGTTATGGATCACCAGCGAACCGGCAACGGGGGCATTGTCCAGCAGCACGGTGCCACTGGCAGTGGTGCGCTGGCCGAAGCCGGACCAGTCGTCGACGATGCGCAGGCCTTCCACGCCACGCTCGACGAAGCCCATCACTGCGCGGCCTTCCTCGTCGATGGCCTTCACCGCGACCCAGTGGGCGAACAGCGCGCCGGTGGAGTAGAACTTCTCGCCGCTGACGCGGAAGTGCTCGCCGTCGCGCAGCAGCCGCGCCTTGAGTTCGAGGGTGTTGCGGGTGTTGCGTTCGGGGCCGGCATTGCCGATGCGCCGGCCGTTGAGTACGCCGCCGAACAGCACGCGCTTCTGCACGTCGCTGGCGACGTTGTCGATCACGTTGAGCAGGCCGAACTGGTTCTGCGGAATCTGCCCCAGCGCCGGGTCGGCGGCGCAGATCACGCGGAAGACTTCGGCCAGGGTGGCGTAGGAGACCTGCGCGCCGCCGTACTCGCGGGGAATGCTGATGCCGCCCAGGCCCAGGGCGGTGAAGTGCTCCAGCTCGCGCCAGGGCAGTGCGCGCTCGCGATCGCGGGCGGCAGCGCCGGGTTTCGCCAGGCGGGCCACTTCGTGGGCGGCGTCGATGGCCTGGGCGTCGTTGTCGATGCGGCGCGCCGGGAGTTGCCGGGGCGCCTGGTCACGAAGGTCCTTGGGTGCGGATTCGTTGGTCATGCGGTTTCCTGTGGTTGTTGCAGTGCGGGAGGTTCCCTCTCCCCAACCCTCTCCCTGAAGGGAGAGGGGGGCTGTTCGGAGCGCGTTGCCAGCGCGACATCAGCCGTTCATGGCGGCGCGCGCTTGAAGTTACCGGTGAGAGCAGTGTTCGCAGGCGACTCGGATAGCGCCCTCTCCCGCTTGCGGGAGAGGGCGGGGGGAGAGGGTGATTCGCCCCCGCGCCCGAACCCCCATCAGAAGGCGGGAGCAATCTCGCCCTTGTAGCGGGTGAGAATGAACTGGCGGACTTCCGGCGAATTCAGCACCTTGGCCAGCTTCTGGATGCCCGGGTCCTGGATGTTGTCCGGGCGGGCGACGAGGAACTCGGCGTAGAGGTCCTTGCCTTTCTCCACGATCAGCGCGCTCTTGGTGTCGATGCCGGCTTCCAGTGCGTAGTTGGCGAAGATGAACGCCAGGTCCACCTGCTTCACCGCACGGGCTAGCAGGGCGCCTTCCAGCTCACGGATCTTCAGGTGTTTGGGGTTGTCGGTGATGTCGCGCTCGGTGGACTGCGGGTTGCTGGGGTCCTTGAGCTTGATCAGGCCGCTCTCGGCCAGCAGCACCAGCGCGCGGCCGGTGTTCACCGGGTCATTGGGGATGGCCACGCTGGCGCCGTCGGGCAGCTCGGCAAGGGACTTGTACCTGGTGGAGTAGGCACCGAAGGGCTCGATGTGGATACCTACCACCGGCACCAGGTCGGTGTGGCGGGTCTTGTTGAAGTCATCGAGAAAGGGACGGTACTGGTAGTAGTTGGCGTCGAGGTTCTTCTGCGCGAGCTGCAGGTTGGGCTGGATGAAGTCGGTGAAGACCTTGATATCGAGGTCGACGCCTTCCTTGGCCAGCTCCGGTTTGACGAACTCGAGGATCTCGGCGTGGGGCACCGGGGTGGCGCCGACCACTAGCTTCTCCCCCGCTTGGGCGGAGAAGGCGACGACGGCCGCCAGAATGGCGATGGCCTTTTTCATGGGTGTTGCTCCTTGGCAGTAGTGGGTGGGCCGTCGTGGTGTGGACGTGGGCCTTGATGGCAGCGGGGCCCGGCTGCCGGCGGGTGGATCACAGGTGCCGCTCCCGGGCGGGGAGTGGGCGGGGAATTCAGCGCCGGGTGTAGCGCACGACGAGACGGTCGCCGCTCATCTGCAGGGCCTGCACCAGCAGGATCAGCAGGGAGACGGTGATGATCATCACGTCGGTCTGGAAGCGCTGGTAACCGAAGCGGATGGCCAGGTCGCCGAGGCCGCCGCCGCCGATCACGCCGGACATCGCGGTGTAGTCCACCAGCACGATGGCGGTGACGGTCACGGCGGCGATCAGCCCGGTGCGCGCTTCCGGCAACAGGGTGTGCCAGATGATCTGCCAGGTGCTGGCGCCCATCGCCTGGGTGGCTTCCACCAGGCCGCGGTCGACTTCGCGCAGGGCGGTTTCCACCAGCCGCGCGAAGAACGGCGTGCAACCCACCACCAGCGGCGGAATCGCGCCGGCGACGCCCAGCGAGGTGCCGGTGATCAGCGTGGTGACCGGGATCAGCACGATCAGCAGGATGATGAATGGCAGCGAGCGCAGCATGTTCACCACCACCGAGAGCGCGCGGTACAGGCCGGGCCTGGCATGCAGCTGGCGCTTGCCGGTGAGGTACAGCAGCACACCCAGCGGCAGGCCCAGCAGGACGGTGAAGGCCAGCGCGCCGCCGAGCATGGCGAGAGTATCCAGGCAGGCCTGGGTGAGATCGTGCCAGTCGAGGTTGCGGAACCAGCCGTCCATCAGGCGCTACCTCGTCTGAGTTTCGCCGCACGGTGCGGCGTGCGCAGGCGGTCGCCCTGGCCGAACAGCTTGTGGCGCAGGGTGCCTTGTTCGTACTCGCGCTTGAACAGCCCACGCGCCTGCAGCTCGGGCACCAGCAGGTCGACGATGTCGACGAAGGTTTCCGGCGCCACCAGGCTGGAGAGGTTGAAACCGTCGACGTCGGTTTCCTCGACCCAGGCCTGCAACTGATCCGCCACGGTCTGCGGCGAACCCACCAGCAGCGGGCCATCGCCACCCAGGGCGCAGTAGTCGGCGATCTCGGCGGCGGTCCACTGGCGCTCCGGGTCGGCGGCGCTGAAGGCATCCACTGCGGACTGGATCGCGTCGCTCTGTACATGGCGCAACACCTGGTCTGGTGCGTACTGGCCGAAGTCGATGCCGGTCCAGCCGGAGACCAGCGCCAGGGCGCCCTCGCGGTCGCTGTAGTGGCGGTAGTCTTCCAGCTTGGCCAGGGCCTCCACGTCGGTCGGTGCGACGATCACGGTGAGCTGGTTCAGCACCAGCACGTCGTTCGGTTCGCGGCCGGCTTCGACGGCGAGGCGGCGCAGGTCAGCCACCTGGTCGCGGAGGATGCGCTTGGTCGGCGCAGCAACGAACACGCACTCGGCATTGCCGGCGGCGAACGCCTTGCCCCGGCTCGATGCGCCCGCCTGATAGAGCACCGGAGTGCGCTGCGGCGACGGCTGGCTCAGGTGGAAGCCGGGTACTTCGAAGTGCTCGCCCTTGTGCTCGATGGGGTACACCTTGCGCGGGTCGGCGTAGACGCCGCTTGCGCGGTCGGCCACCACTGCGTCGTCGTCCCAGCTGGCTTCCCAGAGCTTGTAGCAGACTTCCAGGTACTCCTCGGCCAGGGCGTAGCGCTGCTGGTGGTTGAGCTGTTGCTTCAGCCCCAGGTTGCGCGCGCCGCTGTTCAAGTAAGAGGTGACGATGTTCCAGCCGGCGCGGCCACGGGTCAGGTGGTCCAGCGTGGAGATACGCCGGGCGAAGGGGAACGGGTGCTCGAAGGACACCGAGGCGGTGATGCCGAAACCCAGGTGCTCGGTGGCCGCGGCCATGGCCGGGACGATCTGCAGCGGATCGTTGGCCGGCACCTGCGCGCCGGCGCGCAGTGCCGCGTCGGCGTTGCCGTGGTAGACGTCATAGACGCCCAGCACGTCGGCGAGGAACAGGCCGTCGATCTTGCCCCGTTCGAGGGTTTTCGCCAGCTCGATCCAGTAGTGGATGTCGGTGTAGCGCGCGGCCTGCTGGTCGCGCGGGTGGCGCCAGAGGCCGGGTGACAGGTGGCCGACGCAGTTCATGGCGAAGGCGTTGAGGCGGATCTGCTTGCTCATCGCGCGTCCTCAGTTCCAGTCGTGGCGCGGCGGGCGCTTGTCGTTGAGCAGCCAGTTGCCGACCAGGTGGTACTTCCAGCGAACCGGGTCGTGCAGGGTGTGCACGCGGGCGTTGCGCCAGTGGCGGTCGAAGCCGTGGCGGGCGAGGGTGGAGCGGGTCCCGCCGAGTTCGAACAGCTTGTTCGAGGCCTCGATGGCGACCTCGGTCGTCAGCACCTTGGCCTTGGCCACGGCGACCGAGGCGCGGGCCACGCTGTCTTCGTCCGGCGCCGGGCGGGCGACGTCCATCACCTTTCCGGCACGTTCCAGCAGGGCGTCGGCGGCTTCGATGCGGATGCCCAGTTCGCCGACCTGGATGATGGTCAGCGGGTCTTCGCTGGCCTTTTCCACGCCGGCGTCGATCCACGGGCGCGCCTGCTCGCGGACGAAGGCGATGGTGTCGCGCAGCGCGGCGCGGGCGATACCGGCGTCGATGGCGGCGGTGGTGATCTGCGCGAACGGGCCGGCCAGGGTCGGCACGTCGTACGAGCGGTGAGTGGGGAAGACGTTGAACGCCGGAACGCGCAGGCCTTCCACCAGCACGGTGCCGCTGGAGGTGGTGCGCTGGCCGATGCTGGCCCAGTCGTCGACGATCACCAGCCCCGGCGTGCCGCGCGGGACGAAGGCGAGTTGGGCGTTGTTCTGCTCGTCGAGGCCGAGCACGCCGATCCAATGGGCGTAGAGCGAGCCGGTGCAGTAGCCCTTGCGGCCTTCGATCAGCACGCTGTCGCCGTCGTGGCGCAGGCGGGTCTGGATGTCCTGGACGTTCTTGCCGCCGGTTTCCGACAGCGCGTTGGCGAAGCGGTTGCCCTTGAGCGCGAGGTCGAAGAAGAAGCGCTTCTGCTCGTCGCTACCCTGCAGGCGGATGTCTTCCAGCAGGCAGTAGTGGTTCTGCGGAATCTGACCCAGCGACGGATCGGCGGCGGAGACGATGGCGATGACTTCGGCGAGGGTCGCGTAGGACACCTCGGCGCCACCGAACTCGCGGGGCACGGTGATGCCCCAAAGGCCGCTGTTGGAGTAGACCTCGACGACCTCGGGCGGGACGACGCGGTTGCGGTCGCGCTCGGCGGCACCTTCGAGCAGGAACGCGGCGACCTTATGGGCGACTTCGATGGCTTGCGCATCGGAGCCGATCCGCTGCGCGTTGGGCTCGCGGATGTCGTAATGGGCGGATTCGGGGAGTTGTGGCATGGCAGTACAGCGACCTCGGCAGATGAATCGACCCGGCGTTCGGGTCTGTCTGACTGAGTCACTGCACAAGCTGTGCCGTAAAATAAAGTCCTTTTAAATCAATGTTTTGTTGGTTATTCCCAACAGTTGCGGCGCTGGGTGAACAGCAAAGTGTTGGGCGTGTGTTGCTGGAGCAACACTTCAGGAACAGGGTGCAGGAGCGGGCCCTGCCCGCGATCCGCCGGCAGGGCCGGCGATTCCATTGGGGCGCGACGATCAGGCCAATTCCTGACAAACATCGATCCAATCCGCCGCCACCAGCTGCGCCATGCGCTGCGGCTCGATCCTCACGGCACTGTGTACCGCGCCGGCCGCCGGCAGCACTTCGTCGAACGCCTGCAGCGACACATCGCAATACACCGGCAAGGGTGTCGCCAGGCCGAACGGGCAGACGCCGCCCACCGGATGCCCGGTCAGCGCCACCACATCCTCGGCGCCAAGCATCTTGGCCTTGCCGCCGAAGGCTTCCTTGAGCTTGCGGTTGTCCAGCCGCGCATCGCCGCGGGCCACCACCAGCACGGTGCGCTCGCCGACGCGCAGGGACAGCGTCTTGGCAATGCGGCCCGGCTCGACGCCGTGGGCCTCGGCGGCCAGGGCGACGGTGGCGGTGCTGGTTTCCAGCTCGATGATGGCGATGTCGGGGGCCTTTTCGGCGAAGAAGGCGCGAACCGATTCCAGGCTCATGGGGCGATGCTCCGTGTCGTGCGAAAAGGACTGAATCTAGGGAGCGCGGCGGAGGCTGTCCAGTCAGCCATTCGTCTGTCAGTGCCGGCAGGGCGGCAGGTCCGCGCGAAGCTTGAACTCGCTCCCGGCCCTGATGGCCGGCCGTGAATCCACGGCCCGCTCGCAGCGCCATGGCGATCGCCGGCCTATGCTCAGAGCCCCCGTCGCCCCGCACGAAAAAAATTCGCGCGGCCTGTCGATCTGCCTTCACGCCCTTCGACTACTCGTCAGGAACCGGAAGCAACCGGCCGCCACGCTGAAAATGACAACAAGAGGAGAAAGACCATGCGTTTCATGGTGATCGTCAAAGCCACCGCCGACTCCGAAGCCGGTGTGATGCCCAAGGAAGAGCTGCTCGCCGCCATGGGGGCCTACAACGAGGAACTGGTGAAGGCCGGCGTGATGCTGGCCGGTGAAGGCCTGCACCCCAGCGTGAAGGGGGCGCGGGTGCGCTTCGATGGCGCGTCGCGGCAGGTGATCGACGGTCCGTTCGCCGAGACCAAGGAGCTGATCGCCGGCTTCTGGATCATGCAGACCGCGTCGCTGCAGGAGTGCATCGACTGGGTCAGACGCTCGCCCAATCCCTTCGACGGCGAGTCCGAGATCGAGATCCGGCAGATTTTCGAGGCCGAGGACTTCGGCGCCGAATTCACCCCGGAACTGCGCGAACAGGAAGAACGCCTGCGCGCCGAAATCGCCAGTAAATCCTGAGCCTGGAGCACACCGCCATGTTGATGAATGCCTACCTGGTCTTCGACGGCAACTGTGAAGAAGCCTTCCGTTACTACGCCGAAGTATTGCGCGCCGAATTGCCGGCACTGATGCGCTTCTCCGACGCGCCGGGCTGCGAAGACATGCCCGAGGCACTGAAGAACCGTGTTATTCACGTTCGCCTGGAGGTGGACGGCCACGTACTGATGGGCTCGGACGCCTCGCCGCAATGCGGCCAGTACGAGGGCGTGAAGGGCGTATCGATCACCCTCAACGTCGATACCAAGGCCGAGGCGCGGCGCCTCTTCGAAGCTCTCGGCAAGGGCGGTAAGGTCACCATGCCGCTGGAACAGACCTTCTGGGCGGAGCTGTTCGGCGCCGTGGAAGATCGCTTCGGGGTGCCGTGGATGATCAATTGCGAGAAGGAAGGCTGACGCCGGCATTTCCCTGTAGGAGCGCCCCATGGGCGCGATCGCGGGCATGGCCCGCTCCTACAGGGAGTCCTTCCCGGCGTCGGCGCGGAACCGCTCCGGCGTCGTCCCGGTGAACCGCTGGAAGGCCCGGTGAAAGCTGGTGACGTGCTCATAGCCGAGCAGGAAGGCAATTTCCTGCAGCGCCATCCGGCTGGCCAGCAGATAACGCTGGGCCAGCGCCATCCGCACCTCCAGCACTATTCCCTTGAAGGTCAGCCCGTGCTCGCGCAGCCGGCGTTGCAACGTATGCGGCGGCAGACGCAGCCAGGCGGCGGTCTGCTCCAGGTCCGGCAGCGGGATACGCGCGTTTTGCAGCAGGTAGTAGCGCACATCGTCCGGCAGCGCGGAGCCGCGCTCGAAGCTGGCCAAAGTCGCCGCACCCTGCGCCTGGCACAGCCTGCTCACCGACGGGTTGGCGGTGGAGAAGGGCTGGTCATGGAAGGCCTTCGGCATCCACAGTTCGGCCTGCCCGGCATTGAACTGGCAGGGGCCGGGGAAGAGTTCGCCGTACAGGGCCGCGTGGGCCGGCGGCGGGTAGGGCAGGTGCAGTTGCATGCCGGCGCAGGCCTCCAGGTCCGGCAGGCGCTGGCACAGCCAGCGCCAGGTGCTGCTCAGCCACTCCTCGCAGAGGGCGATGCGCTCCACCTCGCTGAAGGGCGGTAGCTGCAGCGTCAGGCGGATGTGCTCGCCGACTTCCTCGCGGTGGGTGTGGATCGGGTGTGGCATCAGGCTCGACGGCTGGCCTAGGGAAATGTCCCAGGAGCGCCGCAGGTTGGCCGCGCTGATCAACGCGTAGCCGATCACCCCCAGGTCATAGAGGTTGTAGCGCTGGCCCAGGCGCAGGAAGAAGTCACTCGGGCCAAGCAGCCCGGCGGCCTGCTGCAGCAGCCGGTAATAGCGGGCGAAGTTCATCTCGGCAGCCGCCGCTTCGCTGTTGCTGGGCAGGCCGAGGCCACCCAGCAGGGGGGCCAGCGCCGGCAGGGAGGGGCGTGCGCGCCACTCGTCGAGGAAGTGGCGGAACAGCTGCCGGGCGGCGTAATCGATGTCGAAGGACGCGGTGGGCATCAGGTAGGCTCAAGCTGTTGTCTGGTGCTAGTGAGTTGTCATCTTATGCTAGTCGGTGATCGAAAGCCGAGCCCTATACTGCCTCCACGGACAAGAACAACAAGGGCTTCCCATGACCGCTCCGGACCGCTTCCGCTCCTCCAATTCCCCCACCGACCGCTTCGCCGAACTGCTGCTGCACAACGGCCGCGTCTATACGCTCGACCCCGCCCAGCCCTGGGCCGAGGCCATGGCCATCCGCGATGGCCGGCTGCTGGCGGTGGGCTGCCGGGAGGATATGGAGCACCTGATCGGCCCGGATACCCTGGTGCGCGACCTCGAAGGCGCGTTCTGCATGCCCGGCCTGCACGACATGCACACCCACCCGGACCTGGCGCTGAACCCGCGCTACGCCGACGACCTCGACGTCGGCATCGAGGACCCGACCCCGGAGCAGCTTGCAAAAGCCATCCTCGATTACGCCGCCAGCCACCCCGGTGACGGTTGGGTCTACGGCCAGTACTGGGTGCGCTACACCTTCCGCGAAGCCGGGCTGAAGCCGGGCCGCGAGTGGCTCGACAGCATCCTGCCGGATCGCCCCGTGGCGCTGCTCGACCGCATGTGGGGCACCATGATGGTCAATTCCCGCGCGCTGGAACTGGCCGGCATCGACGCCAGCACCGCCGACCCGCGCAACGGCTACCTGGAGCGCGACGAGCTGACCGGCGAGCCCAACGGCCTGATGATCGACGGCGCCTATGCGCTGATCCACGCCGCCATGCCGCCGACCCCGGCCAAGGTACTGCGCCAGTCCTACCGCGAGGGTGTGCACTTCCAGAGCTCGCGCGGCGTCACGGCGGCCAAGTACCTGCACGTCTGCGAGAACCGCCTGGACGCCCTCAAGTACCTCGACGATGCCGGCCAACTGACCCTGCGTGTGGAAGCGGCGATCAGCTGGCAGGACGACATCTTCCCGGTGCGTCGCCGCTGGGAGCTGCTCAGCGGCGAGCGTCACTACTATCGCAGCGCACGGTTGTCGGCGAACGCTGTGAAGTTCCACTTCGACGGTACCGTCGAGCCGCGCTCCTCCTTCCTTATTACACCCTGGCCGGGCGAAGACGCCTGGCGCGGCAAGCTCAACCTGACGCCCGAGCACATCACCGATATGGTGGTGGACATGGATAGCCGCGGCATTCGCGTCATCGCCCACTGTACTGGCGATGCGGCGTCCGACGTGTTCCTCGACGCAGTGGCCGAGGCGCGCCGGCGCAATGGCTTCAGCGGCGTGCGCCACCAGTGTGCGCACAGCACCATCCTGCATCCGAGCAACCTCAAGCGCTTCCGCGAGCTGGAAGTGATCGCCGAGTTCTCCCCGGCAGCCTGGTACCCAACGCCCTTCGCCAGCGGCGCGCGTTCGGGCTACGGCACGGATCGGCTGAAGCGCATCTACGACTTCAAGGGCGTGCTGGCCGCCGGCGGCATCGCAGTGTTCGGCACCGACTGGCCGGTGGCGTCCATCGACCCCTGGCTGGCGCTGGAAACCCTGGTCACCCGGCAAAACCCGTGGAACGACGACCCGGCCTGCTTCGGCGAGCCGATCAGCCTGGAGCAGGCGATCCGCGTGGCGACCCTCAATGGTGCCTATGCCATGGGCCTGGAGAAGCTCACCGGCAGCCTGGAAGCGGGCAAGTCGGCAGACTTCATCGTGCTCGACCGCAACCTGTTCGAGCAGCCGGCGCGCAACTTCATCCACCGCACCGAGGTGCAACTGACCTTCGTCGAAGGCCGCCCGGTGTACGACCGTCTCGGCCAGTTCAGCGATACGGCCCTGGCGGCGGTGTGGCAGGGCGAGCCGCCGCGCATCGAAGGCGTCAACGCATGAACGCCGCGAGCATCCCGGTGACGGTGGTTGCCGGCTTTCTCGGCGCGGGCAAGACCACGCTGCTGCGCAACCTGCTGGAACGCTGCGAAGGCCGGCGCCTGGCGGTGATCGTCAATGATTTCGGCGAGCTGAACATCGACGCCGGCATGATCGCCGAGCAGACCGAGGCCGTGTACAGCCTGGAGAACGGCTGCATCTGCTGCAGCGTGCAGGACGACCTGCTGGCGCAGCTGGAGCGCCTGGCGACCATGCACCCGCCGCTGGAACAGGTGGTGATCGAGTGCAGCGGGGTGTCCGACCCGCAGCGCATCGTGCAGACGCTGGGTTACCCGAAACTGCGCAGGCGCCTGCATCTGGATGCGGTGCTCACCGTGGTCGATGCTGCCCGCCGGGAACCGCTGGAAGGTGAGTATGCGCGACTGGAACGCATGCAGGCCGCCGCCGCCGACCTGCTGCTGCTGAATAAATGCGACCTGCTGGACGCCGACGAGCGCGCCAGCCAGCGCGAGCGCTTCGGCCGGGGCGCGCGGGTGCTGGAAACTATCCAGGCGCAGATTCCCGATGAGCTGCTGCTAGGTGAGCCGTCGCGCAAGCTGCGGCCCCATGGGCAGGAAGGCATCGACCATGGCGACCTGTTCGACAGCTGGAGCTGGCAGGGCGATACGGCCTTCGACGGCGCGCGGTTGAAACAATGGCTGGAGGCACTGCCACGCGGTCTGTTGCGCCTCAAGGGGCTGATTCGCCTGGCGGGACAGGGCGATACGGTGTGGCTGCAATATGTCGGCGGGCGCTATCAGCTCCGCCCGGCCACTGCGATCGAGGCGGCGCAGGGCTCGCGGCTGGTGTTCATTGCCGAGAAGGATGCGGGGTTGCGGGCGGATATTGAAGGCGGTCTGCACAACTGCTTTTCGTAGGAGCATTGCCAAAGCGCAGACAACAAAAAACCGGCCACCAGGGCCGGTTTCTCACGACGCGCCGAACTCAGCGGTATTCGCAGAGGTAGGCGGTGTCCTGGGCGACTTTCAGCTGGAACTTGCTGTTGGCCGGCACGGTGAAGTTGCTGCCGCCTTCGAAGGTTTCCCAGCTGTCGCTGCCCGGCAGCTTGACGGTCAGCGCGCCGGCGACGACGTGCATCACCTCCAGCTGGCTGGTGCCGAATTCGTATTCGCCGGGAGCCATCACGCCAATGGTGGCGGGGCCTGCGGTCATGTCGAAGGCGATGGATTTGACGGTGCCGTCGAAGTACTCGTTGACCTTGAACATGGGCTTCTCCTGCTAGAGGGGTGAAAAAGGGCCCGCCAGTATGCCCAAGGCCGCAGGCCCCGTCACTAGAGCGGCGCAGGCGACCGTGCGGTCAGTGCAAGGTCGGCGCTGAATCGACGATGGATCGGCGGTTTCAGCCGGCGACGGGCAGGGTCAGCGGCAGCAGGCGGGCGGTATTGCGGGCGTCTTCCAGGGCACGGTGCGGCTGACCCTGGAAATGCAGGCCGGCCAGGTGCAGCGCGGCGTTCAGGCCGACCTGGCGCTTGAGCTGACGGGCCTGGGCGAAGCGCTGCTTGAGGTTGACGTGAGGGACGCGGGACAGGTGGCTGTCCAGGTGCTGGCGGCGCCATTCCAGTTCCAGCTGGTGGCGGTCGTAGTCGCCCCAACTGGTCCAGCCGGCCAGGCGCGGGCTGTGCTGGGCGAGCCAGCGCTCGAACTGCGGCCAGACCTCGCGCAGCGGGGCGGCGGCATCGACGTTGGCCTGGGTGATGTGGGTGAGTTCGCGACAGAAGGTCGTCAGCAGCGGGCGTCGCTGCGGGCGGACGAAACGCTGGAAATGGTCCAGCTCGCGGCCGTCGGCCTCGGCAACCAGGCTCGCGCCGATCTCGATGATCTCCATTTCCTCGACCGGCCAGCCGCCTTCCTCGGTGGTGGCTTCCAGGTCGATCACCAGCCAGTGGGGCATAGTCGGTGCTCGTGGTTGGGTTCGAATCGAGTATGGAAGGCGTTTGCGGGACCGGCAAACCGCTGTGCTAGGCTGAGCGACTTGATCGGACAAGGGGACTGCGATGGCGAAAGTGGCTTTCATCGGCCTGGGCGTGATGGGTTACCCCATGGCCGGGCATCTGGCGCGCGAAGGGCACGAGGTGTGCGTCTACAACCGCACCGCGAGCCGCGCCGCCCAGTGGGTCAAGCAGTTCGGCGGCAGCTCGGCGCAGACCCCGCGCGAGGCCGCGCAGTGGGCCGACTTCGTGATGTGCTGCGTGGGCAACGATGACGACCTGCGCAGTGTGGTGCTGGGTGAGGATGGCGCGCTGGCCGGCATGCAGCCCGGCTCCGTGCTGGTGGACCACACCACCGCCTCGGCCGAAGTGGCCCGCGAGCTGGCGGTGGCGGCGGCCGAGCGCGAGCTGGGCTTCCTCGATGCGCCGGTTTCCGGTGGCCAGGCCGGCGCCGAGAACGGTGCGCTGACGGTGATGGTCGGCGGCGACGCTGACCTCTACGCCCGCGCCGAGCCGGTGATCGCCACCTATTCGCGCATGGTGCGGCGCATGGGCCCGGTGGGCAGCGGCCAGTTGACCAAGATGGTCAACCAGATCTGCGTCGGCGGCCTGCTGCAGGGGTTGTCCGAGGCGCTGCACTTCGCCCAGAGCGCCGGCCTCGACGGTATGGCGGCGATGGAAGTGATCAGTAAGGGCGCCGCGCAGTCCTGGCAACTGGAAAATCGCCACCAGAGCATGCTGGAAGGTCGCTTCGACTTCGGCTTTGCGGTGGACTGGATGCGCAAGGACCTGGGTATCGTCCTGGATGAGGCTCGCCGCAACGGCGCGCAGTTGCCGGTGACGGCGCTGGTCGACCAGTTCTACGCCGAGGTGCAGGCCGCCGGCGGCGGGCGCTGGGACACTTCCAGCCTGATCACCCGCCTTCAGGACTCGCCCGAGGCCTGATCCGTTTCTCCCCCTCAGGTGGCGCCATCGGTCGCAGAGATCGTCGTGCGCCGCTCCTGATCGCCTCAGGCGCGGAAGATAAAGTACACCGCGCCCAGCAGGCACAAGCCGGCCCATAGATAGTCGAGCTTCAGTGGCTGCTGCATGAAGTACACGCTGAACGGCACGAAGACCGCCAGCGTGATGACCTCCTGCATGATCTTCAGCTGCCCCACCGACATCACCGTGTAGCCTATGCGGTTGGCCGGCACCTGCAGCAGATATTCGAACAGTGCGATGCCCCAGCTGACCAGCGCCGCGATGATCCACGGCTTGCTGCTCAGGGTTTTCAGGTGGCCGTACCAGGCGAAGGTCATGAACAGGTTGGAGAGTGACAGAAGAAACGCGGTTTGCAGCCAGACCGGCATGGCAGCGGCTCCAGAAGGGGACTGCGCCTGAGCCTAGTGGATGCGCGACGCGACAGCCAAGGGGCGGGATATTGATCAGGTTCGTATTGCGGGGAACGGCGGCGCTGCTGGTGCTGGGGGTATTGGCGTTCGGCGGCTGGAAAGGTTGGCAGTGGTGGCAGCAGCGGCCGGTCTGGGCGCAGCTGACGGTGGCTCCGGCCATGGCTGCCGGGCAGAACTGGTCGCTGGGTGACTATCGCCTGGAGTGGGACGGTGCGTCCTTCGCCCTGCGCGCGGGCGAACATCCCGCGCAGACGCTGTGGCAGACCCGTGGCGGATTCCTGGCCGCGGGTATCGGTCGTGTGGACGCCGAAGAGCATCGCGGCGCGATGTTCGTCCATGAACACCGCGAGCTGCTGTGTCGCCAGCAGCAGTTGGACTCCGTGCGCGCTGAAGCGGACACGCTGCTGATCGCCGGTACGCTCAGTTGTGCCGATGGCCGGCAGGCTCCTTATACCTTCTCGTTGCGCGCCGACGGCGAGCGCGGCGTGGTGATGGACGTGAGCCTGAATGATCCGGCGTTGAACCGTCTTTACCTGGCGTGGGCGCGGGAGGCAGGCGAACAGTTCCACGGTTTCGGCGAGCAGTTCACCCGCTTCGACCTGAGCGGGCGCCGCCTGCCGATCCTGGTGCAGGAGCAGGGCGTCGGGCGCGGTCTGCAACCGATCACCCTGGCCGCGGACCTCAGTGCCCGCGCCGGTGGCGACTGGTGGACCACCTACGCGCCGGTGCCTTTCTATCTCACCTCACGGCTGCATGGCTTCTTCAGCGAGGCGTCGGAGTACCAGGTCTTCGACCTGCGCGACGAGCAGCGCGTGGCGCTGGAGGTGCATGCTGGCAAGCTCCAGGCGCACATCTATAAAGGCAGCAGCCCCAAGGCGTTGATCGAGGCGCACACCTCGGTGGTCGGGCGCATGCCGCCGTTGCCGGCCTGGACCCAGCAGGGCGCGATCCTCGGGCTGCAGGGCGGCACCGAGCGTGTGCGCGGCATCGTCCGGCAATTCGAGCAGGCGAAGGTGCCGCTGGCCGGCGTCTGGGTGCAGGACTGGGTCGGCCAGCGCACCACCAGTTTCGGCAAGCAGCTGTGGTGGAACTGGGTGCTGGATGGCGAACGCTATCCGGGCTGGTTGGCGTTCAACACTGAACTGCGGGCCAAGGGCATTCGCAGTCTGGCCTATGTGAATCCCTTCCTGGTGGATACGGCGGAGAAGGGCGGGGCGACCCGCAACCTCTATCGCGAGGCGCTGGAACACGGCTATCTGACCCTGGATCAACAAGGGCAGCCGCTGCTGTTGCAGAACACCAGTTTCAGCGCCGGCCTGGTTGATCTCACCAACCCGCAGGCGGCTGATTGGCTGCGCGGGGTGATGCACGACGAAATGCTTGGCGCGGGCTTCTCCGGCTGGATGGCGGACTTCGGCGAAGCGCTGCCTTACGAGGCGAAGCTGGCATCCGGCGAGCCGGCTGCGGCTCTGCACAATCGCTATCCGGAGCTGTGGGCGAAGCTGAACCGGCAACTGGTGGACGAGGAGGGCGCCGGCGACCTGCTGTTCTTCATGCGCTCCGCTTACAGTCACAGCCCCGGCCTGACCACCAGCATGTGGCTGGGCGACCAGTTGGTGACCTGGGATGCCGACGACGGTCTGCACAGCGCGCTGCTGGGACTGCTGTCGGGCGGTGTATCCGGATTCAGCCTGAACCACAGCGATACCGGGGGCTACACCACCATCAGCAGCCCGATCAGGAACTACCACCGAAGCGAGGAGCTGCTGCTGCGCTGGATGGAGTTCTCCGCCTTCACCAGCCTGCTGCGCACCCACGAGGGCAATCGCCCGGACGACAACGTGCAGGCCTACAGCACGCCGGCCACTGTGGCGCAGTTGCAGCGCTTCGCCACGGTGTTTCGTGAGCTGGCGCCGTACCGTCAGCGCCTGATGGACGAGGCGGCGCAGCATGGCTGGCCGCTGGTGCGCCCGCTCTGGCTGGAGTTCCCCGCTGATCCGGCCAGCTTGGCGGAAACGCCGACGAGCTATATGCTCGGCGACCAATTTCTGGTGGCCCCGGTACTGGAGCCCGGTGTGCAGCGTCTGAACGTGGCGTTGCCCGAGGGCCGCTGGGTGCATCTGTGGAGTGGCAGCACCTTCGCGGTGGCTTCTGGCGGTTCTGTCGAAGTCCCCGCGCCCATTGGCGAGCCGGCGGTGTTCTACCGTGCTGGCTCCGCCGAGGGCGAGCATCTGGTGGCGGCACTGCGCGAGCAGAGGCTGCTGCGCTCCAATCCTTGAAGTCGAGTAGAGAGTTCATCCATGCAATGCCGTATCGGCTGTGGCGCCTGCTGCATAGCGCCGTCGATTTCCTCGCCCATCCCCGGCATGCCTGACGGCAAGCCGGCTGGCGTGCGCTGCGTGCAACTGGATGAGCGCAATCTGTGCAAACTATTCGGCGACTCTCGGCGTCCAAAGGTCTGTGCGGCCTTCGAGGCGGACGCCGACGCCTGCGGCAGCAGCAACGAGCAGGCCCTGCAGATCCTCACCGAGTGGGAACGCATTACCGCTGCCTGATGTGACTTGGAAGTCACGTTTTCGCGGTCCATACTGATGCCCCGACCCGCTCAAGACCGCGGATTGCGACGGGGCGGCGGCGTTTGCTGCCCCCACAAGATCAAGAATAAAGAGAGGTAAGACGATGCGTGGTGTATTGCGTATGACCCTGCTGGCCACTGCCGTGATGGGCTTTGCCGGCACTGCCCTGGCGGAAGACTGGAAGCTGGAGAAGGAAGAAGACGGCGTGAAGGTCTTCCTCAGCCCTGTGGCCGGCTCCAAGTACAAGGCCTACCGTGGCGTCGTCGACATCAAGGCCGATGTGGCCAAGATCAACGCCCTGCAGGAAGACGTGGCCGGTTCCTGCAAGTGGATCCACGCCTGCGCCGAAATGCGCCTGCTGAAAACCGAAGGCGACAATTCCTGGACCTACTCGAAGATCGACATGCCCTGGCCGGTGACCGGCCGCGACGTGGTGATCCATGTGACCACCGAGAAGACTGCCGACGGCGGCCTGATCCGTCATCTGAAAGCCGAACCGACCTATATCCCCGAAGAGAAGGGCGAAATCCGCGTGCCGAAGTTGATCGGCGAGTGGAAGCTGGTCCCCAAGGGCGCCGGCGTGACCGAAGTGACCTACCAGGTGCAGACCGAGCCGGGTGGCAGCATCCCGTCCTGGCTGGCCAACAGCTTCGTGGTCGATGCGCCGATGAACACCCTGAAGGGCCTGCGCAGCGCTGCCGAGAAGTAACAGACGCTGACGTTCCCCTTCATGAAAAAGCCGCCTTCGGGCGGCTTTTTCGTTCCTGTCGTGGCGCGTCGGCGGGGCTCGCTCCTGCAGGAAGGCGAAACCTTGCCCGTGGCAATAAAAAAGGCCGCCCGAAGGCGGCCTTTCCTCGTACGCCGAAGCGCTTAGCGGGCCTTGAGGTCCACGAAGTCGCGCTGGGTGGCGCCGGTGTACAGCTGACGCGGACGGCCGATCTTGTACGGACCGGAGAGCATTTCCTGCCAGTGCGAGATCCAGCCCACGGTACGTGCCAGGGCGAAGATCACGGTGAACATGCTGGTCGGAATGCCGATGGCCTTCAGGATGATGCCGGAGTAGAAGTCCACGTTCGGGTAGAGGTTGCGCTCCACGAAGTAGGGATCGTGGCGGGCGATTTCTTCCAGCTTCATGGCCAGTTCCAGTTGCGGGTCGTTGATGCCCAGCTCCTGGAGAACCTCGTCGCAGGTCTGTTTCATGACCTTGGCGCGCGGGTCGAAGTTCTTGTACACGCGGTGGCCGAAGCCCATCAGCTTGAACGGATCGTTCTTGTCCTTGGCCTTGGCCACGAACTTCTCGATGTTCGACACGTCACCGATCTCGTCCAGCATGCGCAGAACGGCTTCGTTGGCACCGCCGTGAGCCGGTCCCCACAGGGCAGCGATGCCCGAGGCGATACAGGCGAACGGGTTGGCGCCCGAGGAGCCCGCCAGGCGCACGGTGGAGGTGGAAGCGTTCTGCTCGTGATCGGCGTGCAGGATGAAGATGCGGTCCATGGCCTTGGCCAGCACGGGGCTGATCGGCTTGGTCTCGCAAGGGGTGTTGAACATCATATGCAGGAAGTTTTCTGCATAGTTCAGGTCGTTGCGCGGGTACATCATCGGCTCGCCCTTGGAGTACTTGTACACCATGGCAGCAATGGTCGGCATCTTTGCGATCAGACGATGCGCCGAGACTTCCCGGTGCTTCGGATTATTGATGTCCAGGGAGTCGTGATAGAAGGCGGAGAGGGCGCCGATCACGCCGCACATCACGGCCATCGGGTGCGCATCACGGCGGAAACCGTTGAAGAAGGTCTTCAGCTGTTCATGAACCATGGTGTGGTTCTTGATGGTGCCGACGAACTTCTCTTTCTGCTCGGCAGTGGGCAGTTCGCCGTTGAGCAGCAGGTAGCAGGTTTCCAGGTAGTCGGACTTCTCGGCGAGTTGCTCGATCGGGTAGCCGCGGTGCAGCAGTACACCTTTATCACCATCGATGTAGGTGATCTTCGACTCGCAGGAGGCGGTGGACATGAAGCCGGGGTCGAAAGTGAAGTGACCCGTGGAGGTCAGGCCCCGCACGTCGACAACATCGGGACCCAGCGTGCCGGAGAGGACAGGCAGTTCGACGGGGGCAGCGCCCTCGATGATCAACTGCGCTTTTTTGTCAGCCATGATGGCCTCCTATTTATGCTTGAAATCATCTGTACGACCCCCCACGCAGGGCCCGCACCACTATAGAGAGATAAATCCGAATGTCAATTTGCACAATCGGAGAAGTTTGGCTCCTCCAAGCCCCTGTTTTGCCGGAAAAATTTGCCTGTTTACGCCTTTTCGGGGGGTGCGGCAATTAGTCCTTAGGTGAAGGTCTTTCCGTTGTCATTAGGAGCCTAACTGTCTATACTCGGCGACCAGCCGCCAAGGGCCGTCCGGCCTCGCTTGATTGGTGGTTGTCACTCCCGAAGGTGATGGGTACCTGACAAGTGCACCTCCCGACAACTAGCCCTGATTCATAGAAGGGCTCTCAGTGTGAAAAAAGCCGTGAATAGCAAACGACCCGTAAACCTAGACCTAAGGACCATCCAACTCCCTATCACTGCTTACACGTCGATTCTCCACCGCATCTCTGGCGTCATTCTGTTCGTGGGCATCGCAGTGCTGCTGTTCGCACTGGATCGTTCCCTCGCTTCGGAAGAAAGCTTCGAGCAGGTGAAGGCGTGTCTGACCCATCCGTTGGTCAAGCTTGTGATCTGGGGCCTGCTGTCTGCGCTCCTGTACCACCTGGTAGCCGGTATTCGTCACCTCGTCATGGACGCAGGTATTGGCGAAACGCTGGAAGGCGGTAAGCGTGGTTCGAAAATCGTCATCGCTGTCGCAGTGGTGCTGATCGTTCTGGCGGGGGTATGGGTATGGTAACTAACGTCACTAACTTGTCGCGTTCGGGTCTCTATGACTGGATGGTCCAGCGCGTCTCCGCGGTCGTTCTCGCGGCTTATGTTCTCTTCCTGCTGGGCTTCCTGATCGCCCACCCGGGTATCACCTACACCGAGTGGCATGGTCTGTTCTCCCACAGCCTGATGAAGATTTTCAGCCTGTTGACGCTGGTTTCCCTGAGCGTGCACGCGTGGGTTGGTATGTGGACCATCACTACCGACTACCTGACTCCGATGGCGCTGGGCAAGTCCGCGACCGTCGTGCGTTTCCTCGTCCAGGCGGTATGCGGCATGGCCATGTTCGCATTCTTCGTCTGGGGTGTGCAGATTCTCTGGGGTAACTGATCCATGGCTAGCATTCGTACTCTTTCCTTCGACGCCATCATCGTTGGTGGTGGCGGCGCCGGCATGCGCGCTGCGCTGCAACTGGCCCAGGGCGGTCACAAGACTGCCGTGGTGACCAAGGTCTTCCCGACCCGTTCGCACACCGTATCCGCCCAGGGCGGCATCACCTGCGCCATCGCTTCGGCCGACCCGAACGACGATTGGCGCTGGCACATGTACGACACCGTCAAGGGCTCCGACTACATCGGTGACCAGGACGCTATCGAATACATGTGCTCCGTCGGCCCGGAAGCCGTGTTCGAACTGGAACACATGGGTCTGCCGTTCTCCCGTACCGAGCAGGGTCGCATCTACCAGCGTCCGTTCGGTGGCCAGTCCAAGGACTTCGGCAAGGGTGGCCAGGCTGCCCGTACCTGCGCCGCGGCTGACCGTACCGGTCACGCCCTGCTGCACACTCTCTATCAGGCCAACCTGAAGAGCGGTACTTCCTTCCTTAATGAGTGGTACGCGGTTGACCTGGTGAAGAACCAGGACGGTCATGTGGTTGGCGTCATCGCCATCGACATCGAAACCGGCGACACCGTTTATATCCGCTCCAAAGCCGTGGTCCTGGCCACTGGCGGTGCCGGCCGTATCTACGCCTCCACCACCAACGCCCTGATCAACACCGGTGACGGCATCGGTATGGCCCTGCGCGCTGGCGTGCCGGTGCAGGACATCGAGATGTGGCAGTTCCACCCGACCGGCATCGCCGGCGCTGGTGTACTGGTCACCGAAGGTTGCCGCGGTGAAGGTGGCTACCTGATCAACGCCCATGGCGAGCGTTTCATGGAGCGTTACGCTCCGAACGCGAAAGACCTGGCCGGCCGCGACGTGGTTGCCCGCTCCATGGTTAAAGAAGTGATCGCCGGCAACGGCGTGGGCCCGAACAAGGACCACGTACTGCTGAAGCTCGACCACCTCGGCGAAGAAGTTCTGCACAGCCGCCTGCCTGGCATCTGCGAACTGTCCAAGACCTTCGCCCACGTTGACCCGGTTGTCGCTCCGATCCCGGTTATCCCGACCTGCCACTACATGATGGGCGGCGTTGCCACCAACATCCATGGCCAGGCCCTGACCATGGACGCCAACGGCAACGAGCAGATCATCGAAGGCCTGTTCGCCGTAGGCGAAGTGGCTTGCGTATCGGTACACGGCGCCAACCGCCTGGGCGGCAACTCGCTGCTCGACCTGGTTGTGTTCGGTCGTGCCACCGGTCTGCACCTGGAGAAGGCGCTCAAGGATGGTATCGAGCACCGCCAGGCTTCCGAGTCCGACCTGGAGTCCGCTTTCAAGCGCCTGAACGGCGTGAACGAGCGCACCAGCGGCGAAGAAGTCGCTCCGCTCAAGCGCGAGCTGCAATCCTGCATGCAGAACTACTTCGGTGTGTTCCGTACCGGCGAATACATGCAGAAAGGTATCGCTCAGCTGGCTGATCTGCGTGAGCGTATCGCTGCGGTCAAGATCAACGACAAGAGCCAGGCATTCAACACGGCGCGTATCGAAGCGCTGGAACTGCAGAACCTCCTCGAAGTGGCCGAAGCCACTGCGATTGCGGCAGAAGCCCGCAAAGAGTCCCGCGGCGCGCATGCCCGTGAAGACTTCGAGGAGCGCGATGACGAGAACTGGCTGTGCCACACCCTGTACTTCCCGGGTGAGAAGCGTGTAGCCAAGCGTGCCGTCAACTTCGCGCCGAAAACTGTTCCGGCATTCGAACCCAAGGTTCGTACTTACTAAGGGTGCCCGCCATGTTGCAAGTGAGTGTTTACCGCTACAACCCTGAGAAGGACGCTGCACCTTACATGCAGGACTTCCAGGTCGATACCGACGGCAAGGACATCATGGTCCTGGACGTGCTGGCGCTGATCAAGGAACAGGACGAGGGCTTCTCCTACCGTCGTTCCTGCCGTGAAGGCGTGTGCGGTTCCGACGGTATGAACATGAATGGCAAGAACGGCCTGGCCTGCATCACCCCCCTGTCGGCCGTTGGCCTGAAGGGCGGCAAGCTGGTCATTCGCCCGCTGCCCGGCCTGCCGGTCATCCGTGACCTGGTCGTCGACATGCGCATCTTCTACAAGCAGTACGAGAGCGTGAAGCCGTTCCTGCAGAACAAATATGCAGCGCCGGCCATCGAACGTCTGCAAAGCCCGGAAGAGCGCGAGAAGCTGGACGGTCTGTACGAGTGCATCCTGTGCGCCTGCTGCTCGACCTCCTGCCCGTCGTTCTGGTGGAACCCCGACAAGTTCCTGGGTCCCGCCGCACTGCTGCAAGCCTATCGCTTCCTGGCCGACAGCCGTGACACCGAAACTCAGGCGCGCCTGGCGAGCCTGGATGACCCGTTCAGCGTCTTCCGCTGCCGCGGGATCATGAACTGCGTGAACGTCTGCCCGAAGGGTCTGAACCCCACCAAGGCAATCGGTCACATCCGTAACATGCTGCTGCAGAGCGGCACTTGATCCGAGGGCCTCGCGCCCAAAGATCATTGCAAGAGCGACACCTGTGCCGCCGGAACATTTTCCGGCGGTACAGTCCCTAGGACCCAAGCCCACAAAGCGGGGGTCCTGTTTTGAAAACGTATATATGACCAGCAGGGGCATCCGGGCTGGTACCCGGACTATCTGCGGGGATCGGTGGCTTGAAGTCGCTGTGTATGACTTCGCGCCAGAGATTCCACAGGTGGAGTCCCCTTACCGAGGGTGACCAAGCATGCACGAAAGCGTAATGCAGCGGATGTGGAACAGTGCCCATCTATCCGGTGGAAACGCTGCCTACGTCGAAGAGCTCTACGAGCTCTACCTGCACGACCCGAACGCTGTGCCAGAAGAGTGGCGCACGTACTTCCAGAAGCTCCCCGCCGACGGCAATCCTGCCCCCGACGTCTCGCATTCCTCTATCCGTGATCATTTCGTACTCCTGGCCAAGAACCAGCGCCGCGCTGCGCCTGTTTCCGCTGGCAGCGTAAGCACCGAGCACGAGAAAAAGCAGGTTGAAGTCCTGCGTCTGATCCTGGCATACCGTCTGCGTGGACATCAGGCAGCATCGCTCGATCCGCTGGGTCTCTGGGTGCGTACCGCTCCCTCCGATCTGTCGCTCGAACACTACGGGCTCACCGCTGCAGACCTCGACACTACTTTCCGTACCGGTGAGCTCTACATCGGCAAGGAAGAAGCGACCCTGCGTGAAATCATCGATGCGCTGAAGCAGACCTACTGCAGCACCATCGGCGCCGAGTTCATGCACATCGTCGATTCCGAGCAGCGC
Organism: Pseudomonas sp. PDM17; assembly: GCF_014851985.1. NCBI lineage: Bacteria > Pseudomonadati > Pseudomonadota > Gammaproteobacteria > Pseudomonadales > Pseudomonadaceae > Pseudomonas > Pseudomonas sp. PDM17. The sequence continues at coordinate 54,547 of NZ_JACVAT010000002.1, forward strand.
CACTGGTTCGCCCAGCGCCTTGAAAGCGTGCGCGGCCGTCCGACGTATTCCGCCGACGCCCGTTCCCACCTGCTCGAGCGCCTGACCGCTGCCGAAGGCCTGGAAAAGTACCTGGGCACCAAGTACCCGGGCACCAAGCGCTTCGGCCTGGAAGGCGGCGAGAGCCTGATCCCGATGATCGACGAGATCATCCAGCGCTCCGGCTCCTACGGCGTCAAGGAAATCGTCATCGGCATGGCCCACCGTGGCCGTCTGAACGTCCTGGTCAACACCCTGGGCAAGAACCCGCGCGACCTCTTCGACGAGTTCGAAGGCAAGAAACTGGTCGAACTGGGCTCGGGTGACGTGAAGTACCACCAGGGCTTCTCCTCCAACGTCATGACCACCGGCGGCGAAGTCCACCTGGCCCTGGCGTTCAACCCCTCGCACCTGGAAATCGTTTCCCCGGTGGTCGAGGGCTCGGTACGCGCTCGTCAGGACCGTCGTAAAGACGGCAGCGGCGACAAGGTCGTGCCGATCTCCATCCACGGCGATGCCGCCTTCGCGGGGCAGGGCGTGGTCATGGAAACCTTCCAGATGTCGCAGACCCGTGCTTACAAGACGGGCGGCACCATCCACATCGTGATCAACAACCAGGTCGGCTTCACCACCAGCCGTCAGGACGATGCTCGTTCCACCGAGTACGCGACCGACGTGGCGAAGATGATCCAGGCGCCGATCTTCCATGTGAATGGCGACGATCCGGAAGCGGTCCTGTTCGTGACCCAGCTGGCCATCGATTACCGCATGCAGTTCAAGCGTGACGTGGTCATCGACCTGGTCTGCTACCGTCGTCGCGGCCACAACGAGGCCGACGAGCCGAGCGGCACCCAGCCGATGATGTATCAGCAGATCGCCAAGCAGCGCACCACCCGTGACCTGTATGCCGACGCGCTGATCGCCGCTGGCGTGCAGACCACCGAGCAGGCCCAGGAGAAGGTCGACGAATACCGCGACGCTCTCGACAACGGCCTGCACGTGGTGAAGAGCCTGGTGAAGGAGCCCAACAAGGAGCTCTTCGTCGACTGGCGTCCGTACATCGGCCATGCCTGGACCGCCCGTCACGACACCCGTTGCGACCTGAAGACCCTGCAGGACCTGTCCAACAAGCTGCTGGAAACCCCGGACGGCTTCGTCATGCAGCGTCAGGTACAGAAGATCTACGAAGACCGCGCCAAGATGGCTGCCGGTGGCTTCCCGATCAACTGGGGCTTCGCCGAGAACCTGGCCTACGCCACCCTGCTGTTCGAAGGTCACCCGGTCCGCATGACCGGTCAGGACGTCGGCCGCGGCACCTTCTCGCACCGCCACGCGGCGCTGCACAACCAGAAGGACGACTCGGTCTACATCCCGCTGGCCAACCTGTTCGACGGCCAGCCGCGCGTCAGCCTGTACGACTCCTACCTCTCGGAAGAAGCTGTACTGGCGTTCGAATACGGCTACGCCACCACCACCCCGGATGCACTCGTGGTGTGGGAAGCGCAGTTCGGTGACTTCGCCAACGGTGCACAGGTCGTGATCGACCAGTTCATCACCAGCGGCGAAACCAAGTGGCAACGTCTGTGTGGTCTGACCATGCTGCTGCCGCACGGTTACGAGGGCCAGGGTCCGGAGCACTCCTCCGCGCGTCTGGAGCGTTACCTGCAGCTGTGCGCCGAGCAGAACATCCAGGTCTGCGTGCCGACTACTCCGGCTCAGGTCTACCACATGCTGCGTCGTCAGGTGATCCGTCCGCTGCGCAAGCCGCTGATCGTGATGACTCCGAAGTCGCTGCTGCGTCACAAGCTGGCCATCTCGACCCTGGAAGATCTGGCCGACGGTTCGTTCCAGACTGTGATCAACGAGATCGACAGCCTGGATCCGAAGAAAGTCGACCGCATCGTGCTGTGCAGCGGCAAGGTCTACTACGACCTGCTGGAGAAGCGTCGTGCCGAAGGTCTCGAGAACATCGCGATCGTTCGTATCGAGCAGCTGTATCCCTTCCCGGAAGACGATCTGACCGAGGTGCTGTCGCAGTACAAGAACCTCAAGCACATCGTCTGGTGCCAGGAAGAGCCGATGAACCAGGGCGCCTGGTTCTGCTCGCAGCACCACATGCGTCGTGTCATCGCCGCGCACAAGAAAGGTCTCAACCTGGAATACGCGGGCCGCGAAGGCTCGGCAGCTCCGGCTTGCGGCTACGCTTCGATGCACGCCGAGCAGCAGGAAAAACTGCTGCAGGACGCCTTCACCGTTTAACGCCAACGCGCAGTTGATACCGAATTTAAGGAAACACACATAATGGCTATCGAAATCAAAGCCCCAACCTTCCCGGAATCGGTTGCCGACGGCACCGTCGCAACCTGGCACAAGAAGGTCGGTGAAGCCGTCAAGCGTGACGAGCTGATCGTCGACATCGAGACCGACAAGGTCGTGATCGAAGTACTGGCCGAGGCCGACGGCGTCCTGGCTGAGATCGTCAAGAACGAAGGCGACACCGTTCTTTCCAACGAACTGCTGGGCAAGCTGAGCGAAGGCGGTGCTGCCGCTGCCGCTCCGGCTGCTGCCTCGGCTCCGGCTGCCGCACCGGCTGCTGCTGCCCCGGCCGCCGCTGCCGGCGACGACAACATCCTCTCGCCGGCTGCCCGCAAGCTGGCCGAAGAGAACGGCATCGACCCGAACAGCCTGGCCGGCACCGGCAAGGGCGGTCGCGTGACCAAGGAAGACGTCGTAGCCGCCGTTGAAGCCAAGAAGAATGCCCCGGCTGCCGCTCCGGCCGCCAAGGCAGCTGCTCCGGCCGCTGCCGCTGCTCCCGTGTTCGCCGCTGGCGACCGCGTCGAGAAGCGCGTGCCGATGACCCGCCTGCGCGCCAAGGTTGCCGAGCGTCTGGTCGAAGCCCAGTCCTCCATGGCCATGCTGACTACCTTCAACGAAGTCAACATGAAGCCGATCATGGACCTGCGCAACAAGTACAAGGACCTGTTCGAGAAGAAGCACAACGGCGTTCGCCTGGGCTTCATGTCCTTCTTCGTCAAGGCCGCCACCGAAGCCCTGAAGCGCTTCCCGGGCGTCAATGCCTCGATCGACGGCAACGACATCGTCTACCACGGCTACCAGGACATCGGTGTGGCAGTTTCCAGCGACCGCGGTCTGGTCGTACCGGTTCTGCGCAACGCCGAGTTCATGAGCCTGGCCGAGATCGAGAACGGTATCGCCACCTTCGGCAAGAAAGCCAAAGACGGCAAGCTGTCCATCGAAGACATGACCGGTGGTACTTTCACCATTTCCAACGGTGGCGTATTCGGTTCCCTCCTGTCGACTCCGATCGTCAACCCGCCGCAGACCGCCATCCTCGGCATGCACAAGATCCAGGAACGCCCGATGGCCGTTAATGGCCAGGTAGTGATCCTGCCGATGATGTACCTGGCGCTGTCCTACGATCACCGCATGATCGATGGCAAGGAAGCGGTAAGCTTCCTGGTCACCATGAAGGATCTGCTGGAAGATCCGGCTCGCCTGCTGCTCGACGTCTGATACGTCAGTTCACACGACGGCCCCGTACTACACGACGGCCCCGCAAGGGGCCGTCCGCTTCACCGGAATAAGGATTGAGACATGAGCCAGAAATTCGACGTGGTTGTGATTGGTGCCGGCCCCGGCGGTTACGTAGCCGCCATCCGTGCCGCCCAACTCGGCCTGAAGACCGCTTGCATCGAGAAGTACATCGGTAAAGAGGGCAAGGTCGCTCTCGGCGGTACCTGCCTGAACGTAGGCTGCATTCCGTCCAAGGCGCTGCTGGACAGCTCCTGGAAGTACAAGGAAGCCAAAGAGAGCTTCGACGTTCACGGTATCTCCACTGGCGAAGTGAAGATGGACGTTCCGGCGATGATTGGTCGCAAGGCCAACATCGTGAAGAACCTGACCGGCGGCATCGCCACCCTGTTCAAGGCCAACGGCGTGACCTCCTTCGAAGGCCACGGCAAGGTCCTGGCCAACAAGCAGGTCGAAGTGACCGGCCTGGACGGCAAGACCCAGGTTCTGGAAGCCGACAACATCATCATCGCTTCGGGCTCCAAGCCGGTTGAAATCCCGCCGGCCCCGCTGACCGAAGACATCATCGTCGACTCCACCGGCGCCCTGGAATTCCAGAGCGTACCGAAGAAACTCGGCGTGATCGGCGCTGGCGTCATCGGCCTGGAGCTGGGTTCGGTCTGGGCTCGCCTGGGCGCTGAAGTCACCGTCCTGGAAGCCCTGGACAAGTTCCTCCCGGCTGCCGACGAGCAGATCGCCAAGGAAGCCCTGAAGACCCTGACCAAGCAAGGTCTGAACATCCGCCTGGGCGCTCGCGTTACCGGTTCGGACGTGAAGAAGAAGCAGGTCACCGTGACCTTCACCGACGCCAACGGCGAGCAGAAGGAAGTCTTCGACAAGCTGATTGTGGCCGTGGGCCGTCGCCCGGTGACCACCGATCTGCTGGCTGCCGACAGCGGCGTGACCCTGGACGAGCGTGGCTTCATCTTCGTCGACGACCAGTGCAAGACCAGCGTTCCGGGCGTCTACGCCATCGGTGACGTGGTCCGCGGCGCCATGCTGGCGCACAAGGCCTCGGAAGAAGGCGTGATGGTTGCCGAGCGCATCGCCGGCCACAAGGCCCAGATGAACTACGACCTGATTCCGTCGGTGATCTACACCCACCCGGAAATCGCATGGGTCGGCAAGACCGAGCAGCAGCTCAAGGGTGAAGGCGTCGAAGTCAACGTCGGTACCTTCCCGTTCGCCGCCAGCGGCCGCGCCATGGCTGCCAACGACACCGGCGGTCTGGTCAAGGTCATCGCCGATGCCAAGACCGACCGCGTACTGGGCGTCCACGTGATCGGCCCGAGCGCCGCCGAGCTGGTTCAGCAAGGCGCGATCGGCATGGAATTCGGTACCAGTGCCGAAGACCTGGGCATGATGGTCTTCTCCCACCCGACTCTGTCCGAAGCGCTGCACGAAGCGGCCCTGGCAGTGAATGGCCACGCCATCCACATCGCCAACCGCAAGAAGCGCTAAGGAACGGGACCACGGCGGGGAGGGCGGCAGTCTTTTGCGAGGGGCTGCCGTCCATCCCGCCGGATCGTTTCTCCCCCGAGGGGGACTCGGTCACAGGTGGCGTGGTGCCACGAGCGCCGCGCCGAATGCGCAATACCCAAGACGAAAACGGTAGACAAGCATGAATCTCCACGAATATCAGGGTAAGCAGCTGTTCGCTGAGTACGGCCTGCCCGTATCCAAGGGCTTCGCCGTCGACACACCCGAAGAGGCCGCAGAAGCCTGTGAAAAAATCGGTGGTACCGAGTGGGTCGTTAAAGCCCAGGTACACGCCGGTGGCCGCGGTAAAGCGGGCGGTGTGAAGCTGGTCAAGAGCAAAGAGGACGCCAAGGCGTTCGCCGCCAACTGGCTGGGCAAGCGTCTGGTGACTTACCAGACTGACGCCAACGGCCAGCCGGTCAGCAAGATCCTGGTGGAATCCTGCACCGACATCGACAAGGAGCTGTACCTCGGCGCCGTTGTCGACCGTTCCAGCCGTCGCATCGTCTTCATGGCCTCCACCGAAGGTGGCGTGGACATCGAGAAAGTTGCGCACGAGACTCCCGAGAAGATTCTGAAGGCCACCATCGATCCGCTGGTTGGCGCTCAGCCCTACCAGGGCCGTGAGCTGGCTTTCCAGCTGGGCCTCAAAGGCGACCAGATCAAGCAGTTCACCCACATCTTCGTTGGCCTGGCCAAGCTGTTCCAGGACTACGACCTGGCACTGCTGGAAGTGAACCCGCTGGTGATCAAGAAAGACGGCAACCTGCACTGCCTGGACGCCAAGATCAACATCGACTCCAACGCCATGTACCGTCAGCCCAAGCTGCGCGCCATGCACGACCCGTCCCAGGACGACGCTCGTGAAGCCCATGCGCAGAAGTGGGAACTGAACTACGTCGCACTGGAAGGCAACATCGGCTGCATGGTCAACGGCGCTGGCCTGGCCATGGGCACCATGGACATCGTCAACCTGCACGGCGGCAAGCCGGCCAACTTCCTCGACGTTGGCGGCGGTGCCACCAAAGAGCGCGTGACCGAAGCGTTCAAGATCATCCTGTCCGACAGCAACGTCGCTGCCGTTCTGGTGAACATCTTCGGCGGCATCGTTCGCTGCGACATGATTGCCGAAGGCATCATCGGCGCCGTGAAAGAAGTCGGCGTGAAAATCCCTGTTGTCGTTCGTCTGGAAGGCAACAACGCCGACCTCGGCGCCAAGGTCCTGGCCGAAAGCGGTCTGAACATCATCGCGGCGACCAGCCTGACCGACGCTGCCCAGCAAGTCGTCAAGGCCGCGGAGGGTAAGTAATGAGCGTCCTGATCAATAAAGACACCAAAGTCATCTGCCAGGGCTTCACCGGCTCGCAGGGTACCTTCCACTCCGAACAAGCCATTGCCTACGGCACCAAGATGGTTGGCGGCGTGACCCCCGGCAAGGGCGGCACCACCCACCTGGGTCTGCCGGTGTTCAACACCGTCAAGGAAGCCGTGGAAGCTACCGGCGCTGACGCTTCGGTCATCTACGTTCCGGCTCCGTTCTGCAAGGACTCGATCCTGGAAGCGGCCTTCGGCGGCATCAAGCTGATCGTCTGCATCACCGAAGGCATCCCGACCATCGACATGCTGGAAGCCAAGGTCAAGTGCGACGAGCTGGGCGTACGCCTGATCGGCCCGAACTGCCCGGGCGTGATCACTCCCGGCGAGTGCAAGATCGGCATCATGCCGGGTCACATCCACCTGCCGGGCAAGGTAGGCATCGTGTCGCGTTCCGGCACCCTGACCTACGAAGCCGTGAAGCAGACCACTGACGCCGGCTTCGGCCAGTCCACCTGCGTGGGCATCGGTGGTGACCCGATCCCTGGCTCCAACTTCATCGACATCCTGAAGCTGTTCCAGGAAGACCCGAAAACCGAAGCCATCGTGATGATCGGCGAAATCGGTGGTTCGGCCGAAGAAGAAGCGGCTGCCTACATCAAGGCCAACGTGACCAAGCCGGTGGTGTCCTACATCGCTGGTGTAACCGCACCGCCCGGCAAGCGCATGGGCCACGCGGGCGCCATCATCTCCGGTGGCAAGGGCACTGCGGACGAGAAGTTCGCTGCCCTGCAGGACGCTGGCGTGAAAACCGTGCGTTCCCTGGCTGACATCGGCAAGGCCCTGGCCGAGCTGACCGGCTGGCCGGTCAAGTAAGCGCCTCGCTTATTTAACCGTCCATCAACAGAGGCCACCTTCGGGTGGCCTCTGTCGTTATGGCGGCGTCTACAAAGTGTCGTTCAGGCGACACCCGCTTTCATTCCGCGGACGATCTGACGTATGTCAGTGCAGTTCATCGGAATAGATCGTTAGGCTAGCAACTATATGAAGCGTCGCGTTCCCCACAAGGGAAGGCTCGCTCACCGTCCATTCCTACCCGGAAGCGACGGCGATTCCTGACCGGCAAGGATGTCGGGATAACCAGAATGCAGGAGCAACCGGGCCACGAGCCCATGGAAAACCTCTGCTATCGGACTTCCAAGAACAAATCACCGTACCGATGACAGCAGCATCACAGGATGCCCAGGCTCGCCCAGCGTGAGTCGGCCAATCCCGTTCGATGCGGCTTTGTCACGTCTGTATGGTGTGCGTGCCTTGGGAGACCACGAAACCGTTTCAGCACTGTGGTATTTCCCTTCATGAAAGTCTTGAAAGGCCAGGACGTCCTGGCACTTGGTTTTATGACCTTCGCGCTGTTCGTCGGCGCGGGTAACATCATCTTCCCGCCGATCGTGGGCCTGCAGTCGGGGCCGCACGTGTGGATGGCCGCGCTGGGCTTCCTGATCACCGCGGTCGGCCTGCCGGTGATCACTGTCGTCGCGCTGGCCAAGGTCGGTGGTGCGATGGACACCCTGAGCCACCCCATCGGCAAGGTCGCCGGCGGCTTGCTGGCGGCTGTCTGCTACCTGTCGGTCGGGCCGCTGTTCGCCACCCCGCGTACCGCCACCGTTTCCTTCGAAGTCGGCCTCGCGCCGTTGACCGGGGAGGGCGCGCTGCCGCTGTTCCTCTACAGCCTTGTGTACTTCGCGGTGGTGCTGGTGATCTCGCTGTATCCGGGCAAGCTGCTCGATACCGTCGGCCGCTTCCTCGCGCCGCTGAAGATCATCGCCCTGGCCGCACTGGGCATCGCCGCCTTCATGCTGCCGGCCGGCCCCATCGGCGTCGCTGAACCGGCCTACCAGGCCGCGGCGTTCTCCCAGGGCTTCGTCAATGGCTACCTGACCATGGACACCCTCGGCGCGCTGGTCTTCGGCATCGTCATCGTCAACGCGATCCGCTCCCGTGGTGTCGACTCGCCGCGGCTGATCACTCGTTACGCCATCATTGCCGGCCTGATCGCCGGGGTCGGCCTGGCGCTGGTATACATCAGCCTGTTCCGCCTGGGCTCGGGCAGCCACGACATCGCCGCCGGTGCCGCCAACGGCGCTGCCGTCCTGCACGCCTACGTGCAGCACACCTTCGGCTCACTGGGCAGCACCTTCCTCGCCGTGCTCATCGCGCTGGCCTGCCTGGTGACCGCCGTCGGCCTGACCTGCGCCTGCGCCGAGTACTTCTGCCGCATCGTGCCGCTGTCGTACCGCAGCCTGGTGGTGATCCTGGCCGGCTTCTCGCTGCTGGTATCGAACCTGGGCCTGACCAAGCTCATCCAGTTCTCGATCCCGGTGCTGACCGCCATCTACCCGCCGTGCATCGTGCTGGTGGCGCTGAGCTTCTGCGCCAGCCTGTGGCGTTCGCAGACCCGCATCGTCGCTCCGGTGATGGTGATCTCCTTCGTCTTCGGTCTCATCGATGCCCTGAAGGGGGCCAAGCTCGACGCCTGGATGCCGGCCTGGATGGAACACCTGCCGCTGGCCGAACAGGGCCTCGCCTGGCTGATCCCTTCGGTCGCCATGCTGGCCGTGATGGTGGTGATCGACCGCCTGCTGGGCAAACCTCAGGAAGCGATGGCCTGATATCCTGCCATCCACGAAAAAGGCCGCCCACAAGGCGGCCTTTTTCATGCAGGTCGATTTATCCCGTTCGCTGAAGGTCAGCGGATGCCCTGGTTCCTCAGCGCCGTCGGGGTGTAGTCGACGCTGCTGGCCTTGAAGCCGAACTCCACCTGGGACTTCTCCTGGTTGGTCAGGCCGGACACCAGGTAGCGACCATTGATGAGGTCATAGATGGCCTCCACGCCCAGCCAGGGAATCTGCTTGTCGTACAGCGGTGTCATGAAGCTCTCGCCCACGCGCCAGAGGGTGCCGCGGCCGTCGTAGTGGTCGGCGAGCACGGCCTGCCAGGTGTCCTCGTCGAGGAACAGCACGCGGCGTGCATAGATGTGTCGCTCGCCGGCGCGCAGGGTGCCTTCGACCTGCCAGACGCGGTGTTTCTCGTAGCGCACCAGGTCCTGATTGAGGTGGCCGGGTTTGACCAGGTCGTCATAGCGGTGGGCGGTGGAGTCGAGGGCGAAGCTGTTGTACGGGACATAGATTTCCTTCTTGCCGATCAGCTTCCAGTCGTAGCGGTCCGGCGCGCCGTTGAACATGTCCAGGTTGTCCGCCACGCGCAGGCCATCGGAGGCCGGGTAGGGGCCGTCGTAGGCGATCTGCGGGGCGCGGCGCACGCGGCGCTGGCCAGCGTTGTAGACCCAGGCCATCCGTGGCTCGCGGACCTGGTCGAGGGTCTCGTGGACCAGCACCACATCGCCCGCCAGACGCGCCGGCGCGGTGACCAGCTGCTTGTAGTAGAAGAGGACGTTGTTGTCCTTGTCCGGGATGTAGTCGGTGAGCTGGTCGCGATAGCTGAACTGCTGCTGGAAGTAGGTGGGCGTGTAGGTGCCGCTGGCGGTGGGCGTCGCCTGAACGTGCAGACGCTGGGCGCTGCCGCCGCGGTAGCGGGTGATGTGGTTCCACAACGCCTCGACGCCGCTCTGCGGAATGGGGAAGGGAATCGCCGTCTGGAAGTCCTTCAGGCCATTGCCGCCCTCGACCAGGCTGGCATGGCGCGCATTCGCGGAGACAGCTTGCAGTACCGCTGCCGGGTAGGTCGCCGAGCGATGCGCGGGATAGACGTTGAGGTGGTAATCCGGGTAGCGCTGCAGCATCGCCTGCTGGCCCGGCGTGAGGTTCGCCGCGTACTGCGCCATGTTCTTCGCGGTGATGGTGAACAGCGGTTTTTCCGCGGCGAAGGGGTCGCTCAGGCGGCCGTCAGCGCCGCGGCTGCCGGCGTTGGCTGGCAGGCCGCCGTCCCAGGCGGGAATGCTGCCGTCGACATTGCCGGCGCGCTCTGCACCCAGGGGCGTGAGGGTGTTGCCCAGTTTCGCCGCTTCCATTTCGGGAACGGCAGCCTGTAGGTTGAAGGGCAGGGCCAGGAACAGCAGTGAAGCGCACGCAAGTTTCTTGTTCATCGGTTTTTCTCCGCTTAGAACGACACGCCAAAGCTCAGGGCAAGGAAGTCCCGGTCGGTATTCACGTTGTACTTACCGCCGAAGAAGTTGGTGTAGGAAAGGCTCATGTTGTAGGTGTTGAGGTAGGTGCCATCGACGCCGATGCTGATCGCCCGCGCGCCCTGGTTGAAGCCCGGCTCCGGGGCGTAGCCGTGGACGTCGTGGGACCAGGCCAGGTTGGGTCGCACCGTGGCGCCGTCGATGAGGTCGGCGTATTCCCAGATCGCCCGCGTCTGGTAGCCCCAGGCGGTGCTGGTGACGAAGCCGGAGTCGTTGCAGTACTGCGGCGTGACGCTGTTGCCGGTGCACAGGCTGTTATCGGGGTACAACGCGCCCTGGCCGAACACCGGGCTGCGGCCGTAGCGCAGCTCGTCGTCGTCGCCCAGGCCGCCGACGTGGGTGACGCCGATCTCGCCGATCAGGGTCAGGCGGTCGGCGCCCATCACCTGGTCGAAGAAGTGCGTGGCGGTGACTTGCGCCTGGGTCACTTCCTTGCGCCGGTAACCCTTGAGGACCGCGTCGTTGGCCGGTGCCGGCGCATCGCCGTAGACCGGTGTGAGCGCCGGTATGCCCAGGGTCGAGGTGACCAGGTCGACCGGGTTGATCTGCACCGGCATGTTCGGCCGGTAGCTGATCTCGCCGGCCAGGGTGGTGCCGGTGGGCAGGCTGGTGCTGAAGCTCAGCCCGTAGAGCTGGATGTCCTCGGGGTAGTCGGCGAAGTACTGCGCGCTGCCCAGCCGATAGGCCTGGGTCAGTTGCTGGCCGGCGCTGCTGCCGATCACCGCGCCGCAGAGCGCGTCGGGAATGCCGAGGTTGCCACACAGCTGCGGGGCGAAGCCCAGGTCGGCGGCGTGCGGGCCGCTGCGCACGCTGAGGTAGGGCTGGCGGCTGTGGTAGTTGATGAAGTAGCCGGCGAATTCGCTGTCCAGTTCCGGGGCGAACCAGCGCAGCGCCGCGCCCCACTGGCCGTCGTCGCGCGCTTCGTTGTCCTTGCCGCGAGGGATGACGATGCCTTCGTCGGTCAGGTTGATTCCGGCTGGCGCCAGGGCCTGTACCGCCAGCGGGTTCTGATTGATCACCGGGCCGGCGGCGAGACCGTTGCAGCCGTCGGCCATCACGTCGGTGGTGGAGAAGAAGGTGCCGCAGTTGTCGATCACTGTCTTCTGCCACTGCAACTGGTAGAAGGCCTCGGCGGACAGGTGCTCGCTGAAGTTCTGCGAGACGTAGAACATGTTCACCGGGATCAGGCCTTCCTTGATCTCCGAGCCGGGCCGGCGGAAGGCGGCGACGTCGATCGGGTTGATGGCGTTGATGCCGCCCTGGATGAAGGTGCTCTCGCCCCAGCTCACCACCTGCTTGCCCAGGCGCACGGTGCCGGGCAGGTCGCCGATGCTGTAGTTGTGGTAGAGGAAGGCATCGAGGAACTCGGCGCCCGACGCCTTGGCGCCTTCCTCGCGGCCGTTGTCATCGATGTCCTTGAAGTGCAGGTGCTCGTCCTTGAGCTTGAAGTCGTACCAGTACTTGCCGCGGAGGAAGGCGCCGGAGTCGCCGTACTTGAGCTCCAGGTCGTGGATGCCCTTGAACACCTTGGAGAAGGTGTCGCCCTCGCGGAAGTTGCGCTTGCCGTCATCCGAGCTGTGGCTGTGCAGCAGTGCGGCGTCGGCGTTGCGCATGGCCCAGCTGGCGCCGACTGATAGGCTGGAGTCGAACTGCCCTTCGATCTCGCCAAGGGAGAAGGTGAAGGCTTGCGCGCCGTTACCGTAGAGGACCAGGCCGATGGCGGCGGGAAGCGCAAGCTTGTGCAAGGCGGGTGATCTGCGGTTCATCTGAAACGACCTCTTGTTGTTGTTCTGTCGTCTGCCGGCCCTTTTTCGGGCGCAGCGGCTCCCCGCTGGCCCGCGGTCTGCGGGCCAGTTGATGAAGGTGGTGAGGTGGAGGTGCTAGAGGCTCAGGTCGAGTGCGTCCTCCCCGAGCGTGATCTCGCCCGAATACTCATCGGCCATGCCGCTGACGAACATGCGTCGGGCGAGGAAGTTGTCCGGGGCGGGAATCAGGTGGGTAAGCAGCAGGTGGCGCACCCTGGCACGCTGGGCCATGCGCGCCAGCTCCAGGGTGTCGGCGTGGTAGTCGAGCACGCGCACGGCCTGCGCCCCGCGATCCGGCTGCCCGGTGCGTTCCAGCGCGGCGGCGCCTTCGCGGACCAGATGGGCGTTGATCACCTCGTGCACCACCAGGTCGGCATCGCGCATGGCCTCGAGATAGCGCTCGCTGACGCGGGTGTCGCCGCTGATGAACAGCTTCTTGCCCTGGTAGTGCAGTACGTAGCCGTAGGCCGGTTCCACCGGGTGGTGATCGACACGGTAGGCGTCGATGGTCACGCCGCCTTGGTCATAGACACGCACCGACTCCAGCCCCTCGACGATCTCCACCCGGCGCGGCTCGGCGAACGCCAGCTGCTGGTTGGTCGGCGGCAGGGCGTGGGCGCTGCGGTAACCGGCGTCCTGGGCGTAGGCCATGGCCAGACCCTCGACGACCTGCTCGACGCCGGGCGGGCCGTAGACCAGGAAGGGCGTCTGCCGGCCGTAGATCCAGCTGTGGTTGATCAGCGCGCCAAGGCCATTGAAATGGTCGGAATGCCAGTGGGTGATGAACACCTGGTTCAGCGCCTGCACCGGCACGTGGTTGGTCTCCAGGTTGCGCATGGCGTTTTCGCCGGCATCGAAGAGGAACAGTCGGCCGCCGGCAGCCACCAGGGTGCAGGCCTGGCCACGGGTAGCGTTGACCTGCGGCGTGCCGGTGCCGCAGAGGATGACGCGGATGGCGTTGCCGCCCTGGATCAGGGACTGGTCGGTGTGGTCCTTGACCATCGTATCCAGGGCCGCTTGCTGGATGCGTTCGCAGCCGGGCAGGGCGAGGACGAGCAGCAGGGCAAGGGCTCGGGGCAGTCGGGGGCGCATGGCACTTCCTTCGTTTTATTGTTGTTTCGGGTGCGAGCGAGGCGGTGGTGTGATTGGTCTCAGCCGTGCCAGTCCACCGCGAAGCTGTAGCGGCCCAGCGCGCGGGCCAGTTCATCACGTCCGCTGCCGGCGCGAACCTGCGCCACCAGCCCGCGACGGGCGTCCTGCACCACCTCCACGGCGATGCCGGCCAGACCCTGGTTGTCCGCCTCCTGGTGGATCACCCGAGCGATCTCGCGTTGCTGCAACGCGGGCTTGAATATCTTGCCCACCGGCGTGACTGGCAGGGCGTCGAGAATCTCGATGCGCTTGGGCACCGCGGCGCGTTCGCTGATCCGCTGGTTGGCGAAGTCCAGCAGCGCGGCGCTGTCGGTACGCTGGCCGGCGGCGAGCTGCACGTAGGCCACGGGAATCTCGCCGGCATGCGGATCGGGGCTGCCCACCGCGGCTACCAGAGCAACCGCCGGGTGCGCCTGCAGTGCCTCCTCGATCTGCTTCGGGTCGATGTTGTGGCCACCGCGGATGATCAGTTCCTTCTTGCGCCCGGTGAGCCAGAAGTAGCCCTGGGCGTCCTGCCGGCCGAGGTCGCCGGTGTTCAGCCAGCACTGCCCGCCGATGTCGATCCACAGCCCCTTGTTGTGGCTGGCCTCGAGGTAGCCGAGGAAGACGTTCGGGCCGTGGATGGCGATCACCCCGACTTCGTCGGCTTCGGCATCGCGCAGGTAGTCGCCGTGGTCGTCGAGGATCACCGCGCGCATGCCCTGGTAGGCCAGGCGCAGGCCGATGGAGCCGATCGGGCGCTCGCCGTCGGGCGGGTTGCTCGAGGACACGCAGGCGCCTTCGGTCAGGCCGTAGCCTTCGAGGATGCGCACGCCGACCACCCGCTCGAACTCGCGGAACAGCTCCACCGGCATAGGCGCGGCGCCGCACAGCGCGTACTGCAGGCTGGACAGGTCATGGTTGGCGACCGGTTGTTGCAGGAGTGCCGAATAGACGGTTGGTACGCCGGAGAAGAAGTTGATGCCAAAGTGCTGGACCATCGCCCAGAACGCCGGAATCACCCCCTCGCCGCGATAGCCCTGAGGCGTGCCGATGATTACCCGGTCGCCATGGGTCCAGGGCATCAGCCCGGTCACCAGCTGGCCGTTGACGTGGAACAGCGGCAGCCCGCAGAAGATTGCCTGGCCGCTCTGGCGTGGCTGCATGTTGGCGGCCATGGCCCAGGCGTTGAAGACTTCCGAGCCGTGGCTGCGCTTGGCAATCTTCGGCAGACCGGTGGTGCCTCCGGTGCAGAAATAGGAAGAGGGCTCCTCCGCGCGGATCACCCGGTCGCTGCTGAGCTGCTTGCTGTTCTCGCGGCGCATCAGGCGGCGCAGGTCTTGGATGCGCAGGCGCGGGTGGCGAGCGCGTTCGCGCCGGGCTATCCAGCGCAGCGCGAGAGACGCCACGCTGCCGACGTAGGGCGCCATGCTCACCCAGAGCACATCGTGCACGCCGGGCAAGCTGTCGAGTTGGCTGGCCAGTTTGGGCCACAGGTCGCTGCCGGGTGTCGGCGCCAGGGTCACTACCAGCCGCGCATTGGCGGCACGCAGCAGATCGCCGATCTGCGCGGCCTCCAGCAGCGGGTTGATCGCCAGGACGATGCCTGCGGCCTCGCCGCCCCAAATGACGAAATGGGTTTCCGGCAGGTTCGGCAGGAGGAAGGCGACCACGTCCTTCGGCCCGACGCCAAGCCGATGGAAGGCGTTGGCGGCGCGGGTGATGTCGGCGAACAGCTCGGCGTAGGTCCAGTCATGGGTACGGCGGAAATCCTTTGCTTCGAGGAAGAAGCTCAGCGCCGTTGCCTGGCCGTGCTGCGCAGCGCAGCGACGCAGGGCCTCATAGGTGCTGGCGGGCAGTTCGCGACGGGACAGCGGTACGCTCTCCAGTGCCTGGATGTCGGCGAGGGTCTGCACGGCCATCAGGCTTCCTCCACCACACGGTTGCGCTGCACGCCCAGGTCGATCACGCCGTCGGCGCTACGGATGCTGGCTTCGACCAGATCGCCGGCCTTGAGGTACTGGCTGCGCCCCGCCTGGGTCTTGAGGAAGGCTTTCCACTTGATGTGCTCGGGCAGCAGCGCGGCGATGCGCTGCTTGGCCGGCGACGGCACCGACAGCGCACAGCCGGCCGGCGTGCCGGTGGCGATCAGGTCGCCGGCGGCGAAGTCCTGCACGCCGGACAGCTCGCTCAGAGTCTCCGCCGGGCCGTGCACGAGGTTGGCGGTGCTGTCGCTCTGGCGCACTTCGCCGTTGACTGTCAGGCGCAGCTGCAGATCCTTCAGGTAACGCATGTCGTTCTTCTGCAGCAGGCACAGGTACGGGCCGACCGGGCCGAAGGTGCGGAAGCTCTTGCCCTTGTAGAACTGCATCTGCGGGATCTGGATGTCGCGCGCCGAGTAGTCGTTGACGATGACCACGCCAGCGATGAACTCGTGCAGGTTGGCGTCGCTCACCGCGACCTTGCCGGTGATCTCGCGGCGCAGCACCAGCCCCAGTTCGATCTCGTAGTCGAGGAAGCGCACCTGGCGCGGTTTGATCAGGTCGCTGTCGGCAGCGACGATGCAGCTCTGCGCCTTGGTGAAAATCATGTTGAAGTGCTTGGCGTCCGGGTCCATGCCCGACTCGATCATGTGCTGGCGGTAGTTGGCGCCCTGGCAGACGAACTGCTGGTCGCGGGTGATCGGCGATAGCAGCTTCACCGCATCCAGCGCCAGTTCGTCACCGCGCAGCTCACACAGTTCCTCGACCGGCACCTGGCGGATCAGCTCGCCGGTGCTGGCGTAGCGGTCGGGCAGGGGGCTGATGCGCCCCTGGCGCAGCACGCCCCAGCGGGTTTCGTTCTGGTGTTCGAAGCGGACAAGGTGCACGGGCATGGGGGCGACTCCTGGTACTGCTGTGGGCCGCGTCGGGGCGGCGATTGTTGTTGTGCTGTTTGTTGTGTTGCGGGGCTAGCCGAACATCCGCGCCAGGGTAATCAGCTTGCGTAGCGTCAGATCCGGGCTGTGCCGCAGGTTGTGCAGCAGGATGCGCAGCTTCTGCAGGTTCATCGCCGGCTTGGTGAAGCTCTTGGGCATGCGCTGGCCCCACTGCGACATGGCTTCGGGGCTGACGCCGTGCAGTCCGGTGGGACGCTCGGCGGTGAACAGGTCGCCGTCGCAGTAGTGCTCGTGCTTGTCGCCCCAGGGGTCCTGCCAGTAATCGAAGATTTGGCTGCCGAGGATGTGCCGGCCGATACCCCAGGCATGTTTCCAGCCGCGCTCGCGCAGCACCCGCTGACCCATGCCGACGGCGTCGGCATCCACTACTTCGTAGGCGCTGTGGCTGTAGGCCGCCATGAAGCCCTGGGCCAGTGCCAGGGTGTGGTGGTCGGCGGGTGTGTCGCCCAGGTCCAGGCGCAGGAAGGCTACCGCCGGGGAGCCATCGGGCAGCACCTGCACGTCGCTGGGAATCAGGCCGAAATGCTCGGTGTACCAGCCGGCGGTGGCCTGGTAGTCGGCCACTTCGAGCACCACGTGGCCGAGCTTGATGATGTCCGGCGGCGCCACAGGCGGGCGCTGGGTGGTGTTGATCCGCGGTGCGTCGTCGACCTGGTTCAGCGGCAGGGCCGGGCGGTGCGCCAATTGGCTGGCCGGCTGCTGGCCGTGGATCGCCTCGACGACGAAGCCGGAAGGGTCGTTCAGGCTGACGGACTCGCCGCCACCGGGAGTACTGAGCTTCTGGATCGGCGAGGCGCCCGGCAGGCGTGCCAGCCGTTGCAGGTCCTCGCGCGATTCCACGGCCAGGCCGAAGCCGACGAAGCGCGCCTGTGCCGCCTGTTGCACCCGATAGCAGTAGGGCGCCGGGCCGGTGCCGCGCAGATAGAGACAGTCGGCATCGCGGCGCGCCAGGGTCAGGCCGAAGTCGCCAAGAAAGCGTTCGGCCTGCTCCAGGTCCGGGCGCTCGAAGATCAGGTGCGCCAGCGCGCGGGCCTTGACCGTCGGCTGCGGATGGCGCGCCGGCTGCGGCGTTGCCAGGGAAGTAGAGGAGTGCTGACGGCTCATGTTTGTTGTTCTCCGTGGCTTTCGTCAGGCAAGGCTTCGCCATCACCCCTGAAAAGGAGCGTTGGCAGGTTCGGCTGGATCAGTCCGCTGGCGGTAGCACCGGCAGCTCACCGGTGGACAGGCTGTGTGCTTCCTCCGGCGCCACGCCGAGCGCGCGCAGGGTTAGTTCTGCGGCATCGCTGCCAGCCTGGCGCCACGTGCGGTGGCCCTCTAGGACCAGAAAGATGGAGCTGAGCACGGACCCGGCAATCATCGAGATCACCGACGGCAGCTGCTCCTGGCGGAAGCTGTAGCGGCCGTTGGCGAGCCCGCTGAGCAGGTCGGCGGTGGGTGGCCCGAACCACATGCCGCGCAGCGATTCCTCGCTCATCGAGAAGCGGCTGATGAAGGCGCCCCAGTGCGGTTCCTCGTGGGCCCGGCGGACGAAGAAGCGCATGCCGTTGGCCAGGCGCAGGGCCGGGTCCGAGGTCTCGCCGAAGCTCTTCACCACGCGCTGGTGCATCTCCGCCGCCAGGTGGCTGGCCACGTGCTGGAAGAGGTCGTCGATCGACTGCAGGTTGTTGTAGATGGTGCCCCGGGCCACACCGGCCTCCTGCGCCAGGTCGCTGATGTTCACCTGGCTGGCGCCCTTCTCGGCGAACAGGCGCAGGGCGGCCTGATGGATGCGGCGTTGTACGGCGTTGAGGGTTTCCATGAAGAAATGGCTCCAAGGTCAAGCTTGGAGCGATTGAACACTTGCGTTCAAAATAAGTCAACAGGGTCCATTGTCCGTCATTTTTCCTGCTTTCTCCTCAGTCTCTTCCGACTTCCGGGCCTATCCAGTACGGCGGCGGTGCTCTGGAAAGGCTCTGGCCGGCGGGTTTGGTTAGGCAATTTGAATCAAAATTGATCTCCAGTTGACTGAATTGAACACTAGTGTTCAAAATGATTCGGCGATGTCTTCCCCTGGAGCAAGCAATGCAACAGTCCACAACAACAACGACAACCTGTGACGTGATCATCGTCGGCCTCGGCCCCACCGGGGCGGTACTGGCCAACCTGCTGGGCCGCTATGGCTGGTCGGTGGTCGGCCTGGAGCGCGACGAGGACCTTTACTATGCCCCGCGTGCCGTGCACTTCGACGACGAGATCATGCGCATCTTCCAGTCCGCTGGCCTGGCCGACGACATCGGCCGCACCAGCGAGTCGTTCACCGACATGGAAATCATCCTGCGCCCCGGTCGCAAGCCGGTGACCCGCTCGCGCATCGGCAGCCAGGACCGCCGCTACGGCCATCCCGGCGCCTGGTGGTTCCACCAGCCGACCCTGGAACGGCATTTCCACGACGGGCTCAAGCGCTACCCCAACGTCACTCCGGTGTATGGCTGCCGAGTCACCGGCGTCGAGCAGGATGCCGAAGGCGTGCGCGCCACCGCCGTACAGCGCGACGGCAGCGAGCGGGTGTTCCAGGGCCGCTACCTGATCGGCTGCGATGGCGGCAAGAGCTTCGTCCGCCGCGAGGCCGGGCTGCGCCTGGAGTCGGCGGACTTCGACGAGGCCTGGGTAGTGGTGGACACCAAGACGCGCTCCGGCGAGAAGGATGCACAGCTGCCGGCCAACCACTCGCAGGTGTGCAACCCGGCCCAGCCGGTGACCTATGTGCCCATGGCCGGCCCGTACTACGAATGGCAGTTCATGGTCACCGGCGGCAAGTCCGAGCGCGAGGCCACCGATCCCTACCTGGTGCGCCAGCAGCTGCGCGACTTCGTCGACCTCGACAAGATCGAGATCACCCGCATCGCCTACTACAAGTTCCACGGCCTGTGGGCCAACGACTGGCGCAACGGCCGGATCATCCTGGCCGGCGATTCGGCTCACCAGATGCCGCCGTTCCTCGGCCAGGGCATGTGCTCGGGCGTGCGCGATGCCAGCAGCCTGTGCTGGCGGCTGGACATGGTGCTGCGCGGGGCCGCGCAGGAGAAACTGTTTGACGACTACGAGGCCGAGCGCTCGGCCCACGTGCGCGAAATCATCAACGGCGCGATGTTCCTCGGCAACGTCATCCAGACCCGCCACCGCGGCGTGGCCTTCCTGCGCGACTGGCTGCTGTTCCGCATCGCCGGGATGCTGCCTTTCGCCAACAAGGCTTTCGCCGACAAGGCCAATCGCAAGAAACCGCTGGCTGCCGGCTTCTGCGGCTGGGGGCATCGGCTGTCGGGCCACCTCGCGCTGCAGCCGAAGGTGCTGCGGGAGGAGGAGGGCGAGCGGGTGCTGCTCGACGAGGCGCTCGGCCACGGCTTCGCCTTGCTCGCCCGGCGAGGTTGCCTGGACACCCAGCGCGCCCTGCTGGAGCGGCTGGCGCAACAGGTGGAGCTGCGCCTGCTGGAGTTCGCCGAAGACCCGACCAGCCCGGTGCTGGGCGACCCCACCGGCGCGCTGCAGGACTGGTTCGACGAAGCCGACATGGACTTCGTGCTGATCCGCCCCGACCGCTACGTCTTCGACGCCGGCCGTGCCGACCAGTTGGGTCGTGTCGCCGAGCGCTTCCTCGCCGGTCTGGCACTGGTCCGGTACAGCAACCAACCCCAAGGAGTGGCGGCATGATCGACACGCCCGTTCTCATCAGCGGCGCCGGTCCGGTCGGCCTGACCCTGGCGCTCAACCTCAGCCGCCTGGGCATTCGCTCGGTGCTGCTCAACGATCGCCGGGAGACCACCACGCATCCCAAGCTGGACGTGGTGAACTGCCGCTCGATGGAAATCTTCCGCCAGCTGGGCCTGGCCGAGCGCATCCGCGCGGCCGGCAACCCGGTCGACGCCAACCAGTACTCGGCAATGGCGGCGTCGGCCAACGGGCCGTTCTACAGCGTGATGGCGGACCGTCACCTCATTTACCAGCCGGTCAGCCAGGCCGAACAGGCCATCCGCGCTTGCCGCGACGGCAGCCTGCCGCTGGAGTCGATGCAGCGAATCGCGCAAATGCACCTGGAGCCGGTGCTGATGGCCGAGGTGCAAGCTGACCCGAACATCGAGCTGCGCATGGGCTGGCGCCTGTACGGCTTCGAGCAGGGCTCTACCGGCGTGGTGGCGATGGCCCACGAAGTGGATAGCGGCGAGGCGCAGCAGTTCTTCGCCCAGTACCTGATCGGCTGCGACGGCCCCAACAGCCGCGTGCGCAACTTCCTCAACATCGATTACGACGGCACCCGCGACCTGGTCGGCGAGCTGTTCATCATCCACCTGCGTTCCGACGAGATCGCCGGGCTGTTCCCGAACAACCAGCCGTACTGGCACACCTGGCTGACCCGGCCGGGCTTCGCCGGGCTGCTGGTCTCGCCGGATGCCAGCCGCAACGACTACGTGCTGCACCGGCCCTTTGCGCCGCGCCCCGGCGAGTCGCTGGAGAGCGTGGTGGACGCTGCCCTCGGCACCCGGCTGCGCTATGAGATCGTCCAGTCCGGCCCGTGGCGCCCGCAGTTCCTGGTAGCCCGTTCGTTCGGCCGGCAGCGTGTATTCATTGCCGGCGACGCTACCCACCAGTTCATGCCCACCGGCGGACTGGGGATGAACACCGGCGTGGCCGAGGCGCACAACCTGGCGTGGAAGCTCGCGGCCTGCCTGGCCGGTTGGGGTGGCCCGCGCCTGCTGGAGAGCTACGAGGCGGAGCGCCTGCCCGTTGCCCGGCGCAACCGCGACCACGTGAAGAAATGCGCGGCAGCGACCTTCGAGGCGCAGATGCGCCGCGACGACGCGCTACTCGCCCAGGGGCCGGCCGGTGAGGCGGCGCGAGAGGCCGCCGGGCGCGAGTTCGAACGCAAGGTATCGCGGCTCTACGAGTCGCTGGGCGTGGAGATCGGCTATCGCTATCACGGCTCTCCGGCGATCGAAGCAGACACCGCGAGTGAGCCGGCCTACGAGGAGATTCGCTACACCCCCACCACCTGGTCCGGCGCGCGCCTGCCCAGCGCGTTCCGCGAGGATGGCACGGCGGTCTTCGACCAGTTGGCCCTGGGCGGCTATACCCTGCTGGCCTTCGATGTGGACGCCGAGAGTTGCGCACCGCTGCAGGAGGCCGCCGAGGAATGCCGCGTGCCGCTGAGCGTTCTGCCGATTCACGAGAAGTACCTGGCCAGCCTGTACGAACGGCGCTTCGTACTGGTACGCCCGGACCAGCATGTGTGCTGGCGTGGCGACAGCCTGCCGGTCGATTGCTATTCGCTGTTAAACCGTCTGCGCGGAGCCCGCTGACCATGAGCCTGTTCATCGATTCGCTGAAACTGCGCCTGCTCCTGCTGGCGTCCATCCCACTGCTGCGCGGGGCCGAACGCCGCTCGGCGCGCCTGCGCGAGCTGCTCCACGAGGACTCGTTCGTGCTGCAGATTCGCACCGGTGATGGCGTCGGCGGTTATTACCAACTGCGCGGCGGAGTGCTCAGCCTGCACCGTGGCGAGCACCGCAGGCCGGACTTCATCCAGCACTGGCAACGCAGCGCGGACGCGCTGCGGGTGATGCTCAGCCGCGACGAGACCGACATGCTGCGCGCCGTCGAAGGCGGGCAGTGCCAGTTGCAGGGGCGCTTCGCGGTGGCCCTGTGGTTCAACGAAGCCATGAAGATCGCCCGGGCTGCCTAGCCCCTCACGGATCACACAAGGACAACAAGAATGACGATCCAACAAGGTCGAATCGACGTGCACCATCACATCATCCCGCCGGCCTTCGTCGAGGTCATGGCGAAAAAAGGCCTGGACATGGTCGCCGGCGCGCCGCTGCCGAAATGGACGCCGCAGAAGTCCATCGAGGTGATGGACCTCAACGGCATCCAGACCGCCATTACCTCGCTGTCGGCGCCGGGCGTGCATTTCGGCGGAGGAGTGGAGCAGGCCCGCGAGCTGGCGATGCGCTGCAACGACTTCGCCGCGCAGATGCGGGCCGATCATCCGGGGCGCTTCGGCAACTTCGCCGTGCTGCCCACTCCCTTCACCGAAGCCGCCTGTCGCGAGGCCATCCGCGCACTGGACGAGCTGAAGGCCGAAGGCGTGGTGCTGCTGGGCAGCACCGATGGGGTGTTCCTTGGCGACGAGCGTTTCGACGAGCTGATGGCCGAGCTGGACCGCCGCGCGGCCATCGTCTTCGTCCACCCGAACATGCACGAAAGCAGCGAGAAGCTGAGCATAGCCGCGCCGGGTTTCCTCGTCGAGTTCCTCTGCGACACCACCCGTGCGGCAGTGAACCTGATCCTCACCGGCACCCTGGAGAAGTACCCGCGCATCCGCTGGATCCTCGCCCACGGTGGCGGCTTCCTGCCCTACGTGGCCTGGCGCGTGTCCCTTGCCAATGCCCTGCCGCAGTTCCAGGACAAGGCCCCGCAGGGGGTGATGACCTACCTCAAGCGCTTCTACTTCGACACCGCGCTGTCGCCGTCGCGCTACTCCATGGCGGCGCTCAAGGAGCTGGTGGAGCCCTCGCAGATTCTCTTCGGCAGCGACTTCCCCTTCGCGCCGGCGCCGGTCACCACCCTGACCTGCCAGACCCTGGAGCAGAACACCCTGTGGTCGGATGCGCAGCGCTACGGGATCAATCGGGGGCACGCGCTGAGCCTGTTCCCGCAGTACCGTGATGCCCGCGAGCAGGTGGTGGCGGCGCCGATCTACAGCGGCGAGTCGTTCGCCAGCCGGATCAAGCGCAGTCTCACCCGTCCGCTGGGCGCCTACGTCGAGCGGGTGCGCAGCCGTTGAGCCAGGTCCGAGTGATTAACGGAGAAGCGATCCCATGAGCACCCTGTTCGAACCGTTGCGCCTGCCCAACGGGCAGGTGATCCGCAACCGCATCGCCAAGGCGGCGATGGAAGAAAACCTCGCCGATGCCGACCACGCGCCTGGCGAAACGCTGCTGCGCCTTTACCAGCGGTGGGCCGAAGGCGGGGCCGGGCTGATCATCACCGGCAACGTGATGGTCGATCGCCGCGCGCTGACCGGCCCGGCAGGAGTAGTGCTGGAGAATGACCGCCTGCTACCGCGTTTTCGTCGCTGGGCCGAGGTCTGTCGCAGCCAGGGCGCGCAGGCCTGGATGCAGATCAACCATCCGGGCCGCCAACTGATGGCCGACCTTGGCCAGCAAGCCCTAGGGCCATCGGCTATCGCCGTGGACATTCCCGGTTTGAAGGGCGTCTTCGCGCAGCCGCGTGCCTTGTCCGGCGCGGAGATCGACGGGCTGATCCAGCGCTACCTGAACGCCGCGCTGCTGGCCGAGAGGGCCGGGTTCACTGGCGTGCAGGTACATGCCGCGCATGGCTACCTGTTCAGCCAGTTCCTCTCTCCGCTGAGCAATCAGCGCAAGGACGACTGGGGCGGTAGCCTGGAGAACCGCGCGCGCATCCTGTTGCGCACGGTGGAGGCGATCCGCGAGCGGGTGGCTCCGGAATTCTGCGTGGCGGTGAAGCTCAACTCCGCCGATTTCCAGCGCGGCGGTTTCGAGGCGCGGGACGCCGAGGCCGTGGTGCATCTGCTCAACGAGCGCGGCGTGGACCTGGTCGAGCTGTCCGGCGGCAGCTACGAAAGCCCGGCGATGCAGGGGCAGACTCGCGACGGCAGCACACTGGCGCGGGAGGCCTACTTCCTCGAGTTCGCCGAGCGTATCGCCGCGACGGCACGCATGCCGCTGATGGTCACCGGCGGCATTCGCCGCTGCGAGGTCGCCGAACGCGCACTGCAGGGGCCGGTGGCGATGGTGGGGATGGCCACGGCCCTGGCAGTCGATCCCACGCTGCCACGGCGCTGGCAGGCCGGCGAGGGTGCACAGGTCGAGCCGATAGTCGTGGCGTGGAAGAACAAGGCCTTCGCCGCCGTGGCGACCCAGTCGGTGGTGAAGAAGCAACTGACGCTGCTCAGCCAGGGCCGCCCGACCAATCCGCGTACCTCGCCACTGCTGGCGCTGATCGGCAACCAGCTGAAGCTGCGCAAGCTGTCGCGCCGCTACCGGCGCTGGGTCGCTCAGGCCTGAGGCGCGTTCAGTCGCCCTGCGGCAAGGGCAGGGCGGCTAGCTTCGCCGCCCTGGCGGGAGTGGCGCCGAGAGCGCGCAGGACCATCTCGCCGAGCAGGATGTCCTGGCCCTCCGGCGCCCGGCCCTCGAGGCTGGCGCGGATGGCTCCGGTGGCGCAGGCAAGCACCAGGTCCAGGGCGACATCTTCGTTCGCGTAGTTGAAGACGCCTTCGGCCTGCCCGCCGCGCAGGTCGTCGCGAACATGGTTGGCCAGCGTCGAATGCATGGCCTGGTCATAGTGGATCACCCGCAGTAGCGCGCTGGCCCATTGCGGGTCGGCCTGTGCGTGCAGGACGAACATGCGCACGCCGATGGCCAGTCGCCGGGCACCGCTGGAAATGCCGGCGCTGAGCTGGGTGATGGTCTCGGAGAAGTCGCCGGCCAGCGAGATGCCCACGGCCTCGGCCAGCTCCTCGCGGGTCTTGAAGTAGTTGTAGATGGTGCCGGTGGAGACCTGCGCCTCGGCGGCCAGGTCCTGGAACACCGTGGCCGCGATGTCCTGCCGGGCGAACACCCGCAGCGCCGCATCGAGCAGTCCCTGGCGGGTGCGGGCGCGCTTCTTGTGGCCGCGGGTGAGCGGTTCGCTGTGGTCTTCGCGGGGCTGGCGGTCGGTCATGGCGATCATTCGTCTGCGGGGCTGCCGCGATGATACGGGATGCCCATGGCCAACCGGTACCCGCTCATGCCCGCAGCAGCGCCTGGCAATGGCGCAGCAACTCGGCGGCCTGCTCGGGCCGGCCCTGATGCATGATGATGCGGTCCGGGCGCACCACCACCAGCGCCGGATCAGGCCAGGGCGCGAGCAGTGATCCGTCGAGGGTTTCGGCGAGATCCACGCGGCTGTCGTCGCGGGCATGGACGATCTGCAGGAAGCTGCCTCCCAGTTCCAGCCATTGCTGCTGTTGCGCAGCGTCGAGCCACTGGCGCGGGTCGGTGCCCAGGCCGACCAGTTGCAGGCGATCGCCCAGCAACTGGTCGCTCAGGCAGATGCGTCCGGCGTTGCGCACCCAGCCCTGGGGGAACAGCCCGCCGCTGACCAGTCGTGCCTGCCGCGGGCTGCGCACGAACAGGCCGCGGCGGAAGCGGTGCTTGGGCTTGATGTCCAGCTCCTCGAAGTGCCGCCGTGCCGCCGGGATCAGCCGCAGTGCCTTCATCAGGCCGTGGATCAGGGCGGCGGCCAGGGCATTGCCGGGCATGACCAGGCGACCCATGAGCTTGGCCAGGTCGATCATCTCCCGCGCGTGGGGCTGGCGCTCCTGATCGTAGCTGTCGAGTATCCGCGGCGAGGCGCGTTCCTGGAGTACCCAGGAGAGCTTCCAGGCCAGGTTGGCCACGTCGCGCAAGCCGGCCACCAGCCCCTGGCCGACGAAGGGCGGAGTGATGTGCGCGGCATCGCCGACGAGGAACACCCGACCCTGCTGGAAGCGTTCGCAGCAGCGGGCGTGGAAGCGATAGACCGCCTGGCGCTCGATGGTCAGGTGCTGCGGCTCGATCCAGGGCGCCAGCAGGCTGCGGATGCGCTCCTGGTCTTCCATTTCGTCGCGGGTTTCCCCGGGGCGGAGCATGAACTCCCAGCGCTCGCGGCCGCCGGGGGCGGGCATGTGCGGTGTCGGCCGGCGGTGGTCGCAGAGGAATTCGACGTGGTCGATGGCCTTTCCCTGGCGTGAGCCGGCATCGACGATCAGCCAGTCCTCGGAATAGCTCTGGCCGTTGAATTCCTGGCCGATCGACCCGCGTACCCGCGAGCTTGCGCCGTCCGCGCCGACCAAATAGCGGCAACGTACGTGGTGCTCCACGCCGGCTCCGTCAAGCAAGGTGGCGCTGACGCCGCAGTCGTTCTGGGTGAACTCCTGCAGTTCCAGGCCTCCCCGGCAGCGCAGGTTCTCGTAGTGCCGGGCCTGTCGGCGCATCGCCTGTTCGAGGTCCGGTTGGTAGAAGGTCACCAGTTTGTGGTGGCCGTCGATGCGGCCGCTGGTGTTGGCCTGGCCGAACTGGCCGACGATGGGGCAGTGCATCTTCACCTGGGGGATGACCACGGTTTCGAACGCGTCTTCCTCCAGCCCGGCGAGCTGGAGGATGCGCAGCGCTTCATTGTCCAGGGCGATGGCGCGCGGCATGGGCAGGATGTCATGGGCCTTGTCGATCACCAGGGCGTCCACGCCATAACGGCCGAGCAGGGCAGCCAGCGTCGCGCCGACCGGGCCATTGCCGATCACCAGGACATCGACCGATTCGGGAAGGAGCTCATTGTTGTTATGCATTGGGAGATCCGCAGCCAGAAGTGGGCCCGGATTCTTGCTGATCCGGGTGAGGCGGAATCTAACAAAAATGATAAATTCGTCAATATTGGTTTTTTAGTAAGAAATTCTTCCAGCTTGACCGGGGCCCTGGACAGGCATGTTGATGGCGGGGCGCAGCGGAGGAGGGTGTTGCCCTGGGCAGCAGAAATCGTGTCTTGAGGGTAGGATCTGGCGTCTATCGGCTGCGTACTGACTTCATCCCGTCTCGAATCGCAAGGACATCCATGACCGACGTCGTCGACCTGTTCGACATCCAGTATTTCTGGAACCTGCTTGCCATCCTCTGGTTCCTCTTCTGCTGGATCGGCTACACCCGCTACGCCAAGACCAAAGCCCGTGACACCGCGTGCCTGGCCAGCGTGCTGCACCTCTACCGCCAGGACTGGATGCGCCGCGTGCTGCTGCGCGACAACCGCGTGGCGGACGCCAGCGTGATCGGCAACCTGGAGCGCAACGCCTCGTTCTTCGCCTCCAGCACCCTGATCATCCTGGCCGGCATCCTTACCCTGCTGGGCTCCGCCGAGCGCACGATCTCCGTGCTGGCCGACCTGCCTTTCGTCACGGCGCCGACCCGCGGGCTGTCGGAGCTGAAGCTGCTGTGCCTGGCGGTGGTGTTCGTCTACGCCTTCTTCACCTTCAGCTGGTGCATGCGCCAGTACAACTTCGCGGCGGTGCTGATCGGCTCCGCGCCCATGGTGGGGGAGCGCAACGTCGGCGAGCTCGAGCGCAAGTCCTTCGCCGAACGGGCGGCGCGCGTGGTGTCGCTGGCGGCGCACCAGTTCAACCAGGGGCTGCGGACCTATTACTTTGCCCTGGCGATGTTGGCCTGGTTCATCAACCCGTGGATCTTCATGCTGGTGACGGCGGGGGTGGTGGGCGTGCTGTACCAGCGCGAATTCCACTCCAGCGTGCTCCACGTGATGGTTTACACGCCGACGCTGCAGGGTGACGCGCCACGGGACAATGACATTCCCCCCAGCGGCTGACTGGCAAACGACAGAAACGACAAGGCCCGCATAGTGCGGGCCTTGTTTTGTGCGGCAAAAGCGCTGTTACTGCTGCTTCTGCTCGCCGGCGGGCTCCTGCGGCGCGGTGGCCGGGGCAGCCGGAGCAGCCGGGGCGGCTTCAGGTGCCGGCGGGGTGGTCGGCGCCGGAGTTGCCGGCTGCTCGGTCGCGGCGGGTGCGGCCGGCGCTTTCGGCTCTTCTTTCTTGTCGCAGGCGGCAAGGCCGAGACCGGCAACGATCAGCAGAGCGAAGGGAAGGGTTTTTTTCATGCGGAGCCTCCATGTGCGGCTTTCCTGGTGTTAGCCCTTTGAACAGAGGTTGTGTGAATTAGTTCAACGAATATTCCGCAGGCCCTGTAATCCATCACTGCAGGAGTGACAACGCACGGGGTATGATGCGGCCCCGTGCAGTCAATCGGTCGACCCCTCCCATGTCCGAAAACCCACTCCTGGAGCGCGCCCAGCGCTTCCTGTCGGCGCTGCGCCACTGCCAGTTGCTGGGCATCAGCGCGCACGCGGCGGACGCTTCCGGCCTGACCCTGCGGCTTCCCTACAGCGAGGCCATCGTCGGCAATCCGGAGACTGGCGTGATCCACGGCGGCGCCATCACCACGCTGATGGACACCACCTGCGGCATTTCCACCGTCTGTGTGCTGCCACAGTTCGAGATATGCCCGACCCTGGACCTGCGCATCGACTACATGCACCCGGCGCAGCCGCACAAGGACGTCTACGGGTTCGCCGAATGCTACCGGGTCACCCCGAACATCATCTTTACCCGCGGCTACGCCTACCAGGACGATCCCTCGGAGCCCATCGCCCATGTGGTCGGCACCTTCATGCGCATGGGCAAGGCGGTTTCCGCCGGCGCCGTGAAGCGTGACGTCGAGGGAGGCCAGGGATGAGCGCGGTGAACATCGAGGCGATGGTGCGCGCGGCGCACGAGAGCAAGAACTACGATCCGCTGCTGGACATGATTCCCTACGCCAGGCTGCTGGGCATCCGCTGCCTGCGCCTGGGCGACGACGCGATCTTCCACCTGCCGGCCAACCCGGACAACATCGGCAACCCGACGCTGCCGGCCCTGCATGGCGGGGTGATCGCCGGCTTCATGGAGCAATCGGCGCTGCTGCACCTGCTGATGTTCATGGGCATCCCGCACATGCCCAAGATCATCGACTTCTCCATCGATTACCTGCGCGCCGGGCACTTCCGCGATACCTACGCCCAGTGCCAGGTCTGGCGCCAGGGCCGGCGCGTGGCCAACGTCGCCATCACCGCCTGGCAGACCACCCGCACCGAGCCCATCGCCACCGCCCGCGCGCACTTCAAGGTCGACGGCGCCTGAATGGACACGCTGCTGATCCTGCTCGGCCTGCTGCTGACCCTCGCCGGGTACGTCTGGCTCATCGCCCGCGCCTTCGAGCGCAGCCTGTTCTGGGGGCTTGCCAGCCTGTTGCCGCCGCTGGCGCTGCTGTTCGTCCTGATTCACTGGCGCCATGCGCGCAGTGCTGTCGCCCTCGGTGGGCTGGGCTGCATTCCGCTGGTGGTCGGCCTGACCCTGCTGGCCAGCCACGACAGCGCGCGCCTGGAGGCCATTCTGCGCCTCGAATGGCTCAAGCCTGAACCGGTCGTGCAGCCTGAACTGGCCATCGACCTGCGTGGCGAGCTCAACGGCAAGCCGTTCGTGCCCGAGCAGGCCGAGTTCATCGACGGCGTGCTCAGCCTGCGCGAAGGGCAGGATTTCTATGCCCATCGCGAAGTCCAGGTGCGCCTGGCGGCGCCGGTCAGCGGCCCGCTCCGGCTGGATGTGCTGCCCGACGACAAGGGCAGCCTGCCGGAAATCGAAGTCAGCTGGCTCGCGCCGGGCCAGGACCTGCCCGAGGCGGTGCGCCTGCAACGCGGCTACAGCCTGCACCTGGACCTGACGCCCAAGGCCCCCAACCGCATGGAAGGCGTCTTCCACCTGGTGCTGCCGGCCCAGATGCAGACCACGCTGTCGGGCAACATCGAGGTCTTCACCGACCGCCTGCGCTACCGCGATGGCGAGGTGGATACCCGCTTCGACTCCCGCGACACCCTGCGCTATGTAGTGCAGGACTACCTGCAGCGCCGCTTCGCCCGGGGTGACGTCGCCATCAGCCGGATGCCGACGCTGGATACCCAGCGGGCTTCCCAGGAGGTCCCGCTGACCGTCGAGATGGACGGGCAGACGCAAGACCTGCAGGTGAAGCTGGAGAAGAATCCGACGCGCGGCTGGGGTGTGCGCGGCGACCACTATCCGCGATTGAAGGCGGCAAGCGTCTCCGTGGTACCCGCTCAGGCTCCTGCTCCTGCCACAGTCAGCAGCTCGGCGCCAGCGGCGATGGAAAGCGGCCGCCTGACCCTGGAGCGCTTGCTGGTCGCTCCCCAGCGCTACGTCAACCGCAGCATGCGCGTGACCACCGAGCGCGGGCGTACCGCCGAGGGCGTCTTCGTCGGCCTGAATGCCGACGGCCGTGTTGTCATCCGTCGGGTCATCGAGGGGCCGGGCGAGGCCAGCTACACGCTGCGCCCCAGCGAAATCACCGATATCGAGTTGCCGGCGCACTGACCGTCCGCCGGCGCTCTGCCGTCGATGTGCCGACGTTTTTTCGCCAACCCCTTGAATTGGTTCGGGAAGCCCCCATCTCGCTGACATCGGCCGCATGACGCGGCATTTGTCATCCTCGGAGCGAGAAACAATGAGCGCGGAGACTCAAAAAGAAACACTGGGCTTCCAGACCGAAGTGAAGCAACTGCTTCACCTGATGATTCATTCCCTGTATTCGAACAAGGAAATCTTCCTTCGAGAACTGATTTCCAACGCCTCCGACGCCGCCGACAAGCTGCGTTTCGAAGCCCTGGCCAAGCCCGAGCTGCTCGAAGGCGGCGCCGAGCTGAAGATCCGTGTGAGCTTCGACAAGGACGCCAAGACCGTCACCCTCGAAGACAACGGCATCGGCATGAGCCGCGAGGAAGTCATCGCGCACCTGGGCACTATCGCCAAGTCCGGCACCGCCGACTTCCTGAAGAACCTCTCGGGTGACCAGAAGAAGGATTCCCACCTGATCGGCCAGTTCGGTGTGGGCTTCTACAGCGCCTTCATCGTTGCCGACAAGGTGGACGTGTTCACCCGCCGCGCCGGTGCCCCGGCCAGCGAGGGCGTCCACTGGTCGTCGAAAGGCGAGGGCGAGTTCGATGTGGCGAGCATCGACAAGACCGAACGTGGCACCCGCATTGTCCTGCACCTCAAGGACGGCGAAGACGAGTTCGCCGACGGCTGGCGCCTGCGCAACATCGTCAAGAAGTACTCCGACCACATCGCGTTGCCCATCGAGCTGCCGAAAGAGGCCGCTGGCGAAGACGCCCCGGCTGAGACCGAGTGGGAAGTGGTCAACCGCGCCAGCGCCCTCTGGACCCGTCCGCGCACCGAGGTGAAGGACGACGAATACCAGGAGTTCTACAAGCACATCGCCCATGACTTCGAGAACCCGCTGACCTGGAGCCACAACAAGGTCGAGGGCAAGCTCGAGTACACCTCGCTGCTCTACGTCCCGGCCCGCGCGCCGTTCGACCTTTACCACCGCGAGGCCCCGCGCGGCCTGAAGCTGTATGTGCAGCGCGTGTTCATCATGGACCAGGCCGACCAGTTCCTGCCGCTGTACCTGCGCTTCATCAAGGGTGTGGTGGACTCCAACGACCTGTCGCTGAACGTCTCCCGCGAGATCCTGCAGTCCGGCCCGATCGTCGACTCGATGAAGTCCGCGCTGACCAAGCGCTCCCTGGACATGCTGGAGAAGCTGGCGAGCAACGACGCCGAAGCCTACAAGGGCTTCTGGAAGAACTTCGGCCAGGTGCTGAAGGAAGGCCCTGCCGAGGATTTCGCCAACAAGGACAAGATCGCCGGCCTGCTGCGATTCTCTTCCACCAGCGACGAGAGCGGCGAGCAGAGCGTTTCCCTGGCCGACTACATCGGTCGCGTGAAGGAAGGCCAGGACAAGATCTACTACCTCACCGGCGAGAGCTTCGCCCAGGTGAAGAACAGCCCGCACCTGGAAGTCTTCCGCAAGAAAGGCATCGAAGTGCTGCTGCTCACCGACCGCATCGACGAGTGGCTGATGAGCTACCTGCCGGAGTTCGATGGCAAGCAGTTGGTCGATGTCGCCCGTGGCGACCTGGACCTGGGCAGCCTGGACTCCGACGAGGACAAGAAGGCACAGGAAGAGATCGCCAAGGCCAAAGAGGGCCTGGCCGAGCGTCTGAAAGCCGCGCTGGGCGATGAAGTCGCCGAGGTGCGCGTATCCCATCGCCTGACCGATTCGCCGGCGATCCTCGCCATCGGCGAACAGGACCTGGGCCTGCAGATGCGCCAGATTCTCGAGGCCAGCGGGCAGAAGGTGCCGGAAGCCAAGCCGATCTTCGAGTTCAACCCGGCCCACCCGCTGATCGAGAAGCTCGACGCGGAAGCTGACGAAGACCGCTTCGGCGAGCTGACCCACATCCTCTTCGACCAGGCCGCCCTGGCCGCGGGGGACAGCCTGAAGGACCCGGCCGCCTACGTGCGCCGCCTGAACAAGCTGTTGGTGGAGCTTTCCGCCTAACCCTCTGCGAGGGTTGAAACAGACGCCACGATTTCAGTGCTGGAATCGTGGCGTTTTTCATTGCGCAGGACTGTCAAAGACCGCTGCAAGGATATGCCGACGCAGGCCATCAAGCGCTCGGCAAGCTGACTCGGCGCCAACACGAAATGCTGCGCCCCCCAAGGGAGAATGGAATGACGCAACCTGTCGCAAGAACTACCGGGGCCTTCGAAGGCTTCGATCTTGAAGGCTTCTGGGACGATGGCGACTACTCGCTCAGCCACTACACCGAGCCAGCCCCCAGCGACGAACTGATTGGGCAGATCGAGGCGGAGTGCGGCTATCGCTTGCCGGATGCCTACGTGGAGCTGGCGCGCCTGCGCAATGGTGGTGCTGTCGAGCGCTGCTGCTACCCGATGAATGAACCGACCGGCTGGGCCGAGGATCACATCGCGATCACTGGCCTCTACGCCATCGGGCGCAGCGCTGCGTATTCGCTGTGCGGTGATCTCGGCTCGGCCTTCATGCGCGCCGAGTGGGGCTATCCCGACATCGGTATCGGTATCGCCAATACTCCCAGCGCCGGGCACGAGATGATCATGCTCGACTACCGCCAGTGCGGGCCGCAGGGGGAGCCACGGGTGGTGCATGTCGATCAGGAAGCCGACTATGCAATTACCGAGGTCGCACCGGACTTCGCGACCTTCATTCGCGGGTTGGTCAGCGAGGATGAGTTCAACGACGACGCGGAAACCCTCGAAGCCGACCTCGCCACGGTGCAGCGCGGCACGCTGTCGCCCCTCCTGAGCCGCGCGCTGGAAGCAGCGGCGGCCGAGCTGCCCGATGGCGAGCTGCGCATCCGCCGCCTGGCCGAACGGATCGTCCGCGCCAAGGGCTTTTTCGCCCTGCATGCCGACGCGGATTCGCATTTGATGTACGACGCGATGTTCTGGCTGTTCTCCCATCTCAAGCTCGCCGAGTCGTATGAAGACTTCCATGACTGCTCCCGGGAGCAGAGCGACTACCGGCGCCCCTGCTACACCCTGATGCTGACCACCAGCTATGTGGCCGACCCCTACGGATTCTGCACCGGCGGCTATGCCCCTGGCTTCCTCAGTGACTGGTGGGATGCACGGCTCGCCGCCGGCAGCATCGTTGACGTCGAGGGTGGCTACCGCTTCGCGGCGGACTACGCGGCCGGGTTGGTTCGTACCCTGGTGGCTATAGACGAACCGTCAGGACAGTTCAGCGCCAGCGGAGAGTAAGGATGCCCCCGAAGCAGAAGTTCGACTGGAAGGCCCTGGAAAACGTCGCCGTGGACCATATGGTGAATGCAGTGCGCAAGATTCGCCGTGACCATCCGGACGAGACCGTCTACGGCGCGATGTTCCACGAGTTCTACGGCGACGGCTCGGTGCTCTATTGGCCGATGGTGACGGTCGCTACGGAAGAGGTCCTGGCCCAGGTGGCCGCAGACTACGACGACGATGGCGAGGACCTGCGCTGGTCCGGCCCGGACCTGAGCCAGCACGCCGAGGATCATGGCTTCGAGCCGGGCGACGAGCAGGATCAATGGGCGACGCAGTGTGCCGAGTTCGCGCAAGCCACGGCCAAGGGCAGCTTCAGCGCCTGGGAGGCGGTCTATGACCGCTTCCTGCACTGTTTCCCCCGTGCGGCCAAGCGGGCCCGTGCTCAGTTGCTCAAGGAGGGTCTGGTCGACAGGCACTTCATCGCCGTTGCCACCGATGAAGCGGGCGACCTGGTGCCGCTCAGCCTGACCCGCGCGCAGTTGCTGCGGCACTTCCCTATGTACGACGAGGCCGAGCGCGAACGTGCGCGCATCGCGGCGTTGCCGCTTGTGGAGCAGGTCGCCGACGTGGTGCCGCAAGCCGTGCGGGCGGTTGCGCCCGGACCGCTGCTCGGCGAGTACGACGCCCTCGTCCGCGCCCTGGGCGAAGCCGCCGTACCGGCGCTGCTCGACGTCGTCGCCGGGCGTAGTGCCGGCGAAGCGTGGCAGGCGAGCATGCTGCTGGCCGAGATCAACCACTCGACGCCCGACGTCATCAGCACGCTGGAAACCGCCCTGTGCAGCGAGGCTTCCAGTGAAAGCGAGCGTGCCTGGGCCGCCTCAGCCCTGGCACGGCTCGACCGCATGGACCTGATTGCCGCGTATCTGAACGGCTTGCCCGCCGAAGTGGCCGCGCGTGGGCTCAGCGCTCCCTACCGCTCCTTCCGCGATCGTGGCAAGCACCAGCCCCTGGACTACCGCCCGCTCGAAGCGGTGCTGGAGCAACACCCGGCTATTGCGCCAGCAGTCGCCGAGGCTTTGGCGCCTGGCTGTGGCTTCTGCACGCTGCGAGCCGACGAAGTGGTGGCGGCGCAACGGGGGCTGACCTCGAAGTGGGCCTTCATCCGCGAGCATGCCCGCGATGTGCTGGAGGAGTTCGAACAGCAGTGATGCTCGCCAGACCAACGCGACAAGCCCTGGAACTTCAACGCACACGGGAAGAATCAACATGGGAATCCAGGCCGTCTATCTGAGCGTGGATGACGCCGCGCTCAAGCGCCTCGGCGAAGCGCCGGCTGAAGAGTTGCTCGATCTGGCCGAAGCGCTCGAGAAAGCAGACTGCCCGCAAGTCGGGCTGGACAAGCTGTGGGATGGCCTGCACTTCCTGCTCACCGGCGTGTCGGCCAGTTCGCCGATCGAAGGCAACCCGCTCAGCGAGGCGGTGGTCGGTGTGCAGGTCTTCGATTGCGAGGATTTCATTGCCTGCACAAGAAGTGAGGAACTGCCGGCTATCGTCGCTGCGCTCGATACGGTGTCGATCGATGAGGCGCTGGCCGCCGCCGATTTCGCCAGGTTCCGCAAGGCCAAACTCTACCCGAAGATCTGGACGGACGATCCTGTGCAGCTAAAGACTGAACTCGAAGCAGCCTTCCGGGAACTGCGCGACTTCTATCATGTCTGCGCCACTGAGCAGCGACATGTGCTCGTCAGCATCTACTGAAGGGCGGACGCAGCAGAGGCCTTGCACTGTGCCTTCTGCTGCTGCTTGCCCTGAAACAATCACCCACCGAACCCGAGATAGTCGAGTAGGCTTGTTCCCGGTTCGATAGGCATCCCCGGCATTTACCAGAGGACTACCCCGATGAGTCAGATCAGCGTGCAACCCGTCGCCTACAGCGTCGATGGCCAGGCCTTCGAAGGCCAGTTGGTATTCGATGCTTCCAGCACCGTGCCACGTCCCGGCCTGCTGATGGCGCCGAACTGGATGGGCGTCAGCCAGGGCGCCCTGGACACCGCACGCAAGGTCGCCGAGCGCGGCTACGTGGTGCTGGTGGCCGACCTCTATGGCAAGGATGTACGTCCCAACGGTCCGGACCAGGCCCTCGCCGCCATGATGCCGCTGAAGAACGACCGCTCGCTGCTGCGCCAACGCATGCAGGGCTCGCTCAAGGCGCTGCTGGAACAGGCCGGCAAGGCACCGCTGGACACCGCGAAGCTGGCCACCTTCGGCTTCTGCTTCGGCGGCTGCTGCTCCCTGGAACTGGCCCGCGATGGCGCTCCGGTGGCCGCCGCCGTCTCCTTCCACGGCACCCTGGACACGCCGAACCCGGCGGACGCGAAGAACATCAAGGGCGCGGTGCTGGTCCTCGACGGCGCCATCGACCCGCTGGTGCCGCGCGAGCAGCTGGGCGAGTTTGCCAGGGAAATGACCGCCGCCAATGTCGACTGGGCCCTGACCAGCTACGGCGGCGCCGCGCACTCCTTCACCGACCCGCACGCGCAGGTACCGGGCAAGATGCAGTACGACGCCAAGGTGGCGCGTCGCGCCTTCGCTGCGATGTTCGACCTGCTGGACGAACGCTTCGGCGCCTGACCGGATCGGGGGAGGGCGTCGCGCCGCCCCCCCTGCCGGATTCAACGCAGCTTGGCCACCTTGAACTCCAGGTCCGGCCAGGCTGGCAGGCCGGCGAAGTCCTCTCGCAGATAGCGCGCCAGCGCGATGATCTGCTCATTGTTGAGGCTGTTGCGGAAGGCCGGCATGTAGCCCAGCTCCGGCCGCGCCGGGTGGCCGATGCCGTCCAGGATCACCCGCAGCAGATTGTCCGGCGTGGCCGCATGCAGGTTGTTGCTCACCGCCAGCGATGGCCGCACGCCATTGAGTTTCGGGTTGTCGCCGTCATGGTGGCAGACCATGCAGGCGCCATTGAATATCCGACCACCGCTGCCACTGACGGGCTGCAGCGTGCCGTAGGTGCGCTGCTCCAGTTCGACGGCCCGTTGCTCCGGCGAGACGTCGCCGGTTTGCTCCGGGAGGAAGGTCGCAAGATAGCGCGCCATGGCCTGCAGGTCCGCGTCCGGTTGCTGCGTGAGCCCGGCGGCCACTGGCGCCATCGGGCCGGCGGCGGCTCCGTGGTAGCGCGAGAAACCGTTGCGCAAGTAGTCGTACAGCGTCGCCTGGGTCCACGGGATGGCGGGTTTGCTGCCACCGTTGAGCGGCGGAGCCTGCCAGCCGTCCACCGTTGCGCCGGCGAAGCGATCTTTGCCGGTGCGCTCGGCGCCCAGCGCGTTGCGTGGCGTGTGACAGGCGCTGCAATGACCCAGCCCTTCCACCAGATAGGCGCCACGATTCCACGCGGCATCGCGATGCGGCTGCGGCTGGAAGACGCCCTTGTCGAAGAACAGGAAGTTCCAGCCCGCCATGATCCGGCGCTGGTTGTAGGGGAAGGGCAGGCGGTCGTCCGGCGTATCCGCTACGACGGTCGGGCGGGTCATCAGGTAGGCGTACAGGTCGCGCAGGTCTTCGTCTCCGACACGGGTGAACGCGGTATAGGGGAAGGCCGGGTAGAGGTAGTCGCCCTCGCGCGAAATGCCTTCGCGCATCGCCCGCTTGAAGGCTTCGAAGGACCAGACGCCGATACCGGTCTCGCGATCCGGAGTGAGGTTGGAGGTGTAGAGCGTGCCGAAGGGCGTCACCATGGCGCGACCGCCGGTCAGTGGCGCGCCGCCGTCACGGGTGTGGCACACCGCGCAGTCGCCGAGCGCAGCCAACTGCTGCCCGCGGGCGATGGCTTCGGCGCTGAAGCTTTGGGCAGCCGGCGGGTCGATCGGAGCGATGCTCGGTTTCCCGGTGGCGATCATTCCCGTCGCGACGAGTGCGGCCAGCCCGCCGATAATGGCCAGAGAGGTCTTGTTCATGACGCTTGTTTCTCCTGCAGCGCGGCGCGAACCCGCTCGGGCGTGAACGGTGGACGGGTGAATCGCACGCCGGTGGCGTCGTACAGGGCATTGGCGATGGCTGCGGCGCTGGGCACCGAGGTGGACTCGCCGGCCCCCAGCGGCGGGGTGCCGGGGCGGTCGAGCAGGAGCGCGGTGATCTTCGGCACCTGTGGGAACCCGAGGATCGGATAGCCGCCCCATTCCAGGCTGGTGACCCCGCTGCGGTCGAAGGTCGAGTACTCCATCAGTGCCCGGCTGGTCGCCTGGATCACGTTGCCGTGGACCTGATGGCGCACGCCGTCGGGGTTGACCATCTGCCCGCA
Organism: Pseudomonas sp. PDM17; assembly: GCF_014851985.1. Lineage (NCBI taxonomy): Bacteria > Pseudomonadati > Pseudomonadota > Gammaproteobacteria > Pseudomonadales > Pseudomonadaceae > Pseudomonas > Pseudomonas sp. PDM17. The sequence goes on from NZ_JACVAT010000002.1 coordinate 92,599, forward strand.
GTCCTGCGCGACGTGGACGTCGGTCACGCGGACGGCGCCAGTGTGCGGTTCGACCTCGACGTCGACGATCCAGGCGGCCCAGGCCGAACCGAACCCCGGGAAGTCGCTGTGGAAGTACCGCGCATAGGCGAAGCCGCGGCCGACCAGCAGATTGCCCTGGCGCGCCTGCGGGTTGGGTGAGGCGCGCGGCTGCCAGTGGGCGGAAGCTGCCAGTGCCCTGATCAGCGTGACCGCGCGCTCATCGTGCAGGTAGCGCAGGCGGAACTCGATGGGGTCGGCGCCGGCCATCTGTGCCAGTTCGTCGATATAGGACTCGTGGGCGAAGACGTTGGGCAATGCCGACACCCCGCGCATCCACGACGCCCGGACAATGGGCGCGGCGTCGTTGCAGACCACGCGCATGTGCGGGTAGGCGTACTGCGGCACGGCAGTGCGGTCGCCCATCCGCGTCACCTGGGGCTTGGCGTCCACCTTCGAGGTGAGCAGCAGCGCGAGGTTGATGCCGTTGTTGGAGGGGTAGCAGGTGGCGAAGTCGTAGGCGGCCACGTTGCCGTCCTTGTCCAGCCCGCCACGGACTTCGATCAGCTGCGCCGAGCCCTTGGGTTCCCAGCCGTGTTCCTGTTCGCGCATCAATTGCACACGCACCGGGCGGCCAACAGCCAGGGCGAGCAGGGCGGCGTCGGCGGACACGTCATCGGCGCAGTTGCGCCCGTAGCAGCCGGAGGCTTCCATCCTGATGACTTCGACCTGCTCGGGTTGCATGCCCAGCAGCGTTATCAGGTCGGCGCGCAGGTCGTGGGGATTCTGACTGCCGGACCAGACCTTCATCACGCCATCCTCGGGGTTTGCCAACGCACAGGACGGGCCGATGGAAGCGTGCTGCTGGTAGGGCCAGACGTAGGTGCGCTGCAGCGGACGGTCGACCTGCCTGAGCACGGCATCCATCTGCGCGTCGTCCTGCAGCATGCGTGGCTGCTTGGGGTGCTCGCGGAGGGTCTTTTCCAGGTCGTCGAGGCCTAGCGGCGGCAGGTCGCTCCAGCTTTTCCAGCGGACCTTCAGCGCCCGAGCGATGCGGATCGCCTGCTCTTCGCGCTCGGCCACCACGCCGATGAAGTCCCCGATCACCACCAGGCGGACGAAGCCGGGCAACCGGGCCACGGATTGCTCATCGACTTCCAGCCGGCTCCGGCCCAGGGGCGCGTTAACGTCAGCCCCGGTGTAGGGCGGGCGCACCACGCGGCCGTGGAACATTCCCGGCAGGCGCATGTCGTGCACGTAGGTCAGCCCCCCGGTGACCTTGGCCGGGATATCCAGGCGCGGTACCGAATGGCCGACCACCCGGTATTCGCTGTGTGCTTTGAGCGGCGCGCTGGCGTCGATCTTCAGCTCGAAGCGCTGCCCTTGCAGCAGCTCGCCATAGCCGATACGGCGCGCCGGTTTGCGTTTGACGAAGATGGCGCCGTCAGCGCAGTCGAGCTGCCGGATGTCGGTCCTCAGGACCTGTGCCGCGCGTTGCATCAGGAATTCCCGCGCTTCGGCCGCCGCGCGCCGCAGGGGAATGGCGCTGACCTGGAGGCTCGAGCTGGCGATGGTCGGCCCCTGGTCGGGGGTGTAGCGCGTATCGCCCAGCAGCAGGGTCACCTGATGGATATCGACATTCAGCTCCTCCGCGACGATCTGGCTCAGGGCAGTGCGGATGCCGGTGCCCAGGTCGACATGGCCGCAGGCCGCGGTGATGGTGCCGTTGGCGGCGATGGCGATGAAGCTGTCGACCTGATCGAGCGGCAGCGTGGCGTCAGTGCCCTGTGCGAGCGACAGGCGTGGCAGCTGGACGCTGACCAGCAGCACGCCGCCGGCCTTGAGGAAGTTGCGGCGGCTGAGCGGGGTCATGCGGGGCTCCCCTGTCCGTCGTCACCGCTGCGGCCGGCGGCCCTTCTCACGGCGTTGAGGATTTCAACATGGGTGCCGCAGCGGCACAGGTTGTAGGCCAGTTCCTGACGAATCTCTTCGTCGCTGGGCTTGGGATTGCGCTCGAGCAGGGCGGCGCTGGTCATGACCATGCCGTTGGTGCAGTAACCGCACTGCGCGGCTTGCTCGTCGATGAAGGCCTGCTGCACCGGATGCGGGGCTTCCAGCGTGCCGAGGCCTTCCAGGGTGGTGACCTGGCGCCCCAGGGCTGCGGAGACTGGCGTGATGCAGGAGCGGGTGGCGACGCCATCGAGGTGCACGGTGCAGGCGCCGCACTCGCCCAGGCCGCAGCCGAACTTGGGACCGTTGAGCTGCAGGTCGTTGCGCAGGACGTACAGCAGGGGCGTATCGGCTGCCACAGCGAGTGGCCAGGACTGGCCGTTGACGACCAGCGAGAGGGGATCAGCCATGGGGTGGGCTCCTTCCTGAGAGTGTCATGCCCGACACCTGGCGTCGGCCGGGCGTAGGGAAAAGGAAGGAAGTCTTCGGGAGCAGCCTGACGCCAGCTAGGGCGCGCAGGCCGAAAGGGCTGTAGGAATCAGGTGATAGGGGCGCAGGTACTGCGCCCCGTCAGGGATCAGCGTCAGGCGTTGCCGGCGGGAGCCGTGGAGGCCTGGTCGGCGCGATAGCCGCGTGCGCCGAACCAGACGATGTACAGGTAGCACACCAGCGGTACGGCGAAGGAAGGCAGCAGGCCGATACGGTCGGCGAAGAAGGCTTGCACCAGCGGCATCACGGCGCCGCCGACGATGGCCATGCAGAGCAGGCCGGAGCCCTTGCTGGTGAGGTTGCCCAGGCCTTCCAGAGCGAGGGAGAAGATGGTCGGGAACATGATCGAGTTGAACAGGCCGATCAGGATCAGCGCCCACATCGCCACGTGCCCGCCGATGCTCAGCGCGATGACGATCAGCACGGCGATGGCCACGGCGTTGAAGGCCAGCAGGCGGTTCGGCGCGATGGCGCGCATCAGTGCGCTGCCGATGAAGCGGCCGACCATGGCACCACCCCAGTAGAACGACAGGTACTTGCCGGCCTGGTCCGCCGGCAGCCCGGCGATATCCGGCTGGCCCATCAGGCTGACCAGGTAGCTGCCGATGGACACCTCGGCACCGACATAACAGAAGATCGCGATGACCCCGAAGACCAGGTGGCGGTGGGCGAAGATCGACTGGCGCCCGGCCACGCCGTCGGTGGGCTCGCCGTGGTGGATCTTTGGCAGGCGGAACAGGGCGATCAGCACGGCGATGGCGAACAGCAGGCCGGCCAGCACCAGGTAGGGGGTCTTCACCGAGTCCGCTTCGCTGGCGGCGGAGTTGCCGATCTGCGAGGCGGCGCCGGCGCCGATGGCGAGAATGGTCACCGACCCCACCAGCGGACCGACCGTGGTGCCCAGCGAGTTGAAGGCCTGGGTCAGGTTCAGCCGGCTGGCGGCGGTGGCCGCCGGACCAAGTATGTTCACGTAGGGGTTGGCCGCGACCTGCAGCAGGGTGATGCCCGAGGCGAGGATGAACAGCGCGGCGAGGAAGAACGGGTAGGACTGCGCGCCGGCCGCCGGGTAGAACAGCAGGCAGCCGATACCGGCGGTGGCCAGGCCGACGATGATGCCGCTCTTGTAGCCGACCTTCTCCACCAGTCGCCCGGCGGGGAAGGACATGATGAAGTAGGCGCCGAAGAAGCAGAACTGCACCAGCGAGGCCTCAACGTAGGACAGGGTGAAGACTGCCTTGAGGTGCGGTACGAGGATGTCGTTCAGCGAAGTGATCAGGCCCCACATGAAGAACAGCAGGGTCAGCACGGTGAGGGCGCTGGTGTGGCGGTTGGCGGTCGACTGGTCCATCACGGACTCCTTGGGCCAGAAGTAGCGGGCTTGCCGTCGGCAAGGGTTCGGGGCGCGCGATGGTGCGGCAAGCCGCTGCGCAAGTCCTCAGGCATTCGCCGGTTTCGACTGCGTGGCGGCGATTTCTGATCGGCGTCTCTGTACGACTAGCGCGGCAGTTCGATGCGTTCCTGCTCGCCCGGCACCGTCGGCCAGTCACGGGCGGCCCAGCGGGCGCGGGCGCTGTCGATCAGATCGGGGTCGCTGGCGACGAAGTTCCAGTTCATCCGCCGGGGCCCGTCCAGCGCGTCGCCACCGATCATCACGGCGTGGCAGTCGCCACAGGCGGAGAGGGTGAAGGTTGCTCCCTCGGGCAGAACCACCAGTTGGTGCAACGGCAGCGATTCATCGTCCAGCAGCGCTTCGCCTTCGATCAGGTATAGCGCGCGCTCGGGGTGTTCGTCGGGGATCGCCAGGGTGGCACCGGCGGACAACTGCAGGTCGGCATAGAGCGTCTTCGAACGCACCGGCACCGGCGACTCCAGGCAGAAGCCGGAGCCGGCGATCATGCGGATGCGCACGCCCAGGCTGTCGCTTTCCGGCAGGCTGGCGGCCGCGTGGTGGCTGTAGCTGGGCTCGCAGCCTTCCAGCTCCCGAGGCAGGGCCAGCCAGACCTGCAGGCCGTGCAGGCGCGAGCCGCTGTGCAGCAGGTTGGCCGGGGTCCGCTCGACATGGGCGACGCCGCACCCGGCGGTCATCCAGCTGACGTCGCCAGGCAGCACGAGCTGGTCCGAGCCGAGGCTGTCCTTGTGCTGTACCTGGCCTTCGAACAGGTAGGTGAGGGTGGACAGGCCGATGTGCGGGTGCTGGCGGATGTCCATGCCGTGCTCCGGCGCAAAGCTGCTTTCGAGCATGTGGTCGAAGAACACGAAGGGCCCGACACTGCGGCGCTGGGCCGAGGGCAGGGGCCGCAGGATAGGCACGCCCTCGACGTCTTCGGCGCGCGGGCGGATGGCTAGCAGGCTGTCGCTCATGGTGGTGTCCAGTGGTCCGATCCACGCATGATAGACGCTTGGCGCCGCACCGACCCGCGCGGCGTCAAGCTGTCATCAGGCTGTCACGGCGATGTCATAGCCTCGCGCGGACCCCAACAAGGAGCGCGACATGTCCATTTCCCGCCTGCCAGCAGTCCTGGCTCTCTCCCTGACTTGTGCCTTCGCTTCCTCGGCCTTTGCCGAAGTGCGCGTCAACGGCCCGGTGGAGTACGGCGTCTTCGTCAGCAATTACAAGGATTACCAGCCCGGTGAGCGCGTGCTGACCAGCAGCAAGGAGCAGCTGGAGTCCACCACTCGCGTTCCGGCCAAGCTGGGCACCAAGTTCGGCATGCGCTACCAGCTCAGCGGCAAGCAGGAAGGCGACACGCCGCTGACCCTGCTGTACTTCACTCCCGGCGTGGTGACCCCCGACGGCCAGCGCCACGACAAGCTCGAGGTCGTGCAGAAGTTGGTCGTGGGCGCGCCCACCGACGTGATGGCCTACCAGTTCACCGAGAACCACGAGGTGGTGCAGGGCCAGTGGCGCTTCATGGTGTTCCAGGGCGACCGCCTGCTGGCGGAGAAGACGTTCACCGTCGAGTAAGTCTCGCTGTGTGAACTCTCTGTAAGAGAAAAGCCCGGCCATGTGCCGGGCTTTTCTTTGCCCGTTGAAAGGCACGGATTACATCCTTTCCATTGGCAGGGGAGAAACAGTTTGTTACTTTGCCTGCACGATAGTCCCAACTCCCGGCGTGCAAGCAGAAGAGGAGTGGGGGCCAAGGCGCCCGCAAGCGCTCTGGCAGGAGTGTTACTGCACGGTGGCCCGGTTATTCCGAGGTCGTCGGCAGCCGAGAAACGAATAAGAACAGCGCCGGTCGCAATGACCGGGGCGATAAATCTTGGCCATGGAGGTAATGCTGTCTATGAACAGTCGATTGGGTGCGCGTTCGTCCATTTTCTGGGCGCCGCGGCGGGCGGGGGCGGTGATGGGACTCTTGCCGCTGCTGGCGGCGGGGTCGGCCCAGGCCCTGGAGTTCAAGCTGGCCGAGAACGAGATCACCGGCTCGCTCGACAGCACGTTGTCCTACGGCGCCATGTGGCGCGTGCAGGGGCGTGACAAGAGCAACATCAGCGACATCAACGCCGACGACGGCAACCGCAACTTCGATACCGGCCTGGTTTCCCAGGTCTTCAAGCTCACTTCCGACCTCTCGGCCAAGTACCAGAACTACGGCCTGTTCATGCGTGGCACTGCCTATTACGACACGCAGATCATGGACAAGCGCAACGACTACTACGACACCACCAATGGCGTGGAGCGTCCCAGCCAGTCGTTCCCGCAGGACGATCATTTCACCGACGACACCCGCCACATCGCCGGGCGCAAGGCCGAGCTGCTGGATGCCTACCTGTCCGGCAGCTGGGACGTCGCCGAGCACCCGCTGACCGGCCGCGTCGGCCGCCAGGTGCTGAACTGGGGCGAGGGTGTGTTCTACCGGGGCGGCATCAATACCATCAACCCGGTGGACGCCGCGCGCTTCCACCTGCCGGGCTCGGAACTCAAGGAAGTGCTGGTGCCGACCGAGGCGCTGAGCCTCAACTTCGGCCTGACCGACGACCTGTCGATGGAAGGCTTCTACCAGTGGAAGTGGAAGGAGACCCGCCTGGACTCGGTAGGCACCTACTTCTCCGACACCGACCTGTTCAGCGACGGCGGCAACACCGCCTACACCACCGAAGACAACCCGCTGATCAAGGAGCTGCTGGCCGGCTACCCGACCGTGGCTTCCCTCGGCCTGCTGGGCAACGGGCCGCATGGGCCCAACTCCTACCTGAACCCCAATACCGGCACCTTCAAGGTCGCCAACGTCGGCAAGGACATCGAAGCCAGCGACAGCGGCCAGTTCGGCGTGGCGTTCCGCTACATCGCCGAGGAACTGAACTCCACCGAGTTCGGCTTCTACTTCGTCAACTACCACGCCAAGGAGCCGCAGATCGCGGTCGACCTGCGCGGCTACCAGGGGGTTGATGTCGACGAACTCAACTCGCTGCTCGGCCCGCTGGGCCTGGGCGAAGCGGTGCCGGGGCTGGCCACGCTGGACATGGCGAGCAACGCCGAAGCACGCCGTGACTACGTCGAAAACATCCGCATGTACGGCTTCAGCTTCAACACGACCCTGGGCGACGCCTCGGTGTCCGGCGAGATTGCCTACCGGCCGAACATGCCGATCAGCATCTCCGCCACCGACGACCTGCTGGGCGACCTGCTGACCCAGGGCGTGCTTGGCCAGACCAACCTGTTCGATGCCAACACGCCGGCCGGCCAGGCCTGCGCCCCGGTGGCCGGCAAGCAGCTGTGCCGTGGCGAGCTGTTCGAGAACTACGAGCGTGCCGAGACCTACAACATCTCGCTGTCGACCATCTACAACTTCGGCCCGCACCTGACCTTCGACTCCATGACCGGCGTGGCCGAGCTGGCCTCCGAGCACATCCGCGGCAGCAGCCTGGAATACACCGCCTGGGACGGCAGCAAGCGCAAGTTCGTCGGCGCCCAGGACAAGGCCTACGTCGGCGGCAATGACGATGACGTGCAGATCAGCCGCGACAGCTACGGCTACACGCTGCTGCTCACCGGCAGCTGGAACGACGTCTACGCTGGGGTGAAGCTTTCGCCTTACGCCGTCTACCAGGAGGACTTCAGCGGCAACTCCGACCGCACCGGCAACTTCATCGAAGGCCGCAAGGCCTACACCCTCGGCATCGACGCCAGCTACCTGAACACCTTCGAGGTCGGCACCCAGTACACCAGCTACTACGGCGCCGGCTCCAGCAACTCCGCGCGTGACCGCGACAACGTCTCGATCACCGCGAAATACTCGTTCTGATCCGGAGAGAACCATGTACAAGAAGAGTTCCCTGATCGTCCTTGCCACGCTGACGGCCCTGGCCGTCACCGATGCGCGTGCTGCCGTCTCGGCCGACCAGGCCGACCAGCTCAAGAGCAGCCTGACGCCCATGGGCGCGGAAAAGGCCGGCAACGCCGCCGGCAGCATCCCCGCCTGGAGCGGCGGCCTGACTTCTGCGCCCGCCGGCTACAAGGGGCCGGGCTCGCACCATGTCGACCCGTTCGCCGGCGAGAAGCCCAAGTTCGTCATCACCAAGGCCAACCTCGACCAGTACAAGGCCAACCTGACACCGGGGCAGATCGCGCTGTTCAACGCCTACCCGGACAGCTACCAGATGCCGGTCTACGAGACCCACCGCACCGGTTCGGCGCCGCAGTGGATCTACGACAACATCTACAAGAACGCCACCAGCGCCAAGCTGGTGGAAGGTGGCAACGGCTTCTCCGATGCCTACGGCGGCGTGCCGTTCCCGATCCCGCAGAGCGGCGTGGAAGCAGTGTGGAACCACATCGCCCGCTACCGTGGCACCTACATCGTGCGGCGCTCATCCCAGGCCGGTGTACAGCGCAACGGCGCGTACGCGCTGGTGACCTCGCAGGACGAGGCGCTGTTCCGCTTCTACGACCCCAAGGGCAGCTTCGAGAAGCTCGGCAACACCATGTTCTACTACATGACCTTCACCACCGCCCCGGCCCGCCTGGCCGGTAACGGCGCGCTGGTGCAGGAGACCCTCGACCAGGTCAAGGAACCGCGCCAGGCCTGGGGCTACAACCCCGGCCAGCGCCGCGTGCGCCGCGCCCCGACGCTGGCCTACGACACCCCGATCGAAGACTCCGATGGCCTGCGTACCGCCGACGACACCGACATGTACAACGGCGCGCCGGATCGCTACGACTGGACCCTGGTGGGCAAGAAGGAAATCTACATCCCCTACAACAACTACCAGATCACCAGCCCGGAGGTTAAGTACAAGGACCTGCTCACCCCCGGCCACGTCAATCCCAAGTACACCCGCTATGAGTTGCACCGCGTCTGGGTGGTGGATGGCAAGCTGAAGGCCGGCGCGCGGCACATCTACTCGCGCCGCACCCTCTACCTCGACGAGGACAGCTGGGGTGCCGCCGTGGTGGACCAGTACGATGGTCGCGGTGAACTGTGGCGTGTGTCGCTGGCCTACCTGAAGAGCTTCTACGAGCAGCCGATGGTGTGGACTGCGCTGGACACCTTCCACGACCTCCAGGCACACCGCTACAGCATCCAGTGGCTGGACAACGAGGAGCCGGGCACCGCTGACTTCAGTCAGCCGGCGCCGGACGATTCCAACTTCAGCCCGTCGGCGCTGCGCCGCAAGGCATCGCGCTAAGCGTGTGAACGACAAAGGCCCCGAAAGGGGCCTTTGTCTTTTTCGTCTCCCGGGCGCTGTGACGGGTCAGGCAGGCGCTCCGGGTAGGATGGCGTCGAGCGCAGCGATACCCATCGTCCGGCAGCGCTCCGAACCTTCCGCTACGCCCGTGCCTGTGCCTGTGCCTTTGCCCGAGACCGAGCTTCGGCGGCGGCGTACAGCTGGGCTGAATCTTTTGCGAGGTATTCCAGGCCGGCGAATGTGCCGGCCAGCACATCCGTCGACGGATTCCCGTGGTCGGAAATACCGGCGAGGAAACTGAGCATATTGCACAGGGCCTGATGACGGCAGTCGGCGGCGTCTTGGAGCGACAGGTTGGAAATGTCGTCTTTGAGGTGGAGCAGGGATGGTGCTGTGAAATTCATGGTTGTATCCCCTATTTGCGGAGTTTCCACGTCCTGACGCCAATCAGGGTGGGTGGACCGTACAGGTTGGCGTACCGGAATAGGAGACCGGCGCATCCGAAGATGCCCTGCACGGTCCCCCCATAACGCAGGTGCAACCATGCCAGGTACCGAGAGATTCTCGGCACCTTCCTATTTCCGGGACGCCAATCCCGAACTGCCCAGGTGGGGCAGCGAGGCAAAGTTAGGGACTCAAGGGTAGGGTGTCAATCCAGCCGTGCTGGCCGTGAGGTCGGGCGGATTATACGCGTCGCTGTATGCGCCCTGCGGAGTGCGCAGGCTCGGAAGTGCGGCGCCGGACGGGCTTGATGGGTATCGCTGCGCTCCACGCCATCCTACGTCGAGCCGGGATCATTTTCGGCGCCGGGTAGGGCAGAGATCGTAGGGCGGGCTTCACGCCATCGGCGGCAACCGCCGCTTCACCGGGCTCTTCTTGACGATGGCGGTGTTGGTCTCGGCGAAGCCGTTGAGGTGATCGAGGATCTCGTCCAGCTGCTCCATGGAGCGCACGCACATTCGCGCGTAGAAGCAATCCTCCCCGGTGACCTTGTCGCACTCGGTGAATTCGGGGATCGCCAGGATCTGCTTCTCCACGTCCTGCAATTTCCCCGGCAGCGGCCGCACCCGGACGATGGCCTGCAGCTGGTAGCCGAAGGCGCGCGGGTCGACGTTCACCGTGTAGCCGGTGATCACCTGGCGTTCCTCGAGCTTGCGCAGGCGCTCGGCGACGCTGGGCGAACTCAGGCCGCTGACCTGGGCCAGGGCCTTGAGGGAAAGGCGCGAATCCTCCATCAGCGCGGAGATCAGCAATTGGTCGATGTCGTCGGTCATCTTTGCCTCGAAAGGTGAAGTCGAAGATTTGCCTTGATAATAAAGGTGATCTCTGGGGTTTGCCTGCGCCAGGCGATGGAGTGCACGAATCCACCTGTTCATACTGATCACCAACAAGCGGAGGTGATCCATGAACGAATCCATCAGACGCGGCACCCTGGAAATGATCAGCGCCATGCTGATCTGCGGCACCATCGGCTGGCTGGTGGTGGTCTCGGGTCAGCCGGTGCTGGACGTGGTGTTCTGGCGCTGCGTGTTCGGCGCCGCGACGCTCCTGGTGATCTGCGCGGCCATGGGTTTCCTGCGCCCCGGCATTCTCACCCGCGCCACCTTCGGCCTGGCGCTGCTCAGTGGCGCGGCCATCGTCGGCAACTGGGTGCTGCTGTTCGGCTCCTACTCGCGGGCGTCCATCGCCATCGGCACGGCGGTCTACAACGTGCAGCCGTTCCTGCTGGTGTTGTTGGGGGCGCTGTTCCTCGGCGAGAAGGTGACCGGGCAAAAACTCGCCTGGCTCGGCGTTTCCTTCGTCGGCATGCTGGCCATCGTCAGCGCACACGGCGAGGTGGGGCAGGTGGGCAGCGACTATCTGGGCGGCATCGCTCTGGCCCTCGGCGCGGCGGCCCTGTATGCGGTGGCGGCGCTGATCATCAAGCGCCTGACCGGCGTGCCGCCGCACCTGATCGCGCTGATCCAGGCGGTGACCGGCGTCCTGCTGCTGGCGCCCTGGGCGAACCTGTCGCCATTGCCGCAGGCCACCAGCGCCTGGGCCAGCCTGGCGACCCTGGGTATCGTGCATACCGGCATCATGTACGTGCTGCTCTATGGCGCGATCCAGAAACTGCCCACGGCGCTGACCGGCGCGCTGTCGTTCATCTACCCGATCGCCGCGATCTTCGTCGACTGGTTCGCCTTCGGCCACCGCCTGACTCCATTGCAATGGCTAGGCGTGGTTGCCATCCTGCTGGCCGCCGCCGGCATGCAGCGCGGCTGGAGCCTGAACCTGAGGCGCCTGGCCTGGCGCTGAAATCCGTGCTTGCCTGACAATGCCGGGGAACCTGTGCCGCCGGGCACAGGTCCTGTAGGCGGCAGAAATCAAGCAAGGAACGGACTATGACTGCGGCTGCCCTGACGGCAGATTCATTCAGCCTGAAAAGGCCTTCATCACGATTCATTCATCTGCTGGGCGTGGCCGCGCTGCTGGCGCTGGCCGGCTGCAGCAGCCGCGCACCCAGCGTGCCGGAGCCGACTCCGGAAGAGGTGCGCGGCAAGCTGGTCAAATTGATTCCCGCTGGCGCGTCCGACCGCCAGGGCTGGGCGAAGGACATCCAGGTTGCCTTCACCACCCAGCGCATTCCGGCGACCACCGAAAACCTCTGTTCGGTCGTGGCGATCACCGAGCAGGAGTCCAACTTCAAGGCTGACCCGCCCGTACCGGGGCTGGGCAAGATCGCCCGCGCCGAGATCGACCGGCGTGCGGGCAAGGTGCATGTGCCGGGCTTCCTCATCGATACCGCGCTGGCGCTGAAATCGCCGAACGGCCGCACCTACAGCCAACGCCTGGCGAGTGCAAAAACCGAGCGGGAGCTGAGCGCGATCTTCGATGACTTCATCGGCGGGGTACCGCTGGGCCAGCAGCTGTTCGGCCGCTTCAACCCGGTGCATACCGGCGGGCCGATGCAGGTCAGCATCGAGTTCGCCCAGGCCCATGCCGAAGGCTATCCGTATCCGGTGGACGGCAGCATCCGCCGCGAGGTGTTCAGCCGTCGTGGCGGCATGTACTTCGGCATCGCCCATCTGCTCGGCTACCCGGTGAACTACCCGCGCCAGCTGTACCGTTTCGCCGACTTCAACGCGGGCTGGTACGCCAGCCGCAACGCGGCGTTCCAGCGCGTGGTGGCGGACCTCACCGGCATCACCCTGGCACTGGATGGCGACCTGATCCTCTACGGCAGCTACGACGCCGGCAGCACTGAAAAGGCGGTGCGCACACTGGGGCCGAAGCTGGGCATGAGCGAAAGGGAAATCCGCCGCGACCTGGAACTCGGCGACAAGCCGGAGTTCACGAAGTCGGAGCTCTACACCAAGGTTTTCGCGCTGGCCGAACGCGCTGCTGGCAAGTCGATGCCGCGGGCGATGCTGCCGGGCATCACGCTGCACAGCCCGAAGATCACCCGTCAGCTCACCACTGCCTGGTTCGCCCAGCGCGTCGACGAGCGCTACCAGCGCTGCCTGGGGCGGGCGCCGTAGCGCTTGATCAGTCGCCCTCGGCGGGGTCGCAGACGCCGCTGTCGCCGTTCGGGCCGGTGTAGGAGACGCTGACAGTACCGTCGTCGTTGGTGCTGATCTGCACGGTCACGCCTTCACCCTTGGCGACCACGGTGCTGTCGGTGTTCTGCGTGACCTTGGCTTCCTGGCCATTGATGTAGACCGGCCCGTTCTCGTCGGTGTGGATCTGGATATCGTTCGGGCAGTCGTAGTTGAGCATGGGGATGGCGGCAAAGGCGGGCTGCACAACGATCAGCGATGCGGCGATCAGTAGCGATTTCATGGCGTCTCCCAGACGAATGCAGGCACGGCGCATGGCCGTGCGGACATTCTCAGCTTAGTGCAGCCGCCGCTGGCCGCTACAGCGGCAAGGGACGCAGGCGCGCCGCCGGTTCTGCTTCGGTGCCGCGCAGGACCAGGCGGGTGATGGTCGCCGCTGCCGCCTCGAAGTCATCGGCGGCGGGTTGCGCCTTGCCGGTGATCATCGCGATCTGCCAGTCGAAGTCGACATAGGTGCGGGTGGCCGCGGAGATGCTCAGCAGCAGGTGCTGCGGGTCCACCGGGGCGAGCAGGCCGCGGTCGATCCAGGCGGCGATGCACTCGACGTTGCGGCGCGATTCGGCGCGCAGGCGTTGCAGCCACTCCGGTGGCAGGTGCGGCGCGCCGTGGAGCATCTCGCTGGCGAACACCTTGTAGGCGTGCGGCCACTGCCGGGCGATGTGCAGGCGCGCGCGGATATGCGCGGGCAGCGCCCAGGCCGGGTCGTCGCACTCGCGCAGCAGGGCGGCGGCTTCCAGCACCGCGTCCACCACGTTCTCCAGCAGGCGCAGGTAGAGGTTCTCCTTGCTCTGGAAGTAGTAGTAGACATTGGACTTGGGCAGCTCGGCGCGGCTGGCGATGTCCTGGGTCTTGGCGGCGGTGAAGCCCTTCTCGGCAAATTCTTCGCCGGCAGCCAGCAGGATGCGCTGGCGGTTGCGGTCGCGGATGCTGAGGGCAGGGCGTTGTCGGCGTCGCGTCGGGGCAGGCGCGGTCTGGGGCATGGGAAAACATCGGGGCAGTGAAACGAAGATTCAGAATATAACTTTCTATATAGCGATTGCCACCCACCGGATTGACTGGCGGATGGCCATTTATCCGCCAGTAGATTGAACCTGCCGTATGACGGATCTGTCAGACCAAATCTGAAACCTGGGAAGGGTCTGAAATGCTGTTCGTAGTCATGCTGGGGGGACGCCATCCGCGCGCGCGGATCGAGGTCCATGACGTGGCCTTCGTCATTGGCGACAACCTGAAATCCACCTACCCGCAATTGCGCGAGGCCTGGTTCGGCAGCCCGGACGGCCTGCACATCGACTCCTGGCTGGAGGTGGAGGGCGTGGAGGCGTATCGCGTCGAGTTCAGCGAGGCGATGCCGGCGCCGGGTGAGCAGCGGCTGTTCTTCGTCAACCTGGGTGGCTACGAGCTGGGCAGCTTCGGCGAGGCGCACCAGTACGTGCTGGTGGCCGCGCGCGACGCCGCCGACGCAAAGGTGCGGGCCAAGCGTCGCATGCCGCGCAGCTGGGACAAGGCGCACACCGACGCGGTGATCGACGTCGACGACTGCATCGCCATTGACCAGATCGGCGGACGCTATGTGCACCTGGTGGAAGGGGAGAGCCGCGGCATCGTGCAGCGCAGCGACTACATCGTGCTGTGAGCCTTCATGGCGCTGACACGGCTCTGTCATAAAACCTGACGTATAAGGGGCGCAGAGCCGACCCCCGTGCCGAGGTAAAGATGACCGAGAAACGCCGAGTCCTGTTCGTCTGTGTCGCCAACGACGCCCGCTCGCCAATGGCCGAAGCGCTGCTGCGGCACACCGATGGCGAGCATTTCGAAGCTTTCAGCGCGGGTATCCACCCGACCGACATCGACCCCCGCGCGCGCAACGTGCTGGAGCACGCCGGGATCTCCGCTGAAGGCCTGCGCAGCAAGTCCATCGACGAATTCCGCGGCCAGCACTTCGATTACCTGATCGACCTGTGCGACAAGTCCACCGACGAGGGCGACGAACTGCCGAACTCCAGCGAAGTGATCGTGTGGAACTTCGCCGATCCGGCCCACAGCGAACAGCACGACCCGTTCCGCCACACCCTGCAGGAAATCAGCGATCGCCTGAAGCTCTTCGAAATGGTGAAGAACCGCGACTGAAGCTTCCGGCGATGACAAAGCAAAAAGCCCGCACGGATGCGGGCTTTTTGCTTCGTAGGCCACAGGATTTCGCCGTTGCCTGGGGAGGATTGGCGGCGGTTTCCCGTAGAGATGGGGCGCTGGTCCTTCAGCGCAAGGGCATTCTGGCCACTCCGCATGACAGAGCGGTGACCGTCCAGTGAACAGGTGATGGCAATACGCTGGCGGCCCTGTATCACTCGGCGGCATGAGCACTATCGATCCCGACAAGTGGTCAGGCGCGGAGTGCCTCGATAGAGTCACGGTCAAAGTCATGTCCGCGGCGTTGCGTGTCAGCGCCTGTGTGACCCGAATCGGAGTGCCTATGAAGTCCCTGTCAGATATTGCCTTCTCCATGCTCGACCTGGTGCCCGTGCGCGACCAGGGCAGCGCTGCCGAGGCGCTGAACAACGCCGTCGAGGTTGCCCGGCACGTCGAGCGCCTGGGCTTTACCCGCTACTGGCTGGCGGAGCACCACAACATGGACGGCATCGCCAGCTCGGCCACCGCCGTGCTGATCGGCCACATCGCCGGCAAGACCGAGCGCATCCGCGTCGGCTCCGGCGGGGTGATGCTGCCCAACCATCCGCCGCTGGTGGTGGCGGAGAACTTCGGCACTCTGGAAACCCTCTACCCCGGCCGTATCGACCTGGGCCTGGGCCGCGCGCCCGGCGCCGACCAGGCGACCATGCGCGCCCTGCGTCGCGATCGCCTGGGCGACGGCGCGGACTTCCCCGAGCAGGTTGCCGAACTGGAAATGCTCCTCGGCCCGCGCCGCTCGCAGCAGTCGCTGCTGGCAATTCCGGGGGAGGACACCAACGTGCCGATCTGGCTGTTGGGCTCCAGTCTGTTCAGCGCCCATCTGGCCGCGCAGAAAGGTTTGCCCTACGCCTTTGCTTCGCACTTCGCGCCGCGCTACCTGCACGACGCGCTGCGCATTTATCGCGAGAACTTCCAGCCCTCGGCGGTGCTCGACAAGCCCTACGCCATGATTGGTGTGCCGCTGGTGGCCGCGCCGACCGACGAGGAAGCCGAATACCTGGCGACCACCGCCTTCCAGCGCGTATTGGCGCTGATCCGTGGCGACAGCCTGAAACAGAAACCGCCGGTGAAGAGCATGGCCGGCCTGTGGCTGCCCCATGAGCAGGATGCGGTGGGCAATTTCTTCGGCCTGGCGGTGATCGGCGGCCCGGAGAAGGTGCGCAGCCGCCTGGAAATCCTGCTGGAGCAGACTGGTGTGGACGAGATCATCTTCACCAGCGACATCTACGACCACGAGCTGCGCCTGCGCTCGCTGGAGATTGTTGCCGGCCTGCGCTGAGCAAGGCTCTTCGTAGGACCGAGGGGGCGCCTAGCCCTTGCTCGCGAATGGCCTCGCAGCGGGGCTGGGTTCGCGAGCAAGCTCGCTTCTACAGGACTGCGCCGAGCCTCGCCTTCAGGATCGCCCCATGGGCGCGATCGCGGGCATGGCCCGCTTCTACAGGGAGATTCAGCGTCCGAGAATGGCGTAGGAGCAACTGTCTTTCCCTGGTAGTTCCGTGTTTGTGCTTTTCCCCTCACCCCAGCCCTCTCCCCCTGGGAGAGGGTTAGGGTGAGGGCCGATCCGAGCGCAGATCTATCCGGTAGGAGCGGACTTTGTCCGCGATGGTGTCCGACGCGATGCAGGCCAATCGCGGACGGAGTCCGCTCCTACCCATCCGCCTGCATCGGCAGAAACCTGCGGCAGCAAATGGGGGAGGCTTCAGGCCTCGCCGTGGTCCTTCTTCTTCAGCAGGTCCGCCAGCCCGGCCAGGCCCTTGTGGGTGACCTTCGGCCCTTTCGCGCCCGCGTCGTTGCTGTTCTGGTAATGCAGGTCCACCTGTCGCTGGTGCTCATTGTCGTGGCAGAACAGGCAGAGCAGTTCCCAGTTGGAGCCATCCTCGGGATTGTTGTCGTGGTTGTGGTCGCGGTGGTGGACGGTCAGCTCGCGCAGGCGCACGCCGCTGAACTCGCGGGCGCAGCGCCCGCAGATCCAGGGGTACATCTTCAGGGCTTTTTCGCGGTAGCTGGTTTCGCGGCGGCGTTGGGCTTCGGCGAGGACGGCGTCGACTTTGCTGGTGGGCTGGTTCATGGCTCGTAGAAGAGAGTGTGGAATCGGACTTCCAGCATAAGTCCGCTGCCGCGCGCTGGCTACGGCCTGGGCGTATCCGGGCGCGACCAGATCCACAGGTTGCCAACCGCCATGCCGAGGATCACAGCGTACAGCCAGAGGCCGTGGGGCAGGGTGACCAGCATGATCGCCAGGGCGGCGAGCATCGCCAGGCTGGCGCTGATCTTGGCGCGTCGCGCAATGGCGCGGCCGTTGCGCCAGTTGTGCAGGATGGGGCCGAACAGCCGGTGATTCTCCAGCCAGGCGGACAGGCGCGGCGAACTCTTCGACGCGGCCCAGGCGGCGAGCAGGACGAACTCGGTGGTCGGCAACCCCGGCACCACCAATCCCACCATGCCCACGCCGAGGCTGGTGTACGCCAGCAACGCGAATGCCAGCCGGGCCAGCCGCGAGCGCGCGGGGGCGAAGGGGGTGGCGCGCGCCGCATCGGCAGGCGCGCGCTCGAGGGCGTCAGACGGCGGCGGGAGCACTGTCGTAGCTGTGTTGCAGCAGTTCGGAGAAACGCTCGAAAGCGGCCACGGCGCCGGCTTCGGCTTCGCGCTCTTCGGCTTCGCTCAGCTCCAGGCCGTCGAGGGTGCGGGTGAAGCGCTTCCAGCCTTCGGCACGGCCGCCTTCGGGTTCGCCCAGGTGACGGGCGCCGGTGTTCTCGTCCAGGCCCAGCACAGCGACGCGCTTGATCAGGAAGGCCGCGCCGAGCTTGGAGCCTTCGGAGACGAACAGCCAGCCCAAGGCGTGTGCCTGGCTCGGGTTGCTGATGGCGCCGGCAACCGGGGCGGGCACTTGGGTGTCGAGGTCGGCCAGGTCCAGGCGGGCCTGTTCGGCGCGGCAGCGCTGCGGCAGGTCGGGGAAGATCTTGCCCAGCTCGGCGTCCTGGTACAGGGCCTGCAGCTCGGACTGGAACAGGTACTGGGCGACCACAAAGCGGGCGAAACGCTCGCGGCTGGAGAAGGGCTCGCGGGCCTTCACGGCGTGGTCGAGACGCTCGTGGGGGGCGTGGGTCAGCGCGTTCAGGCGCTGCGAGCGCAGGGCGGGGAGTTCCAGGGTGGTCATGTCCAATTCCTTGAAATTACAGGTCTTTACAGACGAGACGAACGAGTTCGGGGAAAGCGTAAAGATTGTCGGCGTTCACTGTGCGAGCCAGCTTTTGTAGGGTGCATAACGCGTCAGCGTTATCCGCCGCGCCGGGCGGCGGATAACCTGTTCCAGGTTATGCGCCCTACGACCAGCGAGGGCGCGTGAGCATCAGATATCCCACACCAGGTTGATCGCGAAGTTGCGGCCCGGCTGGGTCAGGCGATCAAGGTTGGCCGGGGCCAGTACCGAGGCTTCGCCGACGCCGTCGTAGCCGCGCACGTCATCCCACAGCCAGTACTGTTTGTCGGTGAGGTTGTACAGGCCGGCGTTGAGGGTCAGGTCGTCGGTCAGCTTGTAGTAGCCGGTCAGGTCGAGGATGCCGAAGCCCGGGGTCTTGAACTGGCTGCTGGTGCCGTCGGGGGCGTTGAACTGGCTGTCGTCGACGCGGGTCTTGCGCTTGACCAGGGTCCAGTCGAGCAGGGCGCCGTAGCGGCCGGCCTGTTCGTCGTAGCCCAGGCCGAACACGCCGGTGAGCGGGTTGACGCTGTTGATCGGCTCGCCGGTGTCCTTGTTGCGGCCGTAGGCGTAGGCCACCGAGCCCTTGGTGTAGAGCCCCTGCGGCGCGCCGAAGGCGCCCAGTTCCAGGCGGCCCTTCAGCTCCACGCCCTTGATGATGGCGTTCTTGATGTTGTTGCTGGTGAAGGTCGGTTCGTCGTAGCCGGGGGTGATGGCGTCTTCGTTGATGAAGTCGCGGTACTTGTTATAGAAGACCGCCACGTCGAACGAGCCTTCCTCGAAGTTGCCGCGCAGGCCGGTCTCGTAGCTCTGGCTGCGTTCCGGGTCCAGGTCCGGGTTGGGCTCCACGCGGTAGCCGGTGGTGGGGTTGTCGAAGCGGCCGTAGAGCGCCTTGGCGGTCGGGGTGCGGAAGCCCTGGGCGTACTGGCCGTACCACAGGTAGTTGTCGTTGAACGCGTAGGTCACGCCGAGCTTGGGCGAGAGCTGGTGCCAGCTCTTGCTTTCGCTGCTGACGTCGCCTTCGCCGCTCTGGTCGACGGTACGCAGGAATTCCTCGGTGATGTGCGGGTCCAGGCGGGTGTGGTCGTAGCGCAGGCCGGGAAGGAAGGTCCAGTCGTTCCAGCGAATCTCGTCCTGGGCGAACAGGGCGTAGGTATCGATGGTCGGGTCCGGGAAGTCGCTGCTGCGGGCCAGGCGGTCGGAGGCCACCGAGCTCGGGCCGCCGATGGTGGTGCAGGTGCGGCTGACAGCCAGGCAGGTGGCGTCGCCTTCGCGGTAGCCGGTGACCTTCTGGCGCTTGAGGGTGGTGCCGTAGGTCAGCAGGTGGTCGGTGTCGCCCAGGGCGAAGGCCTTGTCCATCTGCAGGTCGAGCACCCACTGGCGCTCCTTGTACTGGGTCTCGCGGGTCCGCAGCACCTGGCGGGTGATGGGGTAGTAGAACTCGTCGGTGCTCTGGTCGGTCTTGGCGATCTGGTAGTTGAAGGTCCACTTCAGGTGATCGGCCACCGCGCTGTCCAGCAGCATCTGGTGTTCCAGACCGTAGCGTTCGCGGGTGATGGTGTCGTTGCCGGTGCGCCACTGATACATGCCGCCGGGCAGCACGCTGTCGGGGATGGTCGGTGCGCCATTGAAGTACGGGCCACCGTAGGCGCTCTTCTGGTCGGTGTCGACGTCGTCCTTGTACTTCTCGTAGACCAGGCCGAAGCGGCTGCCTTCTGCGTAGTTCCAGCCCAGTTTCGCCAGCACGTTGGTGGTGCGCACGTCTTCGGGGTTGGCTTCGGTGCGCGACAGGCCGGTGCCGCCGGTGCTGCCGTAGGACTCGGTCTCGTGACCGTTGCGCTGGCTCAGGTGCAGCAGGCCGTCGAAGTCGTCGTGGCGGCCGGCGACGGTGGCGGAGGTCAGCCAGCTGTCATCGGCGGAGCTGTAGCCGGTCTTCAGGCGCGCGCCGACGTCCTGGCCGTCCTTGATGATGTCGTCCGGGTCGAGGGTGAAGTAGCTCACCGCGCCGCCGATGGCGTTGCTGCCATACAGGGCCGAGGCCGGGCCGCGCAGAACTTCCACGCGCTTGACGATTTCCGGGTCGACATAGTTGCGCTCGGTCTGCGCATAGGGGCCGTTGAAGAAGCTGTTGGGGATCTCGACGCCGTCGATCTGCGTCAGCACGCGGTCGCCGTCGATGCCACGGATGTTGTAGCCGGTGATGCCGGCACGGTTGCCGGTGCCGCCGACGGAGACGCCGGGCATGTCGCGCACCAGTTCCTTGATGCTGTTGACGTTCTTGCGGTCCAGTTCCTCGCGGCCGACGACGTTCACCGTGGACGGAACCGAGGTGACGCTCTGCGCCTGGCGGGTCGCGGTGACGGTGAGCGGCTGCATCTCGGCGACGGAGGAGAGGTTGCGCTCAAGCACCACGTTGCGCGGGCCGAGCTGGCGCACGCTCAGGCCGGTGCCGCCGAGCAGGGTCTTCAGCGCGCGCTCCGCCGGCAGGCGGCCGCTGACGCCCGGAGAGACCACCCCGTCAGCCAGGTCACCGGCCACGCCAACCTGCCAGCCGGTCACCGCGCTGAATGCGTTGAGTGCCTGGGGCAATGGTTGGCGGGCGATGTCGAAGCTGTAGCCGGCCTGAGTCTGGCTCGCTTCCGCCGCGAGAGCGGAAGCGACCGGCAGGCTGGCGAGGCCGATGGACAGGGCGAGCAGCGAGATGCTGGCCGGCGCGGACAGCCGGCGCAGGGGGGCACGCGAAGAAGCAATGGTCATCGAAGGGCTCTCTTAGTCAGTCTTTGTTCGCATTCGTAAATGCGAATCTATTGCATTGGCTTCTGACTAAACGAACGAGCCTTTCGGATCGCGTAAAAAAACTTTCTGTGCGGGGCGGGAAGTCAGTTGAGGATCAGCAGTTTCGGGTATTCGTGCAGCTCGGCGGAGGTGATCTGAGCCAGCGAACGTGCCACGCCCAGCGGGTCGTCCAGGCGCCAGTTGCCGGTGACGCTGACGTTCTCCAGGCGCTCGTTGGTATTCACGATCCAGCCGGGGTAGTAGCGGCGCAATTCGGCCAGCACCTGGCTGAGCGGGCAGTTCTCGAACACCATGCGGCCCTTCACCCAGGCCAGCTGGGATTCGGCCTCGGCGCCGTGCTGGCGCTCGCCGAAGCCCTGTGGGCCGACGCGGATGCTGTCGCCGGCGCCGAGGCTGACGCGGGCGTCGTCCAGTCGCGTGCGCAGGTCGACTTCACCACGCTGCACGCTGACCTCCGCCTCGTTGCCGAGGTAGCGCACGGCGAACGCCGTGCCGCGCACCGTGACCTGCACTGGCCCGGCCTCCACCTCGAAGGGGCGGCTGCGGTCATGGGCGACGTCGAAGAACACTTCGCCGCGGTAGAGACGGGCCACGCGCTGCTGGTCGTCGACCTTGCTGGAGAATGCGGTGTCGGTGTTGAGCAGCACGTTCGAGCCGTCGGCCAGCTGGACTTTCTGGCGTTCGCCGACCGCGGTGAGATGGTCCGCGCGCAGGCGCGTCAGCAGGTCGCCCTGCACCACGACACCGATGGCGAGTACCAGCGCCGCAGCCGTGGCGACGGGTTTCCAGAAGCGCCGCGGGCGACGCAGCGGCCGGGCTTTTTCCTGCGCCCGTTTGCGTTCCAGGCGCGCAGCGGCGACCGGCAGCAACGGTGACTGCCACGCATCGCGCACGCGCTGGTAGGCACGCGCGTTGCCTTCGCTGGCGGCGAGCCAGGCATCGAAGCGCGCGCGGGTGGCGGCGTCCATGTCGTCCTCGAGGATCAGCCAGTCGAGAGCTTCGGCCATCTGCTGGTCGTCGGGCGGCGTGGCGTGGGGCAAGGGGCGATCCTCAGGGCGGTGCTGGGGTGGTGAGCCGCGCATTGTTGTCGAATCGGCCGGCGAACGGTAGTCCGTCATACCGATTCCTCAAGGCGGCTGACCAGTCCGACACAGATCGCCATGATCAGTTTCAGTTCCTTCTGCACCGTGCTGGGCGAGATGTCGAGCTGCTCGGCGATCTCCGCGTAGCCGCAGCCGTGCAGGCGGCTGAGGATGAAGATGCGCTGCTGGCGCTCGCTGAGTTCTTCGAGGGTGGCACCCAGGCGCTCGAGCAGTTTCTCCGCATGCAACTGGTCCTCGGCGCTGGAGGCGGGCGCCGGCACGGCCTGCACCACGTCGAAAGGCACGTCCTCGAGCATGGTCCGCGACTGCATGCGCAGGTGGCGCAGGTGGTCCAGGGCGAGGTTGCGGCCGGTCTGGAAGAGGAAGGGTTCCAGGTGATCGATGCGGCGATCGAGCAGGGTGCGGGCGACGCGCAGGTAGGTTTCCTGCACCAGGTCTTCGGCGATGCTCGGGTTCTTCACCATCCGTACGAGCGTGCGCAGCAAAGGCAGGCGCTGGGCCAGGAAGACCGCGTCGAGGTTGGAAGTGCTCACAAGGGCGTCCAGCAGGAATAATTTTTAAATGATAATCAATGTTATTCAGGTGGGGCTCATGGCACAAGCCCATCCGTGGTTCCGGATGTGCAGGCGCCAACGAAAAAAGGGCGAGGCGCGCGGGGCGCCTCGCCCGTTCCCTCAGCCGGCCGGTGAGGGGGAAGCGGGACTCAGGAGCGAACGGGGCGTGCGTTCAGGCGAGGTTCGTCGCTGCTGGATTGCGCCTGGTCGGCCACTTCCGGGCGGCTGTTCCAGTGCGGGATGAGGATGCCGGCGGCGATCAGCGCGGTGACGGTGAAACCGATGAACACGGTGTAGGTGTCGAAGTAGCCCGGCAGCAGGCCGCCGAGGATCGCGCCGATGGAGCCGCAGCCGTTGACGAAGCCCGCCGCGGTGCCGGCCGCTTCGCCGGTGCCGAAGTCCACGGCGGCGGAACCGCTGATCATCGAGTCCGGTCCGTACAGGGTCAGGCCCATCATGAACAGCAGGGCCAGCACCAGCAGGCTGCTGCCGGTCTGCATGGCCGGGACGAACAGCGCCAGGCAGACGGTCAGGCCGAGCAGGCTGATCACGCAGGCGGGCATGCGCCGTGCGCCGAAGATGCGGTCGGAAGCGTAGCCGATCAGGATCGGCCCGAGCAGCCCGGCGACCTCGAAGGCCGAAGGCAGGATCGCCGCGCCGACCTTGCCCAGCCCCGGCATGCGTTCGTAGACGATCACCGGGCCCCACAGCAGGATCGCGTAGCGCGCCGGCTTGAGCAGGAAGTACGCCAGGCCCAGGGTCAGCACGGTGCGGTTGCGCAGCACCTTGCCGAGGATGCGCAGGGACTTGCCGTTCTCGCCCTCGTGCTTGAAGCCGGCGTAGTTCACGGCTTCGGGTTGCTGCACATCGGCTTCCACCGGCGGCAGGCCGACGTCCTGTGGACGGTTGCGTTGCAGCAGCAGGAACAGGATGGCGACCGCACCGACCACCGCGGCGGTGGAATAGAACGCCGCATGCCAGGTGCCGAACACTTCATAGGCCCACCAGCCGGCGAAGGGTGAGGCGACCAGTCCGCCGAAGGCGTAGCAGGTGCTCCACAGCCCGAGCACGCGGCCGCGCTCATGGGTGGCGAAGAAGCTGCCAATGTTCTTGCACAGCCCGGACCAGCCGGTGGATTGCGCCAGGCCCTGGACCACCATGCAGGTAGCGAAGACCGGCAGGGTGGCGAAGCTGCCCATTACCAGCGCGGCGGCGGCGGAGATCAGCAGGCCACCGAACACCACCACACGCGGGCCGTAACGGTCGGCGAAGACACCCCAGGTGAACTGGCCCACCGCGTAGGCGGTGAGGTAGATGGCGTCGAGGTTGGCCATCGCGATCTTGTCGAGATGGAAGGTAGGGTCTTCGGCGATGCCGAGCTTGGCCACCGAGAAGGCTTTGCGGGTGAAGTAGAAGGCTGCGTAGGCCAGCCAGGTGATGGCGAAGATCTGCCATTTCCAGCGCGCCAGGGAAGCGCGCGGCGAAGCGGTGCCGTGAGGGTTGAGCATGATCTGACCTCTTTGTTGTTGTGCTGTGCCGGCAGTCAGTGGGTAACGCCTTTTTTATTTTTGTTTTCGAAGCACGTCGCACCGTCTTTGCGGTGCGGGTCAGAAGCGCTGGAACTGCTCTGTGCCGCCTTGCTGAACCCTTCAGGTTCGGCGGCGGTGGAGGGATGGAAACAATTTCGAATAAATAACTGAAATCGATTTATCAGATTTCAAAAATAAGCTGGACTTGTATGACAGAGGGCCATGACGCTAGTGTTCTGCGCGAATGACCTTGTAGTCGCTTTCCGTCTGCTGGTGAAAAGACGGTCAGAACCTTCCTGCAGAGGCGCGCCCATGTCCGTTTCCCACGCTCAGCTCAAGGCCTTCCATGCCGTTGCGGTACACGGCAGCTTCACCCGCGCCGCCGAGCGCCTTTTCCTCACCCAGCCGGCGGTTTCCGACCAGGTGCGCAAGCTGGAGGAGCGCTACGGCGTGCTGCTGTTCCATCGCAACAAGCGCTCGGTGCGCCTGACTGAGCTGGGTGAACGTCTGCTGGCGGTGACCCAGCGGCTGTTCGTGATCGAGGCGGAGGCGCAGGAGCTGCTGCAGGAATCCAGCGCGTTGCAGACCGGCAGCCTGACCCTGGCGGTGGACGCGCCGGTGCACGTATTGCCGCAGATCGCGCGCTTCTGCCAGCGCCATCCGGGCATCCGCGTGAAGCTGGAAACGGGCAATACCGACGAATCCCTGCAGCGCCTGTTCGACTACCAGGCGGACCTGGCGCTGCTCGGCCGCGAGGTGCAGGACGAGCGCCTGCTGACCTTCACCCTGCGCAGCGACCCCATCGTCGCCTTCGTCGGCCGCAGCCATCCCTGGGCCGGGCGCGAGTCCATCGAACTGTCCGACCTCGACGACACGCCGCTGGTGTTGCGCGAGCAGGGCTCGGTGACCCGGCAGATGCTCGAGGCGGAGATGGCCCGCGCTGGCTGGCGCATCCGCCCGGCCATCGAGGTGGAAGGCCGCGAGGCGTCGCTGGAAGCGGTAGCGGTGGGGATTGGCGTCGGCGTGGTGTCGGCTGCCGAACTGGGGGCCGATGCGCGCGTGCATGCGCTGCCGATCCTCGACTGCCACTGGCGCATGAGCGAGACGCTGGTGTGCCTGCGTGAGCAGAGCACCCGGCGGATCGTGGCGACCTTTCTCGATCTGGTGAAGGAAGATCTGCCGGCGGAGTAGGGCGGCTGTTCGCATCCTTCCTAAGATTCCGTCGGCACCCGTAGGACGAATAACCCGGAACGGGTTATTCGCCAGGACGGCGGATAACGCCCTGGGTGTTATGCGCCCTACAGGGGATATCTGCGCGCGGCGCTCCTGAAGTCGATTCAGGCGATGATCCTCAGCCCTCCGCCAATTCCAGAAACGCACTCACTACCCGCAACCCCCGGCGCCGCTCCAGGCAGCCGATGGCGTGGCGGTTGAGCAGGCCGTTGCCGCCCAGCGGAATCGCCTTTACCCGTGGGTCCGGACTGACCTCCAGCGACGACACGATGCCGATCCCCAGCTCCGCTGCCACCGCTTCGGTCACGGCCTCGCGGCTGTCCAGCTCCAGCAGCACGCGGGGCTCGACCGATGCCGCCGAGCAGGCCGCATCGAAGGTGCGCCGGGTGATCGAATCGGGCTCGCGCAGCACCATGATCTGCTGGTCCAGCTCGCCCAGCGGCAGCTCGCCAGCATGCTCGCTCCAGGCGTGGCTGGCCGGCACCAGGGCGCAGATGCGCGACTCCACCAGCTCGCGCAGGAACAGTCCGGCGCGCGGCTCCACCTCGGTCAGCACGGCGATATCGACGTGCTCGTCCATCAGCGCGGCAAGGGTTTCCTGCGCATTGCCCAGGCGCAGGTTGACGGTGATGCCGGGGTAGCGCGCGCGCAGCCGGGCAAGCATCGGCATCACCAGGTGCGGGCCGTCGGCGGCCACTTCGATACGCCCGGTCACCAGCTCGCGGCTGGCGTCCAGCACGGCTTCGGCTTCCTCCTCCAGGGCAAACAGGGTGCGACTGATGGCCGACAGGCGTACGCCATCTTCTGTCAGCTCCACGCCGCGCGCGGTGCGGCGGAACAGATTGACCTGGTAGTGCTCCTCCAGCGCCTTCACGTGCCCGGTCACGGCCGGCTGGCTGATGAACAGGCGCTCGGCGGCGCGGGTGAAGCTGCGTTCGCGGGCGACGGCGTCGAAGGCGCGGAGCTGGAAGAGGTTCATGAGATATATGTCCGGCTTATGCAGTGCATCGTGATAAACAATTTGAACGATATCTTCCCGGCCGGCAAGTTATGCCCAGGCCGCCGCGATCCCGCCCCGGCCCAACCGAATTCAGCCCTGACGACGTTCCCACGAAAGAGGAATCGAGCATGAGCACTGCCGAGCGAGCCCCCATCCTGCTGACTCCCGGTCCGCTGACCACGTCCCCCCGCACCCGTCGCGCCATGATGGTCGACTGGGGCTCCTGGGACCGCGACTTCAACGACCTGACCGCCGACGTCTGCAAGCGCCTGCTGGCGATCATCCACGGCGAGGCGAGCCACACCTGCGTGCCCCTGCAGGGCAGCGGCACCTTCTCCGTCGAAGCCGCCATCGGCACCCTGGTACCGCGTGACGGCAAGGTGCTGGTGCTGATCAATGGCGCCTACGGCAAGCGACTGGCGAAGATCTGCCAGGTGATCGGCCGTGAGTTCAGCACCTTCGAAACCGAAGAAGACGTGCCGACCACCGCCGCCGACGTGGACCGCCTGCTCAGCGCAGACCCGAGCGTCACCCATGTGGCGCTGATCCACTGCGAAACCAGCACCGGCATCCTCAACCCGCTGGCCGAGATCGCCAGGGTCATCGAATCCCACGGCAAGCGCCTGATCATCGATGCCATGAGTTCCTTCGGCGCGCTGGACATCGACGCCCGCCACATCCCCTTCGACGCGCTGATCGCCGCTTCCGGCAAATGCCTGGAAGGCGTACCGGGCATGGGCTTCGTCTTCGCCCGCAGCACCGCCCTGAACGCCAGCGCCGGCAATTGCCACTCGCTGTCCATGGACCTGCAGGACCAGCACGCCTACATGGCCAAGACAGGCCAGTGGCGCTTCACCCCGCCGACCCACGTGGTGGCCGCGCTGCACGAAGCGCTGAGCCAGTACGAGGAAGAGGGCGGTCTCGCGGCCCGTCATCAGCGTTACGCAAACAATTGCCAGACTCTGCTGGCGGAGATGGCCGAGCTGGGGTTCCGCAGCTTCCTGCCGGCCGAGATCCAGGCGCCGATCATCGTCACCTTCCATGCCCCCAGTGACGCCCGCTACACCTTCACCGAGTTCTACAACCGGGTGCGCGAGAAGGGCTTCATCCTCTACCCGGGCAAGCTGACCCAGGTGGAAACCTTCCGCGTCGGTTGCATCGGCCAGGTCGACGCCAGCGGCATGCGCGCCGCCGTCGCGGCCATCGCCGAGACGCTGAAGGAAATGGAAGTCTTCGAAATCTGACGCCCGCCCGAATTCTCACAGGATTGAACGCCATGAATTACCAGCAACCCAAGCAACTGCAAGCCGTCATCCTCGACTGGGCCGGCACCGTGGTCGACTTCGGCTCCTTTGCACCGACGCAGATCTTCGTCGAGGCCTTCGCCGAGTTCGGCGTCCAGGTCAGCCTGGAAGAGGCCCGCGGCCCGATGGGCATGGGCAAGTGGGACCACATCCGCACCCTGTGCGACATTCCGGCCATCGCCGAACGTTACAAGGCCAGGTTCGGCCGCGTACCGAGTGACGATGACGTCACCGCCATCTACGAGCGCTTCATGCCGCTGCAGATCGAGAAGATCGCCGAGCACTCGGCGCTGATTCCCGGCGCGCTGGACGCCATCGCCGCACTGCGCAAGCAAGGGCTGAAGATCGGCTCCTGCTCCGGCTACCCGGCGGTGGTGATGGAGAAGGTCGTTGCCCTGGCGAAGACCAACGGCTACGTCGCCGACCACGTGGTCGCTACCGATGAAGTGCCCAACGGCCGCCCGCACCCGGCACAGGCGCTGGCCAACGTGATTGCCCTGGGCATCAACGACGTGGCGGCCTGCGTGAAGGTCGACGACACCTGGCCGGGCATCCTCGAAGGCCGCAGTGCCGGCATGTGGACCGTGGCGCTGACCTGCTCGGGCAACGCCCTGGGCCTGACCTATGAGCAGTACAAGGCGCTGCCGGCGGAGAAACTGGAGCAGGAACGTCGCCGCATCGGCCAGATGTTCGAAGGCTCGCGCCCGCATTACCTGATCGACACCATCGCCGAACTGCCGGCGGTGATTGCCGACATCAATGCGCGCCTGGCGCGGGGTGAGATGCCGCAGGGCAGCTGACGCCTGGTGTTCATGAAAAAGGCCCGCTTTGTGCGGGCCTTTTTCATGGGGGGTAGTGCATACGGTCGCGGGCCATGCCCACGATCAGCGCCGACAGGCGCGACTGTCAGCAGTAATCAGTTCACAACGTTCCGCACAAACCGCACCAGCACATCCCCATGGTTCTGGTAGGAAAACGGCTGGTTGCTCTTGAATACGTGGAAACCGCCGGCGTCGACCTCCACCGTTTCATCGGCAAGGACGATGGTCAGCCGGCCTTCGATGACATAGGCCATGTCGTACCAGCCTTCGGCATCGGGCTCGGCGTTGTAGCGGTCGCCGGGGGCGAGCGTCCAGTGCCAGAGCTCGGCCTGGCGGGTGGCGGGGGTGCTGGCGAGGAGGGTGCCGCGGCTGTCGGCCTGTTGGCCGCCCCAGGCGACGGCGTCGACGCGGGACAGGCCGCCGGTGGATGGCGGGCGAACCAGGTCGGCGAAGGTGACTGTCAAAGCGGCGGCGATGCGGTCGAGGGTGGCGAGGCTGACGTTGGTGTCGCCGCTCTCGATGCCGACCAGCATCCGCCGGCTGACGCCCGATGCCTTGGCCAGCGCGTCCTGGCTGAAGCCGGCATTGCGGCGGTGCGTCTTCACGTTATCGGCGACGTGCACCAGCACGCTGGGACGTTCGGAAGGAGTGGGCAGTATATTGCTCATTCTGGCCTTTTTGCGCATTATGTTGCGCATAACAGTCAACCAAGAAATCCCAACCGTTGCAACGCCTGTTCAGGTCCGCATCATGCCTCGCTCTCGCTTTATTTCCACTGCCTTCCCCATTCTCATCCTGATCGTGTCCATGGCCTCGATCCAGACCGGCGCATCGGTCGCCAAGAGCCTGTTCCCGGTGCTCGGCGCCGAAGGCGTGACCTCCATGCGCCTGATCTTCGCGGCCATCCTCCTGCTGGCGATCCTCCGCCCGTGGCGCACCTCTCTGCGCGGCAAGCCGCTCAAGCCGCTGTTCATCTACGGCGTGACGCTGGGCCTGATGAACCTGACCTTCTACATGGCGCTGCAGACCATTCCGCTGGGCGTTGCCGTGGCGCTGGAGTTCACCGGGCCGCTGGCAGTCGCGCTGTTCTATTCGCGCAAGCCGATCGACTTCCTGTGGATCGCCATCGCCGTGGTCGGCCTCGGCCTGCTTCTGCCGATCGCCGACTTCGGCCACGGCATCGACCCCAAGGGCGCCGCGCTGGCGCTGGGGGCGGGCGTCTGCTGGGGGCTCTACATCATCTTCGGCCAGCGCGCCGGTAACGACCTGGGCGCACAGGGCGCTGCGCTGGGCATCAGCATCGCGGCGATCTGCGTAGCGCCCATCGGCCTTGCGCACA
This sequence comes from Pseudomonas sp. PDM17, assembly GCF_014851985.1. Classification (NCBI taxonomy): domain Bacteria; kingdom Pseudomonadati; phylum Pseudomonadota; class Gammaproteobacteria; order Pseudomonadales; family Pseudomonadaceae; genus Pseudomonas; species Pseudomonas sp. PDM17. The sequence goes on from NZ_JACVAT010000002.1 coordinate 122,350, forward strand.
GCGGCATGGCGCTGTTCGACATCAGCCTGTTCCCGGCGTTGCTGGGCGTGGCGATCCTCTCCAGCGCCTTGCCCTACACCCTGGAGATGGTGGCGCTGACTCGCCTGCCGGCGCGGACTTTCGGCACCCTGATGAGTATCGAGCCGGCCTTCGGCGCGCTGTCCGGTCTGGTGTTCCTGGGCGAGCAGCTGACTTCGCACCAGTGGATCGCCATCGGCGCGATCATCGTCGCCTCGGTGGGCACGACGCTGAGCAGCCGGCCGAAGCCGGCGCTGGTTACCGACTGATCCTCCCTGCACTACGAAGAAGCCGCCCTTGGGCGGCTTTTTGCTTTTGTAGGATGGGTGGAGCGCCATCCTACGCAGTGTTTTTCTTGCACGACTCCCAAATAAAAAAGCCGCCCTCGGGCGGCTTTCTGCGTTGTGGGCGATCAGCCCTCCGTGCGCATCTCGTTCAGCACGATCTGCCGCTTGGCGCTGCGCGAAAGGCGGATGCACAGCATTACCGCGGCGCAGGTCAGACCGACGATCAGGCCCTCCCAAAGGCCGCGCGGGCCGGTGGGCTCCTGCAGCCAGTGGGCGAGGCCGAGGCTGTAGCCCACCGGCAGGCCGATGCCCCAGTAGGCGAACAGGGTCATGATCATGGTCGCGCGGGTGTCCTGGTAGCCGCGCAGGGCGCCGGCGGCGGTGACCTGCACGGCGTCGGAGAACTGGAACAGCGCCGAGAACACCAGCAGCGTGGCGGCCAGCGCCAGTACGTCCGGGTCCTGCGTATAGAGCCCGGCGATATGCTCACGCATCAGCAGCATGCCGCTGGCGGAAATGCAGGCGTACGCCAGCGCCGCGCCCATGCCCACGCCGGCAGCGAAACGAGCATCGCGCGGCGCACCGGCACCGAGCGACTGCCCCACGCGGACGGTCACGGCCATGGCCAGCGAGTAGGGGATCATGAACACCAGTGCGCTGAAGTTCAGCGCCACCTGGTGGCCCGCCACCACTTTCTCGCCGAGTTCGCCGATCAGCAGGGCGATCACCGAGAAGATGCTGGACTCGGCGAACACCGCGATGCCAATGGGCAGGCCGACCCCTACGAGGCTGCCGATCACCTGCGGCTTCGGCAGCTCCCAGTGGCTGAACAGCAGGCTCGGCTTGTAGACCTTCGCCCAGTTCACCCAGACCAGCATGCCCAGCAGCATGAACCACATCACCGAGCCGGTGGCCCAGCCGCAGCCGGGGCCGCCCAGCGCCGGGAAGCCGAGGTGGCCGTAGATCAGCACATAGTTGATCGGGATGTTCAGCATCAGTCCGCAGATGCCCAGCACCATGCTTGGCCGGGTGCGCCCCAGGCCATCGCTGAAGCAGCGCAGCACATGATACAGCGCCACCGCCGGCAGGCCGCAGGCGATGCCGCGCAGGTAGAAGCAGCTCGGCTCGATCAGCGCTTCCTCGACCTTCATCGCCCGCAGCACCGGCTCGGAGAGCAGCCACAGCGTCGCCCCCGCCAGCGGGCCGACCAGCAGTGCCAGCCACAGCGCCTGGCGCACCAGCGGGCCGGTGCCGGCCTGGTCGCCCGCGCCGTAGCGCTGGGCCACCTTGGCGGTGGTAGCGAGCAGGGTGCCGGTCATCAGCAGGAAGATCGGAATCCAGATCGAGTTGCCCAGTGCCACCGCGGCCAGATCGCGCGGGCCCACGCTGCCGGCCATCACCGCATCGACGAAGCCCATGGCGGTGGTTGCCAGCTGGGCGATCATGATGGGCGCTGCGAGGGTCAGCAGTTCCTTGAGTTCGGTGGCGGTGCGCCGTCCGCGGGAGACGGGCTGGGTGAGGCTGGTCACGGCTTTCCTTGGCAGAAGAAATGAACGGGAAGCCGGCCAGTTTAAGGGCTGTCCGCCCGGGCAGCAAAGCCTGGCGTGTGTGGCGCGGGACCGCGCGCAACGGCGCTGGTAAAGTAGCCGGTGTCGATTTATGGAGTCAGCCCATGCGTATCCTTGCCGATGAAAACATTCCCCTGGTCGAAGCCTTCTTCGGCGCCCATGGCGACATCCGTCGCCTGCCCGGACGCGGGATCGACCGCGCGGCCCTGGGCGATGCCGAAGTATTACTGGTGCGCTCGGTGACGGACGTCAGCCGTGAGCTGCTCCAGGGCAGCCAGGTGAAGTTCGTCGGCACCTGCACCATCGGCACCGATCACCTGGACCTCGAGTACTTCGCCGAGGCTGGCATCGCCTGGTCCAGCGCGCCGGGTTGCAACGCCCGCGGCGTGGTGGACTGGGTGCTGGGCAGCCTGCTGGCGCTGGCCGAAGTGCATGGCGCCAAGTTATCCGAACGCCGCTATGGCGTGATCGGCGCGGGGCAGGTGGGTGGTCGCCTGGTGGACGTGCTGCGCGGGCTGGGTTGGGACGTGCGCGTCTGCGACCCGCCGCGCGCCGCCGCCGAAGGGGGTGATTTCCGCAGTCTGGAAGAAGTGCTGCGCGAGTGCGACGTGATCAGCCTGCACACGCCGCTGACCCGCGAAGGCGAAAACCCGACGCGCCACCTGATCGACGCGCAGCGCCTCAAGGCATTGCGCCCCGGCGCCTGGCTGATCAATGCCAGCCGGGGCGGTGTGGTCGACAACACGGCGCTGCGCATCCACCTGGAGTCCGGCGCGGATATCGACGTGGCGCTGGACGTCTGGGAAGGCGAGCCGGAAGTGAACGTGCAACTGGCCCATCACTGCCGTATCGCCACCCCACACATCGCCGGCTACAGCCTGGATGGCAAGTTGCGCGGCACGGCGCAGATCTACGAGGCGTTCTGCGCCTGGCAGCGTTGCGAGCCGGCCGTCGACCTCGACGACCTGCTGCCGGCGCAATGGCTGGCAGAACTGAGTCTGAAAGAGGAATGCGATCCGGACTGGGCGCTGGCGATGCTCTGCCGCGCGGTGTACGACCCGCGCAGCGATGACGCCAATTTCCGTCGCAGTCTGATCGGAGACACCCAGACCCGGCGCGCGGCTTTCGACGCGCTGCGCAAGCACTACCCGCCGCGCCGGGAAATCACCGGGTTGTGGGTAGACATCCAGGGCGATTCGCCGCGCCTGGAAAGCCTGCTGACCGCGCTGGGGGCCAACCGGGTCGGGGAGTAGGGCGGACGCGCCGCCGCGCCTTTATTCCGCTTGGCGGCGTGGCGGCTCGCAGGTCTTGTCCAGTTCCTGGCAGGCGCGCTGGATCATGTCTTCGGTAATCGGCACTTCGCGGCCCTGGGCATCGATGATCGAACCGCCGACTGGCTGCTGCGGTTGACGCGGAGTGGGGCGGGGTGCGGATTGCTGGTGGGTTTGCAGGCTCATGGCCAATCTCCTCTACATCAGGTTCGTTGCAGTCTAGGCAGATCAGATGAAACCCCGGTGACAGAGGCGCGCAGGGCTGCGCCGAATATCCGTCACCGAAGACAGACGACCGGATGACTCGCAGATTGCGTGCCAATCGCGAGGTCCCCGGTCGTTTGCTTGTCGTTATAGTGAGTGGAGTTGCCGCTTCCCTGGTCCGACCCGGCGTTGCGCCGGTGGTTCGAAGAAGTTTCCCTCGAGGTTGAGTATGGACAGGATTCGCATAGGGCTGATCATCAATCCGCTGGCCGGTATCGGCGGCCCGACCGCGCTCAAGGGCAGCGATGGCGTGGCCGCGCTGGCCCTGGCGCGCGGCGCCGAACCACGGGCGGCGGAGCGTACGCGGGTTGCCCTGGAGCACCTGCTGCCGGTGCGCGAGCGCCTGGAATTCCTCACCTTCCCCGGCCCGATGGGCGCCGACCTGCTGGCGGACATGGGCTTTGCCTATCGCCTGGCGGGTGCCCTGGAAGAGCAGCAGAGCAGCGCGGCGGATACCCGTCACGCCGTGCAGGCGCTGCAGGAAGCCGGCGTAGCGCTGATTCTCTTTGCCGGTGGCGACGGCACCGCGCGGGATGTGGCCGAGGTGGCCCGCGAAGGCCAGCCGGTGCTGGGCATTCCTGCCGGAGTGAAGATCCACTCCGGGGTCTACACCATCAGCCCGCGCGCCGCCGGGGAACTGGCGCGGCGGCTGGTGGACGGTGGGCTGGTGCGCCTGACCCAGGGTGAAGTGCGCGATCTCGACGAGGCCGCGCTGCGCGAAGGTCGCGTCGCCGCGCGCTGGTACGCCGAACTGACGGTGCCCGAGGAAGGCCACTTCATGCAGCACGTGAAGCAGGCCGGCATGGAAACCGAGGAGCTGGTGCTTGCCGATCTTGCCGCCTGGCTGGAGGACAGCTGGGAGGACGATGTGCGTTACGTCTTCGGCCCTGGCTCGACATTGCACGGGCTGGCCGCCGACCTGCACCTGGAGACCACGCTGCTGGGCGTGGATGTGATCGAGAACGGCGAAGTGATCGCCCGCGATGTCACTGAGGCGCAGCTGTTCGAACTGGTGGACGGGCACCCGGCCTTCCTGCTGGTGACCGCCATCGGTGGGCAGGGGCACATCCTCGGCCGTGGCAACCAGCAGATCAGCCCGCGCGTGCTGCGCGCCATCGGAATTGAGCGACTGCGGGTGATTGCCACCAAGCGCAAGCTCGGCACACTCGAGGGCCGGCCGCTGCTGGTGGACAGTGGTGACGCCGGGCTGGACGCGAGCTTCCCGGCGGCGGTGCGGGTGTGGGCCGGCTACAAGGAAGAACTGCTCTATCCGCTGGGCTGGGGCAGCGAAGAACTGCCCCGTTAGTGAAAGTCCGACGCTCGGGTTCGCCCTCACCCTAACCCTCTCCCAGGGGGAGAGGGGACCGTTCGGTGCAGGGAGAGACCTTGGTTTCAGCTGGCACGGACGGCTCCCTCTCCCTCCGGGAGAGGATTGGGGTGAGGGGAAATGCAGGCACGGACATCCCCAGGGGAAGACAGTTGCTCCCACGCACGGTGGTGCAGGTAACCGAGCCTGATCTAGACTGCTTCGCTGCGCGAAACCGGAAGAAGGGGCTGGGCATGAATTCGGGCGGTTGTCTGTGCGGCGCGGTGCGCTACGAGATCAGCGGCGAGCTGGCGCCAATCCAGGTCTGCCATTGCAGCCAGTGCCGCAAGGCGCAGGGCGGGCCGTTCGCCACCAATGTCCCGGTGGCGAGTGCGGCGTTTCGTCTGCTCAGCGGCGAGTCGGAGCTGGCCGAGTACCGCGCCACGCCGGAAAAGAAACGCGTGTTCTGCCGCACCTGCGGCTCGCCCATCTACAGCGCTCGCGATGCGCTGCCGGACACTTTGCGGGTGCGGGCGGGAACCCTGGACGAGCCCGTGCGGACAAAGCTCGAAGCACATTACTACGTCGACTCCCGCGCCAGCTGGTGGCCGCTGGAGGACAATCTGCCCCATCACGGGGGCGCCAGGTCGGGATGAAGGAGCTGGCACCGCCAGCAGCAGTCAGGGAGCAATAAGGTCAGTGGCAATGGAACGGAAATTTCGCGTGCTGGTGCTGGGCGGTTACGGCAACTTCGGCAGCCTGATCGTGCATCGCCTCAGCGGCATCGAAGGCATCCGCGTGCTGGTCGGCGGGCGCGACCAGCGCCGCGCCAATGAACTGGCCGCGCAGGTGGGCGGCGAGGCGGTGTGCCTGGACATGAACCAGCCGACGCTGGCCGGCCGCCTCAATGAACTGAAGGTCGACCTGGTGATTTCCACCGCCGGGCCGTTCCAGGGTCAGGACTATCGCGTTGCCCGCGCTGCCATCGGCGCTCGCGCCCATTACATCGATCTGGCCGACGCCCGCCAGTTCGTCTGCGGCATCCACGAACTCGACCGCGCCGCACGCAGCGCGGGGGTGCTGGTATGCAGCGGCGCCAGTTCGGTGCCTGCTCTGGCGGCCTCGGTGATCGACGATCTGTTGCCACGCTTCCAGCGGCTGGACAGCATCCACCACGGCATCAGCTCCTCGGCGAAGATTCCCGGCCAGGCCACGGTCTCCGCGGTGCTGGGCTACTGCGGCAAACCTTTGCGCCAGTGGCGCCAGGGGCGCTGGCAGGACGTACACGGCTGGCAGGGGCTGAATCGCCACCGCTTTCCCGCCCCGCTGGGCAAACGCTGGCTGGCCCACTGTGATGTACCGGACCTCGACCTGTTCCCGCAGCGCTACCCCGGTGTGCAGGACGTGCGTTTCTCCGCCGGCCTCGGCCTGAAGCTCACCCAGTTCGGCACCTGGGGACTGTCGTGGCTGGTGCGCGCCGGGCTGGTGAAGGACGCTGCGCGCCTGGGCGCCAGCCTGCACCGCCTGGCTGTGGCGATGCAGCCATTGGGCGATGGGCGCAGCGGCATGTTCGTCCACCTGCAGGGCGTCGATGGCGACGGCAAACCCCTGGCGCTGTGCTGGGAAATTCTCGCGCATCAGGACCACGGCCCGAACATCCCCTGCATGGCGGCGGTGGCGCTGGCGCGCAAGCTCGCCGCCGGGCAGTTGCGGCAGCGCGGCGCGACCCCCTGTATCGGCCTGCTCACCACGGATGAATACGTGGCCGAACTGGAAGGGCTGGACATCTCCCAGGGGCTGCGCGAACTGGCTGCGCATTGATAGCAGACTGTTGCCCAGGCAACAGTCGATCAGCAGCGTTGTTGCCTGAGTGACATGAAGCGCCGGAAAAACCGGCTGAAGTGCCCGAAAATCATACATTTCCCTGTTGGTACGGCCCTTGCTCAAGGCTTCTGTACCTAGCGCAACAGTCAACAGGGAAAACCCATGACCAGCCCCATCAAAGTGGTCGCCGTCTCCGGCGGCACCTATCGCCCCTCGCGCACCCTGGTGCTCACCCAGGCCGTGCTCGACGCCCTCGGCGAGCAGCTTCCGGTAGAAGCCCGAGTCATCGAACTGGCCGACATCGCCCGCCCGCTGGGCGCCGCGCTGTCGCGCCAGGAACTGTCCGCCGAGCTGGAAGCCACCCTGCGCGAGATCGAGACCGCCGACCTGCTGGTGGTGGCCTCGCCGGTCTACCGCGGCTCCTATCCGGGCCTGCTCAAGCACCTGTTCGACCTGGTGGACATGAATGCCCTGATCGACACCCCGGTGCTGCTCGCGGCCACCGGCGGCAGCGAGCGCCACGCGCTGGTCCTCGATCATCAGCTGCGCCCGCTGTTCAGCTTCTTCCAGTCGATCACGCTGCCGATCGGTGTGTACGCCAGCGAGGCGGACTTCGCCAACTACCAGATCACCAGCGACACCCTGCGCGCCCGCATCCAGCTGGCCGCCGAGCGCGCCGCGCCGCTGTTCGCCCGTCCGCAACTGCGCAAGACCGCCTGAGGAGCCTTCGATGAATGTGTTCTGGTTCCTGCCCACCCACGGCGACGGCCACTTCCTCGGCACCAGCGAGGGCGCGCGCCCGGTGTCGCTGCCGTACCTCAAGCAGATCGCCCAGGCCGCAGATTCCCTGGGCTACTACGGCGTGCTGATTCCCACCGGGCGCTCCTGCGAGGACTCCTGGGTGGTCGCCTCGGCCCTGGCGCCGCTCACCGAACGCCTGCGTTACCTGGTGGCGATCCGTCCGGGAATCATCTCGCCGACCGTTTCCGCGCGCATGGCCGCGACCCTGGATCGCCTCTCCGGCGGGCGCCTGCTGATCAACGTGGTCACCGGCGGCGACCCGGATGAAAACCGTGGCGACGGCATCCACCTCAGCCATGCCGAGCGCTACGAAGTCACCGACGAATTCCTGCGTATCTGGCGCCGCGTGCTGCAGGGCGAATCCGTGGACTTCGCCGGCAAGCACCTGCAGGTAGAGAACGCCAAGGCGCTCTATCCGCCGATCCAGAAGCCTTATCCGCCGCTGTACTTCGGCGGCTCCTCGGCCGAGGCCCACGACCTGGCCGCCGAGCAGGTCGACGTCTACCTGACCTGGGGCGAGCCGCCGCAAGCGGTCGCGCAGAAGATCGCCGACGTCCGCGAGAAGGCCGCGAAGCAGGGGCGCAGCGTGAAGTTCGGCATTCGCCTGCACGTGATCGTCCGCGAGACCGCCGAGGAAGCCTGGCAGGCCGCCGACAGGCTGATCGCCAACATCTCCGACGAGACCATCAGCAATGCGCAGAAGTCCTTCGCCCGCTTCGACTCCGAAGGCCAGCGGCGCATGGCTGCGCTGCACGGCGGGCGCCGCGACCAGCTGGAGATCTACCCCAACCTCTGGGCCGGTGTCGGCCTGGTCCGTGGTGGCGCCGGCACCGCGCTGGTGGGCGACCCGCAGCAGGTGGCCGAGCGCATCAGGGAGTACGCGGACCTCGGCATCGACAGCTTCATCTTCTCCGGCTACCCGCATCTGGAAGAGGCCTATCGCTTCGCCGAGCTGGTTTTCCCGCTGCTTCCTGAGCCCTACGCCAGCCTTGCCGGGCGCGGCGTGACCAACCTCACCGGGCCCTTTGGCGAAATGATCGCCAACGATGTGCTGCCCGGACGCAAGGCCGGCTGACCCGGCTCTCCGCGCCCCGACTTGCCGGGCACAGGCCCGGCTTGCCCTGAACAGACTCAAGAGGAAGCGAGCGTGAACGCCAAGACGCGTCTCGACGCACAGACATCCGGACAGTTCGAAGCGACTCCCGGACAGATTGCCCAGCGCCTGGCCGCCGGTTTCGCCGAAACCGCCGCCGAGCGCGATATCCGTGGCGGCACGCCGAAGGCCGAGCGCGACGCGCTGCGCCAGAGCGGCCTGCTGTCGCTGATCATCCCCAGCGAGTACGGCGGCCTGGGTGCCGACTGGAGCACCACGCTGGACATCGTCCGCCAGTTCGCCGTGGCCGACAGCTCCATCGCCCACGTATTCGGTTTCCAGCACCTGATGCTGGCCACCGTGCGCCTGTTTTCCCGCCCCGAGCAGTGGCAGCCGTGGTTCGAGCTGACCGCGCGCAATCAATGGTTCTGGGGCAACGCACTGAACCCGCTGGACACCCGCACCGTGTCGCGCAGCTTCGCCGGCTGGCGCGAATTTTCCGGGCGCAAGAGCTTCTGCTCCGGCGCGCTGGATTCGCAGATGCTCATCGCCTCGGCGCTGGACGGCGAGGGCGGCAAGCTGCTGATCGCCGCCATCCCCACCGCGCGCAGCGGCATCAGCCTGGCCCACGACTGGGACAACATGGGCCAGCGCCAGACCGACAGCGGCAGCGCTACCTTCGAGCGCGTGCGGGTGGAGGAGAGCGAGCTGCTGCTCGATCCGGGCCCGCTGAGCACACCCTTCGCCTGCCTGCGTCCGTTGATCGCCCAGCTGATCTTCAGCCACATCTTCCTCGGCATCGCCGAAGGCGCGTTCGAGGAAGCGCGGCAGTACACGCTCAAGGAAGCCCGCCCGTGGTTCCGCGCCAGCGTCCCCACGGTGGGTGAGGACCCTTACGTGCTCGCGCACTACGGCGAGTTCTGGGTCGGCCTGGAAAGCACCCGCCTGCTGGTGCGCCGTGCCGCACAACTGCTCGACGAAGCCTGGAACAAGGGCGCCGCGCTGGACGCCGAGGAGCGTGGCCGGCTGGCCGTGGCCATCGCTACCGCCAAGGTGGCGGCGACCCGCAACGGCCTGGAAATCTGCAACCGCCTGTTCGAAGTCACCGGCGCGCGCTCCACCCACGCCGCGCTGCGCATCGACCGCTACTGGCGCAACCTGCGCACCCAGACCCTGCACGACCCAGTGGACTACAAGGTCCGCGAGCTGGGCGACTGGGCGCTGAATCAGCAACTGCCGCAACCGACTTTCTACTCATGAACGCGACCACACCCGAGGGTCTGCTGACCCTGCCCAAATCCCCCGCGCTGGCCACCTCCATCCGCGCCACGGCACAGGTCTTCGAGGACCCGAAGTCCCAGGCGCTGCTCGACCACTTGCAGCAGGTTGCGCCCAGCGAGGCCAGCGTGCTGATCATCGGCGAGACCGGCACCGGCAAGGAGCTGGTGGCGCGGCACATCCACAACCTCAGTGCGCGGCGCGGCGGTCCGTTCGTGGCGGTGAACTGCGGGGCCTTCTCCGAATCCCTGGTGGAGGCCGAGCTGTTCGGCCACGAGAAGGGTGCCTTCACCGGCGCGCTGGCGGCCAAGGCCGGCTGGTTCGAGGAGGCTAACGGCGGCACGCTGTTCCTCGACGAGATCGGCGACCTGCCGATGCCGATCCAGGTCAAGCTGCTGCGCGTGCTACAGGAGCGCGAGGTGGTACGCCTGGGCTCGCGCAAGAGCATCCCGATCAACGTGCGAGTGCTGGCGGCCACCAACGTGCAGTTGGAGAAAGCGATCAACGCCGGGCACTTCCGCGAGGACCTCTACTACCGGCTCAACGTGGTCAGCCTGGAGCTGTCGCCGCTGCGCGAGCGGCCCGGCGACATTCTCCCGCTGACCCGCCACTTCATCGCCGAATACAGCCGCCGCTTGGGCTACGGGCAGAGCCAGCTGAGCGCCGAGGCCGCGCAGAAGCTGCGCAGCTACTCGTGGCCGGGCAATATCCGCGAGCTGGAAAACGTCATCCACCACACGCTGCTGATCTGCCGCGACGGCGTGGTCCGCGCGGAGGACCTGCACCTCTCCAACCTGCGTATCGAACGCAGCGAGGAGCCACGGCTGGAGTCCCTCGGCGCCGAGCAGATTCTCCAGCAGGCGTTCCAACGGCTGTTCGAGGAGCAGGGCGGCAACCTGCACGCGCGGGTGGAAGACGCGCTGCTGCGCGCGGCCTATCGTTTCTGCCACTGCAATCAGGTACACACCGCCAACCTGCTCGGCCTGAGCCGCAACGTCACGCGCACTCGGCTGATCGAGATCGGCGAGCTGGTAGTGAACAAGCGCCGAGGCGCGGCGGTGATCGACCCGCAGCGGGGCGTGCGGCTGTCGATCTAGCCCGCTCTGTTCGGGCCCGTCTATTTGGAGGTATTCGCCGCGGGCCACTGATCCACGGCAACGAAACGGGCCAGTGGCCAGCCTAGACTCCGGGACCGCCCATCCCTCGCGAAAGGAGTCTCCCATGCACGTGGACATCGCCATCGTCGGCGCCGGCCCCGCCGGGCTTTGCCTGGCCCGCTCGCTGTCGGGCAACGGCCTGTCGATCCTGCTGATCGACCGCCAGCCACTGTCTGCCGTGTCCGAGCCCGCCGAGGACGGCCGGGAGATCGCCCTGACCCACGCTTCCCGCGCCGAGCTGCAGCGGCTGGGCATGTGGTCGCGGATCGACCCGGAGGAAGTCTCGCCACTGCGCGATGCCCAGGTGCTCAATGGCCCCTCGCTGTTCACCCTGCGCATCGAGGCCGAGCACGCCGGCGCCCAGCAGCTGGGCTACTTCGTATCCAACCAGATGATCCGCCGCGCCGCCTTCGACGCGGTGCACGAATGCGCGGACGTCTCGCTGGTCTGTGGTCGTGCTCTGCGCGCGCTGCAGGTGCAGCAGGATGGTGTGTCGCTGACCCTGGACGATGACAGCCGCGTCCACGCGCGCCTGCTGGTGGCGGCCGACAGCCGCTTCTCCGAGACCCGCCGCATGCTCGGCATCGGCGCGCACATGGAAGACTTCGGCAAGACCATGATGGTCTGCCGCATGGCCCACGAAAAACCGCATCACAACGTCGCCTGGGAATGGTTCGGCTACGGCCAGACCCTGGCGTTGCTGCCGATCAACGGCGACCGTTCTTCGGTGGTCCTGACTCTGCCGCAGCGCGAGATGACGCCGCTGCTGGAACTGGACGAGAAGGCCTTTGCCCACGAGATGGAGCGCCGCTTCGACCGCCGCCTGGGCGGCATGCAGCTGCTCGGCCCGCGCCACAGCTACCCGCTGGTGGGCGTGTACTCGGACCGCTTCGTCGGCCCGCGCAGCGCGCTGATCGGCGATGCTGCCGTCGGCATGCACCCGGTCACCGCCCACGGCTTCAACTTCGGCCTGCAGAGCCAGCGCCGGCTGGCCAATGAAATCCTCGCGACCCATCGCCGTGGCGGCGATATCGGCGGCACCTGGCCGCTGCGCCGTTACGCCATGGCTCATCGCCTGGCGACCTGGCCGCTGTACCAGGCCACCCGGCTGATCGTCGGCATGTACACCGATCCGCGCCCGCCGGTGCGCCTGCTGCGCAACGCCGGCCTGCGCCTGGCGCAGAGCCTGCCGCCGCTGCGCACGGCGATAGCCAGACATCTGACTCAGGGGGCCTGAACGTAGGTGCTTGCCTGTAGGGCGGATAACGCCGTAGGCGTTATCCGCCCTACAGGGCTGACGTAAAAGCGTTCGCGAGCAAGCTCGCTCCTACAATCGCCGAGCCGCTCGGTGCGCTTTTCGTAGGACCGAGGGGGACGCCTAGTTCTTGCTCGCGAACGACTGGGCACCTGACGTCTCAGGCCGCCTCGGTCTGCCGTGCCTTCTTACGTTCCAGTTCGCGCACCAGTGGCAGCACCTTCTCGCCGAAGTAGCGCACTTCTTCCTGGAAGTGCAGGAAGCCCGTCAACACCAGGTCCACACCCACCGCCTTGAGCGCGACGATGCGTTCGGCGATCTGCTGTGGCGTGCCGATCAGGTTGGTCTTGAAGCCATCGTTGTACTGCACCAGGTCCTCGAAGCTGGATTTCGCCCAGTTGCCTTCGCCCTCCGGCGAGGCGGCGCCGGCTTGCTTGGCAGCGTGGCCGAAGGCGTTCACCGCTTCAGGGTCGGCCTTGTCGATGATCTCGGCGAGCACTGCGCGGGCTTCCTCCTCGGTATCGCGGGCGATGACGAAGGCGTTCACCCCGATCTTCACCGCGTGTCCGTTGGCCGTGGCCTTTTCGCGGATGTCGTCCACCTGTGCCTTGATCCCTTCCACGCTGTTGCCGTTGGTGAAGTACCAGTCGGAGACTCGTGAAGCCATGTCTCGCGCGGCCCGTGAGCTGCCGCCCTGGAAGATTTCCGGGTGCGGGCGCTGCAGTGGCCGGGGCTTCAGGTTGTAGTCGTGGAAGCGGTAGAAGTCGCCGTGGAAGCTGAAGTTGTCCTGGGTCCAGATGCCCTTCAGGGCGCGGATAAATTCCTCCGAGCGGCGGTAGCGCTCGTCATGCTCCAGCCAGGGTTCGCCGATGGCCTGGAACTCTCCCTTGAACCAGCCGCTGACGATGTTCACTGCGATGCGTCCAGCGGTGAGCTGGTCGATGGTCGCCAGTTGCTTGGCCGCCAGCGCGGGCGTCCACGGGCCGGGGAGGATGGCGGCGATCACCTTGAGCTTTTCCGTAGCGCCCAGCAGGGCGTGGCTGAAGGCTACCGACTCGTGCTGGTACTCGGCGCCGTAGCCGGCGGTGAAGCGGATCTGCGTCAGCGCGTAGTCGAACCCGGCCTCCTCGGCGATGCGCGCGAGCTGGCGGTTGTAGTCGATGTCCCAGTGGGTGCGCTGCTCGATCTTGCTGACCACCAGGCCTCCACTGACGTTCGGGACCCAGTAGGCGAAGCGGATCGGTTGTTGGCTCATGGCTCGGGCTCCTCGGGGCTGCACAGCGGCGAAGGTGCCGCAGGCTGTGCAGAGCGAAAGCCGTGCCACGCGGGAAATTCCCGGCGGATCAGCAGCTTGGCGTTTGGCCAGGACAGCGGCGGGTGTTCCGCACGGCGCACAGCTGCTGGGCAAGTGTTGGTCAGGCAACAGCGACGGGTGCGACAACCGGCCCCTGAGCAGGCGCCGGCAAGGCTGTCAGAATTCGAAGTTCACCTGCTCACAGAAGCGGGGACCTCCTGCGTGCGAATCCATAACAGAACAAATCCAGGGGGCAGCATGGCCATTACTTCCAGCGATATCTGCAACGCCGCCGACGGGCTGTCCGGCTTCGTCGGCTTCAATCTCAAGACCGGCAAGTACATCGTGCGTTTCAGCGAGGATTCTTTCGGCATGGACGTGGCCGAGGACAGCATCCGCCCCGCCTGCGAGTTCGTCTGGGCACCGAAGAACGGCGTGGTGATGACCCTGAGCCGCGAGTGCCTGCAGATTCTCGCCGAGCAGAACATCCACGACCGCCTGAACCTCAACGAGGCGCTGCTGACCTACCTGCGTCGCACCGACCTGCCGGAGATCGCCGCCGAGCGTTGCCTGAAGTGATCACCACGCCCGCGCGCCGGGCGTTCGCAGGGGCGGGGAAGCGCCGGGCAGCGCGAAGCCGGGGAGGGGTTCGCGGGCCCGCTCCTGCAGAAACCGGGATATCGGGACCAGCCAGAGCGGACGGCGTCCGCTCTGGCGTCTTGCCGGACGCTACTGGGCCAGCTCCTTGCGCAGGTCCGCCACCTGGCCGGCGGTGACCGGCGCCGCTGCGTTGCCCCAGGTATTGCGCACGTAGGTCAGCACGTTGGCGACCTTCTTGTCGTCGAGGTTCCAGGCGAACGAAGGCATGGCTGGCGAGGTGGGCGCAGCCTCGGTGCCACCGGCCCGGCTGCCGGCCAGTACCACGCGGATCAGCGAGGTCGGGTCGTCGTTGTTGACCAGCGGTGCGGCGGCGAGGGTCGGGAACAGGTTCTTCACCCCGGTACCGTTGCTCACGTGGCAGGCGGAGCAGCGGTCGGCGTAGATCGCCTTTCCCGCGACCATCGCCGCGTCGCTGGCCGCCACCGGTGTCGGTGCCGGTTTATCGGCCGCGCCATCCTTGAGGTATACCGCCACGGCCAGCAGGTCTTCATCGTCCCAGTGCTGGGTCGAGTTCTCCACCGCTTCGGCCATGGGGCCGGAGGCGATGTCGAAGCGGTTGGCGCCGGTCTTCAGGTATTGCACGAGGTCCTCGGTGCTCCACTGGCCGATGCCGCTGTGCGGGTTGGCGGTGATGTCCGGGGCGGCCCAGCCCTGCAGGTTGGCGCCGGCGAGGAAGCGCTCGTTGTCGTCGCCGCCGATCAGGTTCTTCGGCGTGTGGCAGGTACCGCAGTGGCCCAGGCCTTCCACCAGGTAAGCGCCACGGTTCCACTGCGGCGATTTGTCCGGCGAGGGCACGAATTCGCCCTGGGTGAAGTTCAGCCAGTTCCAGCCGATCAGGCTGGTGCGCACGCTGAAGGGGAAGGGCAACTGGTTGCTTTCCACCGGGTTGCGTACCGGCTCCAGGGTCTGCAGGTAGGCCCAGAGCGCCAGGTTGTCCTCCCGCCGCACCTTGGTGTACGCAGTGAAGGGCATCGCGCCGTACAGCCGCTTGCCGTTGCGCCCATGGCCGGTGGACATCACCGCCTGGAAGTCGTCAAAGCTCCAGCGACCGAGGCCGGTTTCCGTATCGGGCGTGATATTGGCGCCCACCAGCTTGCCGAACGGCGTCTCGATCGCCACGCCACCAGCGAAGGGGGCCTGGCCGGGCACCGTGTGGCAGGCGGTGCAGTCGCCCAGCACGGCGAGGTAGCGGCCTTTTTCCACCAGGTTGTAGGAGTCAGCAGCCGTTCCGGCGAAGGCCGGCTGCAGGTTGAGCCCGAGCAGGGCGAGGGTGCCGAGGGAGAGAAGAGTCTTCATGCGCTGATCATCTCCCCGGGGCGTTTCAGGTACAGCCGGCGGATCGCATCGGCGGTCTTGAAGGCCAGGGCGCCGACGGTGCCGGTGGGGTTGTAGCCGGGGTTCTGCGGGAAGGCCGAAGAGCCGACCACGAACAGGTTGGGCACGCCCCACACCTGCAGGTGCTTGTTCACCGAGCTGTTCTTCGGGTCGGCGCCCATGATGAAGCCGCCGACGATGTGCGAGGACTGGTAGGAGGTGTTGGACCAGGGGCCCTTGCGCGGCGCCGGGACGATCTGCTGCGGGTTCATGCTGCGGGCGATCTCGGCCACCTTGCCGGTGCAGTACTGCGCCATGCGCAGGTCGTTCTCGGGGAAGTCGAAGGTGATGCGCAGCAGCGGCCGGCCGTGGGGGTCGTTGTAGTTCGGGTCCAGCGACAGGTAGTTGCCGCGGGTGGTGTAGCTGCTGGCTTCGCAGCCGATGGACATGTTGCTCAGGTAGCTTTCCACCGTGGCCTTCTTCCACTGCGCGCCCCAGGTCGGGGTGCCCGGCGGTGTCGGGCGCGAGTCGATGGGGGCGGCACCGATGGGCGTCACGCGGGTGCTGCCACCGCCGACGAAGCCGAGCCCGGAGTGATCGAAGTTGTCGTTGTTGAACTCGTCGATGCCCATGCCGATGGCGCCGCCACCGATAAAGGGATTGAAGTTCCTGTCCTTGAAGAACAGCTTCACGCTGTTGGCCGTCTGGTAGGCGAAGTTGCGCCCGGTGGTGCCAGTGTTGGCGATCGGGTTGTACGGCTCACCGATGCCGGAGAGCAGCATCAGGCGCACATTCTCGAAGATGAACGCGGCGACCACCACGATATCCGCCGGCTGCTCCCATTCCTCGCCGCTGGAGTCGACGTAGACGATACCGGTGGCGCGCTGGCCGGTGCTGTCCAGGCTGACCTTGAGCACTTCGGAATTGGTCCGTGCGGTGAAATTGGGTTTGCGGATCAGCGCCGGCATCACGTTGACGATGGCGCTGGCCTTGGAGTAGTTGGCGCAGCCGTAGTTGGTGCAGAAGCCGCAGAAGGTGCACGGCCCCATGGTCACGCCGAGCTGGTTGGTGTAGCCCTGGGAGGCCAGCGCCGAGGGCACCGGGAAGGGCTTGTAGCCCAGGTTGCGCGCGGCCTCGGCGAACAGGGTCGGGGCGTAGGTCTGCGCGGTGGGCGGGTTGGGGTATTCGCGCGAGCGCGCACCCTCGAAGGGGTTGCCGCCCTCGACGATGCTGCCCTTGAGGTTGCCGGCCTTGCCGGAAACCCCGGCCAGCCGCTCGAAGGCGTCGTAGTGCGGTTCCATTTCCTCCCAGGTGGTGCCCCAGTCCTGCAGGGTCAGCTCTTCGGGCACTTCCTTGCCGTAGCGCTCCTTCAGATGACTGGCCAGGCGGAATTCCTCGGGCTGGAAGCGGAAGGTGATGCCGGCCCAGTGGTTGCCGGCGCCGCCGGTGCCGTTGCCGGGGTGGAACGAGCCCCAGGAGCGCATCGGCAGGGCGGTTTCCGTTTCCTTGTTGCGCATGGTGCAGGTGTTCTGCCGGGTGCGCAGCATCAGTTCCTGGCGACGGTTGTAGCGCAGTTCGTCAGCCGCCGAAGCGAGGTTGAAGTCGGCGGCGGTGTCGCGCCACGGCCCGCGTTCGAAGCCGATCACATTCAGCCCGGCGTCAGCCAGCTCGTGGGCGATGATGGAACCGGCCCAGCCGAGTCCGACGACCACCACATCGGTGGAAGGTAGTTTCTTGGCCATGCGGTGGTTATCCCTTTTTCGTCCAGGCGGAGCTGCCGATGATGGAGAGCGGCACGAGGTCGAGCTTCTGGTTGTGCAGGGCGATGTAGTCGCGGTAGTCGTAGCGTGCGCCAGGGAAGCCGAGCATCTTCCACGACACCATGTCGCGGTTGCCGCCATAGATCGGGTCGGCGAAGAAACCTTCCATGGTGTTGTCCAGCACCTGCTGGAAGAACTGTCTGGCGTCGATGCCTTCGAGGGTGATGGCGCCTTTTTCCAGGTCAGTCAGGACCTGGTCGCGCTGCTCGCCGGTTAGCGCGCTGAAGTTTTTCTGGAACTTGCCCTGGCAGTACTTGCCCAGCGCGGCGAGGCCGATACGGTAGCGCTCGCGCGGCACCAGCGGCGACTGATCGGCCTGGGCCGGTGTGCCCGGCGTGAAAGGGCCTTGCATGTACAGGCGACCGAAGTCGCCGTAGTCGCTGACCAACTGGCGGTCGATGAACACCGCGCAGCCGGCGTCCTTGCCGCTGACGCTCAGCTCGTCGGCGGGAATCAGCTGTTCAACTATCGCTTCCACCTCGGTGGCTTCCTCGGCGGTGAAGAACTGCCAGCCGGGGCTGTCGTAGTGCAGCGGGCCGTTTTGGTCGAAGGGCAGCCATTTCGGGGTGCCGATCACGGTGGCGGCCTGGGCGCTGGCGGCAGCGCCGACGGCCAGCGAGGCGGCGGACGACTTCAACAGCTGGCGCCGGGTGAAGCCCTTGGGGTGTTCGGTCATTTCGGCTCCTGAGGCAATACCCGTCCGCTCGTTGTCGAGGGGGAGTGGAAGGGTCTTGCCAGGTCAATTCACGGTGGTGCGCTCTGTGCCAGGGCAGTCGAGCGGAGCGGGGGTGCGAAGTCGGCCCGCAAGGGGCACTGTGCCGATCGGCTGGCCGGAAATGGTCCCTGGCCTGTGCCGGATTGGCGCTTCGTCTTTTCCACGCGCGTTTTTAGACTAGAGACCGTAACAAAATGTTGCAGGTTTTTTCGCGGTAAAGGCTTGTTGCGGATTTTGAGAAAATCCGCGGGCTAGACACGCCGCGGACTAACAGGGGGTGAAGGAGCGGACTTTGTGCGTGATGGCCCGGCGCGATGCGGACTGATCGCGGACGCAGTCCGCTCCTACGGCAGGGTCATGCTGCCGTGGGGCTCAGAGGAACATCCCGCCCGAAGCCTCCACGCGCTGGCCGTTGATCCAGCGGCCGCCGTCGGAGAGCAGGGTGGCGATCACCGCGCCGATGTCGTCCGGCAGGCCGACGCGGCCCAGGGCGGTGTTGCTGGCGATCTGCTGGTTCAGCTCGGCGTTGTCGCGCACCTGGCCACCGCCGAAATCGGTCTCGATGGCGCCGGGAGCGAGGATGTTCACGGCGATGCCGCGTGCGCCCAGCTCCTTCGCCTGGTACTTGGTCAGGGTTTCCATGGCGCCTTTCATGGTTGCGTAAGCGGCGTAGCCGGGCAGCGAGAAACGCGTCAGGCCGCTGGAGACGTTGAGGATGCGGCCGCCATCGGCGATCAGTGGCAGCAGCTTCTGGGTCAGGAAGAACGGGCCCTTGAGCTGGATGTTCATCAGCTGGTCGAACATCTCTTCGCTGGTCTCGGCGAAGCTGGCGTAGAGGCCGATGCCGGCGTTGTTCACCAGGAAGTCGAAGTCCTGCCGGCCGAAGGTGTCGCCCAGGGTGGCGCGGATCTGCTGCGCGAAGGCAGCGAAGCGGGTGCTGTCCGCGACATCCAGTTGCAGCATCACCGCGCGACCGCCGTGCTGCTCGATCTCGGCGGCGACGGCGTGGGCTTCGTCAGCCTGGCTGCGGTAGGTGCCGATGATGTCGACGCCGGCAGCGGCGAGGTGCAGGGCGGCGTTGCGGCCAAGGCCACGGCTGGCGCCGGTGATGAGAGCGATCTTGCGGGTCATGGCGAAGCTCCTGTGCTGGTTTGGAGAGCAGGTGGGATTGAGGGAAAGCTTATTGTTCGATTGGCTCGTGATAAACCGACATGAATCGGAAATACTGGTCGGCATTGACGAACAATAAACAGTGAACTCCACAGAGAGCCGCCCATGATCCGCCCCGACCTGCTCCGCACCTTCGTCCGCGTCACCGAGCTGGCCAGCTTCACCCAGGCCGGCGAACAGCTCGGCCTGCCGCGCTCCACGGTGTCCGAGCACATTCAGGCGCTGGAGGAACTGCTCGGTACGCGTCTGCTGCAACGCACCACCCGACGCGTTACCGCAACCCAGGACGGTCTGGTGCTGTATGAGCGCAGCAAGGACATGCTGGCCCAGCTGGACGAGTTGCAGGGCCTGTTCCGACAGGACGACAAAGCCCTCGGCGGCCGCCTGCGGGTGGACATGCCGACGGTGATGGCGCGCAAGCTGGTGATGCCGCGCCTGGGCGAATTCCTCGCGCGGCACCCGGCGCTGGAACTGGAGGTGAGCTGCACCGACCGCCGCGTCGATCTGGTGCGCGAGGGTTTCGACTGCGTGGTGCGGGTCGGTTCGGTGAGCGATCCATCGGTGGTGGCGCGCAGCTTGGGGCGGTTTCCGCAGGTGACCTGCGCGAGCCCGTCCTATCTCGCCGAACACGGCGTGCCGCAGACACTGGACGACCTCGCCGGGCACCAGCTGATCCACTACGTGACGGTGCTGGGTGCGCGGCCGCCGGGCTTCGAGTACCTGCACCACGGCGAGGTGCGCTTCGTGCAGATGGGCGGGGCGCTGTCGGTGAACAACGCCGAGGCCTACGAAAGCGCGGCCATGGGTGGGCTGGGGATCATCCAGGTGCCGATCCATGGCGTGCTGGACGACCTGGAAGCAGGGCGGCTGGTAGCGGTGCTGGAGCACATCCCGTTGCCACCCATGGAAATCTCCCTGCTCTACGCCCATCGCCGCCTGCCGCAGCGGGTGCGGATGTTCATGCAATGGCTGACGCAGTTGCTGGGTGAGCCCGGTGTGCTGGGCACGCCCGTGACTGTGAAGACCTAGCTGGCCCAGTCGGAATTCAGGATCACTTCGCAGAAGTTGCCGCGCACGAAGCCCGCATCCTTCATCGCCAGCACGTCGGCCTTGACGTTGCCGAAGGTGGTTTCCGGCTTGGCTTTGATGCCGTCGTAAAAGGCCTGCAGGATGTCCTGCTTGAACTGCCCGCCGCGTGGATGGGCGGCGACCACGGCCTCACGCTGGGCGTCGCTGAACTGCGGGTAGGCGATGCCCAGCACGTCCATTTCCACCCCGGCGGTGACCAGCGCGATCTCCGGCTTCATGTGCTGCGGAATGCCGGGCGTGGTGTGCAGCGCGATGGCGGTCCACACCGTGTCGATATCGCTCTCGGCGATGCCGTGGCTGCGCAGGAACTCTGCCGCGCAGTCGGCACCATCCACTTCGAAGCGCTCGCACTGGCTGCAGTAGCGCGGCATCAGGCCCATGTCGTGGAACATCGCGCCGGCGTAGAGCAGCTCAGCGTCGAACTTCAGCTCCTTGCGCGCGCCGGTCAGTGCGCCCCAGTAGTAGACGCGCGAGGAATGGTGGAAGAGCAGCGGGGTGGTGTTGTCGCGGACCATCTCGGTGATGGCCTTGGCAAGGGTGCTGTCGGGGACTTTGACGCCGTTCAGGTCGAGGCTCATGGCGGGCTCCTGGGCTGGGTTTCCAAGGCGCGAAGCGGGTTGCGTCGCGCTCCATGCCATTGGAAATCCGCGCCCCCCGGAGGGACAACGAGGGCGAGGGAGCGAATCCGGACAGCTGTGCATCCTTTGCTGCCAGCAGCCTGTAAACCTCTGAAATCGAGCTCCCCTGTAGGAGGGGGCGCCGATGCAGGGCGAAGATCGTAGGGCGCATAACGCGCCAGCGTTATCCGCCGTCAGGCAATCGGCGGATAACCCGTTCCGGGTTATGCGCCCTACGGTCCTACCGTTCGAAAGCCTCGGCGTGGGGCGTCTGCCCTAGACAAACTGCGCCGCCGCGTAACCCGACGCCCAGGCCCACTGGAAGTTGAAGCCGCCCAGGTGGCCGGTGACGTCCAGCACTTCGCCGACGAAGTACAGGCCGGGGGATTTCAGCGACTCCAGGGTCTTGGACGACACCTCGCGGGTGTCGACGCCGCCCAGGGTCACTTCCGCCGTGCGGTAGCCCTCGGTGCCGGCCGGCACCAGTTGCCAATCGCCCAGGCGTTCGGCGATCGCCTTCAGCTCGGCTGGCGTGTACTGCTTCATCGGCTTGGAGACGAACCACTGCTCGGCCAGCAGGCCGGCCATCTTCTTGGTGAACAGCTCGCCCAGCAGCGTCTTCAGCTCGCTGTTGGGGCGCTCGCGCTGTTGCTCGACGAGCCAGACGGGCAGGTCGATGCGCGGCAGCAGGTCGATGCTGATGGTGTCGCCCGGCTGCCAGTAGGAGGAAATCTGCAGGATCGCCGGGCCACTGAGGCCGCGGTGGGTGAACAGGATGTTCTCGACGAAGCTCTGGCCGTTGCAGCTGACCCGGCAGTCCTCCACCGAGGTGCCGGACAGCTCGGTGCACAGGGCCTTGAGCTGCGGATCGGTAATGGTGAAGGGCACCAGGCCGGCGCGGGTCGGCAGCACGCTGTGGCCGAACTGGCGGGCGATCTGGTAGCCGAAGCCGGTGGCGCCCAAGGTCGGGATCGACAGGCCGCCGGTGGCAATCACCAGGGATTCGCAGCGCACCAGGCCGAGGCTGGTCTGCAGTTGGTAGCCGCCTTCGTCGAGACGGGCGATCTCGCTCACCGAGGTGTCCAGGCGCAGGTCGACGCCGGCCTGCTCGCACTCGTCCAGCAGCAGGCCGAGGATGTCGCTGGACTTGTTATCGCAGAACAGCTGGCCGAGCTTCTTCTCGTGGTAGGGCACGCCGTGCTTGGCCACCAGGGCGATGAAGTCCCACTGGGTGAAGCGCGCCAGCGCGGACTTGCAGAAGTGCGGGTTCTGCGAGAGGAAGTTGGCCGGCTCGCAGTACAGGTTGGTGAAGTTGCAGCGCCCGCCACCGGACATGAGGATTTTCTTGCCGGCCTTGTTGGCATGATCGATCAGCAGTACCTGACGACCGCGCGCGGCGGCGCTCATGGCGCACATCAGTCCCGCGGCGCCGGCGCCGATGATGATGACCTGGGAAGTGAGCACGGTGGATTCCTCGTGGACGAGCGCCTGGGCGACGCAAAAGCCGCGCATCTTACCCCAAGGGCGCCGTGCGGGCTGCGTGTAGCCGACCACGTGTCGATTGTGCAAGCAGGCTTCCCGACCGGTGCCGGGCACGTCGGGATATCCCCGCGGCGCTTTTGTCCGGATAATGCGCGGCAGTTCGCTTTCTACTTTTTCGTGGTAATGCCCGCATGGAAATCAAGGTCAATTTTCTCGACAACCTCCGACTCGAAGCCAAGTTCGACGACTTCACGGTGATTGCCGACCAGCCCATCCGCTACAAGGGCGACGGTTCGGCACCGGGGCCGTTCGATTACTTCCTGGCTTCCTCGGCGCTTTGCGCGGCTTACTTCGTCAAGCTCTACTGCCAGACCCGCGACATTCCCACGGACAATATCCGCCTGTCGCAGAACAACATCGTCGACCCGGAAAACCGCTACAAGCAGATCTTCAAGATCCAGGTGGAGCTGCCGGCGGACATCTCCGAGAAGGACCGCCAGGGCATCCTGCGCTCCATCGACCGCTGCACGGTGAAGAAGGTGGTGCAGACCGGCCCGGACTTCGTCATCGAGCAAGTCGAGAACCTCGACGCCGACGCCCAGGCGCTGCTGATGCCGAGCACCGCCGCCGGTGCCAGCACCTATATCCAGGGCAAGGACCTGCCGCTGGAACAGACCATCGCCAACATGTCGGAAATCCTCGCCGGCCTGGGCATGAAGATCGAGATCGCATCCTGGCGCAACATCGTGCCCAACGTCTGGTCGCTGCACATCCGCGACGCGCAGTCGCCGATGTGCTTCACCAACGGCAAGGGCGCCACCAAGGAAAGCGCGCTGGCCTCGGCGCTGGGCGAGTTCATCGAGCGGCTGAACTGCAACTTCTTCTACAACGACCAGTACTGGGGCGAGGAGATCGCCAACGCGCCGTTCGTGCATTACCCCGACGAGCGCTGGTTCAAGCCGGGCGCGAAAGACGAGCTGCCGGAAGAAATCCTCGACGAGCACTGCCTGGAGGTCTACAACCCGGACGGTGAGCTGCGTGGCTCGCACCTCTATGACACTAACTCGGGCAACACCGAGCGCGGCATCTGCTCGCTGCCGTTCGTGCGTCAGTCCGATGGCGAGACGGTGTACTTCCCGTCCAACCTGATCGAGAACCTCTACCTGTCCAACGGCATGAGCGCCGGCAACACGCTGGCCGAAGCCCAGGTGCAGTGCCTGTCGGAAATCTTCGAGCGCGCGGTGAAGCGCGAAATCCTCGAGGGCGAACTGGCGCTGCCGGACGTGCCGCAGGACGTGCTGGCCAAGTACCCGGGCATTGTCGCCGGCATCAAGGGCCTGGAGGAGCAGGGCTTCCCGGTGCTGGTCAAGGATGCCTCCCTGGGCGGCGAGTTCCCGGTGATGTGCGTGACCCTGATGAACCCGCGCACCGGCGGCGTGTTCGCTTCCTTCGGCGCGCACCCGAGCTTCGAGGTAGCACTGGAGCGCAGCCTCACCGAGCTGCTCCAGGGCCGCAGCTTCGAAGGCCTCAACGACCTGCCGCGGCCGACCTTCGAAAGCCAGGCGCTGACCGAGCCGAACAACTTCGTCGAGCACTTCATCGACTCCAGCGGCGTGGTGTCGTGGCGCTTCTTCAGCGCCAAGGCCGATTACGAGTTCGTCGAGTGGGACTTCTCCGGCCACGGTGACGATTCCAACGTGCAGGAAGCGCAGACCCTGTTCGGCATCCTCGAGGAGCAGGGCAAGGAGGTCTACATGGCCGTGTACGAGCACCTGGGCGCCACCGCCTGCCGCATCCTGGTGCCGGGCTACTCGGAAATCTACCCGGTGGAAGACCTCATCTGGGACAACACCAACAAGGCGCTGGCGTTCCGCGCGGACATCCTCAACCTGCACAGCCTCAACATCGTCCGCCTCAAGTCGCTGCTCAAGCGCCTGGAAGCCTGCGAGGTGGACGAGTACACCGACATCACCACGCTGATCGGCATCGAGTTCGACGACAACACGGTCTGGGGCCAACTGACCATCCTCGAGCTCAAGTTGCTGATCAATCTCGTGGCGAAGCGCTTCGAGACGGCCAAGGAGCTGGTGGAAATGTACCTCCAGTACAACGACAACACCGTCGAGCGCGGGCTGTTCTACCAGGCGCTCAGCGCCGCCCTGGAAGTGCACCTGGACGAGGAGTTGGAGATGGCCGACTTCGAGGCCAACTTCCGCCGCATGTTCGGCAACGAGCGCATGGACGCGGTGCTCGGCTCGCTGGACGGCAGCGTGCGCTTCTACGGCCTGACGCCGACCAGCACCAGGCTGGAAGGGCTCGACAAGCACCTGCGCCTGATCGACAGCTACAAGAAGCTGCACCAGGCACGGGCCAGGGCGGTGGCGGGCCGCTGATCCGACAAAGTCGATTTCGCGTAGTCAGCGAGTCCGTAGGGCGAATAACGCGCAGCGTTATCCGCCGCGGAGCAAACGGCGGATAACCCGTTCCGGGTTATGCGCCCTACGGAACTGCACGGACAGGGCACCTTCGGGTGCCCTTTTTCATGTCTGGCCATTGGGTTGGCAGTCCTGCATGCCGCTCGACCGGTCGTCCGGTGAAGCGCGAAAGTCCGCCTAGACTTGTCGATTCCGTCGTCGCCCAGGCGACCAAGCTGCATGCCGGTCAAGCCGACCGCGCGAGAATCAGGAGATTCACCATGTCCAGCCTGCAACGCGTCACCCCCTGCCTGTGGTTCGACGGCAAGGCCGAGGAAGCGGCCGAGTTCTATGTCGCCATCTTCCCCAACTCGCGGATCGTCCAGACCGCCTACTACCCCGAAGCCGAGAAGGACCGTCACGGCGGCGAGCCCGGCTCGGTGCTGACGGTGGAGTTCGTCCTCGACGGGCAGACCTTCATCGCCCTGAATGGCGGGCCGACATTCCAGTTCACCGAGGCGCTGTCGCTGCAGGTGATGTGCGACAGCCAGAAGGAGATCGATCACTTCTGGGACAAGCTCGGCGCCGGCGGCCCGGAGGAAGCGCAGGTCTGCGGTTGGCTGAAGGATCGCTATGGGGTGTCCTGGCAGATCTGCCCGCGCCACGTCGGCGACATGGTGGCCGACCCGAACCCGGCGAAGGCCAGCCGAACGCTGCAGGCGGTGATGGGCATGAAGAAGCTGGACATGGCCGCTATCGAGCGCGCTCACGCCGGCAACTGATTCCTACCGGCAGAGGAGGGGGCGCGGCATGTTCAGCCATATCACCGTCGGCACCAACGATCTGCCGCGTGCCATCGAGTTCTACGGCAGGGTGCTCGGCGCGCTGGGTATCGTCCTCAAGGCGCATCGCCACGCGCCTGAGCGGGCGATCTTCGCCCACCCGGACAGCGACGTGGTGTTCTGCGTCTACCAGCCCATCGATGGTCTGCCGGCCACGGTCGGCAACGGCAGCCTGGTGGCCTTCGAGGCGCGCACGCGGCACCAGGTCGACAGCTTCCATGCCCGCGCCGTGCAACTGGGCGGCGTCGACGAAGGGTCGCCCGGCCTGCGCCTGAACTATTCGCCGACCTACTACGGTGCCTACGTGCGCGACCTGGATGGCAATAAGGTGTGTTGCGTTTGCCATCTGCAGGAGTGAGCCGGCGCGAGAGAAATTTCGAACCTGCCAGCGCGGCGGCTCGTCCAACTCCCTGAGCGTCGCAGTCACCGGGTACGCACCGATTGCCCGACTGCGGCACCGCCAAGCGGCGAGGGTGCGCTCGCCGGACAGGGAGAATCTGCGATGGTCACTCATTACAAGGTCAAGGGGCACCTGGCCTGCGGGCATGCGGGCAAGCACCTGGAATCCACCACCGAGCTGAACCGGGTGAAATGCCGGAGCTGCCGCAACACCGAGGTCTACAAGGACGCCCGCCGTGATGCGCGCAATGCCGCGCGCCGCGCCCAGCGCAAGGCCCGCGCCGCCGCCGTGCACAACGACTGGCGCAGCTTCTGGGAGAAACGCCTGGCCGCTATGCCGGGCAGCCAGCGCCTGCCTCGTGGGTTTCACGAGCAGCCTTGCGTGGGAACCGCCCTGGCCGCTGCTGCCTGAGCCGGGTCTGAGGGAGGTCGGGGCTGTTGACGCTCAAGGGTCGGATGCATGTCCGAGCAATCCGCTCGGGAAAGTCGTGCTAGCATCTGCCCCGGCCCCGAATCCTCCTGCGGCGCTGGCAACCCGCCAGCGCCGCCATCCCTCACAGAAGGACCCAAGCAATGGCTCAAGTTACCCTCAAGGGCAACCCGGTTTCCGTCGACGGCAAGCTGCCGCAGAAAGGCGAACAGGCTCCGGCCCTGTCGCTGGTCGCCGGCAACCTGTCCGACGTCACCCTGGAAACCTACGCCGGCAAGCGCAAGGTGCTGAACATCTTCCCCAGCGTCGACACCCCGACCTGCGCCACCTCCGTGCGCAAGTTCAACGCTGAAGCCAGCAAGCTGGCCAACACTGTCGTACTGTGCGTTTCCGCCGACCTGCCGTTCGCCCAGGCGCGCTTCTGCGGCGCCGAAGGCCTGGAGAACGTGGTGAACCTGTCCACCCTGCGTGGCCGCGAGTTCCTTGCCAACTACGGCGTAGCCATCGCCGACGGCCCGCTGGCCGGCCTGGCTGCGCGCGCTGTGGTGGTGCTGGACGAGCAGAACAAGGTGCTGCACAGCGAGCTGGTAGGCGAGATTGCCGACGAGCCGAACTACGCCGCCGCCATCGCCGCCCTGGCCTGATGGAAGGATCGGGCCGGTCCATCAGGACTGGCCCCAATGGCGCGGAACCTCCCGCGCCATTTCCGGGTCGCAATGCCCCGGTAATTCGTAACTCCCGGTAAATCAAAGGTAAATAGCGGGTAAAGAGACTTTGCCTGCGGCCATGCTGTGCTTATCGTTCAGCCTCGGTATTCTCACTTCTTTGCGCCAAGCCCCCTTTTCAAAAGACAGAGTCCCATGACTGCAAGCAACGGATCGCCCTCGAAACTTCGCACCCTGCGCCCCTGGCTCATCACCGCGCTGCTGTTCGCCGCGGTGGTGGGGCTGATCATGTGGCTGCACTCGACGTCTTCGGGGGCGCCGGCGGCCCAGGGCGGGCGCGGCGGACGACCGGGGCCGGGGCAGATGGCCGCGGGGCAGGGCGGCACGACGGTGACCGTCAGCGTCGCGCCGGTGGTCAAGGGCGACCTGCCAGTGCACTACCACGCGCTGGGCACGGTGACGGCCTACAACACCGTCAACGTCCGCGCGCGGGTCAGTGGCCAGCTGGTCAAGGTGCCGTTCCAGGAAGGCCAGGAAGTGAAGGCCGGCGATGTCCTCGCGGTGATCGACCCGCGTCCGTTCCAGGCCGCGCTGGACCAGGCCCAGGGCACCCTGCTGCAGAACCAGGCGCAACTGAAGAACGCACAGATCGACCTGGCCCGCTACAAGGGTCTGTACGCCGAGGACTCCATCGCCAAGCAGACCCTGGACACCCAGGAAGCCCAGGTGCGCCAGTTCGAAGGCACCCTGAAGACTAACCAGGGCCAGGTCGCCGACGCCAAACTCAACCTCGAATTCACCCAGGTGCGCGCGCCCATCTCCGGCCGCGTCGGCCTGCGTCAGGTGGACGTGGGCAACCTGGTCACCTCCGGCGACACCACGCCGCTGGTGGTCATCACCCAGGTCAAGCCGATCTCCGTGGTATTCAGTCTGCCGCAGCAGCAGCTGGGCACTATCGCCCGCGAGCTCTACAGCAACAAGCCGGTGCCGGTCGAGGCGCTGGACCGCAACCAGAACCAGACCCTGGCCACCGGCGTGCTGAAGACCCTGGACAACCAGATCGACACCACCACCGGCACCGTCAAGCTCAAGGCCGGCTTCGAGAACGACGACCACAAGCTGTTCCCCAACCAGTTCGTCAACGTGCGCCTGCTCGCCGAGACCCTGCCGGGCGTGTTGACCATTCCGGCCAACGCCGTGCAGCGCGGCAACGACGGCACCTACGTCTATCTGGTGGGCGAAGAGAGCAAGGCCAAGCGCCAGCTGGTCACCCTGGGCACCAGCGAGAGCGAGCGCGTGGTCGTGACCGAGGGCCTGAAGGAGGGTGATCGCGTCGTCGTCGAAGGCACCGACCGCCTGCGCGACGGCACCCGCATGAACATCGCCACCTCCGACGAGAAGGCCCGTGCGGCCGCCACCGAGGAGGGCGACAAGTCCACCGCCAAGCCGTTCGGTTCGGACACCCCGGTCCAGGACAGCGGTAAGAGCGAATGAACCCGTCGCGCCTGTTCATCCTGCGGCCGGTCGCCACCACGCTCCTGATGGTGGCGATCCTGCTGTCAGGGATCATCGCCTACCGCTTCCTGCCGATCTCGGCGCTGCCGGAAGTGGACTACCCGACCATCCAGGTGGTGACCCTGTACCCCGGCGCCAGCCCGGACATCATGACCTCCTCGGTGACTGCGCCGCTGGAGAACCAGCTGGGGCAGATTCCCGGCCTGAACGAGATGTCCTCCACCAGCTCCGGCGGCGCCTCGGTGATCACCCTGCAGTTCAGCCTGCAGATCAACCTCGATGTGGCCGAGCAGGAAGTCCAGGCGGCGATCAATACGGCGCAGAGCCTGCTGCCCAAGGACCTGCCGAACCAGCCGGTGTACAGCAAGGTGAACCCGGCGGACGCGCCGATCCTGACCCTGGCAGTGATGTCCCCGGACATGCCACTGCCGCAGATCCAGGACCTGGTGGACACGCGCCTTGCGCAGAAGATTTCGCAGATTTCCGGCGTCGGCCTGGTCAGCATCAGCGGCGGCCAGCGCCCGGCCGTGCGCATCCGCGCCAACCCCGGCGCCCTCGCGGCCGCCGGCCTGAGCCTGCAGGACCTGCAGACCACCGTCACCAACAACAATCTCAACGGCCCCAAGGGCAGCTTCGACGGCCCGACCCGCTCCTCGACCCTGGACGCCAACGACCAGCTCAAGTCCGCCGACGCCTACCGCGACCTGATCATCGCCTACAAGAACGGCTCGCCGCTGCGCGTGCGCGACGTGGCGAGCGTGGAAGACGACGCCGAGAACGTGCGCCTGGCCGCCTGGGCCAACACCTCGCCGGCGGTGGTGCTGAACATCCAGCGCCAGCCGGGCGCCAACGTCATCGAGGTGGTGGACAGCATCAAGAAGATGCTCCCGCAGCTGCAGGCGACCCTGCCCGGCAGCCTGGAAGTGACGGTGCTCACCGACCGCACCACGACCATCCGCGCCTCGGTGGCGGACGTGCAGTTCGAGCTGTTCCTCGCCGTCTGCCTGGTGGTGATGGTCACCTTCCTGTTCCTGCGCAATATTTCCGCGACGCTGATCCCCAGCTTCGCCGTGCCGCTGTCGCTGATCGGTACCTTCGGCGTGATGTACCTCGCCGGCTTCTCGATCAACAACCTGACGCTGATGGCGCTGACCATCGCTACCGGCTTCGTGGTGGACGACGCCATCGTCATGGTGGAGAACATCGCGCGCTACCTGGAGCAGGGCGACGAGCCGCTGGAAGCGGCGCTCAAGGGCTCGAAACAGATCGGCTTCACCATCATCTCGCTGACCTTCTCGCTGATCGCCGTGCTGATCCCGCTGCTGTTCATGGGCGATGTGGCCGGGCGATTGTTCCGCGAATTCGCCATCACCCTGGCGGTGGCGATCCTGATCTCCGGCTTCGTTTCCCTGACCCTGACGCCGATGCTCAGCGCCAAGCTGCTGCGCCACGTCGAGCCGGAGAAGGAAGGGCGTTTCGCCCGCGCCGCCGGGCGCTTCATCGACAACATGATCGAGCGCTACGCCGCCGCCCTGCGCGTGGTGCTGCGCCATCAGCCGCTGACCCTGCTGGTGGCCGTCGCCACCGTGGTGCTCACTGCGCTGCTGTACCTCTTCATGCCCAAGGGCTTCTTCCCGGTGCAGGACACCGGGGTGATCCAGGGCATCGCCGAGGCGCCGCAGTCGATCTCCTTCCAGTCCATGGCCAGCCGCCAGCAGGACCTGGCGAAGATCGTGCTGAAGGACCCGGCGGTGGACAGCCTGTCCTCGTTCATCGGCGTCGACGGCACCAACGCTACCCTCAACACCGGGCGCCTGCTGATCAACCTCAAGCCCCACGCCGAGCGTGACGTAACCGCCAGCGAGGTGATCCATCGCCTGCAGCCGGAGCTGGACCAGATCGCCGGCATCAAGCTGTACATGCAGCCGGTGCAGGACCTGACCATCGAGGACCGTATCGCCCGCACGCAGTACCAGTTCACCCTGCAGGACGCCGACCCGGATGTCCTCGCCGACTGGGTGCCGCGCCTGGTGGACCGGCTGCAGCAACTGCCGGAGCTGGCCGACGTGGCCACCGACTGGCAGGACAAGGGCCTGCAGGCCTACATCAACATCGACCGCGACACCGCCTCGCGCCTGGGCGTGAGCCTGTCGAGCATCGACAGCGTGCTGTACAACGCCTTCGGCCAGCGACTGATCTCCACCATCTTCACCCAGGCCACGCAGTACCGCGTGGTGCTGGAAGTGGCGCCGGAATTCCAGATCGGCCCGCAGTCGCTGGAGAACCTCTACGTGCCGTCCAGCGACGGCACCCAGGTGCGCCTGTCGAGCCTGGCGAAGGTGGAGGAGCGCCACACCCTGCTGGCGGTCAACCACATCGCCCAGTTCCCGGCCGCGACCATCTCCTTCAACCTGGCCAAGGGCGTCGCCCTCGGCGAGGCGGTGCAGGCGATCCGCGACGTCGAGGCGCAGATGGAAATGCCCGTCAGCCTGCAGGGCAGCTTCCGTGGTGCGGCGCAGGCCTTCGAGGCTTCGCTGTCCAACACCCTGCTGCTGGTGCTGGCGTCCATCGTCACCATGTACATCGTGCTGGGCATCCTCTACGAGAGCTTCATCCACCCGGTGACCATTCTCTCCACGCTGCCCTCGGCGGGTGTGGGCGCGCTGCTGGCGCTGATGCTCTCGGGGCAGGACATCGGCATCGTGGCGATCATCGGCATCATCCTGCTGATCGGCATCGTGAAGAAGAACGCGATCATGATGATCGACTTCGCCCTGGATGCCGAACGCAACGAGGGCAAACCGCCCCATGAGGCGATCTACCAGGCGTGCCTGCTGCGCTTCCGGCCGATCCTGATGACCACCATGGCCGCGCTGCTCGGCGCGCTGCCGCTGATGCTCGCCGGCGGCGCCGGCGCCGAGCTGCGCCAGCCGCTGGGCGTCACCATGGTCGGCGGCCTGCTGGTCAGCCAGTTGCTGACGCTGTTCACCACGCCGGTGATCTACCTGTACTTCGACCGCCTGGCCACGCGCTGGGCCAACTGGCGGCAGCGCCACGGCCTGGACGTGAACAGCATCGACCCGGCGGAGCGTGGCTGATGGGCGGCCTGTCTCGCCTGTTCATCCTGCGCCCGGTCGCCACCTGCCTGCTGACCCTGGCGCTGATGCTGGCCGGCGCGCTGTCGTTCAGTCTGCTGCCGGTGGCACCGCTGCCCAACGTCGATTTCCCGACCATCCTGGTGCAGGCCTCCTTGCCCGGCGCCAGCCCGGAAACCATGGCCTCCACGGTGGCAACACCGCTGGAGCGCTCGCTGGGGCGCATCGCCGGGGTCACCGACATGACCTCCAGCAGCTCCCTGGGCAACACCACCATCATCATCCAGTTCGACCTGTCCAAGGACATCGACGGCGCCGCGCGCGAGGTGCAGTCGGCGATCAACGCGGCCATGAGCCTGCTGCCCTCGGGCATGCCGAACAACCCGACGTACCGCAAGGCGAACCCGTCGGACATGCCGATCATGATCCTCACGCTGACCTCGGATACCTACACCCGCGGGCAGATGTACGACCTGGCCTCGACCATCGTCTCGCCCAAGCTGGCGCAGGTGAAGGGCGTGGGGCAGGTGAGCATCGGCGGTTCCTCGCTGCCGGCGGTGCGCGTCGACGTGAATCCGGACCAGCTCAGCCACTACGGCATTTCCCTGGACACGGTGCGCAACGCCATCAACAACACCAACGCCGATGGGCCCAAGGGCTCGCTGGAGTTCGGCGAGCGCCACTGGCAGGTGGACTCCAACGACCAGTTGCGCAAGGCCAGCGAGTACGCCCCGCTGATCGTCCACTACAACGCCGACACCGGTGCGGCGGTGCGCCTGCGCGATGTGGCCAAGGTCACCGACTCGGTGGAGGACGTGCGCAACGCCGGCTTCTCCGACGATCTGCCGGCGGTGCTGCTGATCATCACCCGCCAGCCCGGCGCCAACATCATCGAAGCCACCGACGCCATCCACGAGCAGCTGCCGATCATCCAGGACGTGCTCGGCCCGCAGGTGAAACTGTCGGTGATGGACGACCGCAGCCCGTCGATCCGCTCCTCGCTGGAGGAGGCCGAGCTGACCCTGATCATCTCCGTGGTGCTGGTGATCCTGGTGGTCTACCTGTTCCTGCGCAACGGCCGCGCCACGCTGATTCCCAGCCTCGCGGTGCCGGTGTCGCTGGTGGGCACTTTCGCGGTGATGTACCTGTGCGGCTTCTCGCTGAACAACCTGTCGCTGATGGCGCTGATCATCGCCACCGGTTTCGTGGTGGACGATGCCATCGTGGTGGTGGAGAACATCGCCCGGCGCATCGAGGAAGGCGACCCGCCGATCCAGGCGGCGATCCGCGGTGCGCGGGAAGTGAGTTTCACCGTGCTGTCGATGACCCTGTCGCTGGTGGCGGTGTTCATCCCGCTGCTGCTCATGGGCGGCATCACCGGGCGGCTGTTCCGTGAGTTCTCGGTGACCCTGGCGGCGGCCATCCTGGTATCGCTGGTGGTCTCCCTGACGCTGACGCCGATGCTCTGCGCGCGCCTGCTCAAGCCGGTCGAGCGCGGGCCGAAAAAGGCCTCGGTGGAGCGCCAGAGCAACCGCTATTTCGTCGCCTTCATGCAGCGCTACCGCGCCAGCCTGAGCTGGGCACTGGAGCACTCGCGGCTGATGGTGATGATCATGCTCGGCTGCATCGCGCTGAACCTTTATCTGTTCGTGGTGGTGCCCAAGGGCTTCCTGCCACAGCAGGATTCCGGGCGCCTGCGCGGCTTCGCGGTGGCCGACCAGAGCATCTCGTTCCAGGCGCTGGACAAGAAGATGGCGCAGTTCCGCAAGATCCTCTCCGAGGACCCGGGCGTGGAGAACGTGGTGGGCTTCGTCGGTGGCGGCAAGTGGCAGTCGAGCAACACCGGCTCGTTCTTCGTCACGCTGAAGGACATCACCGAGCGCGACTCTGCCGAGACCATCGTCAACCGCCTGCGCAAGAAGCTGGCGGAGGTGCCAGGCGCCAACCTGTTCCTGGTCGCCGGCCAGGACGTGCGCATCGGCGGCCGCCAGGGCAACGCGCAGTACGACTTCACCTTGCGCAGCGATGACCTCAACCTGCTGCGCGAATGGGCGCCCAAGGTCGAGGCGGCGATGAACAAGGTGCCGCAGATCGTCGACGTGAACAGCGACGCCCAGGACAAGGGCGTGCAGAGCCGCCTGGTGATCGACCGCGACCGCGCGGCGAGCCTCGGGGTGAACGTCGCCGAGGTGGACGCGGTGCTGAACAACTCCTACGGCCAGCGGCAGGTCTCGACCATCTTCAACCCGCTGAACCAGTACCACGTGGTGATGGAAGTCGCCCAGCCGTACCAGGAAACGCCCGAGGAGCTGCGCCAGGTCTATGTGATCAACAGCGAAGGGCAGCGCATTCCGCTGTCGGCCTTCACGCATATCGAGCCGAGTCGCGCGCCGCTGGAGGTCAATCACCAGGGCCAGTTCGCCGCCACCACCTTCTCCTTCAACCTCGCCCAGGGCGCGCAGATCGGCCCGGCCCGCGACGCGATCCTGGCGGCGGTGGAGCCCATCCACCTGCCGATGGAAATCCAGGCCACCTTCGAAGGCAACGCCGGCGCGGTGCAGGACACGCAGAACGACATGCCCTGGCTGATCCTGCTGGCGCTGGTGTCGGTCTACATCGTGCTGGGCATCCTCTACGAGAGCTACGTTCATCCGCTGACCATCCTCTCGACGCTGCCTTCGGCGGGCGTCGGCGCGCTGCTCACGCTGATGCTGTTCCGCACCGAGCTGTCGCTGATCGCGCTGATCGGAGTGATCCTGCTGATCGGCATCGTTAAGAAGAACGCCATCATGATGATCGACTTCGCCCTGGACGCCGAACGCACCCAGGGCCTGTCCCCTCGGGACGCGATCCTGGAGGCGGCGATGAAGCGCTTCCGGCCGATCATGATGACCACCCTGGCCGCCATCCTCGGCGCACTGCCATTGATCTTCGGCATTGGCGGCGACGCCGCGCTGCGTCGCCCGCTGGGCATGACCATCGTCGGCGGTCTGATCGGCAGCCAGTTGCTGACCCTGTACACCACCCCCGTCGTCTACCTCTACCTCGACCGCCTGCGCCATTGGGTCAACAAGAAGCGCGGCGTGCGCACCGACGGCGCCCTGGAGACACCCGTATGATCCGTTCCCGTTCCCTTCTTCCGTTGGCGCTGGCCGTGGCCCTGGCCGGTTGTGCCATCGGCCCGGACTACCAGCGCCCCGAGCTGACGGTGCCCGCCAGCTTCAAGGAGGGCGAGGGCTGGCAACTGGCGAAGCCGCAGGACGGCTTCAACCACGGCGCCTGGTGGGAGCTGTACGGCGACGCCACGCTGAACGATCTGCAGACCCGTCTGGTGGCTGCCAACCAGACCCTGGCACAGTCGCTCGCGTCCTATCGCCAGGCTCAGGCGCTGGCCAAAGGTGCGCGTTCTTCCTTCTTCCCCACGATCAGCGCCGACGTCGGCAAGACCCGCTCCGGGCAAGGCACCGGTAGCGGCGGCAGCGTGCGTCTGCCGGACGGTTCCACCGTCAGCAGCGGCGGTGGCAGCAGTTCGATCAGCAACAGCTACTCGGCGAGCCTCGGTGTGAGCTGGGAGCTGGACCTGTGGGGCAAGCTGCGCCGCCAGCTGGAAGCCGACAACGCGAGCATGGACGCCAGCGCGGCGGACCTGGCCAACTCGCGGCTTTCGCTGCAATCGCAGCTGACCCAGAACTACCTGCAACTGCGCGTCATGGACCAGCAGATCAAGCTGCTTAACGACACGGTCACGGCCTACCAGCGCTCGCTCAAGCTCACCGAGAACCAGTACAACGCCGGCATCGTCACCAAGGCCGATGTCGCCCAGGCGCGTACTCAGCTGAAAAGCACCGAGGCCCAGGCCATCGACCTGAAGTACCAGCGCGCGCAGCTGGAACATGCCATTGCCGTGCTGGTCGGCGTGCCACCGGCACAGTTCTCCCTGGCTGCCGTGGACGGCGTGCCAGGCCTGCCGAATGTGCCGGCGCTGCTGCCGTCCGAACTGCTGCAGCGGCGCCCGGACGTGGCCTCCGCCGAGCGCCAGGTGATTTCCGCCAACGCCAAGATCGGCGTGGCCAAGGCTGCCTGGTTCCCCGACCTGACCCTCACCGCCGCCGGCGGGTACCGCAGCGGCAGCTTCCAGAACTGGATCGAGACGCCCAACCGCTACTGGTCCATTGGCCCGCAGTTCGCCATGACCCTGTTCGACGGCGGGCTGATTGCCTCCCAGGTCGAGCAGGCCGAGGCGAGCTACGACCAGACCGTGGCCAGCTACCGGCAGACCGTTCTGGACAGTTTCCGCGAGGTCGAGGACTACATGGTCCAGCTCAAGGTGCTGGAAGAGGAAAGCGGCGTGCAGCAGGAAGCGCTGGATTCCGCCCGCGAGGCGCTGCGCCTGACCACCAACCAGTACAAGGCCGGCACCATCGACTACAGCAATGTGGTCACCACCCAGACCAGCGCGCTTTCCAACGAGCGCACGCTGCTGACCCTGACCGGCAGCCGCTTGACCGCCAGCGTTCAACTGATCGCCGCGCTGGGCGGCGGTTGGGATGCGGCGAGGATCACCGAGGAAGGGCAGGCGACGCGGGACTGATTTCGCGTCAGTCCTCGATCAGCGCGCTGAGGGGAATGCGGAAGTGGCTTTCCCCATCCAGTGACTTGATCCCGCGCGGTAGCGCCGTGCTCACCAGCGCGGTGCCATCCAGGCGCTCGAGGACTTCGCAGTCGATCTGGCCTACGGCCGGCAGGCGATCGTCCTGATTGAGGGTGCGCAGGCGCGCGCGCGGCTTGAGAAAGCGCCAGTCACGCCCGCCAGCGTCGATCAGCCGGCATTCGGCCCAACCCGGGAAGCACTCTTGCGTGTAGCGCACTATCTCGACCAGCAGGCTGGGCATCGTCAGGGAGTTCCGGTGGCGGGAAGGGAGATCAGCCGTTGAAACGGCGGGCGGTGCTGTAGCTGCGTTCCCAGTAGCTGTTGTTCAGCGAATCCATGCGGATGCGCTCGCCGCTGCTGGGTGCATGGATGAACTGGTTGTTGCCGATGTACAGGCCGACGTGGCTGACATCGCCGCGGCCATTGCGGTTGAAGAACACCGCATCACCGGGCTCGAGCTCACCGCGGCCGACTCGCTGGCTGCCGCTGTCGATCATCTGGCCGGTGGTGCGCGGCAGCTTCATGCC
The DNA here is from genome assembly GCF_014851985.1 of Pseudomonas sp. PDM17. Taxonomy (NCBI): domain Bacteria; kingdom Pseudomonadati; phylum Pseudomonadota; class Gammaproteobacteria; order Pseudomonadales; family Pseudomonadaceae; genus Pseudomonas; species Pseudomonas sp. PDM17. Next base: position 159,171 of record NZ_JACVAT010000002.1, read on the forward strand.
CGCTTCGGTGCGGAACAGGTAGACCAGCAGCCCGCTGCAGTCGAAGCCGTTGGCAACCGTGGTGCCGCCGCGACGGTAGGGCACGCCGATCAGCTGGCGGGCGCGGGCTACCACACGGGAGCTGCTGCCCGCCTGAGCCTTGTGCACCCCCGGTTGCAGTGGACGCTTCACTTCGTGGTGCAGGCGGACGTTGTTGCGATTGACCACTTTCACATGGCTGGAACGAGACAGGCTGGATGTGGCCTTGTGCTGCGTCGTGCGCTTTGACTCGCGGGCTTCGGCGTGAGGAGTGGTGATGGCGAGCAAAAGGGTTGTGCTCAACAGGGTGAGGAAACGCATCTTGGGTACATCGAGTGACTGGGTAGCGGAACGGGGCGCCATCTTAGAAATCCCCTGCGTCGGATTAACGAGGGGAAGCTGCAAATCGTCGTAGGCATTTTCCGATTGAGAAATGGGGAGTGACCTGCCTTCGTCTGCCTGGCAGGTCAGCCGCTGAAGCGACGCGCCGTGGTGTAGCTGCGCTTCCAGTAGCTGTTGTCCAGGGAGTCGATGCGGATGCTCTTGCCGGTGCTCGGGGCATGGATGAAACGGTCGCCACCGATGTACAGCCCGACGTGGCTGGTTCCGCCCTCGCCGTTATGGTTGAAGAACACCGCGTCGCCGGGCTTCAGTTCATCGCGGCTCACTTCGTTGTGGCGCTGGGCGATCATTGAGTGGGTGGTGCGTGGCAGCTTGCGATTGGCGATGCTGCGGTAGAGGTAGACCAGCAGCCCGCTGCAATCGAAACCGTCTTTCTCGCTCTGGCCGCCCCAGCGGTAGGGCGTGCCGATCAGCTCGTGGGCGCGGGCAATGATGCGCGAGGTTTCCGCCGGGCTGTGCGCCGGGCTGCGGCCCAACTGGGCTACCCGCCAGGCGGTGCCAGCGCGCGTGAAGCCCCGGTCGATGGAGGCGTGCTCGTAGCGGCGCCAGTCCGGCGCGTCGAAATCATCGGCCAGGGCGGTCGGTGCTCCCAGGGTGCAGAGCAGGTAGAGCGGGAACCAGCAGAGGGGGCGCACGTCGGATCACCTCGGGGTGAACGGTGGGGACGGGCGCCATCCTAGGAACGGCTAGAAAAGATCGATGTAGGAAATTTCCAGTAGGCCTGAAGGCTAATTCCACTGAGGATGATCGGTCAGCACTCAGCGTGCGAACAGCTGGCCGATGTCCTTGAAGGCCTTGAACTCCAGGGCGTTGCCACAGGGATCGAAGAGGAACAGCGTGGCCTGCTCGCCCACCTGGCCCTGGAAGCGCACATGGGGTTCGATGACGAACTGCGTGCCACGTTCGCGCAGCCGCTGCGCCAGACCCTCCCAATCTTCCCAGGGCAATACCACGCCGAAGTGCGGTACCGGCACGTCATGCCCGTCGACGGCATTGGTGTGCGCTGCCTCCTGGCTGGCGGTGCGCGGGTGCTCGTGGATCACCAGCTGGTGGCCGAAGAAATCGAAGTCCACCCACTGGGCACTGCTGCGGCCCTCGGCGAGGCCGAACACCTCGCCGTAGAAACGCCGGGCCAGGGCGAGGTCGTAGACGGGAATGGCTAGGTGGAAGGGCGATAGAGCCATGGACGTGCTCCCTGTCAGGTTCAGGCCGGTACGGCCAGCAGGCGGCTGATGGTGGCCTTGGCCGCGCTCATCTGGCCCTCACGGGCGAGGCGGGTGAAGTCCAGCAGGGCGTGTTCGTGCTCGGCGAGGTCGTCGAGGATGTCGCGGTCATCGTCGTCGCCCTCGATGGCCAGGCTGTCGTAGCGCCGGACGTAGGGCTCCACCAGCACTTCGAGTTTTTCCAGGGTCTGTGGCCAGTCGAGCCCGAGCCAGTCGGCGGCGCGCTGGCGGCCCTGGGCGGCGGCGTGCGCGGTGTCGCCCAGCGGCAGGCCGTGACGCTGCAGCAGCCGCGCCATGCGCAGGCCGGTCTGGCGTTCCAGTCGCGCCAGCAGGAGCATCGAGGAGGCCCCCTCCGGCAGTTGCTCGGCCAGGCCGAGGAAGAAGTTTTCACCGCGGACTTCGCCCAGGTAGGCGGCCTGCAGTTCACTGGCTTGTCGGTGCATGCGTCGGTCCCCCGTGCTCAATGGGGACCAGCCTAGACGATGTGCGCCGGGCATCGAACCCGGCATGTCGTGTCTGGGCCAGAACGGGTCGCTCAGCGTTCGAAACCGTATTCGCGCTCGACCCGGCTGATGCGCACGCGGAAGGCACTGTACCAGTCGCGGCGGCCGGCCTGCTGGGCCATGCGGTGCTCGGTCTGCTGCTTCCACTGGCGGATGGCGGCCTCGTCGCGCCAGTAGGACACGGTCAGCCCCAGGCCGTCAGCGCCACGGGCCGACTCGACGCCGAGGAAGCCGTCCTGCTGCGCGGCCAGTTCCAGCATGCGTTCGGCGGTGGCGCCATAGCCTTCGTCCAGCTCGGTGCGGTAGGAGGTGAAGGTCACGGCGTAGTAGGGCGGTTGCGGTGTGCTGGCGATCATGCGGGGCTCCCGATGCGAGTGGGCTCTTGGCTGGATTGATGGCGGAAAGCAGCGGACAGAAACGCTTCGGCCAGCGGCACGGCGATGCCGGCCAGGGCCTTGCGTTCGGGCTGGAACAGGGTGGCGACGAAGAACGGATGGTCGGTCGCTTCCAGTGCGCGGATGCTGCCGTCCTCGCCGTGGGCACAGGCGCGCAGCGAGCCGCTGAACAGCTCGTCCTGGAACTGCGGGTTCAACCCGTAGCTGCAGCGATAGCCCTCGCGGATATCCGGCAGGCCATAGATGGCCGCCAGGTGCGAGCCGGCGGTAAGGCGGATGGTCTCGCTGACTTCCACCAGTGAACAGGGCAGGGCATGCACCACCGGGCGCGCCGCTTCCGGGTCCGTCTCGGCGTGGGCCGCGTCGCTCCAGCCGAGGACGTTGCGGGCGCGCTCCAGCAGGGCGTGCTGGAAGCCGCCGCAGGTGCCGAGGAAGGGCACCCGGTTTTCGCGGGCGAAGGTGATCGCCCGCAATGCGCCTTCGGTGTTCTGGTAGGGGCTGCCGGGGATCGCCCAGAAGCCGGAGTAGGGCTCAAGGTCCAGCCTCTGGGCGAGGCGCGGGGTGTCCAGCCAGTCCACGCGCAGCGTGCCCGAATGCGGCAGCAGCGATTGCTGCAGGGCCAGGGGAATTGCCCAGTGGGCGGTGACGCGGCTGTCGCGGTCGCCGATCAGGCCGATGCGCAGTGTTTTACGACGTTTTCCCATCCTGTGTTCCCCCTGGCGTCGTGGCCCATTGGCGGGCCCATGGGAGGCAATTTATAGTTGCGCAGGTGCAATCGAAAATGGGCGGTTGCGCAACCTTGGAGTGCGTCGATGCAATACCGTCTGGAATACGCCGATCTGGCCCTGGTGCTGGCGCTGGTACGCGGAGGCAGCCTTGCGCGCGCCGCGGAATTGCTCGAGGTCGACGTCTCCACCGTGTTCCGCGCCGTGCGCCGGCTGGAAAAGGCGCTGGGCACCGCGCTGTTCGAGAAGGGCCGCAACGGCTACCTGGCGACCGCCACCGCGCAGCAACTGGCGACCCAGGCGGAACTCGCCGAACAGGCGCTGGAAGCGGCTCGTCTGGGGCTGGAGCAGGGCCACGACGTGCTCAGCGGCACCGTGCGCCTGACCTGTTCCGACACCGTGCTGCAAGGCCTGCTGCTACCGGCCCTGGCGCGCTTCATGAAGCGCTACCCGGCGCTGAACCTGGAGCTGACCACCTCCAACGCCTTCGCCAACCTCAGCCGCCGCGACGCCGACATCGCCCTGCGCCTGACCAACGCGCCGCCGGAGCATCTTGTCGGACGCAAGCTGGGCGAGGTGCACTACGTCCTCTGTGCCCATCGCGATTACCTGGCCGAGCAGGGCGAACGCCCCTGGCAAGACATGAGCTGGATCGCCCCGGACGACTTTCTGCCCGACCACTCCAGCGTCGCCTGGCGCCGCCAGGCGTTTCCGACGGTGCTTCCGGCCTACCGCTGCAACAGCATGCTGTCGGTGCTCGATCTGTGCCGCGCGGGGCTGGGGCTGGCTGCGCTGCCGGCGTTCCTGCTGCGCCCGGACGACGGGCTGCAGGTGCTGGAGCCGGAACTGCCCGGTTGCAGCATCCATCTCTGGTTGCTGACCCGGCCGGACTGCCGGGCGCTGCGGGCGGTGGTGACACTGTTCGAGGAACTGGCCGGGAGCATTCGTCTGCCGGCCTGAATGAAAAGACCCCGCCAGAGAAGCGGGGTCTTTGGTCTGTAGCAGTGCTTACCAGTGGCGGTAGTGCCCCGGCGGGCCGTAGTAGCCGGGGCCGTAATAGCGCGGCGGACCATAGTAGCGGGGTGGGCCGTAATAACGCGGGCCGGGCACCACCACGACCGGGCGATAGACCGGCTGGTACACCGGTTGATACACGGGCTGATAGACCGGCGCCGGCTGGTAGTACACCGGTGGCGGCGGGTAATAGGCGACTGGGGGCGGTGGAGCGTAATAGGGCGCCGGCGCGGGTTGCGAGCCGGCGACCACGGCACCCCCGACAACGGCGCCGACCACCGCGCCGATTGCCGCGGCATCGGTGTTGCTGTTGGCCGCGGCCTGGTCGGCGAGGGCAAGGCCGGCGCAGAGCAGGGCGATCTGGGGGAGACGGTGAAGCATGATGCACCTCCTGAGGAACCCGGCGAGGAACCAGGTATCTATGAGACATCGGCCTCGAAAGAATCGTAACGCCGCCGGTGTAAAGGTTGTGTAAATGGCGCCGTACGGCTCTGCGTCGGGCATTGCATGTATCAGCCTGCAATACATCCATCGCGCTGCCGCAGCCTTCGGGCTGGTAAGGTGGCGCCTTTCGCGTTTTTTTCCATGAAGAACCAGGGAGACCTTCCATGCCCTTCAACCGAGTGACTCTCTTGTCGCTTCTCGCTGTCGCCGCGCTCGCCGGCTGCAGTTCCAAGGATTCCTCGTCCGATGCCGCCCAGCCGGCCGCGGATGATTCGTCGGCCATGACCGGCACCTGCAACGCCAAGGCGGTGCAATCGATCATCGGCAAGGTCGTCAACCCGACCCTGACCGAGGAAGCCCGCCGCGATGCCGGCGCCAGCGTTGCCCGTGTGCTCACCCCGCACCAGCCGGTGACCATGGAGTACAACTCGCAGCGCCTGAACATCGATGTCGATGACAACCAGGTGGTGAAGCAGGTCTCCTGCGGCTGAGTCCTTCGCCGGCCGGCGCCCATGAAAAAGCCCCGCCTAGGCGGGGCTTTTTCGTTTCCAGTGCGGATCAACGGTTGGCGGGCTTCTTGATCACGCGCAGCGCCTGGCTCGACTGGTTGACGCACTCCTCGTAGTTGCCGGCCTTCTTCGCCGCCTCGGCCTTGGCGACGTACTCGTGAACCGTATTGACCTTCACGCCGGTGGCGTTCTTGCTGGCGGTCTTGAGGAAGTCGTTGATCTGCTGCAGGTTGCCGTCGCACAGCGCGCTGTCAGCGAAGGCCGGTACGGAAAACACCATGGCCAGGAGCAGGGCATATTTTTTCATCCAGGTTCTCCTCGATTCTTGATGCGCAAGCTTCTGGTCTGCGTAGCTTGCTAAGTATCGACCCGCTGGCGACTGGCAAGATTCATTTCAATTTCCGCAACAAAGGTTGAGGTCGTAGCGCTTCACAGCGCACTGAAGCGCTGCTCCAGGCCCTGGCTGCGGAAGTGCTCGATGACGCAGTCGACGAATACCCGCGTCTTGGCCGGCAGCAGCTTCTGCGCGGCGTAGTAGAGCGCAGTGTTGCCGGCGTCCACGTACCACTCCGGCAACACGCGCACCAGGCGGCCGCTGTCGAGGTAGGGCGCGGCGTGCTGCATGCTTACCAGGGTCACGCCCAGTCCCATCAGGGCGGCGACGCAGGCGGCTTCCGGGTCGCTGAAGGTCATGCGCTCCTTCAGCGCGATCGGCGCCTGAGCCTGCTGGCGGTTGGTCAGCGGCCAGGGCCTCACGCGGCCGGTCTGTGGTGAACGGATGCGGATGCCGTCGTGGCTGGGCAGGTCCGACGGATAGCGGATTGCCGGGCGGCCGTCGAGGTAGGCCGGCGAGGCCAGCAGCACCAGGTGCGCCGGGCTCAGCTTGCGCGCCACGACGCCGGGCGGAAGCTCGAAGCCGCCGCCGATGGCCGCGTCGAAGCCTTCGGCGATGAGGTCAACCTGGCGGTTGTCGAAGTGCCAGTCCGGGCGGATCGCCGGGTAGCGCCCGAGGAAGTCGCCCAGCAGCGGCAATATGTAGTCGCGGCCGAACACCAGCCCCATGCTCACCTTCAGCATGCCGCTGGGCTGGCCGTCGGCGCTGGCCAGATTGGCGATGGCGCTCTGCAGGCTGGCCAGGCCACCGCCGGCTTCGTCGAGAAATCGTTCGCCGGATTCGGTCAGGGCCAGGCTGCGGGTACTACGCTGGAACAGCCGCACGCCCAGGTTGTTCTCCAGTCGCGCCACGTTCTTGCTCACCGCCGCCGGGGTCAGCCCCAGGCGGCGCGCGGCTGCGGCGAAGCTGCCGGCCTCCGCGCTGCGGACGAAGCATTCGATACTGATCAGGCTTTCCATGGGTGGTATTCCGGACGTTTGGTATCGACTGAATATAGCGATTGCTGGCTACCGAGTAACGAGTCCGCGAGGGAAACTGGCCCCGTCGAACTTACTCCCCCACTGGATTCCTGGAGACACGAAATGACCACCACGCAAACCACCCAATCCCTCACCGGCAAAGTCGCTTTCGTACAGGGCGGCTCCCGCGGCATCGGCGCCGCCATCGTGCAGCGCCTGGCCCGCGAAGGCGCTGCCGTGGCCTTCACCTACGTCAGCTCGGCGCAGAAGGCCGAAGACCTCGCCGCCAGCATCGAAGCCGCCGGCGGCCGCGCCCTGGCCCTGAAAGCCGACAGCGGCGATGCAGCTTCCGTGCAACAGGCCATCGACACCGCAGCCCAGCGCCTGGGCGGCATCGACATCCTGGTGAACAACGCCGGCGTACTGGCCATCGCCCCGGTGGAAGAATTCAGCCTGGAAGACCTCGACCGCACCCTGGCGGTGAACGTGCGCAGCGTCTTCGTCGCCACCCAGGCCGCCGCGCGGCACATGGGGCAGGGCGGTCGCATCATCACCATCGGCAGCACCAACGCCGATCGCATGCCCTTCGGCGGCGGCGCGGTCTACGCCATGAGCAAGTCGGCCATCGTCGGCCTGACCAAGGGCCTGGCCCGTGACCTCGGCCCGCGCGGCATCACCGTGAACAACGTGCAGCCCGGCCCGGTGGATACCGACATGAACCCCGCCGACAGCGACTTCGCTGCCTCCCTGATGGACCTGATGGCGGTGGGTCGTTATGGCCGCGCGGAAGAAATCGCCGCCTTCGTCGCCTACCTGGCCGGTCCGGAAGCGGGCTACATCACCGGTGCCAGCCTGACCATCGACGGCGGCTTCGGGGCCTGATCGATTCCTGATCGACTCTTGGTAAAAACGGCGCGGCCGGGCTCAGGCCCGGTCGCGGCTCTGGATGTTCCAGTGCCCGGAGGTGGCGGCGAGCTTTTCCGAAAGCATCTCCACCTGTTCATAGAGACGCAGGGTGAGCCAGTAGAAACCCTGCTTCTCGAAGGAGTCGGTCAGGTTGTGCGGCCGCACCGGCAGGTTGTCCAGACCCTGGCAGGCCTGCACCAGCTTGCTGGTGCGACTGAACTTGAGGGCATGGGCCGATTGCAGCAGCAGACGGCCGATGATCTGCCGGTGCGAGTCGAGGCTGGCCGGCACCGGTTCTATCTCCCCGGCCTGGGCGGCGAACTGCCTGGAGGCGATCAGCGATTCCAGGGTCCCCATGATCGCGCGGTGGATGCGCTGGAGAATCTCCAGCTCGCGCAGCGGCATGCCGGTCTCCCGCGACACCGGCCCCAGGTGCGCACGCGATGCCACCAGACGGTGGTCCAGCTCCTCCAGCTGGCGGGCGAAATGCTCGGGCGTGAAGTCGTGGTTGGAAGACAGCTGCCCGTACATCCGCGCGCAGGCGCGCAGGTTGTCCGAGAGCAGATAGCGCCAGACATAGACCGCCCGCAACGGGTAGATCTGCGAGAACAGCAGGGCCACGGCGACGCCGATCAGTACGTTGGCCGAGCGCCATAGCCCTTCGGTGAATCCCGTCTCGCCGGGGCCGGCGACGATGCACATCGTAATCCCCGCCAGCAGCGCGACGTAGCCGGGCCGGCGGATCGCATAGAAGGCCGAGGCCGCGCCCAGCACCGACATGGCCAGGTAGGTGAGGGTGAGCGAACGGGTCTGGTCGTAGATCGCGATCACGCACAGCCCCAGCGCCGCGCCGACCAGGGTGCCCATCACCCGCTCGTAGGACTTGCCGCGAATCGTCCCCTGGTGCACCAGCCCGCCCATCACCACCAGCACCGTCACCGAGGCCCAGAGACCGTGGGGCAATTTCAGCACGCTGGTCAGCAGCATCGAGGCGAGCAGTGCGAGGCCGACGCGCACGCAGTGAATCCAGGCGGCGTAACGGTAGCGGGTGTAGGGGTTGGCCAGGCGGCGGAACGGCAGGGTGAGGATCGAGGGTTGCTTCGCCAAGGGAAGCGGCTCCGGTTGTGGGGGACTCTGCAAGGGTAGTCGGTTGCGCCGGCCAGAGCCTGCGATGGATCATTCTGGCGAGCCGCCGAACGGGCTCAAGGCAGCTGCGGGCACGCCGATAGAAATTCCACCGGAAGCGCTGGTTCCTCTTTACCGGTCTTCGCTAGAATTCCGCACTTTTGCGCCCGCCCCACGGGCACCGAGATTTCCCATGCTTGCCGGTAGTTACGATCCCTCCCTTGTCCTGATTTCGCTGTGTGTCGCCATGCTGGCGTCCTACACGGCCCTGGACCTGGCCGGGCGCATCGCGACCACCCGTGGCTGGCCGGTGCTGCTGTGGATCGGCGGCGGCGGGGTGGCCATGGGCATCGGCGTGTGGTCGATGCACTTCATCGGCATGCTCGCCTTCAGCCTGCCTATTCCGCTGGGCTACGACCTCACCCTGACGCTGCTGTCGCTGGCCATTGCCGTGCTCAGCTCGGGCTTCGCCCTGGCGCTGGTCAGCCAGGACCGCCTGCCGCTCTGGCAGCTGATCTGCGGTGCGCTGGCCATGGGCGCCGGGATCAGCTGCATGCACTACCTGGGCATGCACGCGATGCTGATGCAGCCGGGTATCGACTACGACCCGACGCTGTTCGGCCTGTCCCTGGCGATCGCCGTGGCGGCTTCCGGCGCGGCACTGTGGATTGCCTTCAGGCTGCGGCAGAACACGCCCTACGTGCGCCTGGCCCGCGCTGGCGCGGCCTTGGTGATGGGCGTGGCCATAGTCGGCATGCACTACACAGGCATGGCGGCCGCGCGCTTCCCCGAGGGCAGCTTCTGCGGCGCCTCCCCCAGCGGGTTGAACAGTGACTGGCTGGCCCTGCTGATCATCATCGTCACCCTGGCGGTGATCGGCATCGCGCTGCTCACCTCGGTGCTGGACGCACGCCTGGAGTCGCGCACGGCGCAGCTCACCTCGTCGCTGGCCCAGGCCAACCAGGAACTGACCCAGCTCGCCCTGCACGACAACCTCACGCGCCTGCCCAACCGCATCCTGCTGGAGGACCGCATCGAACAGATGATCGGCAAGGTGCAACGCGCTGGCGGGCACTTCGCGCTGATGTTCCTCGACCTCGACGGCTTCAAGCCGGTCAACGATGCCTTCGGCCACCATGTCGGCGACCTGCTGCTCAAGGCTGTCGCCCAGCGCCTGCGCGACAGCCTGCGCAGTGAAGACACCGTGGCGCGCATCGGCGGCGACGAGTTCGTGGTGCTCGCCGAACTGGCCGAGGCCGAGGACGCGGTGACCGTCGCCGGGCAGCAGATCAGCCTGCTGGCCCAGCCGTTCCAGGTCGCTGGCCAGGAGCTGCGCATCGCCGCCAGCATCGGCATCGTGGTCTATCCCGGCGACGGCGCCAGCCAGCATGAACTGCTGCGCAACGCCGACGCAGCGATGTACCACGCCAAGGGCAACGGCAAGAACGGCTACAGTTTTTTCGAGCAGTCGATGAACACCAACGCGCGCAACCACCTGCAGCTGCTGCATGACCTGCGCGCGGCTCTGGAGCGCCGCGAGTTCATCCTGCATTACCAGCCCAAGTTCGCCGCCAGCGGTGAGCCCATCGGCGCCGAGGCGCTGCTGCGCTGGCAGCATCCGCAGCGTGGCCTGTTGATGCCCGACACCTTCATTGCCCTGGCCGAGCGCACCGGGCTGATCATCCCCATCGGCGACTGGGTACTGGACGAAGCCTGCCGGCAGATGCGCGAGTGGTACCTGCAGGGCCATGAAAGCTGGCGTGTGGCGGTGAACCTGTCGGCGCTGCAGTTCTGCCATGCGGCCCTGGTGCAGTCGGTGGCCGACGCGCTGCAGCGCCACCAGCTGCCGGCGCGCTGCCTGACCCTGGAGATCACCGAGACCACCGCCATGCGCGACGCCGATTCCAGCCTGGAAATCCTCGGCAGGCTGTCGGACATGGGCGTCGACCTGTCCATCGACGACTTCGGCACCGGCTACTCCAGTCTGCTGTACCTCAAGCGCCTGCCGGCCAACGAGTTGAAGATCGACCGTGGCTTTGTCCGCGACCTGGAGCAGGACAGCGACGACGCCGCCATCGTCTCGGCCATCGTCGCCCTGGGCCAGGCGCTGGACCTGCGCATCGTCGCCGAGGGGGTGGAAACCTCCGGCCAGCAGAACTTCCTCACTCGCCTGGGCTGCGACTCGCTGCAGGGCTTCCTGCTCGGCAAGCCGGTGCCGGCCGAGCAGTTTCTCGAGCGTCTCAGCGCGCCGGCCTGAGCCCTTCAGCTTTCCGGCGCAATCGCCGCCAGCTGCGCGCACAGTTCGCGCAGTTGCTCGCACAGGCTGCGTCCGGCGCTGCCCAGCTCCGGGCGTGCATAAAGCGCCAGTTCCAGCCCCTCGATGGGCGCGAAACCTTCCTCGGCGGTCAGCACGCGGTGCCCTTCGTGACGGCCGCGCAGGGGCAGCAGGCTGACGCCCATGCCCGCCGCCACCGCCGCTGAAAGGCTCGCCAGGCTGGCGCTGCTGTAGCTGATGCGCCAGCGCCGCCCGCTGGCTTCCAGGGCGTGGATCATTTCCTGGCGATACAACGCCCCCAGCGGGAAGACCACCAGCGGCAGCGGGTCACGGGCGGCGGCGGGGGTGGCGGCGCTGTCCTGCCAGGCCAGGGGTTCGGGCCAGTGGGCGAGGCAGTCGCTGTCCGCGCCCCATTGCTTGACCAGCGCCAGGTCCAGCTCGCCGCTGCGGTACTGGCGCAGCAGTTCCTGGCTGAGGCCGCTGGAGACTTCCAGGCGCAGCCTCGGGCGTTCCGCGCTGAAGGCTGCCAGCAGCGGCATCATCCGTTCGCCGGCGAAGTCCTCCGGCATCCCCAGACGCAGCACGCCCTCGCTGTGCTCGCTGCTCAGCGCCTCGCGCGCCTCCGAGCCGAGTTCGAGGATGCGCCGCGCGTAGCCCAGCAGCTGCTCGCCCTGTTCGGTGGGCAGCACCTGGCGCTGGCTGCGGTCCAGCAGACGGCAGTCCAGGCTCTGCTCCAGCCGCAGGATCTGCTGGCTGACGGTGGACTGGGTGAGGTGCAGCAACTCGGCGGCGCGGGTGAAGTTGCCGGCGTCCACCACCATCACGAAGCTGCGCAGCAGGTTGGGGTCAAGCATTGCGATTCCCACTGAAAGTCATGTTTCTATTTAATTTCAGCATAGAACATCCCTTCGTCATACTGGCTGCAGTGATTAGAGGCACGACAGCCATCACGGGGGAGCGCCCATGGATATGCCGACTGTTCAGACCGAAGAAGTGCACAGCCGTGCCGCCGCAGACGCGCTGTTGGGCGCTGCCAGCGACGGTCGCGAAGCCGAGGTGGCGGCCCTGCTCAAACGCGGCGTACCGGTGGATGTGAGTGACGGGCAGGGCAACACGCCGCTGCTGCTGGCCACCGCCGGCAACCGTGTGGAAGTCGCGCGGCTGCTGATTGCCGCTGGCGCCGACGTCAACCGGCAGAACCGCATCCATGACAGCGCCTACCTGCTGGCCGGTGCGGCGGGGCGCCTGGAGATTCTCCGGTTGACCCTGGCCCACGGCGCCGACCTGCGCAGCACCAACCGCTATGGCGGCACGGCACTGATCCCTGCCTGCGAGCGCGGCCATGTGGAGGTGGTAGCGACGCTGCTCAAGGCTGGCGTCGACCCCGATCACATCAACAAGCTGGGCTGGACCGGGCTGCTCGAAGCCATCCTGCTCAGCGACGGCGGCCCGCGTCACCAGGCCATCGTGAAACAACTCATAGAAGCCGGGGCGAACCTGAACCTGGCCGACAACGACGGCGTCACGCCGCTGCAACACGCCCGCCAGCGCAACCAGACCACCATCGCCAGGATGCTGGAAGTCGCCGGCGCGCATTGATCGAACCGATTCGCTGGAAACTGCCATGTCACACGAAGTCTTCATGCGCGAGGCCCTGCAACTGGCCCGCGATAACATCGAGGCCGGTGGTCGCCCGTTCGGCGCCGTGCTGGTCAAGGACGGGCGGGTGATCGCCCGCGCCGCCAATTCCATCCACCTGGATTTCGACCCCACCGCCCACGCCGAGCTGCTGGCGATCCGCCGTGCCTCGGCGGTGCTGGGCATGTCGCGGCTGGACGGCTGCGTGATCTACGCCAGCGGCCATCCATGCCCGATGTGCCTGGCGGCCATGCACCTGTGCGGCGTGGAAGGCGCGTACTTCGCCTATTCCAACGACGATGGCGAGCCGTTCGGGCTGTCGACTGCCGCCGTGTACCAGCAGATGACCCAGCCGCCGCAGTGGCAGTCGGTTCCGCTGCGTGCGCTGCGTCCGAGCGGTGAAGAGGGTCTCTACAACCATTGGCAGGAGCAGCGCTCATGAGCCGCGGCATGACGCTACCGGCCCAGGGTGAAGCAGCGGGGCAGAGCAGCCACGCCGGCTGGATCGGCCTGCTGGTGATAGTCGCGCTGGGCATCAACCTGCGGCCGATCCTCACCTCCATCGGCCCGTTGCTGGCCGATATCCACGATGCCACCGGCCTGGGCTTCCAGGGCCTGTCGATGCTGACGGTGCTGCCGGTGCTGTGCATGGGCCTGTTCGCCCTGGGCCTTCCGTGGGTCGGGCCGCGCCTGGGCGAGAGCCGCGGCATGGTGCTCGGCCTGCTGGCCATCGGCGCGGCATGCTTCTGGCGGTTGCTGCTGGACAGCGGCTTCGCACTGATCGCCAGCGCGGTGCTGGCGGGTTGCGGTGTGGCGGTGATTCAGGCGTTCGTGCCGGGCGTGATCAAGCGCTGGTTCCCGCACAAGGTACCGTCCGCCATGGGCCTGTACTCGGCATCGCTGATGGCCGGTGGTGGTAGCGCGGCCGTGCTGGCGCCGGTGGTATCGGAGCACTTCCACCGCTGGCAGGACGGCCTTGGCGCCTGGCTGCTGCTGGCTGTCGTCGGCCTGCTGCTGTGGTCCGTCGCCCGCCCGCGCGAGACGCCGGTAGCCGTGCCGCCCAGGCAGAAGGTGCAGCACTATTTCGGCAGCCGTCGCGCCTGGCTGCTGGCCTTGTACTTCGGCCTGATCAACGGCGGCTATACCAGCATGGTGGCCTGGTTGCCGGTGTATTACCGCCAGCTTGGCTGGACGGCCCAGGCCAGCGGCCAGCTGATCGGCCTGATGACCATCTTCCAGGTGATCGCCGCGCTGACCATCCCGTTGCTGATCCGCCGTTCGCTGGACCGCCGTGGCTGGCTGTGCCTGTGCCTGCTGATCCAGCTCGCCGGCTTCGTCGGGTTGATCTGCGCGCCGCTGCACCTGCCGGGCATCTGGGTGGCGATGATCGGCTACGGCCTGGGCGCCTGCTTCGCCCTGAGCCTGACCCTGACCCTGGACCACCTCGCCGACGCCGGCGCGGCCGGGCGCCTGGCGGCCTTCGTGCAGGGGATTGGCTTCATCGTCACCGGCATCGTGCCCTACGTTACCGGCTGGCTGCGCGACAGCACGGGCAGCTTCCAGGCTTCCTGGGTCCTGCTGGCGGTGTCGGTGGTGCTGATGCTGGGCGTGACCCTGCGCTTCTCGCCCAGGGGCTATGCGCGAGCGATGCAGCGCTGAGACTGGATGAAACGAAAATGGCGCCCGAGGGCGCCATTTTTTTGCCTGCGTCGTTACACGGAGGTAGCGATGTAGATGCGGTAGGCGATGATCGACAGCATGCTCAGCGTGCCGACCCACATCAGGAACACGCCCACCGGGCGTTGGCGGATGGTGAAGCCGATGCCCAGCATGAACATGCCGAAGACGATGATGCCGAGGGTGATGAAGAGAGACGTGGGGTCCAGCGGGATGAAATGGGCAGTGGCGTCCACGGCGTGTCCTTGTCTGAAAGATCCGATATAGAGAGTCTAGGCCAGAGCAGGACCGAACTCCTTTGATCCCTGGCAAGCCGGTCCGGATCATAGCGGCCCACGGCGCTCAGCCCAAGCTCAGGTCTCCAGCAGGAGCCGGCCCTTGCCCGTGAGGGCAAGCTGCAGGCCGCGCAGTTCGGCGAATCCGAGGTGGACCAGCAGCCGCTTCAAACGAGGGTGGATGACCTCGCCGCGCCTGACGCGCAGGAGGAGCCGGCACAGCTCGTTGTCGCCGGAGGGTGATGGACTTCTCTCGACCTCATTGTTGGGCACTGAGCGGTTTCCCTGATTCCCGATGTCAGTGAATTCTGAATTCGAACCAGCTTCAGCTTATTTTCGTTTGCTATCGGAAAATACTGATCGATATCCAGGTTTCTGACAGATTCTCGAAACGGTGTCCTTTCGCGCTTGCCTTCGTGGGGCAGAAAGTGACGGGTTGTGCGGGAACTGCCCGGCTGCGGGCATAAAAAAGCCCCGCGGTCCGGAGCGTCAGACCGCAGGGCTGGAAGGTCGGGAGATTCCCGACCGGTGAGGATCGATCAGGCCGCCGGCGTCGGCTGCCAGCCGCCGCCAAGGGCCTTGTAGATCGCCACGATGCCGCGGTACACATCGACTTCCGCCAGGGCCTGGGCGTCCTCGGCGGCCAGCTGTTCGCGTTCGGCGTCCAGCAGGTTGAGGAAGTCCACGGTGCCCTCGCGGTATTGCAGGCCGGCCTGTTGCGCGGCATTGCGGCTGGCTTCGGACTGGCGCACCAGCGACACCAGGCGCTGCTGGCGCTTGCCGTAGTCGCTGAAGGCGTTCGACGACTCTTCCAGCGCCAGCAGGACCTGCTGCTCGTAGGTCGCCAGGGCGCCGTCGGCGTCGGCCTTGGAGGCTCGCAGGCGGGCCCGCACGCTGCCCAGGTCGAAGGCCGCCCAGGTGATGCTCGGGGCCACGCCCCAGGCGCTGGCGGCGGACGAGCCGATCTGCGAACCACGGCCGGCGGTGTAGCCAAGGAAGCCGCCGAGGCTGACTTTCGGGAACAGGTCGGCGGTGGCCACGCCCACGTCCGCGGTGGCGGCTGCGAGGCGCCGTTCGGCGGAGGCGACGTCCGGCCGGCGACGCAGCAGCTCGCCCGGATCGCCGATGGGCAGGGCCTTGGCGATGGCCGGCAGTTTCTTCGGCGACAGGTCCACGCTCAGCGCATTCGGGCGCTGACCGAGGAGGGTGGCGATGCGGTTGCGCTGGCGCACTTCCTCGGCCTGCAGTTGCGGCACACTGGCTTCGGTGGCGGCCAGGCGTGCTTCGGCGCGCTGCACGTCCAGCTCGCTGCCGACGCCGGCGTCGCGCAGCTGGATGGTCAGGTCACGGGACTCGCGCTGGTTGTCCAGGTTGCTCTTGGCGATGCTTTCGCGCAATTGCGCACCGCGCAGCTGCCCATAGGCATCGGCCAGCTCGGCGATCAGGCTGACCTGCAGCTGCTGCAGGTCGGCGACTATGGCTTCGCTCTGCGCGTCGCTGGATTCTAGCTGGCGACGCACGCGGCCGAACAGGTCGACTTCCCAGATCATGTCCAGGCCCAGGTCGTAGCGCTCCTGGTTGACCCGGTCCTCGGTCTGGCCGGGCACCTGGCCCTTGCCGACCTGGCCTTCGGCGCGGCTGGTGACCGTGGGGAAACGGTCATTGGCAACGTCATCGCGGATCGCCCGCGAAGCCAGCACGCGGGCATAGGCCACGCGCAGCTCGCGGTTTTCCTTGAGGGCCTGGTCGACCAGCTGGGTCAGTACCGGGTCGTCGAACTGCTTCCACCAGGCGTCTTCGAAGCGGGTGCGGTCGTAGTTCTGCGCCTGGGCGTTGCTGTCCAGCCGGGCCGGCGCGGTGTCCGGCTTCTGGTAGTCGGGGCCGACCATGCACGCGCTGAGGGCCAGCGCGAGCAGGGAAGGGACGAACAGTTTCACGGCACTCTTGCTCACAGCATTGATGGTCATGACGCTCATGCCTGGTGGGCCTCGTTATGGGTCGTGTGGCTCAGGGCGGCGCGTTCCTGCTTCTTCGCCTCACGGGCTTCCATGAAGCGGCGGATCAGCACATAGAAGACCGGGGTCAGCAACAGGCCGAAGAAGGTCACGCCGAGCATCCCGGAGAACACCGCGACACCCATGGCATGGCGCATTTCGGCGCCGGCGCCGGACGACAGCACCAGGGGCACCACGCCCATGATGAAGGCGATGGAGGTCATCAGGATCGGCCGCAGACGCAGGCGGCAGGCTTCCAGTACCGCGCTCAGGCGGTCCATGCCTTCGTCCTGTTTGTCCTTGGCGAACTCGACGATCAGGATCGCGTTCTTGCACGCCAGGCCCACCAGCACGATCAGGCCGATCTGGGTGAAGATGTTGTTGTCGCCACCGGACAGGATCACGCCCGCGATGGCCGACAGCAGGGTCATCGGCACGATCAGGATCACCGCCAGCGGCAGACCCCAGCTCTCGTACAGCGCGGCCAGCACGAGGAAGGCGAGCAGCACGCAGAGCGGGAACACGTAGATCGCGGAGTTGCCGGCGAGGATCTGCTGGTAGGTCAGCTCGGTCCATTCGTAGGTCATGCCATTGGGCAGCTCCTGCTTGAGCAGGCGCTCGATGGCGGCCTCGGCCTGGCCGGAGCTGTAGCCCGGTGCGGCGGCGCCGTTGATCTCGGCGGTGATGAAGCCGTTGTAGTGCATCACGCGGTCGGGACCTGCGGTGTCGCTGATCTTGATGAAGGTGGCCAGCGGGACCATTTCACCCAGGTTGTTGCGCACCTTCAGCTGGCCGATCTGCTCGGGTTCGAGACGGAACTGCTGCTCGCCCTGGACGTTGACCTGGTAGGTGCGTCCGAAGCGGTTGAAGTCGTTCGCGTACAGCGAGCCTAAGTAGACCTGCAGGGTGTCGAAGATGTCGCTGATCGCCACGCCGTGGGTCTTGGCCTTCTCGCGGTCGATGGCGGCATCCACCTGCGGCACGTTCACCTGGTAGCTGGTGAACACCGACATCGGGTTCAGCTCGGGCAGTGCGCGGGCCTTGTTGAGGATGTTCTGGGTCTGTGCGTAGAGCTCCTCGTAACCGGCGTTGCCGCGGTCCTCGATCTGCAGGCGGAAGCCGCCGATGGTGCCCAGCCCCTGTACCGGCGGCGGCGGGAAGATCGCGATGTAGGCGTCCTGGATATCCGCGAACTGCTTGTTCAGCTCGGCGGCGATCTCGTTGGCCGACATCCCTGGGCCCTTACGCTCGCTGAAGTCTTTCAGCGGGGTGAAGACGATGCCGCTGTTGGGGCTGTTGGTGAAGCCGTTGATCGACAGGCCCGGGAAGGACACGGTGTGCTCGATGCCCGGGTGCTTGCCGGCGATTTCCGACATGCGCTTGATCACAGCTTCCGTGCGGTCCAGCGTGGCGGCGTCGGGCAGTTGCGCGAAGGCCACCAGGTACTGCTTGTCCTGCTGCGGCACGAAGCCGGTCGGGGTGCTGGAGAAGCCCAGGTAGGTCAGGCCGATCAGCCCCGCATACAGCAGCAGCGCGATGGAACTGCCACGCAGCACGCGGGTGACGGTGCCGACATAGCCGTGGCTGGCGCGGTCGAAGAAGCGGTTGAACGGACGGAACAGCCAGCCGCCCAGCAGCTTGTCCAGCAGCACCGAGAAGCGGTCCTTCGGCTCGTGGTGCCCCTTGAGCAGCACGGCGGACAGCGCTGGCGACAGGGTCAGCGAGTTGAACGCGGAGATCACCGTGGAGATCGCGATGGTCAGGGCGAACTGCCGGTAGAACTGCCCGGTGAGGCCGGAGATGAACGCGGTGGGAATGAACACGGCGCACAGTACCAGCGCGGTGGCGATGATCGGCCCGGTCACTTCCTTCATGGCGCGCTGGGTCGCCTCGATGGGTGTGAGGCCCAGCCCGATGTTCCGCTCGACGTTCTCCACCACCACGATGGCGTCGTCCACCACGATGCCGATGGCCAGTACCAGGCCGAACAGCGACAGCGCGTTGAGCGAGAAGCCGAAGGCGTGCATCACCGCGAAGGTGCCGATCAGCGACACCGGCACGGCGGCCAGCGGGATGATCGAGGCGCGCCAGGTCTGCAGGAACAGCACGACCACCAGCACCACCAGGATCAGGGCTTCGAACAGGGTGTGCACCACCGCTTCGATGGAGCCGCGGACGAAGATGGTCGGGTCGTAGACGATGGAGTAGTCCACGCCCTGGGGGAAGTCCTTCTTCAGCTCGGCCATCTTCTCGCGCACCAGGTTGGAGATGGCGATGGCGTTGGAACCGGGGCGCTGGAAGATCGGGATGGCGACCGCCGGCTGGTTGTCCAGCAGCGAGCGCAGGGCGTACTGGCTGGAGCCGAGTTCGACGCGGGCGATGTCCTTCAGGCGGGTGATCTCGCCGTCCGGGCCGCTGCGGATGATGATGTTCTCGAACTCTTCCTCGGTGACCAGGCGACCCTGGGTGTTGATCGACAGCTGGAAGCTGGTGTCGCTCGGCGAGGGCGGGGCGCCCAGCGAACCGGCGGCGACCTGGCGGTTCTGCTCGCGGATCGCGGCGACCACGTCGGTGGCGGTCAGGTTGCGCGAGGCGACCTTGTTCGGGTCCAGCCAGACGCGCAGGGAGTAGTCGCCCATGCCGAACAGCTGCACGTCGCCCACGCCGTCCAGGCGCGCCAACTCATCCTTGATGTTGAGGATGGCGTAGTTGGACAGGTAGAGCATGTCGTAGCGGTTATCCGGCGAGGTCAGGTGCACGACCATGGTCAGGTCGGGCGAGGCCTTGTCGACGGTGATGCCGATCCGCGTGACTTCCTCAGGCAGCTTGGGCTGCGTACGGGTCACGCGGTTCTGCACCTGCACCTGCGCGTTGTCCAGGTCGGTGCCCAGGGCGAAGGTGATGGTCAGGGTCATCTTGCCGTCGGCGGTGGACTGCGAGGACATGTAGAGCATGTTCTCGACGCCGGTGATGGCCTGTTCCAGCGGTGCGGCGACGGTCTCGCCGATCACCTTGGGGTTGGCGCCGGGGAAGTTGGCGCGCACCACCACGGTGGGCGGCACCACTTCGGGGTATTCGCTGATCGGTAGCTGGAACAGCGAGATGGCCCCGCCGATCAGAATGATCAGCGAAAGCACGGCGGCGAAGATCGGCCGCTGGATGAAGAATTGCGAAAAGTTCATGGCTGGTTCCTGTCGCGAACGCTGCGGTTCGCCAAACCCGGGACAAAGGTCACCCAAGGCCCTGGTGGGACAGGGCCTGGTACATCGATTCAGGACTTACGGGTTGGGGTCAGCCGCGCGGCGCACCCGGCTTGGAGGATTTCTCGGCGACCTTCGGCGCCTCGAAGCTCTCCAGCGCGCGACGCTGGCTTTCGAGGTTGGCGAGGGTTTCCTTGCTGGCCATCTCGACACCCTGGGCATCGACCTGGGCGCCCGGGCGAACCCGTTGCAGGCCGTTGACCACGATGCGATCACCCTTCACCAGGCCACTGCGGACGATGCGCAGGCCTTCGAGTTTCGGGCCCAGTTCGATGCCGCGGTATTGCACCTTGCTGTCCTTGTCGAGCACCAGCACGAACTTCTTGCCAAGGTCCGTGCCGACCGCTTCGTCCTTGATCAGCGCGGCGGGGTAGGTGCCGCTGCCGACCAGCTTGATGCGGGCGTACAGGCCGGGGGTGAACTGGTTGGCGTCGTTGTCGAACACGGCGCGGCCACGGATGGTGCCGGTCTTGGGGTTGACCTGGTTGTCGAGGAAGTCCAGGCGGCCCTGGTGGGGGAAACCGTCCTCGCCGGTCAGGCCCAGGTACACCGGGCTGGTACCGCGGGCGTCCGGGCCGCCCTTGCGGGCGAGGTCGACGTACTTCAGGTAGACGCGCTCGTCGGCGTCGAAGTAGGCGTAGACCTTGTCGGTGGAGACCAGGGTGGTCAGCACGCTTTCGCCGCTGTTCACCAGATTGCCGGCGGTGACTTCGGCGCGCGAGACGCGGCCGTCGATGGGCGCGGTGACCTGGGTGAACGACAGGTTCAGGCGAGCGTTGTCCAGTTCCGCCTGGGTCGCGGCGACCACGGCTTTCGCCTCGGTGGCGGCGGCGGTGCGGGCGTCGGCGAGCTCCGCGGAAATGGCGTTGGTGGCGCGCAGGCGATCACCGCGGGAGGCTTCGTTGACGGTACGGGTCTGGTTGGCGCGAGCCTGTTGCAGCTGGGCTTCCAGGCGATGGACCTCGGCCTGGAACGGCCGCGGGTCGATCTGGAACAGCAGGTCGCCTTTCTTCACCAGCGCGCCTTCACGGAAGGCGACGCGGTCGATGTAGCCGGAGACGCGCGGACGCAGTTCAACGGACTCCGGGGCCTCCAGGCGGCCGGTGAACTCGTCCCATTCGTTGATCGGTTGTTCGATGACGTCCGCCACGCTGACCTTGGGGGCGGCCATGTTCTGCGCCGCTTCCTGGCCCTTGCCGCAGGCGCTGAGAACCAGCACGGCGGCCAACGCCAACGGAATACGCAAGGTGTTCAGATTTCGCTCCATGGAAATACTCCGGCGATCTAATTGGTTTTGGGATTTCTGATGGAGCGGAGTCTGCGCAAGGGGGCGCCCGGGAACTAATCGAACGAGCAGATTTTGATTATCACGCGCAGTGATAAATGCTTTTGCACTATGCGCAGGAATAGATAGAAGGAGTGGGCACGGGGTTTGCCGCTTTTAGCTCCCTCTCCCTTCAGGGAGAGGGCTGGGGAGAGGGGGCCGCCCCACGCTGATGTTTGGCCGAAAGGACTTTTGTAGGAGCGAGTTGCGTAGGGCGAATAACGCCTCGGGCGTTATCCGCCGCGTCGTTGCCGGCGGATAACCTGTTCCAGGTTATGCGCCCTACGGTGGGGTGGGGTCAGAGACTGTCCGGATCACCCACGAACATGGTGATGCGCGAGCGCAGCCAGCGCTCGGCCGGGTCCTGGTCCTGGGCACCGCGCCAGACCATGGACAGCTCGGCCAGGCGGGTGGGGAAGGGCGGCTCCTCGGCGCGCAGGCCGCCGGCGGCGGTCAGCGCCAGTGCCACGTATTCGGGCACGGTGGCGATGATGTCGGTGCCGGCCAGCAACTGGGCGAGGCCGACGAACTGCGGCACGGCCAGCACCACCTGGCGCTTGCGGTCCATCTCGGCGAGGGTCTGGTCGACGAAGCCGTCCAGGTCGCCGGCATAGGACACCAGCGCGTGCGGGCGCGCACAGTAGTCATCGAGGGTCAGCGCACCGGGGATCGAGTCAGCACGCAGGATCTTCCAGGTGCTGCGGCGCAGGGTCTTGCGCTTGGCGTTGGCCGGCAACTCGTCGGTGTAGCTCACGCCTACGGAAATTTCCCCGGACGACAGCAGTTGCGGCATCAGCAGGTAGTTGGCGCGGCGCACCACCAGGGTGATCCCCGGCGCCTCGGAGCGCAGGCGGCGCAGCAGCGGCGGTAGCAGGCCGAACTCCACGTCATCGGACAGGCCGATGCGGAACACCGCCTTGCTGGTGGCCGGGTCGAAGTCGGCGGCACGGCTCAGGGCGGTGGAGATGGAGTCCAGCGCCGGCGAGAGGTGGCCGAAGATTTCCTGCGCCCTCGCGGTGGGTTCCATGCTGCGCCCGGTGCGGACGAACAGCGGATCGTCGAATAGACCGCGCAGGCGCGCCAGGGCCGCACTGATCGCCGGCTGGCCGAGGAACAGCTTCTCGGCGGCGCGGGTCACGCTGCGTTCGTGCATCAGCGTCTCGAAAACGATCAACAGGTTGAGATCAACCTTGCGGAGGTCGTTGCGGTTCATAGGGACTCCCTGGCGATGGGGGAAAAGTGGGGCCGAGCGTGTCCTGAGTCAAGTCTGTCAGATAAGTCCTTGATCAATTTCCACTTTTTTAATGAGAATCTCGCCCCGGCAGTGTGGTCAGACTCTGTAGGAACAGAGCCGCCCCGTTCTCTCCCGCAGCCCCGTCGCAGAGCCTTGCAGCCGCGCCGGACAAGGCTTTCAACGCGGGCCGAATCATCGGCGTTTATGTCAATTATCAATGGTGAACGGTGGCGTCACCCCTAAAGCCCGGATAGAGTCCGTGGCTATGAGCACTACTAAGGCGAGGTATGTGATGTCCCGCATGATCCGTTTCCACCAGTTCGGTGACGCCTCGGTCCTGAAGATCGAGGAAATGCCGACCCCGCAGCCGGGGCCGGGTGAAGTGCTGGTCCGTACCCAGGCACTGGGCGTCAGTTGGCGCGACGTGCTCTGGCGGCAGAACCTCGCCCCGGATCAGGCCAAGCTGCCGGCGGGCATCGGCTATGAACTCTCCGGCATCGTCGAAGCCGTGGGCGAGGGCGTTGAAGACCTCGAGCCCGGCGTGGCGGTGGCCAGTTTCCCGGCGAACTCGCCGAACCTGTACCCGGCCTGGGGCGACCACGTCATCGTGCCGCGCACCTCGCTGACCCGTTATCCCGAGGTGCTGACCCCGGTCGAAGCCGCCGTGCACTACACCGGCCTGCTGTATTCCTACTTCGCCCTGGTGGAGTTGGCGCAGATCAAGCCCGGCCAGCGCGTGTTGATCACCGAGGCTGGTCATTGCCTCGCCCCGCAGGCGGTGCAGTTGGCCAAGGCGCTCGGCGCCCAGGTGATCGCCACCACCAGCCACGAGGAAACCCGCGAGTTTCTGAAAGGCCTGGGTGCGGACAAGATCATCTACACCGAGGAGCAGGACCTGGTGCTGGAAGTCGAGCGCTTCACCAAGGGTGAAGGCGTGGAGATCGTCCTCGACCAGTGCGCCGGTCCGCAGATGAAGCTGCTGGGTGACGTTGCCGCGCCGCGTGGCAAGCTGATCCTCTACGGCATCAATGGCGGCAACGACGCAGCCTTCCCGGCCTGCGCGGCGTTCAAGAAGCACCTGCAGTTCTACCGCCACTGCGTGCTGGACTTCACCGGGCAACCGGAGATCGGCCTGACCCGCAACGACGAAGCCGTGCAACGGGCGCTGACCGCGATCAACCAGATGACCGCCGACCAGTTGCTCAAGCCGAGCATCGACCGGGTGTTCGATTTCGCCCAGTACCGCGATGCCAACTACTACATGGAAACCTGCCCGGGCGGCGGCCGTGTGGTGATGAAGATGCCGGAGTGATCCGTCATTCGTGATTGAAAAAGCCACTCTTCGGAGTGGCTTTTTTATGCGCACTCATTATTGCCGCCTCTGCGACGGATAAAGACTTGCTGGAACGTAGGATGGGTGGAGCCTAGGCGATACCCATGCTGTCTCCACGCCAGGTGTGATGGATATCGCTGCGCTCCACGCCATCCTACTCGGGGCAAATGCGGGCTTCCGGTACTGATCCGCCGGCCGCAAAGTCTCGGAGTAGAGCCTTCTATACGCCGCAACATCCCCCGCAGTATCAGGCAAGCCTCGGGAGAACCAGGCAAACCGCTCGGCGCCTTCCTCGCGTATCGTCGCGGCACCTGCCGGCCGCTGCGCCTAGGCTGAATCCACTGCGTGCCGGAGCCGCTGCGCTTGGCTCCCTTTCAAGACCCTGTTTTTTATCACCCAGTGAAAGAGGTGAAATTCCTGATGATTACCGTGAACCTGAACGGCAAGGACCACGAGCTCGACGCCCCCGGTGAGATGCCGCTGCTCTGGGCCATCCGCGACGTCGCCGGGCTGACCGGCACCAAGTACGGCTGCGGCATGGCGCTGTGCGGCGCCTGCACCGTGCACATCGATGGCCAGCCGACGCGCTCCTGCGTCACCCCGCTGGCGGCGGTGGCCGGCAAGAAGATCACCACCATCGAAGCGGTGGCCGAGCAGGCCGCCGGCAAGGCGGTGCAGGAGGCCTGGCGCAAGCTCGACGTGGTGCAGTGCGGCTACTGCCAGTCCGGGCAGATCATGTCGGCCACCGCGCTGCTGGCTTCGAACAAGAAGCCCAGCGACGCCGACATCGACGCCGCCATGAGCGGCAACATCTGCCGTTGCGCCACCTATGCGCGGATCCGCGCGGCCATCCACGACGCCGCCCAGACCCTGGCTTGAGGACCGAAGTCATGCTCGAACCCCGTACCGACGAACAGCCGGCGCAGCCCGGCAGCATCCTCAACGTCAGCCGCCGCAGCTTCCTGCGTGGCGCTGGCGGTCTGGCCCTGGGCATCTATTTCGCGCCGCTGCTGGGCAAGCTGGGCGACGCCCAGGCGGCCAGCGATTTCGAGGCCAACGCTTTCGTGCGCATCGCCCCGGACGGCACCGTCACCGTGATCGCCAAGCATGTGGAAATGGGCCAGGGCAGCTACACCGGCCTGGCCACGCTGGTCGCCGAGGAACTGGACGCCGACTGGAGCCACGTGCAGGTCGAAGGCGCACCGGCTGATGCCAAGCGCTACGCCAACCTGGCCTTCGGCAACCTGCAAGGCACCGGCGGCAGCAACGCCATGGCCAACTCCTTCGAACAGATGCGCAAGGCCGGCGCCAGTGCCCGCGCCATGCTGGTCGGCGCAGCGGCGGAACAGTGGAAGGTGCCGGCGGCGCAGATCGAAGTGCACGACGGCGTCGTCACCCATCCGGCTTCCGGGCGCAAGGCCGGCTTCGGCGAACTGGCCGAGGCGGCGGCGAAGCAGCCGGTGCCGGCGGACGTGAAACTAAAGGACCCGAAGAACTTCAAGCTGATCGGCCAGGTGAAGCTGCCACGCAAGGACAGCCCCTCGAAGACCGATGGCACCGCGCAGTTCACCCAGGACGTACACCTGCCCGACATGCTGGTGGCCGTGGTTGCCCATCCGCCGCGCTTCGGCGGCGTGCCGGTGAAAGTCGATGCGAGCAAGGCCAAGGCCGTGCCCGGCGTGGTCGACGTGGTGCAGTTCCCCGGCAGCGAGCGGCGTTTTGCCGGGGTCGCGGTACTGGCGAAGAACACCTGGGCCGCGCGCCAGGGTCGTGACGCGCTGCAGGTCGAGTGGGACGAGAGCAAGGCCTTCAAGATGGGCAGCAAGGAAATCTTCGCCCAGTACCGCGACATGGCCAGCAAGCCGGGCCTGGTGGCGCGCAACGAAGGTGACATCGGCAAGGCGCTGGAGAAACCAGCGCATCTGATCGAGGCGGAATACCAGTTCCCCTATCTTGCCCACGCGGCCATGGAGCCGCTGAACTGTGTGGTCTTCCTCAAGGAAGACGGCTGCCAGATCTGGAACGGCGAGCAGTGGCAGACCGGCGACCAGATGTCGGTGGCGCAGCTGCTGGGCATGCCGCCCGAGCAGGTGAGCATCACCCAGCTGTACGCCGGCGGCAGCTTTGGCCGCCGCGCCAATCCGCATTCGGACTACGTGCTGGAGGCGGTCGCCATTGCCAAGGCGGCCCGCGAGCAAGGCGTGAAGGTACCGATCAAGATGGTCTGGACCCGCGAAGACGACACCCGCGCCGGCTACTACCGTCCGGCCTTCCTGCACCGCGCGCGGCTGGCGGTGGATGCCCAGGGCAATCTGGTGGGCTGGGAGCAGCGGCTGGTGGGGCAATCCTTCATCGTCGGCACGCCGTTCGAGAAGTTCATGGTCAAGGACGGTGTCGACAAGATCGCCGTCGAGGGCGCCGCCGATCTGCCTTACGCCGTGCCCAACCTGCGCGTCGAACAGGCGCTGGCGGAGAACGTCACGGTGCCGACCCAGTGGTGGCGCTCGGTGGGTCATACCCACACGGCGTTCTCCACCGAGACGCTGGTCGACGAAGCGGCCATTGCCGCCAAGCAGGACCCGTACGAGTTCCGCCGCAAGCTGCTGGAAAAGCACCCGCGTCATCGTGGCGCGCTGGAGTTGGTGGCGCAGCGGGCGAACTGGCTGGCCCCGCTGGAAAAGGGCAAGGACGGCGAACAGCGCGGTCGCGGGATCGCCGTGCACGAGTCGTTCGGCAGCTTCGTCGCCCAGGTGGTCGAGGTGACTTACAAGGCCGACAAGAGCTTCAAGGTGGACCGCGTGGTCTGCGCAGTGGACTGCGGCCTGGCGATCAACCCGGACGTGATCAAGGCGCAGATGGAGGGAGGCATCGGCTTCGCCCTGTCGGCGGCGCTGCACAGCGCCATCACGCTGACCGACGGCAAGGTCGACCAGTCCAATTTCCACGACTTCCAGGTGCTGCGCATCAACGAGATGCCGGTAGTGGAGGTGCACATCGTGCCGTCCGCCGAACCGCCGACCGGTGTCGGTGAGCCGGGCGTGCCGCCCCTGGCGCCGGCGCTGGCCAACGCGCTGTTCGCGGCGACCGGCAAGCGTATCCGCACGCTACCGATCGGCAATCAGTTGCAGGCGTGAGGTTCGAAGCCTGAAGCAATAGCCCCGCGAATGCGGGGCTATTGCTTTGCAGGGTCTACGCTGAAAGAACCGCCGGAGCCTGCTCGCAGATCAGCTCGCGCAGCGCCCGGCGTTCGGCTGGCGGCGTGGCGGCACGGAGCAGGGCGAGGCCACCGTCCTCGTCGGGGATGGCGATTTCGGTCTCGAAGTGCAATTGCACCTCGTCCAGGGTGATGTAGGTGATGCGGTAGGCCTCGGTGCTGTGCATGGTCGCAGGCTCGATGAGGGGAGGGCGCAGGCCCGATGGACACATCCTCGCGCCAGGCGGGCAAGCTCGGAAGTGAAACGCCGTGATGGTGAACATCACGAAAGGCGATGGTGCCGGCGAGATTTTCCGGCAGTTGTCATGCAGGACGGGTATCCTGCGCGGGCGTGCCCACACCGGGCACTTTGTAAATCGAACTGGAGCAGTGACATGAGCCGCGACAAGCAGCTTTTCCCGGAAGACGAAATCGGCGATGCCCTGTGGGCCCTGCAGGAAGACGGCGAAGACCTCTCCCTCGAGCATGAGGTGGAGTTCGCGGTGATCTTCCCGGACGAGCAGTCCGCCCTGGACTTCGCCATCATGCTGCTGCAGAACGGGCAGAAGGTGGCGTACTCCGAGTACGACGGCAACGACAAGCTGCCCTGGCAGGTCCTGGCGTACCCGGTCATGGAGCTCTCCCATGAGCACATCAGCGGCTACGCGGCGCTGCTGTCCGAGCACTCCGCTGACCTGGGCGGTCAGATGGACGGCTGGTCGGCGCTCTGATCGGCTGATGCTGCACGAGAAACGGCGCCTTCGGGCGCCGTTTTTCTTTTGTGGCAAATGCAGGCGGGCGGCCCTTGTAGGGCGCATAACGCGCCAGCGTTATCTGCCGTGCGGGTGCCGGCGGATAACCTGTTCCCGGTTATGCGCCCTACGGTCCTGCAATCCTTCGCGGATAATGTCCGCTCCTACAGGGGAGCACCGCGTTCGCAGGAAACGAGAGTGCCAAATGAAAAGGCCCGCGCGAAGCGGGCGATTTCACTGCGGTAGAAGGCTCACTCCGGCAACGGCGCATGGCGCGCCACCTGGCGCAGCGCCTGCTCGTAGTAGTCGGTGCTCTGCGCCCCGGAGATCAGCTGGCGACCATTGAGGATCACCGCCGGCACCGCACGGATGCCATGGCTGGTGTAGAAGTCCTCCTCGGCCACCACCTCGTCGGCGTAGGCGTCGCTGTCGAGGATTTCCCGCGCGCGCACCGCGTCCAGGCCGACGCTGACGGCCACTTCCAGCAGCACTTCCGGGTCGCTCGGGTCGCGCCCTTCGCCGAAGTAGGCGTGCAGCAGCGCCTGCTTCAGAGCGATGTCGCGGTGCGATTCACCCGCCCAGTGCAGCAGGCGATGGGCGTCGAAGGTGTTGTAGATGCGGCTGCGCTTCTTCAGGTCGAAGTGCACGCCGACTTCCTCGCCCATGGAGCGCAGGTGCTCCTGATTGCGGGCGATGTCCTCGGCGCTGCTGCCGTACTTGCGCTGCAGGTGCTCCACCAGGTCTTCCCCTTCGGCGGGCATGTCGGCATTCAGCTCGAAGGGCTTGATGCGCAGCTCCACGGTCAGTTCGCCGTCCACCCGGCGGATGGCGGTCAGCAGGCCGTTGAGGCCGATGGCGCACCAGGGGCAGACCACGTCGGAGACGAAATCGATGGTGATGGCGTCGCTCATGGGGCGAACTCCGGCAAATGGGCGAGCTTCTAGCATGGACCCGGATGGGTGTTGCGATCCAGTGGCGAGACGGCCGGGGGTGTTTTTCGCCTGCTTGCCGGGTGCCTGCGCCGCCGGTCTGGAGGCCGGCGGCCGGGGTGGGGCTGGGGTGCGACGTCCCTGTCGCGATGGGGAAATCAGAAGTCGACGGTCATCGACAGCTTCAGGGTGCGCGGGTCACCCTGGGTCAGGTAGCCGCCGATGGTGGAGGCCCAGTACGACTTGTTGGCGACGTTCTCCAGGTTGGCGCGCAGGGTCACGTCGCGCTCGTCCACCTTGAAGGCGTAGCGGGCGCCGAGGTCGAAGCGGGTCCAGGCCGGGATGCTCAGGTCGTTGGCGGCGTCCAGGTACTGGCCGCCGGTGCGCAGCACGCGGCCATTGATGGCGGCGCCCTGGATGCCGGGGACGTCCCAGTCGGCGCCCAGGTTGTACTGGAAGGTCGGTACACCCACGGCACGGTTGCCGTCGGTCTTGCCGCCGGCAGTGTTCTTCAGGTCGGTGTCGATCCAGGTGCCGCCGGCCAGCAGGCGCAGGCCGTCGACCGGCTCACCGAAGAGGTTCAGTTCGATGCCGCGGTTCTCCTGCTCACCGTCGACGCTGAAGATCTTCGAATCCGGGTCGGTGGTGCTGAACGGCTGCTCGATGCGGTAGAAGGCCAGGTTGCCCCCGTAGCTGCCGAAGTCCAGCTTGGCGCCCACTTCCACCTGCTTGGAGCGGTTCGGCGCGAAGACTTCGCCGAAGTTGGAAGCGCTGCTGGGCGCGGTCGGGCCCGCGGCCAGGCCTTCGATGCGGTTGGCGTAGAGCGACAGGTACTCGGTGGGTTTCACCACCAGGCCGTAGACCGGCGTGGTGATGGATTCGTCGTAGCTGGCGGTGCGCTTGCCGACGTAGTTCCAGCCGTCGGTGCCGATGCTCTGGCGGCGCACGCCGACGGTCAGCAGCACGCGGTCGTCGAGGAAGCCCAGGGTGTCGGCGGCGGCCACGCTCCTGTTCCGTGTCTTGCCGACGATGCCCGGGTCGCTGTAGTCGCCGCCGGCCAGGGTCGGCGCGGGCTTGGGCGTCTGCACCGGGTTGTAGAGGTCGGTCGGGTAGCGCTTGGTGGCCATGGTGTAGGCGCTGCGCTGCTCGGCCCAGATGCCGGCGACGCTGAGGTTCATCTGGTGGGTGACCGGGCCGGTGGCGAAGTGGCCGTTGAGGCCGGCCATGGCGCTCTTGTTGTCCTCGTCGTGGGTAGCATCCATGGTGCCGCCGCCCGCGTCGCCGCTGTTGTCGTTGAGGGTCAGCGCGGAGTAGGCGCCGTTCTCGCGGGTGTGCTTGGCGCCGCCGGAGAGGTAGGCCGTCCAGTTGTCGTTGAGGTCGTACTCGGCGCGGAACATGCCGAAGGTGTCTTCCAGCTGCGAATAACTCCAGGACTGGCCGTAGTTGTGGTCGGCGTCCGGGGCGTGGGGAATGCTGGTGACGCCGCTGCCGACGTAGACCACCGGGCGGCCCTGGTTGATGCGCTGCTTCTGGTAGCCGAAGTCGGTATTCAGGCGCAGGCGCTCGCCACGGTAGTCGAGGTTGACGGTGGCCAGCTTGTAGCGCTGGTTCTCGTCGTCAACGCCAGTCTCGCCTTCGCGCTGGGCCAGGTTGACCCGCGCGCCGAAGCGGTTGTCCTCGCCGAAGCGCTGGCCGAGATCGAGGTGTTCGCCGATCTGGTTGTCGCTGCCGTAGCCCAGGGTCACGCTGCGGGTGGGGGTGTCCTCGGCGCGCTTGGTCTGCAGGTTGACCGCGCCGCCGATGCCGCTGCCGCTGGGCGTTACGCCGTTGATGAAGGCGTTGGGGCCCTTGAACAGCTCGACGCGCTCCAGCGACTCGGTACCGATGATCTGCCGCGGGGTGACGCCGTACAGGCCGTTGAGCGAGACGTCGTCGGTGCTCAGCGGCAGGCCGCGGATGACGAAGATCTGCGAGAAGTTACCGTAGCCGTTGCCCTGGCGCACCGAGGCGTCGTTGAGCAGCACGTCACCGACGGTCTGCGCCTGGGTGTCCTGGATGGTCTTGGCGGTGTGGCTGGCGAAGCTGAAGGGCACGTCCTGGATGTCCTGGTTACCCATCATGCCCAACTGCGCGCCACGGGCGACCTGGCCGCCGGCATAGGCGGGCGGCAGGTCACCGGGTTGCTGGGCCGCGCCGCTGACGGTGGTGGCGTCCATTTCCAGGGCGCCGCTGTCATCGGGGGCGGCCTCTACGCCGTAACCGCTGCTCTTGCGCACCAGGCGGTAGCCGCTGCCTTCAAGCAACTGCTCCAGGCCCTGCTCGGGGGCGAAGCTGCCTTTCAGACCCGTGCTCTGCTGGCGGTTCAGCGCCTGCGCCTCGAACGCCAGCGGCACGCCGGCCTGGGCGGCGAAGCGTGCCAGCACCTCGCCCAGCGGGCCGGGGGCAATGTCGTACTGGCGCTGCTGGCTGGCGGCTTCGGCGGCCAGGCTGGGCAGCACGACGCCGCCGGTCAGGGCCAGGCCGACGGCCAGGGCGAGGGAGTGCGGGCGGAGGCGGGAGCGGAGGAGCATGGAGTGTTCCTGTCGGCAAATAGAGGTTGTCTTCCTCTTCACCGGGCGAGATTGGAAAAGGTGTCAGGGATGGGCGAAGAAATTTTCAGGTAGTTTTTTGGGGGGTGCGCCCATGGGGGCAATCGCGGGCATGGCCCGCTCCTACAGGTAGATGGATAGCCCGGCGCTGGGCCGCCCTCACCCTAATCCTCTCCCGGAGGGAGAGGGGACTGTCTGGGTGCAGGAGGAAACCGTGGCGTCCGCCGGTACGATCTGCTCCCTCTCCCTGAGGGAGAGGGCTGGGGTGAGGGGGAATCACAGGCACAGGAGTCACAGTTCGTAGGGCGGATAACGCGCCAGCGTTATCCGCCATGAGCATGCCGGCGGATAACCTGTCCCAGGTTATGCGCCCTACGGGGGAAACGGCCTTTCACGCTGGCTCCACCGTGACCCAGTAGCGCGTCATCCGCCGCAGCTTCACCGGCAGCATGTCCGCTAGCAGCGCCAGGCCGGCGTCGCTGTCGCCCAGCGGGATCGCCCCGGTCACGCGCAGGTTCGCCAGGCGCGGGTCGCAGCGCAGGAAGCCGCTGCGGTAGCGGCCCAGCTCACCCAGCAGGTCGTCCAGGCGCATGCCCTGGGCCAGCAGCATGCCGTTTTCCCAGGCGCTGGCGTTGGCGTCCGCTGTCTGCAGCGGCTGGAAGCCCTGTGCACCGAACACCAGTTGCTGGCCGGCGCCGACCGTCTGGCTCGCATAGCCCGGCAGCTCGACGCTGACCTCCTTGTCGAGCACCGCGACGCGGCATGCATCTCCCAGGTCGCGCAGGCTGAAACGTGCGGCCGGGGTGCGCAGCTGGCCGTGGCGGCTGTCGACGAGGAAGGGGCGCGGGTCGGGCAGGGCGTCGACGAGGATTTCGCCTTCGAGCAGGCTCAGGCGCCGCTCACGGGCGTTGAAGGCCACGTTCACCGCGCTGTCGGTATTCAGGGTGAGCTGGCTGCCATCGGGCAGGCGCAGGTGCTTGCGCTCGCCTACGGCGGTGCGCAGGTCGGCGTTCCATTCCGCCCAGGGCAGCTGCCGCGCCGCCAGCCAGGCAGCCGGCGCCACGGCCATCAGCACGCCCAGGCGGTTGAGCATCTGCCGGCGGCTCAGGCCGCTGCGTTGCAGGCTCTGCCGGCCAAGGCCCGGCGGCAGTTGGCGCAGGCCCAGCAGCGCTTCGGCGCGGCGCCAGGCTTCGGCGTGCTGGGCGCTGCGCGCGCGCCATTGCTCGATGGCCTGCAGGTCGGCGCTACTGGCCGGGTGTTCGTTGAGGCGCACCAGCCAGTCGGCGGCTTCGCCGAGGATGCCGGGGTCCAGCGGTTGCTCGCGCATCAGGCGACGCTCAGGCAGGCGACGAAGCCGGCGCGCATGTAGCGCTTCACGCTGGCCAGGGAAATGCCCAGGCGCTCGGCGATCACCGGGTAGGTCAGGCCGTCCAGTTGCGACAGCAGGAAGGCCTCGCGGGTCAGTGCCGGCAGCTCGCTCAGGGCGGCATCGATGCGCTCCAGCGCTTCGAGGATCAGCTCGCGGGTTTCCGGGCCGGGCGCCTGCTCTTCGGGCAGTGCGGCGACGCTTTCCTGGTAGGCGCGTTCGATCTCCTGACGCCGCCAGCGGTCCACCAGCAGGCCCTTGGCGATATGGGTGAGGAGGGCGCGCGGGCGTTCGCCGAGGTCCTCCAGCGGCCGCCGCAGCAGCCGCAGGAAGGTGTCATGGGCGAGGTCGGCGGCATCCCAGGCGTTGCCCAGTCTGCCGCGCAGCCACTGCTGGAGCCAGCCGTTGTGCTCGTTGTAGAGGGTGTGCAGATGCTGCGGGGACGGGGTTTCGACGAGGGCCACGGTGCGTGCGTCAGATTTTCATTTGAGAATGCCTATCATTTTATGGTTTTCCCGCCGCATAGCGCAATGGCACGGCGGCGCAGCCGGTCGGACGACACTGCCTGCGACCCTCCGACACTGGAATTGCCACGAAGACGCGCTACCTTGAGCCTGTTGCGCTCAGAAATTTCTGACGCCGCACTTCCTCTCGCCGTCCCGCGCAGGCAACGGATCTGCAGCAGCAGGCCCGGCAGTCACCCAGCAGATACGGAGCACACCATGGCTCGCACCACGCCCATCGAGCTTTACCGCAATATCGGCATCGTCGCCCACGTCGACGCCGGCAAGACCACGACGACCGAGCGCATCCTTTTCTACACCGGTGTGAACCACAAGATGGGCGAGGTGCACGACGGCGCGGCGACCATGGACTGGATGGTGCAGGAGCAGGAGCGCGGCATCACCATCACCTCGGCGGCCACCACGGCGTTCTGGCAGGGCTCCTCCAAGCAGTACCCCAACAAGTACCGCTTCAACATCATCGACACTCCTGGCCACGTGGACTTCACCATCGAGGTGGAGCGCTCCCTGCGCGTGCTCGACGGCGCGGTGGTGGTGTTCAGCGGCGCCGATGGCGTTGAGCCGCAGTCCGAGACGGTCTGGCGCCAGGCCAACAAGTACCACGTGCCGCGCCTGGCCTACGTCAACAAGATGGACCGCCAGGGCGCCGACTTCCTCCGCGTGGTGGCGCAGATCAAGCAGCGCCTGGGGCATACCCCGGTGCCGATCCAGCTGGCCATCGGCTCGGAGGAAAACTTCGCCGGGCAGATCGACCTGGTGAAGATGAAGGCCATCGTCTGGAACGACGCCGACCAGGGCACCAGCTACACCGAGGAACCTATCCCGGCCGAACTGCAGGCGCTGGCGGACGAGTGGCGCGCGCACATGGTCGAGGCTGCGGCCGAAGCCAACGATGACCTGATGAACAAGTACCTCGAAGGCCAGGAACTGACCATCGAGGAGATCAAGGCCGGCCTGCGCCAGCGCACCCTGGCCAACCAGATCGTCCCGGCGGTGCTGGGCTCCTCGTTCAAGAACAAGGGCGTGCCGCTGGTGCTCGACGCGGTGATCGACTACCTGCCGGCGCCCACGGAAATCCCCGCGATCAACGGCACCGACCCGGACGACGAAGAGAAGCACCTGGAACGCCACGCCGACGACAGCGAGCCGTTCTCCGCGCTCGCCTTCAAGATCGCCACCGACCCCTTCGTCGGCACCCTGACCTTCGCCCGCGTCTATTCCGGCGTACTGAGCAGCGGCGACGCCGTGCTCAACTCGGTGAAGATCAAGAAGGAGCGCGTCGGCCGCATGGTGCAGATGCACGCCAACCAGCGCGAAGAGATCAAGGAAGTGCGCGCCGGCGACATCGCCGCGCTGATCGGCATGAAGGATGTCACCACCGGCGACACCCTGTGCTCCATCGACAAGCCGATCATCCTCGAGCGCATGGACTTCCCCGATCCGGTGATCTCCGTGGCCGTGGAACCCAAGACCAAGGCCGACCAGGAGAAGATGGGCATCGCCCTGTCCAAGCTGGCCCAGGAAGACCCCTCGTTCCGCGTGAAGACCGATGAGGAAACCGGGCAGACCATCATCTCCGGCATGGGCGAGTTGCACCTGGACATCATCGTCGACCGCATGCGCCGCGAGTTCAACGTCGAGGCCAACATCGGCAAGCCGCAGGTGGCCTACCGCGAGGCGATCCGCAGGAAGTGCGAGATCGAAGGCAAGTTCGTCCGCCAGTCCGGTGGCCGTGGCCAGTTCGGCCACTGCTGGATTCGCTTCGAGCCGGGCGACGAGGGCAAGGACGGGCTGGAGTTCGTCAACGAGGTGGTCGGCGGTGTCATCCCGCGCGAGTTCATCCCGGCGATCCAGAAGGGTATCGAGGAACAGATGCAGAACGGCGTGCTCGCCGGCTACCCGCTGATCGGCCTGAAGGCCTCGGTGTTCGACGGCTCTTACCACGACGTCGACTCCAGCGAGATGGCGTTCAAGATCGCCGCCTCCATGGCCACCAAGCAGCTCTCGCAGAAGGGCGGCGCGGTGCTGCTGGAGCCGGTGATGAAGGTCGAGGTGGTGACGCCCGAGGATTACATGGGCGACGTGATGGGCGACCTCAACCGCCGTCGCGGGCTGATCCAGGGCATGGAGGATACGCCGGCAGGCAAGGTCATCCGTGCCGAGGTGCCGCTGGGCGAGATGTTCGGCTACGCCACGGACGTGCGTTCGATGTCCCAGGGGCGGGCGAGCTACTCGATGGAGTTCACCAAGTACGCCGAGGCGCCGGCGAACATTGCCGAGGCGATCATCAAGAAGTCCCAGGGGTGAGTTGTTCCTTAACCGATAACGGCGTCCACGGGCGCCGTTTTCTTTGGTGGAGCCTAGCGATGGCGCATTTCGTAGGGCGGATAACGCGCCAGCGTTATCCGCCCTACGGTGCTGCATTGACTTGGGTGTTTCTGCGTCGCTTCGGCGTGCGCGCGGACATAGTGTTTCGCCCCCTCGGGCGAGTCACTTTTCCAAACGCCGAAAAGTAACCAAAAGGCTTGCCCCGGACATCCGGTTTTTCGCTTAGGCGAAAAATACCCTCGTTGAAGCGAAGTTTCAGGGGCACGCTGCGAAGGGCCATCCCTGGTCCGACAGCGCTCTCGCGGCATCCATGCCGCTCAACCCCTGAAACTTCGCTTCAACGAGGCCTCCTGAACGGGGCACTCGGCGCGCACGGATATTTCTCTGGAAGTCTTCAGGAGCGAAAAGCAGGGTGTGCGCCGGCCTTCTTTTGTAGGAGCGGGCCATGCCCGCGACCCGCCGGCTGGGCCGGCGGTCAATCACTGCGCCAACGGCAACTCGAAACAGAACATCGCGCCACACGGCTCGACATTCTCCGCCCAGATATCACCGCGATGCCGCGAGACGATGCTCTGGCACAGCGCAAGACCGATGCCGTTGCCGCTCACCTTCGACGTGAAGAAGCCATCGAACAACCTTTCCTTGGCGCCGGCATCGATGCCCCGGCCCTGATCGAGGACTGACAATCGCGCGCTGTTCCCTTCGCTAGAAGTGCGAATGCGCAGCAGGCGGCGGTCTTCGGGGAGGTTGAGCATCTCCTCGATGGCGTTGAAGGCGAGGTTGAGGATCACCTGGCCGACCAGCACCTTCTCGCAGCTCACCCACAGCGGTTCCTCGCAACGCTCCAGCTCCACGCGCACGTTGCTCGGCTGGGCCTTGAGGCTGATGAAGTAGAGAGTCTCGCCAAGCAGTTCGTTGAGGTCGATGCGCTGTTCGGCCTGCTCCAGCTTCACCACGTATTCGCGCACGCTCTTGATGATCAGGGAGGCGTGCTCGATCTGCCGCACCGCGCTGTCCAGGCCCCAGGCGGCGGAGGCCTCGGTCTTCTGTTCGCGGTCCAGGCGGATCAGCGCGCCCTCGATGAAGTTGCGCGTGGCCGCCAGCGGTTGGCTGAGCTCGTGGGCAATCGCCAGGGCCATCTCGCCCATGGCGTTGTACCGCGCCAGGTACTCCAGCTTCTGGTCGCTCTGGCGCTGCGCCTGGGCCGCGCGCACCTGGTCGGTGACGTCGCGGAACAGCAGAAGGTGGCCGACCAGGTCGTCCTCGATCTCGATGTAGCGGCAGGTCGCGTGGTGCCAGCGCCATTCGCCGTCCAGGCGCTGCAACTGGTAACTGACCGAGTAGGGCTCGCGGCTCGGCGGCTGCATGGCGAGGTGGTGTTCCAGGCGCGGGCGCGTGGCGGTGTCGCAGCGGCCGAGGAAGTTGTGCGCCAGCCAGTCGTCCTGGCTGCCGCCCAGCAGGGGCAGGGCAGATTCGCTGAGGAAGCGCAGCTTGCCGTCGGCATCCAGCACTGCCACGCCTTCTGCCAGGTCCTGCATGAAGGCCTTCAGCCGGCTCTCGAAACGCTGCAGGTCGCGCTCGACCTGCTTCTCCTTCGAGATGTCGCGGAACTGCACCATCAGCACATCGCGCTCCTGCAGGTGGACGCGGGTGGCGACGGCTTCAGAGAGGATTTCCACGCCCTGCTTGGAGCGGTAGCACCACTCGATGGTGCGCTGCCCGGTGCGCGCGGCGCCTTCCAGCCAGCGCAGGCCGACCGAGCGGCGGTACTGCGGGGCCTTGGCGGTCATGTCCGGCGCTTTCAGCGGTACCAGCTCTTCGAGGGTGAAGCCGAGCACGGCCAGCGCTGCGTTGTTCGCCCAGAGGATTTCCTTGGTCTGCGCGTCGTGGAGGATCACGCACAGCGGCATGGCCTGGAGCAGGGCGAGGAAGTCGTCGGGCTTGGGCTGAAACATCGAAATCGGTCTCGCAATGCAGTGGCGTCTTTATACCGCGCAGCGTAGCGCGAAGGGACTGCGGAGTAACCCGGCGCCGACTAGGGGATTTCTTTAGGCATGGGGCTGCACGCACCAATAGTTGGGCGGGCAGGGCGGTTCATACACTGGCCCCAACGAAGACCGGCCCGCATCGAACGGGTTGGCCCTACAAGAACAACCGGAGATGACGCCATGCTGCGTGCCGCCCTCGCCGAACCGCTCGATGCGGACGGCCGTGCCCTCGAATTCCAGCGCGTACTGGATGAAGTCCGCCAGCGTCGCGAGGAGTTCGACACCCGCTCCTTTGTCCCGCGCGACATGATCGAACGCTTCCGCGACGTGGGCATCTACCGTGCCGCCACGCCCAAATGCTTCGGTGGCGACGCGCTGCCGCCGGCCCAGTTCCTGCGTCTGGTCGAGCGCATCGCCGAAGCCGACGGCTCCGCCGGCTGGGTTGCCAGCTTCGGCAGCGCCAGCACCTACCTCACCGCGCTGCCGCGTCACACCCTCGCCGAGCTCTATGCCGACGGCCCTGACCTGGTGTTCGCCGGTGGCCTGTTCCCGATCCAGCCGGCTACCCAGGTGGAAGGCGGCTGGCGTGTCAGCGGCACCTGGAAGTTCGCCAGCGGCTGCAAGGGCGCCGACGTGCTCGGCGTCGGCATCGGTATCGGCGGGCCGGGCGGCAAGCCGCGCACCGCGCTGCTGCGTGCCAGGGACGTGGAAATCGTCGAGAACTGGAACGTGGTCGGCCTCAAGGGCACCGGCAGCCACGACCTGAAACTGGACAACGCCTTCGTCGCGGACGACTGGACCTTCATCCGTGGCGGCGAATCCAACATCGACGAGCCGCTGTACCGCTACCCGACCATTGCCTACGCCGCCCAGGTACTCGCCGTGGTGAACCTCGGCCTGGCCCGCGCGGCGCTGGACGAGATCACCCGCATGGCGTCGTCCAGCGGCGTGACCGGCGCGCCCAAACTGGGTGACCGCGCCTACGTGCGCATCGAGATCGGCAAGGCCGAAGCCGAGCTGCAGGCCGCGCGCGGCTTCTTCTATGACGCCACCGAGGCCGTCTGGGAATCCATCCTCGCCGGCGATGCGGTCAGTCCCGAGCAGGTCAGCCAGCTGCGCCTGTCCGCCGTGCACGTGTCCCGCGCCGGTGCCGACGTGGTGCGCCGTGCCTACACCCTGGCCGGCACCACGGCGATCTACATGCACCACCCGCTGCAGCGCTACCTGCGCGACGCCATGGTGGTCACCCAGCACGCCTTCCTCAGCGATGGCATGTACGACGGCGCCGGCGCGGTGCTGCTCGATGTGCCGCCGTTCCCCGGATACATCTGATTTCGAACCATAAAAATTAAGGACCGAGCCATGACCCGTCCCACCACCGAACCCTTGCGCGTACTGTTCTGCATCGGCATCGCCCAGCCGTTCTTCGACCTGCCCACCGGTGAAGGCATCACCGTGTGGAAGGGCTTCTCGCAGATGATGGGCGACCTCGGCGCGTTGCCGGGCATGAACGTGCTCGGCGTGCTGGATGACGACCGCCTGATGGTCGGCCCGTCCACTACCTCGCCCTGGACCGTCTACATCATGGCCGACGTGGACTGCCACCAGACCGTGATCGACGCCTGCAACCTGTTCCGCACCACTCCGGTGGGCGAGTACAGCCTGTGGAAGTACGCCAAGGTCGAGGCGCGCATCGGCCGCCCGCTGACCATTCCCGAAGCCGCGCGGACCTGAGCCATGAGCAGCCTGAGCATGGCCGAGCTGAACCGCCGCTTGGAGACCCTCGAAGGGGAAAGCCAGGTGCGCCGGTTGATGGCCCGCTACATGGACCTCTGCGACGTGCCGCATGCGCCGGTGGCGATGAGCGAGCTGGCCGAGCTGTTCAGCGAGGACGCGGTGTGGGAGGGCATCGGCTCTTCCACGGCGCAGACCTTCGGTCATCACCAGGGCCGCGAGGCGATTGCCGCGTTCGTCTTCGGCTACCTGCCGCCGTCGCCGCACTTCACGCTGAACCTGCACTTCCTCACCAGCGAGTCGATCCGCGTCGACGGTCGCACCGCTCGTGGGCAATGGATCATGCAGCAGCTTTCGACCTACGCCGAGGGGCACACCGAGCTGTTCGGCACGCGCCTGGACATCGATTTCCGCGAGATCGACGGGCGCTGGCAGATCAGTCACTTCCGCACCCAGCGCCTGTCGCAGCGCCTGCTGGGCAGCGCAGAGGAGACCCGTCCATGAGCACTTTCGTCAGCGAGTTCCTCCTCGGCAACGGCGGCAAGCGCGTCGCGGTCAAGGACAGCATCGACATCGCCGGCTACCCGACCCGTTGCGGCACCCGCGCGTTGGCCGATGCCGCGCCAGCCGAGCGCAACGCCTTCGTCGTCGACGCCGTGCTCAACGCCGGCTGGCAGATCGTCGGCAAGACCAACCTTCACGAACTGGCCTTCGGCGTCACCGGCATCAACGACTGGACCGGCACGCCGATCAACCCGATGGCGCCCGACCGCGTGCCGGGCGGCTCGTCCAGCGGTTCCGCGTCTGCCGTGGCGGCCGGGCTGGCGGATATCGCCCTGGGCACTGATACCGGCGGGTCGGTCCGCGTACCGGCGGCCTGCTGTGGCATCGCCGGGCTGAAGCCGACCTTCGGCCGGGTCAGCCGCGACGGCGTGCATCCGGCGCAGAGCAGCCTGGACTGCGTCGGCCCGTTCGCCGCCAACATGGCCGACCTGATCGCCGCCATGCAGGTCATCTGCCCCGGCTTCGGCGAGGTGCGGATGCCGGGCGAGGGTGCCCGCGTGGCCTTCCTCGAAGTGCCATCGGCGCCGCACATCCAGGCTTGCCTGGGTGCCGCCGCCGACCGCGCCGGCTGGCGCCGCAGCCACCTGTTCCTCGGCGAGTTCGAGGCGGCCTTCCAGGCCGGGCTGGTGGTGATCAACCACGAGAACTGGGCCGCTTATGCGGCGCTGACCGGCAAGGGCCTGATCGGCGCCGATGTCGAGCAGCGCCTGCTGCTGGCCAGCCGCACCACCGACGCCGAGCGCGCCGAAGCGGAGAAGGTGCGCGACGGTTTCACCCGCGCCATCGACGCCGCGCTGGAGGACTTCGAAGTCCTGCTGTTGCCGACCATGCCCGACCTGCCGCCGCTGCTCAGCGATGCGCGCAACGGCAAGTCCGTGGCCGGCATGACGCCCCTGGTACGGCCTTTCAACCTGAGCGGACACCCGGCGCTGACCGTGCCGGTGGACCTGGATTGCGGCGGGCTGAAAGTCGGCCTGCAGATCGTCGGCCGCAAGGGCGACGACGAACGTGTGTGTGCCTTCGGCGCGCAACTCGAACACAGCTTGGCTGCCACGCGGCCTGCGCAAAAACATAAGAAATCGGCATGAGGAGATGGGCATGAGCGCTCACGAATACCGGCTGATCGCCCGGTCGCGCAGCGTCGAAGAGCTGGTCGGCGACGACCGCGTCGATGTTTCGCTGTACAACGACCCGCAGCTGTTCGAAGCGGAGAT
The DNA here is from genome assembly GCF_014851985.1 of Pseudomonas sp. PDM17. NCBI lineage: Bacteria > Pseudomonadati > Pseudomonadota > Gammaproteobacteria > Pseudomonadales > Pseudomonadaceae > Pseudomonas > Pseudomonas sp. PDM17. The sequence continues at coordinate 199,978 of NZ_JACVAT010000002.1, forward strand.
GGACAAGATCTTCTACCGCACCTGGGTGTGGGTCGCCCACGAAAGCGAAGTGCGCAACGCCGGCGACTTCAAGACCACCAGCGTCGGTCGCCGCCCGGTGATCGTGGTGCGCGACAAGAAGGGCACTATCAACGTCCTGGAAAACCGCTGCCGCCACCGCGGCGCCACCGTGTGCGAGAAGCACAAGGGCAACGCCACCGGTTTCACCTGCCCGTACCACAGCTGGTCCTATGCGCTGGACGGCAAGCTGCGCGCGCTGCCGTACCCGGACGGCTACGAGGACATCCTCGACAAGTCCGAGCTGCCGCTGACCAGCCTGCGTGTGGAGAGCTACGCCGGCATGGTGTTCGCCACCTACAACGACGACATCGAGCCGCTCGAAGAATTCCTCGGCGGGGCGAAGCACTGGATGGACCTGTTCATGAAGCAGGGCGCCGGCTACCCGATCAAGACCCAGGGCGAACACAAGTTCACCTTCCGCGGCAACTGGAAGATCCAGCTGGAGAACACCACCGACGGCTACCACTTCCCCATCGTGCACAAGTCGTTCATGTCCTCGGTGGATGAAGAGACCGAAGAGATGCTCTCGTTCATGAGCGACGAGCAGGCGGTGACCCACGCCCTGGGCAACGGCCACAGCGTGATGGTGATGGTTCCCGAGCACGTCGACCTCGACCACGACGACGGCACCGAGCAGCTCCAGGAGCGCTTCGCTCACGTCACCGAGGAACTGTCGAAAACCATGCCGCCGGAACAGGTGCGCCGCATCGTCCGTTCGCTGCACGGCGCCGGCTTCAACCTCAACCTGTTCCCCAACGTGGCCATGTCCATGTCGTTCTTCCGCGTGCTGCGGCCGATCTCCGTCACCGAGACCGAAATTCGCCACGTCGCGCTGGGCATGGACGGCGGCCCGGAAATCGCCAACCGCGAGCGCATGCGCATCCACGAGCACTTCCAGGGCCCGTTCGGCTTCGGCAGCCCGGATGACGCCGAGGCCTGGGACCGCGTGCAGCGTGGCTCCTACGCCGGCGTCGACGCGCCGATCCTGGTCAACCGTGGCCTGAACCGCGAAGTGGTCGCCGAAAACGGCGACAAGGTCTCCCACGCCACCGACGAAGGCGGCATGCGCGAGGCGTACCAGATGTGGAAAAGGATGATGAGCCAATGAGCAACGACACCCTGAACGGCTTCTCCGGCCCGCTGGCCAAGGCCATCGAATTCGTCTGGCGCGAAGCCGAACTGCTGGACCGCAAGGACTACGCACAGTGGTCGCAGCTGTGGAGCGAGGACGGCGTCTACGTGGTGCCGATCGACGGAGAAGACGATGACTTCGCCTCGCGCCTGAACTACGTCTTCGACGACGCGCGCATGCGCGCCCTGCGTATCGAACGCCTCACCGGCGGCCATTCGCCGTCGGCGGTGGACGCGGCGAAGACCGTGCGTACCATCTCGCGCTTTTCCCTGGTGGAAGCGGCGGGTGACCTGGTCGAGGTGAACTCGGCGCAGGTGCTCTACGCCTACAAGCGCGGTGTGGCGACTCCGTTCATTGCCGACCTGAATCACCGCATCCGCCTCAATGACGGCCAGCCGCGACTGGAGCGCAAGGTGATCCGCCTGATCAATGCCGAAGACGCGCTCAACGCGCTCGGCTTCCTGCTCTGAGGGCCGCACCATGCAACGAGTAGCCCTGGTAACCGGCGCCGCACGCGGGCTGGGTGAAGTCATTGCGCGCCGCCTGCACGCTGCCGGCCTGCGCGTGGCGCTGGCCGACCTGAACGAAGAAGCGGTACAGCGACTGGCCGACGAACTCGACCCCGAGGGCCGCACGGCTGTCGGGTTGAAGCTGGACGCGCGAGAGAAAGCCGATTTCGAACGCGCCCGTGACCTGCTCGCCGAGCGCTGGGGTGGCACCGACATCCTGGTGAACAACGCCGGGATGTCGAAGGTGGCCGCGCTCATGGACATCAGCCCGGAGGACTTCGACGCCTCCATGGCGGTGAACCTGCGCGGCACCTTCGTCGCCTGCCAGGTGTTCGGCACGCACTTCGCGGCGCGCGGCTATGGCCGCATCGTCAACATCGCCTCGCTGGCCGGACAGAACGGCGGCACCGCCACCGGCGGCCACTATGCGGCGGCCAAGGGCGGCGTGGCGACCCTGACGAAGGTGTTCGCCCGCGAACTCTCGGGGCAGGGCGTGACCGTCAATGCCATCTCGCCGGGGCCGCTGGACTTGCCGGTGGTCTACGAGAGCGTGGCGCCCGAGCGCCTGGAACTGATCCTCAAGACCATCCCCACCGGCCGCCTGGGCGACCCGACCTTCATCGCCGACAGCGTGCTGCTGCTCTGCGCGGAGAACGCCGGATCGGTGACGGGCGCCTGCTGGGATATCAATGGCGGGTTGTTCATGCGTTGAGGCTTTGGCTGAGTGATCGGCGGATAACGCTGTGCGTTATCCGCCCTACGCTCGCTCCTGGCTTGGGTGATGGGCTTCAAGACCCCCTCACCCTAACCCTCTCCCGAAGGGAGAGGGGACCGTTTGGAGCAGGATGAAACCGCATCGTCAGCCGGCACATTCTGCTCCCTCTCCCTCCGGGAGAGGGCTGGGGTGAGGGCAGCGCCCTTGCTCCGAAACCAATCAATCGGAGAGAGGAAACCTCTCTCCAGAGCAACATCGACAACCCGTCCGCTCGTGAAAAAGAGGCCGGAAAGGGGCCACAGAGCCCGCACTCAACGCCTTGCAGGTAACGCCATGATGAAGGTCAGAATCGAAAGGATCGTCGAGGAAGCGCAGGACATCCGTTCCTTGCGCCTCGTACGTTGTGATGGCCAGCCGTTCGACGCCTACGAGCCGGGCGCCCACGTCGACGTCACCGGCCCCACCGGGGTGACGCGCCAGTATTCGCTGTGCAGCCCGCCGGATGACCGCGCGGCCTATCTGGTAGCGATCAAGAAGGAAGGCGCCTCCCGTGGCGGCTCCAGCGCGCTGCACGAAGTGCGCGAAGGCATGGAGCTGGACATCGGCGCGCCGCGCAACCTGTTCCGCCTGGCGCCCGAAGCGCGCGAGCACGTGCTGTTCGCCGCCGGCATCGGCGTCACGCCGCTGCTGAGCATGGCCTACCGCCTGAACGCCAGGGGCGAGTCCTATCGCCTGCATTACTTCGCCCGTTCGGCCGAGCACGCGGCCTTCGTCGAACTGCTGGCCAGCGAGGCCTTCGCCGGCAAGGTGGAGCTTCACTACGGCGTCGAACCCGCCGACCTCGGCCGCGTGCTGGGCGAGTGCCTGGAGCGTGCGCCGCAACAGGCCCATGTCTACACCTGCGGCCCGGCGCCGTTCATGAACAAGGTGGTGGAGATCGCTGCGCGCAGCCGCCCGGAGGACGCCATCCACCTGGAACACTTCCAGGCCGACCCGGCTGCCAACGCGGCGCCGACCGGTTCCTTCGAAGTGGAACTGGCCAGCTCCGGCGTGGTGCTTCACGTACCGGCGGACTCGACGCTGGTGGACGTGCTGCAGGCCCATGGCTGCGACATCGATACCGAGTGCCGCGAGGGCATCTGCGGCACCTGCATCGTCGAAGTGCTGGAGGGCGAGCCGGAGCACCGCGACAACTGCCTGTCGAACAAGGAAAAGGCCGCCAACAAGCAGATCTGCGCCTGCGTGTCTCGCGCCAGGTCGGCGCGGCTGGTGCTGGACCTGTAAGCCGAACCGCTCTTGTAGGATGGGTGGAGCGCAGCGATACCCATGCTGCTGGTGTGCGGATTGAAGGGTATCGCTGCGCTCCACACCATCCTGTTTGGCGTTTCCTGGCGGGCTACGGAGCCCAGTGTAGGAGCGGGCCATGCCCGCGATCGCGCCCATGGGGCGCTCCTACAGGGTGGCAGTACGATCCCGGCAGATGCCGGCGTCGGTTCGTGAGCAATCTCTCTCCTACAGGGTGTGGCAGAGCCGGCAATTCGTCTGGCAGGGATCGACACGCGCGCCTGGTCGGCGCTTGCTAGCCTCCTGCGACCGTCCCTCGTTCGGAGTCCCCCATGCCTGCGCTGATCGCGCGCCTGGCGCTCGGTTGCCTGCTGCCGGTCGCCGTCCTGCTTGGCCTCGGCGCCATGCCGGGGCTCGGCTATGCCTGGGATTTCGCCAACGCCGCCGGGCTGCTCGGCGCCTGCCTGCTGGGGCTGCTGTTCGTGATTGGCGGCCGGCCGCAACCGCGCCCGCTGTACGAGGGCAAGTTCTTCCTGCGCCTGCACCGTGACCTGGGCTTTGCTGCCGTCGCATTGCTGTTGGTGCACATCGTCGTGCTGCTGATCGATGAGCCGCTGCTGGTCGAGGACCTGCTGCCATCCGCCCCAGCCTACATGCTGGCCGGGCTGGCGTCGGCGATCCTGATGCTGGTGCTGGCGGTTTCCAGCCTGAGCCGCGTCCGCCCGCGCTGGAGCAGCAGCGCCGCTTCGTTCCGCCGCTGGCATTACGGCGGCAGTTTTCTCGCCCTGTCGCTGATGGCTGTCCATGTGCTCGGTGCGGGCTACTACAGCGGCGGAGTCTGGAAGGGCGCCTTGCTGGTGGCGCTGATGCTGGCGGTGGCTGCCTGGCCGCGCCTGCCCAAGCCCGTCAACGGTATCAGCGGTCGCAAGCGCAACACGGCGCAACGCGCCATCTGGATCGCGCTGGCGGCCAGCGGCGCGATCATCGGCCTGTCGGCGCTCTACAGTCTGCTGGCGAATCTGGAGCTGCCGCTGTGAGGCGTATCTGGATCGGACTTGGCGTCACCGCTGCCGTGGCGCTGTCGGCGGGGGCGTGGTTCGCCCACGAGCACTGGCAACGCAGCCGCCCGCTGATGCCGCTGGCGTTCCCCCATGAGCCGCACGCCTCGGTAAACTGCATTACCTGCCACCACGACTACCAGGACCAGTCGCCCTCGGTCTCCGGCAACCGCACCTGCATCCTCTGCCACAAGCAGAGCCCGGCGCTGGCCGTACGCATCGAGGCGGATTTCCACCAGCTCTGCCAGAGCTGCCACCTGCAGCGTCTGCAGGCGTTCCACGCCAGTGGGCCGGTGCGCAGCTGCCAGGCTTGCCACCGCGATACAACTGGGCAGTTGTACCCGTAGGGCGCATGACGCCGGTGGCGTTATCCGCCCTACGATTGTTCTTGGGCAAAAGAAAGCCCGGCATCAGCCGGGCTTTTTTCAACTGCGATACAGCACCGGCCGCCGCAGGTGTACATAGCTGTACCCCTCGCGCGCCAGGGCTATGCGGTGCGGGTCCAGCTCGGCCACCAGCAACTCCTCGCCTTGCTTGGCCTTGGTCAGCACCTGGCCATCCGGGGCGACGATGCTGCTCAGGCCGCAGTACTCGATTTCGCCCTCGCTGCCGACGTAGTTGGCGTAGGCCAGGAACACCTGGTTCTCGTAGGCGCGGGTCGGCACCAGCACCTGGGCGACGAATTCGTACGGGCGCATGTTCGCAGTGGGCACCAGCACGACATCCGCGCCGGCCAAAGCGAGCGTGCGCACGGCCTCGGGGAATTCCACGTCGAAACAGATCAGCAGGCCGACCTTCCAGCCGTCGAGCTCGAAGATCGCCGGCGGCTCATCGGAGGCGCTGAACTGGCTGCGGTCGAGGTCGCCGTAGAGGTGGGTCTTGCGGTAGTTGGCGCGGCGTTCGCCCTGCCGGTCGATCAGCTGCACGCTGTTGAAGATGGCGTCGCCGTCACGTTCGGGATAGCCGTAGAGGATGCCGAGCTTGTGCTCGCGGGCGATCTCGGCGATGCGCAGGGCCGACGGGCCGTCGCAGCTTTCCGCAAGTTCCGCGACACGCTTCGCGCCGATGTTGTAGCCGGACAGGTACATCTCCGGCAGCACCAGCAGGTCCGCACCGTTCTGCACCGCCTGTTGCGCGGCCTGCTCCAGGCGGCGCAGGTTGCCGGCGACGTCGTCGGGGCCGGGTGGGCACTGGTAGAGGGCGAGGTACATGGTGTTCTCCTTCGAAACGCGCAAGGCCGGGATCAGGCAGTTTGCACCCGATCCCGGCCCCGCGCGAGCCGCTGTTCAGTCAAGGCAGGGGAGTGGCGCGGATCAGTCCGGCAGTTCCATCGGACCCAGTTCGGCGAAGCGGTCGCCGGGGCCGGGGTTTTCCGGATGGGTCGCGCCGCCGAAGTGCTTCATGATGCCCCACACGGCGTTCAGCGAGGTCTGCACCGCGCCTTCCACCCAGGCCGGGGTCCAGGACACATCGTCGCCGGCGATGAAGATGCCGCGCTGCTCGGCGGGCATGTCGTCCTGCATGAAGTGCGCGTACATGCGCTGGTTGTAGCGGTAGTGGCCCGGCAGCGCGCCCTTGAAGGCGCCGAGGAAGTGCGGGTCGGCCTCCCAGGACACGGTGATCGGGTTGCCGATGATGTGGCCGGCGATGTCGACCTTCGGGTAGACCTTCTTCAATGCATCCAGCGCAAGCTGCACGCGCTTCTCCACCGGGTGCGGGAGCATCTTCATGGCGTCGCTCATCCAGGAGTAGGACAGGCAGATCACCCCCGGCTTGTCGTCGCCGTTGTCGAACAGGTAGGTGCCGCGGGTGAGGCGGTCGGTGAGGGTCATGCTCATCACGTCGCGGCCGGTCTGCGGGTCCTTGTCCTTCCAGAACGGCCGGTCGACCATCACGAAGGTCTTCGAGGACTGCATGTAGCGGGTGCGGTCCAGGGCCATCCACATCTTCTGCGAGAACAGTGCTTCCTCGCACTCGATCTGGGTGGTCAACAGCCAGGTCTGGCAGGTCGCCAGGACGGCCGCGTAGTGGCGGGTGTCACCCCAGTAGTCGGTGACGGCGAAGGTGCCGTCGGCGGCGCGAGCGATCTTCTTCACGCCCGGACGCGGCGCGCCGTTGTGCAGGCTGGCCAGGGAAGTACCGGCAGGCCAGTGCGCGCATTGCTCCGGCTCATGGCTCCAGATACCGCGTGGCACCTGCTCGACGCCGCCCACCACCAGATGCTGGTGATCGTCGCAGTTGGTCATCACCACGCGGAAGATCTCCAGCATGGAGTTGGGGAAGTCCGAGTCCCAGCCGCCGGTGCCGAAACCGACCTGGCCGAAGATTTCGCGGTGGCGGTAGGACAGGCGCGAGAAGGCCTTGGAGGTGGCGACGAAGTCGTAGAAGGTGCGGTCGTCCCACTTGGGCACCAGCTCGTCCCACAGGGCCTTGAGCTTGACCGTATCGCGCTCGCGCAACGCATCCTGCACCTCGGAGAAGCGCGCGCCGTCTTCCAGCGCTTCGGCCCAGGCCTGGGCGACTTCGCGGAAGATTTCCGGCAGGTCAGCCATCTTCTCGGCGTAGTGGCTGGTGCCTTCCAGGTCGACCACGGTGCTGCCCGAGGCCGGGGTCAGCGGGTTGGGGAAGGGTCTGGTTTCCAGGCCGAGCTTGTCGACGTAGTGGTAGAAGGCGGTGCTGGAGACCGGGAAGCGCATGCCGCCCAGCTCGGCGATGATGCCGTCGGCGCCTTCGAAGGTCTCCGAGCGCAGCCGGCCGCCCATTTTCGAGGCCTCGTAGACCACGGGCTTCAGGCCCATCTTCATCAGCTCATAGGCCGCCACCAGGCCGGAGATGCCGGCGCCGACGATGGCCACTTCCTGGCCGTGCTTCTCGGCGGGGATGTTGCCCAGGCCGGCGGGGTGCTCGATCCAGTCGTCGAAGGCGAAGGGGAAGTCCGGGCCGAAGATGGTCACCGGTTTCTTGCCGGGGGTGTGGGGGTGGCGGTTCTTGAGCATTGGAGGCTTCCTTTTTCTTCGACGTGCCGGCTTGTAGCACCAGCTTGGCAAGGCTTTTCGCGGCCCGCAGGGACCAGTCGATGGATGGCGCGCGGGCAAAGAAATGGCGAGCTCTGAGGGCTCGCCGTGGCGTCCACTATTGCAAAGGCCGTCGTTGAAATGAACCTGACAATCTGCAAGATTGTCGGGAGCTTTCAGGCAGATTGACCAATACGATGAGCAATATGACGAAAAATGCCGACGCGGCCTTGCTGAACCTGCTGCGCGCCAATGCCCGCGAGTCGATCTCCGAGCTGGCGCGCAAGCTCGGGGTGTCGCGCTCCACGGTGCAGAGCCGCATCGAAAGGCTGGAGCAGCAGGGCGTCATCACCGGCTATTCGATCAAGGTGTCGGACAGCTACGCGCAGTCACTGGTGCGCGCCCACGTGCTGGTGACGGCGCTGCCCAAGCTGTCACACCAGGTGGTGCAGGCGCTGGAGAAGATTGCCGAAGTGAAGACGCTGCATTCGGTGAGCGGCAACTTCGACATGATCGTGATAGTCGAGGCGCTGTCGATCCGTGACCTGGACGCGGTGCTGGACCGCATCGGCGCACTGGACGGGGTGGAGCGGACGATGTCGTCGATCATTCTGTCGACGCGTATCGATCGGTGAGGGGCGGACGCTTCCGGTAGAGGGCGGGCCACGCCCGCGACCCGCCGGCAGGGCCGGCGGATCGTGACGGCGGGAATCAGCCCAGGTCTTCTTCCAGGGCCAGCAGCTCTTCCACGCGCTGGCGGCGGCGGATCAGCTTCGCCTCGGCGCCTTCGAGCAGCACCTCGGCGATCAGCGGGCGGCTGTTGTAGTTGGACGACATGGATGCGCCATAGGCGCCGGTGTCCTCGATCAGCAGCAGGTCGCCGACCTGGGCACGCGGCAGGGCCCGGGGGATGACCACGCCACCGTCGCCCTGGGTGAACACGTCGCCGGACTCGCACAGCGGGCCGGCCACCACGGTGTCGATTACCTCGCGGCTGGCGACGTCGCCGGCCAGTACGCGGATGCCGTGGTAGCTGCCATACATGGACGGGCGCATCAGCTCGTTGAAGCCGGCGTCCACCAGCACGAAGTGGTTGCGGCCGGCGTCCTTGGTGGCGCGCACTTCGCTGAGCAGGCAGCCGGACTGGGCGACCAGGTAGCGGCCCGGTTCGATCTCCAGGTGCAGCGGGTGGCCGACCACGGCTTCGGCGGCCTTGCGCGCCTTGTCCCACAGCTGGAAGTAGTGCGCGGTGTCCACTTCAGGATCGCCGGCGCGGTAGGGGATGGACAGGCCGCCGCCGGCGGAGATGCCGGACAGGTCGTGGCCGGCGTCCTTCACCTGCTGAACCAGACCGAGCATGGCTTCGCCGACCTGAGCCAGGTGGCCGTAGTCGACGCCCGAACCGATGTGCATGTGCAGGCCGACCAGGCGCAGGCCGCGCTCGCCGATCACGTCCAGGGCGGCGCGCAGGTCGCTGTGCCAGATGCCGTGCTTGGAGTGTTCGCCGCCAGTGTTGGTCTTGTTGCTGTGGCCGTGGCCGAAGCCGGGGTTGATGCGCAGCCACACCGGATGACCGGGGGCGACTTCGCCCAGCTGGCGGAGCATGTCGATGGAGCCGGCGTTCACGGGGATGCCGTGCTCGACCACGGTTTCCAGGGTGGTGCGGTCCAGCAGGTCGGCGGTGAAGACGATCTCGGACTCATCCTCGCGGCACGAGTAGCCAGCGGCCAGGGCGCGCAGAAGTTCGCCCTGGGATACCGCATCGACCTTCACCCCCTGTTCGCGCATCAGGCGCAGGATGTGCAGGTTGGAGCAGGCCTTCTGGGCGAAGCGTATGATGTCGAAGCTCTTCAGGCGCTCGATCTGGCCGCGGATGGTGGCTGCGTCGTAGATCCACAGCGGGGTGCCGAATTGCAGGGCGAGCTGTTCGGCACGGGGCAGGGCGAGGAAAGTCATGAATGGGCTCCGAAGGTAGATGGCGCTAGTCTACCGGCCCTTTGCATGGCTGAATAATGCCGCTTGTTATCGGATCAATTCAATTTTGATATAGGGTGCAGCCCACGCCGGCTTCGCGCAGGCGCTGTACCAGCACGCCAGCCTCTGCCTGAAGTGCCGCCACGAAGCGCTCGCGCAGCGGCGTAGCGGGGCGGTACAGCGGTTTCGCCACGCTGACCTGGAACGGCAGCGAGAAGGCCAGCGGGCGCAGCTGGATGCCCTGGTCCCGGAACATCAGCGCGGTGATCGGGTTGACCACGGCCAGGCCCAGGCCGGCGCGGACCATGCTGCACACCGAGACGGCGCTGTGGGTTTCCACCTGCATCTGCCGCTGCACGCCGGCGCCGAGGAACACGGCGTCGATCAGGTGCCGGTAGCGGTCGCTGGTGGCCAGGCTGACGAAGGGCTGGCCGGCGAAATCCTCCGCCTCCAGGCGCTCGCGGGTCAGCAGCGGATGCCCGTCCGGGAGGATGCACACCTCGTCCACTGCCAGTAGCGGTTGCAGCTCGGTGCCGCGCGGGGTGTCGTCGTTCTCGATCAGGCCGATGTCGTGGTGCTGGGCGCTGAGCGCCTCTTCCAGGTGCGGCGACTCCAGCGCCGCCACTTCCAGGCTGATGGCCGGGTTTTCCCGGCTGAAGCGCTTGCAGGCTTCCGGCAGCAGCGCCTGTGACAGCGCCGGCAGGCAGCCGATGGAGAACTTGCCCTCGGCGAATTGCCCCAGGCTACCGGCGAAGGCGACGATGCGGTCCAGCCCGGTGAAGGAACGCTCCACCTCCTCGAACAGCATCAGCGCCCGCGCCGTCGGCGCAAGCCGCCCACGCTCGCGCAGGAACAGCTCGAAGCCGACCAGTTGCTCCAGTCTCGCCAACTCGCGGCTGACGGTGGGCTGGCTGGTATGCAGGAACGCCGCCGCGCGGGTGACGCTGCCGGTGGTCATGACCGCGCGGAAGACTTCGATGTGGCGGAGGGTGATCATGCTGGGTCCGATGCTGGAGTGCGGGTCATTGTGGCGTTGTTCGGGGTAGGGCACCAGTGGGGCTGGCGTGGCATGTCAGTGCGGACTTTGTCCGCTTTTCGCGGGTATGGACTAGGCGCCCCCGGTCCTACAGGGGTTGTGCGCGGTCGACTTGCAGGAGCTGGCCATGCCTGCGACAGGCCCAGCACATAAGCATCAGGATGGAGTCATGTAGGGCGAATAACGCCTGAGGCGTTATCCGCCGGCACTGGCGCATAACCCGTTCCGGGTTATGCGCCCTACGTTGCTGAGCGCTCTTCGTAGGCTGAACTCCTGTGCTGGCTCAATGGAAATCCCGACTCCGCACATCCAGCCCCTCCAGTAGCTCACTCAGGTCCGTCAGCCTCCCGGCGATCACATGGCGCACGCCGTCCTTGGCTTCCAGGGTGCCGTCCACCTGCATCAGGCGGGCACTGAGGAAGGGGCGGCGCTGCTGTTCGGCGAGGTCGCGCCAGACGATCACGTTGATCATGCCGAACTCGTCTTCCAGGGTGACGAAGGTGACGCCGCTGGCCGTGCCGGGGCGCTGGCGGCCGACGACCAGGCCGGCGACGCGCACCGGGCGGTCGGCTTCCAGGCTGGCCAGTTCCCTTGAACTGCGGCAGCGACGGGCCTTGAGGGCACCGCGCAGCAGGGTCATGGGGTGCGGGCCGAGGGTGGTGCCAAGGGTCGCGTAGTCGGTGAGCAGGTCTTCGCCGCGGCTGGGCAACGGCAGGCTGACCGGCGCTTCCTCGGTAGCCTGGCCGGCGAACAGCGGCAGCTGCGGCTCGACCCCGGCGATCGCCCAGCGCGCCTTGTGCCGGTGGCCGGCGAGGCCGCGCAGGGCGCCGGCGTCGGCCAGCTGTTCACGGGCGCGGCCGTCGAGATGGGCACGCAGGCAGAGGTCGGCGACATCGGCGAAGGGGCGTTGCTCGCGCGCCCGGGCCACGGCGTTGGCGACGTCCTCACGCAGCCCGCGCACCATGCGCAGGCCGAGGCGGATCGCCGGCTGGCGTTCGGCGATAGGTTCCAGGATGCAGTCCCAGTGGCTGTGGCGCACGTCCACCGGGCGAATCTCCAGGCCGTGGCGGCGGGCGTCCTGCAGCAACTGGTCGGGGCTGTAGAAACCCATGGGCCAGCTGTTGATCAGCGCGCAGGTGAAGGCCGCCGGCTCGTGGCATTTCAACCAGCAGCTGGCGTAGGTGAGCAGGGCGAAGCTGGCGGCGTGGGATTCGGGGAAGCCGTAGCTGCCGAAGCCCTTGATCTGCTCGAAGATGCGGTCGATGTATTCCTGCTTGTAGCCCTTCGCGCCCATGCGTTCGGACAATCTCTGGCGGTGCGGCTCCAGCCCGCCATGGCGTTTCCAGGCAGCCATGGAACGACGCAGTTGGTCGGCTTCTCCGGGCGTGTATTCGGCAGCAACCACCGCCAGCTCCATCACCTGTTCCTGGAACAGCGGCACGCCCAGGGTGCGTTCGAAGATCGGGATCAGCTCTTCGTGCGGGTACTCGACCTTTTCCTCCTTGTTCCGCCGGCGCAGGTAGGGATGGACCATGTCGCCCTGGATCGGGCCGGGACGGACGATGGCCACTTCGATCACCAGGTCGTAGAAGGTTTCGGGCCGCAGCCGCGGCAGCATGGCCATCTGCGCGCGGGACTCGATCTGGAACACGCCCACGGTGTCAGCGCGGCTGATCATTTCGTAGGTCTTCGCGCACTCCTGCGGCAGCGTCGCCAGGGTCCACTGCTGGCCACGATAGCCGGCGACCAGGTTGAAGCAGCGGCGCAGGGCGCTGAGCATGCCGAGGGCGAGGACGTCGACCTTGAGCAGGCCGACGGCGTCGAGGTCGTCCTTGTCCCACTGGATCAGGGTGCGCTCGGGCATCGCCGCATTCTCCACCGGCACCAGGGTTTCCAGTGGCTGCTGGGAAATGACGAAGCCGCCGGGGTGCTGCGACAGGTGCCGGGGGAAGCCGACCAGTTGCCCGGTCAGGGCCAGCACGCGGCGCAGGATCGGGCTTTCCGGGTCGAAGCCAGCCTCCAGCAGGCGCTCGGGCGGCGGCGCCTCGCGGCTCCAGGCGCCACAGCAGTCGGCCAGCGCGCCGACCTGGTCCGGTGGCAGGCCCAGCGCCTTGGCCACGTCGCGCACCGCGCCGGCGCCGCGGTAGGTACTGGCCACGGCGGTGAGCGCGGCACGGCTGCGGCCGTAGCGCTGGAACACGTACTGGATGACTTCCTCGCGGCGGTCGTGTTCGAAGTCGACGTCGATGTCTGGCGGCTCGTTGCGCTCGCGGGAGATGAAGCGTTCGAACAGCAGCCTGGCCTTGGACGGGTCCAGCTCGGTGATACCGAGGGCGAAGCAGACCACCGAATTGGCCGCCGAGCCGCGCCCCTGGCAGAGGATGCTCTGGCGACGGGCGAAGGCGACTATGTCGTGGACGGTGAGGAAGTAGCTGTCGTAGCCCAGCTCGGCGATCAGCTCCAGCTCGTATTCCACCTGCGCGCGCGCCTTCTCGGTCTCGCCGTCCGGCCAGCGGCGCCGGATGCCTTCCTCGGTCTTCTCGCGCAGCCAGGAGGTGGGCGTATGGCCTTCGGGTACCAGTTCGCGCGGGTACTGGTACTTCAGATCGCTCAAGTCGAAGGTGCAGCGCCCGGCGATCTTCAATGTCTCCGCCAGCAGTTCGGCCGGGTAGATCGACGCCAGCGTCTCCCTCGGCCGCAGATGGCGTTCGCCATTGGGATAGAGGTGCTGGCCGGCCTCGTGCACCGGCAGGTGCTGGCGGATGGCGGTCATGCAGTCCTGCAGGGCGCGGCGGCCACGGGCGTGCATGTGCACGTCACCGCAGGCCACGGCGGGAATCTCCAGGCGTGCGGCCTGTTCCTGCAGGCGCCGCAGCTTGCCGGCGTCGTCCGGGCCCTTGTGCAGCTCGACGCCCAGCCACAGGCGCTCGGGGAAAAGCCCGCGCAGCCAGCGGCCGTCGTCGTCCTGCTCGTCTCGCGGCAGCCAGATCGCCAGCAGGTGGTCGAGGTTGCCGTCGAAGTCCGTGCGTACCAGGCGGTAACTGCCTTTCTCGGCGCGGCGGCGGGCGTGGGTGAGCAGGCGGCAGAGGTTCTCGTAGCCGGCCAGGTTCTCCGCCAGCAGCACCAGCTTCGGGCCTTGCTCGATGCTCAGTTCGCTGCCGGTGATCAGCGCGATCTCGTGTTTCTTCGCCGCCTGCCAGGCGCGGACGATGCCGGCCAGGCTGCATTCGTCGGTGATCGCCAGTGCCCGGTAGCCGAGCTTCTTCGCCCGCTCGAAGAGCTCGGCGGCGCTGGAGGCGCCGCGCTGGAAGCTGAAGTTGGACAGGCAGTGCAGCTCGGCGTAGCCGATGCTTTCACTTTCCGCACTCATGCGAACCAGCCGTGCAGCAGCAGCGGGCCGTCGTCGCCCACCGGGCGGAACACCCAGGCGTGCTGACCGCTGCGGGTGCGCACCTGGTAGTAGTCGCGGCGGATGTCCTCGCCGTCCCACCAGCCGGATTCGATGCGCTCGGGGCCGGCCAGCAGGGCCGGGGCGGACTCGCGCAGCGGCTGGGGCTCGGCCAGGAGCCAGCCGGGGCGCGGGGCCTCGATGATGGCTTGCAGCGGCGTCGGGCTGCCATGCCAGGCGCGCTCCGGGCGATGGTCGGCGCGGCCACCGAGGCTATGCACAGAGTCGTCGCCCAGGCGTGCGCGCAGGCGTTCGCGCAGCTGTTCCCAGGGCAGCGATTGTTGCGGGCGGTCGTCGAACAGCTCGCGGTGCTGCGGCACGAAGGCCGGCAGGTCGTCGGCCAGCAGCCGCACGCTGTGCACCGGGGCGCGCAGTTGCAGTTGCTCCAGGCGGCCACGGGTCAGCTCGAAGAGCATCGTCGCCTCGCGTTCGGCGCTGAGCAGGCCGACCGGCATCAGCGTGTCGCTGCCTTCGTGGTGCTCCAGATGGAGGACGAAACGCTGCACGCCGCTGTCGCGTCCGGCGAGGAAGGCGGCGAGATCGGCGGTCAGGCGGCGCAGCGGGAACAGCAGCGCCTGGGTGGACTCCACGTCGAAGTTCAGCTCGATACGCGATTCAAAACAGTCCGGCGGCCGGTAGAACTCCAGGGCCAGCGGGCGCTGGCCGAGCAGGGTGTCGACCTGTCGCAGCAGCTGTGGCGGGAAGCGCCGGGCCAGGCTTTCGCGCGGCAGGGCGAGCAGTTGCTGCAGGCTGCGCAGGCCCATGCGCCCCAGCGAGGTGGCGGCGTCGCGCCCCAGGCCCAGGCGCTCCAGCGGCATCCTGCCCAGGTACTGGCGCAGCTGCTGGTTGTCGTGGATCGCCAGGCCGTCGTGGCCGTTGGCGAGGATGCGCGCAGCGGCCGGGTTGGGCGCGGCGGTGATGCGGTGGCGGAAGCCCAGCCCGTTCAACTCCTCGCGTAGGCGTGCCTCGAAGCGCGGCCAGGGGCCGAACAATTGCAGGCTGGACTGCACCTCCAGCAGCAGTGCGCGCGGGTAGTGCTGGCTGACCTGCGAGCTGAAGCCATAGGCCCAGGCGGCCAGCAGGTTCTGCCAGCGCTGCACCTCGCCCAGGTCGTACTCGGCGGTGGCGAAGTCGCGGCTCAAGGCCTGGGCGGCGGTGAGCGATTGGCCGGGCTTGAGCCCCAGCGCCAGCGCGGCTGGATTCACCGCCTGCAGCACGCGGCGCTGGGTCGGCCCGGCGAGCAGCGCCAGGGCGGCGTCCGGCTCGGGACGGCCGCGCAGCACGCCGTCCATTGCCAGCTGAGGCAGGAGAATGCAGGCCCAGAGCATGGTCAGTGCCAGGGCAGCGGGATGGGCCGCGCCGGCGCCAGGCCACCCCGGCACTTGAGCACGCGCAGCTGCGTCGGATTGGCGTCCAGCGCCAGGCGCAACGCGGCGGGCGACGGATTGACCGCTTCGCGCTGCGGGCGGTAGGCGATGGCCAGGGTCTGCCCGGTTTCGGCGGCCACCTGCAGGCGGCGCAGGGCACGGTCATCGGCCTGCTGCGGCCAGCACAGCACAGCACCACAGCTTCCCGAGCGCAGGCACTGTTCGGCGGCCCAGAGCGCATCGCGACCGCTCGCCTGGATGATGGCGAGCTGCTCCAGCGCGACGCCGGCGGCCTGCCAGGCGGCCGGGTAGGGGATGTGGGGTGGTGCGACCAGCACGATGCGCTCGCCTGCTGCACTGAGTCGCGCGAGCGTCGGCCAGACCAGTTGCAGTTCGCCAGTGCCTTCGGCAGCCAGGAGGATTTCGCTGAGCGCCGCTTCCGGCCAGCCACCGCTGGGCAGGGCGGCGTCCAGCTCCGCATGGCCGGTGGGCTGCTGGCTGGGCGGCAGGCCTTGCGGTTGGCCCTTCCAGACCTGCCGCTGGTGGAACAGGGTGTCGAGTGCGACGACGCTACCCATCACGGCCTCCCAGCCGGCGAACGGCGACGGTCATGCGCCCGGCGGCAGGACCGGGGGAGGGAGATGAGGTGAAGGGGCATGGGATGACTCGGATAATACTGTATGTATATACAGTTTATCCGGTGGGAAGGCGCCGTCAATGGCGGTTGGACTGACGGACGTTGGGACTCACTGTAGGAGCGGGCCCTGACCGCGACCAGAGTTTCCGCTCGCACCTGCATCACGGCGGAGCACGGACGTAGGAAGGGAGGAGCACCACCCAACGGCTTACAGCAGCAGATACCCCTGCGGCGCCTTGAATCGCGGCGGATCGGCGATGAACTTCAGCCGCTCCGGCTTCCACCACCCCGGCAGCAACCGCCGCACCGCTGGCTGGTTGAAGCGGTCGTCGAGCAGGTAGATCACCCCCGAATCCGTCGGCGTGCGGATTACCCGGCCCGCCGCCTGGACGACCTTCTGCAAGCCGGGGAACAGGTAGGTGTAGTCGTAGCCGTCGCCGAACATCCCCTGCATGCGCTGCTTGATCTCTTCGTTGACCTCGTTGACCTGCGGCAGCCCCAGCGTGGCGATGAAGGCGCCGATCAGGCGCTCGCCCGGCAGGTCGATACCTTCGCCGAAAGCGCCGCCGAGCACGGCGAAACCGATGCCGCGCGAGCCAGTGGTGAAGCGGTCGAGGAAGGCCTGGCGCTCCAGTTCGTTCATGCTGCGCGACTGTGCCCAGTGCGGGATGTCCGGGTGCTCGGCGGTGAAGCGGTCCAGCGCCTGTTGCAGGTAGGCGTAGCTGCTGAAGAAGGCCAGGTAATTGCCGGGACGGGCACGGAACTGCCGCGCCATCAGGGTGCTGATCGGCGTGAGGCTGGCCTCGCGGTGCTGGTAGCGGGTGGACAGGTTGCTCAGCGCGTGGACTTCCAGCTGTTCGGCGTGGAAGGGTGACTCCACTTCGCGCCAGCCGGTGTCTTCGGGCAGGCCGAGCAGGTCGGCGTAGTAGTGGGCCGGGGTCAGGGTGGCGGAGAACAGCGTGGTGCTGTGGGCCACCTTGAAGCGCTCGGCGAGGAAGGGCGCCGGCACCACGTTGCGCAGGCACAGGGTCGAGAGTGCGCGGCGCGCGCTGACGTCGTGGCGGGTGATGTCGAACAGCGAGTGCGGTCCGTAGGCCTCGGCCAGCCGGCAGAACAGCATGGCGTTGAGATAGAAGCTCAACAGCTCGGCCTCGTTGCCGGTGGGCTGGTCGGTGAGGTGGTCCGTGATGGCGCTGACGGCCTTCTGCAACGCGGCGATGAACAGGTCGGGGATGGTCGGGTAGATCTGGTAATCGACGTCCTGGTCCTGGTGCAGCTGGTTCCAGTGCCGGCCGACGCGCTCCAGCGCACTTTTCAGCTTGGCCGGGGCGACCTTGCGCAGGGCGTTGAACTCGCCCTGATCCAGCTCGGCGCTGTACATGCCTCGCCCGCGTTCGATGAGGTTGTGCGCCTCGTCCACCAGCAGGGTGACCTTCCAGTCGTTGAGCACGGTGAGGCCGTAGAGCAGGGCGGTCATGTCGAAGTAGTAGTTGTAGTCGCCCACCACCACGTCGGACCAGCGGCACAGCTCCTGGCTCAGGTAGTACGGGCAGACCTGGTGCTCCAGTGCCACCTTGCGCACCGCCTCCTGGGTCAGCCAGCACTGCTTGAGCGCGGCCTCACGGGCGGCGGGCAGGCGGTCGTAGAACCCCTTGGCCAGCGGGCAGGATTCGCCGTGGCAGGCCTTGTCCGGGTGCTCGCAGGCCTTGTCGCGGGCGACGTGTTCGAGCACTCGCAGCGGCTGGGCGGCCTCCTGCTGACGCAGAGTCGCCAGGGCGTCCAGCGCCAGGCGCCGGCCGGGGGTCTTGGCGGTGAGGAAGAACAGGCGGTCCAGCTGCTGGCCGGGGAAGGCCTTGAGCTGCGGGAACAGCGTGCCGAGGGTCTTGCCGATGCCGGTGGTTGCCTGCGCCATCAGCGTCTGGCCGTCGCGGGCGGCGCGGTACACCGACTCGGCAAGCATGCGCTGGCCCTGGCGGAAATCGGCGTAGGGGAAGCGCAGCGTCTCCAACCCCTGGTCGCGCTCGACGCGGTGGGCACTTTCCTGCTCGGCCCATTGCACGAAGCGCTGGCATTGCAGCTCGAAGAAGGCGCGCAGCTCGGCGGCGGCGAAGCGCTCGCGGAACTCGGTTTCCTTCTGGGTGACGACGTTGAAGTAGACGACGGCGAGATCGATGGCGTCGATCTCCAGGGTCTGGCACAGCAGCCAGCCATATACCTTCACCTGCGCCCAGTGCAGCAGCCGGTGGTTCTGCGGGATGCGCGTGACGTCGCCGCGGTGGGTCTTGATCTCTTCCAGCAGGTTTTCGTTCGGGTCGTAGCCGTCGGCGCGGCCGCTGACCACCAGCCCCGGATATTCGCCGCGCAGCGGCAGTTCGGCGATGTAGCCCAGGCCACGCCGAGAGACCACCGTGGCGTGGCCGGCCATGCCTTCCTGGGCGGTGGGGGCGGGGGTGAAGCGCAGGTCGAGGTCACCTTCCTTGGCGGTGAATTCGCAGAGCGCGCGTACGGCGATGGCGTAGCTCATTCGACCTCGCCCGCCTCGCCCTGCCAGCGCACGTAGCAGACCTCCACCGGCATGCCGTGCTCGGCGCAGAAGGCCAGCCAGCGCTTCTGGTTGTCCTGCAGGCGGTCACCGGGGCCTTTCACCTCGATCATCCGGTAGCGCGCCTTGGCGGGCCAGAACTGGATCAGGTCGGGCATGCCGGCGCGGTTGGCCTTCGGGTCGGCCAGCAGGCGCTCGAACCACAGCTTCAGGTGCGCCGCCGGCAGGCAGTGCAGGGCCTGCTCCAGCAGGTTTTCGTCGAGCAGCTCCCAGTGTACGAAGGGCGAGAGGATGCCGGACTTGGCAACATAGGTTTCGCGGACGGCTGCGAGATAGGCGTCGCTATCCAGCAATGCCAGGCGTGTGGCGAAGGCTTCCGCGCGGCGGCTGACGAAGTCGCTGCGGTTGAGATCGCTGGGCCCGACCTGGAAGGGGTGGAAGAAGGCGCCGGGCAGCGGGGCGAAGATCACGTCCCAGCAGAGCAGGCCGAACAGGCTGCAGATCAGCGCGTTCTCCACGTAGTACACCGGCGCTTCGTCCTCGTGAAGCACGGCCTGCACGGCGAATTCGACGTTGACGTCCGGGCGCGGCAGCTCCAGGTCGATGCGCAGCGGCGGCGCGGCCTTGGCGGTTTTTTCCTTTGGCAGCCCGAGCTGGCGGACCAGCCGGGTCAGCGCACGCTCGACCAACTGCAGCTCGCCGTCGCTTTCCGGCACGGCCAGGGCGGTTTGCACCAGCGCGTGGGCTTCCTCGAAGCGTTGCAGACGTTCCAGCACGCGAATCTGCCGCTGTCGCGAGCCCCCGGCGGCGGTGCGTTGGTAAAGCGCCAGGGCGGCGTCCAGCTCACCTTCGCGCTCCAGCTGGTAGGCCATGCGGTACAGCAGGCGGTCGTGGCGGGCTTGCAGATAGCTGTTGTCGCTGTGGAAGTCACCCAGTTCGGCCAGCAGCTCGGCGATGGGTTCGCCGGTTTCGAAGCGCACCGCGCCGTTCCACAGGTGGATGTAGGCCTCAAGGTCATCGCGGCGGCGGAAGGCTCGGGAGTCGGCAGTGAAAGGGACGGTTTCGTAACGGAAGATGCCGAGGTCGGCAAGGACGAATTCGGACCAGTCCTGCTGCAGGTTGCCGAAGAACAGCAGACGCAGGCGATCGCACAACGGCGTTGCCATCAGCGTGTAGAGGTGGTCGAGCTCCGGGTACCAGCCGGCGAAGGGTTGTACCTGCTCGTGGTAGGCCTGCAGGTGCTCGTAGAGCTCGGCCTTCTTCAGCGCGCCGCGCGGCAGGTCAGCGCGGAAGCGCGCGAGCAGTTCGTCCTTGAGCAGCAGTGGCAGCAACTCTTCCAGCGCGAGAGGGTAGGCATCGTCCAGCCAGCCCAGTTCCAGCAGCGGCGCGGCGGCGCTGGGGATGTCGCCGATCTCCGCGTAGCTCAGCTTGCCGGCGCGAAAGTGCGGCCCCTTGCGCATCACCAGCCGCACCAGCAGCGCCCGCGACGGCAGCGGCAGCGCGCGGAAATCGGCGATGAACCGGGCTTCCTCGGCGTCAAGCAGGTCGGCGTAGCGTTCGTCGATCCAGTCGAGGGCGCGGTGGAAGTTGGTCAGGTAGTAGAGGCTGGGGTCGAGCGGCACGGACATCGGTTGGCACTGGTTTTACATACAGTGGCAAGGATGGCGTGATGGGGGCCTGGCCGCAAGGGTTGGCACGGCCTTTCATCGGGATATGTCCGACATCGGCCGAGGGACGCTTTTGTAGGATGGGTGGAGCTTGCGATACCCATGCGGTGGGGTGCGCAGGATCGATGGGTATCGCTTCGCTCCACGCCATCCTACGGAAGCTCTTCACGCCCCACGTTGTTTCACCGGATCAGTCCAGGCGGAACACCAGCGCCTTGAGGCCGCTGTCTTCCTCGATGTCGGCAAACTCCGGCGGGTTTTCCAGGCGTTCGATGAAGCGCAGCTGAGGCGCCTCGGCGGCCATGCCACGGAGCAGGAAGTCCACGCCGATGCCTGGGTCGTTCACGCAGGCCAGCACGGTGGTGCCGGCGCCATCCAGCAGTTCCGGCAGGCGGCGCAGGACGCGGGCGTAGTCCTTGTCGAGGACGAAGCTGCCTTTCTGGAAGCTCGGCGGGTCGATGATGATCAGGTCGTACGGGCCGGATTTCTTCACCTTGCCCCAGGACTTGAACAGGTCATGGTCGAGGAAGCTCACCTTCGACAGGTCGTGGCCGTTCAGGCGGTGGTTGTCGCGGCCACGACTGAGGGCGGCACGGGCCATGTCGAGGTTGACCACCTTCTGCGCACCGCCGGCCATCGCCGCCACGGAGAAGCCGCAGGTGTAGGCGAACAGATTGAGCACGCGCAACCCGGCGGAGTTGGCCTGCACCCACTGGCGGCCGTAGCGCATGTCGAGGAACAGGCCGTTGTTCTGCTTGCGGCCCAGGTCCAGCTGGTAGCGCAGGCCGTGTTCGCTGATCTGCCAGCCGTCGAAGGCTTCGCCGTGGAGCACTTCCATGGTGCTTTCCAGGGTGTAGCGGTGCTGCAGCATCAGGCTGCGGGCGCCGGTGGCGCGCCAGATGTCGCCCTGTGCCAGTTCCAACAGCATCGCCCGCAGCGCGCTCAGCTCGTCTTCGCCCGGCTCGCGGAACAGCGACACCAGCAGCACGCCTTCCAGCCAGTCGGCGGTGACCTGCTCCAGCCCCGGCCAGCGGCGGCCACGGCCATGGAACAGGCGGCGGGTTTCCGCAGGGACGGGGTTCAGGGCGGTGAGCAGTTGCTCGCGAAGGGTGGCGATGGCTTCGGTGTTCATCTATCCGGTCTTTCTGAATTCAGGCGATGGGAGCAATTCGGGGCGGCGATTCTACGCGCTCAGGCGCCGTGGCGCTGCACCTGCAGTTTTTCCTCCGGGCGCGGGGCGACGAAGTAGCGGTTGAGCGCCTCGTAGCCGGCCGGGTCCAGCGGCGCGGCCAGTGGGGCGATGGCATGGCGCGCCAGCAGGCGGCTGCGGCAGGTGGCCGGGTCGACGTCGAGAAAATGCAGGCAGTGCGCCGCACCGGCCTGCTGCGCCAGGTCGATCAGCCAGCGGCGGTCGGCCAGGGTGTTGGCGGGGATGTCCAGCACCACGCTGGTGCCGGCGCGGAGCAGGCCGACCACGTGCGGGCCCATGACCTTGCGCACGCGGCGGGCGTAGAGCTGGTAGTCGTCGGGGTTGCTGATGCCCCAGGGGAATAGCTCGGCCAGCCACTGCTCCTCGGCCAGCATCACGGTGCCCGGTGCCTCGGCCAGTTCGCGGGCGAGGCAGGATTTGCCCGACGCCGCCTTGCCGCACAGCAGGTGCAGCGTGCCTGTCTGTGTATTCATGTGGTGGCCTCCAGCAGGTCGGTGCCGTAGGAGTTGTCGACCGCGCAACGCCAGGCGCCGTCGGTTTCGCGGCGGAACACGTAGGTGGCGCGGCGGCTCAGCTTGCCGTGGCTGGTGTCGAGGAGGGTCTGCGCGACCACCAGGGCGGTGTCGCCGGTTTCGAGGATGTCCAGGCGGCCCTGGCGTACCCGCAGGTTGTGCCCGAAGTGCTCGGCGATGGCGACGAAGGCCTGGCGGATCTGCGCCTTGCCGCGTGCCAGCAGGCCGGGCTTGACCACCAGCAGGGCGTCTTCGGTGTAGAACCCGAGCAGCGCGTCGAAGTCCTCGCGACCGATGGCCTCGTCGGCGGCCTGGATGAGCGCTTGCAGGGGATGCAGTGCCGCAGAAAGAGTAGGGGAAGGTGCCTGGTCCATCAGTGTCTCCTCGATCGGGAGCCTCGGACGGCGGGCATTAAAAAACCCGCCGGGAGGCGGGTTTGGTTGTTCGCGGAATGCGCTAACCCACCATCGGAGCGATGGTGGTAATAATCTGCTGGAAGGTGGGATTGGCGGCATTCATGGCTCAGAAGCTATCAGAAGTTTCATACGTCGCGCCAGCGCTCTTTTTTGCTGGCGGCATGGCATGATCGCGCCGCGCCATGGTCTGAGCACCATGCCTTTCTCCACGCTGTAGCGGAGTCTTTTCATGCCATCCCCCCTCGCAACCCGCTTCCTGCACGCTCTGGCGCTGCTCGCCGGGTTGGCCGCGTCCGTCGATGCCCTTGCCGCGACCTGCCCGCCGGGGCAGCGCCAGGTCTGCCTGGACACCTGCACCTGCCTGCCGGACCTGGGCGCGGTGCTCGGCCCGGTGCTGTCGGATACCCGCAAGATGGCCGCCCAGGCGCTGGGCGTGTGGCTACAGCAGTCCCGCGAGCAGGCGGCGCAGGGCGGCACCGAGCCGATCCCGCTGGAGATCCGCGCCCAGTTGCAGCCGTATTTCTCCGACGACGTGCTGATGGCCGCGCGCTATTCCACCGGTGCGCTGGACGAGCTGAACGCTGCCCAGGCGATCATGCAGAACCCTGATACCGAGGCGGTCACCCTGGTGGACGTGATCGTCTTCCGCAGCGAGGACGACGCGCAGAAGGACGTCGCCCTCTGGGCCCACGAGCTGTGGCACGTGAAGCAGTACCAGGAGTGGGGCGTGCAGGGCTTCGCCACTCGCTATTCCGAGGACTTTGACGCCGTAGAGGCCCCGGCCTACGAGATGCAGCGCCGGGTCGCCAAGGACCTGCGCGATGGCAAGGTCACCGCACAGCAGAACTGACCTCAGCGGCTGGCGCTGGCCTCCGGCGCCGGCGTGCCACCGCCGAGCGCCTTGCACAGGGCGATCAGCGTCAGGCGCAGCTGGGTATCGCTGTCCACCATGTCGCGGCGCGACTGCAGGAACGCGCGCTGGGCGTCCAGCTCCACCAGGAAGTCGGTCATGCCGCCGGCATAGCGCGCCTTGGCCATGCCATAGGCGACGTCGCTGCTGTGCAGTTTTTCCTGCAGGCGCTGGTTGCGCTGGCGTTCGGCTCCGTAGTGGGTCAGCGCGTCGTCCACTTCCTGCCAGGCCTTGAGCACGGTCTGCTGGTAGGACACCGCCGCTTCCTGCTGCTCCAGCTTGCGCAGGTTGATCTGCGAGCGCCGCCGGCCGTTGTCGAAGATCGGCAGCGACAGGCTCGGCCCGACGCTCCAGGTGCGGCTGCCCCAGTCGCTGAACTTGCCGTCGTCGGCGGACTCGTAGCCGAAGCTCGCGCCCAGACGAATGGACGGGTAGAGGTCTGCCACGGCCACGCCGATGTTGGCGGTGGCGGCGTGCAGCTGGGCCTCGGCGGCGCGGATATCCGGGCGACGGCGGGCCACTTCCGACGGCAGGCCGAGGCTCAGGTCGGGCGTTTGCGCAGTGGTCTGCGCAACGGGTTTCAGGTCATCGCGCAGGCTGCCGGGCTCGGCGCCGATCAGCACGCCGATCTGGTTGATCGCCGCGCTCTCGCTGGCGTGCAGCTGCGGCAGGCTGGAGCGCAGGTCGGCGAGCTGGCCGCGCTGGCGTTCGACGTCGAAGTCGTCCACCAGGCCGCCGTCGGCGCGCACCTGGATCAGCTGCAGGGATTGCTCGGTAGCGACAATGTCCTGATTGGCCACGGCGATCTGCTGCTGCACGCCGCGCAGCTCGAAGTAGGCGCGGGCCAGTTCGGCCGAGACGCCCAGTCGGGTCTCCTCGAACATAGCCAGCTGCGCCGCCACGCTGGCATCGGCGGCTTCGATGGAGCGGCTCACTCGTCCCCACAGGTCGGGCTCCCAGGAGGCGTCGAAACCGGCCTGGTAGAGGGTGAAGGGCTGCGCCAGCACCTTGCTGATCTCGTCGCTGCTGGCGCCGGGGGCGATGCGCTGGATCATCAGCGCGTTGGCGCCGTTCTCGCTCATGCGCTGGCGGGTCACGCCGCCTGAGGCGTTGACGTCCACGCCACGCTGCGCCGCCACCATCTGCCGCTGCATGCGGCTCTGGGCGAATCGCAAGACAGCGCTGTTGAGGTCGGGGCTGGCCTTGTCGGCGCGGCGTTGCAGGTTGTTCAGCACCGGGTCGTTGAACAGCGTCCACCAGTCTTCGCTGAGGTGGACATCGCCCTGGGCGGGGTGCAACTGCGCATCGCCCGAGTGCGCGGCCTGCCAGCTGGCCGGCGCCTGGTTTCGCGGCGCTTCGTAGTCGGGGCCGACGGCACAGCCGGCGAGGCCGGTGCCGAGCAGGGCGAAGGAGACGAGGCGATACGTGCGGTTCATCGATGGCACCTTTTCAGAATTGCACCTTTTCAGATTCGCTGGGCGCTAGTCATCGGACGAGCCCTCGAAACGCCGTGCGACGTAGCCCAGCAGCAGGCCTGCGGCAATGCCGACGACGCCCAGCGTCAGGCCCATGGAGCGGTTGCTGACCATGCCGACGTTTTTCACATGGGTCGGCAGGCCAAGCAGGCCGATGAAGAACAGCATCGCCAGCGACAGGGCGGTCAGGTAGATGCCGCCGGCTCTCCAGGTGTCGGTCGGGATGCCCTTGCGGCGGCAGTACAGGTAGCCCAGCCCGAACGGCAGGGCGAGTTGGGTGACGGCGAAGATGACGAACTGGCTGGTTTCGCTCATGGGCGGCGGCTTCTGAAGTGGGGTTCCGGGTGAGGGTATTGCATCGCGGGGCCATCTCCAGTGATCGACTACGCAAGCCGGTGGCGGAACAGCCACGAGGCGAGCGGCAGGGTGACGGCGGCCACCACCAGCATGGGAATCAGGTTGTGCCAGACATCGGCCAGGGTCGCGCCTTCGAGGTAGACCCGCTGGATCAGGTCGATGCCGAAGCGCAGCGGGTTGGCGTAGGTCACCACCTGCAGGAATTCGGGCATGTTGCGCACCGGCGTGGCGAGGCCGGAGAGCAGTGTCAGCGGCATGATCAGCACGAAGGTGTAGAGCATTGCCTGCTGCATGTTCAGCGACACCGCGCTGATCGACATGCCCAGCCCGACGCAGGCGATGGTGAACACCGTCAGCCCTCCGTAGAGGTTGAGCAGCGAACCGGCCATGGGTATTCGGAACCAGAACAGCGCCATCAGCAGCACCAATGTGGCCTGCAGCATACCGATCAGCAGAGGCGGAATGGCCTTGCCGAGCATGATCTCCAGCGGCGTGTAGGGCGTCACCAGCAACTGGTCGAAGGTGCCCTGTTCGCGTTCGCGGGCTACCGAGAGCGCGGTGAGCATCAGCGTCTGCATCATGCTCAGGGTGGCGATCAGCGCCGGGATCAGCGGCCAGCGGGTCTCCAGGTTGGGGTTGTACCAGGAGCGGCTGACCACGCTGATGGGCGCCGAGGCCAGGCCCTGTTCCTGGTTGAACTGCCCGACCACCACGGCCAGCCCGGCAGCGGCGGAGCCGGCGGTGTTGGAGTTGCGCCCGTCGAGGATGACCTGGATCGGAGCCGGGTCGCCCTGCGCCAGGCGGGTCTGGAAGTCCGACGGGATATGGATCACCAGCAGGGCCTTCTGCTCGTCGATCACCGTCTGGATTTCCTCCACGCGGGTCAGCGTCGCCACCCGGTGGAAGATACCGCTGCCGTCCAGGCGCGAGGCGAGGCGGGTGGAGGATTCGCTGTGGCTCAGGTCGAGGATGGCGTAGGGCGCATCGTTGAGGTCGAAGGTCACCGCGTAGCCGAACAGCACGCTCTGCATCAGCACCGGCGCCACCAGCACGATGCGGTTGGCCGGGTCCTTGAGGATCACCAGCAGTTCCTTGCGCCACAGGTTGAGGATGCGCCAGAGAAATTCCATGGGATTCAGTCCAGCCGCTTGCGCGTCACCATCCGCGCCAGGCTCAGCAGGGCGACGGCGTAGGCGACGAGGATGGCGCAGTTCTTGAAGATCATCGGCCAGAAGTCGCCGGCCAGGAACAGGGACTTCACCAGCTCCATGAAGTAGGTCGCCGGCAGCAGGTTGCCGATCACCCGAATGGCGGTGGGCACGTTGCGCAGGTCGAAGATGAAGCCCGACAGCATCATCGCCGGCAGGAAGCTGGCGAGCAGGGCGATCTGGCTGGCGAGGAACTGGTTCTTGGTCACCGCCGAGATCAGCAGGCCGATACCCAGCGCTACCAGCATGTAGAGCATCGAGGCGATCACCAGCACGACGAAGGAGCCGTAGATCGGCACGTCGAACAGGAAGCGCGCGGCGAGCAGGCACAGGGCGAGGCCGATCATGCCGATGCCGAAGCAGGGGATGATCTTCGCCAGGAGGATTTCCACCGGCCGCACCGGCGTGACGAACAGCGCCTCCAGCGTGCCGCGCTCCCATTCGCGAGCCATCACCAGAGCGGTGAGGAAGGCGCCGACCAGGGTCATGATCAGCACGATCAGCCCCGGCACCAGGTACCAGGTGCTGGTGTTGGCGGCGTTGAACCACATGCGCTGGACGATGGTGACCGCGCCGCGCTGCTCCGTGGATTGGGCCGTGCCGCCGGCGCTGCGGTCGGCCTGCTTCTCGCCATAGCCGGCCAGGGCGCTGCTGACGTAGGTGGAGACGCTGGCGGCGCGGGTGGCATCCGAGCCCTGCACCAGTACCTGGACCTGCGCGTTGCCGTCGTTCAGGCGGCGGGTGAAATCGGCAGGGAACTGCACCAGCGCGTCCACCTCGCGCGCCTTCATCAGCGCCTCGCCTTCGGCGAAGGAGCGCACCAGGTGAGGCTCCAGGTACTCGGTGCGGCTGATCCCGGCGGCCACGTCGCGGGCCACGGGGGACGGGTCGTCGAGGACGATGGCGACGATGGCGCGCTTCACGTCCAGCGACAGGCCGTAGCCGAAGATCAGGATCAGCGCGATGGGCAGGCCGATGCCGATCAGCAGGTTGCTGCGGTCGCGCACCAGTTGCCGCACCTCTTTGCGGGTCAGCGAGGCGAGGCGCCGCCAGAAGCCGCCGGCGCTCATGCCGCGCCCCCCTTGGCTGGATGGCGGTTGCTTTCGACGCGATTGCTCTCAAGGCGATTGCTTTCAACGATCTGGATAAAAGCCTGCTCCATGTTCAGCGTGCTGCCCTTGCCCCCGGCCTGTTCGCGGACTTCCTGCGGGGTGCCCATGGCCAGCAGCTTGCCGGCATCCTGGATGACGATGCGGTCGCAGTACTCGGCTTCTTCCATGAAGTGGGTGGTGATGATGATGGTGGTGCCCGACGCCGCCAGCGCCGTGATGCGCTGCCAGAAGCCCCGGCGGGCGAGGGGGTCGGCGCCGCTGGTGGGTTCGTCGAGAAAGAGGATTTCCGGTTCGTGGAGCAGGCCGACCGCCATTGCCAGGCGCTGCTTGAAGCCGCCGGGCAGCTGGCCGCTGGGCGAGTCCTCCTGGCCGCTGAGGTCGAACTGCCGGGACACCGCGTCCATACGCTGGCTCAGGCGCTTGCCGCCCAGGCCATAGGCGCCGCCGAAGAAGCGCAGGTTCTCGGCGACCGAGAGGTTGCCGTAGAGGGAGAACTTCTGCGACACGTAGCCGACCTTGCGCCGCGCCTGGGCCCGCGCGTGGCGCAGGTTGACCCCGGCGACCTGCAGCGTACCGCTGGTGGCCGGCAGCAGCCCGCAGAGCATGCGGAAGGTGGTGGTCTTGCCGGCGCCGTTGGGCCCGAGCAGGCCGAAGATTTCCCCCCGGCGTACGCTGAAGCTGGTGCTGGCGACCGCGGTGAAGTCGCCGAATTTGCGCACCAGGTCCTTCACTTCGATCACCGCTTCGTTGCTGTCGTCGTGACGGCGTGTGCCGGCCTTGAGCGATTCCATGTCGACGGCTTCGGCATCGCTGCGGGCTCGCAGGAGGAACATGAAGCCGTCTTCCAGGCGCGCGTCCACCTGGCGTACCGGTGCGCCGTCGAGCATCTGCTCAAGCTTGCCCTGGTCGGCGTCCGGCTGGCGGATGAAGCGCACCTCGCCGGACTGCGGCACCGCGTCGACGATGTTCTGGTGGTCGTCCAGCAGCCGCGCCTGCAGGGTGCGCGCGGGCTCGTCGGCGGGCGGGGTGGCGATGAAACAGAGGTTGTCGGCGTGTTCGCGGATCGACGCCGGGTCGCCCTTGGCCATCAGTTGGCCCTGGTGCAGCAGGAAGACTTCAGCGCAGCGCTCGGCTTCGTCCATGTAGGAGGTGGAGACCAGCACGCTGAGCTGCTCCTGCTCGATCAGCTGCTGGATGATCTCCCACAGCTCGCGGCGCGACAGCGGATCGACGCCAACGGTGGGCTCGTCGAGCAGCAGCAGGTCCGGCGAGCGCACCAGGGTGCAGGCCAGGCCCAGCTTCTGTTTCATGCCGCCGGAGAGCTTGCCCGCCGGGCGATCGGTGAAACGTGCCAGGTCGGTCATCTCCAGCAGGCGCTGGTAGCGCTCCTGGCGCTCCTTGTGCGGCACGCCGTGGAGGTCGGCGTAGAGGTCGAGGTTCTCCTGCACGCTCAGGTCCTCGTAGAGGCCGAAGCGCTGCGGCATGTAGCTGATACGGTCCTGCACCTGCTGCGGGTGGGCGTGGACGTCCACGTCCAGCACCGTGAGCGTGCCGGCATCGGCCTGCAGCAACCCGGCGACCAGACGCAGGAAGGTGGTCTTGCCGGCGCCGTCCGGGCCGACCAACGCGGTGAGCTGGCCGCGCGGGATGTCCAGGCTGATGTCCTTGAGCGCCTGCACGGTTTTTCCCGACTCCTTCACGAGGAACTGCTTGGACAGGCCCTCGGCGCGGATTACCGGGCCGTCGTTGCGTGCTCCCTGATCCAGGGCCATCAGTGCGGCTCGTCGGCGAAGCGCACCGTGGCCGGCATGCCCAGGCGCAGGCGGTTGTCCGGGTCGGCTACCAGCACGCGCACCTCGTAGACGAGGCTGGTGCGCAGCTCCTCGGTCTGCACCGATTTCGGGGTGAACTCGGCCACCGAGGAAATGAAGCCGATATGGCCGTCGATGGCCTGGTCCGGGTGGCTGTCGGTGAACACCTGGGCTTTCATGCCGGGCTTGATGCGGCCCAGGTTGGTTTCGCTGACGTAGGCGCGAATCCATTTCGGATCGGTCAGCGCCAGGGAGTACACCGGGCGCTGCGGCGAGGCCATGTCGCCGGGTTCCAGCAGGCGCGAGCGCACGGTGGCATTCTGCGGCGCCTTGAGGTCGGCTTCGTCGAGGTTGTGCTGCAGCAGCGCCACGTCGGCGCGGGCGGCGGCAAGCTGCGCCTCGGCCTGGGCGATGTCTTCCGCGCGCGGGCCGATCTGCGCCAGGCGCAGGGACTTCTGCCGGTCTTCCAGCTCGGCCTGGGCGACCTTCTGCTGCGAGGTGGCGCTGTCGATGTCCTGCTGGCTGACGGCGCGACCACCGGGGCTGTTGGCGCGGATACTTTCCAGCCGGCGCAGCTGGGTGTTGGCGAGGTCGAGCTGGGCGCGGGCGGCCTTGTCCTGGGCTTTCGCCCGGTCAATGTCCTCGGGGCGCGAGCCGTTCTTCAGGCGCAGCAGGTTCTGCTCCTGGGCGGCAATCTGTGCCCGGGCCTTGTCGATCTGCAGGCGCAGGGCGCGGGTGTCCAGGCTCGCCAGCACGTCGCCGGCTTTGACCACGTCGCCTTCCTCGACATTCATCTTCGCGATGCGCTCGCTGCCGGTGAAGGCCAGCGACACCTGACGGATGTCCACGTTGCCGTAGAGCACCAGGCGTTTGTCATCACTTTCGCGGGACTGCAGGTACCACCACAGTCCGCCCCCCAGCAGCAGCGCAACGAGCGCCACCAGCACCAGCTTCTTAGGCATCGGCCCATCCCTGATTCATGACAGCCCGGTGAAGGATAGACAGTTATTCGCCCCAGGACCCTGACGCGGGCCGCTACCCCGCGTCGCAGAGCCTGCCCTTCGTCAGCTGCCGTGCCGCGACGGGCGTCGCCTGTTAGCGTGGAGAGACATCCCAATGGAGATGCCGCCATGGGCAAAGACGAAAACACCACGAGCGCGCACCGGGCGTCCTTGTACCTGCGCGCCCAGCGGATTCAATGGTTCGGTCTGGTGCTGCTGTTCCTGGCCGTGGGGCTTGCGGCGTTGACCGACTTCCTGCAGCGCGATGGCGGTGTGGCAACCATTGTCGCCTTCACTGGGGTCGGTGCGTTGGCGCTGGTGGTGGCGCGGTTGATCCTGTTGCGGCTGAAGCCTGTGTAGGCGCCATCGGTGCAGGGCCTATTCGGCTCAGCGCCGGGGAATGGACTGCACCTGCGGCTGCATCTGCTGCTGCGGGATGTTCCGATAGCCCATCTGGCCTTCTTCCATGGGCGGCGGGCGCGGTGCGTCGTGGTCATTGTGGCTGCCGCAGGACGAGCCGCCCAGCAGCACGGCCAGCGCGCCGATCATGAGTAGAACGGTGGTTTTTCCCATGGTGGTTGCTCCTGGTGAGCCGTCCTTCCAGTGAAAACGAAAACCCGCCGGTGAGCCGGCCAGTCGGACGAATGGGCGGCGCCGCAACCGGCCCGCCGATTTCCCTGGCAATCGCTTGAAATCCCGCTGTTTTCGCGCGGTTACGATCGTGCAGATTGCCATGGATCAACCATACTCAGGCGACTCGCTCCGGCGTTGTGCTCGGGGGAACAAGGAGGGCGGGATGCTCGACTATTTTGCGCTGGGGGTACTGATCTTTGTCGGATTGGTACTGTTCTACGGGATCATCGTGCTGCACGACATTCCTTATGAGATTGCGGTACACCGCAACCATCCCCACCAGGACGCGATCCACGCGGCCGGCTGGGTAAGCCTTTTCACGCTGCATGCGCTGTGGCCGTTCCTGTGGATCTGGGCCATGTTGTACCGCGAGGACCGGGGGTGGGGCTTCCACCACGGCAAGACGCCGGCGCAGGAGGCGGAGTACCTCGAACAGCAACTGGCCGAGCTGCGCCAGCGCCTGGAGGTGCTGGAAGGCCGCCAGAACGCCCCCGCCGCACCGGCAACCACTCAACCGGGCGGGGAGGGCTGAGCCATGGACCTGTTGCTGATCCTCACCTACACCGCCTTCTGCGTCGCCATTTTCAAGATCTTCCGCATCCCGCTGAACAAGTGGACGGTACCTACCGCCGCGCTCGGCGGCATCGTGCTGATCGGTACGCTGATCTTCCTGATGAACTACAACCACCCGTATTCCGAGGTGGCGCGTACCTACTTCGTCACCACGCCGGTGATCCCGGTGGTTACCGGGCAAGTGGTGGAGGTGCCGGTCAAAGGGAACGAGATCATCGAGAAGGGAACCGTGCTGTTCCGCATCGATCCCAAACCCTTCCAGCTCAAGCTGGATTCGCTCAAGGCGCAACTGGTCTCGGCGCGTGCCGACCAGGCCCGCGCCCGTGAGCTGGCGCTGCGCAACGTCGGCAACAAGCGCGACGTGGACTTGACCACCGCCCGCGTCGATGACCTCAATGCGCAGGCGGCGCTGGCCCAGTTCAACCTGGAGAACACCGTGGTGCGCGCGCCCTCGCGGGGCTTCGTCAGCCACGTGTCGCTGCGCCCCGGGATGATGGCCAGCCGTTTGCCGCTGCGACCCTCGATGGTCTTCGTGCCCGATGAAGGCCCGTATTTCACCGCCTGGATGCGCCAGAACAGCCAGCTGCGCCTGACCGTCGGCGATGAGGCCGAAGTCGCCTTCGACGGCATACCCGGCAGGGTCTTCGCCGGCACCGTGGACAAGGTCCTGCCGGTGATCGGCGAGGGCCAGGTGCAGCCCTCCGGCACCCTGATCAGCTATACCGGCTCCCCGCCGCCGGGGCGGGTACCGGTGTTGATCAAGATCACCGACCCGGATTTCGCCCAGTACGCGAGCATCATGCCCGGCGGCTCCTACGGCCAGGCGGCGCTCTACAGCGAGCATTTCCACCATGTGGCGATCATGCGCAAGATCCTCCTGCGCATGGCGGCCTGGATGAACTACATCTTCCCGTTCCACTGATTCGCGGCATTGCGGCGCCCCCACGGGGGCGCCTGCGCGTGGGCGTCCGTCTGCGCGCGAACAACACGGGGGAGGGGGTAGCGCAGTCTCCTGCCGTACAACCTGGCGACATCGATAGCTCAACCGGAGAACCCTATGAAGTCCTATGTCGCGTTGTTGTCCCTGCTGCTGTTGCCGTTTTTGCAAGGCTGCGCGGAAAAGCAGGTCCAGCCGGAGGAGTACTCCGGCTTCCTGTATGACTACTCCCGTCTCACCGAACAGGAAAACGCCGCGGGCACCAAGGTCCTGGCCTGGATCGACCCCAAGCTGAACCTGATGAACTACCGCAGCATCGTCATCGAGCGCTCGCAGTTCTACCCGGCGCCCAAGGCCACCGATCAGCTCTCGCAAGCAACCATGACGCAGATCACCGACTACTACGACAAGGCGCTGCGCCGCGAGCTGGGCCAGGTGCTGCAGGTCGTCGACAAGCCCGGCCCGGGCACCCTGGTGCTGCGTCCGGCGATCACCGCGGTGAGCAGCCACACCCAATCACTCAAGCCCTATGAAGTCATCCCGATCGCCCTGATCGCCGCCGGCGTCAGCACTGCCACCGGCATCCGCGACCAGGACACCCAGATCGCCACCGAAGCGGCGATTCTCGACGGCCCCTCCAGCCGTGTGGTCGCCCAGGTAGTGCGCAAAGGCACCGGGCATGCGCTGGAGAACGACAGCCAGGCCATGGCTGCCAGCGACTTCAAAGGTGTGCTCGACGGCTGGGCCCGCGACATGCGCCTGACCTACAGCAAATTGCGCGAACTCAAGTAGTTCACGTCATTCAAGCAATCCCGCTCGTCCGCCAGGACCTGCCCCCGCACTGATAAACCTGCTCTCCATGCGGCGCCCAGCGTGGCGCCGCATCGGCCTGTCATGAAATGAAAAGCCCCTGTCGCACGATGTGAAGCTTCCCGCCCGGCCCCTGCCTATTGTCCGCTCAAAGGGCGCTTGCCTGCTCCAAACGGGGCGCCCAAGACAACAAGACAACTGGAGATTCCGGCCATGGCCAAAGCCGTTCGTTTCTATGAAACAGGGGGACCCGAAGTCCTGCGTTACGAGGACGTGGAGGTCGGCGAGCCCGGCCCGGGGCAAGTGCGCATTCGCCATGTGGCGGTGGGCCTGAACTACGCGGACACTTATTTCCGCAATGGCACCTACGCCGTTCCGCTACCCAGCGGCATGGGCGTGGAAGCCGCCGGCGTGGTGGTGGCGGTGGGCGAGGGCGTGACCAACGTCGTGCCCGGTGATCGCGTGACCTACACCGGCTTCATCAACACCCTCGGCGCCTACAGCACCGAGCGCCTGGTACCGGCGGCGCCGCTGATCCGCCTGCCAGAGAACATCGCCTTCGAGACCGCCGCCGCCATGACCATGCGCGGCCTGACCTCGGCCTACCTGCTGCGTCGCATACACGACTTCAAGCCGGGCCAGAGCATCCTGCTGCACGCCGCCGCCGGCGGTGTCGGTCTGATCGTCTCGCAGTGGGCCAAGCTGCTCGGCCTGCGGGTGATCGGCACCGTCTCCAGCGACGCCAAGGCCGAAATCGCCTTCGCCCACGGTTGCGAGCACGTCATCAACTACAGCCAGGAAGGCGTCGCCGAGCGCGTGCGCGAACTGACCGATGGCCGTGGTGTGGACGTGGTCTTCGACAGCGTCGGCAAGGACACCTTCATGACCTCCCTGGAGTCGCTCAAGCGTCGTGGCCTGATGGTCTGCGTCGGCACCGCGTCGGGCCCGATCCCGCCGTTCGATCCGGTGCTGCTGGCGATGAAGGGCTCGCTCTTCCTCACTCGCCCGGCCCTGGCCGACTACATCGCCGACCCGGCGGAAAAGGCGGCGCTGCTGGACGAGCTGTTCACCCATGTGGGCAACGGCGACATCCGCATCGAGATCAACCAGCACTATGCGCTGGAAGATGCCGTGCAGGCCCACCGCGACCTCGAGTCGCGCAAGACCACCGGCTCGTCGATCTTCGTCATCTGAGGGCGCCGCCATGCACGTAGAACGTCTGACCTGCAGCATCGGCGCCGAAATCTCCGGGGTGAACCTGGGCGACGCCTCCCGCGATGAAGGCCTGTTCGCCGAGCTGCGCG
Source organism: Pseudomonas sp. PDM17 (assembly GCF_014851985.1). NCBI lineage: Bacteria > Pseudomonadati > Pseudomonadota > Gammaproteobacteria > Pseudomonadales > Pseudomonadaceae > Pseudomonas > Pseudomonas sp. PDM17. The sequence continues at coordinate 234,690 of NZ_JACVAT010000002.1, forward strand.
AGCTGCTGCTCAAGCACAAGGTGCTGTTCCTGCGCGACCAGGACATCACCCGTGCCGAGCACGTGGCTTTTGCCCGCCGCTTCGGCGAACTGGAAGACCACCCGGTGGCCGGCAGTGACCCGGAGCACCCGGGCCTGGTGCGCATCTACAAGACCCCGGACCTGCCCAACGACCGCTACGAGAACGCCTGGCACACAGACGCTACCTGGCGCGAGGTGCCGCCCTTGGGCTGCGTCCTGCGCTGCGTGGAGTGCCCACCGGTGGGCGGCGACACCATGTGGGCGAACATGGCCCTGGCCTACGACATGCTCCCGGCCGAGATCAAGGAGCGCATCGCCAAACTGCGTGCGCGCCACAGCATCGAGGCCAGCTTCGGCGCGGCCATGCCCATCGAAAAGCGCCTGGCGCTCAAGGCCATGTACCCCGACGCCGAGCATCCGGTGGTGCGCACCCACCCGGAAACCGGCGAGAAGGTGCTGTTCGTCAATGCCTTCACCACCCACTTCAGCAACTACCACACGCCGCAGAACGTGCGCTTCGGCCAGGACGCCAACCCCGGCGCGGCCGACCTGCTGCGCTACCTGGTGAGCCAGGTGTACATCCCCGAATTCCAGGTGCGCTGGCGCTGGAAGAAGAACGATGTGGCGATCTGGGACAACCGCTGTACCCAGCACTACGCGGTGATGGACTACCCGCCCTGCGTGCGCCGCATGGAGCGCGCCGGAATCATCGGCGACAAGCCGTTCTGATCCCTGAAGAAAGACTTCTGACAAGAACAATTACGGAGACCGACATGCAATTCTTCGACGATTCGCTGCACCCCGAGAACCAGGACAAGGTGGTCATCACCACGGCTCCCTACGGCCCCGAATGGATGCCCGAGGACTTCCCCGAAGACATCCCGGTGACCATGGACGAGCAGGTCCAGAAGGCCGTTGACTGCTACGAGGCCGGCGCCACCGTGCTGCACCTGCATGTGCGCGAGCTGGATGGCAAGGGCTCCAAGCGCCTGTCCAAGTTCAACGAGCTGATCGCCGGCGTGCGCGAAGCCGTGCCGGACATGATCATCCAGGTCGGCGGCTCGATTTCCTTCGCCCCGGAAAGCGACGGCGAAGCGGCCAAGTGGCTGTCCGACGACACCCGTCACATGCTCGCCGAGCTGACCCCCAAGCCCGACCAGGTGACGGTGGCGATCAACACCACCCAGATGAACATCATGGAGCTGCTCTATCCGGAGTACCTGAAAGGTACCTCCCTGGAGAACCCGCTCTACCAGGCGGCCTACAGCGAGATGACCGTGCCGGCCGGCCCGGCCTGGGTCGAGGAGCACCTGAAGCGCCTGCAGGCCGCCGGCATCCAGCCGCACTTCCAGCTGACCGGCATGCATGCCCTGGAAACCCTCGAGCGCCTGGTGCGCAAGGGCGTCTACAAGGGCCCGCTGAACCTGACCTGGATTGGCATCGGCGGCGGCTTCGACGGCCCCAACCCGTTCAACTTCATGAACTTCGTGCACCGCGCACCGGACGGCGCCACCGTCACCGCCGAGTCGCTGCTCAAGAACGTCCTGCCGTTCAACATGATGGCGATGGCCATGGGGCTGCACCCGCGTTGCGGCATCGAGGACACCATCATTGGCCAGCACGGCCAGCGCATGACCTCGGTGGAGCAGATCCAGCAGTGCGTCCGCGTCGCCCATGAGCTGGGCCGCGAGGTCGCCAGTGGCAAGGAAGCACGCGCCATCTACAAGATCGGCGTGCAGTACGACAGCGTGGAAGAAACCCTGCGCATGAACGGCATGGCGCCCAACCGCCAGCCGGGCCAGAAGTCCGTTCCGCTTCGCGCGTGACAGGCTCCGTGGCGCGGTCTGCCAGTACCGCGCCACGGCTTTTATCCCAGAACAACAAGAATCCATTGACCCACCTGGAGAGCTAGCACCATGGCCATCCACTCCGTCGCCCTGGGCGACATCCCTGCCACCGTGCCCAGCGTGCCGCGCCGCTATGCCTGGGTGGTGTTCGCTCTGACCTTCGGCCTGCTGATCTCCGATTACATGTCGCGTCAGGTGCTCAATGCCGTCTTCCCGCTGCTCAAGGTCGAATGGGCCCTGAGCGATGCGCAGCTGGGCCTGCTCAGCGGCATCGTCGCGGTGATGGTCGGCCTGCTGACCTTCCCGCTGTCGCTGCTCGCCGACCGCTGGGGGCGCGTACGCAGCCTGGCGCTGATGGCCATGCTGTGGAGCCTCGCTACCCTGGGCTGCGCCGTGGCGCAGACCTTCCCGCAGATGTTCGCCGCGCGCTTCTTCGTCGGCGTCGGCGAGGCCGCCTACGGCAGCGTCGGTATCGCCGTGGTCATCTCGGTATTCCCGGCGCACCTGCGCGCCACCCTGACCGGCGCCTTCATGGCCGGCGGCATGTTCGGCTCGGTGCTCGGCATGGGCCTGGGCGGCGTGCTCGCCGCGCACTTGGGCTGGCGCTGGGCCTTCGCCGGCATGGCGCTGTTCGGCCTGCTGCTGGCGCTGCTATACCCGCTGGTGGTGAGCGAGAAACGCATCGCCCCGGTGGCCGCCGCCGAGGCGCCACGCCAGACCGGCGGGCGCTCGCTGCGCAGCCTGTTCGGCAGCCGCTCGGTGATCGCCGCCTACCTGGGCAGCGGCCTGCAGCTGTTCGTCGCCGCCGCGGTGATGGTGTGGATTCCCAGCTACCTGAACCGCTACTACCACCTGGACACCGGCAAGGCCGGGATGATCTCCGCGGTGATCGTACTGGTCGGCGGCAGCGGCATGGTGCTCTGCGGCATCCTCTGCGACCGCCTGGGCCGCAGCAACCCGCCGCGCAAGATCATCCTCGCCATCGGCTTCTGCCTGGCCAGCTGCCTGCTGCTGTCGGTGGCCTTCCACCTGCCGCCGGGCACTGCGCAGCTGAGCCTGATCGCCCTCGGCATGCTGGTCGCGGCCGGTACCTCCGGGCCGTCCGGCGCCATGGTCGCCAACCTCACTGCACCGGCCGTGCATGGCACCGCCTTCGCCACCCTGACCCTGGCCAACAACCTGCTGGGCCTGGCGCCCGGCCCGCTGCTCACCGGTGTGCTGGCCGACCGCATCGGCCTGGACCGTGCCTTCCAGCTCATCCCCTTGCTGAGCATTCTCGCCGCGCTGGTCTTCCTCTACGCCCGGCGCCACTACCACAGCGATATCCGCCGCCTGCGCGGTGAAGAGGAGGGCGCCTGATGCCGACTCTCAACCTGGACATGACCTTCGACTTCATCTGCCCCTGGTGCCTGATCGGCAAGCGCAACCTCGACGTCGCGTTGCGCCTGCTGGCGCGCCAGCGTCCGGAACTGGACGTGCGGGTGAACTGGCTCGGCCTGCAGCTGCTGCCACAGATTTCCATGGAAGGCGAACCCTTCGCCGAGTTCTACCAGCGCCGCCTGGGCGGCAAGCGCGCCGTGCGTGCGCGGATGGGTGAAGTGCGCCGTGCGGCCGAGGGCGCCAGGGTCGACCTGGACCTCGAACGCATCCTCACCATGCCCAACACCACCTATGCCCACCGGGTGTTCCAGCGTGCGGTACACGTGGGCAGTGAAAACCAGAAGGAACAGCTCCTGGAGATGATCTTCCGCGCGCACTTCCAGCTGGGCCAGGACATCGGCAACCGCGATACCCTCTGCCGCCTGCTGCGTGCCTGCGATTTCAACGTGGCCGACTTCGACGACGCCCTGGCCGACGGTGCGCGCCAGTTCATCGGCCGCCGCGTGGCCCTGGCCGATTCCAGCGTGCCGATGTTCCTCCTCGAAGGCCGCGCCTTCGCCCTCGGCGGGCAGAGCCCCGAGCAGCTGCTGGCGGCCCTCCATCGAGCGATTGATCGACAGCACCCCGAGGCGATCCCGGCATGAGCTGCTCGATCCGTATTCCCGCCGACCGCCTGCCGGCGCGCGGCAGCCGCAGCCTGGTGCATCACGAGAAGGGCATCATCCTGCTGTTCGATATCGACGGCGAACTGCATGCCATCGACGACCGCTGCCCCCATGCCGGCGCCTCGCTGTTCAGCGGCCGCCTGGACGGCCGCTGGCTGCAGTGCCCGGCCCACGGCCTGCGCTTCGACCTGGCTACAGGCTGCCCGGCGGGCATCAAGGGCTTCGGCCTGCAGCGCTACGAGATCGAATGGCGCGCCAGCGAGTGCTACGTGGTGCTGGCCCGGCAGGAGGTGCCGGCATGACCACGCTGACCCTTTCCGCCCTCGGCACCCGCAGCCGCACCCTGCTGCCGGGCCTGCTGGTCAGCGCCATGGTGGCGGCCGCCGCGACCTTCCTCTCCGAGCATTACGGCGCGCCGGTGATGCTCTTCGCGCTGCTGCTCGGCCTGGCGATGAACTTCCTTTCGGCCGACAGCGTGTGCAAGGCCGGCATCGAGTTCACTGCCCGCGAAATCCTCCGCCTGGGCGTGGCGCTGCTGGGCATCCGCATCACTTTCGGGCAGATCGCCGAGCTGGGCTGGCAGCCGGTGATCATGGTAGTCGTGCTGGTGACGGTGACCATCCTGGTCTCCATCGCCGCAGCCCGCGCCATGGGCTTCAACTTCCTCTTCGGCCTGCTCACCGGCGGCGCCACGGCCATCTGCGGGGCTTCGGCGGCGCTGGCGCTGGCGGCGGCGTTGCCGGCACACACGCAGAAGGAAAAAGCCACGCTGTTCACCGTGCTTGGCGTCTCGGCGCTGTCGACCCTGGCGATGATCCTCTACCCGATGATTGTCAAGTCGCTGGGCCTGCCGCCGTTGCAGGCGGGGATCTTCCTCGGCGGCACCATCCACGACGTGGCCCAGGTGGTCGGCGCCGGCTACAGCATCTCCAAGGAAGTCGGTGACAGCGCCACGGTGGTCAAGCTGATGCGCGTGGCGATGCTGCTGCCGGTGATCCTCTGCGCGGCGATGATCACCCGCGCCCGCGGTGTGGAACCGGGCGAGCAGCGTCCGCCGCTGCTGCCGTGGTTCGCCGTGGGCTTCGTGCTGCTGGCGGCGGTGAACAGCACCGGCTGGCTGCCGCCCTTGGTGCAGCAGGCGGGTGGCAGGCTGTCGCAGTGGTGCCTGGTGATCGCCATCGCGGCGCTGGGCATGAAGACCCAGTTGCGGGCACTAGCGACGGTGGGGATCAAGCCGATCCTGCTGATGCTGGGGGAGACCGCGTTCCTTGCAGTGCTGGTGCTGGGGATGTTGAAGTTCGCGGGTTGAGCCGACCGGGTCGTAGGACGCATAACGCGTCAGCGCTATCCGCCGACGTGGTATCGGCGGATAACCCGTTCCGGGTTATGCACCCTACGTACAGGCATCGGCTCTGGCTCTGGATATTGATGTCTTACAGAGAAACATCCGCCCGCTCCGGAGTCCCCCTTCGCAGCGGGCCCCTGAAACTGCGCTTCATCGAGGCCTCCTGAACGGGGCGTTCGGCGCGTGCGGCGGTTTCAGTGGAAGTCTTCAGCGCCAAGAGCAGGAGCGTGGCTGACCTGTAGGAGTGGGCCACGCCCGCGATCCGCCGGCAGGGCCGGCGCATCCGGAAATGATCACTCCGTCTCCCGCCCCAGATGCTCCTTGCGCCACGCCGCCGGCGACACGCCGAACTGCACCGCGAACCAGCGGGTGAAGGAACTGGGCATCGAGTACCCCAGCAGGTCGGCGATGCGCCCCAGCGAATAGCGCGGGTTCTCCATGTAGCGCAACACCAGCTCACGGCGGACCTCGTTGATCAGGTCGGAGAAGGTCACGCCGTTGTCCTCCAGTCGGCGTTGCAGCGTACGCACGTTCAGCCCCAGCGACTGGGCGATCTGTTCGATGGTCGCGCGCCCCATGGGCAGCAGCAGGTAGATGGACTTGCGCACCTCGTTCAGGGTGCTGCCGTCGGTCGCGCCGGGCAGGGAGTCGACGAAGCTGCGTGCATGCCGCGCCATGGCCGGATCGGCCATGGGGTTGGCGGCGTCGAGGTCGGCGGCGGGGATGACGATGCCGTTGAACTCGCTGCCGAACTCGATCTTGCAACCGAACACCCGGCGATGCACCTGCATGTCCGCCGGGGCGTCGTGGCTGAAGTTCACGCTCACCGGTCGCCAGTGCGGGCCGAGGAGGGCGGCGCAGAGGCGGTAGAGCGTGCCAAGGGCCAGCTCCAGGCCCTGGCGCATGGGCATCGGCGGCACGGTGAGGAGCTCTTCGCGCAGGATCGCCAGCTTGCCTTCCTGGTCGATGTACAGGGCCAGGGATTCGTTGAGCAGGTGGCGGTAGCGAATGATGGTGTCGATGGCCTCGCGCAGTGTCGCCTGGTGTGACAGCAGCAGGCTGATCACGCCGAAGTCGGCGAGCTGGCGCGATTCGGCCATGCGCAGGCCGAAGGTCTCGCAGCCGCTGATGCGCGCCGATTCCTCCAGCAGGGTCACCGCCGTGGCAACGGGGATGCGCTGCTCCGGGTGCTCGAGCATGGACTGGGACAGGCCCACCGCGCTCAACTGCTGATGGGGGTTGAGGCCCAGGTGGCGGGCCACTTCCAGGTAGTTGGTGAGGGCCGCAATGCGAACCATTGGGGTCATGCCGATCGCCTTCTTGTTCTTGTGGTTGCTCCGTGCCGAAGGGGTCCGTGGACGCCCTGTGGCCGGAGTGCACGCTGGCTGGGTCGATGACGTCAGATTCTAGCGACAGCTGTTACCAATCGTGTACGAAAGTTCTCACTTCGGCCAGTGCCTGCGGCGCTCTGGAATGCACCGTACGTCCCGGTACGCCCGCCACGCGTGGAGTCGGCGGGACAGCAGGCTGGCCGGGGCCTGTCATCAAATGCGAAGTGCCTGACGCTCAATGCAAAGCACCTTCACCGGTGCACCTCTACTGTCTGTCCAACAAGTTCGAAATCACCCAAAGGTGAACCGGTGAGCAACAACAAGACTTCCACCACCGTCCTCATGGTCCCCGGCTTGCGCGACCACGTCGCCGAGCACTGGCAGACCCTGCTTGAGCAGCGCCTGCCCAATGTGCGCAGCGTACCGCCGCTGACCGAGAACAAGCTGGACCTGAATGCCCGCATCGAAGCCATCCAGCGCGAGCTGGAAAGCATCGACGGCGAGGTGATCCTGGTCGCCCACAGTGCCGGTGTACTGATGGTCGCTCACTGGGCGGCACGCTACAGCCGGCCGATCAAGGGCGCGCTGCTGGCTACTCCGCCGGATCTGGACGGTGACTGGCCGGCGCACTACCCCAAGCCTGCAGTCCTGGCCGAGATGGGCTGGTCGCCGCTGCCGCTGGAGCCGCTGCCGTTCCCCACGCTGGTGGCCTGCAGCGACAACGACCCGCTGGCGAGCCCAGAGGCAGTCCAGCGCATGGCCCGCCACTGGCGCGCCAGCCTGGTGGAACTGGGGCGGGTCGGCCACCTCAACCCCGCTTCGGGATTCGGCGACTGGCCAGAGGCCGAGGCGCTGATCCAGATGCTGGATAGCTGATTCACCCAGGCAACTCACTCAACCAAGCAACCCCCGGTTCCGGCGCTCGCGCCGGGGCAGGCCCTCCTGCGCCCTGGCGCGGGAAAAAAGGGGCTGCGGGACGGGCCCGGAAAGCGTCCCGACCACAACAAGAAACGGAGCACACGAATGCATCATCAGAGCAACCCCCTGCAACGCTGCCTGCTGGCGACCGCAGTCCTCGCCGCCATGGCCGGCCAACCGCTGCAGGCCTTCGAGCTGGACACCGGCAACCCGGACTTTTCGATCCGCTTCGACAATACCGTCAAGCTCAGCTACGGGCAGCGCGTCGAGTCGCCCAACAGCAAGATCGCCGGCACCGCCAACACCAACGACGGCGACCGCAACTTCTCCTCCGGCACCCCGGTGACCCAGCGTTTCGACCTGCTCAGCGAACTGGACTTCGTCTACCGCGACAGCATGGGCTTCCGCCTGTCCGCCGCCGGCTGGTACGACCACGCCTACGATGATGTCGGCTCCGACAACCCGTTCCCCGGCCAGAAGGGCAACGCCGGCCATCTGGTCAGCCGCAACGGCACGGTGATCGCCCCGCGTGGCGCGCAGCCGGCCACCCACGGCCTGAGCAACTTCGCCGACCGCTACTACAACGGCCCGTCCGGTGAACTGCTTGATGCCTTCGTCTTCGCCAGCCACCAGGTCGGCGACGACATGCAGCTCAGCGGCAAGCTCGGTCGCCACACCATCTACTGGGGCGAGACCCTGTTCAGCGCCGCCAACGGCATCAACTACGGCCAGTCGGCCCTGGACCTGGGCAAGCTGTACAACGTGCCGGGCACCGAGGCGAAAGAGCTGTTCATGCCGCGCAACCAGCTGTCCGCCTCGCTGACCGTCAATCCCGAGCTGACCCTGGCCGCACAGTACTTCCTCGAGTTCGAAAACTCGCGCTTCCCCGAAGGCGGCACCTACATGGGCCCCTACGACATGCTCAACGACGGCGGCAACGTCTTCTGGCTGCCACTGCCTGCACAGAACGCCTTCTACGGCGCGCCGCGCGGCCATGACCGCGAGCCGGACAACACCGGCGACTTTGGCCTGATGGCCAAGTGGAGCCCGGAATGGCTCGACGGAACCCTGGGCTTCTACTACCGCAATACCTCCGACACCCTGCCGGCGGTACTGGTGAATGCGCCGAACCTGCACAAGCCCGGCCTGGCCGGCCTGCAGGGGATGAACTACGTCACCGCCTACGCCGACGACATCGACATCTATGGCATCAGCCTGTCCAAGGAAATCGGCGGTGTGAGCGTCGGCATGGACCTCAACTACCGCGAGAACATGCCGCTGGCGAGCAACTTCACCACGGTCAACTCCACGCTCTATGCAGCCTCCAAGCGCGGCGCGGTCAACGGCGCCAACCTGATCGGCGAGATGCCCAGCGATGGCGACACTGGCCTTGCCCGCGGCAAGACCTTCCACGTCGTGCTCAACGGCCTGGTGACCTTCGGCGCCACCCCGCTGTGGGACGCCTCGTCGCTGGCCGTGGAAGGCACCCTGACGCACCTGATCGACGTCACCGAAGGCGAGCAGACCTTCAAGGGCGACTCCAGCTACCGCGGTGTCGACAAGGTCACCACCAACGCCTACGCCATGTCCGCCAACTTCACCCCGACCTGGTACCAGGCCTTCCCGGGCGTCGATCTGTCCATGCCCATGGCCTACAACGTCGGCCTGCACGGCAACTCGGCGGTGCAGCTGGGCGGCAACGAAGACGCCGGCAGCTACTCGGTCGGCGTGGCCGCGGACTTCCACCAGAAATACCGCCTGGACCTGAAATACGTCGACGCCTTCGGCCCCTTCGATACCTGTGAGAGCGGCCGCGACAACAACACCCCCGGCGCCAACGGTCAGTACCAGTGCATCCCCGGCCAGATCACCTCGCAAGGCGGCCTCGCGCCCCTGCTGAAGGACCGCGGCATGGTTACCGCTTCCCTGAAGGCTACCTTCTGATTTCACCCCAGGCTTCGCTCCCGAAGCAGGAGAAAAACAGCATGAACTTCAAGCCCACCCTGATCGCCACCGCCCTCGGCCTGACCCTCTGCGGTCTGGCCCAGGCCGCCGTTTCCCCGCAGGACGCCGCCCAGCTGGGCAGCACCCTGACTCTGGTCGGCGCCGAGAAAGCCGCCAGCAGCGATGGCGCGATTCCCGCCTATGCCGGTGGCCTGACCACTGCCCCGGCCAGCTTCAAGGCCGGCGACAGCATGCGTCCGGACCCGTTCGCCAGCGACAAGCCGGTGCTGGTGATCGACGGCAAGAACGTCGACCAGTACAAGAACCAGTTGTCGGCCACCACCGTCGAGCTGGCCAAGCGTTATCCGACCTTCCGCGTCGACGTCTACCCGACCCACCGCAGCGCCGCGCTGCCGGACACCGTGCTGGAGAACAGCAAAAAGAACGCCGTCACCGCGCAGTCCCTGGAAGGCGGCACCGCCATCGACAACGCCTTGCCGGGCGTGCCGTTCCCGATTCCGAAGACCGGCGCCGAGGCGATGTGGAACTTCCTGCTGCGCTACCAGGGCGTGAACATCAAGGCCAAGTACGACTCCTGGAACGTCGATGCCTCCGGCAGCGCCAACCTCGCCACTACCGGCCAGGCCTTCATCAACTACCCGGTGTACGAAGACCTCACCCAGCCGGTGAAGGGCTCCGAGGTCTACTACCAGATGAAGCTGTACTACAGCGGCCCGGCCCGCCGCGCCGGCGAGGCGATGATGCTCAAGGACGCCGCCAACCCGCTGCAGCAGCCGCGCCGCGCCTGGCAGTACCTGCCCGGCCAGCGCCGCGTGAAGCTGGCACCGAACCTGGCCTATGACACCCCGAACCCCGGCATGGCCGGCGCCGGCACCTACGACGACGTGTTCGTCTTCAACGGTGCGCTGGACCGCTATGACTGGAAGCTGGTGGGCAAGCAGGAAATGATCGTGCCCTACAACACCTACCGCCTGACCTACGCCAGCGACATCAAGCCGGTGGTCACGCCCAACCACCTGTCGCCGGACTATGTGCGCTGGGAGAAGCACCGCGTGTGGGTCGTCGAAGGCACCCTGAAGTCCGGCGCGCGGCACATCTACGCCAAGCGTCGCTTCTACCTCGATGAAGACAGCTGGGTGGCCGTGGCCTCTGACCAGTACGACGCCCGTGGCCAACTCTATCGCGGCTCCTTCGCCTTCCTCAGCCAGAGCTACGACAAGCGCATCCCGGACGCCACGCCGTTCATGATCTACGACCTGACTGCCGGCTCCTACAACATCAACGGCGTCGTCGGCCCGTACGGCGGCATCAGCTACATCGACCCGCTGGCCAAGACCCAGTGGTCCCCCGAGGCGCTGGCCGGTAGCGGCATTCGCTGACCCGGGACGCGGCGGCCCGGCTTGATGCCAGGCGGGGTCGCCGCGGCTCCTGCAGCGAATGCTGCCGGAAAAGATGCGAAGAGAGTTGCGAGGAAAGCACCATGCAGATCCCCTTCAAGCGCCTGATGCTCCTTGGCGCCTTGCTTCTGGCGGGCGGCGCTCAAGCCGGCGAGAAGGCCGACACGTTCGTCGACGTGCTCGACCAGCCGGCGCCCCACAGCGCCGTTCCCTGCCGCGCGCCGCTGCTGGCCGTCACCCGCGTCGACAAGCGCCTGGTGAGCGTTGGCCAGCGCGGCCACATCCTCTATTCCGATGACGGCGGCACCAGCTGGCTGCAGGCCGAGGTGCCGGTCAGCTCCGACCTCACCGCCGTGCGCTTCCCCACGCCGCAGGACGGTTGGGCGGTGGGCCACGACGGGGTGGTGCTGCACAGCGCCGACGGCGGCAAGCACTGGGAGCGCCAGCTCGACGGCCGGCAGATCGGCCAGCTGATGCTCGACTACTACGCCGCCCACCCGCAGCCGGACAACGCCACCTGGCTGGACCAGGCGCGCCGGTACCAGGAGGAGGGCGCCGACAAGCCGTTCCTCGACCTGTGGTTCCGCGACGCGAAGGAAGGCTTCGTGGTCGGCGCCTTCAACCTGATCCTGCACACCAGTGACGGCGGGCGTACGTGGGAGCCCTGGAACCACCGCATCGACAACCCGCAGGCACTGCACCTGACCGCCATGGCGGCCAGCGGTGATGACCTGTTCGTCGTCGGCGAGCAGGGCCTGCTGTTGCGCCTTTCCCATCAACAGGAGGGCCAACAGCAGCGCTTCGTCGCCCTGCAGTCGCCCTACGCCGGCAGCTTCTTCGGTGTGGTCGCGCGGCCGGGCCTGGTGTTCGCCTACGGCCTGCGCGGCCACGCGATCCGCAGCCTCGACGGCGGCGAAAGCTGGAAAACCGTGGACACGGGCCTGCCGGTCAGCCTGACCGCCGCCAGCTTCGACGCCAACGGCCGGCTGTACCTGTTCAGCCAGGCCGGCCAGGGCCTGGTCAGCGATGACAGCGGCGCGAGCTTCAAAGCCCTGGACCTGGCCGAGCGACTGCCTGTCAGCGGCGCCGTGGCCGGCCCCGGCCGCCTGCTGCTGGTCGGCGCTCGCGGCGTACGCGAGAACGCGATGCCGGTGCGCTGAGCGCACCGGTGTTTCACCCGTTCAAGAACCATAAGAACAAGAGATAGAGAGACAGCCTCATGGTCGACCTGAAGCAAGGCGAGATGCCTGTAGTCCGCGAACTGCGGGACTTTGACACCCACAGCGGCAACCTGCTGGAGCGCCTGGTGTTCAACCACCGCGCGCTGTTCATCGCCCTGATCGCGCTGGTCACCCTGGTGCTGGGCTACATGGCCGTGACGCGTCTGGAGATGCGTCCGGCCTTCGAGAAGATGATCCCGCACAGCGATCCCTATATCCGCAATTACCTGGACAACCGCGCCGCGCTGCGTGGCCTGGGCAACTCGGTGCGGGTGGTGGTGGAGAACCCCAACGGCGACATCTTCGACCCGGCCTATATCGACAGCCTGCGGCAGATCAGCGACCAGCTGTTCCTCAGCCACGGCGTCGACCGTGCCTGGATGAAATCGCTGTGGTCGCCGGCGGTGCGCTGGACCGAGGTCACCGAGGAAGGCTTCCAGGGCGGCCCGGTGATGCCCGACGGCTACGACGGCAAACCCGAGTCCATTGCTCAGCTGCGCCAGAACATCGCCCGCGCCGGCATCGTCGGCAGCCTGGTGGGCAACGACTTCCGTTCGAGCATGCTGGTGGTGCCGCTGCTGGACCGCGACTCGGCCACCGGCAAGGGCATCGACTACCGCGAATTCTCCCGCGCCCTCGACGACCTGCGCCTGAAGTACGAGTACCTGGGTGACGCCCGCGCCTTCGCCGCCGGCGAGGAGGGCAAGGGCCCGGTGCGCCTGCACGTGATCGGCTTCGCCAAGCTGGTGGGCGACCTGATCGACGGCCTGGTGCGGGTGATGTTGTTCTTCGGCCTGGCGGTGGTCACCGCCTTCGTCATCATCTTCTTCTACACCCGCTGCCTGCGCAGCAGTCTGCTGGTGATCGGCTGCTCGCTGCTGGCGGTGGTCTGGCAGCTCGGGCTGGTGGCCTGGCTGGGCTACGCGCTGGATCCGTATTCGATCCTGGTGCCGTTCCTGATCTTCGCCATCGGCGTGTCTCACGCCACCCAGAAGATGAACGGCATCATGCAGGACATCGGCCGTGGCACCCACAAGCAGGTGGCCGCGCGTAACACCTTCCGCCGCCTGTTCCTGGCCGGCGTCACCGCGCTGCTGTCGGACGCCGTGGGTTTCGCCGTGCTGATGCTGATCGACATCCCGGTGATCCAGGACCTGGCCATCGCCGCCAGCATCGGCGTGGCGGTGCTGATCTTCACCTCGCTGCTGATGATGCCGGTGGCGCTGTCCTACGTCGGCGTCAGCCCGAAGGCCGCAGCGCGTGCCCTGCGCGAGGATCGCCAGGTGGACCAGCATGCCGGCCTGGGCAAGCTGTGGGACCTGCTGGACCGCTTCACCGAGCGCCGCTGGGCCAGCATCACCCTGATCATCGCCGCGCTGCTGGGTGCCGGTGGGCTGATGGTCAGCCAGCACCTGCAGATCGGCGACCTCGACGCCGGCGCTCCGGAGCTGCGCGCCGACTCGCGCTACAACCGTGACAACGCCTACATCACCAGCCACTACGCACTCTCCAGCGACCTCTTCGCGGTGATGGTGAAGACCGCGCCGGAAGGCTGCCTGAACTACCGCACGCTGATCCTCGCCGACCGCCTGGGCTGGGCGCTGCAACAGCACGAAGGCGTGCAGGCGACCACTTCGCTGGTCACCGCGGTACGGCAGATCACCGCCGGCACCTACGAGGGAAACCCCAAGTTCGCCAGCCTGCAGCGCAACCAGGACGTGCTCAACTACGCCGCCCAGCAGGCCTCGGTGAACACCCCGGAGCTGTTCAACACCGAATGCTCGCTGATGCCGGTGATCGCCTTCCTCAAGGACCACAAGGCGCAGACCCTCGATGAAGTGGCCGGCATCGCCGAGAGCTTCGCCCGCGCCAACAGCACGCCGGACCGCCAGTTCCTGCTGGCCGCCGGCAGCGCCGGGATCGAGGCGGCGACCAACCGCGTGGTGCGCGAGGCCAACCACCGCATGCTGTTCTACGTCTACGCAGCGGTGGGCATCTTCTGCCTGATCACCTTCCGCAGCTGGCGCGCGACCCTGGTGGCGCTGCTGCCGCTGGTGCTCACCTCGATCCTCTGCGAGGCGCTGATGGTGATGATGGGCATTGGCGTGAAGGTCGCCACGCTGCCGGTGATCGCGCTGGGCGTGGGGATCGGGGTGGACTACGCGTTGTACCTGCTCAGCGTGCAGCTACAGATGCAACGCGCCGGGTTGCCGTTGTCGGTGGCTTACAAGCAGGCCGTGGCTTTCACCGGCAAGGTCGTCGCGCTGGTCGGCGTGACCCTGGCGGCGGGCGTCATCACCTGGGCCTGGTCGCCGATCAAGTTCCAGGCCGACATGGGGATTCTGCTGACCTTCATGTTCCTGTGGAACATGCTCGGAGCGCTGATCCTGATTCCGGCGCTGTCACACTTCCTGCTGGGCGGGAAGAAGCTCTGAGCCAGCCCTGGGCGCGCCCACCGTCGCGCTCAGGTGCCCCCGTAGGGTGCATAACCCGGAACGGGTTATCCGCCGCTCCCACGACGGCGGATAACGCTGGCGCGTTATCCGCCCTACGGTCCTAAAGAAGCAACAGGCAAGCCTCGAACGTAGGATGGGTGGAGCGCAGCGATACCCATGCTGTCGCCGTACGGAATCGATGGGTATCGCTGCGCTCCACGCCATCCTACGAAGTGTTCCTCCGGACGCTTCTGTGAAAGACGAGATCCCTCAGTCAAAAGCCGGAATCGCCTCCAGCTCATGCAGCAGCCAATCGGCGAATTCCCGCGCCAGCGCCTGGTTGCCATGGGGAGGGATGATCAGGAAGTAGGGGTGGGGCGCCGGGAAGTCGATGTCGAACAGGCGCACCAACCGTCCCTGATGCAGCTCCTCGCCGGCGAGGATGTGGTCGCTGATGGTCACGCCGCCGCCGGCCAGGGCGGCGCGGATGGTCAGGTAGGCGTCGGGCAGGAAGACGTTCTGCCGTGCCTGCAGGCCGGGCACGCCAGCAGCGAGGAAGTAGCGGCTCCAGTCGAAGCCGTCGTCCTCATGCAGCAGCACCTGGCGCGCCAGGTCGCGGGGTTTGCGCAGGTGTTCCTGGGTGTTGAGCAGGCGCGGGCTGCACACCGGGAAGTAGCGGATATCTCCCAGTGCGGCGAAGCGCTGGCCTTCGATGTGCGTCTCGCCAAAGGAAATCACCATGTCTACCTGGCCCAGGTCGCTGCTCATTGGCAGCAGGTGCAGGGCGACCTCCTGGTAGTTGCGCAGGAATTTCTCCAGCAGCGATGACACCCGTGCCAGGAGCGCCGGGGCGCAGGCGATTCGCAGTTCGCCGGCGGGCTCTTCGGTGGGCAGCGCGCGGCGGATGTCGCGCAGCTGGTCGAAGGCACTGCTGATCTGCTGGCTCAGCTGGCGCCCGGCCGGGGTCAGCTTGACGCCCTTGCCCTGACGCTCCACCAGCGCCATGCCCAGTTCTTCCTCGAGCTTCTTCACCTGGTGGCTGACCGCCCCGTGGGTGACGTGCAACTCCAGCGCCGCACGGCTGATGCTGCCCTGGCGGACCAGCGCCTCGAAAGCGCGCAGGGCGATGAGCGAGGGCATGCGAAACGCACTGTTCTGACGCATGAAGGACCTTCTTTCGTGAATTTGACTAACGATTAAGACGGAAATCTATTGAATTGTCGTTAGTTAAATTTGCACAGAAGATTGCCTCAAGCCAATACCCAAACGGCCCCAAGCCAACACCGATCAACAAGAAAAAACGGCTGGAGATCCGCCATGCAGCATTTCGTCGACTTGCTCGGCCTGGGCAAGCGCTACGGCAACCTGCAGGTCCTGAGCGACCTCAGCCTGAGCATCCGCCAGGGCGAATTCCTCACGCTGCTGGGCCCATCCGGCTCGGGCAAGAGCACCACGCTGATGATGCTCGCCGGCTTCGTCGAACCCAGCGAAGGGCGCATCGAGCAGGACGGCCGCGACATCACCCACCTGTCCCCCGACCAGCGCGAATTCGGCGTGGTGTTCCAGGGCTACGCGCTGTTCCCGCACATGAGCGTGGCGCAGAACGTCGCTTACCCGCTGCGTATCCGCAAGGTGCCGGGTGCGGAGATCGAACGCCGGGTCGCCGAGGTGCTGGAACGCGTCGGCCTCGCCGGCATGGGTGGGCGGGGCATCAGCCAGCTCTCCGGCGGCCAGCAGCAGCGCGTGGCGCTGGCGCGGGCGCTGGTGTTCAAGCCGAAATTGCTGCTGCTCGACGAGCCGCTGTCTGCCCTCGACCGCCGCCTGCGCCAGGAGATGCAAGGCGAGCTGGCGCGCATGCACAAGGACTTCGGCACGACGTTCGTCTTCGTCACCCACGACCAGGAAGAAGCCCTGGCTCTGTCCGACCGCATCGCCGTGTTCAACAAGGGCCGCCTGGAACAGGTCGGCACCCCGCGCGAGGTCTACGAGCGCCCGGCCAGCCGTTTCGTCGCCAACTTCCTCGGCGACACCAACCTGCTGGAGGTCGGCGTGGTGCGGCACGAGGCCGGAGCCACGCTCTGCGATTTCCGTGGCCAGCACCTGCGCGTGGCCAATACGCCCAATGCCGGCCAGGGCGGAAAGAGCGGCAAGAGCTGGCTGGCGGTGCGCCCGGAACACATCGACCTGCGCCCGCTGCAGGACGCCGGCCGCGACAACGGGCTATGCGCCACCGCGGGTCCTGCGACCTACCAGGGCGCCCACGTCAATCTCGAACTGACCCTGGAGCAGGGCGATCGCCTCGACCTGCGCCTGCCGGTGTCGCACCCGCTGCTGGGCAGCCTGCGCGGCGGCCAGCGCTACTGGTGCAGCTGGTCGCCGCAGCACTGCCACCTGTTGTCCGCCTGACAAACCCATAACGAAAACAAACGATCGGGGAGCAATCACATGAGCGACTCTGTAAAAGCAGGCCAAGGCTTCATCGAAGACGCCATCGAAATCGCCGCCCAGAAGGGCGAGCGCGCCGGCATCAGCCGCCGCGATTTCAACCGCAGCCTGCTGCTGCTCGCCGCCGCCAGTGCGCTGCCGTTCGGCGCCGGCGGCCGGGCCTTCGCAGCCGGCGGCAACCTGGTGCTGGCCAACTGGGGCGGTGATGCGGTGCCGGCCTTCGAGAAGAGCTTCGGCGGCTTCGACCAGGCTTCCGGGCTGACCCTCAAAGTCGACGGCAGCGGCCCCACCGAGGGCGCGCTGAAGACCCAGGTGAGCAGCGGCGCGGTGCGCTGGGACGTGTGCGACGGCGAGATGTATTCGTCCTACCGGCTGGGCAAGGACAAGTTCCTCACCCCCATCGACTTCGGCATCGTCGACAGATCACTGATCGGCTACGGCGACGTGCATGACTTCGGCCTCGCCAACTACACCTACAGCTACGTGATCGGCTACGACCACGAGCAGTTCGGCAAGAACCCGCCCAAGTCCTGGGCCGACTTCTGGGACGTGAAGAAGTACCCGGGCAAGCGCACCCTCTACAAGTGGATGAGCGCCAACCTCGAATGCGCGCTGCTGGCCGATGGCGTGCCGCCGGAACAGCTCTACCCGCTGGACGTGGACCGCGCGCTGCGCAAGATCGAGGAGCTGCTGCCGCACATTGCCACCCACTGGTCCACCGGCGCCGAGTCGCAGCAGCTGATCCGCGATGGCGAGGTGAGCATGGCGCAGATGTGGCACACCCGCGCCGAACTGGTGAAGAACGACACCGCCGGCAAGATCGACTGGAGCTTCGACGGCGGCATCGTCTCGCCCTCGGTATGGATGGTGCCCAAGGGCAACCCGGCCGGCGCCAAGGCGGCCATGGACTTCATCGCCTACGCGCTGCGCCCCGAGGTGCAGGCCAAGCTCATGGAGGTCTACAACATGGGCCCGGTGAACCTTGCGGCCAACGACCTGCTCAGCGCCCAGCTGCAGGCGATCAACCCCACTGCACCGGACAACCTGAAGAAGCAGGTGTCGCTGAACAACAAGTGGCACGCCGAACACTACGGCGAAACCCTGGAGCGCTACCTCGCGCTGATCGGTGGCTGAGATGCGACGTTTCGCACCGGGCGTGCTGCCGGTCTACGGCCTGCTGATCCTGCCCCTGCCTGTGCTCGTCGTAGTCGGCTACCTGTTGCCGACCCTCGGCGTGCTCGGCTGGAGCTTCAGCCTGCCGGAGTGGGGCACGCAGAACTATGCGGCCATCGCCGACAACGCCAACCTGCAGGCAGTGATCTGGCGCACCCTGCGCATCTGCCTGCTGACCACCGCGATCAGCGTCGCCATCGCCTACCTGATCGCCTACCGCTGGCGCTTCGCGA
The DNA here is from genome assembly GCF_014851985.1 of Pseudomonas sp. PDM17. Lineage (NCBI taxonomy): Bacteria > Pseudomonadati > Pseudomonadota > Gammaproteobacteria > Pseudomonadales > Pseudomonadaceae > Pseudomonas > Pseudomonas sp. PDM17. The sequence continues at coordinate 253,064 of NZ_JACVAT010000002.1, forward strand.
CGCCGCGCGGCCGGCAGCTGATCGAGCTGTTCGTGCTGCTGCCGTTCTGGCTGTCGATGCTGATCCGTGCCTTCGCCTGGCTGGTGCTGCTGCGCAACGGTGGGCTGGTCAGCCAGGGCCTGATGGCCACCGGCTGGTTCGACGCGCCGCCGCCGCTGGTGCGCAACGAACTGGGCGCGCTGATCGGCATGGTGCACTTCATGGTGCCGTATGCGGTGCTGCCGCTGCTGTCTTCGCTGAAGCAGGTGGACGACAGCCTGCTGCGCGCTTCCAGCAGCCTGGGTGCGAGCCACTGGCAGACGCTCAAGGACGTCTTCATCCCGCTGACCTTGCCGGGCGTGGTCGCCGCGTCCGCCATCGTCTTCGTGTTCAGCCTCGGCTGCTTCGTCACCCCGGCGCTGCTGGGCGGCGGCAAGGCCGCGATGCTCGCCGAGTACATCTACGTGCAGATGTTCCAGCTCTCCAACTGGGGCCTGGGTGCGGCGCTGAGCATTGTGCTGATGCTGCTGGTGGTGGGCTGCGCGTTGCTGTTCGGACAACTCATCGGCTACCGCCGCCTGCTCGGGAGGACTGAGCTGTGACTCCGCAGGGAACCTATCTCTCCGCCATGCCAGTGAAAAAGCCGCAGCTGCCAAGCCCGGCGCTGGGGCGCTGGCTGTCCTGGACCGCGCTGGTGCTGTCCGCGCTGTTCCTGCTGCTGCCGATCCTGGTGATCGTGCCGCTGTCGTTCGGCAACCAGCGCTACCTGGCCTTCCCGGACGGCGGCTGGTCGCTGCGCCACTACGCAACGCTGTTCGACGGCGCGTGGCTGCTGTCGATCCTGCAGAGCCTGGGTCTGGCGCTGGTGGTCGGTGCGCTGTCCACGGCGCTGGCCTTCCTGTTTGCCACCGGCATCTGGCTGCAGCGGCGCTTCCGCACCGCGCTGACGCTGATCGTGCTGCTACCGATGATCGTCCCGCAGGTGGTCTCGGCGATGTCGATCTATTACCTCGACGCGCGCCTGGGCATCCTCGACAACCTGCTGGGCGTCGGCTTCGGCCACCTGCTGATGGCGCTGCCGTACTCGGTGATCGCCATGCTGGTGGCCTACGCGCGGCTCGACCTGAGCCTGTACAAGGCCTCGCGCTCGCTCGGAGCCGGGCTCTGGCCGACGCTCTGGCACGTGCTGCTGCCCAACGTGCGCGGCGGCATTCTCGGCGGCTTCTTCATGGGCTTCGTGATGAGCTGGGAAGAAGTCGTGGTGACCCTGTTCACCAGCGGCCTGAACGTGGTGACGCTGCCCAAGCGCATCTGGGACGGCCTGCGCTACAACCTCGACCCGGCGATCGCCGCCGTGTCCACGCTGATGATCGTCCTCACCCTGGCGGTGATGCTGCTACGCATGTACCTGGAGCGACAGCGACCGCCGTCCTGATCCACCCCGACTCACATCCGGTCGCCGCGCTGGCGACCCCAACCACTCTGTAGCAAAGCACCTGCCTGTCCCTGAGGAGGGAATCCCCATGCTTACCGCTTTCCCCGCGCGCACCTACCGTCAACGCGTCGAAGCCGTCAAACGCCGCATGGCCGATCGTGGCCTGGATGCCCTGGTGGTCAACTACCCGGACAACATCAACTACCTGACCGGCTTCGACAGCCTGGGCTTCCTCTGGTACCAGGCGCTGATCATCTCGCCGAAGCTGGCGGAGCCTGTGTTCCTCACCCGCACCAGCGAGGAGCCCTGCACCTGGGAGCTGTCGTGCATCAACGAGGCGATCTTCTATGACATCGCCAAGCAGGACCCGCTGAAGATCGTCGCCGACGTGCTCGCCCAGGCCGGCCTGTCCCAGGCGCGCATCGGCCTGGAAATGACCGCCTCGACCTTCTCCCCGGCGCAGTACAACGCGCTGCTGGGCTACATGCCCGAAGCCCGTTTCGAAGACGCCGGCCCGCTGGTCGCCGAGAACCGCCTGATCAAGACAGCCGAGGAAATCGAGTACCAGCGCAGCGCCGCACGCATGGCCGACCAGGGCATGCTGGCCGCCTTCGAAGCGCTGCGTCCGGGCATCTCCGAGGTGGAAGTTGCGGGCATCGTCGCCAACGCCCTGGGCCGCGCCGGCAGCGAGTACTCGGCGATCAGCCCGATGTGCGCCACCGGCCGTCGCAGCACCATGACCCACGCGATGCCGCACCGTCAGACCATCAGCCATGGCGACGTGGTGATTCTTGAACACGCCGGCGTGTGCAACCGCTACCACGCGATCCTCATGCGCACCGCGGTGATCGGCAAACCCAGCCCGCGGGTGAAGGAAGTGGCGACCCTGCTCACCGAGGCCTTCAACGCCGCCATCGACATCGCCAAGCCGGGCACCCCGGTGGGCGAGGCCAACCGCGTGTGCAACCAGATCCTCGACCGCATCGACCTGTCGCGTACCCGCGTACACCGCATCGGCTACAGCCTGGGCCTGGCCTACCCGCCGACCTGGCTGGAAGCGATGATGGTGGACGAGGCCGACGACCACGTGTTCCAGCCGAACATGTCGTTCTCCATCGAGCCCAACCTGTCCTTGTACAACGAAGGCTTCGGCATCAAGCTCGGCGACACCGTGCTGTGCGGCGAGAAGGGTTCGGCGAGCCTGTCGGAGATACCGCCGGAACTCACCATCATCGACTGATACGGGCTCGCCTTCAGCCGTATAACGTCGTTGGGCGGCCTTGCCGTGCTAAAGCACTGTCTTCGGCCGCCCGCCTGGTTCTCCAGCTGAATGCAAACCCGTATGAACCTGATTGAAGCGTGTATGCGCCTGCGGGCGCAGTGATGAAGTCCGAGGGTTTCTGATGAGTCACACGATGGATATTTTCTGGCACGACGACGTGCTGCGCCACGACACCGCCGCTGGCGTGTTCGAGGCGCCGCCCAGCGACCTGCTGGCCGAGCAGTTGCTGCACCCGGAGAGCAACCCCCGGCTGCTCAACATGCGCGCCATCCTCCAGCGCGGGCCGGTCGCCGGCTCGTTGAACTGGCACGAAGGCCGACATGCCAGCGAAGAGGAACTGCTGCGCTTCCACGATGCCGATTACCTGCGCGGCATCTTCGCGGCGGACGCCCAGGGCAAGCGTTTCAGCAGCACCACGCTGATGTCCGCCGGCAGTCTCGCCGGCCTGCTGGCCGCCGCCGGCACCAGCCTGCTGGCGCTGGAAAGCGTGCTGGCGACCGGCAACCCGGCCATGGCCCTGGTGCGCCCTCCGGGCCACCACGCTGCGCCGGCCATGGCCGACGGCTACTGCTTCTTCAACAACGTCGGGGTTGCCGCGCGCGCCGCGCAGGCGGCGGGGCTGGAGCGGGTGGCCATCGTCGACTGGGACGTGCACCACGGCAACGGCACCCAGGAAGGTTTCTACGACGATCCTTCGGTATTCACCGTGTCCCTGCACATGGACCACGGCGCCTGGGGGCCAAGCCACCCGCAGAGCGGTGCGGCCGATGAGCGCGGCTACGGCGCGGGGCTGGGCAGCAACCTCAACCTGCCGCTGCCCATGGGCTCGGGCGACCAGCTCTACGAGATGGTTTTCAGCCGCTTCGTCGAGCCGGCGCTGCGCGCCTTCAAGCCGGACCTGCTGATCATCGCCAACGGCCTGGACGCCTCGCAGTTCGACCCCAACGGTCGCCAGCTGGTGACCATGCAGGGCTTCAACCGCCTGGCCCGCCGCGCCCGTGCGCTGGCCGACGAGCTCTGCCAGGGGCGCCTGCTGGTGGTGCAGGAGGGCGGCTACAACCCGGCCTACAGCGCCTATTGCCTGCATGCCGCGACAGAAGGCTTCCTTGGCCAGCCGTCCACGCTGCCCGACCCGCTGGCGTACATGCCGGAACCGGCCGCGCGGGTGGAAGCCGACCTCGCCGCGCTGGACACGCGGCTGGCGACGGCGGGATGGAAGTTCGCCTGAGCCTCCGGCGCGCCCAGTTCGCGCCGGGCTGACCGCCTTCTGCGGCGGATAACGCGCCAGCGTTATCCGCCGCAGAAGGCCCGGCGGATAACCTGTTCCAGGTCATGCGCCCTACGAGTCGGGCCGGCATGCCGCTGCGCTCTTTGTAGGATGGGTGGAGCGCAGCGATACCCATGCGGATGGCGCAGGAAACTGATGGGTATCGCTGCGCTCCACGCCATCCTACGAACTCTCTCTGACCTCGACATTCAACTGGCTAGCGATGATTGCGATAGCGCTCGGTCAGGGACTGCACGCGGGCGACGTAGGTTTGCGTCTCGGCGTAGGGCGGTATTCCGTTGTACTTGTCGACGGTCATTTCACCGGCGTTGTAGCTGGCCAGCGCCAGCCGCTGATTGCCGTTGAAGCGCTTGAGCAGCCAGGCCAGGTAGCGCACGCCGCCACGGATGTTCTGCCGTGCATCGAAGGGGTTGCTGACATTGAAACGCTCAGCGGTGTCGGGCATCAACTGCATCAGACCCTGGGCGCCGGCGATGGAAATCGCGTTGGGCTGGAACGCCGATTCGGCATGGATCACCGCACGGACCAATGCCTGGTCGACGCCGTAGCGCGTCGAGGCCGACTCGATTTCCCTCCGGTAGGAGCGAGTGTCCAGGCGCAGGTTGGCGACGTTGAAATCCTTCGGCGCCATGCACAGGTAGCAGCCCTTGATGTAATACACATCGATCACATCGACCCGTGCCGAGATCCCGACCGGGCGACGGCTCACGTACTGGCGAACGCCCTTGTGGACGAAGGTGTACACCCGAACCCGCCCTGCGCCCGGCTCGTCCCCGCGCTCGGTCGCTGGCGAGGCTTTCGACCTGGCACCGGCAGTCGCGCCCGACTTGCTGGTCTGGCTTGTCTTACCGTTCTGAGGCGTGCAGCGCGCGCCGGCAACGGCGTGGCTGGTATGGCTGACGGTCCCGTCGCGGGCCTGGCATTTGAACAGGGCGTTGGCGTAGAACGGAGCGGCCAGCAGCGCCAGTCCGATGCAGCCAGGAAGGCTCCTGCGAGCCCATCGCCAGGTTCTGGAACTCATCAAACCGCTCCGCGCTGCAGGCGCCGATCAGGCCGGAGAAGCCTGATCCGGGTAAAGGGAAGAGCCATCAGGGGTGGTCTTGGCAGGGTTGAACCTGCCGACCTGCCGTTTCGTTTCGCTAGTTATAGCCCTTTCAAACGGCTGTGGAGCTTGGGGGGACGTACGGCTGGCTGCCGTACCAGGTTACGGTGCAGGTCCGCAGATTCGCGAGCAAGTTCGCTTCTACGCAGTGCGTGTGGCACCCCTTGTAGGAGCGAGCCTGCTCGCGAACACCTGCAACGCCGAACTCAACCGAGAATGAAATACACCTTGCGCACCGGCGTGAGGTTTTCCCAGGTGCCCTTGAATCCCGCCGCGACCACGAAGGAATCCCCCGGCCCGAAGGTCTTCGCCACGCCATCGGCGTCGGTCAGGCGCACGCTGCCTTCGAGGATGTGGCACAGCTCGTCGTAGTCGCACTCGCAGCGTTCCAGGTGCACGCCGGCTTCCCAGATACCGGCGATGGCGTTCTTTTCCGAGGCGCTGAAGTGCCGCCAGCTGCGGCTCTGGTACGGCGCATCGACGATCGCCGGGTCGTTGATCTCGCGCTCCTGCGGGGCGAGGTCGGGGTTGGCGAAATCGATGACGTGGCGGGGCAGGGTGGACATGAGGTTCTCCATCAGGAATCGAAACCGATGCCGAAGGCATCGAAAGTCTTGAGCAGCAGGTCGCGGCGGCCGGTGCGGTCTTCCTTGGCCAGCGAACGCTGGGCCAGGCGCACGCCGAGGTAGCGCAGCGGCTCAGGCGGGAAGGGGAAGGGCTTCTGCGAGGTCATGCGCAGTCGAGTGCGTTCAGTGCTTTCGCCGCCCAGTTGGTCGAGCATGTTCAGCGCAGCGAAGCGGCTGGCCGCCACGCCCTGGCCGGTGAAGCCCAGCGCATAGGCGACGCGCCCGCCGAGCACGCAGCCGGTGAACAGCGTGGTGCGCGCCGAGGTGTCGATGATGCCGCCCCAGGCATGGCTGAACTCAACCGGGCCGAGCTGCGGGAAGGCCTCGCGGAACTGTCCGGCCAGGCGCTGGAAGCTTTCCGGGCGCTGGGTCAGGGCCTCGTCGCGGCGGCTGCCGAAGTGATAGATGGCGTCGAAGCCGGCCCAGAGGATGCGGTTGTCGGCAGTCTTGCGCAGGTAGTGGAACTGGTTGCCGGCATCGGCGATGCCGTAGCGGTCGACCCAGCCGATGGCGCGCAGCTGGTCGTCGGTGAGCGGCTGGGTGACCAGCGAGTAGTCGTACACCGGGATCACGCTGGAGTTCAGGTGGTCGAGCAGCGGTGGTGCGATGTTGGTCGCCAGGGCGATCTGCCCGGCCTCCAGCTCGCCACGATCGCAGCGCAGCATCAGGCGATCGCCGCGCTGGTGCAGCTCGTGCACGGGAGTGTTCTCGAACAGCTCGATACCTTGCTCCAGGCATACCCGGCGCAGCTCGGCGGCCATCTTCGCCGGGTTGAGCAGCGCGTAGTTGGGCTCGAAAACGCCGGCCTTGTACATCGGCGAGTCGAGCTTCTGCGCCAGTTCCGCGCCTTCGAGCCACTCGCAGTCGATGCCGAAGCGCTGGTAGTTGCTCTGCATGCCGCGCAGGCCTTCGACCTGCCAGGGCTGCATGGCGACGCTGAGCTTGCCGCGGCGCTCGAACTCCACGTTCATGCCGAAGCGCTTCAGGTCCGCCTCGAACTCGTCGAGGTTCTGACGGCCCAGGCGTACCAGGGTTTCGGCTTCTTCCGGCCAGCGGCGAAGGGCATTGCCTACGCCGTGGGAAATACTCGGCGCGCAGAAGCCACCGTTGCGCCCGCTGGCCTCGCCACCGCAGCGACGCGCCTCGACCACTGCGATGTTTGCGCCGGGCCAGCGCAGGCGCGCGTGCAGGGCGGTCCAGAGACCGGTGAAGCCGCCGCCGACCACCACCAGGTCGAAGCGGCGATCCGCTTCCAGAGCCGGTGCGGCGGGAGCGGGATCGAGAGTGTCGAGCCAGAAAGGTCGGGGAGTGGCGTGCGCAAGAAGGGCGGATGTCATCGGAAAACTCCGGCAGAATGTCGGAAGAAAAAGCGGTCTTCGGGCCGCGTCCGAGTTTTGTAATCGCTCCGGGGTGCCCAGGCATACGGCTTGCCGCTCTTTGCGGGCACGCCCGGAGCAGCAAAAGCCGGCCAAGACCGGCAGGGGAAAACCATGAGCGCAGAAGCATGAGCGAAGAACAGGGCTGGAGCGCCACGCTCGAAGGCTCGACCTACCAGCCCGATCCGGCGAGCGCTGTTACCCATGCGGTGGTGATGCGGTATCACCAGGCCTGGCGCCGCCATGACATCGAGGCGCTGATGGCGCTGTTCGACCCGCAAGTGGAGTACAACGATTTCTTCCAGGGTCGTCGGATCGCGCCGAACGAACTGCGCGAGTACCTGCAGACCAGCATGCCCGCAGCAGGGGATGAGTCGCAGGTCTACGCCGACCGCCTGCGGGTCGATGGTGACACCGCCTTCCTGCAGTACCAGGTGACCCTGCGTGGCACCCAGGGGCTGGTGTCCTTCCGCGCCACCGAGGCCTACACCGTGCGTGACGGGCGGATCATCCGCGTCAACGAGCACGCAGCCCTGGTCGGCCAGCCGCAGAAAACCGCCAGCGAGCCGCAGCCGCGCATGGCCGACAGCCGCCTCGGGCTCTCCGCGCGGCAATTGAGCCTGCTCGGCGGCGACATCCAGCAGTACTTCCAGCAGACCCGGCCGTTCCTCAACCCCGATCTGGACATGCCCCAGGTCGCGGCGGCCACCGGCTACACGCGCAACCAGATTTCCTACTTCCTCAACCAGGTACTGGGGCTGAGCTTCTACCAGTACCTGAACCAGCTGCGGCTGCGCCACCTGCTCGGCCAGCTCGACGGCGCTACCAGCGTCACGCGCATCGATGAGCTGGCGCGGGCAGCGGGGTTCCGCTCGTTGTCGACCTTCTACCGCTGCTTCCGCGAGGAGACGGGGTTGTCGCCCAAGGCCTATCTGGAGCAGAAGGCGACTTCGTGAGCGGATCGCTTTTATAGGATGGCGCGGAGCGAAGCGATACCCATCAATAGGCAGGCGACCCCGGCGATGGGTATCGCTTCGCTCCACCCATCCTACGGGGTGCCGTGTACCCGCATGGCGCGCTCCGCGCGTGCCCGCATGCACGGCGCCCGCGTTATCAACCCCGTGCCCATTTCCCTATGCTCGGCCCACAAGCATTCCAACAAGCTCAGGAGACCTTCGCATGCGCGACCAGCTCTATATCGATGGCCAATGGCAGGCACCCGCGCAAGGCGGCCGCTTCGAGGTGTACGAACCCTCCAGCGAAACCGTGCTGACCGAAGTCGCCGCTGCCACCGGCGAGGACGTGGATCGCGCCGTGCAGTCCGCGCGTCGGGCTTTCGATGAGGGCGAGTGGGGTCGCAGCAGCGGCAAGGAACGCGCCGGCTACCTGCGCGCCATCGCCGACAACCTGCGTGGCCGCCGCGAAGACCTGGCCCGCCTGGAGGTGCAGGACAACGGCAAGCCGCTGCCCGAGGCGCAGTGGGATATCGACGACGCCATCGGCTGCTTCGACTACTACGCCGAGCTGGCCGAAGGGCTGAATGACGAGGGGGAAGTGGTCGCCTTGCCCGACGAGCGTTTCGCCTGCCGCGTGCTGCGCGAGCCGGTCGGCGTGGCGGGGCAGATCATCCCGTGGAACTACCCGCTGCTGATGGCTTCGTGGAAGGTCGCGCCGGCGCTGGCAGCTGGTTGTACCGCCGTGCTCAAGCCTTCTGAGCTGACCCCGCTGACTTCTCTGGAACTGGCCGCTGCCGCTGATGCCGTGGGCTTGCCCAAGGGCGTGCTCAACGTGGTCACCGGCCTGGGCCGTGACGCCGGCTCGCCGCTCTCGGCGCATCCGGGCGTGGACAAGCTGGCCTTCACCGGCAGCGTGCCGACCGGGCGCGCGATCATGCAGGCGGCGGCCCAGGACATCAAGAACGTCAGCCTGGAGCTGGGCGGCAAGTCGGCATTCATCGTCTTCGATGACGCGGATGTCGAGGCAGCCGTGGAGTGGATCCTGTTCGGCATTTTCTGGAACCAGGGCCAGGTCTGCAGCGCCACATCGCGCCTGCTGGTGCAGGACGGCCTGCACGACCGGCTGATCGAGCGCCTGGTGGAAGAGACCCGCCGCATCACCATCGGCAATGGCCTGGAGCCGGGCGTGCTGCTCGGCCCGCTGGTCAGCGCCGGCCAGCACGCCAAGGTGTTGCAGGCCATCGAAGCTGGCGTGCGCGATGGGGCGAAGCTGGTCACTGGCGGCAAGCGTCCGGCCCATCGCGAGAAAGGCTGGTTCGTCGAACCGACAGTGTTCATCGACGCACCGCTGGAAAGCGCCGTCTGGCGCGAGGAAATCTTCGGCCCGGTCCTCGCCGTGCGCCGCTTCAAGGACGAAGCCGAGGCGCTGCGCCTGGCCAACGACAGCCAGTTCGGCCTGGCAGCGGCGGTGATGTCCGCCGACCCGGCGCGTTGCCAGCGCGTGAGCCGCGGTCTGCGCGCTGGCATCGTCTGGGTCAACTGTTCGCAGCCGACCTTCACCCAGGCGCCGTGGGGTGGCTACAAGCAGAGCGGCATCGGCCGCGAGCTGGGCGTATGGGGGCTGGACAACTACCTGGAGACCAAGCAGGTCACCGAGTACCTCAGCGACCAACCGTGGGGCTGGTACATCAAGTAAGGCAAGTCAGGTGATGTGATGAGGCAGCGGATAACCCGTTCCGCGTACTGAGTTCCTGCAGGATGCGTAGAGCGCAGCGATACCCATGCTGCCGGTGTGAGGCATTGATGGGTATCGCTGCGCTCCACGCCATCCTACGTTGCGCTCATACGGTGAAACCAAGGCGCTGTCAGACCAACCCCTTCCCCTGCAGATGCTCGCGCAGGTAGTCGATGAACACCCGCACCTTGCGCGTGCTGCGGCGGTGCGGCAGGTAGAGCACATGCACCCAGGGCCCGAAGGCGCTCTGGTCGCGCCAGCAGTCGGGGAGCTGTTCCACCAGTTCGCCGCTTTCCAGGTAGGGCAGTGCGCTCCATTGCGGGAGGAACTGCAGCCCCTGGCCATCGAGCAGGCACGAGAGCAGGAAGTCGTAGTTGTCGCTGGCGATGCGCGGCACCGGCTGGCGGATGCGGATGCGTTCGCCGTCCCTCTGCACCCACCAGAAATTCCGGTTCAGCAGCGGGTGCCGGAAGATCAGCCAGTCGTGCTCCTCGTAGTTCTCCAGCGTCACGTCCAGGCCCTTTTCCGCGAGGTACTTCGGGCTGGCGCAGAGCATCAGGCGGTTCTCCAGCAGCGGCTGGGCGATCACGTCCGGCAGGTCGATGGGGCCGTCGCGCAGGGCGATGTCGTAGCCGCCTTCCACCAGGTCGACGAACTCGTCCAGCAGGTCCACTTCCAGCCGCACCTGCGGGTGCTCGCGGAGGAAGCGGCAGCACACCGCGTTGAAGAAGGCCGGGGCGAAGGAGGGCGGTGAGACGATGCGCAGGCTGCCGCGCAGTTCGGTCTGCAATTGCTCGACTTCCTCGCTGGCGCGTTGCAGTTGCATCAGCGCCGAGCGCGCGCCGTCCAGGTAGATGTGCCCAGCCTCGGTCAGCGCCATACGTCTAGTCGTACGCTCGAACAGGCGCTGACCCAGTTCGGCTTCCAGCTGCGCCACGCCTTTGGTGATCGCTGATGGCGTCTTGCCCAGCTGCTCGGCGGCGCGGCTGAAGCCGCCGTGGTCGGCGGTGGCGACGAACATGGTGAGGGCGGTCATCTTGTCCATGGATTGCTTCCTGGTATTGCTTCCTGACAGGAACAGAAGTTGTGCGGGAAGTCAGTGTTAAAGCCGCCGGGGCTTTTGCTTAACCTTCGTCACAGATCAACAATAACGAAGGCTCTGCGATGAAACTACTGATTCCGGCGCTGGTGTCGGCGGCTTGTGCTTTTTCCTCGATGGAAATTATGGCCGCCGCCGACCTTATCTTCCACGGCGGCAAGGTCTACACCGCCGAACCTGGCCAGTCGCTGCAACAGGCGGTGGCGGTGGAGAACGGTCGCATCCTCGCCGTCGGCTCCGACGCGCAGATCCTCAAGCTGCAGCAATCGGCGACCGAGGTCATCAATCTGCACGGCCAGGTGCTGATGCCCGGTTTCATCGACGCCCACACCCACCTGGTCAAGGGCGGCCTGCAGATGCTCCAGGCCAACCTGGACAACCAGGACCTGCCGCTCGCCGAGTTCGAGAGCAAGCTGCGCCAGTGGCGCGACGACGGCCGTGCGCGGCGTGGCCAGTTCCTCTATGTCGGCGGTGTGCCGACGGCCTACTGGGACGAGCTCGGCGAGTTGCAGCAGCGCTTCAACCAGGGTGAATGGGCGAAACAGCCGATCCTCCTGGCCGGCGGCGATTACCACACCGGCTGGGCCAATCAGGCGTTGCTCGACCTCGCCGGCATCGACGCGGCCAAGGTCAAGGCGCTCAAGGGTGAGGAGCAGGCCACTATCGGCCACGGCGCCGATGGCAAGCCCAACGGCTTCCTGGTGGATGCCGGCCTCTACCCGGTGCAGGCGCTGCTGCCGCTGGCCAGCAACGACGAGTTGCTCAAGGCCCTGAAGGGCGCCCAGAGCTATTACCACGAACTGGGCATCACCGCCTGGATGGAACCCCTGGCGAACGAGAACCCCGGCGGCGACATCCACAACGATTCCGTCGGCGTGCTTCCGGCTTACAGGATGCTGGCGCAAGAGGGCGGGCTGACCGCGCACGTCGCCGCCCTGCTGATGGCCGACTCCAGGGCGACCCCCGCCGACCTCGACGAGCTGGACAAGGTGCGCCAGCAATTCATCGATGTTCCCAACCTGACGCTGCCGGGCATCAAGGTATTCGCCGACGGTGTGGCCGAGGTGCCGGCGCAGAGCGCGGCGATGCTCGAGCCCTACAGCAACTCGAAAAAATACGGCGAACTGCTGATCGACCCCAAACATTTCGGCGAGCTGGTCAGCGCAGCCGACGCCCGCGGCTGGCTGGTGCACATCCACGCCATCGGTGACCGCGCAGTGCGTGAGTCGCTCAACGGCATCGAGCAGGCACGCAAGGACCGCCACAGCGGCATCCCGCATTCGATCACCCACCTGCAGATGGTCAACCCCAAGGACTTCCCGCGCTTCAAGGCGCTCGACGTGATCGCCGCCATGCAGCTGTACTGGGCCGCGGCCGACGAAAACAGCGTCGACCTGGTCAAGCCCTACGTCAGCGCCATGGCCTTCCTGCACATGTACCCGGCGCGCTCGCTGCTGAAGAACGGCGCGACCCTTTCCGGCGCCAGCGACTGGCCGATTACCACGCCTGATCCCTGGAAGGCCATCTACCAGGCGATCCAGCGCGTCGGCCCTAAGGGCGTGCTCAACGCCGCCGAGGACATCGACCGGCAGACCATGTTCCAGGCCTACACCCTCAATGCCGCGCGCACCATGCGCCTGGAACAGAGCATCGGTTCGCTCAAGCCGGGCAAGCAGGCCGACCTGATCCTGCTCGACCGCGACGTGTTCACGGTCAAGCCCGAAGCACTGCGCGACACGCGGGTGCTCAAGACCTGGTTCGCCGGCCGCGAAGTCTATAGTCGTCCAGGCGACAAACTCTGATCCAACCGGAGCGCTCCGCGCTCCGGCCCGTTTAAAAAGCAATTGCAGGAGCCTTGCCGTGATTCTTCATACCTTCACCACCGACATCCGCGACCCGCTGCATCGTGGCCGGCAGATCGGCGAAACCTTCGCCGAGCAGATCCGCCAGACCGTGGCGCTGTACCTGGACTTCTTCCCGCGCGTCGGCGTGGAGTTGGACAAGGCGCGCGCCATCGGCGAAGCCAGCCTCGCGGCGCTGGCCGACTGGTGCCCGGCCCTGGCCAGGGAAGTCGAAGGCCTGGCCCTGGGCGTCGGACTGCCGCTGTGGCAGCTGGCGGCGCTGAATGCGCGGACCGAAATTCTCGCGGTGATGCCCGAGCAACCGGTGGAAGGCGAGTGCTCCACCTCCGTCTATGCCCCGGCGGGCGCGGCTGCCCCGCGCAGCCTGCAGACCTGGGACTGGCACGACAGCCTGGTGCCCCACGGCCTGCTGCTGGGCTTCACCGGCAGCACCGGCCTGACCGCCAAGCTGTTCACCGAGTTCGGCATGCTCGGCAAGATCGGCGTGAACAGCGCAGGGCTCGGCATGCACTTCAACATCCTGCACCACGCCAGTGACGACGGCAGCGCCGGCGTGCCGGTGCATGCCATCGCCCGCCGCGTGCTGGAAGAAGCCACCAGCGTTACCGAGGCCATCGACATGGCGCGCTCGGCGCGGGTCAGTGCGTCCACCGTGTTGACCGTCTTCACCCGCAATGACGTCCGTGCCCGTGTCGCCAGCATCGAGATGAGCCCGGCGCACACCGCCGTGGTGGTGCCGCGCGAGGATGGCTGGCTGCTGCACACCAACCACTTCCTCGACGGCGAGTTGAGCTGGGGCGAGCGCACCGCGGACGTGTCCACCACCTACGCGCGCCTGGAGCACCTCAAGGCCGCCACCTCCGGTATGACTGGCAAGGCCCTGCGCGAGCGCGCCGACGCCTTCTGCGGCGCAGACGGCGACCAGGCGGTGGTGTGCTTCCACCCGGACATGTCCGAGCCGGACACCGAACGCTGGGAAACCCTGCTGAGCATCGGCCTGGATACCACTGGCTGCGCGCTGGAGTACGTGGCCGGCACGCCGAAGAAGCTGGCGGATGAGGGGTTCCTGCGGTTCTGACGCTCCTCCTCCCGTCGTAGGGCGCATAACGCGCCAGCGTTATCCGCCGCCGAGCTACGGCGGATAACCCGTTTTGGATTGTGCGCCCTGCGTATCACCACTTGCCAAACCAACGCCCCGTAACGGCCCGCCGGCCGCCGCGAGGGTTTCGTGTTGCCACAAAAACAAGAGTGAACCGCCATGATCGACCACACGCCCGCAGCTCCCGGCTCGCGCTCGGCATTCCGCACCTTCTGCGTCTCCGGCATGGGCACTGCGCTGGAGTTCTACGATTTCGTCATCTACGGCTACGCCGCCGCGCTGATCTTCCCGCAGCTGTTCTTCCCCGGCATGGACCGCCTGACCGCCGTGCTGGTTGCCTTCGCGGCGTTCGGCGCCGGCTTCTTCGCCCGCCCGCTGGGCGGCGTGGTGTTCGGCCACCTGGGGGACCGCTACGGTCGGCAGAAGGCGCTGGTTGCCACCCTCGTGCTGATGGGCCTGAGCACCCTGCTGATCGGTTTCCTGCCGACCCACGCCAGCATCGGCGCGGCCGCGCCCGTTCTGCTGGTGCTGCTGCGCCTGGTGCAGGGTTTCGCCGCCGGCGGCGAGTGGGGCGGGGCAGCGCTGTTCGGCATCGAGGTCGCGCCCAAGGGGCGTCGTGGCCTGTGGGGCAGCTTCACCAGCATGGGCATCGGCATCGGCGGCATCTTCGGTTCGGCGGTGTTCGCCATCGTCAGCTTCGCCTTCGACGACGACCTCAGCGGCATCGCCTGGCGCATCCCGTTCTGGCTCGGCGGCCTGCTGGTGCTGGTCGGTCTCTACGCGCGCCTGCAGAACACCGCGCCGCAGCCCAAGGCCACGCCGCAAGCCGAGGCGCGCATGCCGTTGATGGAAGCCTTCCGCCGTCGCCCGCGCGAGCTGCTGCTGTGCATCGGCATCGCCTTCGGCTACGTCACCATTGCCTATATCGGCAGCACCTTCTTCCTCGCCTACGCGACGGACATCGGCTACAGCAGCAGCCATGCCTTGCTGTTCGACTTCTCGCTGTCGGTGGCCATCGTCCTGTCCGCGCCGTTCTTCGGGCACCTGTCGGACCGCTTTGGCCGCCGCGCGGTGATGATCTTCGGCGCGGCCATCATGGCGCTCGGGCTGTTCGCCTTCTTCCCGCTGATCGGCCTGCACAATCTGCCGCTGGCGCTGCTGGCCTATGTCGCCGTGGGCTTCTTCATGGGCGCGACCCAGGGGCCGATCCCGGCCTTCCTCGCCGAACAGTTCCCGCGGGAGATGCGCTACTCGGGCATCTCGTTCAGCTACCAGATCGGCGCGGCACTGGGCGGCGGCACGGCGTCGAGCATTGCCACCGCCATCCTCATCGCCACCGGGCGCAACCCGTTCGGCGTGGCACTCTACGGCGCGGGGGCACTCTTGCTGGTGGCGGTGTGCTCCTGGCTGCTGCGCGAAACCTCGCGCCTGTCGATGGAAGTGATCGACCGCGACGACGTTGCACCCGGCAGCGCGTCGGTACAGGCGATCAACTGACCGCGCGCGTCCTGGTGCCTGGCACAATGCCGAGCACCAGGGTGCAGCCGAGCAGGATGGTCAGCGCGCCCACGCCCTGTATCAGCGACAGGCTTTCGCCGAGCACCAGCGCGCCCACCAGCACCGCGACCACGGTGACGACGAATTCGACGCTGATGGTCCTGGTCGCGCCAATGCGGGAAACGAGCTGGAAGTAGACGACGTAGTTCACCGCGCTGAACACGCAACCGCAAAGCAGCAGGAAGAGGAAGTCGACCGGTTGCGGCGTGCCGGGCACCGGCACCCAGATCAGCAAGGGCAGGGTCAGCAGCCCGCCGATCCCGAATGCGCCGCAGGTCACTTCCCAGGGCCCGGCGGTACGCAGTTTGAGGCTGGCGTAGTTGCTGCCGAAGGCCGCGCACACCGCGCCGAACACCGAGGCCGCGCTGCCGAGGATGAACTCGTGGGTGATCGGCACCGCCGGGAAGCCCACCAGCAGCACCATCCCGCAGAAGCCCAGCACCAACCCGCCCAGGCCGCTCCAGGTGATGCGCTCCAGGCCCCAGAGGCGGCCGATGAGCATGGAGAACAGCGGAATGCCGGCGACGAAGATCGCCGCCATGGCGGTGCCGATGCGCGGTGTGGCGTAGGTCATGCCGATCAGTTGGCCGGCCACCGTGGTCGCGCCGACCACGCACAGCGGCTTCCACAACCCTTCGAAATTCAGCCGGCGCCCGGATAGTTTGGCCACCGCGAACAACGTGAAGCTGGCGATCAGCGCGCGGAAGCTGACTGCGCCAACCCAGCCGAACCCGGCGATGGCCTTGAGCAGCACGAGAAAGGACAGCCCCCAGCCGATCGCAAGGAACAGATAGGCGGCAAGGTCGCGCGGTTGCATACGACTCCGGTGGCACAAGGCAGAAGAGGGCCACCGAAAAGCGGCGGCGAATGCGTCTATCTTGCCGGGCGCCCCTGGCGCTTGGGAAGGCGGCGCACCGACGTTTTGCTGTCTGCCGGCGGCGCCTTTCAGCTGCCGGTATTGCATCCTGGCACAGCAGTGCGGGGGCGAAGCGGTTTCCGCTAGGAGTTTTCCGCCCGCCTGTTCGCCAGGGCCTGTGGGTTCGCCATGTTCTTCGGTGCTCCGCCGAAGAACGCCACCACGTTGTCGAAGGCATCGCCGAAGTACAGCTCGTAGCCGTTCTTTTCCACGTACCCCAGGTGTGGGGTGCAGAGCGCGCGGGGATGCTTCAGCAGGTCGTTGTCGGCGGCGAGCAGCGGCTCCTGTTCGAAGACGTCCACGGCCGCGTAGCCAGGCCGTCCGGCGTTCAGGGCCTGCAATAGCGCGCCAGGAGCGATGAGCTCGGCGCGGCTGATGTTCACCAGCAGGGCGCTGGGCTTCATGCCTGCCAGGTCCGCGAAGGTGACCCCATGACGGGTGCTCTCGGACAGGCGCAGGTTGAGGCTGAGGATATCCGCCTCGGCAAAGAAGGCCGCGCGCGAAGCAGCCGCCTGATGACCATCGGCGATGGCGGCGGCCCGGCTGTTGTCGCTGCCCCAGACCAGCACAGGCATGTCGAACGCCTGCGCATAGCGCGCCAGACGCTGGCCGATCTTGCCGTAGCCCCAGATGCCCAGCGTCTGCCCGGCCAGCGCGTGGCCCAGGTTGACCTGCCATTGCCCGGCCTTGAACGCTTCGATAGCCGGAACGAGTTGCCGGCGCGCGGTGAGGATGAGCGCCCAGGCCAGTTCGGCGGGCGCCACGGGCGAGCCCCGTCCCTCGGTCACCATGATGCCGCGCTCGGTGCAGGCGTCCAGGTCGAGGTGGCCGGACACCTTGCCGGTCTGGCTGATCAGCTTGAGCCTGGGCAGCCTGTCGAGCAGCGCGGCGTCGATACGGGTGCGCTCGCGGGTGAGCACCAGCGCGTCGGCATCGGCGAAGCGCGCGGCCAACTCGTCCGCCGAAGCGGGGCCCAGGTCATGCAGCACGCGCACGTCGTGCCCGGTCAGTTGGCTGTAGCAGTCCAGCGTTCGGATCACGTCCTGGTAGTCATCGGGGATGACGATGTTCATGGGGAGTCCGCCTCTGCGGTCGTTTGGGTTACCGCAGGACGATATCCGATCTTCAAAAAGCCCGCACAGAGGCGGGCTGAAACTGTGGCAGATCCGCGCAGGGCCTCAGCGTGACGCCCGGGCTTCCGCCTCCAGCAGTCTCGCCGCATCACCTACACGCATCCATACGCCGCCCTGCCATTCGAGCAAGGCCAGCGGATGGTCCTGCACCCTGCGCTGGAAATAGCGCGGGCCGTTGCCTTGCTGCAGCCGCGAATCCCGCAGCACCGGCACCACCTCGTTACTCAGCCACTGCCGCAGGTTGCGGTTTTCCGGGTGGAAAAAGTAGAGCAACAGCAGCGTATACAGGCCGCTTTCGCTGACCAGCAATTCGTCCTCGCGGCAGCCGGCCAACGGCTCCCAGCGGTACTGGTCCGGGTCGAGCTTGCGCGGCACGCGGGCGCTGAAGTGGGTGTTGGTCAGGCGCGCCAGGTCGCGGGCGACGAACCAGGCCTGGTGGTCGATCATCAGCGCGCGCAGGGTACGGTCGAAACGGTGAAAGGTCTGGGCAATCAGGCCGGAATTGGCCGGGAATTCGATCCTTGGAGTCATGGGCGTTCTCCGTGCGCAGGGCAGGAAGTACAGCGAGAAAACCGCCTCCGAAAGGGAAGGGAGACGGACCGTGCAAGGGTGGAAACCGGTGGATTACCGCCAAAGACCGGCCGGGCCGAAGCCCGCCTCACACGGTCCGCCATAGACAGCCAGGGGTGACCCAGCCTGGTAAAAGACTGGGCCGTTCCTGCTACGGCAAAGCGGTATCCAAACAGGTTTCCACACCTGGCCACGGCTGTTCCGTGGCGGAGGAAACGCTAAGCAGAGGCTTTGTAGGACCGCAATGCCGATGGCGAGTCAGGAACTTCCCGGAGGCCAGCGCCGCGCCGGAAGGATGCTTCGCGACGTAGGAGCCAGGCTCAGGAAAGGTGGGAGAGGGTGACAGTCCAAGCGGTGCGCGTATGCAGGATGACTCGCCTCGACTGGAAGGAATGCGGAAAACACGGCGGGTTATTCGTCCTACGGAAGAGTTAGACCATTACAGAAAGCCGCTCAGCCCTGATCGACTCTGCGCATGCTCCGCCTCGAACGGGTGACTCTGGATACCAACCTCACTTGCCAGTACTGCGATTCAGTGGCGGGAACAGCCGTGGGGGCATCTGGTCATACGCCCGCTTCCGGCCGATTGGTGCCTTTGATGTGGGGCGGTTACCGACCCACAGCTGTCGTTCACGCTGACAGAGACTGGTCAGGAGCTAGCGTCAAGCGCCTACGAATTAAGGGGCGACTCAGTAGGCGCTGTAGCCATTGCGTGAGGTCTCGCCGCGTCACCATGTGCAGAAGCTGGCAGGGCTAGAATCAAGACTAGGTATGGAGTAAGTTATTTCCTTGATGTCATATGGCCTCTATCGTGTTACAGGTCTCAGTCAAGGAGTGGATTGCATGGGGCTGTTCAGTTCGTTAGACGAATTCTTCTTTGGCCCTCCAGGTGTTGCTGGCGGCCTTGTGGGCGATGTCGTAGATGCGATTTCTGAGAGTCCGGGCAAAACCATCGCTGTCGTCGCTGCGACCGTAGCAACCGGAGGCGCTGCGTTGGTTGCAGCTCCAGCGATTGCTGCAACAGCTGGTGCAGCGGGGCTGTTGGGTGCGGCAAGCACAGGTACCGCGATCAGCACACTTTCCGGTGCCGCATTGACTAACGCTTCGCTCGCGGCGCTTGGTGGGGGAGCTGTTGCTGCTGGTGGTGGTGGCATGGCAGTCGGTACTGCCGTTGTTGCTGGCACAGGGGCAGCCGTAGGTGCGGGCGTATCGGGCACGATTGCAGCAAAGAGCTGAATGGCGCCCAAGGTCTGGTGAAGTAAGAGTGCGACTTCTACTGAGCCAGACCTTTTGCTTGTCCAGGTAGAAAAGGGGACAGATAGAAAAGGATAGATTTATTTTCAAACTCGCGCTATCGAAAAATAAATCTGTCCCTTTTTCGTCTAGGTTTAATGAGGTAGTGAGAGTCTATCCTCGTGCAATGCCAGAGTTGACTCTCAATAGCACAGGCGTGGTATATGGCTTAATCGAAAAGCGCCCGACCCGATTTAGTATATTACTTGTTCCTTGCGATGCTGGCTAAAAAATTACCTTTATAAACTCCATGCCCGCTACAGTCGGCATATAGCAATGCTCTGAGCTGTCGCTCACTGGACGTCTAAAGTCTGCGCTTTGGACGCCCATTAGTTTGATTGTTAGGCTACTAGAGGTTTCATATGAAAATTTCTCGTTATGGATCAACCGCAAATCATGGCACTAGCACCATAGATCTAAAAAAAATCCGGTTGGTGTGGGATGAAAATAAAAATAGCGTAGTCATACGATCTAATAGCGTTAGGGACTTCAATACCGACTCAAATCATAACTATCGAATTGAATTATCCTTAGATGAGTTAGCTGGAATTATTAGCATGCTCGGTTCTGAAGGGGTTGACTCATGCCCTGATGCAATTGAGCACGAATTCGAGAAACACATAAAGTCGCTGAACAGGATTGTTTATGCGGCTTCTGGGATTCTTGCCAAATCCAGTGATAATGTAGTCTGACAAGTGCTTAAAGCCGTTTGCTGCACTCACTGGCATGGGCTCAAGCTGGCCTCTTAATCAAAAGTTAGTATTGGCTCCAATATTGCTATTTATTCGGAATGATTACTTATGGCAAATGGTTTTACTGAGTTCCTCGTGGCCGCAAATTCTTCGGCGCCCCGCACACTATTTGAGTCCATTCGCCTAGTTGGCAATGCGTCTTCCGGCTTTTGCAAGAGTTGGCTTGCTCAGGATATGTCCGATGCACTTGCAACTAGTGAGGAAGCCTTTGGACTTCTAGACCATATTCAGAACGAATTGCTCAGGCATCGTGATCGACTCGACAAGCTGCCTGGCTGGCAGGGATCACTTTTGCAAGTGGCACTTCAACAAAAAGTTGGGGATTTGGTTGATCCTGTCAGTGCTGCAGAAAAGGCGGCGTTTCTAGCGCAAGTAGCGGGTAGTGGTTCGATACCTATGGGCGCAACGGTTAAGGATTTGCGGCTTGTTGATGCACTGAATAAGCTCAAGCACCGTGGATCAAATACTGTCAACTTTTCCGTTGGTGGAAGCGGGCAACACT
Source organism: Pseudomonas sp. PDM17 (assembly GCF_014851985.1). Lineage (NCBI taxonomy): Bacteria > Pseudomonadati > Pseudomonadota > Gammaproteobacteria > Pseudomonadales > Pseudomonadaceae > Pseudomonas > Pseudomonas sp. PDM17. The sequence continues at coordinate 273,626 of NZ_JACVAT010000002.1, forward strand.
TGCTTGTCTTCTTCACGCATGGTGGGATGGGTCGTCTCGACACCATATCAAGCTTCGACGTAGATGTTTTTTGTCGCGCATGCAAGCTTGCGGCCGCAGCAGTATGACGGCTGACGCGCCACTCCAGCGTTAGGTTAGGCAGAAAAGGGAACAGATTTATTGTTAAACCTCGCGCTCTCGAAAAATAAATCTGTCCCCTTTTCTCGCAACCGACCGCGGAGACTGAACTGCCTAGCATAAACAGTAGCAATGCACCTACCTCCTCCTCGGTGTGTAAGCGTATGAAGTTAGATGCCAGTGGCTACCGAAAATTAAGACATTAATTTATTTTGTTATAAGAAACCATGAATGTAGAAGACAAGAAATTTGAGTTGCATAAGCTTGCAAAAAACGTAAAACTTTGGCAGGTCGTTGTCGCGATATATGTTGTGCTCGTTTTTTTAATATATTTCCTATGGTTTGGATTTTTAAATTCCGGCACCATATCTCATCAAGCCTCGAGGTGGGGTGAGTTTGGGGATTATATTGGAGGCGCGCTGAACCCCGTGCTCGCTCTTGCTGCATTCTTTTGGCTTACCAAGGCGGTTAGATATCAAAAAGAAGAATTGATTGATGCTGCCGCAGCCCTTCAGGATACCTCAAAGTCAGGAAGGGCACAGGTCGAAGCGATGGCGAACACGGTCAAGCTGAGTGCATACACCGCTTTGTTGAACTCAGTAATTAGCGATATTGAACAGCTTCGGTCGGACGCAAGGTTTATTGCTGGCCAGCTAACAATTGACCAAAAAGGCTACTCAACGAGGATGATTATTACTCCTGCTGGCGTGGAGATGAATAGCGACGCCGGCAGAGAGCATCTAAAAGTAATGCAAGCACAGCATCAGAAACTAATCGCTGAAAAAAACCACCTTAAGGAGGTAGTGAAAAATAGTGAAACTAACATGTTTGCCCACTCCTTGGATGAATCTCAATAAGCCATCGGCACCAGCTCCGTAAATCTAACCTATCTGGCTGCTTTCCCCCCCCCATTTAGTGCTGCCGAGTGGCTGCTTCTGGCCGATTGCAGCCTCTAGCGAGAGGCCGCTACCGACCCATAGCGGACTCTCGACCACGCTTCGCGAGCAGACTTGCCGCAAATTGCGCGATTCGATTGGTAGTGACATGCGTCAGAGACAGTGGCGCTCACTCTTCCAGGTGGCTGCACGAACATGTAACGAAATTGACATTATTTGTAACACCCGCTCGCCCTTGATCTGTGACGGCTGTCACGTGTGCAGTTCTGGGCCATTTGACGGTATTTCGCCTCCAGATTTATCTGATGATTCGCCTCTGTGTGTGTCGGATCTGATCAAGACTGACCGCCGGACCTCGTTTAGAAGCTGATTTTCAAGGACGAAAGATGTCAGCAACAGCGTCTTCAGGGGGCACCGAAACTGTACCTGCAGATTCGGGGCTCGCCTCACTGTGCATGCTCGCCAGATTCCACAACGTTGCGGCATCGCCTGAACAGCTTGCTCACGACCATTGCTCGAAAGGTGAGGCATTTGGCTCGCCGCAGATCTTGCTGGCAGCGCGAGAGCTAGGGCTTAAGGCGCGCTCCATTCGTAGCTCACTCAGCCGCTTGCCCCACCTCCCACTACCGATGATTGCGGCGGATCGTTCAGGTGGTTTTTTCATCGTTGCCAGATTCGACGATGGGAAGGTTCTGATTCACGACCCGTTGGTTAATCGGCCTGAGGTGCTGAGCGCAGAGCAACTAGAAGAGCGTTGGTCGGGTGAGGGGATTCTCGTGCAGTCGCAAGCTGCAGAAGCGAGGGATCTTGGACGCTTTGACTTCACCTGGTTCATCCCTGCGATTGTCAAATACCGCAAGCTGCTGGGAGAGGTTCTGCTCGTCTCCTTTGTCCTGCAGATATTCGCGCTGCTCACGCCGCTGTTCTTCCAGGTTGTGATGGACAAGGTTCTTGTACATCGCGGGCTGACAACCCTGGACGTCATTGCGGTCGGACTCCTAGGCATCATGTTGTTTGAGACGCTGCTGTCAGGGCTGCGCAGCTATGTATTTTCCCACACCGCGAGCCGGATCGATGTCGAGCTGGGATCGCGCCTGTTTCGGCATCTAGTCACGCTGCCGTTGGCGTACTTTCAGGCCCGCCGCGTTGGGGACTCAGTTGCGCGAGTTAGAGAGCTTGAAAACATACGGAGCTTCCTCACAGGCAACGCAATCACGCTGGTCCTCGATGTCCTGTTCTCGGTTGTCTTCATTGCCGTCATGTGGTTCTACAGCGGTTGGCTGACGCTAGTAGTGGTTCTCTCGCTGCCGTTGTATTTCATCATTTCGTTGATCATCACGCCCATTCTTCGAGCGCGATTGAATGAGAGTTTCAGTCGTGGAGCGGAAAACCAGGCCTTCCTGGTGGAGACAGTCAATGGGATCGATACACTGAAGTCGATGGCTGTTGAGCCGCAGGTCAATCGCAAGTGGGACAACCAACTCGCCGGGTACGTAGCCGCGAGCTTCAAAACGCAAAATCTGTCCAACATCGCCAATGAATCGGTGGGCCTGGTCGGCAAGCTGGTGACCGTGGCTACTCTGTGGCTCGGAGCCCGTTTGGTCATCAACGGTGACCTCAGTGTCGGACAGCTGATCGCCTTCAACATGCTGGCGGGGCGGGTCTCCCAGCCGATCATGCGGCTTGCGCAACTCTGGACGAACTTTCAGCAAACGGGGGTATCCGTACAACGCCTGGGGGACATCCTCAATAGTCGCACCGAGCAAAGCGAGGCTGGGCGCAGCGATCTGCCCCCGCTCAAAGGACGTCTCGAGTTTGACCAGGTGCACTTCCGCTATCGCCCTGACGATTCTGAAGTACTGCGCGGCGTCAGCTTGCAAGCGGAGCCTGGCGAGGTCATTGGCATTGTCGGACGTTCCGGTTCCGGCAAGAGCACTCTGACCCGTCTCCTGCAGCGTCTCTACACGCCCGAGCGGGGCCGAGTCCTAGTCGACGGCATGGATCTCGCTTTGGCGAATGTTGCGTCACTAAGGCGGCAGATTGGAGTTGTTCTCCAGGACAACATGCTCTTTGCACGATCCATACGCGAGAACATTGCGTTGTCGGATCCTGGGGCGCCCATCGACTCCGTGATCCATTGCGCCAAATTGGCCGGCGCACACGACTTCATCCTTGAGCTACCCGAGGGCTACGACACCATAGTTGGAGAGCACGGCGCTTCGCTTTCGGGCGGGCAACGTCAACGCATCGCCATCGCCCGGGCCCTGATGGGAAATCCCCGAGTGCTGATCTTCGATGAAGCCACCAGCGCGCTGGACTACGAATCGGAGCGCGTCATTCAGCAGAACATGCAGTCGATCTGTAAGGGGCGCACGGTGATCATCATTGCGCACCGGCTGAGCGCCGTTCGTGATGCCGACCGGATCGTGGTCATGGATCGCGGACAGATCGTAGAGCAAGGCTCACATGCAGAGCTCTTGTCCCACCAGGCAGGACACTATTCCCGCCTGCACCGTCTTCAGCAGGGGTAAGAGCATGGGCGCTAAACAAGAGTTGCTTCAGCGTTATCGCAGTGCATGGCGTCATTCTTGGCGCCGACGTAAACAAATGGAAAGCCCGGCAAGGCTAATCCACGAGGTTCAGTTTTTACCGGCTGCTCTAGCGTTACAGGAAAAGCCACCACATCCAGCCCCTAGGTACATCCAGTGGGCCATTTTGGCATTCTGCTCTCTGGCTCTCATTTGGGCATGCATCGGTGAGATCGATGTAGTTGCCACTGCGACCGGAAAAATTGTTCCTAGCGGCAAGACGAAGGTTATCCAGCCGGTCGAGGTAGCCGTGGTCAAGGCCATCCATGTCTATGATGGTCAACGGGTTAGAGCTGGAGAACTGTTGGTCGAACTTGACTCTCAGATCACTGGCGCGGATGTCGAGAGGATTAAAAGTGATCTCCAATCAGCACGTATCGATAGCGTGCGTGCTGGGGCGTTACTGGACTCAATAGCTGCTGGGCATGAGCCCGGCCAAGTCGATTCTGCACTGCCTGGAGTAGACGAAGCTCGGGTTCGCTCGGCCCAAACATGGGTTCAAGGTCAATTTTTAGAGCTGCAAACGAACAGCGAGCAAATGCAAGCCGGAATCGAGCAGCGAAGTGCTGAAATTGAGGCGGTTAAGTCCACGATTGACTCATTAGGGAAGACGCTACCCATTGCTCGCCAGTTGGCAAGCGATTACCAGCGTTTGCTTGAGCGAAACTACGTAGCCAAGCACGCCTGGCTGGAGAAGGAGCAAGCACTTTTGGACCAAGAGCGAGAGTTGGCAGTTCAAAAGGCTCGATTAACAGAGCTTAATGCATCACGCCGTGAGGCGGCAGAGCGTAAAGAGGGAGTGATTGCTCAGGCGCGTCGGGCAATGCTTGATCTCCAACACGAAGCCGACCAACGCATAGCTTCTCTTGAGCAGGAATTGCTTAAAGCACTTCAGCGCGATCGGCTTACTCGCTTGACTTCACCGGTGGACGGAACTGTCCAGCAGTTGGCCATCCACACGCCTGGCGGTGTCGTAACTGAAGCGCAGCCGCTGATGATCATTGTGCCATCGAATCAACCCGTTGAAGTCGAAGCTTTTTTGGAGAACAAAGATATCGGATTTGTACACGTTGGTCAGTCTGTAGAGATAAAAGTGGAAACCTTCAGCTTTACCAAACATGGTGTTGCCCATGCGAGAGTTGTTGATATTACCAATGACGCTATTGAGGATGAAAAGCGAGGGCTCTTGTATGGCGTGAGAATGATGGTTGAAAAAAGTGACATTAAAAATAATGGTCGCGAGGTATCGCTTTCACCCGGAATGGTAGTTGCTGCAGAAATAAAAACGGATAAAAGGAAAGTGATTGATTACTTTCTCAGTCCTCTGCAGAGAAGGTTGGACGAGAGTTTTTCCGAGAGATAGGGTATTTTTAAATTATATTTATGTTGGATGGTGGTTGGGATGAGCGCTGCAATGAAATGGGTGGCTCTTGTAGCTGTGTTTGTCATAGTGCTTCTAGTTGCGATCGTAGCTGTATCGTTCTCGGTTACAGATAGTGCAGAAAAAGATTCACGTTGGATCGTGAGTGAGATGTGGCATGCAGAGTACTTTAATCGGTCCAGAAATAATGTCGCCGAAGGGGAAGTGGTCAATATCATGACTCTAAAAAATGGTGCGTCGAAAAGAGAGGAGTTATTGGGATATGTGAATCAAAATAAATGTGAATCTGCAGACTCCAAATGTGTTGTGAATGATCTCTCGGTTGCGAATATCTTGGTCGACTCCGGAGATTTTGACTCTTCAATGTCAATGATGGTGAAAGCTCGTGCGCGTATGGGGACTGATGAGTGCCCCATAAGTTTTGAGTCCAGTATGTTGAGATATAGGGAGGCGAAGTTGAAGTCAATGAAGCCGGATGAGGCGCGTTCTGTTGCAGCGAACACCATCGATAAGATTAAGCGTGATGGCGGAATGATGCTGGATCTGAGGACGCCTGTATGCGACTCCTTGGCTCAACGGAAACCTGAGATATTTCACGAGTACGTAACTTTAGTTTCTCGGGTAATGCAGTTTGGTAGGCCGGCTTTGTTTAAGGTTGGCGCATATATTGAATCTGTTAATAAGATGGATTTTAATTAAATCTTCGCAGCTAGAGGGATATGGATATGCCGACGGGACCTGCTGATACACTTAAAAATCTCAAGGAAATGGCGGAAAAATCGCGAGACTTGAGTGAGGCTATTCGAACTCAGGTAGAAAATGCTCAAAATATAAACGATCCTGGAATGGCTGAGAAATCCATGAGGGATGGATTGGGTACGATTGCTGATTTTGCTGGGGATATTCCTGGTATGAATGTGGCAGCTGAATATTTAAAGGCTGCTTTGGCGATCGTTGAGTTCAGCGAGCCGTCATTTCCTACTGAAGATACTATTAAAAAGAACAATACTGTTCTGAGGGCGATGATTGATCTCACCAACTGGCTCAACGATGCTTGGGGTGGTCCTCAGAAGAAAAATCATTATCCAGATGGTCCGTTCATGGATGATGATGATCCGCGACAGAAAGAGTTGGACGACTGGAGAAAAACCCTTGAGGACTTGGGTGATAAGCTTAAAGATAAACTGCCCAAGCCTTACATTGATACGGGTACCAGTTGTGAAGTGAACCCGCAGGTCAATGCGGGGTATAATTCTGCGATGGACTTTGTCCAGCGCTATGATCCGCTGGCTTTAGATCTTGATGGAGACGGTGTAGAAACATTGCCGTCCAGCACGGGGCTGACATTCGATTTTGATGGCGACGGAGTCAAGACGGGGACAGGTTGGGTTAAGGGGGATGATGGGTTTCTAGTGTTGGATCGTAATGGTAATGGGAATATTGATGACGGAAGTGAGCTATTTGGTGTAGATACCGTAAAGTCCAATGGCCAAAAGGCAGCCAACGGTTTCGATGCACTCAGCGAGATGGATTCAAATTCCGACGGAGTCTTTGACTCACTGGATGCTCAGTTTTCCTCTGTTCGAGTCTGGCAGGACTTGAATCAAGATGGAGTCTCCCAGAGTAACGAACTAAAAACTCTGACAGAATTGGACATCAAGTCCATTAGCCTCTCATCCAATTCATCTAATCAGAACTCCAATGGTAACGTTATCAGCGCCATAGGAAGCTACGTCCGAGGTGACGGCACAGAGAGCTCAGTCAATGGTAACCAGAGTCAAGCAGCAAATCTGGATCTGGCATCTAACCCTTTCTATCGTGAGTACACTGATCAGATCGCGTTAGATGGCCTAGCGCGTGCTCTTCCGCAAATTAAAGGATCGGGAGCTGTTCGCGATTTGCGCGAGGCAAGCATGCTCAATCCTGAGCTCAAAGGTGTGCTGGCTACCTACGGAGCATTGCAGACCCGCAGCGAGCAGATGGCAATGTTGGACAGGGTCCTTCAGGAGTGGGGCGAAAGCTCAAGCTTCAAGACGTTCGATCAGCGCGTGTCAATGCTTAACATCGGCGATGCGAAATTCGAGTTCGCATACTCCTGGGAACTGCAGGGGCGATTCGCTGCTGGGGCCGGAACCGCGGCAGGTGGGGGGATCGGTGGCGCTTTGGAGCCCACAGCAGCTCAATTGGAAAAGAAGGCCCTTCTAAAGAAAATCGCTCTGCTGGAGATTTTCAACAGCCGAGGGTTCTTCAACTTCTCTTCATCCCAGAGCACTGACTCTTCGGGAAACAAGCGGATAAACGCATCGTTTAGCGCAGGCTCAATGAATGGTGGGAACGCTAGTTTTGGTGGAATAGTGTTAGGCGGCAGTACGCACTACGTCACAGAGCAACATCTGTCAATAAACGCAACGCAGGCAGACTTAATCAATCAGTCTTATGAGGCTCTGAAAGCTTCTGTCTATCAGGGACTGCTGCTTCAAACCCGCCTTCAACCTTATATGGATCAGATAGCGGTCGATATTCAGAATGGCGCGTTCGACCTTGACTACTCCGGAGTCACTGCTTTGCTTCACACGACGCATTCTAGTAATCCGGTCAAAGCAGCAGTAGACCTATATGAATTGCTGCCGCACATGAACGGACCGCTAGAGCAATGGACGTCGGACCTTGTTGGATGGGTTCAAGGGTTCAGTGCTGAACAGCAAGCTAGCCTTCTTGGCGAGCTTGGGGCGGGGAGCAGTCTTGTGACTATACCTGCCAACAGTAATTCGCTGAGTGGCCAGGCGTCGACTGATTTCTTGCTGGGTGCCTCTGGTGCGGACTCTCTATATGGCAATACTGGAAATGACCTGCTCAGTGGGGGCGCAGGTAACGACCATCTTGTAGGTGGAGATGGTGCAGATATTCTTTTGGGTGATGTGGGTGACGATTCGCTGCATGGTGGGGCAGGGAATGATCTTCTGATTGGCGGCGCCGGAAATGATGAACTTTATGGCGGTGAAGGCTCGGATACGTATGTCTTCGGGATCGGTTCTGGCCAGGACGTGATCAATAATTATGATCGGTCTGCCGGGCGGTCAGACGTCGTTCTACTTGGCGATGGAGTCACGCAGCAGAACACAAGGCTTGAACGTCAGGGCAATGATTTGCTCATTCGTATCAAAGATCATCCGGACACCTTGCGTGTGCGCAGTTTCTTTGATCAGGACGGACACGGTGGTTACCAGATCGACCGACTCCTGTTTGCGAATGGCGACTCTTGGCGCCTCGAAGCTATCAAGCAGATCGTCATGCAGCCGGCCGAAGGAATGACGCAGCTCCAGGGATACGAGTCTGACGACGTCATTACAGGTAGTGACCAAGGCGAGTCGGTGGTTGGTAACGGCGGCAACGATGTTTTGCTCGGCATGGCCGGAAACGATCGCCTGGACGGGGGCTCTGGTAATGACTATATCGACGGTGGCGCCGGTAATGACAATCTGATTGGTGGCGTTGGCTCCGATACCTATTTCTTCGGGCCGGGCAGTGGTCACGACATCATCGACAACTACGACACATCTGCAGGACGTCAGGATCGAATTCTGTTCGCTGCGTCCGTGCTGCCCGAGCAGGTGAGCCTGGTACGTTCAGGTGACGATCTCTTGCTGTCCTTGGCCGGTGGCGCAGATTCGATTCGTGTGCGCATGTTCTTCAACGGCGACGCTGCGGCAGGCTATCAGGTAGACCGCATCGAGTTTGCCAATGGGACATTCTGGGACGTCGCTTCGATCAAGCAGAAGGCGCTGCAGTCTACCGATGGCAATGACCGGATCATTGGTTATGCCACCTCGGATCAACTCGCCGGTGGTATTGGTGACGACTATCTGGATGGCGCAGCAGGTGACGATAGTCTGGTTGGGGGGCTTGGCAACGACTCACTGTATGGGGGCGCGGGAAACGATACGCTGCGCGGGGGAGCAGGTAACGACACCCTTGAAGGCGGCAGCGGTTCGGACATCTACCTGTTCGGTCGCGGCGATGGCCACGACCGTATCAATAACTACGACGCCGGCAGCGACAAAGTCGATGCCATTCGATTCTCCGCAGATGTACTGAGCACAGATACCAAGCTGACTCGAACCAGCAACAACGATCTTCTTGTCAGCATCAACGGCACTGACGATTCGATCCTTGTGCAAGGGTTCTTCTACTCGGACGGCAATGGCAGTCAGAGGATCGACCAAATCCAGTTTGCTGACGGGACTGTATGGGATCGGGACCAAATCAAGTCTCGAGCGCTGTCCGCCACGGCCGGTGCTGACTCCCTGTATGGCTACGCCGGCGACGACGTGATTTCCGCTGGTGATGGGAACGATGCGCTCTATGGCAATGAAGGCAACGATCAGCTGTTTGGCGAGGTAGGCAATGACCGGCTGGAAGGCGGTGCCGGGAATGACATCCTGGATGGCGGAGCCGGCGACGACTATCTGAGTGGTGGCGAAGGTTCTGATACCTACCGCTTTGGTCGCGGATACGGGCAGGACCGGATCAATAACTTTGACCGCTCGGCCGGCTCGCAGGACGTCATCCAGCTTGACGCCGGGGTATCGATGTCCGACGTGCGTCTGACTCGGAGCCAGAATCTCCTGATTCTGACCATCCTGGATAGCGGAGACCGGTTGATCGTCGACCACTTCTTCGAGAGTGACGCACAAGATGGGTATCAGTTGGATCGGATCGTATTTGCCGACGGCCAGTATTGGGATACCGAGCAGATCAAGCAGCTGGTACAGCTGGGCTCGGATGGAGACGACCTGCTCTACGGCTATGCAGGGAACGACGTGCTCTCAGGGCTCGAAGGCAACGACTCTCTGTTTGGCCACGAAGGGGACGACCAACTTTCCGGAGGTGCGGGCAATGATCACCTCCAAGGCGATGCGGGTGATGACAGCCTTCTGGGCGGTGCAGGCGATGACTACCTTGCCGGTGGCACTGGAAGCAACCTGATCGATGGCGGCACCGGTAATGACGTCTTCTGGGGAGGGCAGCACGATACGTACGTGCTGCGTGCAGGGGATGGTGTGGACCGTGTTCGCTGGCTACCAGAAACCTCGACGGTGTTGCTCGAGGGTTCTCCCATCTCTGATGCCATCTTGCGTCGCGATGGTGATCATCTCCTGGTGCAGATCCTGGGAAATGATGTTGATCGCATTGTCTTCGAGAGCTTCTTCTCGGGAGACTCCCCCGTTCAGGGCCTGACGCTCAAGGATACCTCCGGGGCTTCCTTGGCGCTTGATGTCCAGCAACTGAACGCTAAGACGATGGAAGGCTCCGCCCTGGCCGATACTCTGTTGGGTAACTCTCTTGCGAACCACATTGATGGTGGTAGTGGTGATGATCACATCGTCTCCTTGGGCGGTGATGATGAGCTGCTCGGCGGTGCTGGTAGTGATTGGCTCCAGGCAGGAGAGGGTGCTGATACGCTCGTTGGCGGCGATGGCAATGATCGTCTCGAGGGGGGAGCCGGTAACGACCGTTATGTATTTGCTGTCGGGAGCGGTAGTGACCAGATCACTGACAGCTCAGGCATGGATACGGTCGTCTTTGCAGATGCATCCCCCGCGGATCTCCTGCTTCGTCGCGACGGTCTTGATCTGGTCGTGCGTTTCCCGAACCAGTCTGATGAACTTCGCCTGATCGGCCAGTTCTCGCGTACTCCCGGCGAACCTGGGTTCACTGCGGTCGAGCGTTTCGAGTTCGCCAACGGAAACTCGTGGAGCTACGACCAGATCAAGCAAATGGCTCTGGCTGGGACGGCATCCGCCGATGAAATCTTCGGTCATGTGGATGCCGATGTGATTCATGCCGGCGGTGGCGATGACGTTGTGCACGGTGACGAGGGAGACGACCAGGTCTTCGGTGAGGACGGCAACGATATCCTCAATGGTGGCGATGGTAACGATACGCTTTGGGGTGGTGCCGGAGAGGATCAGCTCAATGGGGACTGGGGAGATGATGTTCTCCATGGCGGCGCCGGCAACGATACTCTCGATGGCGGCGGCGGGAATGATCGACTCTTCGGCGAGGAGGGCGACGATACCCTGACCGGCTTTGGAGTGCTGGATGGCGGCGCCGGTGACGACATCATCCTGGGCTCTGGTGAGCTCTACGGCGGTGAGGGCAATGACCAGCTGACAGGCGAGGGTTTCGATCTCCTCTCTGGCGGGGCTGGTGACGATATCCTCATTGCTTACAACAGTCCCTGGGACCAGGGGAGCAATACACTGGAGGGCGGTGCCGGCAACGACACTCTGTATGGCTCATTTGGCGAAGATACCTATCGCTTTGGCCTGGGTGATGGGCGTGACCTGATCATTGAGCGCCGCCCCAATGAGGCCTATAGCAACATCGCACCCACCGCGGATGTCCTGGAGTTCGGCGACGGCATTACCGCAAGCGACCTGACCTTCAACCGCCGTGGTTTGGACATGATTATCGAGCACAGCAATGGTGCTGACGCGATCACTGTGCAGAACTGGTTCAGAGAGCCCACCGATCACTTCAAGCTCGACCGTTTCGTGTTTGCCGACGGCAGCGAGTTATCCCAAGCCGATGTCGAGAATCGAGTGACCTATTGGGGCACTTCCGGCGCGGACAGTTTCCTCGGTTATCGCGATGAGGATGACCTGATGCGCCTGGGTGACGGGGACGACAAGGCCTGGGGCCGCGCTGGCAATGACACCCTGCATGGAGAGGGCGGCAACGACTACCTGGAAGGTGAGGCCGGTGATGACACCCTGGTGGGGGGCGCTGGCGATGATCAGCTCGATGGCGGTGCGGGTGAGGATTGGCTGGAGGGCGGTACTGGGAACGACAAGTACGTCTACAACACGGGAGATGGATTCGATTACATCGACAACACCGGTGGTGGTAACGATGGGGTGTTCTTCGGTGACGGTCTCAGCGCCGATCGTCTGAGCTTCCGTCGTGATGGAGATGACCTCGTCATCGAGGTTGATGGCGATGCTGCTCAGGGTGTGCGTGTACTTGAGCACTTCGTTGGTGGAGACAAGGCCATTTCCTACGTCCAGCCCAGCGGTGGCTATATGCTAACTGCGGCTCGGATCGCTCACATGGTGGCAGCCAACGGAGTCGCCGGAGGATTCACTGCCGTCATCGACGGTACTACGGCTGGCGAGCAGCTCTCGGGATACGACGGGCGTGATCTGATTCGTGGTGGGGCTGGAAATGACACGCTGTTTGGGATGGGGGGCAACGACCAGCTCGAGGGCGGAGAGGGCAATGACTACCTGTCTGGCGGAAACGGCATGGCCACAGGTTCAGGCGACGATGTAATCATTGGCGGAGCTGGCAATGATGTCCTTGATGGTGAGGACGGAGATGATCAGTTGGCAGGCGGAGCCGGTGATGACAAGTACTACTACCGCGCGCAAGGCGGATTGGACGTCATCGACAATAGCGGTGGTGGGTTCGATGGTGTGTTCTTCCTCGAGGGGATTGATCGGACTCGCTTGAGCTTCCACCGCGATGGCGATGATCTGATCATCCTCGTTGATAAGGATCTCGACCAGCAGGTCCGCGTGACGAAGCATTTCCTGGGCGCGGAGTACTCGATCGACTACGTTCAGCCGGACGGCGGAAACTACCTCACCACTACTCAAATTGCGGGGATGCTCACCGCGCTGCCGGATGGCTCCGGCGGGACGACGGACCCCAGTGATCCGACTGACCCCACCGATCCAACAGATCCCACAGACCCCGGCACGCCGCCAGTTGCTGGTGTGGGGGGGGACGATGTGCTGACTGGCACGGCGGGTAACGACGTTCTGTTGGGCGGAGCTGGAAATGACACCCTCAATGGTGGTGCAGGCAACGACCGGCTTATCGGTGGCGAGGGCAATGACCTGTACATCTACACCGCGGGTCAGGATGTCATTGAGGAGCAGGGCAACGGTAACGACACGCTGCGCTTTGCCAATGGCATCACCTTTAATCAGGTTGGTTCCGGGCTCACCAAGTCAGGCAATGACCTCATCCTCAAGGTCAATGGCAGCACCACAAACCAGGTAACCCTCAAGAACTTCTTCCTGGGAGGGGAGAACCTGGTTGAGACCATCACCTTTGAAACCGGCGGCCAGCTAACTGCGGCTCAGATTTTCGGTGCCTTTGGTCTGCCTGTCCCCGCGACTCCCGCTTCCAGCTATGACGCAACTGTTCAGGGCAGCACCGGAAACGATGCAGCACTGAACGGGGGCGCCCAGCGCGATCTGATCCAGGGTTTCAACGGCAATGACGTTCTGTTCGGCGATGCCGGTGCGGATCGCCTTGAAGGTGGCAACGGCAACGACACTCTTAACGGGGGGGTTGGCAACGACACGCTGGTAGGGGGACGTGGTGATGACCTCTATGTCTTTGTTGCAGGAGGCGGCCAGGATGTCATCGACAACAGCGGTGGTGGTGTCGATACGCTGCGCTTCGAGGGAATAACCTTCAACCAGGTCGGTAGCGGGTTGATGAAGAGCGGGAATGATCTGGTTCTCAACATCAGCGGCGGTACGGACAAGGTGACGGTGAAAAACTGGTTCCTTGGCGGCGATTACGTAGTCGACAGTCTGGTCTTCGCCAGTGGAGGCACGCTGACTGCGGACCAGATCTTCGGTGCGTTCGGTCTGACGAACCCTGACCCGAATGGCTCGCCCGCGTATCGTAATCTCCCTGATGAACGTGCCTTTGGCACCGTGACCGCAGGTCAGGCTGGAGATCAGATCGTTCTTGGGTCTTCGGATGCAGATCTGATTGATGGTGGTGCAGGTAATGACCAACTGCGAGGCAACAAGGGGAACGACTATCTCATCGGGGGTGACGGCGCGGATGCCTATCGGTTCGCCGCAGGTGATGGGCAGGATGTCATCAACAACCTCTCAAATACGCCGGTGGATAACGACGTCCTTGCTTTCGAGGGAGTAACTCGTGAAAACCTCTGGCTGTCCCGTGATGGCGACAACCTGGTGCTGGATGTGAGGGGATCGGAAGATCGTGTGACCATTCAGGACTGGTACCGCGATCCGGCCCAGAAGGTCGATGTCATTCAGGCTGGCGGGTCGACCTTGTACGCCAACGCAGTCGACAATCTGGTGAATGCAATGGCTGCTTTTGGCGCGCCTGCAGGCGGAGAGATCAATCTATCCCAGTCTCAGCGCGATCAGCTCAACGTTGTAATAGCTGCCAACTGGCAGTCCTAAGGGCTGAGCGAAACGAGAAAGCCCGCCGCGAGGCGGGCTTTTTTATGGAGACTCAGCAATTCGCTCGACAGTCTAGTAGTGGCGGGACAGTTCGATTTGAGATGTCTTCTGAAGTGATGGACGACTTGGTCGTGTCAATGTCCGCTCCTGGCCGCTAGTTGCCTTTCGCTGCACTTAGTACACGCACTCGCGAATGAGCCACTGGCTCCTCAAGCCCTGCGAACTGCGGCTACTAGCCATTTGAGATGCGCTGTATATAATGCGACTCAATCTCATTTGATTGCAGTGGAAGCAATGACTCGGGTTCCTCCAAGCGCGGAGCTGATTGGCGCGCTGGCTCTGCATTACGACGATCTCGTCGACTTCATCCGCCGGCGTTTTCAGGGCAGCCAATTTGCGCGCGACGTCGTGCATGATGTCTGCGTTCAAGTCCTGGAGAAACCGCCGAAGGAGCGCATCAAGTTACCGCTGGCGTTCCTGCGCCGCGCTTCCTTCAACAAGGCCATCGATCGCAGCCGGGCGGACAATACTCGCAATGCGTATTTCGAGTTGTCCGCCGAGGTGCCCGACTGGCACGTGCACGAGGTGGATGGTGCCTGCGCCCTGGATTTCGAGCAGCAGTTGGAAGCCCTGCTCGCCATTATCGAAGCGTTGCCAACGCGCGCGCGGCAGATATTCCTGTTGCATCGCATTCACGACATGTCGCGCCAGGACATTGCCCGCGAACTGGGGATTACCCTGAACATGGTGGGAAAGCATCTTTCCCGCGCCATGATCGCTATCGCTCGTGATTGGGAACCGGCGCGACAGGCGCTGGCGGGCCGATGATGCACCAAGATCCTGCACGCAATCGACAAGACAACGATCCACTACAGCCCTACGAGGAGGCCCTCAAGACTCGTGTGCCTTCGCGCAATGAATTGCTCGCCGAAGCCAAGGCCTTCAGCGCGCGTCAGCGCCGGCGCAAGCAGACCCTGGCGGGGGGCCTTTCCGTGCTGGCGCTGGGCGTGGGATTGTGGGTCGCCGACCCTGCATGGCGCAGCGAGGAACAGCGCACGGCAGTCGGGCAAAGCAAGAGCCTGTTGTTGGCGGACGGCAGCCGGGTTGTTCTCAACAGCGCCACCGTTCTGCAGGTAGAGAGTCGCCTGCGCAGTCGGCAGATCGAACTGGTGGAAGGGGAGGCGACCTTTACCGTGGCGCATGGGCCGAAGCCATTCACCGTGCGCAGCCAGGGCGTTTCCGTCCGGGACATCGGCACTGCCTTCAATGTGCGCAGCGACCGGCGCGGTGTCTCGGTGACGGTACTCGAAGGCGCCGTCGCGGTAGGCAATGCGACTTCGCCGGAGCAGCGCCTGGAGGCGGGCCAGCAAATGACCTCAACCCGCTCGAGTCTGGGACTGGTGCAGGCGGTAGACGCGGATCGCGCCATCGCCTGGCAGCACGGCAAGCTCCGTTTCGACGGCACCCCGCTACAGGATGTGCTGGTCGATATCCAGCGCTACCGCACGGCGCCAATCCGCCTGGCGGACCCGCGCGTGACGGGCTTGCGTGTGTCAGGCGAGTTCGACAGCCAGGCGGTTGAAGCGCTGATCGATCTGCTGCCGTCGATCCTGCCGGTACAGGTGAGTCGCCGGCCGGATGGCAGCGTCGAAGTCGGCGCGCGCTGAGAGAAAAATATTTTCAACGCGACGTCACCTTTTCCGCGTCGCCATCCGCCTATCCCTGTGAACGTCATTTGATCGTGTCACTGGGGAGTTGAATGGACACTAAAGTACTCTCGCGCCGCTTCGGTTTCGCGCGCCTTTCGCTACTGGCAAGCGGCCTGTTGCTCGCTTCCACCCTGCAGGCACAGGAAGCGCGCTATGCGTTTACGCTGCCGCCGCAACCGCTGGATCGGGCGCTCAACGAGTTGGCTCGGCAGACTGGCACCCGCATCCTCTTCGCCACGGACGCAACTGCGGGTCTGCAGGCTCCGGCGCTCAGCGGCGAACTGAGCGTGCAGCAGGCCTTGCGACAACTGCTGCGGGGAACCCGGCTGCGGCTGGAGCAGACCGCCGATGGCAGTTACCTGGTGGCTGCGCCGCAGACTGATGCGGTGTTGGAAATGGATGCCACTCAGGTGCTCGGACAGCAGCTGGGGGAAGTCACCGAGCACAGCGGGTCCTACACCACCGGGAGCATGAGCGTGGGTACCAAGCTGGCCTCCTCGCTGCGCGAGACGCCGCAATCGGTCACCGTGGTAAGCCGCCAGCGCATGGACGACCAGAACCTGCAGAAGCTGGAAGACATCGCCACCTACACGCCGGGCCTGACCCTGCGCAAGACCGGTGGGGAACGCCCGGAGTTCTACTCCCGTGGCGCGGCCATCGACAACATCATGATCGACGGCCTGCCGGTGGCCTATGACAGCGACACCCTCGGTACCTCGACGCTGGCCATGTACGACCACGTGGAGGTGGTGCGCGGTGCCTCCGGCCTGATGGTCGGCGCGGGCAATCCTTCAGGCACCCTCAACCTGGTGCGAAAGCGCCCGACCTTGGCGCCACAGCTGACTTTCACCGGCAGTGCCGGACGCTGGGACGATTACCGGGGCGAAGTCGATGTCAGCGGCAAGCTGAGCGACAGCGGCGACCTGCGCGGCCGCTTCGTCGGCGCCTACCAGGATCGCAACAGCTTCGTCGACGCTTACGGCAACCAGCGCCAACTGTTCTACGGTATCGGCGAGTACGATCTCAACGAAGCCACGACCCTCACGCTGGGAGCCTGGTACAACCGCGAAGACAATCCCGGCGCCGACTGGAACGGTCTGCCCACGCGCCCCGATGGCAGCTTCTTCGACTTCTCACGCTCCGCGCGCACGGCGCCGGACTGGACCTACTGGGACAAGGAAAACCGCAGCGCTTTTGCCGAAGTAGAGCACCGTTTCGATAACGACTGGAAGCTGCGGCTCAACGCGACCTGGCTGCGTGGCGACATGGACATGCTCGGCGGCAGCCTCTACACCGACGAGAACGATGCCTACCACCTGAACATCGGCCGCTATACGTACCAGCACACCCAGAAGAGTATCGATACGTACGCCAGCGGGCCTTTCAGCCTGTTCGGCGCCACCCACGAACTGGTGGTCGGCGCCAGTTGGCGGCGTGACGAAACCAACGATGGCCCCGGCGGCCCCGGCATCGATTCGGACGTGATCGTCGATCCGCAGCACTTCGACCCCAAGGCCTATCCCAAGCCGGCCATCGACAACAACTGGTCGCGCGATGGCCATGAGCAGCAGTCGAGCACATACGCCACAGCGCGCTTCAACCTGCGCGAGGATGTGCACCTGATCCTCGGCTCGCGCCTGGACTGGTACGAATATGAGCAGCTCACCCATTCGGGCGAATACAGCTTTGGCGACGACTACAAGGCGACTCGCGAGTACACCCCCTATGCCGGAGTCATCTACGACCTGAACGACACCTATTCGGTCTACGCCAGCTGGACTCGCATCTTCAAACCCCAGGCAGCCCAGAGCGTGAGCGGCAGCCTGCTGGAGCCGGTGACCGGCACCAACTACGAAACCGGGATCAAGGGTGAGTATTTCGGTGGGGCGCTCAATGCCAGTGCGGCGCTGTTTCAACTGGTGCAGGAAAATCTCGCCAAGTCGCTGCCATCCGCACAATGCGCCCCGGGAGTCAGCGCCTGCTACGAGGCCAGTGGCGAAGTGCGTACCCGCGGTGTGGAGCTGGAAGTGGGCGGCGAGCTGGTGCCAGGCTGGCAGATCTCCGCCGGCTACACCTATGCCGGAGCCGAGTACACCAAGTCCAGCGACTCGGCAGAGAAGGGCGAGCGCTTTGACAGCGATACGCCCTACAACCTGTTCAAGGTCTTCACCACCTATCGATTGCCCGATGAGCTGGATCGCTGGACAGTAGGCGGTGGCTTCCGTACCCAGAGCAGCGCCTACACCAGCTTCGGCGTGAAGCAGGGCGGCTACAGCGTCAGCGACTTCATGCTGGCCTACCAGCCCGCCGCGGAGTGGCAGCTGCAGGCCAATCTGAACAACGCCTTTGACAAGCGCTACTACCAGAACATAAGCAACAGCTGGGGCGCCAACAGCTTCGGTGACCCGCGCAATCTGATGTTGACGGTGCGCTACAGCCCTGGCTTCTGAGGGGCACTGGTATCAGTGTCGTGATGACTGGCCGGTACAGGCCGCTGGGTTGGTGCCGGTCATATTTTCGTTGAGCTGCAATGCCTGCCTCCGACCCATAGCGGACACCTGGCACTGCAATTCGAGCCACTAAGACCTGCACTTCATTTGTAGCGATTTTGACGCCTTGCGCTACATTTCGCTTACAAGCGCCAGCCGGCAGGTGGTCACGACGATATAGGGAGTACGGCGTGCAGCCGAGGCAACGAAACTGCCACGGATGTAACTGCAACAAGGAGGTTCTTCATGCTCCCGCCATTTACGCGGCATTCCCTGCCTGCCTATGCCCGATCCGCTCTGGGCGTCGCCATAGCCAATGCTTTCACCCTGGTGATGCTGCCGGAGACAGCCCATGCTGTCTGTGGGCAGCAAAGCGGCACCTACACGACAACCCAGACCTGTACTCCGGCTAGCGGAATCGCGGCTGACATCACCACGCTGACCGGCACCCAGGTGACCACGGCTGCAGGAAACTCCCTGCTTGCCCGCGCCGCCAACGCGAACACCAGCATCCTGCTCAACGGCACTAAAGTTCAGAGCACACCGTTGACTGCGGTCAGTGCGGTACAGGCTCAGATCACGGGTGGAATCTTGGGGACTGGGGAAGCACTCATCAACTTCCAGAGCGGGAGCAATCTCATCCAGTCAGGAGGCAGCGGCCTGGACGCTGTCGCCATCCTCAACACTAACACTGGTTCATCGACAGTCCTGATTGGCGCCGGCACTGAGGTGAACATCAATAACCGCTCAGTTGGCAGCGAGCGCGATGGTATTGATGTGAGCGCTTCCGGGGGCGGGGACATCGTGTTCCAGCATGCCGGCACTGGGAGCATCCTCACTTACGGCGGAAACAACATCTGGCTGAAGGCAGTTTCCAGTGGGAACGTGAATGCCACGGTGGGTTCTGGCGTCAGCCTTACCGTTGACAACAACGACCCGCTATCGGGAGGCGATCCAAACATCGACGACGAAAACGACCCTCAGGCCGGAACCGGCAACCATGCTGGGGTGCACACCCGCGCCGTCAATGGCGACACGACCGTGAGTAACGCCGCGACCATTCGCGGTATGGGTCAGAACGCTTTCGGCATCTTCACAGAGGGTGGTGCGGGTACGACCAACCTCGCCAATACCGGAAGCATTACCACCGACGGGCTGAACGGCTTCGGCATCCGCTCCATCTCCACCACTGGCAGCATCCATATCGTCAACAGCGGCGATATCACCACCACCGGTAATAACGGCCACGCCATTTACGTTACTGACAATCCTGGTGCGACGGGCGATATCAGCATCCAGAACGACGGCGATCTGGTAGTGGGGAACGACACCGACGCGATTGGTTCACGGGGTATTTACGCCATCAAGCGCGGCACCGGCAGCTTTACCCTGACCGGGAGTGGCAACATCACGGTCAAGAACGGTTCAGTGTCGACTCGAGCAAACGGTATCACCATCACAAGCGCCCAGGACGGCCTGGTGAACTACAGCGGTGAAATCATCACGAGCGGGCCGGGGGCGAGCGCTATTCGCCTGGAATCCATCGATGGCGATGCGACGGTGATCTACACGGGCAAGAAGCTCGAAACACTCAGCACGAACGCTCATGGCATTTACGCAACTGCGCTGCAGGGCAAGGCAACGGTCAGCTCCACCGGCACCATCACCACCCACTCTGAAGGTTCGGGCGGCGTAGGTACGGGTATTGATGCGTATGGGTTACGCGCAGAGAGCGGTTTCGAGGATGCCAGCGTCACCTACACCGGAACCAAGATCGATGTAAACGGCCAAGGTGCTGCCATCCTTGCCAATACCACCTACAAGACGGGAACAGGCGTCGGCGCTGCCACAGTGGACAACAGCGGGGAGCTGGTCGCCAGAGGCGATAAACAGCGCGGCATACGAACAATAACTGCGACCGGCGACCAGACGGTCATCAACCGTGGGGCGATTACCACCCTGGGAGATACGAACAGCCAGGGGATTCTGGCTCAGGCCTCCGGCGCGGCCACTATCCGCGTGGAGAACAGCGGCAATATCACGACCCATGGGAGCATCGCGTCGGGTATCGATGCGCTCTCGGTCGGTGGATCGGCAAGCGTCACCAACAGCGCGGCGATCCTTGGAGGTTGGGGCCAGAGCACGGGTGTGTCTTTGGCCGGCGAGACCCAGGCGCTGACCAATACCGGCTCCATCGGCGCCCTCAGCGACCGCGCGGTGCTGGGGGATGCCAACGGCCCGGATGCCACCGTAACCATTGATAACGGCGGATCAATCGTCGGCGCAATCAACGCTGCTACTTCTCAGGTAAGCCTCGACAACCAGGGTTCCTGGACGCTGCGCAACTACGCCGACAGCAATGGAGATGGTGTCCGGGACACTTGGGGGGTGGCGGTCAACAACCTCGGAACCGCTGCAGGCAACAGCATCGACAACAGCGGCACCTTGACCTTGGCCGCCCAGCCGAGCAGCGGCATTCTGACCTTCGACACCACGGGTGCTTATCTGCCGCTTGGGCAGAGTGCGAACTCCCCAGTGCTGGGTGGCGCGGTACAAGGCCAGTTGCTGGGCGTAGGAACCTTCACCAACAGTGGCCTGATTGACCTCACCGGGGGTAGTCATGCGGTGGGCAACGTATTGCTCATCAGCAACGCCCAGGTCGCCGGCAGCGCCGGAACCGGTGTGTTTGTATCCAACGGAGGGCGCCTGTTGCTCAACAGCGAGCTCAACGAGGGCGGCCCGAACAGTCATTCGGACATGCTGGTGGTGGATTCCACCGCCACAGGTAGCGGAGGCTCCACCGGGCTGCTGGTTAGGAATGTCGGTGGACAGGGGGCCCTTACCGAGGGCAACGGTATCGCTGTGGTGAACCTGCTGGACACGGCAGTGGCTGCCAGTGACGCCAATGCGTTCAGCCTGGCCCGCCGGGTCGTAGCCGGGCCCTACGAGTACCAGCTCTATCGTGGCGCGCCAGATGGTTCGGGCACCCAGACCTGGTACCTGCGCTCGGACATCGAGCCGACCCCGCCGACGCCACCCGATCCGCCCACTCCGCCGGAACCTCCGACTCCACCTGCGCCACCTGAGCCGCGCACGCCGAACTTCCGTCCCGAAGTCTCGCTGTACGGGGCGTTGCCGGCGCTGGCCCTTGTCTATGGCCGCACCATGGTCGATACCCTGCACGAGCGCGTGGGAGAGGAGCGTCCGACGGCCTGGCAGGAGCCCCCGGCGGAAGACGAGGCGACCTGGGGGCCGTCGCTGGGTTGGGGCCGGGTGATCTACCGCAGCGGCAAGCAGGATGGCGACCGCAAGGACGCCGTGGGTAATACCCCCGAATACAACTACGACTTGACCGCCTTCCAGGTGGGCGCCGACCTGTACCGCAAGGAGCGGGCCGATGGCGGCCATGACCAGGCGGGCTTCTCGCTGGGCATCGGCAGCATGGATGCCGGCGTCAGCCACTACACCGGCCGCAACGCCGGCGATGACACGCTGCGCGCATACAGCCTGGGTGGCTACTGGACGCACTTCGGCCCGGAAGGCTGGTATCTGGATGGCGTCCTGCAGGTCAGTCGCTACGACATCGAAGCGCGCCCCAACGAGCTTGGCAAGCTGGAGACCAGGGGCTGGGGCTACACCGGCTCGCTGGAGGGTGGATACCCCTACGAGGCGGACAAGGATCTGTGGATCGAGCCCCAAGCCCAGGTGATCTACAGCTACGTCGATCTCGATGACAGCGATGATGTCGGTGCCGACGTGCGCTTCCGGGATGTCGAATCGCTGATCGGCCGCCTCGGCGTGCGCATTGCCAAGGACTGGGAGACGGAAGGTAGCGACAAGAGTCGTCGTCGCACGCAGGGCTGGGTTCGCCCTAGTGTCTGGCATGAATTCAAGGGGCAGCCCAAGACCGAGTTCTCCTCGCAGTCCGGCTACATCCCGTTCGAGGCGGATATTGATGGCACCTGGTGGGAAGCGAACCTCGGCATAGATCACCAGGCCAGCGAGAAAGTGACCTTCACCGTCTCTGCGGGCTACCGCGAGGCCTTTGACGGCGACAGCCATGGGTACGACGCCATGGTCGGTTTCAAGTACATCTTCTAACCACGACTGGGCTGCCAGGGTCTCGAAGTTGTTCGAGGCCTTGAGCAGGCTGAGGTTGTCTTATGTCAGGTCTGACAGACGGGGCAGGACTAGAACTGAGTGCAGGCATTCAGGAACTGGTTCCGATCCTTCGGAAGGAGTCGAAAATGAAACACATAGCCCATGTGAAAGGCGGGGCAGGCGACGGCAAGGTCGGCCTGTTCGGCCTGACCTCTCTCATCGTCGGTAGCGCCATTGGATCGGGGATCTTCGCACTGCCGGCCACGCTTACTGGAGGGGCCGGCGCACTGGGCATCCTGTGTGGTTGGGCCATCGTGGCCTTCGGGATGCTCTCACTGGTGTCGGTCTACCGTAATCTGACCCTGCGCCAGCCCAACATCGACGACGGCATTTACGGTTGGTCTAAGGCAGGGTTCGGCCATATCGGCGGTTTCATTGGTGCCTACGGCCATGGTGCAGGTGACGCCATCGGCAACGCCTCTTATCTAGTTGTGATCTTCAGCGCCCTGGGCGCCTTCGGGGTGTTCAGCTACTTCGGAGACGGCACCACCTGGCCGGCCATTTTCGTCGCCTCGGCGCTTCTCTGGATCATCAATGCCCTGGTGCTGCGCGGCGTGAAAACCAGCACCATGATGAACAACATCGCCACCGTCGCTAAGGTGGTGCCCATTGTGCTGTTCCTCGCCCTGGCCATCTACCACTTCGACAGCAAGGTGTTCATGACCGATTTCCGTGGTGAGAGCCACGGCACCTCGATCTTCGACCAGAGCAAGACGGTGTTGCTGGCCGCCATGTGGACGCTGATCGGCCTGGAGTCGGGTACCATTTACGCCACTCGCGCTCGCAAACTCTCGGACGTGGCAAAGGCCTCCACCCTAGGCGCGATCATTGTCTCGCTTCTGCTGGTTGGCACCTCTGTGCTCGCCCTGGGCATCCTGCCGGCGCAGCAGATTACCCAGCTACACCAGCCCTCCATGGCCGGCATCATGGCCGCGATGGCTGGGCCTTGGGGCGGTATGTTGATCAACATCTGCCTGATCGTCTCGGTGGTAGGTGCGCTCATTGCTTGGGTAGCGCTGAGCTCGGAGGAGGTCATGCTCTCCGGACGCGGTAAAAGTGCCACCGCCTGGCTGGGCCGGCTGAATGAGAACGGTGCCCCGCGCAATGCCATGTGGCTCACCACAGGGATAGCCCAGGCGATGATGTTGGTCGCCGGGTTCAGTCACGCTGGCTATTTGGCGCTTCTTTCGTTCTCCACTTCTCTCGCCCTGATTCCGTACCTGCTGTCCTCGATGTACTCGTTCAAATGCGCCTGCAACGGTCGGGGGTACGAGGGTGAAAAAGCGCATGGACGCTGGTGGGAACTTGGCCTGTCGGCCTTCGCCATCTGCTTTGTGCTGTTCATGCTCTACGGCGCCGGCCTGAAATATGTACTGCTGGCCGCCGTGGTCTGGGCGATAGGCATGCCGCTGTTCATCCTCGGCAAACGCGAGCAGGGCTCGAGACTGACCATCCCGGAATGGGTCGTCTGCTTGGCCGTTGTCGCCATGGCGCTTGCTGGTTTGCTGGGGCTATGGACTGGTCATCTGACCCTTTAGGAGGGGCGCCAACGTCTGCTTGTGGCCGATTGCTGCCCCTGGGCAAAGGCAGCTTCCGGGCGGAGGCATCTATCGAACTCGATGAGCAAACGATCTCCGAGGGGGGCCGTACGCACCGAAGAGATCACCGATCTGGCCTCCTGTGCGCGGCGCACCCGACGAAAAACATGTGGGTGACCTGACGGTAAATGTCTGCTGATCCTGCGGGTAGCGATTTACTGAACGGTGCCATAAAGCGCTGAGCGGAAGTACTCGTTGATCGGATCTGGGAGGAGGTCTTGAGGATGGTCGCCACCCAGGGTGGCAATCCCGCTTTTACCCTCAATCACAGTGGAGCTCTCCGCTTCGCCGGAGAAGACATCCACGATGTCGATCTTTACTTCGACCTTATCGCGCATGAAGTTCCACTCGGTGGCGCGGTCTTCCCAGTGCAGGATGGTGGGGAAAACCAGGTAGCTGTAGCCACCGATACGGGCGCTGTTGAGGGCTTGATCGAAGTCTTCGACGCGATTTGAGCTCGTCACCTTCTGCGAGTTCTTCTGAAGTGCGGACTTAATGGTGCTGGCGGTCATCTTGCCCGAGCCAGGGTAGGGCTTCGCGCCGTACTGCCCATCTTCAGGGAGAGCCACGTAGTAGCTGGAGTGGGAGGGCAGGCCGGTCGACTTGCCGTCTTTGACGAAGTGAGTCGAGTCCATGCAGCCCACTGACGAAAACGCGAATACTGCGACTGCTAGAAGCCTTGAGACTGAAACCGGGATCATCTTCTTTCCTTGGCGTGATGTGCAGCCACCCTCTGGTGAGGGTGAAAGCCGGGTTCAAAGAGTACCCGTGCGCGCCATTGTTTCGCCATGTTTTTACGGCGCCTGGATGCACGACTCGACCGGATCAGCTTTTAAGTGTGTTTCAGTCGGCTGGTAGCGACTTGTCACTTGAGGCAATGCAGCCAGCATGGGCCGAAGCAGCGGACAGCAGACCTACATGATTGATTCGCTGCTGTAGTCCGCGTCTGGCTGGCCTCTGCCCGTCGTGGCGGCCGGCCATCGGCCAGAGACCTCTCGAATGGACAATGGCCGGGCAGTCGACGGAGGTGCCTCAGCTGTGCCGCGCCTGGCTCGCCTGGACCACCCGGTGCGCCGGCACGCGCAATTGCGTCAGCAGGTAATCGGCGAAATCCTGCGAGAAAGGCTGCAGGGCAATGGCGCGCTCCATGCAGCCCAGCCAGGCGGCGCTGAGAGCTTCGTCGACGGGCCACTGGGCGTGGAAGGACGGGATGGAGATGGAGCCGTATTTTTCGCTGAACAGCCTTGGGCCGCCCAGCCAGCCGCTGAGGAAGCAGGCCAGTTTGTCGCGCGACTGCTCCAGGCTTTGCGGGTGCATGCGGCGCAGGTCTGCCGCCTCTGGCAGTTCATCCATCAACCGGTAGAAGTCGTCGACCAGGCGACGCAGGCCGTCGATTCCGCCAGCGGCCTGGTAGGAGGCATCGCCTGTGCCGAAGGGAAGGGTGCTGCTCACGTTCGGGGGCTCGCTGAAGTTTTGGGAAACCCGATCATACCCGGCGCGTCGGCGGATGGCCCCAGGCTGGTGCCAGTTCAGACTCAACGCTCCCGCTCTGTGCGCCTCCCGATTCCTTCCTGGCCGGTGCAGCGAACGCCGCACACGCCGGAGTTGGTGCGGAACAAAGAGGCCAGCAGGGCTGGCCTCGGGACCTGCCTGCGGGTGAGGGTTCTTACTTTGCCCTGCTGCGCTGGTTCATCAGCCGCTCGATGATGCCCCAGTAGTTCACCGGCACCAGCCGCTCGATGATCGAGAGGATCAGCGCATCCATGCCGACGATGACCCGCGCGCGGTCTTTCTCGATGCCGTTGAGGATGATGCCGGCTGCCTTGGACGGCGGCATGCGCAGCAGGCGGTTCATTTCCTTGCGCTGGCGTTCGACCTCGGCCGGGTCGATGTCCTTCGGCGCCTTGGCATTCTTGGCGATGGAGGTGGCGATGCCGCCCGGATGGACGACCATCATGTCTACGTTGCTGCCACGCAGCTCGTGGCGCAGGGAATTGCTGAAACCACGCACGGCGAACTTGCTGGCGCTGTAGGCGGCCTGGCCGGGCGGGGAGACCAGACCGTAGAGGCTGGAGACGTTGACGAACTTGCCGGGCGCGCCATTGCGCTGAAGCACCGGGAGAAAGCTGCGGGTGATATCGACGACGGCGTGGAAGTTGATCGCCATAAGCCAGTCGAAGTCTTCCTCGCTCACCCGGTCGAAGCTGCCGCCGACGGCTACACCGGCGTTGTTGATTACCAGATGGACGGTCGGGTGTTCCTGCAGCACCTGTTCCGGGAGCTGGCGAACGGCATCCCGTTGCGCCAGGTCGAGCACATGCAGGCTGACGTGGCGGCCGGTGCGGGGGAGGCGGGCGAGGGTCTCGCGCAAGCCGGCCTCGTCGCGGTCGACCAGGGCCAGGTGGCAGCCTTTCCCGGCGAGTTGCTCGGCGAGGGCGCGACCGATGCCGCTGGCTGCCCCGGTGAGTACGGCAACCTGATTATCGAGCTTCATGAAGGTTGTCCTGAGTGCGCTGGATGTGGTCGGCGATCAAGCGGGAGAGCTGATGCGCCTGGAACGAGTCGATCTGGTGGCGCATGCCACGGATCACCTGGTGAGTCGCGCGGGGAATAGCTCGGGCGGTGGCTTCGCCGCCGCTGGGGTGGACCATGCGGTCGAGGTCGCCGTGGAGTACCAGGCTGGGCGCGCTGATGGTTTTCAGGTGGGCCGTGCGGTCGCCGGAGCGCAGGATTGCGCCGATCTGCCGGAACAGCGCCCTGGCGTCGGCGCGCTCGCCGTTGCGCACCCAGGCCAGCGCGGAGTAGTCCTGCCACTGGGCCTGCGCATCCGGCGCGTTGGCGTCGCCGATGTGGCTCATCATGGCGCTGTAGCTGGCGATGGCTTCGTCCCGCGACTTCGGCGCCTTGGCCCGCGACAGGCGCCAGAGCGTCGAGTAGGCGGGCTGGCCGACGCGGCGGTTGCCGGTAGTGGAGAAGATCGACACCAGCGACTTCACCCGGCCGGGATGGCGGTAGGCGAGGGTCTGGGCAATCATCCCGCCCATGGACATGCCGACCAGGTGGGCGGCGCCGATATTCAGGTGCTCGAGCAACTGGGCGGTGTCGTCGGCCATCTGCTCCAGGCCGTAGCAGGCGTCCGGAGCCTTGCCGAGCAACTGTTGGAACTGGCTTGGATGGGGCGTCGAGCTGCGGCCGGAGCGCCCGGCGTCGCGGTTGTCGAAGCAGATGACCCGCAGCCCGCCCTCGACCAGTCGATCAATCAGTGCGGCGGGCCAGTAGACCATCTGCAGGCCGAGCCCGGCGATCAGCACCAGCGCCGGCGCTGCCTCGCTACCGTGTTCCGAGTAGCACAGGCGCAGGCCGTTGGGCAGTGTGGCGAAGCGTTCTTCGTGCAGGGCCAGGCTCATGCGTGCGCTCCCCCTGCCTTGGCGGAGATGAACTCCAGGGCCGGGTCGTCGATGCGGCCCTTGCGGAATACCTTCACGTCGGCAGCGTAGTTCCAGGACATGGACCAGGGATGCGTGCTGCCCTGCCGGGGCAGTTTGTCGAGGGAGCGCTGGACGTAGCCGGCACCGAAGTTCAGCAGTGGTTCGGTCTTCATCGACGGGTCGGCCCTGGGGGTGCAGACCTCATAGCCGTGCTTGTGCATGTAGCCGAGCAGCCGTGTGAAGTGCTCGCACAGCAGGCCGATCTTCAGTGTCCAGGACGAGGAGGTGTAGCCGATTGCGATGGCGAAGTTGGGGATGCCGCTGAGCAGCATGCCCTTGTAGGTGACGCACTGCGACAGCGGCACCGGCTGGCCGTCGATCTTCGGCTGGATGCCGCCCAGCGGCTGCAGGTTCAGGCCGGTGGCGGTGACGATCAGGTCGGCTACGAGATGCTCGCCGGAGCGAAGCTGGATACCGGTCGGGGTGAAGCGCTCGATATGGTCGGTAACGATCGACGCCTTGCCCGAGGAAATCACCCGGAACAGGTCGCCGCCGGGCACCGCGCACATGCGCTGATCCCAGGGGTTGTAGGGCGGGTTGAAGTGAACGTCGACCGGGTAGCCTTCGGGCAGCATCCGCGTGTTCAGCTTATGGATGATCTCGCGGGCCTTGTTCGGGAAGCGCTGACAGAAGGCGTAGACCCAGCGCTGCTTGGCGATATTGAAACGGCGCGTCAGGGCGAACGCCAGGTCGACGCCCAGCCACGGACGCAGCCGGCGCGCGAGCGGGTCCTGCGCGGGCACCGGCAGCACGTAGGTCGGTGTGCGCTGCAGCATGGTGATGTGCGCGGCCTCGTCTGCCATGGAGGGAATCAGAGTCACTGCAGTGGCGCCGCTGCCGATGACGACTACGCGCTTGCCGCGGTAGTTGAGGTTCTCCGGCCAGTGCTGGGGATGCACAATCTGCCCCCGGAATTCGTCCTGGCCCTGGAAGTCGGGAGCGAAGCCCTGGTCGTAGCGGTAGTAGCCGGCGGCGGTGAAGATCCAGCGCGCCTCGATGACTTGTGTCTCATGGGTGTCTTCGCGGCGGATCGTGACCTGCCAGCGCTGCCGTTCGCTCGACCAGTCGGTGTCGGTCACCCGGTGCTGAAAGCGGATGTTCCGGCCGATGCCGTTCTCCCTGGCGGTTTCGGCGATGTAGGCCTTGATCGAGGCGCCATCGGCGATAGCCTTGTTCTCCTTCCACGGTTTGAAGCTATAGCCGAAGGTGAAAAGGTCGGAGTCAGAGCGAATGCCGGGATAGCGGAACAGGTCCCAGGTACCGCCCAGGTCGGCGCGCGCCTCGACGATGGTGTAGGAGAGGGTCGGGCAGTCTTTCTGCAGGTGGTAGGCAGCGCCGATGCCGGAGATGCCGGCACCGATGATCAGAACGTCGACGGCAGCAGGGCTGTTGTTTTTTGTTGTAGTCATCGAGTCGCACTCTGGTTGTGGCAACGGATGGTGGTGGCAACGAATGGCTGTGACAGTGAACGGTTGTGACAACGATTGTTGTCAGTTAACTCTGGAGTGTGACAACGCTTGTTGTCAAGGAGTAAGATTTCGCCATGAGTGATTTACCTTCCCACGCCGATATGTCGGCGGAGCGCACCTATTCCGGTGTGGCAGTGGCCGAGCGCGCCGCCCAGCGGCGGCAGCGTTTCATCGAGGCCGGTATCGAGCTGTTCGGTACCGTGGGCTACCACGCCACCACCATGCGCACTCTCACGGCAGCGACGGGCCTGACCAACCGCTACTTCTATGAGTCCTTCGCGACCATGGAGGACCTGCTGGTGGCCTGCTACGAGCAGCTCATGGGCGATTACCGCGAGCGCCTGAGTCAGGTGCTGGACGCGGCGGAAGGCGGCGTCGAGCCGCGCCTGCGTGCGGGCCTGACCTGCTTCTTCGAAGCCATGACCAATCCCCAGTTCGCCCAGGTGACCCACCGCGAAGTGCTGGGTGTCAGCCCGCGGGTCGACGAGCTGTACAGCCGGCACATGGGCGAGTTCGCCGAGCTGATGATGGAGTACCTCGAGCGCGCGGGCGTGCCGATCACTTCCCATGATCCGCGTGAGATGGCGCTGGTCGGCGCAGCATTGGCCGGCTCGGCCATCCACGCTGCCGCCGCCTGGGTGCGCAGTCGCTACTCGGCGCCGATCGGCGTGGTGGTGGAAGCGACCCTGAAGATCTTCCTCGGCGCGGTGGGGCAGTTGCAGGCGCCGCGAAACTGAGGGCCGGCGGTGGCCTGGTCCCCCTGCTTATACAGCGCTCAGTGTGTTGCGTTCGAGGAATGAATCCACAGCCAACCGCTGCCTCTGGACAGAGGCAGCTACCGACCCGTAGCAGAAGTCAGCCAGACGAATATTGCGGCAATCAACCTTGCCGCGCATTCAGGAAGATTGCCCAGCTTCCCATGGGGTTGATATGATAATTATTCCCATTTGCACTCGAAAGATGATTGGCAATGACGAGCCAGGGCCCGATCCGTCAGCTCGAGGTCGGCGACCTCTATAAGGAACAGCACCGTTGGCTGCGTGGCTGGTTGCGCAGCCGTGTGGATTGCAGCCAACTGGCGGCTGACCTGGTTCAGGACGTCTTCGTCCGCCTGCTCGGCAGTACCGACCGGCAGGGGCGCATCGAAGCGGTGCGTGAGCCACGCAGCTTTCTGGCGACGGTTGCACGCCGCCTGATGATCGATCACTACCGCCGTCAGCGCCTGGAGCGCGCGTGGCTACAGGCGCTGGCCGAGGTGCCGGAAGCCCTGGACATATCCGCCGAGGATCGGCTGATCCTGATGGAAACCCTGGTCCAGCTCGACGCCATGCTCGCCGCGCTTGGCGACAAGGTGCGCCAGGCCTTTCTGTTGTCCCAGCTCGACGGCATGACCTACCGCCGCATTGCCCAGACCCTCGGGGTGTCGCTCGTCACGGTGAACCGCTACATCGCGAAGGCCTCGCGCCATTGCATGCTCTATAGCCTGGAGCACGGCTTGTGAGCGGCGCCGGCATCAGCGCTGCGCAACTGGAGTCCATCGAACAGGCGGCAGACTGGTTCAGCCTGTTTGCCAGC
Organism: Pseudomonas sp. PDM17; assembly: GCF_014851985.1. NCBI lineage: Bacteria > Pseudomonadati > Pseudomonadota > Gammaproteobacteria > Pseudomonadales > Pseudomonadaceae > Pseudomonas > Pseudomonas sp. PDM17. The sequence continues at coordinate 304,339 of NZ_JACVAT010000002.1, forward strand.
GGTGACGCCGTCGCGGCGGATCGCCAAGCCTGGCAGCGCTGGCTGGATGCATCCCCGCACAACGGTTGGGCCTGGCAGCAGGCTGAGAGATTGCAGCGGCGCATGCAGGGTATGCCCGGTGATTTCAGCGGACGTGTCTTCGGCCTGGCGCGGGAGGATAGACGCAGCAACCGTCGCACCGTACTCAAGGGCATGCTGCTGGCCCTCGGGACGGGCGCGCTTGGGCTGGGTGGCTACCGCGAGTTCGAGCAGGGCGCGCTGTTCGCCGATTACCGCAGTGCCATTGGCGAGCGGCTACCGATCACCCTCGCCGATGGCAGCCAGTTGCTGCTCAACACTCAGAGCGCGCTGGACGTCGCTTATGCAGACGGGCAATGCCGGATGATCTTGCGCAGCGGTGAAGTGCTGGTGAGCGCCCTGGCCGGCTCCAGCCTCAGCGTGGCAACGGGGCAGGGTGACGTCCGTGCCGTGGGCGGGCGTTTTTCGGTGCGCCAGTTCGATGCTGTCTCGCAGGTGGAGGTCTACAGCGGACAGGTGCAGGTGCAGCCGAAGAGCGCACTGGGCGCCACCGCGATGGATCAGGGGCAGGCCTGTCGGTTCGATGTCGTCGAGGTGTTCTCCACGCGGAGGCTGGATTACGCCGCTGATGCCTGGTCCCGTGGATTGCTGATCGCCAACGACCAGCGCCTGGCCGACTTCCTGGCCGACCTGGGTCGCTACCGGCCCGGCCTGCTGCGCTGCGACCCGCAGGTGGCGGACTTGCGTCTGAGCGGCACCTTCGAACTGGACGACACCGAGCAGACTTTTCGTGCGCTGGCCAGCGCCTTGCCGGTGCGCGTGGAGCGTCGCACACGCTTCTGGATCACGGTCGTGCCGGCCTGATCGGCAAGAAATAATTCATGTGGGGTGATATCAATTCGCATCTTCGTTCGACCCATGAAAGACGGCCGATTCATACGGTCGGTGACCATGAGAGAAGGACGACGATGAATACCCCGCATACCCCCCCGGCAAATTCCCTGCACCCTCTGCGCGCTCGTGTGCGGCTGGCGATCCTCTGCACCGCCTTGCTGGCGCCCCTGCCGGTGCTGGCCGATACGGTTGCCACACAGCGTTATCAGATTGCCGCGGGTGAACTTGGCCAGGTGCTGACGCGCTTTGCCGCCGAGTCGGGAATCGTGCTGTCGTTCGATTCGCGCTTGACCCGCGGCCTGAACAGCACGGGCCTGGAGGGCCGCTTCCCGGTGGAAGAGGGGTTGCGTACCCTGCTTGCCGGAACGGGTATTCGCGCCGTGCGAGAAAGTGATGGCCGCTTTACCCTGGTGGCTGCGTCCACCGAAGGCGCGCTGGAGATGGACGCCACTTCGGTGATCGGCCAGGGCCTGGGGGAAACCACCGAACACACCGGCTCCTACACCACCGGCAGCACCAGCACCGCCACCAAGCTGCCGTCATCGCTGCGCGAGACACCACAGTCGGTTACGGTGATGACTCGCCAGCGCATCGACGACCAGGCCCTGGCCGACCTCAATGACGTTGTGCAGAGCACCCCGGGCATGGTCATCCGGCGCACGGGGCCGGAGCGCTCTACTTACTACGCCCGTGGCTTTGCCCTCGACAACATCATGTACGACGGCCTGCCCACCAGCCTCGACAGCTCCCAGCTGTCCCAGGATCTGCTGTCCGCAGACATGGCCATGTACGACCGGGTGGAAGTGGTGCGCGGTGCCACAGGTCTGATGCAGGGTGCCGGAAACCCGGCCGCGGCCATCAACCTGATTCGCAAGCGTCCTACGCCAACCTTCCAGGCAAGCATCCAGGGCAGTGCTGGCACCTGGGACCGCTACCGCACCGACCTCGACGTGTCCGGCCCGCTGACCGACAACGGTGCCGTGCGCGGCCGGCTGGTCACCGCCTACCAGACCCAGGGCAGCTTCCGCGACTCATTGGATAACGAGCGCAACCTGTTCTACGGGATCGTGGAGGCCGACCTGAACGACAGCACCACCCTGACAGTCAGCGCTTCGCGCCAGCAGGACGACTACAACGGCAACGGCTGGACCGGCCTGCCCGTGGGCTTCGATGGCAGCGACCTGAAGCTGTCGCGCTCCACCTCCCTGAGCAATGACTGGGAGTACTGGAACAAGACCAGCACCTCCGCCTATGCCGCCCTCGAACACGCGCTGGACAAAGGGTGGAAACTCAACCTGTCGGCGACCAGGACCTGGGCCGACCTGGACATGCTGGGCACCTACATACTCGGGCGCACCGCCACCCAGACCTATGACCAGTATGTCGGTGCCGGCCATTACCGGGAAAGCCAGAACAGCTTCGATGCCTACGCCAGTGGCCCGTTCCGCCTGATGGACCGCGACCACGAGCTGGTGTTCGGCGCCAGCCATCGCCGCGTGGTGTTCAATGGTGATGTGCCGCCAAACGTGCTGCTGCACAGCAATATCGATATCTACAACTGGAACGGCGACACCCCGAAGATTGCCAGCCAGACCAAATACGGTTGGCAGAACACCAACGCCAAGCTCAACAGCGTTTACGCGACCACCCGACTGAGCCTGGCCGACCCGCTGAAGCTGATTCTGGGCAGTCGCCTGGACTGGTACGAAAACGATACCAGCGCGCCCTACAAAGGCACGGAGACTGAGCTGAAGGTCAACCGTCACGTCACCAAGTACGCCGGCCTGGTGTATGACCTGGACACGCATCATTCGGTGTACGTCAGCTACACCGACATCTTCAAGCCGCAGAGCTACTTCGATACCTCAGGCTCGGTCATCGAACCGATCACCGGCAAGAACTACGAACTCGGCATCAAGGGCGAGTACTTCGACGGTGCGCTGAATGCCTCCGCCGCCATCTTCCAGCTGGACCAGGAGAACCGCGCCAAGGCCATCACCGACCAGAGCATCTGCCCCAGCTACCCCACGACCTCGTGCTACGAGGCGGCCGGCGAGGTGCGCAGCAAAGGCATCGAACTGGAGCTGCAAGGACAGCTCACGCCCAACTGGCAGCTGGGCGCCGGCTACACCTTTACCGAGGCCAAATACCGCAAGGATGCGAACAAGGCCAACGAAGGGCGCCTGTTCGATACCGACATTCCGCGGCACCTGTTCAAGATGAGCACGACCTACACCTTGCCCGGCGCGCTTGACCAATGGCGCATCGGTAGCTCCCTTTACCGGCAGAACCGCATCTACAACAAGGGCACCACCTACATGGTCGAGCAGGACGCCTTCACGCTGGTGGACTTCATGGTGGGGTTCAAGCCGACTGCCCATATCGATGCGCAGCTGAACCTGAACAATGCGTTCGACAAGAAGTACTACAACTCGCTGAGCTCCTCCGTCACGGTGCCAAGCAATGTGTATGGGGAGCCGAGGAATATGATGCTGTCGCTCAAGTACAGTTTCTGAACAGGGTGGGCGTGCAGGCCTGCCTCAGCGCCGGGCGGGTGGATTGAATGTCCGCCCCTGGCCGATAGCTACCGCCAGGGAACGGTAGCTATCGTGGCCTGTGCCGATCACTAACGTCTCCGGGCGGCATCAGCCAGCGCTTTGCAACCTGCGTCGCTGTTTGGCCTTGTACATCTCGCGGTCTGCCAGCTTGATCGCTTCCTCGGCGCTCATCTGGCCAGGGATGATGGCCGCAACACCGACGCTCGCGCCCGCATAGCTGTAGTCGCCCACGTCGCCACCCAGCTCGTAATTGCCGATGGTGGCCCGGGTAAGGCGCTCCTGGAGCAATTGCGCGGCATGCTCCATTTCCAGCGCCGGATCAGCAGGGCAGGCCGTCGGGCCGAGGGCGATCACGACAAACTCGTCACCCCCTGTCCGCCCGAGAATGTCGCTTGAGCGAAGGCCGTGTTTCAGTTGGCCGGCGACGCCGCAGAGGAGTTGATCCCCCGCCAGGTGGCCGAGCGTGTCGTTGATCTGCTTGAACCCATCCAGGTCGATCACCGCGACGAGGACGCAGGTCTTTTCCCGCTGGGCCAGGGCAAACAGGTGCGCGAAACTCTCCAGGATCGCGCGCCGGTTGGAGAGCCCGGTGAGCGAGTCCGTCAGCGCCAGTCTGGCCAGCTCGGCATTGGCGCAATGGAGTTGCTCGACCAGCTGCTCGCGCTCCAGCGAATAGCTCAGCAACCCCGACAGCAGGTTCAGCAGCGGCTCGGCATCGGGCTGTCGGGCCACCTGATCGGAGCTGGCGGCACAGACCGTGCCGAGCACCTTGCCGTCCTGGCCGCGGATGGGCGCGCTCACATAGGTCTTGATGCCCAACGCGGCGGCCGCTTCGGAGTCGCCCCAGCATTGCGCGACGTCGTCCGTGTACAACCGGTTCTCTTCCAGCGCGCGCTTGCACAGGGTATCTGCCCACGGCACCACCAGCCCTTCGGGAATGACCATGTTGCCGACGTTGCGGGCGAATTCGACGCGCTGGATACCTTCCTCGATGTTGATGGTCGTCAGGTAGGTTGATTCCATTCCGGTCACCTTGCTGAGCAGCGACAGCAATGGCCGCGTCAGTTCTTCGAGCGTTCGTGCCTTGGGAACGGTTTCGGAGAGAAGCGACAGTATCTGATCCATTTCGGTACTTCGGCCCCTGGGATTGATACGACGATTGTTAGCGAAACGGCTCTGTACGGAAAGGCCCGGAATGTCTATCAGGCATGCGCTTTTTCGCTGATATGTGGCCTGGGTCGAGTGCCGCTCTTTGCCGGCGAACTTCCTGCCGGTTCGGCGACCTGGCCCAGTAGCAGCACCGCCAACCCAACAGTTGCATGCCCGAAAACGCGGTGCCCAGTGCTCCGCTAGATCGCTCGAGGAATTCTGTACGGCTGTACAGAAATTTATTGCGCGTCCTGCGCCTTGCTGATAATAATCTGTACAACTGTCCAAAAGCCTTCCGCCAGAGAACGCCTTGGCAGCCGCATTGAGGCGATAACAACTATCAGAAGACCGCAGGTGCCAGTTCGCTCCATGCCTGTACGGTCGTACAAAACTCACGTGTCTTGCGAGGTGTGGGATGAAGGAAAAGCAACCTGGGGAACCATCCTCCGGCGTAACCCGTCGTGACCTGGTGAAAGGGACGATGGGCCTGTTGTGGGCGGGCGTACTGCTGGGAGGCCTGCCGTTGCCGGCGTTCGCCGAGCCGAAGAAGGGCGGGCGGCTGGTGTTCGGCCTGGCCGGGGCGTCGACCACCGACAGCCTCGATCCGGGTCTGGCCGAAGACGATTTCATGATGCTGCTGAGCCAGGCGTTGCGCGGCAACCTGGTGGAGATCGACAGCAGCGGCAATGCCATCCCCGAGCTGGCCGAGTCCTGGGAGTCCTCGCCGGACGCCAAGGTCTGGACCTTCAAGCTGCGCAGCGGCGTGCAGTTCCATAACGGCAAGCCCTTCGTTGCCGACGATGTGGTGGCCACCCTCGACTACCACCGCAAGGACGGCTCCAAGTCCCTCTCCAAGTCCATCGTGTCGCAGATCGATGAGGTCAAGGCGGTCGACGATTCGACGGTGCGCGTCAGCCTCAAGGGCGGCAACGCCGACTTCCCGGTGCTGATGAGCGACTACCACCTGAGCATCCTCCCGCGCGGCGCCGACGGCCAGGTGGACTGGCGCTCCGGCGTGGGGACCGGTGGCTACATGCTCAAGGAATACAACCCCGGCGTGCGCGCCTTCGTGGTCCGCAACCCCAACTACTGGAAGCCGGGCCGCGCGCATGTCGAGGAAGCCGAGCTGATTGCCATCGCCGACCCGGTGGCGCGGCAGAATGCGCTGCTCACCGGCAAGGTCAACGTCATCAACCGCGTGGAGATCAAGACCCTGTCGCTGCTGCAGCGCAGCAACAAGGTGCGCATCGCCGAGGTCACCGGCCTCAACCACGCCACCATGCCGATGATCGCCCAGGTCAGCCCGTTCCAGGACAACAACGTACGCCTGGCACTCAAGCACGCGGTGGACCGCGACCAGTGGGTGAAATCGCTGCTGCGCGGCCACGGCAGCGTCGGCAACGACCATCCCATCGGGCGTCAGCAGAAGTACTTCAACAGCGAACTGCCACAGCGCCAGTACGACCCGGACAAAGCGCGCTTCTACCTCAAGCAGGCCGGCATGGACAGCCTGGACGTGAGCATCAGCGCCGCCGACGCGGCCTTCGCCGGAGCGGTGGATGCCGGCGTGCTGTTCGAGGAAAGCGCACGCAAGGCCGGCATCAACCTCAAGGTGGTGCGCGAGTCCAACGACGGCTACTGGATCAACGTCTGGTCGAAGAAGCCAATGTGCATGTGCTACTGGACCGGCCGCGCCACCCCGGACTGGATCTTCAGCCAGATCTACGCCAGCGGCGCTTCCTGGGGCGACACCCAGTGGAACAACGAGCGCTTCGACAAGCTGCTGCTGCAGGCTCGCTCCGAGCTCGATGAGTCCCGGCGCAAGGCCATCTACTGGGACATGCAGGCCATGCTCCGCGACGAGGGATCCACCGTGGTGCCGATGTTCATGAACCACATCATGGGCATGGGCAACGACGTGGTCGCGTCGCCCACCATTGCCGGCGACATGGCGCTGGATGGCATGCGCGCCATCGAGCGCTGGTCGCTGGCATGAAGCGGGAGAGCGAAATGAGCAACCTCGACTGGCATCCGGTCAGCGCCGACGACACCCGCAGCCTGCGCAACGTCTTCGGCACCTTCATGACCGGCGTCACCATCGTCACCACCCGCGAGGCCGATGGCACCCCGCGCGGCTTCACCGCCAACTCCTTCACCTCGGTGTCGCTGAGCCCGGCGCTGGTGCTGGTGTGCATCGCCAAGAGCGCCGGTAGCCTGGCGGTGTTCAGCGCGGCTGAACGCTTCGCCATCAACATTCTCGGCGACTGGCAGCGCGAGCTGTCCAACCGCTTCGCCGGCCGCACGGCGGACAAGTTCGCCGGGGTCGAGCTGCTCTCCTGCGAGTCTGACGTGCCGTGCCTGGCCGATAGCCTGAGCGTGCTCAGCTGCCGCCGCCACAGCCTGGTGGAGGCGGGCGACCACGTGATCCTGATCGGTGAAGTACAGCGTTACCGCAGCAGCGTCGGCAGCCCGCTGGGCTACTTCCGCGGCAGCTACATCGACTTCGCCGAAGGTGCCAAGGCCATCCAGGTGGAGCGCGGCAGTGCGCTCAAGGTCGGTTGCCTGATCGCCCGCGACAGCGGCGTGCTGCTGGTGCGCGAGGCGGGCCAGCAGCACTGGAGCATCCCCGAGGTGTTCTGGCGCGCCGGGGTGAGCCAGAAGGCGGTGATCGACGAGGTATTCCGCCGCGTTGGCCTGGTGGGCGAGGTGTCGTTCATCTACTCGATGTTCGAGGAGGCGGGGGATGACTTCACCCGCCTGATCTTCCGCGCCGACGCCAGCGGCGAGCTGGCGCCGGCTGCCAGCGCCGGGCGCGAAGTGCGCCTGTTCCGCGCTGAGGACGAGCCCTGGCGGCTGGTGCGCGGCGACTACCTCACCAGCATGCTCCATCGCTTCTTCAGCGAGCGCCAGGCCGACAGCTTCGGCATCTACTGCGACACCGCCGATGGCGGACGAATCGCCGGCATCGCGGGCAAGCCCGTGCACTGGCTGGACTGGAAACACTAAGACCACCGAGTGGATAACAACATGGAATTCAACCATTTCCTCAGTTCCTACCTGCCCGATCCGGACGCCTCCGGCAAACAGCTCTACGAGCACATGGTCGAGCAGGCCGTGGTGGCGGAAGAGGTCGGCTACGCCGGCATCTCGATCCCCGAACACCACCTGATCAACATCCTGCTGGTGCCGTCGCCGTTGCAGATGGCGGTGAAAATCGCCTCGGTCACCCGGCACATCGAGCTGGTCACCTCTATCGCCGTGCTGCCGATCCGTGACATGCGCGTCTTCGCCGGCGAAGTGGTGCAGGCCGACGCGTTGTGCGACGGCCGGCTGGTGCTGGGAGTGGGGCGTGGCGCGTTCAAGTACGAGATCGAGATGCTCGGCGTGCCGATGCACGAGACCCGTGAGCGCTTCGACGAATCCCTCGCCGTGCTGCAGGCGCTACTGACGCGCAAGGAAGTGAGCTGGGACGGCAAGTACTACCAGTTCGGCCCGCTGACCGTCATGCCGCGCCCCGACCGGGAGATTCCGCTGGTGGTGGCGAGCATGGCGCCCGAAGGCATCCAGGCCTGCGCGCGCCAGGGCTTCTCGGTGCAGACCACGCCGCTCAGTGGCGACCACCAGATGCTGTTGGACCAGGTCAACGCCTTCCGCCGCGGCAAGGCCGAGGCCAGGCCGAAATCCGCCCGCCGCGCCCGACTCTCGCTGCAGCGCGCCACTTACCTGGCCCGCGATGAAGCCGACGCCCGCGAGAAGCTGCAGCTGGCCTACGAGTACTACCGGCGCTTCGACAACGTCTTCACCGGCCCCGGCATCGTCCATGGCGGTGGCATCGAGGCGCTGCCGCGCCAGCAGTCCATCGAGGAGCTGGGCAAGAACCTGCTGATCTGCACCCGCGAGCAGATGCTCGACCAGCTCTCGGCCTACGCCGAGGCCGGCATCGACGAAGTGATCATGACCGCCAACTTCGGCCAGTCCCAGGAAGACAGCCTGGACATGATGCGGCGCTTCGGCGAGCAGATCATCCCGCACTTCAGCGCCAACACCACGCAACCCGCCATGACCAATATGACAAAGAGGACCGGCTGATGCCCCTGCTTACCGTAGAACTTTTCCCCGGACGAACCCCCGAAAAGAAACGCGAGTTGATCCAGGCGCTGACCGAGACCTACCTGCAGGTCTGCGGCGGCAAGGCCCAGGCCGTCACCATCCTGCTCAAGGAAGTGGATCCGGCGGACTGGGGCGTGGGTGGTCGCAGCTACGCCGACATCATTGCAGACGCCAAGACCCAGGCCTGAGGAGGCGAACGATGAGCAAGGCAATCGATTGCGCCTATGTGGTGGACGGACAGGGCCCGGCCCTGGTGATGGTGCACGGCATCGGCGCACGCAAGACCGGCTGGGACAAGGTCACCGAGGCGCTGAAGGACAGCTTCACCTGCATCCGCTACGACCTGCGTGGCCACGGCGACTCGCCGCTGCCGGGCGAAGACTTCGGCCTGGAAGAACTGGTCGCGGACCTGGAAGCCCTGCGGGCGCGGCTGGGCATCGAGCAGATGCACATCATCGGCCACTCCCTCGGCGGCATGATCGGCCCGGCCTATGCGCACAAGTACCCGCAGCACGTGCTGAGCGTCGGGCTGCTGTCCACCGCGGCGTTCCGTTCGCCGCAGGACAGCGAGAACGTGCGCAAGGTGGTCCGCGCCATGGAAGAAAAGGGTATCGGCCCGGTTCTCGATACCCTGACCCAGCGCTGGTTCACCGAAAGCTTCTGCGCAGCGCACCCGGAGGTCATCGAGTGGCGCAAGCAGCAGGTGATGGCGACACCGGCCGAGGTATTCCTCAACGTCTTCCACATCTATGCGCAGACCGAGATGGCGCCGTGGCTGCATGAGGTCACGCAGCCCTGCCTGGTGCTCACCGGCGAGTTCGACGGCGGCTGCAACCCGGGGCTGAACCGACAGATTGCCGAGGCGCTGCCGCATTCCGAGCTGGTGGTGTTGCCCGATCTCAAGCACGCCATCCTGATCGAAGCGAGCGACAAGGTGGTTCCGCACCTGAAGGCCTTCCTGACCAAGGCCACGCAGTAACGCCTACCGACACGCGGAGGAGGGTGGGCATGGCCTGACCCTCCCCGCAACTGACCAGAAAAATTAGAAAACCGATAACCACAAGAACAACAACGGCCCAACCGATCAGCAGGTCGCTACCATGGCTCTGATTTACCCGATTCTCTTGCGGCGCATTCTTCTCGGAGCCCTGACCCTGTTGGGCGTCTCCGCACTCATCTTCGCGGCAGTCCAGCTGCTGCCCGGCGACATGGCGCAGAAGCTCCTCGGCCAGTCCGCCACGCCCGAGGCGCTAAGCGCCCTGCGCCATGAGCTGGGGCTCGACCAGCCGGCGCTGAGCCGCTACCTGCACTGGCTGCTGGGCAGCCTGCAGGGCGACTTCGGCACCTCGCTGTCCAACGGCCGGGCGGTGTCCGAGCTGATCGGACAGCGACTGCTCAACACCCTGTTCCTGGCCGGCTACACGGCGCTGATCGCGGTGCCCCTGGCGCTGCTGCTGGGGCTCTTCGCGGCGCTCTACAAGGACTCGGTCTACGACCGCGTGGTGAACATCATCTCCCTGGCGGCGGTGTCGCTGCCGGAGTTCTTCATCGGCTACATCCTGATCCTCTGGCTGGCGGTGAAGCATCCGCTGTTCCCCTCCATTGCCGATGTGCCCGCTTCGGCGAGCCTGCTGGAACACCTGCAGGCGGCCTTCCTGCCGGCGCTGACGCTGACCCTGGTGATCACCGCGCACATGATGCGCATGACCCGCATCGCGGTGCTCGACCTGTTGCAGCTGCCCTACATCGAGATGGCCCGGCTCAAGGGCCTGTCGCGGCTGAAGATCGTCCTGCGCCACGCGCTGCCCAACGCCTGGGCGCCCATCGTCAACGTCATCGCGGTGAACCTGGCCTACCTGATCACCGGCGTGGTGGTGGTCGAGGTGGTGTTCGTCTACCCCGGACTCGGGCAACTGATGGTGGACTCGGTAATCAAGCGCGACGTCATGGTGGTCCAGGCCTGCTGCTGCATCTTCGCGGTGGTCTATATCGGCATCAACCTGCTCGCCGATGTGCTGTCCATCGTCACCAATCCGCGCCTGTTGCACCGCAAGTGAGGGCCAGCCAATGAATGCCTTGATCGCAACCTTCAAGCAGATGACCTGGACCGCCCGCATTGGCCTGCTGATCATCCTCTTCTACACCTTCCTCGCGCTGTTCGGCCCACTGGTGGCGCCCTTCGGCGAGACCGAGATCGTCGGCAGCGAATACGACCCCTGGAGCGCGCAGCACTGGCTGGGCACCGACGCACTGGGGCGCGACATGCTCTCGCGGGTGATCTTCGCCGCACGCAACACCATCGGCATCGCGCTGCTGTCCACAGCGCTGGCGTTCTTCATCGGCGGCTCGCTGGGGTTGATCGCCGCCGCGCTGGGCGGCTGGGTGGATGGCGCGCTGTCGCGCCTGGTGGACGTGCTGATGGCGGTGCCGCAGCTGATCTGCGCGCTGCTCCTGCTGACCATCTTCGGCACCAGCATCGCCAACCTGGTGTTCGTCATTGCCCTGGTGGACGCCACGCGGATATTCCGCCTGGCGCGCTCGGTGTCGCTCAACGTGGTGGTGACCGACTACATGGAAGTCGCCCGGCTGCGCGGCGAGGGGCTGCTCTGGCTGGTGGCGATGGAGCTGCTGCCCAACGTGCGCGCGCCGCTGGTGGCGGAGTTCGGCCTGCGCTTCTGCTTCGTGTTCCTGACCATTTCCTCGCTGTCGTTCCTCGGCCTGGGCCTGCAACCGCCGCTGGCGGACTGGGGCAGCATGGTCCGCGAGAACGCTTCGCTGATTTCCTTCGGCGACCTCACCCCGCTGATTCCCGCCGCCGCCATCGGTGTGCTGGCGATTGCCGTCAACTTCGTCGCCGACTGGTTCCTCGCCCAGCGGCGATGAACGTCCGCCCCCGTATTGTTTGAGGACACGCAACATGAGCGAACCCTTGCTGAAGATCACCGGCCTGCGCATCGAGGCCGGCGGCGCGGATGGCTGGAACGAGATCGTCCACGGCATCGACCTGCAGCTGCAGCGCGGCAAGATACTCGGCCTGGTCGGCGAGTCCGGCGCTGGCAAATCCACCATCGGCCTCGCCGCCATGGGCTACACCCGCGAGGGCTGCCGCATCAGCGGCGGCGAAATCCTCTTCGACGGCATCGACCTGCGCCAGGTGCCCGAGTCGCAACATCGCGAACTGCTCGGCGCACGCATCGCTTATGTTGCGCAGTCCGCGGCGGCGAGCTTCAACCCGGCGCACCGGCTGATCGACCAGCACTGCGAGAGCGCCCTGGAACACGGCCTGGCTGCTCGCGAGCAGGCACGCCGGGATGCCGTGGAGCTGTACCGCAAGATATCCCTGCCCGAGCCGGAAACCATCGGCGAGCGCTACCCGCACCAGGTCTCCGGCGGCCAGCTGCAGCGGATCATGACCGCCATGGCGATGTCCTGCCGGCCGGACCTGATCATCTTCGACGAGCCGACCACGGCGCTGGACGTCACCACGCAGATCGACGTGCTGCTGACCATCCGCGAGCTGGTCCGCGAATTCCAGGTGGCGGCCATCTACATCTCCCACGACCTCGCCGTGGTGGCGCAGATGGCCGACGAGGTGATGGTGCTCAAGGACGGCCATCTGGTAGAACGCGGCGACAAGCGCCGGGTGATCGCCCAGCCGCAGGCTGACTACACCCGCTCGCTGTGGGCGGTGCGCAACCTCGCCTGCGAGGCGCGCCCGCCGGTAGCCGCCGACCAGCAGCCGCTGCTGGAGCTGCGCGGCATCCGCGCCGGCTACGGCAACAAGCAGGTGCTCGACGATGTGTCGCTGAAGGTCTTCCCCGGGCGCACGCTGGCCATCGTCGGCGAGTCCGGCTCGGGCAAATCGACCCTCGGGCGCTGTATCACCGGGGCTCTGCCCAGCCGCGAGGGCAGCATCCTGTTCCGTGGCGCGCCGCTGGCCGGGCACTACGCCAAGCGCAGCCGCGACGAGCTGCGGGCGATCCAGATGATCTACCAGATGGCCGACACCGCGCTGAACCCGCGTCAGCGTATCGGCGACATCGTCGGTCGGCCGCTGCAGTTCTACGGCGGCCTGGGCGCCGCGCGGCGCGATGAACGAACCCGCGAACTGCTGTCCGCAGTAGGGCTGGAACCGGGCCGCTTCATGATGCGGCGGCCGGGCGAGCTGTCCGGCGGCCAGAAGCAGCGCGTCGGCATCGCCCGCGCGCTGGCCGCGGACCCGGCGGTGATCGTCTGCGACGAGATCACCAGCGCCCTCGACCAGCTGGTGGCCGAGGGCATCCTGCGGCTGATCGACGACCTCAAGCAGAGCCTGGGTGTCACCTACCTGTTCATCACACACGACCTGTCGGTGGTGAAGTCCATCGCCGACGACGTGCTGGTGCTCAAGGCCGGCCAGGTCGTCGACTTTGGTGAAAAGCAGCGGGTGTTCACGCCGCCCTGCGACAGCTACGTCACCCGCCTGCTCGACAGCATGCCGCAGATGGACCCGGACTGGCTCGACGGCCTGTCACAGCGGGGCGTCGCCTGAATCCAATTCCGCTCAAGGAGCAAACCCATGACCGCAACAACTCGCCAGGACTGGAGCGAACGCGCCGCCGCGCTCGCCATCGAAGGCCGCTGCTTCATCGCCGGCAGCTACAGCGCCGCGCAGGACCAGCGCAGTTTCGACAAGAGCAGCCCGCTGGACGGCCGCAAGCTGGCGGCCATTGCCCGTGGCAGCGCGGCTGACATTGACCGCGCAGTAGCCGCCGCGCGCCGCGTCTTCGACGCCGGACACTGGTCGCGCCTGGCGCCGGTGCAGCGCAAGCGCATCCTGATCCGCTTCGCCGATCTGCTGGAAAGTCATGTCGAGGAGCTGGCCCTGCTGGAAACCCTCGACATGGGCAAGCCCATCGGCCATGCCCTGGCCACCGACGTGCCCGGCGCGGCGAATGCCATCCGCTGGTCCGCCGAGGCCATCGACAAGGTCTACGGCGAGATCGCCGCCACCGCCGAGGACCAGCTGGGCCTGGTCACCCGCGAAGCCGTGGGCGTGGTCGGGGTTATAGTGCCGTGGAACTTCCCGCTGCTGATGGCCAGCTGGAAGCTCGGCCCGGCGCTGGCCTGCGGCAACTCGGTGGTGCTCAAGCCTTCCGAGCGCTCGCCGCTGACGGCCATTCGCATCGCCGCGCTGGCGTGCGAGGCGGGGATTCCCGAGGGCGTGCTCAACGTGGTGCCGGGCTACGGCGCCGAAGCCGGCGACGCCCTGTCCCGGCATATGGATGTGGACGCCATCGCTTTCACCGGTTCGACCGGCGTGGCCAAGCGGCTGATGATCGCTTCCGGGCAGTCGAACCTGAAGCGCGTGTGGACCGAGGCCGGCGGCAAGAGCCCGAACATCGTCTTCGCCGATGCCCCGGACCTGCGCGCCGCCGCCACCAGCGCGGCTTCCGCCATCGCCTACAACCAGGGCCAGGTGTGCACCGCTGGCTCACGGCTGCTGGTGCAGGAGTCGGTGCGCGAGGAGTTCCTCGAGTACCTGCGCGAGGCGCTCGCCGCGTGGACGCCCAACGATGCGCTCGACCCGGCCAGCCGGTACGGCGCGCTGGTCGACGCGCAACATCTGCAGTCAGTGCAGGGCTATATCGCCAGCGGCCTGGAAGAGGGTGCCCGGCTGGTAACGGGTACCGGCGAAGGCGAGGGCTGCTACCTGGCGCCGGTGGTCTTCGACGGTGTGCGCAACGACATGCGCATTGCCCGCGAGGAAATCTTCGGTGCGGTGCTCTCGGTGATAGCCTTCGAAGATGCCGGGGAGGCGGTTGCCATTGCCAACGACACACCTTACGGTCTGGCAGCGGCCCTGTGGACGTCCAGTCTTTCGCGCGCGCACCAGGTCTCGCGCGCGCTGCGGGCCGGCTCGGTGTGGGTCAACCAGTACTCCGGCGGCGACATGACCGCGCCCTTTGGCGGCTTCAAGCAGTCCGGCAACGGGCGGGACCGCTCGCTGCACGCCTTCGACAAGTACACTGAGCTGAAGGCGACCTGGATCAGGCTCTGAATGAACTAACTTTTGACCATCACGGACCCGGGGCGGAATAATCCGCCCCGAACTGCCAACCTCGGAACCGGCACGCCATGCCCCAGCAGAAAGCGGCGCAACACAAAACCGCCCAGCAGAAAACGAAGAAGGTCTACGACCCCGAACTGCGCCGTGAGGAAATCATCAAGGCGGCCTTCCTCTGCCTGAGCGAGGAGGGCTACGCCAAGCTCTCCGCACGCAAGGTAGCGGCGCGCGCCGAGATGGCGCTGGGGCACATCAGCTACCATTTCAAGGACATGAACGAGCTGCTGGTGGAGGCCTACAAGTACGCCTCGCACCAGCTCTACGAAGCGACACGCGCCGGGCTGGTGGCCGAGCCGCGCACGTCCATGGCGCAGCTCGAGGTTTTCCTGCGCAGCGGCTTCACCAGCACCTTCCTCGACCGCAGCTACCTGTCGGTGCGAATCGACCTGTGGTCCGCCTCGCTGTTCCAGGAGGACATCGCCGACACCGAGTGCAAGCTCTACGCTATCTATCGCGAACGCCTGGTGGAGATCCTGCGCAGGATCGCCGAGGAGCGCGAAGTGGGCAGCGAGCGCATCGAGAAGTCGGCCGATGCCATCATGGCCATGCTCGACGGCCTCTGGCTGGACTGGCAGCGCCGGCGGAACATGAAGGCGATCGAGCATGGCATCAGTGCCTGCCTCGATCTGGTCGCCTTCTACATGCCCGAAAACTCCCGGTAAGCGAAGCCTTCTCAATGCCTCTGGCGTCTCACAGATGCCACTCCAGGTTCAGGAACGGCGTATTGGCCTCGGTGCCTGGCGTGTTGGCGGAGTTGTTGCCGAACTTGTTCTTCCAGTATTCGTAACCCACCCCGGCGAAGAGCGTGTTTTTCCTGCCGAACGTCAACTCGCCGACGTCTACCAGCACAGCCGCGTGTACCAGCGTCTCGCTCACGGTGTCGTTGCCAAAGCTATCCTTGCCCTTGGGCGGGACGAAGTTGGCGAAACCCTTGAACTTGAGTGATACCGAGTCGAGCTGGAACGGGGTGTCCCAGGCGGTTTCCACATAGTAGGTATCGTCGAAGCGGATATCGTGCTCGCGAGCGAAGGGCAGGCCATTGTGGTTCTTCTCGGTGCGGTACATCAGGCTCAGGTCCCAGAAGCCCGGCACGTCGAAGTTGAGGGTCGGGCCGACGACGAACATGCGTTTTTCCGGCGCGAAGGCGGTGTTCTTCGTGTTCCAGTCGAGGCCGGCCGACAGCGACCAGTCCCGCACGGGGCCCCACTTGAAGTCCTGGCCGGAAATCTTGTTGAGCGACAGTTGATGGCGGTACACCACATAGAATTCCGTGGCGCCGTCGTCGCTGTCTTCAGCGGGGTCGCTGCTGTCGGAAAACAACGCCTGGATGTCGAGAAAGTTGCCGCCGTACTGGTAGCCGTCGACATAGGTGAATTCGACGATGTTCTTGGCAATCGAATCATCGATGCCCGGCTCGGCAAAGCGAGTGCCGTACAGGTAGCTGAAAGAGCTGTCGCTCCATTCGGCAGCGGGCGCCGAAGTGACCGTGCTCAGCGACAGAACGCCGACGGCGAGGGCCTGGCAGGCAGGTAACATAGGTTTCTGCATCTTCTGTTTCCCGTGAGTCATCGCCCCGTTGGCACGGGGGATTCCTGGTTTTTTCCCGGTGGGACTTTGCTCAGGGCGTGTGCTTCCCGGCGCGGCGAAATGAGCCGGGCCAGTCGAGTTGTCCCGAGGGAATGAGGAGGCCGCAGGAGCCCGGCCCGAAGGCGCCATCGCTGGCAAGCCGGCTCCTGCGCGGTGCGTGGATCAGTCGTCGATCTGCATCAGTTGCTGCACGCCGTCCCAGGCTTCGGCGCGCATGCGCTCCAGGTCCAGCCCCGGAATCACGCCGTCATCGACCACCAGCCGTCCCCCGACCATGCTGTAGCGCACGCTGATCGGCTCGCCGGCAGCTACCGGTGCGAGCGCGGCATCGTGGAAGCCGAAGAAGCGCGGATGATCCAGGCTGTAGATGACCAGGTCCGCAGCCTTTCCGATTTCCAGTGTGCCGACCGAGTCCAGCCCCAGCACCCTTGCCCCGCCAGCCGTTCCCCAATGGATCACGTCTTCGACCGTGGTGGCCGACGCGCCTTGCTCCGCGCGATGGATCAGCCAGGCGGTATGCGCTTCGCCGACCATGCTTCCGGACTCGTTCGAGGCGACGCCGTCGACCCCAAGGGAGATCGGCACGCCGGCCTCATACATCTGTGGCACCGGTGCGATGCCGCTGCCCAACCGTGCATTGCTCACCGGGCAGTGGGAGATGCCGGTGCCGGTTTGCGCGAGCATGCGGATTTCGCCTGGCTGCATGTGGACCGCGTGGGCGAACCAGACGTCAGGGCCGAGCCATTCGTGTTCGGCGACGAATTCCACGGGGAGACAGTTGTATTTTTCGCGGCAGAAGTTGACGTAGTTCTGCGTCTCCGAAAGGTGAGTGTGCAGTCGCAGGCCGAGGCCGCGCGCGGAGTGGGCCAGTTCGCGCAGCAGGGTTGGCGGCAGCGAGAAGGTTGGCGTGGTCGGCGCCACCACCACCCGGCGCATCGCATCCGGAGTGTCCTGGTGGTACAGCGATTTGAGGCGCTCGATGTCGCCGACCATCTGATCCAGGGTCTCGGGTTGCAGCGCCGTTTTCGAGAATCCCGGATGTGCGCTTGCCGACTCCAGCGCTCCGCCTCGGCACAGAGCGAAGCGCATCCCGAAAGTCTCGGCCATGTCGAACAGCAGGTCGCCGGTCTCGGTGGTGCCGTTGGCGTGGTAGAGGTAATGGTGATCAGCGCAGGTCGTCACCCCGGACAGCAGCAGCTCGGCCATGCCCAGCCGCGCAGCGATCCGCGCCAGTTGGGGGGTGAAGAGGTTCAGGCGTGGATAGGGCACGCTGGCCAACCAGCCCTGCAGGTCCTGGTTCATCCCTTCTGGTACTGCCTTGAGCAGGTTCTGGAAGAGGTGATGGTGGGTATTGATCCAGCCCGGATACACCACCGAGTCACGAGCGTCGATGACTCGCTCCCCCGGTTGCGCCGTGAGGCCCACCGCCATTTCGGCGATGCGACCGTCGACGACACGGATGTCTACGCCACCAGCCCGGGCGCGCGGACCGCGCAACCCGGTCATCACCGCCAGGGGATTCTTGATCAGGGTGTTCTGCAGTTGAGTCATGGGCTTCTCCAGTCAGAGGGTGTGGGAGGCGGACTTGCTGCCTGTACTGTCGGGGGCGCTGACGCCATTGAGCGCCGCGTTGAGCAGCACCGACACCAGGCAGGCGATCACCACGCTGCTGTGCAGGAACGGCTGAGACCACTCGGGCAGTTGCTTGAACAAGGTCGGCGCCATCACCGGCACCAGGGCAGCCACGATGGTGAAACCGACGATCAGGACGTTGTAGCGGTTGCGCTCGTAATCGACCTTGGCCAGGGTCTGGATGCCGGCTGCCGCGACCACGCCGAACATGGCGACACCGGCGCCGCCAAGAGCCGCGGTGGGCATCGAGGCGATGATCGCCCCGGCCTTGGGCACCAGCGCCACCGAGCACATCAGCAGCCCGCTGATCGCCACCACCCAGCGGCTGCGCACGCCGGTGAGGATCACCAGTCCGACGTTCTCCATGAAGGCAATGAATGGAAACGCTGCGAACATCCCGGCGATGGTGCTCGCCAGCCCGTTGGCGCGTAGGCCGCCGATCACCTGTTTCTCGCTCACCGGTTTATCGACGATGTCGCCGATGGCGACGAACAGCCCCATGGACTCGACCATCTGCACGATCATCACTACCACCATGGTCGCGATCGGGATCAGGCTGAAGGTCGGCAGGCCGAAGTGGAAGGGGTAGGGCACGGTCAGCCAGGGGGCTTCCTGTACGCTGTGGAAACTGCCCATGCCCAGGCCGTAGGCCAGCCCCGCACCCACCAGCATGCCCAGCAGTACCGCCATGTTGCGCAGCATCGGAGTGCCGTAGCGGTTGACCAGCAGGATGGTCGCCAGCACCACCACGGAGACGGCCAGGTAGGTCGGCGCGCCGAAATCGCTGGCTTGGCGGCCGCCGCCGATCCATTCATAGGCGATCGGGAAGAGTTGCAGGCCGATCACTGTGACGATGCAGCCGGTGACCACCGGTGGGAAGTACCGGCGCAATCGACCCACGAGCGGCGCGGCGAGCAAGGTGAAGATCCCCGCCCCGATCACCGCTCCGCAAACCCCGGCGAAACCCACCTGCGGGTCGCTGCCGATGGCGATGACCGGGCCGACGCTGCTGAAGGCCACGCCCTGGAGGATCGGCAGGCGCACGCCGAACTTCCAGAAGCCGACGCACTGCAGCAGGGTGGCGATGCCGGAGCAGAACAGCGTGGTGCTGATCAGCACCACGGTATCGGCTTCGGACATCTTCAAGGCGCTGGCGACGATCAGGGGCACGGCGATGGCGCCGATGTACGAGACGGCCATGTGCTGCAGGCCGAGGGTGAGCATTTGCCGGACCGGTAATACCTGGTCGACCGGGTGGACGGTGGAGACGGTACTGGCTGACGACATGGGGAATCACCTCTTGCTGTTTTTATTGGGTAGAGAGGGGTATTCGTTCTGCGTGCCCGGAGCCGCCATCCACCGGCGCCGATGCTTCTTCTCAGCCGGCCAGACAGGCCGCGAATCCTTGGTTCAACGCTGCGCGGTCCAGGTCGCGGCCGATGAACACGATCTTGCTGGAGCGTGGTTCCGTGCCCCATGAGGTGGAGGCGCGAAACTCGACGAGGCTGTGCACGCCCTGCAGCACGTAGCGCTGATCCTGGTCCTTGACCGCCAGCACGCCTTTCATGCGGTAGAGGTTGTCGGCCTGCTGGACGCGCAGCTCGCTGATCCAGCGGTGGAAGGCGCCCAGGTTCACCGCGCCATCCACGGCGATGCCGACGGAGGACACACTGGGATCGTGGTCATGCGCCAGATCGTCGTGGTCGTGATGATGTTCTTCGGTGTGGTGATCGTGGTCCGAGCCGATTTCCATCAGTTTCTGGGTTGACTCGAACGCACCCACGCCGAGGATCTTCGTCAGGTCGATCTCGGCGTAGCTGGAGGTCACCAGATCCGCCGTGGCATTCAGGCCGCGAATCCTCTCGCTCAGGCTCTCCACCTCGACAGCGCTGACCAGATCGATCTTGTTGATGACGATCCGGTCGGCACAGACGATCTGGTCCACGGCCTGGTTGTCCGCGCCGTCGAGCTGCAGGTCCTCCAGGTGCTGGGTGATGTGCCTGGCGTCGACCATGGCCACGATGGCGTCCAGTTCCACTTCCTCGGAAATCGGGTCGTTGATGAAGAAGCTCTGCGCCACCGGGTACGGATCGGCCAGGCCGCTGGTTTCGATGAGGATGTGATCGAGCCGCACCGGGCGCGCCACCAGCTCGCGGACGATGCGCACCAGGTCCTCGCGCACCTCCGCGGTGCAGCACACGCAGCCGTTGACCATCTCGTAGATTTCCTCGGTCTCGGAGCTGAGCACCAGGTCACCGTCGATGCCGACTTCGCCGAACTCGTTTTCGATCACGGCAATCCTGCGACCGTGGTTTTCCTTGAGGATGTAGTTGAGCAGCGTGGTTTTGCCGGCGCCGAGGAAGCCGGTGAGGATGGTCACCGGAATCTTGCGGTTCGGGGTCGGTTGCTGGAGTGGGCTGTTCATGCGAGCTCCTTCGATTGCGAGAAATGGCCGGTGGACGCCGGGCCGGGTTCACCCCAGCGCAGTGCGGTACCGGCGTCGAGGCCGAACAGGTCGAGGACACGGCCAAGGCTGTGATCGACCATTTGCGAAAGGGAATGCGGGCGGGCATAGAAGGCCGGTACCGGCAAGGCGATGATTCCGCCCATCTCGGTGACGGCAGTCATGTTGCGCAGGTGGGCCAGGGTCAGCGGCGTCTCCCGGGCCATCAGCACCAGCGTCCGGCGCTCCTTGAGGGTGACGTCGGCGGCGCGGCCGATCAGGCCGGTGGAGGTCCCGGTCGCGATTTCCGCCAGGGTGCGCATGGAGCACGGCGCGACCACCATGCCCAGGCAGCGGAACGAACCGCTGGCGATGCCGGCGGCTACGTCATCGGCGCGGTGGTAGTGGCTGGCCAGTGCCGTGACGTCCGCCAGCTTGTAGTCGGTTTCATGGGCCATGGTCAGCAGCGCGGCGCGGCTGATGACCAGGTGGCTTTCGATGTCCAGCTCGGCGAGCAATTCCAGCAGCCGTACGCCGTAGATGAAGCCCGACGCACCGCTGATGCCGACCACCATCCGCTGGCGGCTCATGACCCGATGCTCTTGAGCAGATCGCGGGCGCGCTCGACCACGTCCTGGTCCAGTTGCGCCTTGATTCCATCGAATCCCGATCCACGGGTGGCATCCAGGCCCATCCGCGAGGTGGTGCCATTGACCGAGGAGGAGGGGTCCAGCGGACTGCCGGGCAGGCCGTCGACGACGAAGATGTCCTGGTGCGGCTGGAAGTGCGTGGCCAGTGCCCACAGCACCTGGCTGTCATCGGTGATGTCGATGTCGCCGTCCACCGCGATCACGGTTTTCAGGTACGGGTCCCAGCCCAGCAGGGCGAGCATGATCTGCCGCGCTTCGCCATCGCGGCTCTGGTCCAGCGCCACGTAGCAGTGAAAGTGCGTGCCGGAGTTGGGGTAGTGCACGGCGGTGACGGCAGGGAAGCGCGCCTTGAGTTTCTCGCTCATCTCCGCTTCCCGAGGCAGCCTCGCCAGGGTCAGGTGCTCGGCATAGCGTCCTCCGACCACGTCCACCAGCCAGGCGTCCTTGCGGCGCATCAGGGTGTCGACCCGCAGGACGTTGTTGGTCGAGCGGTCCGAGGAGTAGCCGCTGAACTCGCCGAAGGGGCCTTCTTCGGCATACCCGGCCGGGTCTATCGCACCTTCCAGTACGAACTCGGCGTAGGCCGGTACGCCGATGCCATAGCGCGGGGTCCTGACCAGTTCCAGCGGTGCGCCGAACAGTCCGCCGGCCACGGCGCGCTCGTCACTGCCAAACGGCAGCCGGGCGGCAGCAGCCAGCATGAACAGCGGGTGTGCGCCGACCACCATGGCCACGTGCAGTTCTTCGCCGCGCTCGCGGGCGCTTTGCAGCATGCGCCACAGGTGGCCACGGGAGTGCAGGCTGGTGGCGAGGGTCTGCCGGGCGTGGCGCATCGAGCGGTGGTAGCTCATGTTGGCGATGCCGCTGACCGGGTCTTCGGCGATGATGATTGCATTGGTGATGTACGGCCCGCGGTCGCTGTCGAAATGCTTGAGCATCGGCAGCAGTGCCAGGTCCAGCGCTTCGCCCTCGAATATCTCGTCGAGTACCGGGCCGGTTTCCACATGGCGGGGCGGGATCGGTTGGTTGGCACGGCTCTGGAAGGCCTCGTGCAGCTGCGCCGGGGTAACGCCGAAGATCCGCGCGATGCGGGTCCGGGAGGCGAACAGGTTGGTGACCACCGGCACGCCGAGGGTGCCGACGTTTTCGCAGATCAGCAGTGGGTCGCGGCCTTGCGCGGCCAGGGCATCGACCAGCGCGGTGACCTCCTGGTCGGCGGAAAGCGGGGACTCGATGGTGAGCACATCGTCCGGATACTGCCGGCGATAGCTGTCGATGAAATCGTGGAAATCCTGGGTATCGCCGAGCGTGGAAAGGGGCATGCTTTCACCTCCTGAAAAAAACAGGCGCGCAGGGCCGAGGGCGACGTTCGATCGAGAGGCCAGCGGCCTGCCCGATCGAACACCGGTTCATCTGTGCGCCTGGAAGTCCCGCTGTGTTACAGGTAGGTCTTGCTCAGACGGGCGTCTGCCTCGACCAGGTTCCTGGGCGGCGGTGTCGGCTCGATGCCGCACAGCCGGGCGATGTTGTTGCCCAGGTAGTCCTCGAGGTGGTCCTCGTCGATGCCTAGGCCCTGGGGTGCCGGTGAACACAGCACTTCCAGCTCCCGCAGCCACATGCCCGGCTCGTTCGGCGGCGAGTCGGTGCCGAACACGATCTTGTGGCGCGGCAGGTCCTTGGCGAACTCGACGATCCGCGACTGGAAGCACCAGCCGGATTCGCAGTACACGTTCGGCGTGTCCATGGCCATCCAGAAGGCCTCGAACGAGTAGTTGCCGCCGGTCTGAATGCCGAAGTGGCCGATGATGAAGTTGACCATCGGGAACTCTCGGATGATCGGGTAGAACATCGTCGGGATGGTGTAGGGCCCATCGCCGGTGTGGATCAGCACCACGATGTTGTACTTGGCGCAGACCTTCATGGCCGGGCGCAGCCAGTCGAGCGCGCGGTCCGGGCGGTAGCCGTGCATGTTGGCGTGCAGCTTGAGCATCTTGAAGCCGTATTCCTTGACATGGAACTCCAGCTCCGCCGCACCGTTTTCCGGGCCCCAGCGCGGGTTGAAGGTGAAGTTGCCGATGAAGCGGTCGGGGTAGGTCACGCAGAGTTCGGCGACATAGGACATGTAGTCGCGCACGCCCTCGCGGCCCCGACGGTTGCCGTCGCGGTAGCCAGTGTTGCCCGGCGGCGGCTGGATGAAGCCCATGTCGATGCGGCGCGGTTTGCCGTTGATCATGTACGGGCCGTCCATCAGCTTGAGCATGCGCTCGCCGGTGAAGGGTTCGCCGGTGTGGCGCCAGGCCTCGTCGACCAGGTTGGTGGGGTGCAGATGGGTATCGATGATCATGGGTTCAGCTCCTGGCCTGTTGAGTCGTGACAGGGCGCTTGAGTTGCGCCTCGGCTTCGGAAACGGAACGCGGCGGCGGAGTCGGCTCAAGCCCGATCATTCGCGCGGTGTTGTTGCCCAGGTATTCCTCGAGGGTGTCCTCGTCGAGGTTCAGGCCCTGGGGCGGCTCATGGCAGAGCACTTCCAGCAGGCGCAGCCACATGCCCGGCTCGTTCGGCGGCGTGTCCGTGCCGAAGAGGATCTTGTGCGTCGGCAGGACCTTGGCGAATTCGACGATCCGCGATTGCAGGCACCAGCCCGACTCGCAGTAGACGTTGGGCAGTTCCATCGCCCATTGCATCGGCTCGAACACGTAGACCCCGCCGGTCTGCACGCCGAAGTGGGCCATGATGAAGTTGACGTTGGGGAATTCCTTGATCATCGGCACCCATTCCGATGGGATGCTGTAGGGCCCGTCGCCAGTGTGCAGCTTGACCGGGATGCCCAGCTCGGCGCACTTCTCGAAGGCCGGACGGACCCAGTCCAGCGCCCGGTCCGGGCGATAGGCATGCATGTTGGCCTGCATCTGGACCATCTTGAAGCCATGTTCCGTGACATAGCGTTCGATCGCTTCGACGCCGTTCTCCACCCCGCAGCGCGGGTTGTAGACGAAGCAGCCGATGAAGCGGTCCGGGTAGGTCTGGACCATCTTCAGGGTGTAGGCCATGTAGGCGTCGATGGATTCGCGACCGCTGAGTTCGCCGTCGGTCCAGGTGTAGATGGTGTTGCCTTGCGGCGGCTGGATGAAGGCTTTGTCGATGCGGCGAGGTTTGCCGTTGACCATGTACGGGCCATCCATCATCTCCAGCAGACGCTCGCCGGTGAACGGGTCGCCGTCATGCCTCCAGGCCAGGTCAACCTGGTCAGTTGGATAGCAGCTGATATCGATGATCATTGAAGTCGATCTCCTGATAGCGGGGAAGGGAACCTTGCGGTTCGCAGCAACCACGTCCCGGATAATCGGCCGTTTCTATGCGCGACAGACTCGCGCATTCCCTCGCCTGGTCGCATCCACTCTGGGACGCTGGCTGCTTGGGGGGCAGTATTGGAAGGGGGAGGAAAGTCCGTACAATATTAATTGGGCGAGGTGTTGATATGCGTTCGATATGGGCCACTTGCCGGTGCGGCGTTGCCACCTGTCACCGGCGTGCGCGCAGCGGGTTCAGCCCTGGGTTCGCGAGGCCATTCGCTTGATCAGCTCCACCACGGGCGCCACCCGCTCAGCCTGACCTGGCGGCCACACTGCGTACAGGTTGTAGTGCGCCGGAATCTCGGCCTCGTTCAGCTCTACCAGACGCCCTGCCGAGAGTGCATCCGCCGCCAGCAGGCCACGTACCAACCCTGCACCGACCCCGGCTTCAGCCGCTGCGATCAGGTTCGCCGCGTTGTCGAAGATCACCCGTGCGCCCGGTTCGATCGGCGCCATCCCGGCGGCATCCAGCCACGGAATCCACGAGCGCCGCGTATACCCCAGCAGCGGCAGCTCCAGCACCTGCTCCGGGGTGAGCGGGACCTGCAATCCATGGCGCTCCAGCAACGCCGGGGAAGCCACCGCCATCACCCGGTCGCCGCAGATCTGCGTCATCTCGCAGTCATCCCAGTCGCCATAGCCGTAGCGCAACGCCAGGTCCACCCGCTCGAAGGAAACGCGCTCCGAACGCGGCATCGACAGCAGCGCCACCTCATGCTCAGGCAGCGCATCGAGTAGTTCGGGCAGGCGTGGATTGAGCCAGCTCTGGGCCAGTTCGCTGTCCACATCGAGCGTCAGCCGTTGCGCCACCCTGCGGTTCTTGACCGACGACAGCGCCCGGTCGATCTGCGCCAGGCCATCGGACAGGACGCTGGCGAACAACTGCCCGGCATCGGTCAGCTTGCTGCCGCCGCCTTCGCGTACGAACAGCGCCTGGCCGACGAAGTCTTCAAGGGACCGGATCTGCTGGCTGATCGCGCTGTGGGTCAGGTCGAGCTTGCGCGCAGCGCTGGAGAAGCTGCCGCTGCGCGCGGCCTGGATGAAAGCACTCATGGACTGCACTGACGGGTATCGCTTGTACATGCTGTTAGTCCTGCTTACACACGATGGCAGAAATCGTTGCTGGCCCGAATTTTCCCGGGTTACCACTATTCGGTCACCAGGCCCGCACAAAGACGGGCCGCTCTCCTGGAGCCTGACAATGATCGAGTTAACGGTAAACGGCGAACGACACGAGCTGGCAGGGACGTCCTCGTCCATGCCGCTGTTGTGGGTGTTGCGAGACCACCTGAAACTGACCGGCACCAAGTTCGGATGCGGCATGGGCCTGTGCGGCGCCTGCACTGTGCACCTGGATGGTGTCGCGGTGCGTTCCTGCCAGCTGCCGGTCGCCGCCGTCGCGGGGCACCGCATCACCACCATCGAAGGCTTGTCGCCTTCGGGTGAGCATCCGCTGCAGCTGGCCTGGGTTGCCGAAGATGTTCCGCAATGCGGTTACTGTCAATCCGGCCAGATCATGTCCGCCGCGGCGCTGCTCAATACCGGAGCAGCGGTGACCGATGACTCGATCCGCAACGCCATGTCCGGCAACCTGTGCCGCTGCGGCACCTACGGACGGATCAACAAGGCCATCAAGCGTGCGGCGTCCGCGCCGAAGGAGGCGTGATGCGATTCGTCGATGACATGCCTGTCGAACCCTCGCGCCGGCGTTTCCTCAAGCAGGCGGCCACCGTCGCTTCCGGTCTGGCGATTGCGCTCTACCTGCCCACCGACGCGGCGGCGACGGAGGCCAAGGCCAGGGCACCCAGCAGTGAATTCGAGCCCAATGCCTGGGTCCGGGTGCTGCCCGACGGCACGGTGAAACTGGTGGTGCACAAGCACGACTCCGGCACGGGCACCCAGACCGCGCTGGCTGCGTGCGTAGCGGAGGAACTGGACGTCAACCCGATGACCGTGCAGGTGATCACGCCGGAAGACCCCTTCTTCGAGGCCTACATCCACCCGATCTGGAAGGTCTACTCCACGGGCGGCAGCACCAGCGTTTCGCTGGAGTACGAGCGCTTGCGTACCGCTGGCGCGACCGCCCGCGCGCTGTTGATCTCCGCGGCGGCCGGACAGTGGGGCGTCAGTCCGGACAGCTGCTCGACCGAGGACGGACGGGTACTGCATGCCGCCAGTCAGCGCAGCTGCGGTTATGGTGAGGTGGCCGGGCTCGCCGCGCAGTTGCCGGCGCCGGCCAAGGTCACGCTGAAGGATCCGAGCCAGTTCAGGTACATCGGCAAGCTGCGGCATAAGCGGGATGCGGCTTCCAAGGTCTGCGGGCGCTTCACCTACAGCATCGATGTGACGTTGCCGCAGATGCTGGTGGCGGTGGTTCAGCGCGCGCCGGTGATAGGCGCGAAAGTGCTGACGCTGGATTCCAGCGTGGCGCTGCAGGTGCCGGGGGTGCGCAAGGTGATCGCGATTCCGGGCAGGCCTGATGTGTTGGGCGGAAACCAGGAAGGTGTCGCTGTCCTTGCGGACAATTACTGGGCTGCCCGTCAGGGGCGCGAGTTGTTGCAGGTGCAATGGAGCGATTCGCCCCTGGGCGGGTTCGACAGCGATCAGCTGGCGGCCGCGCAGGCAGCGGCCATTGACGACAAGGCCGCACAACGGGTTACCGCGCTGGCGACGGGGGATGTCACGGCGCAGTGGCCGAAAGCCGCGAAGCTGCTTGAGGCCGACTATCGCATGCCCTACAAGGTGCAGAACCCACTGGAGCCGGTGTGCATCACCGCGCAGATAGCGGACAACGCCATCACTTACTGGGGCGGGGTACAGGTGCCGTCGTCGGCGCTGGAAGCCGCGGAAAAAGTGTGCGGGATCGCCAAGGGCAAGGTCACTATCAATGAGCTGGTCTCCGGCGGCAGTTTCGGTGCGCGTGAGTCCAAGTACTGGCTGTTCGAGGTGGCGTATCTCGCACAGCAAGCCGGAGTGCCGGTCAAGCTGATGAACAGCCGCGAAGACGAAATGCGCGCGCTGTTCATGCATCCGGCCACCTTGCACCGCGCCAAGGGCTCTCTGGACGCCAAGGGGCGCCTGACCGCCTTGCAGCTCGATGCGGTATCGCCGGCCTCGCCGGAGCAATGGGAACCGGGCTATTTCGAGCGGCCGGACCACATGGACTACAGCACCACCGAAGCCATTACCGCGTGGGATTTCGCCTATCGCCCGGCGAATCTGGACCTGGCCTGGGTCCGGCATGAAAGCGGAGTGCCCAGCGGCTGGTATCGCTCGGTGAGCTTCATCCCCAACGTGTTTGCCGTGGAAAGCTTCATGGACGAACTGGCCCACGGCGCGGGGCAGGACCCCCTGGCGTTCCGTCTGGCCAACATGCACGAGCGGCCCCGCCACGTTGCGGTGCTCAAGCAAGCGGCCGAGCGTGCTGGCTGGGGCCAGCCATTGCCGGAGGGAACGGCATTGGGCATTGCCACCAACCAGGGGTACACCAGCTTCATTGCGGTGATCGCCCGGCTTTCCAGAAAGGACGGTGCCATCAGCGTCGACAAGCTCACCTGCGTGGTCGATTGCGGTCTGGCGGTGTCGCCAGGGGGCGTCGAGGAGCAGATCTACGGCGGCCTGATGTGGGGCCTCGGCCACGCGTTGTTCGACCGCATGGACATCAAGCAGGGGCGGGTGGTGCAGAGCAACTTCCACGACTACCGGGTGACCCGCATGTCGGACATGCCGGCCGTGGACATCCTGGTGCTGGACGGCGAGCCGGGCAAACCCGGCGGCGTTGGTGAACTGGGCAGTCCTTCGGTGGCACCGGCCATCGCCAATGCCCTGTTCAGCCTGACCGGCGTACGCCAGCGCTCGACACCACTGACCCTGGGGTAGCCCTCATGGACCTGCGCTTGCTGCGGTACTTCATGGCCCTGGCCGACGAGTTGCACTTCGGCCGGGCCGCCGAGCGACTGCACATTTGCCAGCCGCCGCTGAGCCAGCAGATCCGGCTGCTGGAAGAGGAACTGGGGACGCCGCTGTTCGAGCGCAGCCACCATCGTGTCGAGTTGACGGCGGCCGGACAGATGCTCAAGGAGCAGGTGCCACTGGTGTTCGAACAACTGGAGCGCGCATTGGCCCTGACCCGCCAGACCGGTCGGGGCCAGGTGGGCGAACTGGAAATCGGCATGATCAGCTCGGTGATGATCGGCGTGCTGCCACGGGCCCTGCACCTGTTCCGCGAGCGCTACCCGCAGGTATCCTGGCGCCTGCATGAAATGACCCCCGCGGCCCAGGTCAAGGCGCTGAAGGAAAAGCGCATCGATGCCTGTGTGTTCCGGGTCGGTTACGACGATCCGCAGTTGCGTAATGAACTGCTGCTCTACGAGCCTATCCGCGTGGTCATGCCGGCCGATCATCCTTTGGCTCGGCGCGACACCCTGGCGCCGGCGGATCTGGCGCAGGAGCCTTTCGTGGCGCTGGAGCTCAAGCAGTCGCGTTTTGCCGACTTCCTCTATCAGTGCTGCATCAAGGCTGGGTTCACTCCGCAAATCCGCCAGCAGGTCATCGAGGTGCAAACCCTGCTCAGCCTGGTACGGGCCGGATTCGGGGTGGCGCTACTACCCGCGTCCATCGAACCGATGGCGCCCGCCGGACTGGTCTTCCGACGTCTCATGCCCGCACTGCCCGAAGTGCCCCTGTACGCCACCTATCGCGCGGATGATGACTCGCCGGTAATCAAGCTGTTTCTCGATACGTTGCGGGAGTTGGTCAGCAAGGATGAAAGCGATCTCGAAGGGTCGTGCCCGTAGCAGTTTGCCGTATGGTGCGTCGTGCCGAACCTGCCCGCGAGCTTGGCTAGCCGTTACTGGCTCGTTGCTACTCTGTTCACCGCCTTGCTCATCGGGCGGTCGGGCAGGGAGTCCAGCAGTGGGAAGGGAGCTTCAAGGCATACTTTGTCCAGGGCTCGCCGGCGAAAAATGGGTTCACATTGGCCAGCAACGTTTACGCAGGATGGCATCCAGCGTGCGGCTGATGGCCGTGCAGTTGCGGACCATCTCCATGCGCTCCCAGGTGGCTTGTTCGCCTTCTCGCACCAGCTTGCGCAACTCGGCCAGGGGCAGCGGCGCGAGGAGTTTGAGCGGGTTGTGCCAGCGCTTGCCGAGGAACAGATTGATGTCGGCGGTGTAATCCTGCGCCAGGATGCTGTAGCCCAGGTGTTGCCAGCGAGCGAGGGTGGGGTTGCGCAGGCGCAGGTGGTCGCGTCCCAGGCGCAGCAGCTGGGTCGCCACACCTTTGCCGAGACGGATCTGCCGGTTCACCGCGCTCTGCAGCAGGTTCGGCCGGGCGTCGGGGTTAGGTGTGAAGAGCAGCGCCGCCGGGTTGGCCATGCTGGAGATGAAGTGGTTGACTCCGTACAGGCGGCCGAGGCGCTTGGCCGGCAGGTCGTCGAGGAAGGAGCCGTCAATCCACTGCTGTTCCGGCAGGTAGGGAACCTGCAGGCCAGCGGCATTCTTCGCCTGCAGGGTGACCGGTGAGTAGATACCGGAGATCGCGCAGGACGCCATGATCGCAGAGCGCACCAGCACCGTCGGAGCCGTGATGGCGTTGAGCAAGCGCGGTGCCTGTCTGGGCTGCAGACCGGTGACGGTGATGTTCAGGTGGCGGCCACTGACCTTGTACGCTTCGGCGAAGGTCAGGTCCGGAATCAGTCGCTGCAGGTAGCTCGCCAGGTCATTTGATTCAAGCGTCGCGCGTGCCAGCGGACGACGCAGGTGCCGTCCCTGCATCAGCAGGTGCTCAGCCTGCAGGTGGTCCGGCAGTTCAGCATCGCTGTGAGTGCAGGCAATGGCAGCGAGAATCGAGCCGGCGCTGGAGCCGGAGATGATCCGGGGCAGCAGCCCCTGTTCGCCCAGTGCCGTGAGCACACCGGCGTGGAAGTAGCCCAGCACCGCGCCGCCACTGAGCATCAGCGCCGAGCGGCCGAAGCAGTGGCTGGCGCGCAGGAAGAAGTCCTTGCGTTCGGCCAGCGGTATGACGCTGTCGTCGACCGCATCGATGGCCTCCAGCGCAAGGCAGACCTCCTCGATGTACTGGTGGATCAGGTGCTTGGTGCCCAGGTGCGAATGGCCGTACAGCGAAGCCCGGCCCATGCCGGCAAGGTTTCCATGAATGCCCTCGTTGAGAGTGAACATCAGGCTGCCGTGGTCTCCGGCGTTGCGCAGGTCGCGCAGTCTCTCGAATCGCTGGCGTACGGTACGGTAGTCGTAGTCTGCACAGACTTCGTTGCGTCGCCAGTCATCCATGCCGGTGGCCTGGTCGTGGGCGGTCGCGTGCTGTGCCCACTCCTGGTAGCTACGCGCATGGTCCATCCTGTCCTGCCATTGGCGGGCTGCCGACTTCTGCCTGAACATCGTTTCCTTCCTGTGCTGTGCGCGCTGACCTTCGGATTGGGCCGCTCGGTGGGCGGCCCGGATTTCAAGATTTTCCGGGCTCTGCCTGGTCCCGGGTGGCAGAGCGCCTGCGTGGCGCGGCGGGCCTGTCCTCGGCTGGGCCGGGAGGGGTGTCGCGGGCGAGCGCCAGGTACTCGTCGGTGGACTCCTGCAGGCAGGCCATGTACACGTCCATGTCCGGCAGCATCTGCCGGTCGGCGAGCACGCCGAGGATGATCTGCCCGTAAAGGCTGGTGATGCCGTGGCTCAGGCCCATGCCGTCGAGCACCGGCACGATGGGATAGGTGGCGAGGATCTCGGCGCCGGCAAAGTACTTCTTCTCGGCGCCATTGGTCGGCCCTGGCACATTGGTGATCAGGGTGTTCTGCAGGTGCAGAAGGCCGACGTAGCGCACCTGATTCTGCAGCCAGCCACCGAGCATGCGCACCGGCGCCGGCAGCATGTCGCCCAGGGAGGTGATCAGCTCGTGCATCACTTCCCTGGCCAGCGGGCCGCCGCGTCGGGTCCGTTCGGTGATGGCCTGCAGGCGCCGCTGTGGGTCCGACAGGTCGGTGCCCATGCCGATGAGCATCATCGAGATCAGGTTGCCCATGTCCCTGCGTGCGCCTTCCGGGCGCATGGCCACCGGGCACAGCGCGACCAGCGACTGGTCCACCGGCAGGGCTTCGCGACGCAGCAGGTAGCGTCGCAGCCCGCCGGCGATAATCGCGATGATCACGTCGTTCAGCGTGGCGCCCGGGGCGCAGCGGCGAATCTGCTTGAGCTCGGCGATCGGCCAGCAGGTGGCGCCGTAGGTGCGGTGTGGCGAAACCGGGGCATTGAACAGGGTGGTCGGCACGCGGTGCTGGTCCGGGCTGGCCTCACCGCGCAACTGCGCGACCAGTTGCACACTCTTGCGTGCGGCGCAGTAGCCGGCGCGGGCGCTGCGCAGCGATTGCCCGAGCAGGCGTGGCAGGGTCTTGGCCCACATCTGCGCACGGGTCGGCATCCGTTCGTTGAGCGGCTGGCGATACGGGTTCTCGTCGAATTCGACCTGGTCATCCATCAGCAGGGTGGTGATCTCCACCCCGGACTTGCCGTCGACGTAGGCATGGTGGAAGCGCAGCAGCAGGGCGAAGCTGCCCGGCGGGACGCCTTCGACATTGTTCAGCCCCTCGATGATGGTGATGTCCCAGGGCGCACGCTCCATGTCCAGGCTGCGTGACATCACCCGCGCGGTGAAGATGCACAGCTGGCGCCAGTCGCCGGGCTGCGGCAGGCCGACATGGCGGATGTGGTACTCCAGGTCGAAGTGCTTGTCCTCCAGCCAGTACGGGTCGTCCAGGCGGAACGGCGCGTGCTGCAGGCGCCGGCGGAACAGCGAGGTGCCGCTCAGGCGGCTGTCGATGAAGCGGATGATGTCCTTGTGCCGGACCAGGCCGTTGGGCGCCGAGCGCTGGTCACAGATCCACAGGCCACCGATGACCATCGGCTGGTGCGGGGCGTCGGAATAGAAGAACTGCGCGTCCATGGGGGTGAGTTGCTTCATGCTGACTGTTCCGGAGCGGGCCGGCCTCGAGGGGTAGGGATGTCCCGCACCGGGAAGGACCGGTGCGGGAGGGCGTCAGGGCGTGACGATGTTGAACTGCGGGGCGGGGCTGTCGATCATGCTGAGGAAGGCACCCAGCGCTTTGCCGTCGCCGCCGAGCTTGATGGCTCCCTGCTTGATGGCGGTGGGGAAGTCCAGCTTGCGCAGGCTGATCTGGTCCAGCGTGCTCTTGGCCAGGGTGACGGTAACGGTCGGGTTGGCGCTCTTCTCGTCGTTGCGGTGGGTCAGCACGCCGTTGCGCAGCGTCACCCTGTAGTCCTTGCCCAGGTCGCTGAACACCCAGTTCATGACCATGTCGTGCCCCTGGGCCTTGTCCGAATCCAGGCGGATCGCCAGGAAGTCGAAGAACTGGCCGGGCTCCATGCTCTTTACCACATCGGCCTTGGTCGCCCCGGCGTCATACACCGGCACGCCGCCGCGCAGCTCCATGGCGCCGGTCAGGTAGATGTTGCGCCAGAGCGCGTTCTCCGCCTGGTAGCCGAGTTGTTCCAGGGCATCGGCCTGCAGTGCCTTGGCCTGCTGGTTGTCCGGCTGGGCGAAGATCAGGTGGTTGCCCAGGGTCGCCGCCCAGCGGTAATCGCCCTTGTCGATGGCCGCGCGGACCAGCTTGAGCACCACATCGGCGCCACCCAGCGCCTCGACATAGTGGTTGCCGGCGTCCGCCGGGGTAAGCGGGTTGAGGTTCGCTGGGTTGCCGTCGTAGAAGCCCAGGTAACGCTGGTACACCGCGCGCGAGTTGTGGCTGAGCGAGCCGTAGTAGCCGCGGGTGTACCACTTCTTCTCCAGCTCGCCGGGCAGCTTGTCCATCTTCTCGGCGATTTCGGTGGAGGTCAGGCCCTGGTTCATCAGGTGCAGGGTGCGGTCGTTGAGGAAGGCGTACATGTCGCGCTGGTCGGCCAGCAGCGTGCGGATGCGCTCGCCGCCCCAGGTCGGCCAGTTGTGCGAGACGAACATCACGTCGGTCTTGTCGCCGTAGCGCTCCAGGCTGGCGTCTAGGTACTGCGACCAGGCCTTGGCGTCACGCACCAGCGCGCCGCGCGGGGTGAGGATGTTGTGCATCATCTGCGTGCTGTTCTCGGACATGCACAGCGCGCGATGCTGCGGGAAGTAGAAGTTCATTTCCGCCGGTGCTTCGGTGCCGGGGGTGAGCTGGAACTCGATCGGGATGCCGGCGACGGTGTGGATCTCGTACTCGTTGCGGATCAGGTCGGTCGGCGCGATCAGGGTGAAGGTGCCACCCGAGGGCAGCGCCTTGCCCATGCCGACGTCCAGTTGCCCGCGCTCGCCGCGCGGCAGGAAGGTGCCGAACTGGAACTGCGAGCGACGGCTCATGGCGTTGCCGGCGAAGATGTTCTCGCTGATGGCGTGTTCCATGAAGCCCGCCGGGGCGAAGATCTTCACCTTGCCGCTCTTCACGTCGGCCTCGTCGACGACCCCGCGCACGCCGCCGAAGTGGTCGCCGTGGCTGTGGCTGTAGCCCACGCCGACGATGGGCTTCTTCGGCCGGTGCTGGTAGTACAGCTCCAGCGCCGCGCGGGCAGTTTCGGCATAGGTCAGCGGATCGATGACGAACAGACCGTCCTTGCCTTCGATGATGGTCATGTTCGACACGTCCATCCCGCGCAGCTGGTAGATGCCGTCCGCGACCTGGAACAGGCCCGCATGGTTGTTCAGCTGGGCAGCGCGCCAGAGGCTCGGGTTGACCGTGTCGGGGGCCTTGTCCGCGTCGAGGAAATCATGCGCCTGGCTGTCCCACACGACCCTTCCGGCGGCGTTGCGAATCTGCCCCTTGAAGGGTGCGACCAGCCCGCGGGTGACCGACTCGTAGTCGCTGCGGTCGCTGAAGGGCAGCACCTTGAGCACCTCGGCATTCTTCGCTGCGGTCAGGCTGCTCGCAGGCTGGCTGGCGTCAGGTTCGGCGGCCAGCAGCGGCAGGTGGAGGCTGGCGGCGATGGCGCCGGCCAGCAGGCTGTGAGGCAGGTAACGACTGATCCGGGACTTCATGCGTGACTCCATGTTCTTGTTCTGGATGCCAAGGCGGGCTATTGGAGGTTGCCGGCCACGGCGATGGTCTGCGCGGTGATGTAGTTGGATTCGGGTGAGCAGAACAGGTACACCGCGTCGGCCGCTTCCTGCACGCTGCCGGGGCGACCCAGCGGATTGCGCTGGGCGAAGGATCTGGCCGCTTCCGGGCTGATGCCGACGCGGATGTCGCGGCCCTCGATGTTCACCGTTGCGCCGGCATGGGCGTCGGCACGGGTCATGCGGGTTTCGATGAAGCCGAAGGCCACCGCGTTGACGTTGACCTTGAAGCGGCCCCACTCGCGGGCCAGGGCGCGGGTCATGCCGGCGACACCGGCCTTGGCGCCGCTGTAGTTGATCTGCCCGGCGTTGCCGTTGAGCGCGGACACCGAGGAGATATTCACTACCTTGCGGAACACCTCGCGCCCGGCTTCGGCGTCGGCCTGGGCCTGCGCCTTGATGACCGGGTAGGCGGCACGGAAGATGCGGAAGGGCGCGGTCATGTGGCAGTCGAGGATGGCGTACCACTGCTCGTCGCTCATCTTCTGCACCACGTCGTCCCAGGTGTAGCCGGCGTTGTTGACGATGATGTCGATGCCCTGGAAGTGCTCCATTGCGGTGCGGATGTAGCGCTCGGCGAAGTCCGGCGCGCTGACGTTGCCGTGGCAGACCGCCGCCGTACCGCCCAGGTCGCGGATCATTGCCGCGGTTTCCTGCGCCGGTGCCAGGTCCAGGTCGTTGAGCACGATGCGTGCGCCTTCGCTGGCCAGCTTGAGTGCGATGGCCTGGCCGATGCCACGGCCGGAACCGGTGACCAGCGCCACCTTGCCGTCGAGTTTTGCCATGTTCTTGCTCCTTACTGCAGGGCGACGATGGCGTCGCCGACGATGCGGGTTTCGCCGTACTGGTTGGTGGTCTGGATTTCCAGCTTGACGCGCTGTTCGCCCTCGGCCTCGAACTTCTCCACCACCTTGCCGCTGCAGGTGATCTGGTGGCCGAGGTGGGTGATGCCGGCGAAGCGCACGCCGAAGCCGCGCAGCTGGCGCTGGTCGACCCAGCCGGTCAGCAGGCGGCCGAGGTAGGCCATGGACAGCATGCCGTGGGCGAACACGTCGACCATGCCGGCCTTGCGCGCATAGTCGAGGTCGATGTGGATCGGGTTGTGGTCGCCCGAGGCGCCGGCGAACAGCGCCAGGGTGGTGCGGTTGACTGGCGCCAGGGTCAGCGGCGGCAGGCTGTCGCCGACCTGCACGGAGTCGTATCGAACAGTGTTCATGGTGGGCCTCCGGATCAGCCGTTGCGGTGGACGAGGGTGGTGCGCAGGGTCGCCACGGGCTCACCGCGCTGGTTGCTGACCTTCGACTCGCGCACCACGAAGCTCAGCGCGCCGCCTTTCTTGTCGTAGATGTCGGTGATGCGCACGTCGTAGTGCAGCGTGTCGCCGGCATAGGCCATGCGCTGGTAGGTGAAGGATTCCTCGCCATGGAGGATGCGCGACGGAACGATGCCCAGCTCGTCGCGCCAGGCCTGGTTGGGCATCTGGAACGCCAGCGAGAAGAGGAAGGTCGGTGGCAGTGGCAGGCCGGGGTGGCCGGCATCGCGGGCGGCCTGCTCATCGAGGTAGACCGGGTCGGTCTCGCCGATGGACTTGGCGAAGAAGCGCAACTGGCCCGCTTCGGCGACCACGCTGAAAGACGGCAGCTGCTTGCCGATGTGCTTGGGATCGATCATCTGAATGCTCCCGCTGTCAGTGCTTCTGGTACACGGTGACCACGCCGGCGCCGCCGAGGCCGAGGTTGTGCTGCACGGCGATGCGCGCCGCGTCGACCTGACGATCCCCTGCGGTGCCGCGCAGTTGGTGGGTCAGCTCGTAGCACTGGGCCAGGCCGGTGGCGCCCAGCGGGTGGCCCTTGGAAAGCAGGCCGCCGGACGGGTTGACTACCCAGCGCCCGCCATAGGTGTTGTCGCCGTCGTTCACCAGCTTCTCGCCTTCGCCCTCGGCGCACAGGCCGAGGCCTTCGTAGGTGAGCAGCTCGTTCTGGGCGAAGCAGTCGTGCAGTTCGATCACGTCGATGTCGTTGACGCCGATGCCGGCCTGTTCATAAGCCTGTTGTGCGGCGAGGCGGGTGACCTCGAAGCCGACCACGCGGATCATGTCGCGGGTGTCGAAGGACGCCGGGATATCGGTGGCCATCGACTGGCCGGCGATCAGCACGTCGGTGCGCAGACCGTGCTTCTTCGCGAAGGCTTCGGAAACCACGATGGCCGCCGCCGCGCCGCAGGTGGGCGGGCAGGCCATCAGGCGGGTCAGCACACCGGGCCAGAGCACCACGTCGTTCATCACCTGTTCGGTGGTGACCACGTTGCGGAACACCGCCAGCGGGTTGCGCGCGGCGTGGCGGCTGGCCTTGGCGCGGATGGCGGCGAAGGTTTCCAGCTTGGTGCCGTACTTCTGCATGTGCGCGCGGCCGGCGCCGGCGAACTGGCGGATGGCATTGCTGGGCACGTCGATGCCGGTCACCAGCTCGCTGACCACCGCGTTGGCGCGCTCCAGCGCCGCCGGGCGATCCGGCCAGGCGGACTTCAGCGCGCCCGGGTTCATCTGCTCGAAGCCTACCGCCAGCGCGCAGTCCACCGCGCCGCTGGCCACCGCCTGGCGGGCGAGGAAGAGGGCGGAGGAACCGGTGGCGCAATTGTTGTTGACGTTGAGCACCGGGATACCGGTCATGCCGGCGTGGTACACAGCCTTCTGGCCGCAGCAGGAATCGCCGTAGACGTAGCCGGCGTAGGCCTGCTGCACCAGGCGGTAGTCGATGCCGGCGTCTTCCAGCGCCTGGCGGATCGCCTGGGCCGCCATCACGTCGTAGAAGTCGCTGGTGCCGGGCTTCTTGAACTGGATCATGCCGACGCCGGCGACGAATGCTTTCTGGCTCATGGTTGTTGTCCTTGTGTGATCAGAGCTTGCGCGAGATCAGCTCGCGCATGACTTCGCTGGTGCCGCCGTAGATGCGATTCACCCGCATGTCGACGAAGGCGCGGGCTACCGGGTACTCGAGCATGTAGCCGTAGCCGCCATGCAGCTGGACCATCTCGTCCAGCGCCTTGCCCAGGGTTTCGGTGGCGAACAGCTTGGCAATCGCCGCTTCCTCCAGGGTCAGGCGGCGACGCATGTGCTCGGCCAGGTAGTGATCGATCATCAGGCGCACGGCGGTGGCCTGGGCCTTGATGTCGGCGAGCTTGAAACGGGTGTTCTGGAAGTCCCAGACGGTCTGGCCGAAGGCCTTGCGGCTCTTCACGTAGTCCAGGGTGTGGTCGAGCACCGCCTCCAGTCGCGCGGCGGCAGAGACGGCGATGGAGAAACGCTCCTGCGGCAGTTCGCCCATGAGGTAGGCGAAGCCCTTGCCTTCCTCGCCCAGGCGGTTGGCCACCGGCACACGCACGTTGTCGAAGTACAGTTCGGCGGTGTCCTGGGCATGCTGGCCGACCTTGTCCAGCTTGCGGCCGCGCTGGAAGCCGGCGCGGTCGGTTTCCACGGCGATCAGGCTGATGCCCTTGGCGCCGGCCTCCGGGTCGGTCTTGCAGACGACTATCACCAGGTCGGCGGACAGCCCGTTGCTGATGAAGGTCTTGCTGCCGTTGATCACGTACTCGTTGCCGTCGCGCACGGCGGTGGTGCGCACGGCCTTGAGGTCGCTGCCGGTGCCCGGCTCGGTCATGGCGATGGCGAGGATCAGCTCGCCCGAGCAGGCATCGGGCAGCCAGCGGCGCTTCTGCTCTTCGCTGCCGCAGCGGGCGATGTAGGGGGCGATGATGTCCGAGTGCATGCCCAGCCCGTTGCCGGACAGGCCGGCACGGTTGAACTCCTCGTTGTACACCGCGCTGTGGCCGAAATCGCCGCCACCACCACCGTATTCGGTGGGCAGGGTAATGCCCAGCAGGCCTTCGCGGCCGGCTTTCAGCCAGGTCTCGCGGTCCCACTGTCCGGCCTGGTTCCAGGCTTCCTGGCGCGGCACGCACTCACGTTCGAAGAAGCGCCGCACGGTGGTGCGGAAGATTTCATGGTCGTCGCGAAAGACGCTGCGCTCGATGTGCACGGGTGGCTCCTGTTGCCGACCGGCCGGGCCGGTCGTTGGGTGTTGTCGGGTTGTCGCGGCGAGGCGCGAGGGTCTGTTTGTTACGGTAGGGGCGTGCCGGGCGGCGCTACTCCACCCGGCCCGGGTGGTTCAGTCGCGGTCCCAGTCGTAGCGCGAGGGTTCGCCGCGCAGGAAGGCGGATACCGCTTCATCGTGATAGGGGGTGGTGGAGGCGATGCCCTGGGCGAGGCCCTCCAGTTCGGCCATCGTCGCCCATGGGGTTTCGCTGCTCTGGTTGAGCAGGCGCTTGCTCAGGGCGATGGCGTCGCGCGGTGAAGCGAGGAAGCGCCGGGCCAGCCAGTGCGCGGCCGTGGCCAGCTCTTCGGGGCTGTGTATCGAATGCACGATGCCCAGCTCCCGGGCTTCTTCCGCGGCCACTCGGCGGGCACTGAACAGCAGTTCCTTGGCCTTCTGCAGGCCGACTGCCCGCGGCAACGTATAGAGCGCCCCGGAGTCGGGCACCAGGCCGAGCTTGGCGAACGGCAGGCAGAAAGAGGCGCGCTCGGAGGCGAGGATGAAATCCGCCAGCAGGGCGATGGCGAACCCGGCGCCATAGGCCGGGCCATCGACGGCGGCGATCACCGGGATCTCCAGCCCCCGCAGGCGCTCCAGCCAGCCGTGCAGGCGGCGGATGCGCAGGCGCATGGCGTTGGCCGAATTGATTTCAGGGTCGCTGCTGAGCTGGCGCTCCTTGAGCGACCGGATGTCGCCGCCCGCGCAGAAGCTGCCGCCGGATCCGGTGATGATCAGCGCGCGGATGCTGCGATCGGTCTCCAGGCGGTCGAGCATGTCCACGTAGTCCTCACGCAGCTCCAGCGACAACGCATTGCGTGCCGCTGGCTTCAGGTGGGTGAGGGTGGCGATGCCATCGGCGATGGCCAGCTGCGATTCGCGCAGCTCGATCAGTTCGGTGCTCATGGTGGACTCCGCAGGAAGAGTCCATCCATGCTCGGCCGCGCGCGGCCCGTCGCCGCCACCCGGAGTGGGTGGCGGCGTTGCTTCAGCGCGGGGTGCTGTTGGCGGTTTCCGCGTCGCGCAGGCGGGCTACCGCTTCGTCCCGGCTGCCGACGCCGAGCTTGCTGTAGATGTGCCGCAGGTGCCACTTCACGGTTTCGTGGGACAGGCCGAGCGCCCGCGCGATCTTCTTGTTCGGCAGGGCCTGGGCCAGCAGGCGCAGCACTTCCAGTTCGCGCTCGCTCAGCGGCTCCATGCCAGCTCCCAGTTGCAGGCCAGTGGCGCGGGGAGCCGCTTCAGCCGTTGCCGGTTGCGCTGCCACACGGCGTGTGCCGCGCAGGCGCTCGACGTAGAAGGCCAACACCGGGTCGAGTTGCTGGTCGCGGGTGAGCGTCTCGATCAGTTGCAGCGCGTCCGGGTGCGCATCGACCACGCTACGCAGCTGGCCAAATCGCTGGGCCGTGCGCAGCAGCGCCATGACTTTTTCACGGGCCTGGTCGATCTGTCCGCGCTGGGCGTCGAACACCGCGCAGAGCATCTTCAGGCGCGTCACGGCGAGCTGCCGGCCATCCTGCTCGCCGGCTTCGATCATGCGGTTCAGGCGCAGCGTGGCGCTGTGCAGGTCACCATGGGCGGCGTCCCAGCGCACGTGGGCGTTCTCGACGATGATGAAGATGTCCTTGCGATGGCTGGTGGCGGCGTCGGGGTGGCGTGCGGCGATGGCGTCCAGGCGGGCGAGCTTGGTCTCCGCAGCCACCACTTCGCCCAGTTGCAGGTGCCAGTGCACCTGCCAGACCAGCGCATGGGCCATCAACCGGTCGAGCTGGTGCCGCCGAGCGTACTCGTCCAGGTGTTCGAGGTAGGCGAACGCCTCGCGACGGTTGCCGGCCACCCAGTGCGCCTTGCCCAGCACCTCCAGGGCACGCAGCACCGAGTCGGGAATCGAGATGCGCTCAAGCAGGTCGATCTGCGGCTCCAGCAGCTGCAGGGCGTCATCGATCTCGTTGCTCTCATACAGCGTATCGCCGAGCAGCGCCGTCGCCAGGTGCCTGGCGTCGGCGCAGGAGCGGCCGTGGCGCTGGGCTTCGTAGATGACCTCGCGGTAGATGCGCTCGGCCTGGGCGATCTGCCCCTCCATGGCCAGGCTCAGGCCGATCAGGCAGCGCCCCTGCAGGGTGCCGCCGGCGGTGCCCAGCAGCGGCGCGCCATCCACCAGCAGGGGCGGGCGCTCTAGTTGCACCTGGCGTGCGCGTTCGTACTCGCCGCGGTTCATGTACAGCCAGGAGAGGATGTTCAGGCTGCCGCCGATCATCACCGAGTTGACCCCGGGCGGCGGATTCAGCAATTGCGGGAGGATACCCAGGGCCTCGTCGGTGTTGTCCCGCTGCACCGCCAGTACCGCGCGCAGCATGGCGACACGGAAGCGCGAGTCGTTGTCATCCACCGGAACGTCTTGATCGAGTTCGGCAATGCTCTGTTCGCAGGCAGCGAAGTCGCGGGCGAACACCTGCATGCGGGCCAGCAGCAGGCGCAGGCGGATGCTGGTCTGCACCTGCTCCCTGGGTAGCAGACGGGCCAGCTCCACCAGGATGCGCAGGTCGCCCTGGGCATACAGCGCTTCCAGGCGCTCCTCGACGAGCTGCGCGGCGGCGGCGGCCTCGCCACCGGCGACGGCATGGCGCACCGCATCGATCAGCTGATCGCGCTCGCGCAGCCAGCTCCAGGCGCGGCTGTGCACGGCGCGCTGGTGTTCGGAGTCGCGGCGGGCGAACAGGCCGAGCAGGGTTTCGCGCAGCAGCGGATGCAGTCGGTACCAGCTTTCCGGGTCGCTGCTGTCCAGGGCAATGAGGAACAGGTTGTCCTGTTCCAGACGAGCCAGCAGCGCCAGGGCCTCGGCCACCGCATCGGGGCGGTTCACCAGCGCGGCGCAGAGCGCCGGACAGAAGCGATTGCAAACGGCGGTGTGCACCAGCAGTTCGACTTCGTCGGGCTCCAGGCGGGCCAGTACGGTGGACTCGAAGTAGCGGGCAAAGGCCTCGTGGTCGCGCAAAGGCGAAGGTGTTTCACCGAGCGCCGTGCCGGTGTCGGCCGGTTTACGCCGGCTGGCGGCGAGCAGTTGCAGGCCGGCGATCCAGCCGTCAGTCAGTTCATGGATCTGCTGCACTTCCGCGGCCGGCAACTCGCCCAGCTGCTGCCGGAGAAACTGCCGGGTTTCGTCGTGGGTGAAGCCGAGATCTCGCAGGTCCAGTTCGAGGATCTGCTCCTGGCTGCGCAGGCGGGCGAGGGACAGCGGCACGGCGCTGCGGGTGCCGAGCACCAGGTGCAGATTGGCCGGGGCATAGTCCAGCAACCACTGCAGGGCCTGGTGGATACCAACATCGGTAAGGCTGTGCAGGTCGTCGAGCACCAGCACCACTTCCTGGCGGCTGCTGGCGATGCCCTGAACCAGTGTGATGATCGTGCGCTCCACCGATTCGCTGTCGAAGCCGTGCGCCTCCATCAGGGAGGCTTCCTGGACCATCTGCAGGTCGATCTGCGCCAGGCTGCCAAGCAGGTAGTCGATGAAGCGGCCCAGTTCGTTGTCGTCATCGCACAGGCTCAGCCAGGCGACCTCGAAGCCCAGCGACAGCAGTTGCTGGCGACAGGCGAGCAGGACGGTGGTCTTGCCCCAGCCGGCGGGACCCTTGACCACGGTGCAGCGCCGCCGGCGGCTTTCCACCAGGCGCTGGACCAGGCGTTCACGCGGGATGACCCGGCCGCCGCTGCGCGGGGGGGCCAGCCGCGAGCGGTCCAGCGTGGTGGTCAGGGCGGGTTCGGCCCGCTCGTCGAGTGGGGCAGGGGCAGTTCTTCTTGTCGTGGTGCTGGGCTTTTCCATGGCATTTCCAGGCAGTCTCGAGCGCCCGCGATTGTTGTCGGTTTGTACGGGCGTCCTTCAGAGAATGCCTACAAGCGCTCGCGTTCACCAGTGCCTTTCGCTATCCGGTCCCGGCCCCTGCCGTGTGCCACCCGACGCGGGTGGCGGCCATGCCCGGCGGGCGTTGTTCCAATGCGGAAAAGCCGCCAATGGGCGGTATCGCTGCGGCAACAGCCGCGCCAGAAAGGCAGGGAACGACGTCAATGGGTGTGTTGAGCGGTATTCGGGTTCTGGAGTTCGAGGCCATCGGTCCGGCGCCTTTCGCCACCATGATGCTGGCGGACATGGGGGCGGACGTGATTCGCATCGACCGGC
Source organism: Pseudomonas sp. PDM17 (assembly GCF_014851985.1). NCBI lineage: Bacteria > Pseudomonadati > Pseudomonadota > Gammaproteobacteria > Pseudomonadales > Pseudomonadaceae > Pseudomonas > Pseudomonas sp. PDM17. The sequence continues at coordinate 347,202 of NZ_JACVAT010000002.1, forward strand.
CCGTGGCCCACGGCGACCTGGGGCCGAAGATGGACGGGCCGAAGGTGGAAATCACCGGCCGCGGCCGGCGCTCGGTCACCCTTGATCTGAAGCGCCCGGAGTCCGCCGGGGTGGTCCTGGAGCTGATCGAGCGTGCCGATGTGCTGATCGAAGGCTTCCGCCCCGGCACGCTCGAGCGCCTCGGGCTTGGGCCGGAGCAGGCGCTCGCACGCAATCCCGGTCTGGTCTACGGCCGCATGACCGGCTGGGGCCAGCACGGCCCGCTGGCCCAGCGCGCCGGTCACGACATCAACTACATCGCGCTGTCGGGTGTGCTCTCAGGCATCGGTCCGGTGGCCGGGCGCCCGCTGCCGCCGCTGAACTTGGTCGGCGACTACGGTGGCGGCGGCATGTTGCTCGCCATGGGTGTGCTGGCGGCGCTGGTCAACGTCCAGCGCGGCGGCGCCGGGCAGGTGGTGGACGCCGCCATGGCAGAAGGCGCGGCCCAGCTCGGCTCGGTGTTCTGGGGGCTGCTGGCCTCGGGCAACTGGCGCGAGGAGCGCGGCAGCAACCTGCTCGATGGCGGTGCGCCCTGGTACGACACCTACCGCACCCTGGACGGCAGCTACATGGCCATCGGCCCGGTGGAGTCGCGCTTCTATGCCGAACTGCTGGACAAGCTCGGCCTCGCCGGCGAGGCCCTGCCGGCCCAGCACGACCGGCAGGGATGGCCGCGCCTGCGCGAGGCGTTCATTCGCGCCTTCCTGCAGAGAACCCGCAATGAGTGGTGCGAAATCTTCGCCGACAGCGATGCCTGCGTGGCGCCGGTGCTCGGTTTCGCCGAAGCGGCCCGGCACCCCCATGCCCAGGCGCGCGGCAGCTTCATGGAAATCGGCGGGGTGGTGCAGCCGACACCGGCGCCACGCTTCCTCGGCACCCCCGGCGCCATTCCGCAACCGGCCCCCGCGCGCGGGCAGGGCGGGCAAGCAGCGCTGCGCGACTGGGGGCTGGATGCCGCACTGATCGAGCGCCTGCGTGCCATCGGCCTGGGCGCCGATGCCTGATTGAACCCCGACAACAGCAGAAGAAGAGACCGCCATGTCCAACGCCTACATCCTTTCCCCCGTGCGCACGCCGATCGGCAAGTTCGGCGGCGCGCTCGCCAGCGTGTCGGCGGCGGAGCTGGCCGCGCGCATCCTGCGGGAAGTCCTGCGGCGCAGCGGTGTGCCCGCCGGGCAAGTCGACGAAGTGATAGTCGCGCAGTCCTACCAGTCCAGCGAGGCGCCCTGCATGGGGCGCTACGCCGCGTCCCTGGCCGGCCTGCCTGACGAGGTGGCCGGCTACTCGGTGGACCGGCGCTGCGGGTCCGGCCTGCAGGCGGTGATCGATGCGGCGATGCAGGTCCAGACCGGCGCTGCCGACTGCCTGATGGTGGCCGGCGTCGAAAGCATGAGCAACATCGAGTACTACAGCACCAGCATGCGCTGGGGCGCACGGCTGGGCGACGTGAAGCTTCATGACCGCCTCGACCGTGGCCGGGTCAACTCGCAGCCGGCGAGCCGCTACGGCGACTGCCCCGGCGGCGCAGTGGAGACCGCCGAGAACCTGGTGCGCGACTACGGCATCAGCCGCGAGGCTTGCGACCGCTGGGCGGTGGGCAGCCACCTGAAGGCCGCGGCTGCCTGGAGCCAGGGGCGTTTCGATGCCGAGGTCATGCCGGTCGAGGTAGCGCAGCGCAAGGGTGAGCCGTTGATCGTCGGCCGCGATGAAGGCATCCGTGAAGAGGCCAGCTATGAAGCCATGGCCAGGCTGGCGCCGGTCATCAAGGGCGGCACCGTTACGGCAGGCAGCGCCAGCCAGCAGAACGACGCGGCGGCGGGCTGCCTGGTGGTCTCCGAGCGCTTCGTCATCCAGCACGGCCTGCGGCCGATGGCGCGTTTCGCCGGCTGGGCCTCGGCCGGTTGCCATCCGCTGCGCATGGGCCTCGGCCCGGTGCCGGCGGTAGCGAAGCTGTTGCAGCGACTGAAGCTGGAACTGGCCGACATGGACCTGATCGAGGTGAACGAGGCCTTCGCCGGGCAGGTGCTCGCCGTGCTGCGCGAGTGGCAGCTGGAAGACGACCCGCGGGTCAACGTCAACGGCTCGGGCATTTCCCTGGGCCACCCCATCGGTGCCACCGGGCTGCGGATCATGACCTCGCTGCTCCACGAGATGCAGCGCCGCAACGCCCGGTACGGCCTGGAAACCATGTGCATCGGCGGCGGGCAGGGGCTCGCCGCGGTGTTCGAACGCGTCTGAGCCAAGGAGCTCCCATGAGTGCACAAACCGAGGCGGTGCCCGGCATCGCCGAACAACCCTGGCGCGAGCGCGATGGTCGCCTGGTCCTGCTGGCCTCGCGCCGCCGGGGCCACGCCGGCCTGCATTTCCCGCCGCTGCCGGAAACCTCGCCATTGCGCGAAGGCTGTGAGCTGGTGGAACTGGACTCCACGCCGCAGCTGTACAGCTTCACCGTCGTGCATTTCAGCCCGAAGGCCAACAAGTCGCCACAGCCGCTGGGCCTGGCCGATTTCCCTGAAGGACTGCGGGTGTTCGCCCGCCTGGACTATCACGCCGGTCGCCAGCCGCGCATCGGCGAAGCCCTGAGCCTGTGCCTGGTCGACTCCGACAGTGGCCCGATCTACGCCTTCCGTCCGCAGGAGGACGCATGAACAAGCCGGTCTACATCTCCGGTGTGGCGATGACGCCTTTCGGCCGTCACACCGCGTCCCTGCAGGACCTCACCCAGCAGTCGGTGTTGCAGGCGCTGGCCTACGCCGGTATCGAGCTGCACGAGCCGCAGGCCTTTTACGCCTGCAACGTGTTCGGCGGCATGGTGCTGGGCCAGGTGCTGCTGCGTGACCTGGGCCTGTCCGGCCTGCCGATCTACAACGTGGAGAACGCCTGCGCCAGTGGCGCCACCGGCGTACACCTGGCCTGCCATGCGCTGCAGGCCGGCATCTACGACACCGTGGTGGTGTTCGGCGTGGAGAAGCTCACCAGCCTGGGCGGTGGCACCATCCCGCTGCAACGCAACGACTACATGACGGAACTCTATGCCCGTGCCGGCATGGCGCTGCCGGCGATCTACGCCATGCGTGCCACCCGCTACCTGCATGAGTTCGGCGTGGGCGCCGAGGTGCTGGGCGAGGTGGCGGTGAAGAACCGTCGTCACGGCGCGCTCAACCCCTACGCGCAGACCCGCACCGAGGTCTCTCTCGACGAAGTGATGAATTCGCGGACGGTCTTCGACCCGCTGACCCTGCTGCAGTGCTGCCCGTCGGCGGTGGATGGCGCCGCCGCGCTGGTGCTCACCACCCGCAAGCCGCAGCAGGCGCGCGCGGTACAGGTGCTGGCATCGGTCATCCAGTCCGGCCGCGCCGAGGAGCCGGATGACGACATTCTGTCCGCCGAGATCACCGCCCGCGCCGCCACGCTGGCGTACCAAGAGGCGGGGGTGAAGCCGGCCGACATCGACGTTATCGAGTTGCACGACGCCTTCAGCATCGCCGAGCTCATCTACTACAACGCCCTCGGTCTGTGCGGCCGTGGCGAGGCCCACGAACTGCTGAAGAGCGGTGCTACCGGGCTGGGCGGCAAGACCGTGGTGAACCCCTCTGGCGGTCTTCTCGCCAAGGGCCACCCGCTGGGCGCCACCGGCGTCGCGCAGATGGTTGAGGCGGTCTGGCAACTGCAACAGCGTGCCGGTGAACGCCAGGCCGAGGGCGCCGAGCTGGCGCTGACCCAATGCACCGGCGGCGGCATCGCCGGCGTCGATCACGCGGCTTCCGCCGTACACATCCTGGGCGTCTGAGGAGACCCACATGAACACGTCCCCCATGAATAAACCGGTCGCCATCGTCACCGGTGGAGCCCAGGGCATTGGCCTGGGCCTGACCCGGGCCCTGCTGGGTGCCGGTTACGCCGTCGCCATGTTTGACCTCAACGGCGAAACGATGGACAGACTGGTCGCCGAAGCCGGCGCGCAAGCGGACAGCCTGATGGGCGTGAAGGTCGACGTGACCGCCGCCGAGCAGGTGAGTGCCGCGGTGGCCCAGGTCGCGGAGCGCTGGAAGACCCCGGACCTGCTGGTGAACAACGCCGGCCTGACCCGCGACAAGCGCCTGGTGAACATGAGCGAAGCGGACTGGGACCTGGTGCTGGACGTCAACCTCAAGTCGCAGTTCCTCTGCGCCAAGGCCGTGGTGCCGGGCATGGTCGAGCAGGGCTTCGGGCGCATCGTCAACATCTCCTCGCGGGCCTGGCTCGGCGGCTTCGGCCAGGCCAACTACTCGGCGGCCAAGGGCGGCGTGATCAGCCTGACGCGCACCCTGGCCATCGAACTGGCCAGGCACGGCATCACCGCCAACGCCATTGCGCCGGGCGCCATCGATACGCCGATCCTCGCGCCACTCTCCGAGGAGCAGCGGGCGAAGATCATGGCGACCATTCCCGTCGGCCGCATCGGCAAGCCCGAGGACATCGCCCATGCGGTGCTGATGTTCGCCGACCCGAAGGCGTCCTACATCACCGGCCAGACGCTCTATGTCTGCGGCGGCCGCTCCCTGTCCAGCCCGAGCGCCTGAGCCATGGCCATCCAGTTCCAGATCATCGGCCACGTGGCGCTCATCACCCTCGATGCGCCGGAGTCCATGAATGCCCTGACCATCGGTGACCTGCGCCACCTGCGCAAGGCCCTGGGCACGGCCCAGGACGACGACCAGGTGCGCGCCATCGTCCTCACCGGCGCCGGCGACCAGGCGTTCTGCACCGGCGCCAACCTCAAGGCGACCCTGCCGCCGTCCACTGGGTTTGCCAGCGGAAACTTCAAGAGCCGCACGGCGGAAGCCGAGGAGGGGGGCTACACGCGACTGATCGACCTCGGTGACCTGGACATCTGGAAGCCGATGATCGCCGCCATCCAGGGCTACTGCCTGGGTGGCGGGTTGGAACTGGCCCTGCAATGCGACCTGCGCATCGCCAGCGAGCAAGCCACCTTCGCCCTGCCCGAAGCGCGGGTCGCCAGCGTACCGGCCGTGGGGGGCGTGCAGTACCTGCTGCGCGCCATCCCGGCGGCCCACGCGATGAAACTGGCGCTGACCGGCGAGCGCATCGACGCCGCCCAGGCCCTGCGCATCGGCCTGATCAGCGACTGCGTGCCGCGCGAGCAGTTGCTCACGCTGGCCATGGAGCTGGCGGAGACCATTGCCGCCAACGGCCCGCTGGCAGTGCAGGCGATCAAGCGCCTGGCGGTGGAAACCAGCCACCTGGCGCCGCGCGACTTCGTCGCCCAGGCCAACCTGCACTGGGGCCTGCTACGCGACAGCCGCGACCGCATCGAGGGCCGCAAGGCCTTCGCCGAGAAACGTCGGCCGAAATTCACCGGCCACTGATCCCCGAGTAACCATCGATGAATTTCGCTCCCAATCCCTCCCAGGAAATGATGATCGACGCGGCCCGGCGCATGGTGCGTGACCGTATCGATCCCGTGCTCGCCCGTCACCCCGTGGACAAGCCGCTGCCGCGCAGCGCCATGCTGGAAATCTACGCCGCCCTCGCCGAGCTGGGCATCACCGCGCCGCGCCTGCCCGTCGAGGTCGGCGGCGGAGGGCTGAAGATGCTCGACTACGGGTTGATCCTCGAACAGCTGCCGGCCATCGTCGCGCTGTCGCTGATTTCCCACGAAGGCACCGTGGCGCGCATCTATTCCGGCTGTCCGCCGGAAATCGCCGCGCAGTACCTGCCGGACCTGATCGCCGGGCGCAAGATCGCCTGCACCGCCAACTCCGAGGTCAACGCCGGCTCCGACTCCAACGCGGTGAAGACCCGGCTGCGAGTCGAAGGCGACAGCGCCTACATCAGCGGTCGCAAGATCTGGATCACCAACGCCTCGGTCTGCGACCTGCTCAATGTCTCCTGCACCCTGGGCAACGACGAGCGTGGCCGGCCGATTGCCCAGCGCGCCCTGGTGGACCGCAGCCAGTCGACGGTGGAGGTGCGCGAGATCGGCGTCACCGGCCTGCAGCAGGGCCACCTGAGCGAGGTGCTGTTCGAGGAAACCCGTATTCCCCGCAGCCACCTGATCGGCGAGGCAGGGGATGCCGCCAGGACCCTCACGGTCGGCTGGAACGGCAACCGCCCGCTGATCGGCCTGATGTGCGTACACCTGGCGCAGAAGGCCTTCGAGATGTGCGTGGAGTATGCCGGCGTGCGCGAGCAGTTCGGCAAGCCACTGGCAGCGCACCAACTGATACAGCAGGACCTGGCGGACATGCAGACGCTGATCGTCAGCGCGCGCCTGCTCTGCTACCAGGCGCTGGACGCGATGGACCGTGACCAGCGCGCCAACGGCAGCTCGGCGATGGCCAAGCGCTACGCCACCCAGGCCTGTGAGCGCGCGCTCGGCCTGGCGATGCAGCTGCACGGCGGCATGGGCATCACCGAGGAACTGGGCATCGAACGCATGTGGCGTGACGCCCGGATGTTCCAGGTGCCCGACGGCATGAACGGCATCCTGGCGTTGATCCAGGGCCGTGAGATCACTGGCGTCAGCGCTTTCCGCTGAGGCTCGCAGAACAGGAATCCGAAGGAGTTCTTCATGAGTTCGCAGATGATGGAAGGCAAGGTCGTCATCGTCACTGGCTCCGGCCGGGGCATCGGCCGTGAGATGGCCCTGCAGATGGCCGCGCAGGGTGCGCGGGTGGTGGTCAACGATGTGGGCGTCAGTGTCAGCGGCGAAGCCGACGACGAGGACCCCGGCCGCGAAGTGGTGGAGGCGATCCGCGCCGCCGGTGGCGAAGCCGTGCTCAGCCGTGACAGCGTGTCGGAGTGGGACAGCGCCCAGCGCATCGTTCAGCAGGCCATGGACAGCTTCGGCCGCCTCGATGCGGTGGTGAACAACGCCGGCATCCTGCGCGACCGGATCTTCCACCAGATGAGCCCGGAGGAATTCGACGCGGTGGTCCGCGTGCACCTCTACGGCAGCTTCTACATGAGCCGCGCAGCGATCACCGGGTTCCGCGAGCAGAAGTCCGGCGCGTTCGTGCACATGACATCCACCTCCGGCCTGGTGGGCAACATCGGCCAGGCCAACTACGCGGCCGCCAAGCTGGGCATCGTCGGGCTGTCCAAGTCCATTGCCCTGGATGGCGCGCGCTACGGGGTGCGCTCCAACTGCATCTCGCCATTCGCCTGGAGCCGCATGGTCGGCTCGATCCCCGCCAGCGATCCGGCCCAGGCTGCGCGGGTGGAGAAGATCAAGTCGATGACCCCGGCGCCGATCGCCGCCATGGCGGTGTTCCTCGCCAGCGACGCGGCCAGCGAGGTCAACGGGCAGATTTTCACCGTGCGCCGCAACGAAGTGTTCCTGATGAATCAGCCGCGCCCGGTGCGCTCCCTGCACCGGGCTGAGGGCTGGACGCCGGAGGCCCTGAGCGAGCACCTGCTGCCGGCGTTCAAGCCGTCGTTCCTGCCATTGGAAACCTCGGCCGACGTGTTCGGCTGGGACCCGGTCTGAGGAGAGCAAGCCCATGGATTTCAACGTACCCGATGACTGGGTGGCGGTAGGCGACGCGCTGATCCGTTTCATCGAACAGGAAGTGCTGCCGCTGGAAAAGCAGCACGCCGACCTGCTGCACAACGAACGCCGGCTGTACACCGAGGATGGCCGCTATGCGCCGCAGGTGATGGAGCTGCGCGCGCAAGTGCGCCGGCTCTCCGCCGAGGCCGGCTTCTACACCGCGCTGGGCGATGCCTCACTCGGAGGCGCCGGCTTGGGCGCCCAGGCGGCGGTCTACCTGCAGGAGCGATTGAATGCCCATGTCGGGCCGTCCCGGCACCTGATCCAGACGGTGATCCTGCCGTCGCCTTTCACCAACGGCCTGACCCCGGTGCTCAAGCACATGCAGCCGTCGGTGCTGGAGGAGTACCTGCCGGCCATCACCAGCGGCGAACGCACCCTGTGCTTCGGCCTCAGCGAGCCGGACGCCGGCTCTGACGTGCTGGCCATGCGAACCCGCGCCGTGCGCGATGGCGACCACTGGATACTCAATGGCAGCAAGCAGTGGATCACCAACGCTCCCTACGCCGACTACGCGATGATCTTCGCCGTCACCGATGAGGAAAAGGTCAGGGCAGGGAAGGGCGGCATCACCGGCTTCTTCCTCTCGACCGACACCCCTGGCTTCTCGGTGCCCAGCGTGATCCCGACCATGGGCCACCTGGGCGCGGACATCGGCATCATCGCGCTGGAAAACGTGCGGGTGCCCGACAGCCAGCGCATCGGCCCGCTCGACCGCGGCCTGCAGGCGGCGCTGGAGGGGGTCAATGCCGGGCGCCTGAGCATGGCGGCGTCCTGCCTGGGGCTGGCCCGCTGGGCCCTGGACCAGGCGCTGGACTACGCCAAGGTGCGCAAGACTTTCGGCCAGCCGATCGCCGAGCACCAGATGGTCCAGGCGATGCTCGCCGAATGTGCGATGGATATCTACGCGGTGAAGAGCATGGTGCGCCATTGCGCGTGGCTGGTGGACGAGGGCCAGCCGGCGACCAAGGAGGTTTCCATCGTCAAGGCCTCCTCCACCGAGGCGCTGTGCCGGGTGATGGACCGTTGCATGCAGGTGCATGGCGGCATGGGCCTGACCAACGAGCTGCGCCTGGAAGAGGGCTTCCGTTTCGCCCGTACCATGCGTATTCCGGATGGCACCTCGGAAATCCAGCGGCGCACCATCGCCCGCCGTCTGCTCGATGGCGATACCTGCTTCTGACCCATAATTCCAACAAGCGGGCCCCAGCCCGCGAACAGGAGGCTTCATGGCCTACAGTCATCCCCACCCGACGCCGCCCGGCGTGGCCGAGCGCCCGAGCGGCCCGCTGGCCGCCGATCCGCGCCATGCCGTCCACCTGCCGGCGCGTCAGGTGCATATTCCGCAAACCAGCATCTTCACCCACCTGCAGACCGCCGCGCGGCGCTATCCGGACAAGACCGCCGTGCAGTTCTTCGGCAGCGCCTACCGCTACGCCGACCTGCTGCGAGACGTCGAGCGGATGGCCGGCTACCTGCAGAGCGTCTGCGGCGTGGAGCGCGGGGACCGGGTGGTGGTGTTCAGCCAGAACTGCCCGCAGTTCATCGCCGCCTACTTCGCCATCCTGCGCGCCGATGCCGTGCTGGTGCCGGCCAACGCCATGCTGCTGCTCGAGGAGATGGAGCACATCGTCAGCGACAGCGGCGCGGTGGCGGCCTTCGTCGCCGAGGAACTGGTGGAGCAGGTCGCCCCGTTGATGGGTCGCACTTCGCTGCGGAGCGTGGTCGTACACGCCTACGGCGATGCGCTGGGTGAGGACGACGCCGGACTGAACATTCCCGACTGGGTGCGCCAGCGCTCCTCGACGCAGCCACTGTTCGCCGGTGGTGAGCGCTGGGCGGCGGCACTGGCCCAGGAGCACGCGCCGGCGCCGCACCGCGCCGGTCCCGACGACCTCTGCATGCTGCCCTACACCTCGGGCACCACCGGTAAGCCCAAGGCCTGCGTACACACCCATCGGACCGTCAGCACCTCCTTCGTCGGCTCCTCCGTATGGCGCCCGACCAACGCCTCCTCGGTGTTCCTCGCGGTGGCACCGCTGTTCCACCTGCTCGGCCTGCAGACCAACGTCAACGCCGCGATCTTCAACGGCAGCACCATCGTGCTGATGCCGCGCTGGGACCGCGAAACCGCCGCCACCCTGATCGAACGCCACGGCGTGACCTTCTGGGCAGCGCTGCCGACCATGCTGGTGGACTTCTTCTCGCAGCCCGGCATCGACCAGCGCGACCTCTCCAGCCTGCGCATCATCACCGGCGGCGGGGCGGCCACGCCGCAGCACATCAGCGACCTGCTCAAGCAGCGCTACGGCCTCGACTACATCGAAGGCTACGGCCTGACGGAGACCGCGTCCTTCCTCTGCACCAACCCGCTGTACAAGCCCAAGCGCGGTTGCCTGGGGGTCCCGACCTTCGGTGTCGACCTGCGCCTGCTTGATCCGGAAACCCTGGAACCGGTCGCCCAGGGCGAGGTCGGCGAAATCGTCGCCCACGCTGGCCAGGCGATGCTGGGCTACTGGAACAATCCGCAGGCCAATGCCGACAGCTTCATCGTCATCGACGGCAAGCGCTTCCTGCGTACCGGCGATCTGGCGAGCATGGACGAGGACGGCTACCTGTTCATGCGCGATCGCCTCAAGCGAATGATCAATGCCTCGGGCTTCAAGGTCTGGCCGGCGGAAGTCGAGGCTTTGCTGCACGGCCACCCGGCGGTATCCGAGGCCTGTGTGATCGCCGTTCCCGACCGCCACCGGGGCGAGACGGTGAAGGCGGTGGTGACCCTGAAGCCCGGCTCCTCGCTGAGCAGCGAGGAGCTGCTCGCCTGGTGCCGCGAACACATGGCCACTTACAAGGCCCCGCGCCTGGCGCAGATCGTCGACAGCCTGCCGAAGAACGCCACCGGAAAGATCGCCTGGCGCGAGCTGCAGGAACAGGAGATGGCCCGGCACGCCTCCTGAGCACCGGGCCCGACAACAACAATTCCAAGGATTCCCCGCATGTACCTGACCCAAGGCCTGCAGCGTTCGCTGCAGCAGACGCCCGAGCGTACCGTCACCCTTTTCGGCGCGCGCCGCCGTACCTTCCGCGAGTTCGGCGAGCGCGTCGCGCGCCTGGCCGGCGCCTTGCGCAACCTGGGCATGGTCGCCGAAGACCGCGTCGGTATGCTCGCACTCAACTCCGACCGTTACCTGGAATACATGCAGGGCACCTGGTGGGGCGGTGGGGTGCTCAACCCGATCAACATCCGCTGGGCGGTGCCGGAAATCGTCTATTCGCTGGATGACTGCAACACCCGCTTCCTGCTGGTCGACGACTACTTCCTGCCGCAGGTCGAGGGCATCCGTGCCCAGGCGCGCAATGCGCCGGTGTTCATCTACGCCGGGGAGAAGGACGCTCCGCCGGGGATGCTCGACTACGAGACGCTGCTGGCCGGCGCCACCCCAGTAGAAGACGCCGGTCGTGGCGGCAACGACCTTGCCTGCATCATGTACACCGGCGGCACCACCGGATTTCCCAAGGGCGTGATGCAGAGCCATTTCAACCTCTGGTCGGCATGCATCCAGCGCATGGCGGAAATCCACCAGGGCGCGGAGCAGCGGGACCTGCACGTCATGCCGCTGTTCCATATCGCCGGGCTGGCGCGGGTGGTCTCCGGTTTCATCGCCGGCGGCTCCCATGTCATCCAGCCGACCTTCGATGCACCGGCGGTGCTGCGCGCCATTGCCGAGGAGGGGGTGACCGACGCGATCCTGGTGCCGACCATGATCCTCGGCCTGCTGGCCCACCCGGAATTCGACCAGCACGATCTGTCCTCGCTTCGGCGCCTGACCTACGGCGCCTCGCCGACCGCCGGCGAGATGATCGAGCAGGTGCTGACCCGCTTGCCGCATCTGCAGCTCTCTCACTCCTACGGGCTGACCGAGGCGTGCCCGATCGTCTCCACCAACCCGCCGCAGAACCATGGCGCCGAGGCCAGGGCCAGCGGCCTGATCCGTTCGGTAGGGCGCGCCGGCCTGGGTGTCAATGTGATGATCGTCGACGATCAGGGCAGCGAAGTGCCGCGCGGAACGGTGGGCGAGATCATCGTGCGCGGCCCGAACATCATGCTCGGCTACTGGAACAAACCGGAGGAAACCGCCAGGGCGCTGCGTGACGGCTGGCTGTTCACCGGCGATGGCGCCTACATGGACGAGCAGGGCTACCTGTTCATCGTCGACCGCCTCAAGGACATGATCGTCAGCGGCGGCGAGAACGTGTATTCCGCCGAGGTGGAGAACGTCGTCGCCCGTCATCCGGCAGTGCTGATGTGCGCGGTGATCGGCATTCCCCACGAGCAATGGGGTGAGTCGGTGCATGCCATCGTGGTGCGCAAACCGGGGGCGACGGTGGACGAGGACGACCTGCGTCGCTACTGCCGCGAGTACATCGCCAGCTACAAGTGCCCGAAGTCGGTGGAGTTCCGCGACGCGCTGCCGCTCACCGGGGCTGGCAAGATCCTCAAGCGCGACCTGCGCGAACCCTTCTGGGCCGGCAAGAGCCGGGCGGTGAACTGATGGCCGCCGTCGACCTGTCGCAGGCGGCCATTCCGGCGGGCTTTTCGCCGCTGCCGACGCCGCCGGGCTTCGCCCGTCACTGTGGCGGCTTCTACCTGCACGACGAACTGCCGGTGCTCGCTGTACGCATCGGCGAACACTTGCTCAACTCGGTGCGCATCGTTCATGGCGGCTTCCTTGCTACTCTCGCCGACAGTGCCTTCGGCGTAGTATTCCGGCGCGCGTACGATCTGGAGTTTCCGCCGATCACCGTCAACCTCTCCCTCGACTACCTGGGTGCGGTACGCGAGGGCGACTGGCTGGAGGCCCATGTGGAGATTCTCAAGTTCGGCGGCAGTTTCGCCAACGCCGATTGCCGTCTGAAGGTCGGCGAGCGCACGGTGCTGCGGGCCACTGGCATCTTCACCCTGTGGAAGGGGAGTACGGCCGGCGCCCGCTGATTCATCGAGGTTCCCGTCAATCACCCAAGCCCCATCGAACCCTCGATGGGGCTTCGTCTTTTCTGGCCTGGCAGGATGGCTGCGACAGCGCACCATCCGCTGCTTGTCACCCTTGGTAACGTGGCTCGGCGGCAGTCCTGGCGCGATCTGCGGGCGGGCATGGTGGCATCCGGAAGAATTACCCGATCGGGTGAATTGGCGCACTCCACCCCTCGCTAGCATCGGCTCTCCAAACACTGATCCGCTTTCGGAGCGCCGCATGACAAGAACAACAAAACGCGGAGTTTTTCAGCCGCAGCTGCTGGCCGCCGCCGTCGCCCTGGGCGTCGGTTCGCAGGCCTACGCCGTCGACTTCAATATCGGGGAGATCGAAGGAAAGTTCGACTCCTCCCTGTCGATCGGCGCCAGCTGGTCCACCCAGTCCCCCGACAAACAGTTCATCTCCAACTTCAACTCGATGGGCGTGAAGGGCGGCAAGTCGTCGTCGCGTACCGTGGATGACGGCCGTCTGAACTTCAAGAGTGGCGAGAACTTCTCGACCATCTTCAAGGGGCTGCACGACCTGGAACTGAAGTACGGCGACAGCGGTGCGTTCGTGCGCGGCAAGTACTGGTACGACTCCGAGCTCAAGGATGGCAGCCAGCATTTCTACGATATCGACGACCATGGCCGCGACCAGGCCGCCAAGTCTTCCGGGGCAATGTTCCTCGACAGCTTCGTCTACCACAACTACGAGCTGGGCGACCTGCCGGGTAACGTGCGGCTGGGCAAGCAGGTGGTGAGCTGGGGCGAGAGCACCTTCATCCAGAACGGCATCAACTCGATCAACCCCATCGATGTCGCCGCGCTGCGCCGCCCGGGCTCCGAGGTGAAGGAAGCGCTGGTGCCGGTGAACATGTTCTACCTGTCCCAGGGACTGATGGAGAACGTCACCGCCGAAGGCTTCTACCAGATCGAGTGGGACAAGTCGGTGGCCGACAACTGCGGCACCTTCTTCGGCAATGACGGCATCCCCAAGGGTTGCGATGACCGCCTGGTGGTGTCCGGGCTGGACCTGGCGCCCGGCCAGGCCACCAACAAGGGCAGTGCCCTGGCCATCGCCCGTGGGCTGGATGATGTCTACATCCCGCGGGTCAAGGACAACGATGCGCGCGACGGCGGCCAGTTCGGCGTGGCACTGCGCTGGTTCATCCCCGAGCTGAACGACACCGAAGTCGCGGCCTATGCGATGAACTACCACAGCCGCAACCCGTTCCTCAGCACCGTGCGCACCAAGGGCGCGGGCTCCCCGCCCAACGCCCTGAACGTGCCGCGCAGCGCTGGCTACTTCATCGATTACCCCGAGGACATCCGCCTCTACGGCCTGAGCTTCCAGACCAACATTGGCGGGACCTCGCTGGGTGGCGAGCTGAGCTACCGGCCGAACATGCCGCTGCAGATCAACACCGCCGACCTGCTCAGCGCCACCACCAACGTGCGTGGCACGCCGGGGCTGTCGCCGCTGGTCACCAGCGGCTACATCGCCGACGTGCCCAATGGTGGCGTGATCAACGGTTACAAGCGCATGCCGGTGCTGCAGGCGCAGATGACCGCGACGCAGTTTTTCGACCAGGTGATGGGCGCTGAGCGCCTGACGCTGATCGGTGAGGTGGGCTACAACCGCATCAACGGCCTGGGCGACGCCGATGGCACCGACATCCGTTTCGGCCGCAACCCCGCGTTCGGCTCCGGCATCCTGCCCGGCGCCGCCGGCGCGACCACCTGCGCCGGCACCAACGTCGGCCTGGCCAACGCCAGCAACCCCGCGCAGGAGTGCAACAGCCACGGCTTCTACACCAGTGACTCCTGGGGCTACCGGCTGCGCGGCATGCTCGATTATCCCAACGTCTTCGCCGGGGTGAACCTCAAGCCGAACCTCGCCTGGTCCCATGACGTGGAAGGTCGCGGGCCCAACTTCGAAGAGGGCGCCAAGGCCATCAGCCTGGGCCTGGATGCCGACTACCTGAACACCTACACCGCCAGCCTCAGTTACACCAACTACTTCGACGGCAAGTACAACACCCTGACTGACCGCGACTTCGTCTCGCTCAGTTTCGGCGTGAACTTCTGATCCAGCACAGGCAGATACTCGCATGAAAAAGATCGCATTCCTGCAAACCGGCGTCCTCGCGCTGTCGCTGCTGACCACCAGTGTCATGGCCGCCATTTCCGCGGACGAAGCGGCCCGGCTCGGCACCAGCCTGACGCCGCTGGGCGGCGAAATGGCCGCCAACGCCCAGGGCAGCATCCCGGCCTGGACCGGCGGACTGAAGCCCGGCGCGGCGCCGGTGGATGGCAACGGCTTTCTCGGTGACCCCTTCGCCGCCGACAAGCCGCTGTTCGTCATCACCCGCGCCAACGTCGAGCAGTACAAGGACAAGCTGACCCCCGGCCAGCAGGCGATGTTCCAGCGCTACCCGGACACCTACCGCATCCCGGTCTACCCGACCCGCCGCAGCGCTTCCTCACCGGACTCGATCTACGCGGCGGCGAAGAAGAGCGCCCAGTCCACCGAACTGGTCAACGACGGCGATGGCCTGAGCAACTTTGCCGGGCATTACTACCCCTTCCCGATTCCCAAGTCCGGCGTGGAAGTGGTGTGGAACCACGAGACGCGCTACCGCGGCACCAGCTACACGCAGCAGATCGCCCAGGCCACGCCGCAGGTCAACGGTGACTTCACCGTGGTCGAGATGCAGCAGGATGTCGCTATTCCCTTCCTGATGCCCGACGTGGATGCGCAGAAGGCCGCCAACTACCTGTTCCTGGTCAAGCAGGCGGTGACCGCGCCGTCGCGCATGGCCGGCAACGTGCTGCTGGTGCACGAGACCATCGACCAGGTGAAGGAGCCGCGCAATGCCTGGTCCTACAACGCCGGCCAGCGTCGTGTGCGCCGCGCACCGCAGGTGGCCTACGACGGCCCCGGTACCGCTGCCGATGGCTTGCGCACCGCGGACAACGCCGACATGTACAACGGCTCGCCGGATCGCTACCAGTGGAAGCTGATCGGCAAGCGCGAGATGTACGTGCCGTACAACAACTACCGGCTCTGGTCGCCCAAGCTCAAGTACACCGACATCCTCAAGCCGGGCCACATCGACCAGGACCTGACGCGCTACGAACTGCACCGGGTCTGGGAAGTGGAGGGCACCCTCAAGCCCGGCCAGCGGCACATCTACGCCAAGCGCCACATGTTCTTCGACGAGGACACCTGGTCGCTGCTGGAGGTGGACCACTATGACGGGCGCGGCCAGCTCTGGCGCGTCGGCGAGGGTTACCAGGTCAACGACTACCAGCATGGCGTCAGCCTCTATGCGGCGCAGGCGTTGTACGACCTGATCGCCGGTCGCTACCTGGTGTTCGGCATGACCAACGAATCGAAGAAGGCCACCCAGTACGACCAGAAGTTCAGCATGAACGACTTCACCCCCGCGGCCCTGCGCAACGCCGGTATCCGCTGAGGCAGTCTGTCCGATCGCGGCGATGCGTCGGTCATCGCCGTGCCTGCGCCGGGGCGTCCTGCTCCCGCTCCGGCGCTCTTGGTCCGGGCCACCGGGCATCGCCATCCTGCGGCCGCCACCTGACACGGGTGGCGCCTTTTTCCACGGTGTTTTGCAGTCTGATTGCAGACTCGGCGGGCTCCTGTGCCTTCGCACCGCCTGCTGCTCCCGCCACACCATGGATCGAGGCCCATCATGCAAGGTCTGGGTGTCAGTTCGAACTGGGCGTGCGCGCCCGTTGCCATTCTTCCACGGCTCCCGGAGCACCATGTGCCGCGCGGCGCGCTTGCCGCCGCTGTGCGCCATGGCCGGCAGCGCCTGACGTTGCTGTGTGCACCGGCGGGATACGGCAAGACGGTGCTGCTCTGCGAGAGTTTCACCGGCGGCGCCGCTGGCGAGAGCCTGCTATGGCTGAGCTGCCGCGGGCAGGCGCCGGGGCTGGCCGAACTCTGCTCGAAGATTACCTTGGCGCTGGGTTTTCCAGCCGCCACCAGCCCGGTGCAACTGCTGCGTCTGCTCGGTCTGCCGGGCCGCCCGTTGCGCCTGGTGCTGGATGATCTGGCGGGTGACCTGTGCCTTGAACTGAACAACTGGTTCGAGCAGTTGCTGCACCTGCCGGAGTGCCGTGTACGCCTGTGCGTCAGCTGCCGCCAGCGGCCCGCGTGGGACCTGCCATCGCTGTTGTTGCGGGGCGACCTTCTGGAGCTGGGCGTGGCTCAACTGTGCATGTCACACCGCGACTATGAGGCGGTCTGCTGCCGTATCGCGGCTGATGCCGACGAAGCGCAGCGCGAGGATATCTGGCTGAGGTGCGGCGGCTGGTGGGGTGCCGCCTGCCTTCTGCTGGCCGGCAACAGCCAGGGAAGGACACTGCTGCGTGACTACCTGCAACGCGAAGTGCTGGCGCGCCTGACGGACGGGGAGCGCCGGGTGTTCCATGGGCTGTGCCACCTGCCCAGGTTCTCCGCCGAGCTTTGCGCCCAGCTCTGGGAAGCCGGTGCCGGCGCCCTGGCACTGGGTCGTCTGCTGCACCTGCAGGTGTTCATCCAGCCGCTGGACGCGGAGGAACACTGGTACCGCGTCCAGCCTCTGGTCGCCAGCCTGCTGCACGATGCCATCGCGCCGGACGAGCTGGCGCGCCTGCGCTTGCATGCCTGCCGCCTGCTCAGCCTGGCAGGTCAGCTGCACGACGCCATCGACCAGGCCCTGCGGGCGCGGCAGCCCGAAGTGGCGGCGACCTATATGGAGCGCCTGAAGCCCAGCTGGCAACTCGCCGACCGTCATTTGCGGCGCGTGCTGGAGTGGCGTCGGCAACTGCCTGGCGAGCTGCTGCAGGGCACCCCACGGTTGATCTACCTCAGTTCGCTGGCGCTGTTGCTCAGTGGTCGGGTCGGCGAAGCCGAGCTTAGCCTGGCTGGCCTGTCGCGCTTCCTGCCGGCGGCCACCGCGGAGCATAACCGACTGCTGCTGGCGCACTGGCAAGCCCTTGCCGGTGGCATCCAGGCGTTCCGCGGTGAGCTTGATGGGGCCGAGCGGCGCTGCCGCGAGGCGCTGGCCAACCTGAGGGACGAGCCGAGGGACTGGCTGTCGCACCTGCTCTGCCAGTTCACCCTGGGACGGGTTCTGCAGGCCAGTGGTCGCGTGCGGGAGGCCCAGACGCACTGGCACGCCGCACTGGAACAGGCGCGCCGGCAGGGCTGCCAGGACAGCGAGGCGTTGCTGCAGGGCGAGTGCCTGCGCGGGCTGATGCTGGCCGGTGAGCTGGAGCTGGCCGGGCTGTTGCTCGAGGATGGGCTGCAGGGACGCGCGCAGGCCGGGCTGGATTGGGACCCGGTACTGGGGCGTCTGATGCTCACTCGCGCCGATCTGTTGCTGGCGCAGGGTGCCGTGGAGGATGCCGACCTGGCACTGCGGGCCGCCCTGCCGCACCTGCGCGATTGCGACGCGCCCTTCGTGCTGGGCAGTTACCTTGGGCTGGCCGAGGTGGCTGGGCGTCGCGGCAACCTGGCCCTGGCGCAGGCCCAGGTCCGGCGCGGCGAGCGGGCCATGCAGTGCGCCGGTATCGACCGACACTGCTACCAGCCAGCGCTGGCCCTGCAGCAATTGAAGGGCCTGGCGCAACAGCGTGACTGGCGTGGCGTGCTCGAAGCCGGCGGCCTGCTCGCCGGGCAGTACCCGGTGGGGGGCGCGCTGTCGACCCTGCTGTCGCCCACCCTGAGCCTGGAGGTGCAATGGCTCGTGGCGCAGGCAGAGCACCACCTGGGGCGGCGCGAGCAGGCTGCAGCGCGATTGCGGGTGATCGTCGAGCACTGCGGCCGGAGCGGGTTTGGCCAGCTGCGCGCGGAGGCACTGCGCTTCCGGCAACAGCAGGAAATCGAAGAGGAGGGGGCCGACGCCGGTGGTTATCAGGAGGAGCTGACGGCCCGTGAAGCGGCCGTGCTCGAGCGGCTCGCCGAGGGCCTGTCGAACCAGGAAATCGCCGATGCCCTGTTCCTCTCGGTGAATACCGTCAAGTACCACGCCAAGAACATCAACGCGAAGCTCGGCACCAGCCGGCGCACCCAGGCGATCGCCTTCGCCAAGGCCCGTGGATTGCTCGCCTGAAGCCGTACCACCTGATCCGGGTGGCGCCCTGCGGCGGGCATAGCCCCAACCATTGCAGCGACTCGCCGGCGCTGTCCGCCGGCCCGATTGCCCAGCTGAGGAGCCCCTGCCATGACCGCCACCGCCCACCCGGATGACGCCGCGATCCGTGCGATCCTGCAGCGCCAGCACGCCGCCAGCCGAGCGGGCGAGCCGTGGAGCGCCGAGCAGCGCATCGAGTTGATCGACCGCGCCATCGACCTGCTGGTCCGTCACGAGGCGGCGCTGATCGAAGCGCTCGACGCGGACTTCGGCCAGCGCAGCCCGACCTTCTCGCGCCATAGCGACGTGCTGTCGCCGCTGGCCACCCTGCGTCAGACCCGTGACGAGTTGCACCAGTGGATGCAGCCGGAGCGCCGCCAGGCGCCGCGCGGCGAAGCCTGGGTGCAGTACCAGCCGCTGGGCGTGGTGGGCATCGTCACCGCCTGGAACGTGCCGGCCAATATGGTCTTCAAGGGGCTGGCCGGCGCACTGGCGGCGGGCAACCGGGTCATGATCAAACCTTCGGAGTTCAACCCGCAGACCTCGGCACTGATCGCCCGGATGATCCGTGAGGTCTATGCCGAGGACGAGGTGGCGGTGGTCACCGGTCCGGCGGAGGTCGGCCAGGCGTTCTGTCGCCAGCCCTTCGACCACCTGCTGTTCACCGGGGCCGGCAGCATTGGCCGGCACGTGCTGCGCGCGGCAGCCGAGAACCTGGTGCCGGTGACCCTGGAGCTGGGCGGCAAGTCGCCGGCCATCGTGTCCCGCACCGCCGACCTGAAGAGCGCAGCCAGCAAGATCATGCTCGGCAAGCTGATGAACGCCGGCCAACTGTGCGTTGCGCCGGACTACGTATTTGTTCCCGAAGAGTCGCTGGACGCCTTCGTCGAGATCGCCCGAGCCGTCGTCGCCAAGGTCTTCCCGACGCTGGCCGACAACCCCGAGTACACCGCTGTCATCAACCATCGTCACTACCAGCGCCTGCGCGGCTACCTGGACGAAGCGCGGGCGGCGGGCGTCGAACTGGTCGAACTCAACCCTGCCGGCGAAACGCTCGACCCCGCGCGTCGCAAGCTTGCGCCGACGCTGCTGCGTGACCCTGGCGATGGGCTGCAGGCCATGCAGGACGAGATCTTCGGGCCGCTCCTGCCGATCAAGCCGTATCGCCATTTCGACGAGGCCATCGCCTACATCAACGCCCACCCGCGCCCCCTTGGCCTGTACTGGTTCGGCAGCGATGCCGGCGAGGAGCGAGCGGTGCTCGAACGCACCTGTTCCGGCGGCGTGACGCTCAACGAAGTGATGCACCACGCCGGGCTGGAAAGCCTGCCCTTCGGCGGCGTCGGCCACAGCGGCATGGGCGCCTACCACGGCATCGATGGCTTCCGCACCTTCAGCCACGCCAGGGCCATCTATCGCGCCGGTTGACCGGCACCGGCTCCCGTCACCGTCGAATTCCCCTACTGTCGAGAAGGCAAAACATGAAAGCAGCTGTATTCCACCAGGTCGGCGCGCCGCTGAGCATCGAAGACGTCGTCATCAGCAAGCCCGGTCCGCGCGAAGTGCTGATCCGCACCGTCGCCGTGGGCGTCTGTCACTCGGACCTGCACGTGATCGACGGCTCCTATCCCTATCCAGGCCCCCTGGTGCTCGGCCACGAGGCCGCCGGCATCGTCGAGCAGGTCGGCTCCGAGGTACGCACGGTCAAGCCCGGAGATCATGTGGTGACTTGCCTGACGGTTTTCTGCGGCCACTGCGAACACTGTGTGACGGGCCACCTGTCGCGCTGCGTTTCGCCGGAGACCAAGCGTGACAAGGACGAAGAGCCGCGTCTGAGCTATGCGCAGAAGCCCATGCCGCAGTTCGTCAACCTCTCGGCCTTCGCCGAGCAGATGCTGGTGCACGAGAACGCCTGCGTGGCGATCCGCCGCGACATGCCGCTGGACCGCGCCGCATTGCTGGGCTGTGCCGTAACCACCGGTACCGGTGCGGTCTTCAACACGGCCAAGGTCCGTCCTGGCGAAACGGTCGCGGTGATCGGTTGTGGCGGCATCGGCCTGGCGGCGATCAATGGCGCGGCACTGGCCGGAGCCGGGCGGATCATCGCCATCGACATGCTCGACTCCAAGCTGGAGCTGGCCCGCCAGTTCGGCGCCACCGATGTGGTCAACGGCAAGTGCGGCGACGCGGTGAAGCAGGTGCTGGAGCTGACCCGTGGCGGCGTGCATCACGCCTTCGAGTGCATCGGCCTCAAGCAGACTGCCGAGCAGGCCTTCGGCATGCTCGCGCGCGGGGGCACCGCCACCATCATCGGGATGATCAAGCCGGGCCTGAAGATCGAGGTCGACCCCTACCAGTTGCTCCACGAACGTCGCCTGCAGGGCTCGTTGATGGGTTCCAACCGTTTCCCGGTGGACATGCCCGCGCTGGTGGATTTCTACATGGCCGGCCGGCTCAAGCTCGACGAGATGATTTCCCAGCGCATCCGCCTGGACCAGATCAACCAGGCCTTCGATGAATTGCGTCGCGGCGAGCTGGCTCGCTCGGTGATCGTCTTCGACCAATGACTTGCCCGGGGCCGCCCGCTGGCGGTCCGGCAACAGGAGTTCACTGATGGATATCCATTTCACGCCCGAGGAACAGGCGTTCCGCGAAGAGGTGCGTGCCTTCCTGCGCGCCTCGTTGCCCCCTGAACTGGCGCAACGCATCCTCGCCGGCAAGCGCCTGAGCAAGGAAGACCAGGTGCGCTGGATGCGCATCCTCAACCAGCGCGGCTGGCTGGTGCCGGGCTGGCCCGCGGAGTACGGCGGCCCGGGCTGGGGCGCCATACAGAAGCACATTTTCGAGGAAGAGTGCTTCGCCGCCGGCGCGCCACGGGTGGTCGCCTTCGGCGCGAAGATGGTGGCGCCGGTGCTGATCCGCTTTGGCACGGCCGAGCAGAAGGCGCGCTTCCTGCCTCGCATCCTCGACAGCTCCGACTGGTGGTGCCAGGGCTATTCCGAACCGGGTGCCGGTTCCGACCTGGCCGCGCTGAAGACCCGCGCCGTGCGCGAAGGCGATCACTACGTGGTGAACGGCCAGAAGATCTGGACCACCTTGGCGCATTACGCCGACTGGATGTTCTGCCTGGTCCGCACCGATCCGGATGCGCCCCAGCAGCGCGGCATCAGTTTCCTCCTGATCGACATGAAGACACCGGGCATCACGGTGCGGCCGATCATCACCCTGGACGGCGAACACGAGGTCAACGAAGTGTTCTTCGACAACGTGCGCGTTCCGGTTGAAAACCTGGTGGGCCGCGAGAACGAAGGCTGGACCTGCGCCAAGTACCTGCTCACCCACGAGCGCACCAGCATTGGCGGCATAAACCAGACCAAGGTGCTGCTGCGCAAGCTCAAGCAGGTCGCCGGGCAGGAGCTGCGCAACGGCCGGCCGCTGCTCGACGACCCGCTGTTCCGTGCGCAGGTCGCCGCCGTGGAGATGCAACTGATGGCGGCCGACATGAGCAACCTGCGCGCATTGGTGGCTGCCCGCGACGGCGGGGTGCCGGGTGCCGAAAGCTCGATTCTCAAGGTCAAGGGCACCGAGGTACGCCAGCAGATCGTCTACCTGCTGACCAAGGCCGTGGGCAGCTATGCGCTGCCCTTCCTGGAGGACGAACTGGGCCTGGAGGCCATGCCGGGCGAGGTGCTGCACAGCGCCGACAGTGCCACCGCCACCTATCAGTACCTGGATTCGCGCAAGGCCTCTATCTACGGCGGCTCCAACGAGATCCAGAAGAACATCATCGCCAAGATGATCCTCGAGTTGTAAGGAGCCTGCAGCATGGACTTCAAATTGAGCGAAGAGCAGCAGATGCTGCAGGACACCACGGCACGCCTGGTACGGGACCACTATGGTTTCGAGCAGCGCGAGGCCAGTCGGCGCGAACCGGGCGGCTTCAGCCGGGCCTTCTGGGCGCAACTGGGTGAGCTGGGGCTGTGCGCGGTGCCATTTGCCGAAGCCCATGGCGGGTTTTCCGGCCAGGGTGTGGAAGTGGGCCTGGTCTGCGCCGAGCTGGGTCGTGGCCTGTGCCTGGAGCCCTATCTGTACTCGGTGGTGTATGCCGGCGGCCTGCTGGCGCAACTGAGCAACCCGGCGCAAGGCGCCGAACTGCTGCCGCGAGTCGCCAGCGGCCAGTTGCAACTGGCGCTGGCCGTCGATGAGCCGCAAAGCCATTACCAGCTGCACGATGTGCACAGCACCGCCAGCCTCACGTCTGGCGGCTGGCTGCTGGACGGACGCAAGAGCGTGGTTTTCGGCGGACAGAGCGCCGGGCTGATCCTGGTATCGGCCCGCACCGCCGGGGATCCGCTGGACGAAACGGGCATCAGCCTGTTCCTGGTCGACCCGGACAGCCCCGGCGTGCGTCGCCGGGACTACCCGACGCTGGACGGGCGCATGGCCTGCGACCTGTACCTGGACCAGGTCTTCGTGCCAGCCGCGGCTCTGCTGGGCGCGGAGGGCGGCGCGCTGGCTGCACTGCGCTACCAGCAGGGGCGGGCAATCGCCGCGCAGTGCGCCGAGGCGGTCGGCAGCATGGAGGCGGCCTGCGCGCTGACCCTCGACTACCTGAAAACCCGCCAGCAGTTCGGCAACGTCATCGGTAAGTTCCAGGCCCTGCAGCACCGAATGGTCGACCTGCGTATCGAACTGGACCAGGCCAGCTCCATGGCGCTGCTCGCCGCGTGCCTGGCCGATGAGCCCGAAAGCGTCGAGCGCAGTCGCGCCCTGGCGGCGGCCAAGTACATCGTCAGCCGCGCAGCCCGCCTGATTGCCGACGAGAGTGTGCAGCTCCATGGCGGCATCGGCCTGACCTGGGAATACCAGCTCTCGCACCATGCCAAGCACCTGCTGATGGTGGCCCGTCAGCTGGGCGACGATGACCACCACCTGCAGGTCTTCAGCGACTTGATGGCGCCTGCCTGAGCCGCAGGCATCTCTTGCACCGGGCCGGCGAGGCCCGGTGCCGCAGCCTTCTCCTGGCGGTCTGCTGGTGGCTGAGTTGCAGATATTCGCGAGAGGCAGCTACCGACTCATGGCGGACGTTCAATTGCCCTGTCCGGCGGCAAGTAGAACGGCCGATGCAAACAGGTTGGATGTTCAGTGTTGCGCTGAAATTCGA
The DNA here is from genome assembly GCF_014851985.1 of Pseudomonas sp. PDM17. Lineage (NCBI taxonomy): Bacteria > Pseudomonadati > Pseudomonadota > Gammaproteobacteria > Pseudomonadales > Pseudomonadaceae > Pseudomonas > Pseudomonas sp. PDM17. The sequence continues at coordinate 371,117 of NZ_JACVAT010000002.1, forward strand.
ATCCGTGCTGAATGACTGCGCTTCAAGGGTGGCAGTCTCCCGTCTGCTGGATCTGCTATCAATGGAGCCTGGCTCAGGCCGACCTGATCCTGCCCCCTGACGCGGAGACACCCATGCCACATGTCATTATCAAAATGCTCGAAGGCCGAAGTGAGGCCCTCAAGGTCGAGTTGACCGAGGAAATCGCGAATGCACTGAAGTCGGTAGTCGGGTGCGGGGACGAATCGATATCCGTAGCCATTGAAGATGTGGCGCCTGCGGACTGGAAACGGACGGTCTACGACACCGACATCCTCGGTGCAGGCGACAATCTCTACAAAAAGCCAGGTTACAAGCCTTAAGCGTGGTACCCGCGCAGCCTCGATCCCGCTGCTGGGCTGCGCAAGCTTCTCGCCTATTCTCGCGGTGCCCCCGCGTCGGCGTGACCGCGCAAGCACTTGAGGTCCAGCCTGGGCGCGATGCCAAACAGACGACTGTACTCGCGGCTGAACTGGGAGGGGCTTTCATACCCGACCGAGAAGGCCGCCCGTGACACATCCAGGTGCTCGTTGAGCATCAGCCGGCGAGCCTCGTTCAGGCGCAACCACTTCTGGTATTGCAGCGGGCTCATGGCCGTCAGTTGGCGGAAGTGGTGATGGAAGGTCGGCGGGCTCATCTGGACCCTTGCCGCCAGGTCTTCGATCCGCAGAGGCAGGTGGAAATTCTGCTTCAGCCAGTCGACGGCCTTGGCGATCCGGTAACCCTGGCTATCCACCGAGGCGATTTGCCGCAAACGCGCCGCCTGGTCGCTTCGCAGCAGGCGGAAGTGGATCTCGCGCTGGATCAGCGGGGCCAGCACGGGAATCGCATCGGCGTCGTCCAGCAAGTCCACCAGACGCCCGAACGAGGAGAGCAGGCCTGGGCTCATGGTGCCGATCCCCACCCCTCTGCTGACAGCCCGCTCGCGGGTCAGTGGCAGGCCGCCCTGGGCGATGAGTTCGGCCAGGATCCGAAGGTCGAGCTTCAGCACCAGTCCTACGCAGGGGGCTTCCTCGCTCGCCTTCAGCACTTCCGAATTAGCCGGCAGATCCAGCGAGGTGACGAGAAAGCGCGATGGGTCATAGGCATATCCCTCAGCTCCCACCCAGAGCTGTTTCTCGCCCTGGGCGACGAGGACGATGCTGGGCTCGACCATGCAGATGCAGGGCGGTGACGGGCTGTTGCGGCGGAACAGGCTGAGCCCGGCGATTGCAGTGGAAACGTCGCTCGGTTGGGCGATGCGCGCGGCAATGGCCTGTGCCATCGACTGGGCTGGCTGTGTGGTGGTCTCGGTCATGCTGTTCGGGTCTGGCACCTGTTTCGCTAGAAGCTACCGCGAGCTTCGGCTCGCTTTCCATCAAAAAGCTGCACGCCCAGAGGATCAGGCAAGTAATCCAGTGGATTGCGCTACTGATTCAGCCGCGCCTGCCCGGACAATGGCCTCCACGAATTGAAGGAGGGCCATTCCCATGCAAGTCAACGCTTACGGTGCCCACGCGGGCAATCAACCCCTTGAGCCGCTGCGTATCAGCCGACGTGCTCCGAATGCCCACGACGTGCAGATCGAGATCGCTTTCTGTGGCATCTGCCACTCGGACCTGCACCAGGTGCGCTCCGAGTGGGAGGGGACGCAATACCCTTGCGTACCGGGCCATGAGATCGTCGGACGGGTGACTCAGGTCGGCGCGCATGTCTCTGCCTTCAAGCCGGGCGATCTGGTCGGTGTCGGCTGCATTGTCGACAGCTGCCAGCACTGCGAAGACTGCGATGCCGGCCTGGAGAACTATTGCGATGGCATGATCGGCACCTACAACTTCCCGACGCCGGACGCGCCGGGCTGGACGCAGGGTGGTTACTCCCAGGCAATCGTCGTGCATGAACGCTATGTTCTGCGCATCGGCCACCCGGAGGAGCAATTGGCCGCGGTCGCGCCGCTGCTGTGCGCGGGCATCACCACCTACTCTCCGTTGCGCCACTGGAATGCCGGCCCCGGCAGGAAGGTCGGTGTGGTTGGCATCGGCGGCCTTGGTCACATGGGGATCAAGCTGGCCCACGCCATGGGAGCTCATGTGGTGGCCTTCACCACGTCCGAGAACAAGCGCGAAGCCGCTCTGGAACTGGGCGCCGACGAGGTGGTGGTCTCCCGCGACGCCAGTCAGATGGCGGTCCATGCCAAGAGCTTCGACTTCATCCTCAACACCGTGGCGGCGCCCCATGACCTGGATGCCTTCCTGGTCCTGCTCAAGCGCGACGGGGCCATGACGCTGGTGGGTGCGCCGGCATCGCCGCATACCTCGCCGAACGTCTTCAACCTGATCATGAAGCGCCGCACGCTGGCTGGCTCGATGATCGGCGGCATTGCGGAAACCCAGGAGATGCTCGATTTCTGCGCAGAACACGGCATCGTCGCCGATATCGAACTGGTGCGCGCCGAGCAGATCAACGAAGCGTACGAGCGCATGCTGCGCGGCGAGGTCAAGTATCGCTTCGTGATCGATAATGCCAGCCTCGCCGGCTGAGGGGCGCTGTCGATGACGTCTTCTTCCCGCCCAGCTGCCGCGGAACAGGGTTCCTGGGGCGCGGTGCTCGCCATGTCGATGGCGGCCTTCGCCCTGGTTGCCTCCGAGTTCATGCCGGTGAGCCTGCTGACGCCCATCGCCGCCGACCTGGGAGTCTCCGAAGGTCAGGCAGGGCAGGGCATCTCGGTCTCCGGGTTGTTCGCCTTGCTCACCAGTCTGGTGATTGCCGCAGTGGCGGCGCGGGTCAGCCGCAAGCCGCTGCTGATTGCACTGACCTTGCTGATGGTGCTGTCAGGTGCGTTGGTGGCTTTCGCCCCGAATTACGCGTGGTTCATGGTCGGGCGCGCGCTGATCGGTATCGCCATCGGCGGCTTCTGGTCGTTGTCAGCGGCTACCGCGATGCGCCTGGTGCCACAGGACCAGGTGTCGCGCGCACTGGCCATCGTCAATGGCGGAAACGCCCTGGCCACGGTGATCGCCGCGCCCCTGGGCAGCTACCTCGGCGCGCTGATCGGCTGGCGTGGTGCGTTCTTCTGCGTCGTTCCGGTGGCCGTGGCCGCCGCGCTCTGGCTGTGGATGCACCTGCCGACGCTTCGCATTGAGTCCCGTGCCGCCAGCAGCAATGTATTTCGTCTGCTGCGCCGGGGCCCGGTGGCCTGGGGCATGCTCGCCGTCAGCGTTTTCTTCATGGGCCAGTTCATGTTGTTCACCTACCTGCGCCCGTTCCTCGAGACGGTTACCCAGGTCAGCCCTTCGGGTCTGTCGCTTACGCTTCTGGTGCTGGGAGTGGCCGGGCTGGCCGGAACCTTCCTCATCGAGGCATTCCTCAAGAGCGGCCTCTACCGAACGCTGATGCTCATCCCGCTGCTGATGGCGCTGCTGGCGCTCGCGCTGATCGGCGTAGGGGCTTCCTCGGTGGCCACCGCCGCGCTGCTGGGGCTCTGGGGCCTGGTTGCGACGGCCGCGCCGGTAGGCTGGTGGACCTGGCTGGCTCGCAGTCTGCCGGATGACGCAGAGGCAGGTGGCGGCCTGATGGTGGCGATCGTTCAGCTGGCCATCGCGCTGGGGGCCACCGTGGGCGGGGTGGTCTTCGATCTGCAAGGCTATCGGGCAACCTTCGAACTCAGCGCTTTCGTGCTGCTGCTGGCCGCTGGATTCGCGTTCATGGCCTCACGGGAGAGCACATCCGGTTGCGCTTCGGCTTCCCCGAGCGGGTGCTGAGCGGGGCGATTCATGAGTCCTGCTAATGAGAGCTATCGGCAAGCGACGGCTGTGCAGGGCGGGGCCCATGCTACCGTCCGAAGAGAACACCAAGACCAACCAACGTGATAGCGGGTGAGCCATGGAACTGCGGATCAACCAGAAAACCTATGAGGTCGACGCCGAGGCGGACACGCCGCTGCTGTGGGTCATTCGCGACGACCTGGGACTGACCGGAACCAAGTACGGCTGCGGCCTGGCCCAGTGCGGCGCCTGCTCGGTGCTGGTCGACGGCAATGTCGTGCGCTCCTGTGTCACGCCCGTCGCCGGCGTGGTGGGCCGTGAAGTCACCACCATCGAGGCCATCGAGGAGGACGAGGTGGGCAAGCGGGTCGTGACGGCATGGGTCGAGCACCAGGTGGCGCAGTGCGGCTACTGCCAGTCCGGGCAGGTCATCGCGGCCACGGCCCTGCTCAAGCAGACCCCGGAACCGACGGATGCACAGATCGATGCCGCGATGATCAATCTGTGCCGCTGCGGCACCTACAACGCCATCCATGCCGCCGTCCACGATCTGGCATCGGCTGCCGCCACCTCGCAGGAGAAGGTCTGATGAGCCAGCCTATCGAGTTCGAAGACCGCGGTGAGGCCGTCAACCTGTCGCGCCGGCGCTTCCTCCTGGCCTCCGCCGGTGCGGCGGCTGGCGCGCTGGTCCTGGGCTTCGGCCTGCCGTTGGGGTCGGCCAGGATGCAAGCCCTGGCGGCGCCCGGCGAGCGCGGCACGCAAGTGGGCGCCTTCCTGGAAATCCGCCCGGACAACCGAGTGCGCCTGCTGTGCCCCTTCATCGAAGGCGGGCAGGGCACTTATACCGCGATGGCGCAGATCGTCGGCGAGGAATTGGACGCCGATCCTGCGACCTTCCTGGTCGAGAGCGCGCCTCCGGGCGAAGCTTACGTGGTGATGGACAACGGCCTACGGATCACCGGCGGGAGCATGTCGGTGCGCATGAGCTACGACACCATGCGCCGGCTCGGCGCGCTGGCCAGGGCGATGCTGCTGCAGGCCGCCGCCGCGCAGTGGAAGGTGCCTGTCGCCAACCTGAGTACCGAGCCGGGCCGGGTGCTGCATGCCGCCTCGGGCCGCTCGCTGACCTACGGAGAACTGGCCGCCCACGCGCTGGATCTGCCGGTACCCGACGCTGCCAGTGTCACCCTGCGTGACCCCGCCCGGTTCCGTTGGATCGGCAAGCCGGTGCGCCGGGTGGACAGCTACGAGAAGTCCACGGGCAAGGCGTTGTATACCATCGACATGAAGGTCGACGGCATGCTCCATGCTGCCGTCCAGCATGCGCCGCGCCTGGGCATGACGGTGGGCGAACTGCGCAATGAAGATCAGGTCAGGGCGATGAAAGGTGTGCATTCGGTACACCGCCTTGACGGCGCGGTAGCGGTGGTCGCCGAGCGCTGGTGGCATGCCAGGCGCGCGGCGGAGGCCATCCAGGTGCAATGGCAGGAGCCGGCGGGGGATTCGCCGCTGCGAATCATGCCGGCGGATTTCTCCAGCGTGGTCTATCGCGAGCAACTGGCCAGACAGACCGACCCTGGGCGCGAAGCCGAGAAGGAAGGCGATGCGCAAGGCGTCCTGTCCAAGGCCGACACCCGGGTCGAGGCCACCTATTACAACCAGTATCTCAACCACGCCCAGTTGGAGCCGCCCGCCACACTGGTGCGATTCAATGCCGATGGCTCGCTGGACATCTGGCTGCCCAACCAGGCCCAGGACATGTTCCTGGGGGATATCGCTAAACGTGCAGGGGTCGATCCGGCCAGGGTCAAGCTGCACACGCCGTTGCTTGGCGGCTTCTTCGGCCGGCACTTTCTCTACCCCACCGCCAATCCCTATCCGCAGGCCATCGAGTTGGCAAAAGCCGTGGGACGCCCGATCAAGCTGATCTGGAGCCGCGAGGAAGAGTTTCTGCGAGACGTGTTGCGACCGATGGCCGTGGTCAGATTCCGTGCCGCGCTGGACGACAAGGGCCTGCCTGTGGCGCTGGAGGCCATCAGCGCTACCGAAGGGCCGACGGAGGGGATTGCCGGCAAGCAGGGCGACAAGCTCGACCCCACCGCGCTCGAGGGCCTGGCCGGCAAATCCTATGCGATCCCCAATCGACGCATCGCCCAGGTCTATGCCAAGGGGCCGGTGATGCTGGGCTACTGGCGCTCGGTGGGCAATTCGCTCAACGACTTCTTCTACGAAGCCTTCCTCGATGAACTGGCTGACAAGGGTGGCCACGATCCCTTCGAGCTGCGCCTGCACCTGTTGCAGGGCAATGCGCGTCTGCTGCACCTGCTGAAAACCGTGGGCGAACTCTCGGGGGGCTGGAAGCGCGGGCCGTTCGACGCCCCGGATGGTTCGCGCCGAGCGCGCGGCGTGGCCATGGCTTCGCCTTTTGGCACGGAGACCGCCGTGATCGCCGAAGTGTCCATCGAGAGTGGGCAGGTCAGGGTGCATGACATCTGGCAGGCGATCGACCCGGGCAGCATCGTCAACCCGGCCATCGTCGAGGCCCAGGTCAATGGCGCGGTGTCCCTGGGCTTGTCCCAGGCCCTGGTGGAGGAAGCCGTCTACGTTGACGGCAAGCCACGTGCGCGCAATTACGACCTCTATCCCATCCTGCCGCCCTCACGCATGGCGCGGGTGCATGTGAAGGTGATCGAGAGCGGCGCGAAGATGGGCGGGATCGGCGAGCCGCCGTTGCCGGCTGTGGCACCGGCAGTGGCCAACGCGGTGTCCAGACTCACCGGCCAGCGCATCCGCAGCATGCCGCTGTCGGCTTATGACTTCAGCAAAACCGCCTGACCGGAGGCCTTGCCCATGAGCAGACGCCCATTCGCAAGAACCGTCGGCGCGCTGGCCCTGGCCGGTGTCGCAGTCGCGTGCCTGATGGCCTGGTATGGGACTCGCCAGCCAGGTTCGACTTTCGATTCCGCCGTCAGCAGCGCAACCGACGAGGCGCTGGTCCGCCAGGGGGAGTACGTCGCCCGTGCCAGCGATTGCGTGGCTTGCCACAGCCTGCCAGACGGCCCGGCCTTCGCCGGCGGTTTGAAGATGGCCACGCCGCTGGGTGCGATCTACGCCACCAACATCACGCCGGACGACAACGCGGGAATCGGCAAGTACAGCCTGGCGGACTTTGACCGTGCTGTGCGCCACGGCGTGGCGCCGGGCGGCCGGCGACTCTATCCGGCGATGCCCTATCCGTCCTATGCCAAGCTCCGCGATGAAGATGTGCGCGCGTTGTACGCCTTCTTCATGTCGGGCGTCCGGCCATCGGAGCGGGCCAACATGGCCAGCGAGATACCCTGGCCGTTGAACATGCGCTGGCCCATCGCGCTGTGGAATGCGCTGTTCACCGACTCCTCGCCCTTCACCGATCAAGCGGGCAAGGACGCACAGTGGAACCGTGGCGCCTATCTCGTACAGGGCGCCGGGCACTGTGGCAGCTGCCACACCCCGCGCGGCCTGGCCTTCAACGAGAAGGCGCTGAGCGAGTCAGGCGCGCCATTCCTGGCCGGCGCTCTGCTCGATGGCTGGTATGCCCCGAGTCTGCGCAACGACCCCAACACCGGGCTGGGACGCTGGAGCGAAGAGGAGATTGCGCGGTTCCTCAGGACGGGCCGCAACCAGCATGCAGTGGTCTACGGATCGATGACCGAGGCGTTCAACAACTCCACGCAATTCCTGACCGATGCTGACCTCGGCGCCATTGCCCATTACCTCAAGTCCTTGCCTGGCGACCCTGCTCGTGACGGGCCTGCCTGGCAGTACCAGAGGGCCGAGGCTGCGGCCCTCAGCTCGCCCGGCGGCCATCTCTATCTGACACGCTGCGCGAGCTGTCATGGCGCTGACGGCAAGGGCCAGAACGAATGGATGCCGCCGCTGGCCGGCGCTACTTCGGCGATGACGCCAATCGCCGATTCGGCCATCAACATCAGCCTCAACGGGGCGCTGCGCGTGGTCAGCGCCGGGGTGCCGGATGCGTACCGCATGCCGGCCTTCCGCGAGCAGTTGTCGGACCAGGAAATCGCCGCTGTCGTGAGCTTCGTACGAACCACCTGGGGAAACCAGGGCGGCAAGGTGGACCCGAAGGCCGTCGCCCGGCTGCGCGAGCATACCGATCCGGCCAGTCCGACGCCGATCGTGCTGCATATGCGTTGAGGCAGGCATGACATACACACTGACTCCACCCATCTCAAGCGCTGCCCGGCCATGGCCGGGAACGCCGGCGAGCAGCTCGCAGGAGGTCGCTGATGGATAACGCCGGCGCCGTGAAGTTCGCCTGCGTGGGTTGCGGTGCCTGCTGTCGTGGCCGGTTCGTACCGCTGACCCGGGACGAAGCCTTTGCCTGGCTGGCCCGCGGTGGCGATGTGGCGATCCTGCTGGAAGCATTCCTGCTCGAGCCGGCGCGAAGCCATGAGCCACGCTACGCCCATGACAGTGGTCGCGCTGGCGTTGGCCGGTCGGGCTCTGCAGACCTCAACGTCATTGCAATCTTCGCCGGTGTGGCTCAGCCGCAATGCCCGAACCTCGGCGTCGATAGCCTTTGTGCAATCTATGCGGATCGGCCCCTGGTTTGCCGGATCTATCCAATGGAGATCAATCCATTCATCCCGCTGAACCCTTCGGCGAAGGATTGTCCGCCGCAATCCTGGGGCCGCGCCGACAGTGACGTGTTGATAGCCACCGACCACCGTGTGAATCCCGAGTTCGCCGCGTTGATCGAGGCGTCGCGCGAGGCGGATCGACGCGATGCTGCGTCGAAGCTGTCTATCTGCCAGGACTTGGGGTATTCGGTGGCGGGTTGGAAAGGCAATGGGCTGACGCTTTACCTGCCTGAGCGGCAACGTCTTGTCGAAGCTTTTTCCGCCGCGACGCAGCGGCCGGTGGTCGTTTCGCAGTGGACCGTACAGGTGCAGGGGAGGGCGTTGGAGGACTCACTGCAGCGCCGGGGAATCCGATTGAATGACACCGCCAGCGAGCACGTTTTCGTGCCGGCTGGGCAATGAGGTTGCGGAGCCTGGATGGAAAGTATCGATCTGTTGGTCCTGCGAACCGCCCGTGACTGGCTGGTAGCGGGCGAGCGCGTGATGCTGGTGACGGTGGCGCGCACCTGGGGTTCTTCTCCGCGGCCGGTAGGCTCGATGATGGCCCTGCGCAACGACGGCCGGGTTGTAGGCAGCGTGTCGGGCGGATGCATCGAGGATGACCTCATTCATCGACATACCACTGCCTACGGCGGAACAGGGTTGCCACAAGCTCGCCCCCAACTGGTTCGCTATGGCGTGAGCGCTGAAGAAGCACACCGTTTTGGCTTGCCTTGTGGCGGCACGCTGGAGCTGATCCTTGAGTTCGAGCCCGACCTGGCGGCTCTGCAACAACTGCTGGGGAGCCTCGACCAGGGGCAACTGATGCGGCGCAAGCTGGACATCGAGACGGGGCGAACGAGCCTCGAAAGCACGGCAACACCGGATGAGTTCATCTTCGACGGCCGGCGGATGGTCAGCACGCTGGGCCCGGGCTACCGCATGTTGCTGATCGGTGCCGGCGCGCTGGCTGAGTACGTCGCCACGATGGCGCAGTTCAACGGGTTCCAGGTCACCCTCTGCGACCCTCGGCCACAGTACCTGGAGAGTTGGAGCGTTGCTGGCGTGCAGCGCATTCAGGACATGCCGGATGACGTCGTCAGAGCTTTCGCGCCGGATGTCCGCAGTTGCGTCATCGCGCTCAGCCACGATCCGAAGCTGGACGATCTGGCCTTGCTGGAGGCGCTGCGCGGCCCGGCGTTCTACATCGGGGCCATTGGCTCGCGGCGCAACAGCGATAGCCGGCGCGCTCGCCTGATCGAGCATTTTGGCGAGACGCAGGAGTCGCTCCAACGACTGCGCGGGCCCATCGGCATCTATATCGGCAGCAAGACCCCGCCGGAAATCGCAGTCAGTGTCATGGCGGAAGTTCTCGCTGCCAAGAACGCCGTCGCTCTGCCTGCGGAACTCGCAGTATCCCATGCCAAGCAACTGCAGGATCGGCGCCGCCGGGCCTGATCGATCACGCCAATCCATCTTCGGAGATGACCAGCATGAGCAAGAAAATTGTCGATGCCGTCCTGTGCGCAGCGGCCATGCAGGCTGCCGTGGCCAGCGCCGCTGAGCCGGCAACTGCAAACACGCAGCAGATCAGCCGTGCCGGAACGCAGGCGTCGATGGCAGGTCCGGAGCAGTACTTCACCGGGCGCGTGCGGATCGATCCGGTCTGGCCTGCCGACGATCAGATCAATGCCTCGGGTGGTCTGGTGACCTTCGAGCCCGGAGCCCGTTCGGCCTGGCACACCCACCCGGCAGGGCAGCGGCTGTTAGTCACTACCGGGGTCGGCCTCACCCAGGAGTGGGGCAAGCCGGTTCAGGTCATTCGCCCTGGCGATGTGGTCTGGTGCCCGGCCGGCGTCAAGCATTGGCATGGCGCCGCACCGGGTACCGCCATGACCCACCTGGCGGTCACTGGCTCGGTGAATGGAAAGAATGTCGAATGGATGGAGAAAGTCACCGATGAACAATACAACGCCGAGCGGGCTGACTGACCCGCGCCGGGCGCCCCGCGCACTCGGGGTCGCACTGGGCCTGGTTTGTACGCTGGGCGTCATGACACAGACATTGGCCGCACAGGAGAACCGATCCATGGCTGAGAACGACACATCAACCCCTCACAGTGAAACGCTCGATGATCGCCAGAGACGCATCGTGCCAATTGCCGCCTTCGCGGCAGCTGGCGATATGGCTGGTCTGAACCGTGCGATCAATCAGGGACTGGATGCCGGGCTGACCATCAGCGAGGCGCGCGAGGTGCTGGTCCAGTTGTACGCCTATGCGGGTTTTCCTCGAAGCCTGAATGCACTGGGCGAGTTGATGAAGGTGGTACAGGCACGCCAACAGCAAGCAATCGTGGACCAACCGGGACGCGAACCCAGCAAATCGATTCCCAAAGGGGATGAGCTGCTGGCGGTGGGCACCGCAAACCAGACCAAATTGTCCGGCGCCCCGGTGGAAGGTGCATTGTTCGACTTCGCGCCGGTCGCCAATGAATACCTGCGCACGCATCTTTTCGGCGACATCTTCGAGCGTGACAACCTGGACTGGCAAAGTCGGGAAATTGCCACCGTGGCGATGCTCTCTGCACTGGAGGGCGTAGCGCCACAACTGCAGGCCCATATCCGTATCGCCATGAACACCGGGGTTACGCCGCAGCAACTCCGTCAGCTGATCCGGGTGCTGGCCGAACAGGTCAGTGCCGACGCATCGCGGCGGGCAAGCGAGGCGTTGGAGCTGCATCTGGCTGCCCAGTAGGCGAGCGTCGCACGCAGTCGGGACGACGGATCGAATACTCGCAACGTTCGCTTCTGGCCGCTGGCGGCCGCTGTATCAGCTTATCCCCAGAGCACGATCCAGCGACCAACCACCTGCGCCGCGTCCGATCAGCAACAGCAGCAGGCCTGCCCAAACCAGGTGGGTGGGCCAGGCGTCCGGATAGACGAAGACCTCGATTACCGTGGTCATCCCCAGCAATGCCAGGGCCGAAACGCGGGTGCAAAGGCCCAGTACCAGCAGCACCGGGAATAGGTGCTCCGCGTAGGTCGCCAGGTGGGCGGCGATCTGCGGTGGCAGCAGCGGCAGCATGTACTCGGTGCGAAACAGCTCGTAGGTGCTCGGGGTGATGGTCAGGAAGCCCTCCACCTTGGTGCGCCCGGAGAGAAAGAAGGTTGCGGCAATCCCGACGCGCGCCACCAGGCAAAGAACAGCGTCGCCGAGCAGGTGTTGCAGGAAGTCGGCAATGCGATTCCAGCGTTGGCGCAGACCGGTCCCGGTTAGAGCATTGCGAGCTATGTCCATGATGACCTCCTCACGCGAGGTTGATGGGACGGAAAACGCCGGCGCCGAGGAGGCGGCCGAACAGGTCGTGGAAGTCGAGGTCCGGATGCGCCTGAAGTGTCAGGGCCGAAGCCTGATCGAGGTCGCTACCGTTCGCACAGGCGTCGAGGAAGTCGCAGCCTCCAGCTTCCAGCGCGTGCCAGGCAACGCCGTCGGCATGGCCAACCAGCAATGCGCCTTCACCTTGCCAGGGCAGCTCCTCCGGTATCGGCACGGCCTCGCGGTTGTAGCGCCAGATGCTGTAGACCGGTTGCTCGGGAAACCAGCTCCAGCGCACGCAGGCGCGCGGCGCCAGGTGGCAGGTGGCAAGGTCCGAGGCGGTCATGCCGGCCAGGCTGGCGAGGTCGAGGCGCGCCTCCTGAGGTGCGACGAAGGCCTCTGTCCATAACCGGTCCAGGCGCGCCACGGCGCCAAGGTAGGGCAGTTCCCGTGCCGGTTCGAATGCATCGAGGAAATCGGCAAAGCTCTTGCCATAAAGAACCAGGCGAGCGTCATCCGGCGGAGCCTCGCGGGCGTGAACTGCCGCCGCTGCGCGAATCCAGTCCGTCCCCACCAGGCGTTCGACGGTTGGGAAGTTGTCGCACAATGCGTCGACACAGCCCTTGAGCACGGTGTTGCGATAGACCTCGAAGGCCGCCTGTGTGGTCACGCCTTGCAGCGCAGGAGCAGGGCGCCGGTAGAGGGCTTCGACGAAGGCATCCTGGAAGGTGCCGAGTGAGGTTTTCATGGTTTCATCTCGGCCAGGTTGAGGATCGCCTGCGCGAGCTCGCGCTCGGCCAGCAACTCTTCGAAAGCAGGCAGATGGTCGTCGCGCTCGATCAGGGTCGGCCTAGGGCCGATGCGCTGGATCAGGTGCTCATAGAGCGCCCAGACCGGCTCGGCGACCGGCGCATCGTGGGAGTCGATCAGCAGTTCGCCGGCCTCGTCGAGGCTGTGTCCAGCCAGGTGGATCTCAAGGACGGCGGCCGCCGGGAAGCGGTCGAGGTAGCGTCTCGCATCGAAGCCGAGGTTGTGCGAGCTGACGTGTACGTTGTTGACGTCCAGCAGCAGGCCGCAGCCGGTGCGCAGCGCGAGTTCCGTGAGGAAATCGATTTCGTCCCAGTCGTGGCCTTCCAGACGCAGATAGTGGCTGGGGTTCTCGATGGCGATACGCCGGCCCAGGGCTTCCTGAGTGCGCTGGATGTTCTCGGTGATGCGCACCAGGGCCGCATGGCTGCGCGGGAAGGGCAGCAGGTCTGGCAAGTACTGGCCGCGCCAGGTCGACCAGGCCAGGTGCTCGGAAATCAAGTGCGGTTGCACACGCTCGACCAGCGCGCGCAGGTGCCGTAGGTGTGCCTCCTCAGGAGCAGCATCGGCCGCCAGGGACAGCGAGACCCCGTGCAGCGAAAGCGGATGCCGTTCGGCGATCCGTTCCAGCCAGGCAAGGCGGGGGCCGCCGACCATGTAGTTCTCCGGATGCACCTCAAACCAGAGACCCTGGGCGGAACAGGCCAGGGCCTGGGCGTAGTGTTCCCCCTTCAGCCCCAGCCCGGCGCCCGGTTGATGGAATGCGTTCATGGTCGGCGGCCTTGGCTCAGGCTTTGCTCGGAGTCAGCGAGCCCATGCCATTGGGCGTCTTGATCGTGGTGCAGGTGCCGGCCGGGACGTTCTTCCAGTGCATACCGTCGTAGTCCTTCTTGGCGCTGCCTGCGCAAGTGGTGCCCGCACCGGCCTTGCAGTCGTTCTTGCCGGCCATGGCAACGCCGTAGCATTTCTCCATGGCCGCGCCATTGCTGGCCTTGGTGTTCATGTCGTCGGCCAGGGCGCTACCGGTGATGGCGGCAAGTGCAATGGCGGCGGTGGCGAGGGTCAGGGTTTTCATGGTGCGGTCTCCCGTTCGATTGAAGGGCCGTGGAAGGCTTTCCGCCGGCTCGATGAGTAGTTCGCCGGGGGCGCCGATCCGGTTACAGCGCGGCGAAATTTTTTTGAGAATTCTTTTGCGTGGCCCTAACGTATTGAACGAAGGCCTGTTTTCTCTTCAGGCCAGTGGTACGCCAGCAGGCTGGGGCGGGACCGGGAAAGAATTCACCTTCCGTGTAACCAGGACGGCCGATGCAACGAACTACCAGCCAGGAAGTGTTGATCGCGCGCGAGACGCAGTTGCAGGCTTTGCTGCTGCGTGGCATGGACGGTGATGACAAGGCATACCGTGAGTTCCTCGGCGCACTCGGCATGCACCTTCGGGCTTTCCTCGGGCGGCGACTGAGCCAGCGCCCCGGCGAGATCGAAGATCTGCTGCAGGAGGTGCTGCTGGCGGTACACAATGCGCGTCACACCTACCGTGCCGATCAGCCACTGACTGCCTGGGTGCAGGCCATTGCGCGTTACAAGCTGGCGGACCATTTCCGCGCTTTTTCGCGCCGGGAGGCGCTCCATGATCCGCTGGCGGACGACGAGGGAGAGCTGTTCGCAGCCGAGGAGAGCGAGCCCGCACAGGCCAGCCGCGATCTCGGCAAGCTGCTGCAACAGCTCCCCGACAAGCAGCGCCTGCCGATTGTCCACGTGAAGCTGGAAGGTCTGTCGGTGGAAGAGACCGCCAGCCTGACCGGGCTTTCCAGCTCCGCCGTGAAGGTCGGCATCCACCGCGGGCTCAAGGCCCTGGCGAACATCATCCGAGGGTTGCGAAGCGATGAAGACCAATGAACTGATCGACCTGTTGAGCGCAGGCGAGGGCGCAGTGGACCGTCACGCTCTGGGCAAGCGCTTCGCCATCGCGCTGCTGGCCGGTGCCCTGGGCGCACTGCTGTTGATGGCGGCAATTTTCGGTGTACGCCCCGACCTGGGCGAGGTGGCGCGCACACCGCTGTTCTGGGCCAAGGTCGCTCTGCCCGGCAGCCTTGCCCCGCTTGCCCTGTGGCTGAGCAGCCGCCTGGCACGGCCAGGCGTGAGCGGCGGGGCGGCCTGGGTGCTGCTGGCGCTGCCCGTGCTGCTGGTGTGGATCGGCGGAGCGATGGAGCTGGCCGGAGTACCCGCCGACGCCCGCACTGGCCTGATCCTCGGCAAGACCTGGCGCACCTGTCCGCTGAACATCGCGCTGCTTTCGGTGCCGACTTTCATCGGCGTGTTCTGGGCACTGCGCGGCCTCGCACCGACGCGCTTGCGCATTGCCGGCGCCGCCGGTGGCCTGCTGGCGGGAGCCACGGCGACCTTGGCGTACTGCCTGCATTGCCCGGAAATGGGCGTTTCGTTCTGGGGTGTCTGGTACCTGCTCGGCATGCTTCTGCCAACCGTGCTGGGTGCAGTGCTAGGGCCAAGGCTGTTGCGCTGGTAACTGAGCGACAACCAGTCCAGGACGTGCGTTGTGCACGCCGGACCTGGATCTCCCTCGCAGCTTTCGAGTTCCGTCGGTCCTTGCGTCCGTTCAGCGGCAGCTATCGGGCCAATGGATTTTCCCCGAGGCAGGGGCTGCTTCTGTCTCCAGGACGTCCAGAAGCTGGCTACGCTTGATTCAGTTTGTTCTCGGCAGGTCGGCTTTGCTTCCAAGGAGCGATGGGATGGGGCGTTGGATCAGCGCAAGGCTCAGCTTGATGCTGGTGGTATTGGGATTGGCCTGTGCGGTTACAGCCAGGGCCGAACCTGCGTCAGGCTCCGATGTAACCGAGGGCGTTGCCGCAGACCCCGTGGAGCTGAAGATTGCCAACCGCAGCATCGTCGTGTTCCGCGCGACGTTGCTGGGCGAGACGCCAGCGGGCCGACAGCAACGGGCCAAGGCAGTCATCGAGGATGTGCTGCAAGGGACTGACGACCTGCAGGTCAGCACTGCGCCCATCCTCCACAGCTACATGGTACTGCTGGGAGGGCGGCGCGCCTTTATCGTTTCACCACAGGACGTCGATTCGCCGGAGGGCTCTGTGCAGGAGGCCGCAGCAAGAGCTGCCGCGAACCTCAAGGTGGTGGTGGAGGAAACCGGCCAGGCGCGCAATCTTCGATTCCTGCTCAAGGCCCTGGGATACTCTGCGGTTGCCACCGTCCTGTACGTGTTGCTGCTGAGGCTGGTGCATTTCCTCAGACGCAAGGTGCGTGGCCGGCTACCTCAACTGATGCGCGAGCGGGCCCGGCAGATCAGGGTGGGGCAACTGCAGCTGTTCGACATGCAGTATCTCTACTACCTGGCGGATCGGCTGATCTGGCTGTTCTGTTGGGCCGTCGTGTTTCTGCTGAGTTACGAGTGGCTCAGCTACGTGCTGTCGCAGTTCCCCTATACCCGGCCCTGGGGGGAAAGCCTCGACGTCTACCTGTTCCGGCTGCTGGATTACCTGCTCAGCGGGATCGTCAGTGCGATACCGGGCATAGCGGTCGCCGTGATGATCTTCTTCATCGCCAAGGGCATCAGCGGATTCAGCAAAAGGTTGCTGGAGCGCCTGTCCCGGCCTGGCACGATTCGCTGGTTGACCGAAGAGACCCTGCAGCCCACCACGCGCCTGACTTCGCTGGCCATCTGGTTGTTCGCCGTCGTCATGGCGTATCCGTACCTTCCCGGTTCGGGTACCGAGGCGTTCAAGGGGCTGTCGGTGCTCGTGGGCCTGATGATCTCGCTGGGGGCCTCCAGCGTCGTGGGGCAGGCTGCTTCCGGTCTGATCCTGACCTACTCGCGGACCCTGCGTGCCGGAGAGTTCGTGCGCATTGGCGACCATGAGGGCACGGTGACGGAAGTCGGTATGTTCAACACCACTATCCGCACCGGCCTCGGAGAGGTGCTGACACTGCCGAACTCGATGATCACCGGATCGGTCACCAAGAACTACTCGCGGATAGTGCAGGGCCAGGGTTACGTCGTCGACACCGTGGTCACCATCGGCTACGACACCCCCTGGCGGCAGGTGGAAGCGATGCTCATCGAGGCTGCCCGGCGTACGGATGGCATCTTGCAGGTCCCGCCGCCTTACGTGTTCCAGACGGCCCTGTCGGACTTCTATCCCGAATACCGACTGGTCGCCCAGGCCATCCCCAGCGAGCCGCGCCCGCGGGCAC
The DNA here is from genome assembly GCF_014851985.1 of Pseudomonas sp. PDM17. Classification (NCBI taxonomy): domain Bacteria; kingdom Pseudomonadati; phylum Pseudomonadota; class Gammaproteobacteria; order Pseudomonadales; family Pseudomonadaceae; genus Pseudomonas; species Pseudomonas sp. PDM17. Next base: position 387,843 of record NZ_JACVAT010000002.1, read on the forward strand.
AATTGCTGAGCATGCTGCATGCCCACATCCAGGACGTGTTCAACGAATACGGTGTACAGATCATGTCGCCGCACTACCTGGGTGACCCTGACGTGGAAAAGGTGGTGTCACGTGAAAACTGGTATGCAGCGCCCGCAAAGCGCCCTGAGGCTGACTAGGGGAAGGCCAGTTTTCGATCGTCAGCGGTCGTCGTGGCAGAGACCGGGGAGACGGGAGATTGCCGTATTGATCACCCACCCTCTGCGGACTCTGAGCTGGCTCCGGTCCTGGCCGATAGCTGCCGGCAGTCAGCGGCAGCCCTGGCCTGAAGCAGCCTGCCGCATCGGACAGTCACCCAGCCGGGTGATGGCCGATGCGATGCAGTGCGCGACGCGGTTCAGTCCGAAGACTGAGCCTCGGTGGCAGCGGTGGCAGCGGTGGTATCAGTGGTATCGGCGGCGGCGGGAGTGCGGTTTTTCAGCTTCTCGCGATTGCGGCGCTCCTGGCTGCGTTGCCGGGAAGCCTGCTGCTTCGCGTGCAGCGCCTGGGCGGCGGTCACGGTGCCGACGGGCTGGCCGTTCAGGTCCAGGCGCGGTGCGTTCTCCACCATGCTGGCCCAGTATCGGGTGCCCTTGCACCAGGCCGCGACGCCCAGTTTGAGCTGCTCGCTGCTGATACCCAGTTGCGCCAGGTGTTGCTCGGCATCCTTGAGAATTCCCTCCTTGAGCGGAACCTTGGGTGCCGGATTCACCGGGAAGGCCAACGGAAAATGCCGCTGCAAGCGCCAGATCGCTTCCAGTGCAGGATCCTGCTCACGAGGTTTCTCCTGCGGTGAGGACTTCGGCTTGCGGCGCTTCTCGTTAGCGGCCTTGGCCTGCTCTTTTTCTGCCCGCAGGCGGTCACGTAGCCCAGCTAGTTGTTCAAAACCCATCGTTCAATTCACAGCTTCGAGGTTGATTGCGTGGTGCAAGGTTATTCCATACAGCTCTCGGGATCACCTGTATCAGCACAAATCGTCGCTGTTTTCGTCGGCAAAGGGCGAAGTCGCAGCCGACAGAGGCTCTGCACAAAGCCTTCCGGAGGGCCGAGTGGCTGATCCTGAAACCGTCGCCGGGTGCAGATGAATCTCTACATGGCCTTGCTGGGCGCGGGTCGATGCACTGGGTGTTCCTGGTGGCGTGCCTGGTCAGCGCGGTGGCCTTCGCGCTGTCGTGGTTGCTGCAAGAGGTGCCGCTATGCAAGGCCTGAGCTTGCTCGGAAGAGGCAGCGCTGCTGACTACTGTCCCGCATTCAGACGAAGGGCTGCGCTCTGCCGGCGCAGGTAGACAAATGCCAGGACGAAGGGGACCACGGCAAGGAAGGCGCAAGCCAGGAAGGGGAGCGAAAGGTGGTTCAACGCCGGGGTGAGGCTCAAATCCATGCTTTGCATGATGTAGGGGAGTGTACCGAGGATGCCGCATGCGACGGTCCCGGAAACGGCGCTGACCGCATAAAGCAGAAGAATCAGCCATTGCCCTGGACTGCCTTTCTCGGCGGGTTTCAGCAGCAGGAGTGCGTAGGCGAACGAGATCAGCGAAAGGCCCACGAGCAACATCGTCAAGGGCAGGCTGTTGGGGTAATGCTTGACCCCGTTCAGCAGATTGAACGCACCTGACAGTGCGCTGATGACGGAAACCGCAAACATGACCGCGAGATTGACGCTCCGCATGACGCTTCCTTGTGTGTGGCGATAAGCGCGTGAAACGAACGGACCGTGCCGGGCGTCCGTGCCGGGTGTCGCTGCAGTCCCTTGAGCAATCCCCACCAGCGCTGGCCTGTCGGCAAACCGGGGGAGCGGCTGGTTGCGTGCAGCTTACGAAGACACCGGCAACCTGTCCATTGGGCAGCCGGCCTGGGCCTCACTGATCGCCGAGGCCCATTTCCGCAGAGCACTTGCCTTGCGATCGCGCATAGCGACTTTGCCCAGGCGCCAATAGCCTTGGTGCGGGCGCTGGCATATAGTCGCGCCCCCCAGCGAAGCCGCCAGCTCCCATCGGGCCTGCATCCGGCTACGCAACCACTCAAGGCGCGAGGAGCACGCCAGTCATGAAAACAGAACAGGGCATCCTGCGGCTTTCCATCATCGTTACCGTCCTGCTGGCCGGTTTCGGGATCATCGTCGGCCTGCTTTCGGGATCCTTCTCCATCGTCTTCGACGGCGTCTATTCCCTGGCCGATGCCAGCATGAGCGGCCTGGCGCTGATGGTGGCCACCCTGATCCGCCGCCATACCACCGAGGGCGACGCCAGCCGGCGCCTGGCCGAGCGGTTCAACATGGGCTTCTGGCACCTGGAACCCATGGTGCTGGCGCTCAACGGCACGCTGCTGTCGGGCGTCACGCTGTACGCGCTGATCAACGCCATCGGCCGGTTGCTGACGGGCGGCCATGCGCTGGAGTTCGGTTTCGCCATCCTCTACGCGGCAGTTGCCACGCTGGTCTGTTTCGCCCTGGCGGCGGTGCAGTTCCGCGCCAACAAACGCATCGGCTCGGACTTCGTCGCCCTCGACGCGAAGTCCTGGGTGATGTCCGGCAGCATTTCCCTGGCCTTGCTGATCGCCTTCCTGGTCGGTGATGTGGCCACCGTGAGCGGCTACGCGCACATCGGCCCTTATGTCGACCCGGCGGTGCTGGCGCTGATCTGCCTGGTGATTCTGCCGATTCCCTTCCTGACCATCCGCCAGGCCTTCAAGGACATCCTCCTGGTCACCCCGCCGGAGCTCAAGGAGCACGTCGACGAGGTGGCCGCGGCTGTCGTCTCGCAGCATGGTTTCCTGGCGTACCAGGCCTACGTCGCCAAGGTCGGGCGAGCGCAGCAGATCGAGCTGTATTTCATCGTTCCGCCGGACTGGCCGGCGCAGACGCTCGCCGAATGGGACAGGCTGCGCGACGAGATCGGCGAGGCCATCGGCGGTGAAGGCCCCAATCGCTGGCTGACCATCGCCTTCACCACTGACCCGCTCTGGACCCGCTGAGCGGTATTGGGGCCGGGGATTGCCGCCACTCGCGCGGCGATCGCCTCATTGCCTCTGCATCCGGTACGCGCCGGGCGTGGCGCCATACCAGCGGCGGAAGGCGCGGATGAAGCTGGACTGTTCATCGAAGCCGAGCCGGTCGGCGATCTCGGCGATGGTGCTGGCGGTGGCTTGCAGCAGGTCCACCGCCAGCAGGCGTCGGTGTTCCTCGATGATGCGGCTGTAGGTCCAGCCATCGCGCTGCAATGCGCGGTGCAGAGTGCGTGGCGTCATGTGCAAGCGAGCCGCTACTTCATCCAGCCCCGGATTGTCCGCCAGCCTGTGCAGGACCTCGGCGCACACGCGCTCAAGCTCCGAGCCGGTTTCGGTCTGCGCGGCGTACTCGCGCAATGACAGCTTCAGCGCCTCATGGATGGCCGGGCTGCCCCCATCGCGTGGCTCCTGCAAGGCGGCGAGGTCAAGGAGCATTTCGTCCCGGCAGGAGGAGAACACCACCGGTGCCCGGATGACCTGCAACCAGGGCCGCGGATCGGACGGCTCCGGGCGCCGCAGGCGCACTTCGCGCAATGCCGGCAATGCGCCGGGAGCGCTGCGCAGGTGGCGCAGTTGGCGAACCATCCAGTAGTCCACTTCAGGAAGGGCCAGCTGATAATCGTTGACGGGCCGAAGAGTCAGTCGCAGGCAGTCGCCATCCTGTTCGAGCCGCTGCTCGAAATGTGCGGCGACCAGCGGCCAGAAATGCAGCATCTGCTGTAACGCCGAATAGCGATCCGGCATCAGCTGCATCAGATAGGCCAGACCCTGCATCTGCACCGGGTCCAGTTGCCGGGCCAGCTCCAGGCCGATGGCCGGATCGGCGCTTTGCTCCAGTGCCACTTCCCAGAAGCGCCGCGCGAGAAACAGTGGCAGGCGCAGATTGCCCACACGCAAGGCCGCAGGGTCGACACCCCACGCCGGGAAGAAATGCGCCAGGTCCACGCCCTGGTCCTCCAGCCCCTGTACCCACGACAGGATGATGGAGCCGCATAAGGCCCCCCTATGTCGGTGCTCGGGAAAACTATTTGTCCCTTCCAGACTATCTGCCGACACCGCGCTGCTCCCATCTTGCCCACGGGCTGCGGTCACTCCGCGCCCGGGACTGGAATTTAGTGGGCGCCTCTGTCGCCGGCAACTCCCCCGAGTCCCTCGACCTGCCAACTACAACAACTACAGGTACGTCTCAGCATGAATCACCTTCTGCATGCCCGGGGAATCGCACGCCCCAGCCTGCTGGCGCTATGCATCGGCGCCGCCATCAGCCCAGGCGCCCACGGCGTCACCTGGCAGCTCAACGATGACTGGAGCGCCACCTCCAATACCACGCTCAGCCTCGGCACCAGCTGGGCTCTGGACGCTCCCGACAAGCATCTGCTGACCGCGGCCGACGCGCGCAGCATCGGCCGCGAGGGCAGCGGCATCAACTACAACGGCGACGACGGCAAGCTCAACTACCGCCGCAACGAGACAATCTCAACGCTGTTCAAGGGCCTGACCGACCTGGATGTGCAGGACGGCAACCAGGGCGTGTTCCTGCGCTTCAAGTACTGGTACGACCAGGCGATGGAGGAGGGCAATGGCGACTTCCAGCGGTTCGACGATTCCGGCTGGCAGGATCTGGCCAGATTCAAGGGTTTCGAGAACCTCGATGCCTACGTCTGGAAGGACTTCCAGGTTGCCGATCGCAAGCTGGGTGTGAAGGTCGGCAAGCAGGTACTCAGCTGGGGCGAGGCGCTGTTCCTGCAGAACGGCATCAACGCCATCAACCCTCTGGATGCGTCGGCTTTCAACCGTCCCGGCGTCGAACTCAAGGAGGGCCAGCTGCCGGTGGAGATGGTCAGCTTCAACTACGACCTCGCGGACTCGCTCAGCCTGGAGGGCTTCTGGCAGTACAACTTCCGCCCGACGGTGCTGGATGGCTGCGGCACCTTCTTCAGCAGCAATGACAACATCGCCGAAGGCTGCCAGGTCGATTACATGGTCTCCGGCGGCACCGGAACCACCGGCCAGGCGCTGGCCCAGGGGCGCTACCTGCAGCGCACCAGCACCGACTACCCCAGCGATACCGGCCAGTATGGCCTGGCCATGCACTACGTGATCGAAGCGCTCAACGACGCGGACCTGGGTGTCTACTACGCCAACTACCACAGCCGTACCCCGCTGATTAACGGGGTGATCGCCCGCAAAGGGCCAGTATCGGCCTCACGCACCAACCTCAATACCGGTGACTACTTCACCGTCTACCCCGAAGACATCCATATGTTCGGCTTGAGCATGAGCGGCGTAGCGGGCACCACCGCGCTGTTCGGCGAACTCAGCTACCGGCCGAACATGCCGCTGGGCTACAACCCTGCGGACCTGGTGGCACTGCTCTCCGGGCAGGCCAATACGCCGATCCTGCCGATGACCGCCGCCGAGCTCGGCGCCGCCAGGGGCGATGAAGTGCAGGGCTACGTGCGCTTGCCAGTCTGGCAGTTCAGCCTTGGCGCCACCGACACGGTGAACAATGTCCTGGGCGCTACTCGCCTGGCCTGGGCAGGAGAGGCAGGGGCCAACCTGATCCAGGGCATCGGTGATGATCGACTGGGCCGAGCCGGCTCGTTCGGACGTACGCCGCCCACCAATGGCGTGCAGTGCAGTGCTGCCTCCGCAGCCGGTATTCCCGGTGGTGTGACGGCCGCGCAGCTGGCCGACTACAACGCCGACAACTGCAACACCGACGGGTTGATGAGTCACTTCTCCTGGGGCTATCGCCTGCGCCTGGCGCTGAACTACGAGGACCTGCTTCCGGCGACGGTGGTTACACCCTCGATCAACTGGCGCCACGACGTGCAGGGCTACGGCCCGAACTTCCAGGAAGGCCAGCAGGCGGCAGGACTCGCCCTGACCTTCGACTACCGCAACAACTACTCGCTGGAGCTGGCCTACAACAGCTTCTTCGGCTCCAACGAGTTCTCCACTGTCGATGACCGTGACTTCGCCTCTGTCACCCTGAAAGCGAGCTTCTAGCCATGCGCCCACTTCTTTGCAAACTTTCCCTGGCTGTCGCTCTCGTAGCCGCTTGCGGCCTGGCGCAAGCCAAGCAGACCGACGCCGCATTGCTCGACGGCAAGCTCACTCCGGTAGGCGCCGAACGCGCCGCGAACGCCGACGGCAGCATTCCTGCCTGGACTGGCGGCATGAAGGCCGGCGCCGCCGCCATTGCCAGCAATGGCGACTACAGCGACCCGTTTGCCAGCGAGCAGCCACTGTATGTGGTCAGCAAGGCCAATCTGGCGCAGTACAAGGACCTGCTCAGCCCCGGCCAGCAGGCCATGTTCGTCCGCTACCCCGACTACCGCATGCGTGTCTTCCCCAGTCACCGCAGCGCGGTCATTCCCCAGGCGTACCTGGACGAATCGCGCAAGAACCTCACCCAGACAGGCCTGGCAGACAACGGCAACGGCCTGACCAACTATCACTTCGGCGTTCCCTTCCCGGAACCCACCGAGGCGCTGGAAGTGCTGTGGAACCACATCACCCGCTACCGCGGTGGCTCGATCGCGCGTGACTTCTCCTCGGCCACCGTGCAGGCCAAGGGCGACTACACGCTGGTGACCTACCGGCAACTGGTGGGCTTCCGCGAGAAAATCAGCGACCTCGAGCCGGAAGCGAACCTGCTGTTCTACACCCGTGTGCAGACCAACAGCCCGTCACGTTATGCCGGCGAAGTGACGCTGGTACAGGAGCCGATCAACCAGGTCAGCACCCCGCGTGCAGCCTGGCAGTACAACCCCGGCCAGCGCCGCGTGCGTCGCGCGCCGACGGTGGCCTACGACAACAGCGCACGGTACAGCTTCGGCCAGGTGGTTTCCGACAGCGTCGATGGCTTCAATGGTGCGCCCGATCGCTACGACTGGAAGCTGATCGGCAAGCGCGAAATGCTGGTGGGCTACAACGCCTTCGGCCTCGCCAGCAAGCAGGTCGGCTATGACGAGATGCTCAAGCCGGGCTACATCAACCCGGACGTCAACCGTTACGAGAAGCACCGCGTGTGGGTCATCGAGGCCACCCTCAAACCGGGAGCCCGCCATGTCTACGGCAAGCGTCGCTTCTACATCGACGAAGACACCTGGCAGGTCATGGCCAGCGACATCTACGACAACCGTGGCGAGCTGTGGCGCAACTACGAGTCGTTCCTGACCATGTACCACGACCTGCAACTGCCGATGACCGCGGCCGAAGCCACCTATGACCTGATCTCCGGGATCTATGCGGTGAACTATCTGACCAACGCGATCGATCACCGTGCCGAGTTCGGCAAGGACGTGACGGAGGCCGAGTTCACCCCGGCCGAACTCAAGCGACTGGGCAAGTAAGCGCGGGCAGGGGCCGTGAGGCACGGCCCCTGCGAACCCTATCTCTGAGGATCAATCACAGATGCCATTCTCCAAGCGAACCCGAATCGGCCTGGGGCTGTCCGGTGCTGTGCTGTTAGCCACCGCTGGTGCCGGCTACAGCCTCTATCAACAAGCCCGCGCCACAGCCGAGGCCTACGCCTTTGGCTATCCGCTGGTGATCATGGAGCTGACCAAGCAATACCAGCTTGGTCGCGGCCAGACTTCGGTGAACCAACTTAATCACCGTCTGCGCTTCCCCGATTACCGTTTCAACAGCGTCGTCGCGCCGAACGTCGATACGCTCTATTCGCTGTCTCATCTGGACCTGCGATCGGGGCCGGTGGTGCTGAGTGTTCCCGACACGGACGGGTACTACTACATGATGCCGATCCTGGATGCCTGGACCAACGTGGTGGCCAGCCCCGGCACCCGTACCCAGGGCAGCAAGGCCGGGCGCTTCCTGATCGCCGGCCCGCACTGGCAGGGCACTCTGCCGGAGGGCATGCAGCTCATCCGGGTGCCCACGCAGATGGCATGGATCATCGGCCGCTTCAAGAGCCACGGCCCGAGCGACTACGCCGAGATCAACGCCCTGCAACGCCAGTTCGACCTGCGCCCGCTTGGACAGGAGCAGAACTCCGATGCTCCCGCGCAAGCCAGCGTGGCCATGGCCCATCTGCCAAGGCTGAGCGCCGACATTCCGCCGGACCAGCAACTGCAGACATGGACCCAGAATGAGTTCTTCTCGGCCTTCTGCCAGTTGCTCGCGGACAACCCGCCCAGTGGCATTGACGACGCGCAGATGCGCCGCATCAGGGATGCCGGTCTGATCAGTCAGGATTGTCAGCCGCATCAATCCGCCTGGCAGCGCCTGGGCAGTCGTTTCGGCTACCGCAAGGTCATCGACCTGATGGCGCATGCCGAGGAGTTGCGTGACAAGCTGCCCGCCGTCAACGGCTGGAGGGTCAGCTACGACATGGGGGCATACGCGGACCGTTATGCCCAGCGAGCGCTGGTGGCGAAAATGGGCCTGGGTGCCAACACGGCGGACGACGCGATCTATCCCAATACCCGTGCCGACAAGGATGGCCAGTTGCTCAGTGGACGGCATCGCTACCTGATCCACTTCGACAAGGCACAGCTGCCACCGGTGAAGGGCTTCTGGTCGCTCACGCTGTACAACCCCCAGTTGCTGCTCGCCGACAACCCGCTGAATCGCTATGCCGTCGGCGACCGTGACGACCTGCACTACAACGCCGACGGCTCGCTGGACCTGTACATCCAGCACGAAGCGCCCGAGCGCCCGGAGTTGCGCAACAACTGGCTGCCGGCGCCGGACAGCGAGTTCAGCCTGTTCCTGCGCCTCTACTGGCCGAAGCCCGAGGTCCTCCAGCGGGACTGGCAACCGCCGCTGGTGCAGCGGGAGTCCTGATTCATCGTGCGACCGCTCCTTTGTGCCCCGGCCCCCACCGGGGCTTTTTTTGCAGGGGAGGTTGAATGCGCTGCGCGCCGCGGCCATGCTCGTTTCAGAGCCACCGTCCGTCAGCCGATCATGAAGCGCACCTTCCCTGTCTCACTGCCGCCCAGCACACAGGCCACTGTCGTGCGCTGCATGGCAACCACCCTGGGCCAGCACTACGGGATCGACCCCATTCCGGTGCTCAGGCGCGCAGGGATCGATCCGGGCATCATGCAGGAGGTCGACGCACGCCTGCCCATCACCTCGCTCAGCCCTCTGTGGCTGCTCTGCGCAGAAGTGACTGGCGATGCGAACTTCGGCATCCGCGCGGCACGTTACCACCAGTCCGCCAACCTCTACGGGATGGACCTGGCGCTATACGCCTGCACAACGCTCGGCGAGGCTGTGCAGCGCCATGTGCAGCTGGTCAACCTGGCCAGCACCGTGGGCCAGCCGCTGTTGATACAGGACGAGCGGAGTGACTGGAGGATGGAGTTCCACCTCAATGGTGGTTACACGCCCACCGACATTGCCCGCGACTTCTACTGGCATTTCCACGTACGCATGTTCGAACGCCTGACGGGAAAGCCGGCTGCCACATTCATGCGCGGCATCGAGCTGGCCCGGACGAGCCCGGCGGACCGGCAGGAGTGGGACGCGCTGAATGTACGGGTCAGCTTCGATCAGCCGCTGAGCGCCTTTGTGTTCCACAATACTTCCTGGGATTTGCCTCTGCCGGGGGCCAACCCGCGCCTGCTTGCCCAGGTGGAACGCCCCATTCTGCAGTACCTGGCCCAGCACGGCATGCCGCTGCCGCTCAGCGCCCTGCGCGCGCGCCTGGCGGAATTGCTCACCGGCCCGAGTTCACTGGAGGAGCTGGCGGGGCATCTGGATATTGCCCGTGGGCAGCTCGAGACGGCCTTGCAGCAGCACGGCCTGAGCTTTACCCAGCTGCTTGACCAGACGCGGGAGGCGCAGGCGCTGCAGCTGCTACGCGATCCACAGTGGTCGATGGAGCAGATCGCCGAGCGAGTCGGCTTCAGCAGCACCAGCAGCCTGATCCGCGCCTTCCGCCGCTGGCAGGACTGCACGCCGCTGGCTTGGCGCAAGCGCTGGCTGTCGCAGGAGTCGGGGCGGATCTAGGCGCTGCCCCAGCGCTGGCGCGGCAACTCATAGCAGAGCCAGGATGCGGGCGTGCCGGAGAGGTCCAGGTCCGCTTGATAAGACAACCTCGCGCCCAGCTTGGCCGTGCCTTTCTGCGAGCGGATATTGCTCGGCGCGATGTGGAACCACACGCGCTCGAAATGCTGGAAGGCATGGCCGAGCATCAGCGTCTTCAGCTCGCGGTTGGTCGCGCCGCCCCAGTAGCGGTGGTTGATGAAGGTGAAGCCGATGCCGATGTCGGCCGGCTGGTCCGGCACCGGGTAGTAGCGCGAGCAGCCGATGGCCTCGCCCGTCTGCCGGTCGAGAATCAGCAGGCAACCGCCGGCCTGCACCAGGAACTGGAAGTAGGGCTCGAACACCTCGCGGCGGTAACGCTCGGTTGCCGGGTGGCCGGCCCAGGTCTCGGGAGAGTTGGCGGCTGCGTAGAGCGCGTCGAAATCATCGGCGCGCAGCGGGCGCAATTGCAGGGTGTGGCCGAGCAGGGTCGGCTGGTCATCGAAGGCGGTCATGCCGGGCTCCAGGGTGGCTGGAGCCCAGCTTAAGGGGGGAATGGTCCGTCGCCGAGTGCCAATCGCCAGTACTTCGACAGAGCCAATCCGTTGTCAGTCGGCGCAGATGCGGAGGATCGCCCGCGCCGCCGTTTCGGTGCCGCGCGAGGCCTGCATCTGCTCGCGCACGGTGCTCAGGCGTTGCGCCATGGCCTTGTCCGCGAGCAGTTCGGCAAGGGCGGCGGGCAGCGCCGCCAGCGGATCCTCGAAGCGCGGCAGGTAGCGCGCCACGCCGACTTCCTCGGCGCGCCGGGCATTGTCGTGGCCGTCCCAGCAGTAGGGGATGATCACCGACGGCAGGCCGAAATACAGCGCTTCGCAGAAGCTGTTGTTGCCGCCGTGGTGGATGAACAGCTGGCACTCGCGCAGCACCGCCGGCTGCGGATACCAGCTGTCGAGGTAGACGTTGTCCGGCACCGTGTCGTAGTGCTCGCGGTAGGCGCCGACGTTGATCAGGAAGCGGTAGGGCAGCTGCGCCACGGCGTCGATCAGCCGGCGCATCATCGCCACGTCGGCGGCGCCCAGGCTGCCGAAGCTCACGTAGATCAGCGGCGCGTCGTCATGCCGGGGGAACTGCGGCGGGATGTACGGCGCCTCGCTGCGCACGCAGCCATCGAGGTACAGGTAGCGCTCGGCCGGTAGCGGCTTCTCGCGCTCGTAGCGCACCGGCGTCGGCGACAGCAGCAGGTTGAGCCAGGGCGAGTCCTCGAGGAACTGGCCGGCGGGCAGGGCGGGGTGGCCGCACTCGGCGAGGAAGCGGGCGAAGCGCTCGTGTGCCGGCCTGGTCGCCTGCAGGTAGTGCTCGCGGTAAGTCGAGCAGGCCTGAGCATCGCTGCTGCTGGCGCCGGACAGGTAGGGCGGTACGGCGGCGTCGGGCAGCTCGGTTTCCGCGCAGGAGACCATGCGCACCCAGGGGCAGCCGGCGGCGGCGATGGCCGGGAAGCTGACCACGTTGTCCAGCACGATGGCGTCGGGCTTGAGCCGGGCGAGCAATTGCTGCAGCGGCTTTTCCGACTCGATGGCGGTGTCGATGATGGCTTCCCAGGCCGGCGCCACGTAGCTGTCGATCTGCGCCAGGGGCGGCTGGTCGAAGTACGGCACGTTGCGCTCGATGAAGCGCTCCCAGTAGTGCTGGTGGTCGGCGGCGGAGAGCGGCGAGTCCAGCTGCAGTGGGTACTCGGCGAAGCCGTACTCGGCGAAGATGCCCTGGAAGTGCGCATGGCAGATGAACACCGGGCGGGCGCCGAGCTCGCGCAGGGCCTGGGCGATGCCGATGCAGTTCAGCGCGGCGCCGAAGCTGGCCTCGGGGAAGAAGGCGATGGTTCTTGTTCTTTGCGTCATGGGCACATCCGGGTGTTGCTCACGGGCACTGCGTGAAACTGATACTGCATTTTTTCGTTAAAAAAAACACCGTGAGAGAAAAATAATCAGCGACGGCCCATGGCGAACGACTGTGGAATCCCGCGGTTGGCGGTCTGCGGGCGTTGTGCGAAGGACAGCCGCAGGTGCAGGCGCATCAGGTCGGCGGCGACTTCCAGCTGGCCGCGTTCGATCTGCTCGATGATCCGCAGGTGCTCGCGCAGGGCTTCCTGCAGGCGGTGCACGCTGACCATCGGCAGCAGATTGGGCAGGCGGCGCAGGCGCTGGTGCTGCAGCAGGGCGTCGCCGACGAAGCGGTTGCCGCAGCCCTGGGCGATCAGCTCGTGGAAGCCGATGTCCAGCTCGCGAAACTGCGCCACGTCGAAGCGTTCAATGGGCGCGCCGAGCAGGTCTTCCATGGCGCCGCGCAGCAGCGCGAGGCGCGCCAGATCGGGGTCGAAGCCGGGCGCCAGCAGCGCTTCCGGCTCCAGGATCAGGCGGTAGCGCAGGCTGTCTTCCAGCGCCGCAAGGTTGTTCAGCAGCGGGCGGAACGACCAGCTCTGCCCGGCACCGCGCTCCAGCACCTGGTCTTCGCTGAGTTGCGCGAGCACCTTCTGCGCGGCGGCGCGGCCGATGTCGTAGCGGCGCATCAGCTCGCTGGCGCTGAGGCTGTTGCCCAGCCGCCCGGCCATGCGGTCGCGCAGTACCGAGGCGGCCAGCGCCTGTTCCTCGGCCTGGGGCAGGGCGGGGCCGAGTACCTGGGCGGACGGGTCGGCGGCGAGGCGATAGCCCTTGCCCGGCTCGTGGGCTACCAGTTGCTGTTCCAGCAGCAGGTCCAGCCCTGCGCGAATCAGTGTGCGCGATACGCCGAAGGTGCGCGCCAGTTGCTGCTCGGACAGGCCGTCGCCGTCTCCCAGTCCGGTGTCCTGGGCGTGCTCGATGATCCGCCGGGCCAGTTCCAGGTGGTTGGTGCGCGGTCTTTTCTCGGTGTCCTTGCTCAAGCGGCTTTTCTCCAGCAGGCCCCGGCAGGCGTGTCGCCGCAGGGCGACCCCTTATGCCACAGCGTGGGTGGTCCAACAAGAATGCAAGAAAAGGTTGACTTCGCCAGTGGTTCGGTTTTTATTTTGAAAAAAAGACATGTAGTACGCTTTTCGTTCCGCTGCCGTCGACACAACAACAACCAATCGTCAGGTGCGCAAGATGAAGCTGAAGACCATGCTCTACGCAGGGGCAACCCTCGCGCTCACGCTGTCCGCCACCACGGCCAGTGCCAAGGATCTGGTGATCTCCATCTGGGATGGCTACATGGCCCCGGACAACCTGGAGAAGTTCCAGAAAGCCACTGGCCTCGAAGCCGACAAATCCCTCCACGCCACCAACGAAGAGATCATGGGCAAGCTCATGGCCTCCGGCGGCGAAGGCTATGACGTGGTGTTCGTGTCCTCGCCCTTTGCCGAGATCCTGCACAAGCAGGGCCTGCTCGCCGAGATCGATCCGGCCAAGGTGCCGAACCTGAAGAATCTCTACCCCGAAGCGCAGAAGCTCGAATACGACGTCGGCAACCACTTCTCCGTGCCTTACACCTGGGGCACCACCGGCATCTGCTACCGCTCGGACAAGGTCAGTCCGGCGCCTTCGAGCTGGAGCGACCTGCTCAAGCCCTCCGACGCCCTCAAGGGCAAGACCACCATGCTCGCCACCGACCGCTGGCTGCTGGGTGCCGGCTTCCTCGCCAACGGCTGGTCGGTGAACGACGGCAACCCGGACCAGATCAATGCGGTGCGCGACCAGCTGATCGCCACCAAGAAACGCCTGCTGTCCTTCGACGACACCACCTTCTACTCCAAGCTGGCCTCGGGCGAGGCGCTGATGGCCCACGCCTGGGACGGCTGGTGCAACTACGGCACCCAGGCCAACGAGTCGATCAAGTTCGTCGTGCCCAAGGAAGGTTCCGACCTCTGGGTGGACACCATGGTCGTGCTGAAAAGCTCGAAGAACCCCGACGCCGCCTACCGCTTCATCAACTACATGCTGGAGCCGGCGAACCACGCCTGGGTCGCCGAGAACATCCTCTACAAGGTGCCCAACCAGGCGGCGATGGCGACCTTGAAGCCCGACCTGCTGGCCAAGTACCCGAACCTCACCACCACGCCGGCCGAACTGGTCAAGCAGCAGCAGTTGCGTGACGTCGGTGGCTCGACGCAGAAGGCCTATACCCGCGCCGTGACCGAGATTATGGCGGCGCAGTAAGGCCGATGGGGCGTCGCGCCGGCGCCCCGCAACCCTCTCCGGAATAACCCTGAAGCACCCCCGCCTGGCGTGGGGTTGGGGGAACTACGCATGACCGCTTTGTCCGCCGACCGGAAACTCTCGGCCTGGCTGCTCGCGCCCGGCCTTGGCTGGCTGGCCCTGTTCCTGCTGCTGCCGTGCCTGCTGGTGCTGGTCTACAGCTTCCTCGAGCGTGGTGCCTATGGCGGCATCGACTACGTGTTCACCTGGGAAAACTACCGCCGCGCGGTGGACCCGCTGTACCTCGACATTCTCCTGCGCTCGGCGAAGATCGCCGGCCTCGCCACGCTGTTCGCGGTGCTCATCGGCTACCCGGCGGCCTACGCCATTACCCGAAGCACTCCGCGCCGGCAGGCGGTGTTCCTGTTCCTGGTGATGCTGCCGTTCTGGAGCAACTACCTGATCCGCACCTACGCCTGGATCGTCCTGCTCAACCGCGAAGGCCTGCTCAACCGGCTGTTCAATCTGCTCGGATACAGCGGCGAGCCGATCAGCCTGCTGTACACCGACGCCACCGTGGTGCTCGGGCTGGTCTACAACTACATCCCCTTCGTCATCCTCGCCATCTACAGCTCGCTGTCGCGCATCGACAACGAACTCTGGGAAGCCTCGCGGGACCTCGGCGCCTCCGGCTGGACCACCTTCCGCCGCGTAATCCTGCCGCTGTCGGTGCCGGGCGTGGCCGCCGGCGCGGTGTTTGTCTTCGTGCTCTCCATCGGCAACTTCATCACCGCCGACCTGCTGGGCGGCAAGCAGGTGCAGATGGTCGGCAACCTGATCTACGCGCAATTCCTCACTGCACGCGACTGGCCGTTCGGCGCGGCGCTGAGCTTCTTCCTGATCGGCATCATGATGCTGTTGCTGTTCATCCAGGCCATGGCCTCGCGCCGGGCCCAGGGTGCGGAGGGCGAACGCCATGCGTAATTCATCAGGCATCGCCCTCGGCGCGCACCTGTGGCTGGTGTATGCCTTCCTCTATGTACCGATCCTGGTGCTGATCCTGCTGTCGTTCAACGCCAGCGGCCTGCCCACCGCCTGGGGTGGCGCGTCGCTGAAGTGGTACGCCAAGCTGCTGGCCAATGCCTCGATCCAGCACGCGGCGCTGAACACCCTGATCGTCGCGCTGACCTCCACCTTCATCGCCTGCGTGCTGGGTACGCTGCTTGCCCTCGGGGTGGAGATGCGCGCCCGCAACAACCCTGGCAAGAAAGGCGCGAACCTCGCCGACACGCTGCTGATGGCGCCAATGATCATCCCCGACATCGTCCTGGCCATCGCGCTGCTGAGCTTCTTCAACCTGCTTAAGATGAGCCTGGGGCTGCACTCGATCATCCTCAGCCACGTGGTGTTCAACATCGCCTTCGTCTGCGCGGTGGTGCGCACGCGGCTCAAGCATTTCGACTACTCGATCCTCGAAGCCTCCATCGACCTCGGTGCCGGCTGGTTCACCACCGCGCGCCGCGTGCTGCTGCCGGCGATCTTCCCCGGCGTGATGGCCGGCGGGCTGCTGGCGTTCACCCTGTCGGTGGACGAATTCATCATCGCCTTCTTCAACTCCGGTTCCGGCAGCGCGTCCACCACGCTGCCGATGCAGATCTACTCGATGATCCGCTTCGGCGTGACCCCGGAAATCAACGCCCTCGCCACCCTGGTGATGCTGGTCAGCTTCACCGCGCTGTTCGCCTCCCAACGTCTGAACAAGGTGCCCAAAGCCCATGACTAAGTCATCCGACCTGCTCGTGCTGGAGCAGGTGAGCAAATCCTATGGCGAGGGCCTGACGGCGGTGGACCAGGTGTCGCTGAGCATCCGTGAGAACGAGTTCTTCGCGCTGCTCGGTCCCTCCGGCTGCGGCAAGACCACCCTGATGCGGATGATCGCCGGCTTCGAGACGCCCAGCTCCGGCGCGATCTATCTCAATGGCCAGGACATCTCGCCACTGCCGCCGAACAAGCGCCCGCTGAACCTGATGTTCCAGTCCTATGCGCTGTTTCCCAACATGACCGTGCGCGGCAACATCGCCTACGGTCTGGAGATGGAGAAGCTGCCAGCCGTGGAAATCCGCCAGCGCGTCGATGCGGTGCTGGAGACCGCGCAGCTCGGCCCGTTGTCCAACCGCCGGCCGGACCAGCTCTCCGGCGGCCAGCGCCAGCGCGTCGCCCTGGCCCGCGCGCTGGTCAAGCGTCCGCGTGTGCTGCTACTGGACGAACCCCTCGGCGCGCTGGACAAGAAGCTGCGCGAGAAGATGCAGTTGGAGCTCAAGCGCCTGCAGCACGAGAGTGGCATCACTTTCATCATGGTCACCCACGACCAGGAAGAAGCCCTGGTCATGTCCGACCGCATGGCCGTGCTGCGTGACGGCAAGGTCTGCCAGTGCGGCAGCCCCAGTGAACTCTACGAGAACCCGGGCAGCCGCTTCGTTGCCGACTTCATCGGCGTCAGCAACCTGATCGAAGGCCGCCGCGTGGGCACCAATCGCCTGCAGGCCGGCGACCAGGTGCTGAACATCGAGACCACCGCCGAGTCCAGCCCGGAGAGCGTGACCCTGGCGCTGCGCCCGGAGCGTTTACGGGTTCTCACCGACGCCACGCCGGCCACCGACAACCAGATTCACGGCGAGGTGGCCGAAGTGGCCTACCACGGCCTGGACACCAACCTGCACGTGAACACGGCGCTTTCCAGCAAGCCGCTGATCGTCCGCGTGCCGTCCTCGGACTACGACTTCTTGCGCCTCGCCGCCGGCATGCCGGTGCGCCTGGGCTGGGATGCGCGGCACGGCCGCGTGCTGACTCACTGATCGCCTAAGAACAAGACTAATGGGCCTGCCCCATGAACGGAGAGCACCATGAGTAGTGAACGCAAGGTCATCGCATTCTTCCCCGAGGCCGCCTACGGCCCGGCCCTCAACTCGGTAGGCATCGCCCAGGCCTGCGAGGCGCTGGGGCACAAGGCGGTGTTCCTCACCGATCCGGGGATGACCGGGGTG
Source organism: Pseudomonas sp. PDM17 (assembly GCF_014851985.1). Classification (NCBI taxonomy): domain Bacteria; kingdom Pseudomonadati; phylum Pseudomonadota; class Gammaproteobacteria; order Pseudomonadales; family Pseudomonadaceae; genus Pseudomonas; species Pseudomonas sp. PDM17. The sequence continues at coordinate 405,052 of NZ_JACVAT010000002.1, forward strand.
TACTCGGCCTACGGCTTCGAGGAGCATTACGTGAACATGTCCGAGCCGATGCCGGCCGAGGAGATGGCGCGCTACTGGACCGACTTCATCAACGGCCACATCCCCAACTTCCGCAAGGCGCCGATCGACCAGCTCGACAACTACGTGAAGGAGTGCTGGGAGGCCATCGTCTCCACCTCCAAGTGGGCGCAGAAGGAGCTGCCGGCGATCCTCGACCGGATCAAACCGGACCTGATCTGCGTGGACAACGTGATCCTGTTCCCGGCCATCAAGCACTACGGCAAGCCCTGGGTGCGGATCATCTCCTGTTCGGAAAACGAAGTGCACGACCCGGACATCCCGCCGTACCTGTCGGGCATGAGCGTCGACGACAAGGACGGCCACGCACGCTTCCAGAAACGCTTCGAGGAAGTGATCGCGCCGATCCACGCCGACTTCAACGACTTCCTCGCCGAGTGTGGCGAGCGGCCGTATCCGCTGGGCACCTTCTTCGAAGAGTCGCCCTACATGAACCTGCTGCTCTACCCGGACCCGGTGAAGTTCGAACGTCGCCATCCGCTGCCGGCGCGGCAGTTCCATTACCTGCAGGGCTGCGTGCGCACCGACAAGCCCTATGAAATCCCGCAGTTCAAGGCGCACAACGACAAGCCGCTGCTGTATGTCAGCTTCGGCAGCCTGGGCTCGGGCGACGTCGAGCTGCTCAAGCGTCTGGTCACCACCATCGGCAAGCTGCCGTACCGCGCGCTGTTCAACGTCGGCGAGCACGTGGAGAAGTACACCGACCTGCCGGACAACGTGATCGTCTCCAACTGGTACCCGCAGCCCTCGGTGATCGCCCAGGTCGACGGGGTGATCCACCACGGCGGCAACAACAGCTTCACCGAGTGCCTGTTCTTCGGTAAGCCGGCCATCGTCATGCCCTATGTCTGGGACGGCCACGACAACGCCATGCGTGCCCAGGAAAGCGGCCACGGCCTGCGCATGGACCGCTACGACTGGAGCGAGGAAGACCTGGCGCGCAACATCGCCCAGCTGCTGGGTGACCAGCTGATGCAGGGGCGCCTGGCGCGCACCAGCGACTACATGCGCTCGCGCAAGGGCCCGGAAGACGCCGCGCGCATCCTCGACCAGTTGGTGCAGGGCAAGGTGGTGAACCATGCCTGAGTTCAAGGCCGCGTCCTTTAATGGAGAGAGTACTGCGCCGCACATCCGCGGCGCCCGCGACTACGACGACCTGGTGGACTGGGGCGTGCAGTCCGACGCGCTGGAGGGCGTCTCGCACTCCAGCGGCCGGTTGCTGTTCAAGGGCCCGAACAACAGCCCGGAAACCGGCCTGTGGGTCTGCACCCCCGGCCGCTGGCGGCTGTCGATCCCGCGCGACGAGCTCTGCCACTTCGTCTCCGGCCGCGCCACCTACCGCTCCGACGAGGGCGAGGTGATCGAGGTCGAGCCCGACACCCTGGTGCTGTTCCCCGCCGGCTGGACCGGCGAATGCACCGTGCACAGCACCTTGCGCAACCTCTACATGCTGGCCTGAACCCGTAGGGCGCATAACGCCACAAGCGTTATCCGCCGTCGATTTCCACCCGAACCCACCGGCGGATAACCGCAAGCGGTCATCCGCCCTACATGCTTCGACTCATCAGGAGTGAACGATGAAGACCCCCGTTATCTACCGCCCCCTGCAGGTCACCGAACTCAAGGACTGGGGCGTGATCCCGACCATGCTCGAGGGCGAGTCCCATGTCAGCGGCGTGGTCCTGCACAAGGGGCCCGAAGGCCAGTCCGAATGCGGCATCTGGCATTGCACGCCGGGCAAGTGGTTCTGCCACGTGACCAGCGACGAGTTCTGCCACTTCCTCGAGGGCCGTTGCACCTACGTGCACGAGTCCGGCGATGTGATCGAGATCGAGCCGGACACCGCGGCCTTCTTCCCCAAGGACTGGAAGGGCGTGTGCACCGTGCACGAGACCATCAAGAAGGTCTACATGATCCGGTGATGCCATGAACCTGCCCTGCGAAACCACCCGTGCCGCTGCCCGCGAGACCTTCCTCGCCGGCAGCGGCCTGGACGGCGCGGCCATCACCGCGCTGCCGGCGGACGCCTCGATGCGGCGCTACTTCCGCCTCGACGGCAAGGGACTGCTGCTGATGGACTCGCCTCCCGGCGCCGAGCCGCTGGCCCCTTACCTGCGGGTGGCGCAGCTGCTGCGCGACTGCGGGCTGTCGGCGCCCAGCGTGCTGGCCGCCGACCGCGAGCTGGGTCTGGCGCTGGTGGAGGACTTCGGACAGGCCACCTACACCCGGTTGCTCGCCGATGGTCATGACGAGGTGGCGCTGTACCGCCTTGCCGTGGACGCCCTGGTGCGCCTGCACCGCGCGGGCCCCCAGGCCGCCGAAGGCGTGGCGGCCTACGATGGGCAGAAACTGGGCGATGAAGCGGCGCTGTTCATTGACTGGTATGCGCCGCTGCTGGTGGGCGAGCAGGCTGCCGCTAAGCTGCGCGAGCGCTATCTGGCGGAGTTCGCCGCGCTCTGGCGCGATGTATCGCTGCGCCGTGAAGTGCTGGTGCTGCGCGACTACCACGTCGACAACCTGATGCTGCTGGAGGGCAGGGCGGGCGTGGCGGCGTGCGGGCTGCTGGACTTCCAGGACGCGCTGTTCGGCGCGCCGGCCTACGACCTCATGTCCCTGCTCGAAGACGCGCGCCGCGATATTCCCGAAACTCTGCGCGTGACCCTGCTCACCCAGTACCTCAGCCAGCGACCGGAAGTGGACGGCCGGCGCTTCATGGCCGACTTCCAGGTGCTCGCCGCACAGCGCCACGCCAAGGTGCTGGGCATCTTCGTGCGCCTGGCCAAACGCGACGGCAAGCACGGCTACCTCAAGCATCTGCCGCGCGTGCTGCGGCTGTTCCAGCGCGCGCTCGACAGCGAACAGCTGCGCCCGCTGGCGACGCTGCTCGACACCCATCTGCCGAACTGGCGCCAGGGGCTTGAGAGCGACGTGATCGCCCAGCGCCTGGCTTCATCCGATTCCCTGCGGAGCATTCCATGACCGACTTTCACGTTGATCTGCCCCTGCGTTTCATCGGCCCGGATTACCAGGGCGTGGCGACGCAGCGCCGGCGCGACATCGTCAACCCCGCCGACCTCACCCCGGTCGGACGCATCGCCCTGTGCGAAGCGGAAGACGTGGACGCCACCATCGACGCGGCCAACGCCGCCCAGCGCGAGTGGAAGCGCGTGGATGCGAAGTCCCGTGCGGCGATCCTTCACCAGTTGGCCAACGCTATCGAAACCGACCAGGCCACCCAGCGTGAAGTGGCGCGGCTGATGACCCTGGAAATGGGCAAGCCGTTCCCCGAAGCCATGGGCGAGCTGGCCAACTGCGCGCCGATTTTCCGCTATTACGCCGAGATGGCCCGCGACGAGGCCGGCAAGGTCGCCGGTACCACGCAGCTCGGCTCGTTCCAGCATGTGCGCTACGAGCCCTACGGCGTCAGCGTGCACATCATGCCGTTCAACTTCCCCATCCTGCTGATGTGCTGGACCCTGGCCGCCTCGCTGGCGGCGGGCAACGCCTGCATCGTCAAGCCGGCGGAAAGCACCACGCTGTGCACGCTGAAGTTCATGCAGCACTTCAAGGTGCTGCCGGCGGGGATGGTCAGCTGCGTGCCGGGCGATGCCAGCACTGCGCAGCGCCTGGTGCAGTCCGAGCGTACCCACGCCGTGGCCTTCACCGGCAGCGTCGCCGCCGGCAAGGCGGTGGCGGTGGCCTGCGCCGAGCGGATGAAACCGGCGGTGATCGAGGCCGGCGGCAGCGACCCGATGATCATCTCCCGCCACGCGCCGCTGGAAGTCGCGGCGGCCGGCGCGGTGACCGCGGCCTTCCACCTGAGCGGGCAGATCTGCACCTCGGCGGAGCGCTTCTATGTGGTCGATGAGGTGCATGACGAATTCGTCGCGCGCTTCGCCGAGCGTACCCGCGCGTTGCGCATCGGCCACGGCCTGGAGCGTTCCGAGATCGGTCCGATGGTCAGCGAGGCGGCCCGCGCCAAGGTCATCCGCCTGGTGGACGACGCCATCGCCAAGGGCGCCACGCTGGTCTGCGGCGGGCGCATCCCCGAGCAGTTCCCGGTGGGCTGGTATTACGAGCCGACCATCCTCACCGACGTCACCCCGGCCATGGCGATCTTCCATGAGGAGTGCTTCGGCCCGGTGGCGGCGATCTGCAAGGTGAAGGACTTCGACGAGGCGGTGCGGCTGGCCAACGACTCGCCCTTCGGCCTGGGCGCCTCGCTGTTCTCCACCGACCTGGCCGAAGCCATGGAGGCGGCGGATCGCCTGGAAGCGGGGATGGTCTGGGTGAACAACCCGCTGATCGACAACGATGCGTTGCCGTTCGGTGGCTGGAAGATGTCCGGCATGGGTCGCGAGCTGGGCCGCCAGGGGCTGGATGCGTTCCGCCGCTCGAAGATGGTGATCATCGACCACCAGCCGCAGATCCACTCCTGGTGGTACCCGTACAGCGACGAGGTGTTCTACCAGGGCTGAGCGGCCATCAGGTCGGGGCGCGGCCGAGCCTTTCCAGCAGCCGTGCCTTCACCTCCGGCCACTCGCTGTCGATGATGCTGAAGCGCACCGAGTTGCGCTTGCGGCCGTCGGGCATGATGCGCTCGTGGCGGACGATGCCTTCCTGCACCGCGCCCAGGCGCAGGATGGCGGCGCGGGACTTCTCGTTCAGCTCGTCGGTGGTGAACTGCACGCGCACGCAATCGAGTTCCTCGAAGGCGTAGGTGAGCAGCAGGAGCTTGGCCTCGCTGTTGATCGGCGTGCGCTGCGCCGACAGCGCGAGCCAGGTGTGGCCGATCTCCAGCTTGCGGTTGGCGCGGTCGACCTTCCAGAAACGGGTGCTGCCGACGATCCTGCCGGTGCGCCGGTCGAGGATGGCGAAGGGCAGGACGCTGCCTTCCTCCAGGCCCTTTTCGGCCTTGGCGATATAGCCCGCGACGGTATCCGGGCCGGGTACCACCGTGACCTTGAGGTTCCACAGTTCGCCATCGGCGGCGGCGTCGAGCAGCGCCTGTGCGTGTTCTGCCCGCAGGGGCAGGAGTTCGACGTGCTGGCCTGTCAGATGGGGGCAGGTGAGGGCGGGCATACGGATGGGCTCTGGGTGCGACGATCCCACAGCCTACCGGATGCCAGCGCTTTTCTGTAGGAGCGGGCCATGGCCGCGAACAGCGCCTGTAAGGCGCCGCTGTCCCCGCACTCACGCATGCCTGATCTGCAGGTCCTTGATCACGCACACCGACGCATCGCTCGCCAGGGTCGTGTCGGTGAAATCGATCTGGTTGTAGACCCCGCCGTGGAAATCGAACACCCGTGCAGCCCAGCTGACATCCAGCGGCATCGACGGCACCGCCGAATTACGCCCGTTGCAGCTGGCCTGCACCGTCAGCATCAGGCTGGACGTGGCGAGGATCAGGATGTCGAACTCCGCCCCCAGCGGCACGTTGTCCAGCACTGTGCTGTTCACCGGCGTGGTCTGGTTGAAGTTCTGGCGGAAACCCATGGTCAGCTTGCCCTTCTGCCAGAACACCTTGAGCAGCGGGCTGTCGTCGTCCTTCACGTGCATCTGCGCCACCACTACCTTCTGTGCCGAGTTCACCTGGGTGACCTTCATCAGTTGGTGGTTCACATGCTCGGTGGCGCCGCTCAAGGCCCAGTAGATCGGTTCCTTCCATTCGCAGCGGGTGCGGTGGACGCTCTTGCTTGCCACGCCCTTGGTCGGCGCGGTGAGTTGCAGGCTGCCGTCCGGCAGGCGGGTGACCAGGTTCGGGTACTGCGCCAGCGCCTGCGGGCCGGGAATCTCGATGGAGACGGTATCGGTCGGGGTCTTGCCCACGGGCAGGGCGATATTGAGGTTGTCGATGCTGACGGTCATGCCGGGCACTCCTGCGGCGGTGAGGGTGCCTGGTTTGACTGGACGGAGTTCCCCGCGCGACGAATTTTCGGCTGGGCGGTCATGCTGACGAAGCGCTGTCAGCCGACAAAGCGATAGCCCTTGCCGCGCACCGTGACGATCAGCGGCCTTGGCGGGTCCTGGTCCAGCTTGGCGCGCAGATGGGCGACGCGTACGTCCACCGAGCGGTCCAGGCCGTCCCAGGTGATGCCGCGCAGTGCCAGGAGCAGGTCGTCGCGGCTGAGGGTCTGGCCGGCGTGGGCGACGAGTTGCCAGAGCAGGTCGAACTCGGCGCCGGTCAGGTCGATGCGCGAGCCGTTGCGCCGCACTTCGCGCTGGCGGGCGTCGAGGGTCAGTCCCGAATGCTCCAGCCGTTCCGCCGGCTCGGCGGCGCTTCGCGGGCGGCGCAGCAGGGTCCGTACGCGGGCTAGCAACAGGCTCGGGCGCACTGGCTTGCAGACGTAATCGTCGGCGCCGTTCTCCAGACCGTCGATCTGCTCGGTGTCTTCGGAGCGGGCGCTGAGCATGAGGATCGCGCCCTGGTACTGCGGGCGGAGGCGCCGGCAGATGGACAGGCCATCTTCGCCGGGCAGCATGCGGTCGAGGATCACCAGGTCCGGGCGTTCGTCCAGCACCCGCTCGGCGGCGCGTGCGCCATCGGACTCGATGACGGCGGTCAGGCCATGGTGTTCGAGGAAGTCGCGGGTGAGGGCGGCAAGGCGCAGGTCATCCTCGACGATGAGAATGCGGGTTGTGGTCATGGGTATGGGAAGAAGAGGGCGCCGGGCAGCTTGTGGCCGCCCGGCGCTGCGGCATCAGAGTGTGACGCGCGCAATCGAGCCGTCCACCGACAGCCGAGTACCGTAAGGTTCCGACAACGCGGCGAAGCGCTGCAGGATCGCTTGTGCGTGTTCGCCTTCGGCCAGGCGTGGGCGGCCACGGCGGTGTACCGCCTCGCCCAGGCCCAGGCTCACCGGGTACAGTTCAATGCCGGTGAGGCGGCGGCCGTCGAACTGGCAGACCGGCACCAGGCTTTCCCAGAAGCGCGCATCGGAGGGGAAGCTGCGGGTGTCGTTCTGGGTGCGCTGCAGGAACACCTTCGAAGGCGTCTGGTTGCGGTCCACGCGGAATTGCTCGTAGCTGTCCGCCGGCAGGCGCTCCACCAGCTCGTTCTGGCCGATGAAGTTGCCCAGGCTGTAGAAGATCGGCTTGCCGTTGTAGATCTCCATGCCGCGCAGCAGGTGCGGGCCGTGGCCGACCACGATATCGACGCCGGCGTCGATCATGCGCCGGGCTACCGGCTGGATGAATTCGGCGGCCACTTCCAGGTCCCACTCACCCTTGGCGTCGTGGCCCAGTTCGTGGGCGTGGATGCTCAGCACCACCACGTCGGACAGCGTACGTGCTTCCTCGACCCAGCGCAGGATGTCGTCCATGTCCTTCTTGCGCGGCAGGGTGCGCAGGCGCGCGCTCTCGCCCTGGCGGAACAGCAACGGGGTGAAGGGGCCGAACACCGCCAGCGACGGATCGGGAATCGGGTGGGCGAAGCCCAGGTCCACCGCGCCCTGGTACAGACGGTCCAGGCCGAGGCTGGCGATGATGCCGCGCATGGCTTCCATCTGTGCGCCGTCGAGCTGGTGCACGGTGTCGTAGCGCAGCGGGTTGAGCCCGGGGCGGCCGGGCATGTCGCGGGTCTGCTCGCTGGCTTCCTGGCCTTTGCCGAAGGTGGAGGTGCAGGCCAGCAGCGAGACGGTGCCGGCAGGCTTGGTGCAGTACACCGGGCGGCGAGCCTCTTCGAGGTTGCGGCCGGTGCCGGCGAACAGCAGTTCGCGCTTGTCCAGCTGGGCGTGGGCGGCCTGCAGGCCGGCGATCCCATAGTCCAGGCTGTGGTTGTTGGCGGTGGAGAACAGGTCGATGCCGCCTTCCACCAGCTCGTCGAGCACCCACGACGGCGCACCGAAGTGCGAGCCGCCGCTTTCCAGCACGGCATCGCCATGGAAGTCGTTGGGCAGCACTTCCAGGTTGGTGAAGCTGACGTCGGCGTCGCGCAGCAGGTCGAACAGCGGGAGCAGGGTTTGGTCTTCGCGGCTGTTCAGGCGGCGCTGCAGGATGCTGTCGCCGGTCAACGCAATCTTCATGGTCCACCTCAGGGTCGGGGAGTCGCTGATGGCGGCGGACTTTAGGGCAATGCGCGGCCCGGGTCGGCTGAATCCTGGGTATCGCGATAGCCGTCGGTTATCACCCGCAAAGCCTCGCGCGCTGTTGATGTGCTGGCGTTTTCATTCTGGCTATGGGCATCACTTTTTTTCAGAAGTCAGCCATGTGACAGCGCTCTAACCTGCGCTCGCCTCCCGGCCCAAGAGCCGCGGAGCAGGGGTGGCACGGCTTGCCGTGACCAGCACGATCCAGGCGGAGAGCAGCATGAAAAAAACAATAACCGGCGCCGCAGGCTTCAAGCCGCACGCGCTGGCGCTGGCTACCAGCATGGCCCTTGGCGGGGCATCTTCGGCTCAGGCAGTGAGCTTCAACGTGGGGGAAATCGAGGGTCGCTTCGACTCGACCCTGTCCATCGGCGCGAGCTGGGCGATGGACAGCCCGGACAAGAAATTCATCGGCACCCGCAACGGCGGCACGGCCTCCAGCCAGACCTCCGATGACGGCCGGCTGAACTTCAAGCGCGGCGAGACCTTCTCCAAGATCTTCAAGGGCCTGCACGACCTGGAGCTGAAGTACGGCGACAGTGGCCTGTTCCTGCGTGGCAAGTACTGGTACGACTTCGAACTGAAGGACGAACACCGCCCGCTCTATGACATCGACGACAGCGGCCGCGATACCGCCGCCCAGTCCTCCGGCGCCGAGCTGCTCGACGCCTTCCTCTACCACAACTACGAACTGCAGGACCGGCCGGGTACCGTGCGCGTGGGCCGCCAGGTGGTGAGCTGGGGCGAGAGCACCTTCATCCAGAACGGCATCAACTCGATCAATCCGGCGGACGTCGCCGCGCTGCGTCGCCCCGGTTCCGAGGTGAAGGAAGCACTGATCCCGGTGAGCATGCTGTATTTCAACCAGGGGCTCACCGACACCCTGTCCATGGAGGCCTTCTACCAGCTGGAGTGGGAGAAGACCGTGCCGGACAACTGCGGCACCTTCTTCGGCAGCGACGTGGCCGCCAAGGGCTGCGACATCAACATGGCGGTTAACGGCAGCGACTTCGACCGTGACATAGACGGCACCGGTATCAAGGGTGGCTATGGCTACGTACCGCGTGGCAAGGACCACGACGCCCGCGACGGCGGCCAGTTCGGCGTGGCGCTGCGCTGGATGTACAACGACACCGAGTTCTCCGCCTATGCGATGAACTACCACAGCCGCACGCCGACCAGTAACTGGGTGGTGGGCAAGGGCGCGCTGGCCGACCCGGTCGGCGGGCTGATCGGGCAGGGCGGCGTGAGCACCGCGCGCTGGTACCTGGACTACCCCGAGGACATCCGCCTCTATGGCCTGGGCTTCAACACGACCTGGGGCAGCACCGCGGTGCAGGGCGAGATCAGCTACCGGCCGAACATGCCGCTGGGCATCAACTCCAGCGACGTCTCCGGCGCCGCCACCCTCGGCTCGGCGGCGACCAGCCCGCTGGTCAACGGTGGCCTGCCGATCTTCTCCAGCGGCTGGGCCGACTCGGCCTACGGCTCGCTGATCCAGGGTTACGAGCGCAAGCCGTTCACCCAGGCGCAGATGACCTTCACCAACACCTTCGACCAGATCGAACTGATCGGCGCCGAGCGCCTGACCCTGGTGGGCGAGATCGGCTTCAGCCACATCGCCGACCTGGGCTCTACCGACGGCTCCGACCTGCGCTTCGGCCGCAGCAGCGTGTACGGCAATGGCGAGCTGGCCAGCGCCGGCACCTCGGCGCTGCTGGGGCTGTCGGGCAACGCGATCTGCCAGAAGGTGGTGAACACCGCCAACCCCGGCCAGTGCGATGACAAGGGCTTCTACACCCAGAACTCCTGGGGTTACCGCGTGCGCGCGGGCCTGGAATACAACGACCTGCTCGGTGGCGTTTCGCTGCGCCCGAACCTGGCGTTCTCCCACGACGTGCAGGGCTACGGCCCGACCTTCAACGAGGGCGACAAGTCGGTCAGCGTCGGCGTCGACGCCGAATACCTGAGCCGCTACACCGCCAGCATCAGTTACACCGACTACTTCGGCGGTGATTACAACGTCAACACCGACCGCGATTTCCTCGCCGTCAGCATGGGCGTCAGCTTCTGATGCCCGCCAGCCCCCTGAGGTAAAAGCATGAACAACAAACAATGGTTGCAGGCCGGCTGCCTGACGCTGAGCCTGCTCGCCGGGCAGGTCATGGCCGCGGTCGGCGCCGACCAGGCCGCGCGCCTGGGCAATGAACTCACCCCGATTGGCGCCGAGAAGGCGGGCAACGCCGACGGCAGCATCCCGGCCTGGACCGGTGGCCTGGCGCTGAACGCCGGCAAGGCCGATGCCGGCGGCTTCCTCGCCGACCCCTATGCCGCGGACAAGCCGCTGTTCACCATCACTGCGCAGAACGCCAGCCAGTACCAGGACAAGCTCACGCCGGGGCAGCTGGCGATGTTCCAGCGCTTCCCCGAGACCTACCGCATTCCGGTCTACCCCAGCCACCGTAGTGCGAGCTACCCGCAGGCGGTGATCGACGCGGCGAAGAAGAACGCCACGGCGACTTCGCTGGCCGAGGGCGGCAACGGGCTGACCCATTTCAGCATGACCATTCCGTTCCCCATCCCGCAGAACGGACTGGAAGTGATCTGGAACCACGTCACCCGTTACCGGGGCAACGCGATGCTGCGCACCACCGCGCAGATGAACCCGCAGACCAACGGCGCCTACACCATCAGCTACATGAAGGAGCAGTTCGCCTTCCCATTCGGGCTCAAGGACTACGACCCGGCGAAGATGGACAATATCCTCTACTACTTCCGCCAGGAAATTCTCTCGCCGCCGCGTCGCGCAGGCAGCGTGATGCTGGTGCTGGAGACTATCGACCAGGTCAAGGAACCGCGCATGGCGTGGATGTACAACGCCGGCCAGCGCCGCGTGCGCCGTGCCCCGCAGGTAGGCTACGACAGCCCCGGCGCGGAAGGCATGCGGACCTACGACGACTTCGACATGTTCAACGGCGCACCGGACCGCTACGACTGGAAGCTGGTGGGCAAGAAAGAGCTGTACATCCCCTACAACAGCTTCGCGCTCGACTCGCCTGGGCTGAAGTACGACGACATCGTCAAGCCCGGCCACCTGAACCCGGACCACACCCGCTACGAGCTGCACCGCGTGTGGCACGTGGTGGCGACCCTGAAGCCGGGCCAGCGGCATATCTACAGCAAGCGTGACCTGTACATCGACGAGGACAGCTGGCAGATCGCCGAGGCTGACGCCTACGACGGCCGTGGCAGCCTCTGGCGGGTGTCCGAGGGCCATGCGCGGCCGTTCTACGACCAGCAGTTCACCTGGCTGACGGCGGAGACCCACTATGACGTGCTGTCCGGCCGCTACACGGTGTCCGGCCTGCGCAATGAGGAGAAGAGCAGCTACGACTTCGCGGTGAAGGCCAGCAGCAACGACTTCACCCCCAACGCCTTGCGCGCCACCGGCATCCGCTGACGGCGGACCCGACTCGCGCTCACCGGCGCTCCGATGTGTTTATCAGCGGCCTTCGGGCCGCTTTTTTTGTGGGTCGCGCGCCCACCTGCAGGAGCGGGCCATGCCCGCGAACCCGTCCGCAAGCTCAGGGGCAACAGGCGTGACTCGTCGTAGGGTGGGTGGAGCGCAGCGATACCCATGCTGGCAATGCACGAAACTCCCATAAATGCCCACCGCCTGAATCAGCCGGCAAAAACACCCCCGCGACCCACCAGTCCACCCGCGTTTACCAACCGTTACTCACGCCGGCCTCGATTTTGCTTTATGTTCCGACCTGTTACCGATCCCCGAGCCGACGACCACTCCATGAAGTTGCATCAACTCCGCGCCATCGTCGCCATCTGCGAAAGCGGCAGCATCCAGGAAGCTTCGCGCCTGCTGCACATCTCCCAGCCCGCCCTGTCCAAGAGCATCAAGGAGCTGGAGGCCGAGCTGGGCGTGCCGCTGCTGGTACGCTCCAACCGTGGCATTACCGCTACCGAATACGGCGAGCGCCTGGTGCGCCGCGCCCGCCTGGTGGTGGAGGAAGTGCGCCGCGCGCGGGACGAGATCGAGACACTGAAGGGTGCCATGGATGGCCGCGTGGCCATTGGAGTGTCACCGGTGACGCCCAGTCAGCAGTTCGCCGCCAGCCTGCTGCGTTACCGCAAGCGCTACCCCAAGGTGCAGCTGCAGATCAACGAACTACGCCCGGCCAAGCTGCTCGAAGGCCTGCGCGAAGGCCAGCTGGACCTGGTGCTGACCTCGCAGCCGTCATCGCGCAACGTCGACGGCTTCCACTGGCAGGAACTCTATGCCCAGCCCACCACGCTGGCAGTGCGCAAGGGCCACCCGCTGCGCAACGCGCGGTCGCTGCACGAATTGCTCGACGAGGAGTGGCTGGTTCCCGACTCGCTGGACGTTTCCCTCGCCGGGCAGATGTTCGAGCAGTACCAGGTGCGCCACCCCGAGCGCGTCATCGAGTGCGCCTCGGTGGTGCTCTACGCGGAACTGGCGGCCAACACCGACGCGGTGAGTTTCTGGTCGCGGCGGGTGTTCGACCTGCCGATCATTGCCGGCACCCTGGAGGCGCTGGACATCGCCGAGACTGTGCCGGGAACCGACATCTCGCTGGTCTGCCGCCCGCCGGAACTGATGACCCGCGAGGCGCAGACCCTGGTGGACGAACTGGTCTACGCCTTCAAGGGGCCGCACCTGCGCAAGGCCGACGGCAAGGCCGATTGAAAGCAGGCGTCGATAACCAGCCTTGATAAGCATGCGCGAAGGTCATTATTCAGCGCCTCGCGCGTGGGGCATCCTGCCGGCCACATCAGAACAATGAGCAGGATGCGGCATGAGTCAGCACCCCCTTACCCAGCACGAGACAGTCGAAAGACTATTCGCTTCCCAGGAAGCCTTCGCCCGGATTCGCCGGGACCTTCACCAGCATCCCGAGCTGGGCTTCGAGGAGGCGCGCACTGCCGCCATCGTTGCCGGCTACCTGCGCGAATGGGGCTATGAAGTCCATGAGGGCGTGGGTGGCACCGGCGTGGTCGGTGTGCTGCGACAGGGCAGCAGTGCGCGCAGCATCGGCATTCGTGCCGACATGGATGCATTGCCTATCGACGAAGCCAGCGGCGTACCTTACGCCAGCCAGCACGCCGGCCGCATGCACGCCTGCGGACACGATGGCCACACTGCCATCCTGCTCTGCGCCGCCCGCGACCTGGCCGAGCAGCGCCACTTCGACGGCACCCTCAACCTGATCTTCCAACCCGCCGAGGAAACCCTGGGTGGCGCCGTGGCAATGATGGACGACGGCCTGTTCGAGCGTTTCCCCTGCGACGCGGTGTACGCGCTGCACAACGCGCCGGGCCTGCCGGTGGGCTGCTTCCTCACCCGCGAGGGCGCGCTGACGGCATCCTCGGACCGCGTATCGATCCGTCTGACCGGCGTCGGCGGCCATGGCGCCATGCCGCACCTGACCAAAGACCCGATTGTCGCCGCCGCCGAACTGGTGCTGGCGCTGCAAAGCATTGTGGCGCGTAACGTGCCGTCCACCGAAGTGGCCGTAGTGACCGTGGGCATGCTCAAGGCAGGGGAGGCGGCGAACGTGATTCCCGACCATGCCGACCTGCGCCTGAGCGTGCGCGCCACCAAGCCGGAAGTGCGTGAATTGCTCAAGCGACGCATCGGCGAGATCAGCCGTGGCGTCGCCGCCGTGCACGGCATGGAACTGCACTACGAGTACGAGGAGCTGGTGCCGGTGCTGGTCAATACGCCAGAAGAAACCCGCCTCGCGCGCCAGGTGCTGACCGAACTGGTCGGCCCGCAGCGCCTGCTGTCCGAGATCCCTTCGGGCTTCCTCGGCAGCGAGGATTTCGCCTGGATGCTGGAGCGCCGCCCCGGTTGCTACATCGCCCTGGGCAACGGCAACAGCGGCCCCAGCGGCTGCATGGTCCACAACCCCGGCTATGACTTCAACGACGGCGCCATTCCCTTCGGCGCGGCGCTCTGGGTGCGGCTGGTGGAGACTTCTCTGTCGAGAGAGGAGCAGGCATGAAACAGCGCACCGTAGTCCTCATCCTGCTGATGCTGGTGATGGTCATCAGCGTGCTGGACAAGACCATCTTCGCCTTCGCCGGCGCGCAGATCATCGACGAACTAAAGCTCTCGCCAACCGAGTTCGGCTTCATCGGCAGCGCGTTCTTCTTCCTCTATTCGATCTCCGGCGTGCTGGTGGGCTTCCTCGCCAACCGCTTCCCGACACGCTGGATTCTCGCCGGCATGTCGGTGGTCTGGATGGCCTCGCAACTGCTGGTGGCGCTGTCCAGCGGCTTCGCCGCGCTGGTCGCCGGGCGCCTGCTGCTGGGCGCCGGCACCGGGCCGGGCACGGCGGTTACCCAGCACGCCTGCTTCAAGTGGTTCGGCCCGAAGGAGCGTGTGCTGCCCTCGGCGCTGATCCAGGTGTCGATCATGCTCGGCGCGGTACTTGGCGCGCTGAGCCTGCCGCTGGCGATCCAGCACTTCGGCTGGCGCACCGCGTACTTCCTGCTGGCGCTGCTCGGGCTGGTCTGGCTGGTCGTCTGGCTGATCTTCGGCCGTGAAGGCCAGCAGACCGAGGAAGAGGGGCCGGGGTCGTCACTGCGCCTGCCGTACAGCCGCCTGCTGCTCAACCGCAGTTTCATCTGGATCACCCTGATGGGCTTCCTCAGCTACCTGCCCACTGCGCTGGTGTACAGCTGGGTGCCGGTGTACCTGCAGAAGGGCCAGGGCATGACGCCCATGCAGTCGGGCTACACGGTGATGGTGGTGACGGTCGGGGTGATCCTTGCCAACCTGCTGCTCTCCACGCTCTCCCAGCGGGCGATGAAGCGCGGAGCCTCGGTGCAGCGCGCCATGGTGCTGCCGCCGATGGCCTTCGCAGCGGTCGCCGGTGTTGCTTTCTGCGCGCTGACCCTGCTGCACGGCGATCGGGTGGCGATCCTGGTGCTCTACGCCCTGGGCGCGATCCTGGTGAACGTCCTGCCGACCTTCTGCAACACCCTGGTCGCCTACATCGCCCCGAGTGCCCAGCGTGGCTCGATGCTGGCCATTCACATTGGCGGCATGACCAGCGCCGGCATGCTCGCGCCCTGGATCGTCGGCCAACTGGTCGAGTTGCGCGGCGGTGACATCGCCCATGGCTTCGAGACGGCGCTCGGCCTGTTCGGCGTGCTCACCGTGGTCGGTGCCATCCTCGGCTGCCGGATCATCGCCCCCGAGCGCACCCGCCAGTCCTTGCAGGGCGAGCACAGCGAAGCGCCGCTGCCCGGTGCGGTCGGCCACGCCTGATACTCCCCGAAGGGCCCGCCCAGCGGGCCCTGCAACATCCAATCATCCGGAGCGGTGATGAACCCGTCTGCCTGTTTTTCCCAGAGCTACGCCGAAGCGCGTGGCAAGTTTCTCGCCGCGTGCCTGTCCGCCGGCCTGGTCGTCGAATCCCACCGCCACCCGCTGGCCGGCCGCGATGGCGAGCCGCTCGCGCTGGACGTGGCGCGCAGTGGTCCGCGCGATGCGCAGAACCTGCTGATCATCAGCAGCGGCTGCCATGGGGTGGAAGGTTTCTGCGGCTCGGCGGTGCAGATTGCGCTGCTCAATGATCCCGACTGGCTGGAGCAATGTGCCAAGGCCGATTGCGCAGTGCTTTACCTGCACGCGGCCAACCCCTACGGTTTTTCCTGGTGGCGGCGCTGGACCCACGAGAACGTCGACCTCAACCGCAACTTCATCGACTTCTCCCAGCCGCGCCAGCGCAACCAGGCCTACGCAGCGCTCGACCCGATCCTGATCCCGCGGCGCTGGCCGTCCTTCGCCAGCCACCTGCGCCTGCTGCGCTACGCCATGCGCCACGGCCGCAAGCAACTGCAGGCAGCCATATCCAGCGGCCAGGACAGCCATCCCAACGGCCTGTTCTACATCGGCGCCAAACCGACCTGGAGCAACCAGGCCGTGCGCCAGGTGCTGCGCCAGCACGCCCGGGACTGCGCACGACTGGGCTGGATCGACGTGCACACCGGCCTTGGGCCCAAAGGCCACGGCGAGCGCATCTATGTGGGCGGGAACGATCCGCAGACGCTGGCGCGCACGCGCCGCTGGTGGAGCGATGAGGTGACTTCGGCGCACGAAGGGGGATCGGTGTCGGTGCAGCTGCAGGGGCAGATGATCCTCAGCGCTGCGAGCGAGTGTCCGCAGGCCGAGCTGACCGCCATCGCCCTGGAGTTCGGCACGCTGCCGGGGCTCAAGGTGCTCAAGGCGCTGCGCGCGGACCAGTGGCTGGCCAACAACCCCGGCGTACCGGCGGAGAAAGCCCTGCGCATCCATCGCCAGCTGCGTGATGCCTTCTACGTGGACGAGGACGGTTGGAAGCGCCAGGTGCTGGAGCAGGCCGGCGAAGCGGCACGGCAAGCCCTCGCCGGTCTGGGCGAAGCTCAGGCGGCGCCGGTTCGCGCGTCCAGGTAACAGATCGTCGTGCGCCGCGACCCATTGGGGCGGCGCTGCGGGTCGGCGAAGGTTTCCAGCTCGTCGAAGCCGGCCTTGCGCATCATCCCGGCGGAGCCGGGGTTCTCCTCGTGGCGCTCGATGTAGATGTCGGGCAGGCCACGGGCGAGCAGATCGGCAATGGCCGCGCGCAGCAGGCGCGTACCCAGGCCGCGCCCGGCTTCGCCGCGATGCACCGTGGCCTCGGCGATATAGGCGTGACGCGGGCGCCCTTCGTGCTGGAAGCGGCCGAACGCAGCGCTTTCATGGAAGGTCACCAGGCCGCGCAGCTCATCGCCATCCACTGCGACCAGCGCCCAGACCGTCCCCGCGGCGATGCCCTGGAAGTGCTCGCGAACCGGACCTTCGGGCAGGAAGTTCCAGTCGTTGGGGCCGTGCTCGAAGATCAGGTCCAGCATGGCCGGAACGTCATCGGCGGTGGCGGGGCGAATCTGCAGGTCGGCCATGGTGCTTTCCTTGAAGTCGGGACGAACGACTCTAGCCACGGTCGATGCCCGGTTGCAGGCACAGTGGCGCAGGAAAACTGTACGGGTGGGTGCGGATCAGCGGCCGGGCAGCATCGGCGTCAGGTGCAGGATGTTCAGCAGGTGCGGAACGCGCAGCGGGTAGCAGGCCTGCAGGCGCACGCGCGCCTCGGAGAGGGTCATCTGACGGGAAAACGAGCGCAGCACGGTCTTGCCCAGGCAGTGACCGTCCTGAAAATGCACGAGGAATTCATTCATGGCGAAGCGACAACGAGGAAACACGCACGAGGTGGCGCACAGGGCGCGAATAATAGCGACTTCGACGCGTTCATCGTTGCCATAAATCATCCTTTGCAGGAACTGTCCGACGGAACGCTCGTTCCGCCACCGGCCGAACCGACGGCCGGCAGCGTCGGAAAAGGCCTATAGCCCAGAAGCATGCTCGTAAGAGTAGTCCAGGCGCAGCACGTTGTAGTCCAGCCGCATGCCAAAGGCGTGCATGAAGAAGGCTTCCAGCTGCAGCTCCAGCGAGCGCGAGGTCAGCGTCGCCAGGCGCGCACCCTGGCGACGCGTGCGGCGGTTCACCGCTGTGAACTCCTCATGGACTATGCCCTGGGCGGCCGGGTCGGCGATCAGTCGGTAGCAACTGTCCGGAAGGTCATCGCGCTGGGTAGCGCTAAGGCTGAGTTCGGGGTGGCCGTCAGCGTTGGTGATCAGTTCCACGCTACAGCGCAGGCCTCGGTCGCGGGCGAAGCGCGAGGCCTCTTCGAAGGCCGGCAGGGCCTTCTGCAGGACCTGGATCTCGAAGGCGAGGAGGAATTGCTCGTCGAATTCGACGTCCTGGGTGTTCCGGGCTGCCTGGTTCAACATCGCCGGCATCTCCTGTGTCGATGAAACGAGAAAACTTTCGTAAGCGAGTCGGGATCGCCAAAGTTTCGTCATCGCGGCATTGCAGGACACAACGCACACACAGTCGGC
This sequence comes from Pseudomonas sp. PDM17, assembly GCF_014851985.1. Taxonomy (NCBI): domain Bacteria; kingdom Pseudomonadati; phylum Pseudomonadota; class Gammaproteobacteria; order Pseudomonadales; family Pseudomonadaceae; genus Pseudomonas; species Pseudomonas sp. PDM17. The sequence goes on from NZ_JACVAT010000002.1 coordinate 423,177, forward strand.
CAGCAATGCCATTTGCCTGAACGAAAGGCCATCTCACTGAAGCGGCGGACGACTGTCAATGAGCATTCCTGCATAACGGCGCCCCCCTGCAATAGCCAAGCATGCACACGCCTGGGGCGCGGCCTGTTGTTGCCACGGCCGGCAGGATCGAAGGCAGGTGTAAAGCTGTCGTTACGGATGGCGCCCGCCCGCCGAGACTTCGGACGGGCGGGCATGTCCGCTCAGAAGGCGAAGTCCTCCATCGCCAGGGCAGCGTCGCCACCCTCGACAATGGCCTGCGCCAGACCCGGCGCGCGGGTGAGGAAATGCCCGGCATAGAACTGCGCAGTACGCAGCTTGGCCCGGTAGAACGCGGCGTCGCCGCTGTTGCCGGCCAGGCGCTCGCGGGCCACCTGGGCGGAGCGCGCCAACTGCCAGCCGCCGGTGACGATACCGAACAGTTCCAGCAGCGGCACCGAACCCAGCGCCACCTGGCGCACCTGCTCATCGTAGTGGTTCACCACGTAGGTCACCGCGTCATCCAGGGCGTTGATCGCCGAGAACAGACGATGACGAATCGCGGCCAGTTGCGGGTCGTCGTCCGGTAGCGCCAGTTGCGCTTCACGCAGGCGGGCGATCAGGGCGAAGGCGGCCGCGCCCTTGTCGCGGGCAATCTTGCGACCGATCAGGTCGAGCGCCTGGATGCCCGTGGTGCCCTCATAGATCGGCGTGATCCGAGCGTCGCGCAGGTGCTGGGCGGCACCGGTTTCCTCGATGAAGCCCATCCCGCCGTGGACCTGCACGCCGAGGGAGGCGATGTCCACCGCGCTTTCGGTGCACCAGCCCTTGATCACCGGGATCATCAGCTCGACGAAGGCTTGTCGTTCGCGGCGCACCGCATCGCTCGGGTGGCTGTGGGCCAGGTCCGTTGCCAGCGCCACTTCGCAGGCCAGCGCGCGCATGGCTTCCACCCGAGAGCGCATGGACATGAGCTGGCGGCGAACGTCCGGATGGCGAATGATCGCCGCCTTTTCCCGCCCCGGAACACCAATCTCGGTGCCCTGGATGCGCAGACGGGCATAGGCCACCGCGCGCTGGTAGGCGCGTTCGGCCAGGCCGATGCCTTCGATGCCGACGGAGAAGCGCGCCGCGTTCATCATGATGAACATGTACTCCAGGCCGCGGTTCTCTTCTCCCACCAGCCAGCCCGTGGCGCCGCCCTGGTCGCCGAAGGCCAGCACGGCGGTCGGGCTGCCGTGGATACCCAGCTTGTGCTCGATGGAGACGCAACGCAGGTCGTTGCGCTCGCCCAGGCTGCCGTCGGTGTTCAGTAGCACCTTGGGCACCACGAACAGCGAAATGCCTTTCACGCCATCCGGCGCGCCCGGCACGCGGGCCAGCACCAGGTGGACGATGTTGTCGGTGAGGTCGTGCTCGCCGTAGGTGATGAAAATCTTCTGCCCGAATACCCGGTAACTGCCGTCCGCCTGCGGCTCGGCGCGTGTACGCACGGCGGCGAGGTCTGACCCGGCCTGGGGCTCGGTCAGGTTCATGGTGCCAGTCCATTCGCCGCTCACCAGTTTCGGCAGCCAGGTCTGCTTCAGTTCATCCGAGCCACGCAGATCGATGGCCTCGATGGCGCCACGGGTCAGCATCGGGCACAGGCCGAAGGCGACGTTGGCGGCGTTCCACATTTCCTCCACCAGCGCCGAAACCAGTCGCGGCGCGCCCTGGCCACCGAAGTCGGGCGGGCAGGAGAGGGCGTTCCAGCCGTTTTCGGCGAATCGTCCGTAGGCCTCGCGCCAGCCCTCGGCCGTGCGCACATCGCCGTCCTTCCAGCGTGCTCCCTGGCGGTCGCCAACGACATTCAGCGGCGCCAGTTCGCCCTGGGCGAAGCGCGCGGCCTCGTTGAGGATGGCGTCCACCAGCTCGGCGTTCATCTCTTCCTGGCCGGGCAGTTGGTTCAGCCTGTCGAGCAGTTGCAGGTCACGCAGGACGAACTGCATGTCGCGCAGTGGGGCGATGTAGTCACTCATGTTGGAACTCCTGTGCAGCCAACGGCGCGGCCTGATTGTGCGAAGTGCGCCATTGAAGCGAGGCGGGCGCAGTGCCGCGCCCCTCTCTTCGAGTGGGCGCCACTTCAAACAGGGTCATGCAGTGGACCTGTCCTGGGCGCTGGAAGTTTTGGTATCGATGTGCGGAAGAGCGGGGAGGGTTGAAGCGAAAACGGGAAAAGGGCGCCCGTTGAGGGGCGCCCGATGGTGCTCAGCGGATGCCGGAGTTGCGCAGGGCGGCAGGGGTGAAGTCCGAAGCGGTGTACTTCATGTCGTAGCGGGTGCCTTGCTTGGCTTCGTTGATCAGGTTCATCGCCAGGTAGCGGCCGGCGATCAGGTCATAGAGCGTCTGCGCGGCGTACAGGGCGACGCCCTGCTGATAGTCGTTCGCCTGGTGGCCTTCGGCTACGCGCCAGAGCTGGCCGCGGCTGTCGTAGTGATCGACCTCGGCGAGCATCCAGGTGTCCTCGTCGAAGTACATGTGGCGCTTGGCATAGACGTGGCGGGCGCCGGGTTTCAGGGTGCCTTCCACTTCCCAGACTCGGTGCAGCTCGTAGCGGGTGTGCTCGGGGTTGATGTGGCCTGGGCGAACGATGTCGGCCAGCTTGAGTTTCGGCGACATCAGCTGGTAGCTGTTGTACGGAATGTAGATTTCCCTCTTGCCGATCAGCTTCCAGGTGTAGCGGTCCGGCGAGCCGTTGTAGAGGTCGGAGTTGTCAGCGGTGCGCATACCGTCGGCGGCGCTGCCCGGACCGTCGTAGGCCACTTCCGGAGCGCGGCGAACGCGACGCTGGCCGGCGTTGTAGGTCCAGGCCTGGCGGGGTTCCTTGATCTGGTCGATGGTCTCGTAAGCGAGGTTCACGGTGCCGGTGAGACGCGACGGGGCGATGATCTCCTGCTTGTAGTAGTAGAGGATGTTCGCGCTCTTGGCCGGTTCGACATCGCTCATGAACTGCGGGAAACCAGTGTTTTCCTTGAAACCTACGGCAGTGAAGTCGCCATTCACCTGCGGCACGACCTGGGCGCTGTAGCGTTCCAGGCTGGTACCGCGGTAGCGGCCCTCGTGGTTCCAGACGACTTCCACGCCGCTCTTGGGGATTGGGAAGGGCGTGTAGCGGGTCTCGAAGTGGGCCAGGGCGTTGCCATCGTTCGCCAGCTCCACCTGTGTTGCGCCCTTCTTGATGGCGTCGTAGACCGCCTGCGGCGCCGAGGCGCTGCGGTGAGTGGGATAGACCGGGATCTTGTAGCTGTCCGGGTAGCGCTTGAACAGCGCGAGCTGGCCGGGCGTCAGCTTGTCCTTGTACTGCTCGGCGTTCGCCGCAGTGATGATGAACAGAGGCTTGTCGCTGGCGAAGGGGTCGCCTAGGAAGCCGTTGTCCACCGGCGCGGCGCCGGGCTTCAGGCCGCCGGTCCAGGCGGGAATGCTGCCATCGGCGTTACCAGCTTTCTCTGCGCCGGTCGGGGTCAGTTTGGCGCCGCCGAGTTGTTCGGCCTCCTGAGGAGAAATGGCGGCCAGCGCGCCACTGGCCAGCAGGGACAGCGCCAGTGCGCCGCCGCCGAGGGTGAGGTGCTTCTTCATGGTGTGCGTCTCCGTGATGATCGTTAGAAGTTCACGCCCAGGCTCAGCGAGACGAAGTCGCGGTCGGTCATCGTGTTGTATTGGCCGTCGAAGTAGGTCGTGTAGTTGACCGCAGCGGTGTAGGTGTTCTGGTAGTCGGCGTTCAGACCGAGGCTGGCGGCCTTGGCACCTTCCTCGAAGTTCGGCCCGGTGCCTTCCACGTCGTGGGACCAGGCGAGGTTGGGTGAGAGGTTGATGCCGGCGATGGCGTTGGGGTAATCCAGCTGACTGCGGATGCGGTAGTCCCAGGAGTTGGCGGTATAGAAGCCGTGGCTGTTGCACTCTTGCGCGGGATTGCTGGCGTTGGGCAGGCCTACGTTGGTGCCGCGGCAGCTGGCGGCACCGGTAGCACCGGGCAGGATGCCGGAACCGAAGGCGGGGCTGCGGCCGAAGCGCAGATCGGTTCCGTCGGTATCGCCCAGGCCGTTGATACGGTTGTAGCCCACTTCACCGACCACGGTGAGGCGGTCGGCACCCAACACCTGGTTGAACAGCTTGGTCACGGTGGTCTGCACCTGCAGCACCGGCTTGCGGTCGTAGCCGTTGATCGTGTCACCGGCCGGTGTGCCGCTGGAGAAACCGGTGGTGAACAGCGGGGACGGCGAGCTGCGGCCGACCGGGGTCAGGGTGGCGCTGACCAGATCGGCGGTGTTGAGTTGCAACGGCATATTCGGCCGGTAGCTCAGTTCACCGCCCCAGGAAACGCCCGCAAGGTTAGTCGCGAAGCTCAGGCCGTAGAGACGGATGTCCTCGGGGTAATCGATGAAGTACTTGGCGTCCCGGATCGAGGCCAGGGAGTTGGCAGCGCTGGCACTGGGGTTGGTGGTGCGCACGGTGCTGAGGAACGGGCTGCGGCTGTGGTACTTCATGGCGTAAGCGCCAAACTCGGTTTCGTTCAGCTCCGGCACGAACCAGCGCAGGGCGAGGCCGTACTGGCCGCTGTCGCGCGGATCATTGTCCTTGGCGCGGGGGATGTAGGCGTCGTCGCTCATTGCCGCCAGGGCGGCCGCGCCACCGGTGTTGGTCGCGTCACCCGGGGCCAGGTCATAGCCGGCGGTGACGAGGCGGTCGTCGCAGCCTTTGGCCACGCCGTCGGCGCCGAAGAAGGTGCCGCAGTTGTCGGTGACGGTCTTGTCCCATTTGAACTGGTAGAAGGCTTCGGCGGTGATGTTCTCGGTCAGCCCCTGGGAGACGTAGAACATCTGCACCGGCACCAGACCCTCCTTCACCTCTGAACCGGGGCGGCGCAAGGCGGCGACGTCGAGCGGGTTGATCGAGCTGATGCCGTTCTGGATGAAGGTGCTTTCGCCCCAGTTCACCACCTGCTTGCCAAGTCGGACGTTGCCGGGCAGGTCGCCGAGGTTGTAGTTGTGGTAGACGAAGGCGTCGAGGAACATCGCCCCGGAGCTCTTGGCGGCCTGGTCGCGGCCGTGGTCGTCGATGTCGTAGAAGTGCTGGTGGCCGTCCTTGAGTTCGAAGTCATACCAGTACTTGCCACGCAGGAAAGCGCCGCTGTCCCCGTATTTCAACTCGAGGTCGTGCAGGCCCTTGACGATGGTCGAGATGTTCTCGCCGCTCTTGAAGTTCAGGCGGTTGTCGTCGGTGGTGCGAGAGGAGGACTTGCCGCCGTGCACGCCCATCGAGTTGTTGTTCGAGATGAACTGCTTGTCGGGCGCGGTGGTGGACCAGCTGGTGCCGAAGGTCAGCGACGAGTCGAACTTGCCTTCGATTTCCCCGATGTTGAAGTCGACAGCTCCGGCCTGCGAGCCGCAGGTCATGGTGACGGCGATAGCCAGGAGGCGCGGCTGGAACGCGCCGCTCTTTGTTGTTCTTGTAGTCATGCGGTACTCCAATGAAACGCTTGGTGAGTCAGTGGAGTGGCCATGCTAGGGAGTCGAGTGAGGGGCCTGAATTGCCTGTTCAGGTAATTTCGCGGATTACCCGGTGTGCCGGAGACCTGTGGGTGTCGCTGAAGTGACTGGAGCCCGGGCGCCTGAGTAGAGAAAGGTAACTAGAGCTGTCACCGTTCGGATCGAATACCTCGAATGGTTGATGGTGCGACGTCGCAAGGCTGGCAAGGATCGACTGACAGTCAGTCCGGTGTCCGCTCATGACGCTTTCCAGCCTCCTGCCCCTGAAGGTTTCCAGCCCGGCCATTCATCTGCCCCGCGAGCGTCTGAGCGGGCAGGTGCTGGCAGCGCACCGGCTGTGTCTGCTCGAAGCACCGGGCGGCTTCGGCAAGACCGCCTTGCTGCGCGAGAGCCTGGCGCAGCTGCCGGCGGACACCCGCTATGCCTGGCTCGCCCTGCATGGCCGGCCGGTGTCGCCGGCGCAGCTTTCCGGGTTGCTGGCGCGCCAGCTGGGCCTCGGCCGGGAGGCCGCGCCGGAGGTCCTGCTCGATTGCCTGCGCCACGCCTCCGCGCCGCTGTATCTCATCCTCGACGACTATCCGGCCCAGGCATCGGAACTGGATGCCTGGCTGCTCGGCCTGCTGGAGGAGGACGCCCCCGTGCGCTTCTGGGTCAGCGCTCGCCAGCGTCCGTGCTGGCCGTTGGCGCGGCTGTCGCTGGAAGGCGACGTCATCGCGTTGGGGGCGGACAGCCTGGCGCTCACCCGTGAGGAATTCGCCCGCCTGCTGCCGCTGATTGCAGGCAGCCAGTCCGAGGACTTCGCCGATGAACTGTGGGAGGCCACGCTGGGCTGGTGCGCCATGGTGCGGCTGGGATTGCAGGGAAGGGATGATCCGGTCCGGCCGCCGGTGCTCAGGCGCCGCGAGTATGTTCGCGATGATCTCCTGTCGCGCCTGAGCGATGCGCAGCGACACATGCTCAGCGGCATTGCGCACCTGCCCAGGGTGTCTGCCGCCTTGTGCGCAGAGTTCTGGCCGGAGCTGGATGCCAGCCGGCAGTTTGCCTCGCAGTTGCTCTCTCTGGGGATGTTGTCACCCCTGGACGCCGAGGCACGCTGGTGGCACCTGCATCCTGTGGTCGCGCGGGCGCTGGCCGATGAGTTGCCACCCCGCGAGGCCCGACGTCTGCGCCTGCAGGCCTGTCGCTTGCTGCGCGAAGCCGGCTTCGTCGGCGATGCAGTGGAGCTGGCACTGCAGGAAGGGCAGGTGGATACCGCGGCCAGCTATATGGAGCGAGTTCCGTTGGCCTGGCTGTTCGCCGGCCAGCACCTGCACAGCTGGTTGGGTTGGCGCGAGCGGCTTTCGGCGAACCTGCTGGAAAACACGCCTTTTCTTATCTACCTCAATGCCCAGGCGCTGCTCATTGGATGGCGGCTGGATGAGGCGCAGGCCTGCATCGATCGCCTCGGCTGGCACTGGGCACTGAAAGCATCGCTCCGGTGGACATGATCGTCGGGCCGGGCAACGCCTTCGTTGCCGAGGCCAAGCGTCAGTTGTTCGGCCGCGTGGGCATCGACCTGCTGGCCGGTCCGACCGAAACCCTGATCATTGCTGACGAATCCTGCGACGCCGAACTGGCGGTCGCCGACCTGCTCGGCCAGGCCGAGCATGGCCCCAACTCGCCGGCCATCCTGCTGACCAACTGCGAGGCGCTGGCCCGCGCGGTGCCGGCGGAGATCGAACGCCAGCTGGCCAAGCTGGAGACCGCGCCTATCGCCCGGGTAGCCTGGGAGGAGTATGGCGAGATCATCCTCTGCGACACCTATGAAGAAATGGTGCGCGAGGCCGACCGCATTGCCTCCGAGCACGTCCAGGTGATGACCCGCGACCCGGACCATTTCCTCCAGCACATGACCAACTACGGCGCGCTGTTCCTCGGGGCTCGCACCAACGTGTCCTACGGCGACAAGGTCATCGGCACCAACCATACCCTGCCTACCAGCCGGGCTGCCCGTTACACCGGCGGCCTGTGGGTCGGCAAGTTCATCAAGACCTGCACCTACCAGCGCGTGCTTACCGACGAGGCTTCGGCCCTGGTGGGCGAGTACTGCTCGCGCCTGTGCGCCCTGGAAGGCTTCGCCGGACACAAGGAACAGGCCGATATCCGCGTGCGCCGCTACGGCAAGACCCCGGCCGGAGGCCGTGCGCCGGATGCTTTCAGTGAGGGCATCCGGCCAACCCGTTGAATCCCAATCCCTCACCGCTGGAGTCAGAGCGATGAAACCCGTCGTCAGCCTTCGTGAAAGCTACCCGCATTTCCTGTCCATCCCGACCCGCTGGATGGACAACGACGTCTATGGTCACGTCAACAACGTCAATTACTACAGCTACTTCGACACCGTGGTGAACGAGTACCTGATGCGCAAGGAGGTGCTGGATTTCACCGATGGCGAGGTCATCGGCCTGGTGGTTGAAACCCAGTGCAACTACTTCCAGTCCATTGCCTTCCCGGATGTGGTGGACGCCGGTCTGCGGGTGACCAAGCTGGGATCATCCAGCGTGCGCTACGAGATCGGCCTGTTCCGTGAGGGCGAGCGCGAGGCGGCGGCACAGGGCCATTTCGTCCATGTCTATGTCGGCCGCGAGTCGCGCCGGCCAGTGAGTCTGCCGGACGGTTTGCGGCGAGCGCTGCACCTGCTGGTTCCCTGAGTCGCTTTCTGCCGATCAGTGGCCGGGAAAAGCGGAGATCATCCAGGTGATACCGGCGGCGTTGATTGCGGTGAAGACGAGTGCGGTGAGGAACGCCGTGTCCGCCACGTGCAGCATCCGGCGTCCGCGGCGCATGCGGTGGGTGCGCAGGCTCCAGTAGGAGCTGAAGGCTGCGACGAGATAGAACAGCAGGTTCACCGCCACCAGGTCGTCGAAGATCAGGTTCTCCTGACGCAGGGTGATGACCACGCGGATGATGCCGATCACCGTCAGGCATACCCCGACCATGGTGGCGGAAACGGAAAAGATGTGTACGCAGACGTCGTCGTCCAGCGTCGGGGAAGTGGGTTTGTACATTGAGGCTGCATCCCTTGTGAGGTGGCACTTCGGACACAATGGCCAGATCAGGTTATCGCCTGCTTATGCGTGAAAGGGCTGCCCTGACGGACGGAGCATGGTAGAAGAGGTTCTCTTTTTCTCCACCAGCTGACCCCGCCATGATCGACTTCAACAACGTCACCGCCTACCAGCAGCAGACCCGCGTGCTGGACGGCTTCTCCCTACACATCGGCGAAGGCGAGAAGGTCGCCATCCTCGGCCCCAACGGCGCCGGCAAGAGCACTCTGCTCAAGTTGATCAGCCGCGAGCTTTACCCGGTGGATCGCCCGGACAGCTCGCTGAATCTGTTCGGCCTGCAGAACGTCACGCTCTGGGACCTGCGCAGCCGCATCGGCTTCGTCTCCCAGGACCTGCAGGAGGACTACACGCCGTTCACCCAGGCGCTGGATGTGGTGATCTCCGGTTTCTTCGGTGCCATCGGCAGCCATGGCCACCTGCAACCCACACCAGAACAGGTCGAAAAGTCCCGCGAGATGCTCGCCGCCGTGGAGATGGGCGACTATGCCGAACGCATGTTCCAGCGCCTGTCCACCGGCCAGAAGCGTCGCCTGCTGCTGGCCCGCGCACTGATCCACGAGCCCCGCGCACTGATCCTCGACGAGCCGGCCAACGGCCTGGACATGGGCGCCAGCCTACAGATGCTAACCCTGCTGCGGCGCTTCTGCGGGCCTGAGCACGCGATGATCATCACCACCCACCATCTGGACGAGATCATCCCGGAGATCGAGCGCGTGGTGCTGATCGCCAATGGCAAGGTAGTGGCCGACGGGCCAAAGGCCGAGATTCTCACCAGCGAGCACCTGTCGGCCCTGTACCAGGCGCCGCTGAAGGTGACTGAACAGGACGGCTGGTATCGCTGCTGGCATGCCTGACCGAGCGCAGGGGCTTCGCCCGATAGCGAAGCCCCGCTGCATCGTTGCGTGGCTCAGGCTCCGCCACGGAAGCAGGAAAGGCCCCACGCGGTGAGTTTGAACGGAAGGTGATAGTGCTGGTGCGCATCGCCGATGCCGAAGCGGTAGATCAGCTCGTCGAGAAAGGGCGTGTCGGGCAGCGCAGCTCCGGCTGCCCGGTAGAAATCGGCGACCTCCAGGCGCACTTCGTAGACCCCGCTGCCAAACTGCTCGGCGAGCGCCTCCAGCCCTGGCAGCAGGCCTCGCTCATCGATGCGGCCGTGCAGGATGACGCTGCCATCGTACCGCCCCACGCTCAGTTCCAGCCCTTGCGCGACCCGACCGCTGGCGATGTCGACGACATGGATGGACAGGCCGCCATTCATTCCCAGAACCCCACATGGGCCGTCGCGGCTTCGTCCTCCAGCATTGGACCGTGCACGTCGATCACACGCTGGCCACGGGCAAAGACTTCCCGGCAGGGCAGGGAGAAGGTCGGGTTCTCCGGATGTGCGCCAGTCAGGCCCAGCAGCGAGTGCTCGGAGAGCGCGTAGACCACCCGACCGATGCCGGTCCAGTAGATCGCCCCGGAGCACATGCAGCAGGGTTCGGCGCTGGTGTAGAGCGTGCAGTTTGCCAGTTCCTCTGGGCTCAGCTGACGCGCAGCAAGGGCGGCGGCCACCAGTTCGGCGTGCTGGGTTGGGTCGCCTTCGGGCGGCATCGAGTTGTTGCCGGCGCTGGCGATCACCCGGCCCTGGGCGTCGGCTACCAGTGCGGCAAAGGGATGGCGCCCGCGTTCACGGGACTCCTCGGAAAGGCGGATCGACTGGCGCAGCAGGTCGAGGTCGAGATCCGACAGTCCGGCAGGAGTGAGCTTGCTGAAGTGAGTCATGGAAGTTCCTTGGGCAGTGAAGTGGTGCGTGCGCCCGGAGGCGCACGCCGGATGGATCACTCGGTGGCGCTGGCCTGTCCGGCGGGTTCGGCGGTAGCGCTCTTGTCGTTGTTGAGCAGCAGGTTGAGCAGGATGGCGGTAATCGCACCGAGGAAGATGCCGCTCTCCAGCACCAGCTTGAGCGGGCCGCTGGCGTGTTCGAAAAGGGCCGGGAAGGACATCGGCAGTACGCCCACGCTGACCGAAACCGCGACGATGATGCCGTTGCGGGTGCCTTCGAAACGCACGCGGGAGAGTTCCTGGATGCCGGCCACGGTAGTCATGCCGAACATCACGATGGCGCAGCCGCCGAGTACTGGCGTGGGGACTGCTGCGATCAGTGCGCCGAGCTTGGGGAACAGCCCCATCAGCACCATGATTGCGCCGGCGGCGGCGACCACGAAGCGGCTCTTCACGTTGGAAAGGGCGATCAGCCCGGTGTTCTGGGTGAATGCGTTGTAGGGGAAACTGTTGAAAATGCCGCCGAGCAGGGTCGACAGGCCGTCGGCACGGAAGGCATTGCCCAGGGTGCGCTGATCGGTCGGCTTGCCCACCAGCTTGCCGATGGCCAGGCAGTTGCCGGTGGTCTCGGCCATGATCACCAGCATCGCCAGGACCATGATCAGGATCGGTGTGAGGGAGAACTGCGGGACACCGAAGGCCATTGGCGGGCTCAACTCGAACCAGGCCGCTTCGCCCACCTGGCCGAAATGGGTCATGCCGAAGGCAGCAGCGAGCAGGCTGCCGGCGACCAGCCCGATCAGCACACTCAGATTGCCGATAAACCCTGAGAAACGCGCATAGATCACCAGGGTGATCGCCACCGTGGCCATCCCCAGCAACAGGTTGGCCGGTTTGCCGAAGTCCTCCGATCCCGGGTTGCCGCCGCCCAGCCAGATAGCGGCGGCGGGCATCAGCGAGATGCCGATGATGGTGATCAGGCTGCCGATGACCACCGGCGGAAAGAACCGCAACATCCGGCTGAACACCGGCGCGATGGCGATGGTGATGGCGCCGGCGGCGATCACCGCGCCGAACACTTCCTGCAGGCCGAACTGCTTGCCGATCATGATCATCGGCGCCAGGGCGATGAAGGAGCAGCCCTGGATCAACGGCAGGCGAGCGCCGAAGCGCCAGAAGCCGAGGGTCTGGATCAGCGTGGCGATGCCGGAGGTGAGCAGGTTGGCGTTGATCAGCGTGACGATCTGCGCCTGGGTCAGGCCCAGGGCGTTGCCAAGGATGAGCGGCACGGCGACGGCGCCGGCGTACATCACCAGGACGTGCTGCAGGCCGAAGGTGAAGAGCTGCCGCAGGGGCAGGATCTCGTCCACCGGGTGAACGCGGGTAAGGCTCATGTCATGAATCTCCTGAAGGTGCGGCTCTTGTTGTTATTACGGGCGCCCGGAGTGACACGCAGCACAGTGGTCGGGGGCAGCTGCTGCCGATGTCGGAAGGAATATTCCTGCGAAATAAGCGATGGAACAAATGAATAACCATCGCTAGCATCGATAGATCGAAGGGAGATCAGCCATGCGCTTTTCGCTGGAGCAGTTGCAGGTGTTCGTCACGGCGGTCCAGGCCGGGTCCTTTTCCGCCGCGGCGCGGCGTCTGGGGCGGACGCAGTCCACGGTCAGCGCGGCGATCGCCAATCTGGAGACGGACCTGGGCGTGGAACTGTTCGACCGCTCCAGCCGCATCCCGGCTCTCACCGCTGCCGGCCGCAAGCTGTTGCTGCAGGCAGAGGCGGTACTGGAGCGCTGCTATGCGCTGGAGGGCAGCGCCGACAGCCTGGCGGAGCAGGTCGAGCCTTTGCTCACCCTGGCCATCGAAGTGCCCTACGGTTCACTGATCCCGGTGCTGCGCGAATTCGACGCCGCATTCCCCTTCGTCGACCTGCTGATCCGCCACCCCGTGCACGGTGATGTCAGCGAGTTGGTGCTCAAGGGGGAGGCTGACCTCGGCGTGGCGTTCTCCCAGCCGGAGTACCCACAGGAGCTGGCCTTCCAGCAACTGGGCAAACTGATCATGGCCCACGTCTGCCATGCGCAGTTCGCGCTGGCACAGCGCGAACGGGTTGGCTTCGCGGACCTGCATGCGCACCGTCGGCTGGCCTTCGTCGCCCATGCCCACAAGCTGCCCAGCAGCGAATACCTTCGCGCCGCCCAGGTCTGGCAGGCAGAGAGTTACCTCGCGCTGGTGGAAATGGTCCGTGCCGGCCTCGGCTGGGCAACCCTGCCGAGGCAATTGATCCAGCGCGAGCTGGCGGCGGGCGAACTGGTGGAGTTGCAGCTGGAGGCCTACCCGCACACGGACTGGCTGGTGGGCGTCGACCTGCTCTGGCAACGCCGGCGTCAACCGGGCAAGGCCGAGCGCTGGCTGCGCGAGTGCCTGCAGCGCAGCAAGGTGTTCGAGCTGGATCGGCGCGGCGTGTCCACGACCTTGTGATGGCGTCTGCGGCTAAAGCAGTCGATCGGTTGCGCCCGTCAGACTTTCAGCGGCCCCGCGCCTGACGCTGGGCGTGCATCGCGCGTATGCGCTCTTCCCACTGGATGCGTTCGAGCTCTGGCAGAGCGTTCCACCATTGGCTCACCGTGCGGTTGCTGTAGGGCTCCAGCCAATCGGACCAAGGCGCGATCTGCGCCTGCGGGAAGCCGTTGTCGCGCCCGCGCAGGTAGTGGTCGAAGAAGCCCAGAACCAGCGCCGCCGGTGCCTCGATCAGAACGTCGGTGGGTGCGCTGCCAATGAGCTTGTCGCGCAGTGGACGGCGCATGTACAGCGCATTGTCGGTGAGGCCCGCATGCAGGGCGTCGCGCAGTACCAGGCGATGGATGCGCGGGTTCTGCCCGGCGTGTTGCAGGTTCTCGTAGGAGAAGTCGTTGAAGCTGCGCGGCCGGGACGGCGGCGTGAGGCCGAGCATGCGGTAGAACAGCGACAGGTCCGAATGCAGCATCAGCAGCGGCACTGGCAGGTCCTTGTCAAAGGGCAGGAAGTCGAAGTCGCCACCGTCCAGATTCACCGCCGCCGCGCAGCGCTTGTCCACCAGGCAGACGGCGCCGCTGGTGGAGCCGCCGAAGGACATGCCCATCTCGCCGGTACGGGTGAAGTCGCTGGCGGCCACCAGGTCGGCCACATTCGGCGGCACTTCGCCGGCCTGCAGGCGGTCGTGGACGAACAGCCGGTCGGCCAGCCAGACCGGTGCGCTGAGGTGGATGGCGCGGTCGGCTGGCGGCGTGGTTTCGGTGGCGAAACGCAACTGGCCGTCGAGGCGGCGGGCCAGGTCGTCCTCGCCGTAGCCTTGCAGCAGAAGCGGCGAGAAGCCGTGTTCGAAGGCGTAGCGCAGGTGTTCGTAGAGTGCCGGGTCAGTCGGTGCTACCTCGCCGTTGGGGAACTGTGTGGGAGACGCGTCACCGGTGTGCTGCACGGAATAGACCGCGTAACCGTTGCTCGCCAGCTCCTCCATGATCCGCCCGTTCATGCCGGCGAACGAGCCATAACCATGGCTGTAGAACACCACCGGCAGGCGACCCAGGTCGGCGCGAAGCGGCGCGTTCCCAAAAGAGTTGGTCCGCAGATGACGCAAGTACGTGAGCAGGGGCGGGAAATGGAACAGCTCGCCGAAGCCGCGCGCGGTGCTGCGCGATTCGGCGGCGCTGAAGTAATTGCGTGGTTCGCTGCCCGCCACCGGCCGGGCTGGATACCAGACCCGCACCAGCAGGCGCCGGGCCTTGCCGGCAGGCGCGCCGAGCACTCCGGTACGGCTGGCGTCGACCAGTTCGAAGTCGCGTACGCCGACCTGATAGGCCCCGCCCGGCTTGGGCAGAGGCGAAACCGGGAAGCAGTACAGCGCGGCGACCGCCACGCCCGTCAGCAGGGTGAAAAACAGCCCCGACCAGAGCGGGAGCCGCGCCGGACGCTTGCGCCGCACCAGCAGGGCCAGCACCAGCAGCAGGGCGACCACGGCGCCGGCACCCGCCTGCCATCGGTCGTCCCATACGTCATATAGCGCCGTGACCAGAGCGAGCAGGGCGGCGACCATTGCCAGGGCCCGACGCCGCAGCCACCAACCCAGCAATGCAATAGCGAGAAGGGCCAGCAGCACGACGTCCGCAATAGTCATGCAGTGGCGCTCTTGCGCGGCAGCACGGTCCAGGCGACGCCGAACAGCAGCAGCGCGGCGACCAGTACATAGGGTGCGCGGCTATCCAGCTGGTGCAGCAGGGTGCCCAGCAGTGGGCCGCTGATCATGCCCAGACCATGCACGGCCACGAGGCTACCCGCTGCGGCACCCTGTTCGTCGGCTTCCACGGCATTGGCGTTGAGCGCCGAGACGGCAGGGAAGACCCAGCCCATACCGGCGGCAGCGACGAAGCAAGAGGCATAGAGCATCCAGGGCGCCATGGCGAAGCACACCGTGGCGAAACCCAGCGCGGAGACAGTGCCGCCAACGCCGATCAGGCGCAGCGGCGCCCAGTTCAGCTTGCGCACCAGCATCTGCGCGCAGATCAGCGCCACGCCCACCGAGGTGAGCGCGATGCCGGCGACGCGGGCGGCATCGGCCGGTGGCAGCTGCAGGCGGTCGAGGGCGAAGAAGCCGACGGTCATCTGCGCCACGGTCACGCAGACCATGGCGATGAAGCCCAGGGTGAGCGAGCGGCGCAGGCGCTTGTCGCTGATCGCCAGCGCCGGGCCCTTGCGTTCGCTGACGCGCTGGCTATCGGGCAGCCAGCGCCACAGAACGGCGAACGCCAGCAGCGGCAGCAGGCAGGTGAGCAGCAGCGGCAGGGCCAGACCGAGCATGGCCAGCAGACCGGCGAAGCTCGGGCCGACCACCATGCCTACGGCACTCGCGGCACCCAATCCGGCCATGGCCGAAGCGCGCTTGTCCGCGCTCACATGGTCCGCGACCAGCGCCGCCGAGCAGGCTGGCACGGCCGCATAGAAACCGCCCGCCAACCCCCGCAGTGCGACGATGCCGATGAAGGCGGGCAGCGGTGACATCGAGGTATTCAGTGCCAGCGCCATGAAAGCGCAGAGCAGCGCGTAGGTCACCGCGAAGCCGGCCAGGCCGCTGAGCAGCACGCGGCGGCGGCCGAGTCGGTCGCTGGCGATACCCCATACGCGCGCCATGAGCATCCACGCAATGCCGCCGACTGTGACCGTCATCCCCGCCTGCCAGGGCGCCAGGCCCAGGGTGCGCGCCACCGGGCCGATCAGCGCGACGAAGGACATCACCGCCACCGTGCAGACGAAGGTCTCGAACATCAGCGGGCGCAGGTTGAGGGTGGGCGCCTGGGGCGGCATGGCGGTCATTTCAGCGTGGCTCCTTGGGACGACGGGGCATTCTCATCCATACAAAGACGATCAGCAGCAGCGGAACACCAAGGGAAATCCACGACAGCAGGTCGAAAACCCCATCGCCCAGCAGCGCCGAGAGCAGCCCGAAGGTGCTCAGCACGGCCAGCGCGACGGGCCAGCGGAAGATCATCCAGAGTCCGCGTCTCATGCCTTTGCCTCCGTCGCCAGGCCGCCGGAATCCAGTTCCGCCAGGCGCTTCTCGATGGGCGTACGGCGCCTGCCGAGCCACAGGTACAGGCCGCTGGCGAGGATGACGATGCTGACGATATCCAGCAGTGCCCAGACGATCTTCAGCGGCATGCCGCCGTAATCGCCGAAGTGCAGTGGCTGGGATAGCAGCAGGGTCTTCACGTACAGCGGCATTTCGCGCATGTCGGTCAATTCGCCGGTTTCGGCATCCACCAGCGCGGGCTTGAGCAGGCGTTCGGTCAGCGGCGTGTTGCCACGCATGAATACCGCGTAATGGTGCTGGCTGCTGAACTGTGTGCCGGGGAAACCGACGAAGCTTGGCTTCATGTCCGGCGCCGCCTGGCGGGCGGTTTCGATGGCCTTGTGCAGCGAGCCGAGCTGTTCCAGCGGCGGCAAGTCCTTGTAGGGCGCGGTCATCTCGGCCAACTGGCCGCCTTGCCAGAGCATGAGGATCGGCAGCGCCAGGGTGTTGATCACTCCAGTGACGCCCACCACCAGCACCCAGGCGAGAGTGACGATACCCAGCACGTTGTGCAGGTCCAGCCACTTCAGTCGAGAGCTGCGCTGCGAGCGCACGGTGGCGAAGTCCAGCTTGCGCATGAAGGGCGTGTAGACCACCACGCCGGACACCAGCGAGGCCACCAGCAGCAGCCCCATGAAACCCAGGAACAGGTAGCCGGGCAGGCCCATGAACAGGTCGGTGTGCAGCTTGAGCATGATGTACATGAAGCCGCCCGGTGGTGGCAGCGGATCGAAAAACTCCCCGGTGCGAGCGTCGAACGGCTGGATGTGGCCGTTCTCCGGCGGCGGCACCAGGGTCGGAGCGGTGAGGACCGCGCCCAGCGGATCGTCCTGCTCCCAGAACACGAAGCGCACCACTTCGCCGGGCCGCTTGGCCAGGGCGCGAGCCACCACGTCGTCGTAGTCGATCTTCGGCGACTGCTCGGTGAGCGGCTTGAGCTCCGGGTGTGGCTCGAAGTAGTGCTCGATCTCTTCGTGGAAGATCAGCGGCAGGCCCGTGAGGCAGAGCATCAGCAGGAATACCGTGGAGATCAGGCTGGTCCACTTGTGCACCAGGTACCAGGTGCGGAGGGCTTTGGCGGTCATCGTCAGGCTCTTTCTTCGTTAGAAGTCCACGCTCGCGGACAACTGCAGGGTGCGTCCCTCGCCCAGGTACAGGTACCCGGCGGTGGAAGTGCCCCAGTAGTCCTTGTCGAACACGTTATCCAGGTTGGCGCGCAACACCACCGGCTTGCCGAGAGTGTCGAAGCGGTAACGCGCGCCCAGGTCCAGGCGCCACCAGTCGGGGATGCTCAGGCTGTTGGCCTGGTCCACGTACTGCTCGTCGGTGTAGATCGTGCGGGCGGTGACGGTCAGACCGGGCACCTGGGTGATGTCGTACTCGCCGCCGAGGTTCAGCTGCTTGCGCGGCACGCCGATGCCATCGTTGCCGTCGTACTGGCCGTCCTGGGTCTTGGTCAGCTTGGCCTGGGTATAGGACGCGCCGCCGAGAAGGCGCACGCCTTCGGTTACCTCGCCGAAGAGGCTCAGTTCAAGGCCACGGTTGCGCTGTTCTCCACCTCGGGTGAAGCGACCGCTGTCGTTGACGCTGTTCGGGCGCTTGATCTCGAACGCGGCCAGGGTCGCGCCGAAGCCGTCCCACTCGCCCTTGATGCCGACTTCCTTCTGTTTGGAGACATAGGGCGAGAGCATTTCACCGGCGTTGATGCTGCCGATGGGGGCGGTTTCGCCCGGGCTCAGGCCCTCGATGTAGTTGGCATAGAGCGAAATGTTTTCCCACGGCTTGACCACGATGCCGCCCATGGGTGTGGTCTCTTCCTCGTCGTAGCCGTCGCCCACCGGAGTGCCGACGTTCATCTCGAAGTTCTGCGATTCCACGCGCTGCTTGCGCGCCCCGAGGGTCAGTTCGACGCGGCCGTCGAGGATCGACAAGGTGTCGGCCAGCGCGTAGCTGGTGAGGGTCTGGGCCGTGTACTTCTGCACATTCTTCGGGTAGCCGTCCGTGCTCGGCGTGCCTTCGTAGACCGGGTTGTAGATATTCGACGCGCGTGACGGGAAGGCGGTGTAGAGGAAGAAGATGTCCGAGTTCTGCACCACGCGGGTCGCGCCGAAGTTCAGCCGGTGCTCCACCGGCCCGGTGTTGAAGGTGCTGCGCAGGCCCGCCTCGGCAGAGTGCGAGCCAACGTCGTAGACCTGCCAGGCCGGGCTGGAAACGAAGTCGCCGTCGTTGCCCATGAGCACCGGGTTGCCGGCCAGCGCATCCATCTCGCTGCGCCGGTCGCCATAGCCGGCGTAGCCGGTCAGCCAGTCAGTGAGGTCGTATTCGCCGCGCACCACCAGGGTCCGGTCGATCATTTCGGAATCGCCGTAGCCGGGGTAGTTCAGGTCGTTGTCCGGGGCGTGGGGAATCTTCGTCACACCGGGGCCGACGGAGAACTGGCGGACCACGTTGGTGATGTCCTCGCGCTGCCAGATGTAGTCGGCGGACAGGCGCAGGCGCTCGCCGGCGTAGTCCAGGCCAAGGGAGCCCAGGCCGTCTTCCAGTTCCTGTTTGTCGATGGTGGTGTCGCCATTGCGGTACACGCCGTTGAAGCGCACGCCGAATTCCTTGTTCTCACCGAAGCGACGGCCGACGTCGACATGGGTTCCGAACACCGAATCCGACAGGTAGTCCATGGTCACGCGAGTCAGCGGTTCGTCGCCGGCGCGCTTGGTCACCAGATTCACCGCGCCACCGACGTTGCCGCTGGGAGGCATGCCGTTGAGCATGGTGCTCGGGCCCTTGACCACCTCCACGCGTTCGGCCATTTCCACTGGGACGCGGAAGAATGGCGCCAGGCCGTACATACCGTTGAGTGCGACGTCCGCGCTGACCACCGGGAAGCCGCGCAGGGAGAAGTCCTCGTTGAGGTTGGTGCGCGCACTACCGATCTGCGCCGATGGCTCATTGCTCAGTACATCGGCGACGCTGCGCGCTTGCTGGTCCTGGATAGTCTTCTCGGTGTAGCTGGTGATGCTGAAGGGCGCATCCATCAGGTCAGTGTTGCCCAGCAGACCGAGGCGTCCCCCGCGCGCCACCTGGCCGCCGGTGTACTCGGCGGGCAGGTCTTCAGGGCCGGCGGCCTGGCCGGTGATCAGCGAAGGCTGCATCTGCAGGGCATCGGGGCTGGGCGAACGGATCAGAGTGAAAGTGCCGTCGCCGCGCTGCTCCAGTTCCAGGCCGCTGTCTTGCAGCAGCCGCTCCAGGGCGCTTCGGGTCGAGTAGTCGCCGCTCAGGCCAGGGCTCTGCAAGCCGTCGGTCAGCGTCGGGTCGAAGGACAGGTGCACGCCGGTCTCGGCGGCAAACGATGCCAGGGCGCGACCCAAGGGACCGGGGGCGATGCTGTAGCTGCGCACTTCGCTGGCAGCCGGCGCGGCCGTCACTGGCGTCGCCACGGCAACCGCCAGGGAGAAGAGGGCGGTGCGTACCGCCAGGGAAAGCGAAGAGGGTTGCGCGTGTCGATTGCTGGACATGGACGGGGTACCTTCGGGCCTCTGCGGGCTTCGTGTCGGGAGATGTTCCCCTGTCGCCAGCTGAAGTGAGAAAAAGTCTCACTTCTTTTTGAAAATATTTTGCATCAACGCCCGGCGCTTGTCTTCAGGCCGCTGCTAGGGTGATCCAGAAGTCCGTTACCCGACGGACTCGCAGAGGGTAGGTGGCCTGCAGCATCGATAGCGCGAGGTGGCTGTCCAGCAGCGGGAAGGCACCGGACACCGCCAGCTGTGCTACCTCAGGGTCGCAGCGCAGCACGCCACGGCGATAACGGCTCAGCTCGCCCAGCAGCGCCTGCAGGGGCATGCGGTCGGCCATCAGCATGCCGTGGGTCCAGGCATCCGGGCTGGGGGATGGCGGGGCGGTGCTGATTCTTCTGCTCGACAGCAACGCAGACTCCCCGGCGCCCAGCCATTGGCTGGGGCCCTGCAGCGGTGCGACCTCGACGCGACCGTGAAGGACGGAGACGCTGGTCAAGGCGTCGCCCTGGCGCACGTTGAAGCGCGCCTCGCGGGTATTCACCCGGCCTTCGCGGGTTGTCACCAGAAATGGCCGGCTGTCCGCACGCGCATCGAGGAATATCTCCCCGCGCAGCAGACGCACCAGGCGCTGTGCCGGGGTGAAGGCGATGTCCACGGCGCTGTCGGTGTTGAGCGTCAGCAGGCTGCCATCGGGTAACGGCAACTTGCGCTGCTCGCCGATCCCGGTGTGCTGGTCGGCGCTCCAGTCCTGCCAGGGCTGCGTCCGCCAGGCGGCCAGGCCGACCGGAGCGACGGCCAACAGCACAGCCAGTTGCTTGAGGGCGCGTCGGCGATCCAGCGTGCGTTCGCGGCCCAGTGTCGGCATCGCCAGCGCCGGAGGCAGGCTGCCAAGGTGGCCCAGCAGACGTTCGGCACGATCCCAGGCTCGCGCGTGTTGCGGGCTCTGGCGTTGCCAGTCGATGCAGGCGCGGCGGTTTTCCTCGCTAGCATCCTGCTGCAGGCGTACCAGCCAGTCCGCCGCCTCGTCGAGGATACGCGCGGCGATAGGCTCGGCGGTGCTCATTCCATCAGCTCCAGGCAATGGCGAAAGGCCTGCTGCATATAGCGCTTCACCGACCCCAGGGATACGCCAAGGCGCTCGGCGATGGCCTCGTACTTCAGCCCCTCGATCTGCGCCAGCAGAAAGGCCTGGCGCACAGGCTCGGGCAGGCGGGCGAGGAGGGCATCCACCTCGTGCAGGGTTTCCAGCACGAGGTAACGCTGCTCCGGCGAGGGCGCCAGCTCTTCGGGCAGATTGGCGAGCGCTTCGAGGTAGGCGCGTTCCAGCGACTGGCGCTGGAACCAGTTGATCATCAGCCCCTTGGCCACCGTGGTGAGGTACGCGCGCGGCTCGCGGGCATCCAGCACCCGGCGTGAGCCGAGCAGGCGCGTGAAGGTGTCCTGGGCCAGGTCGGCGGCCTGTTCATGGCAGCCCAGGCGGCGACGCAACCAGCCTTGCAGCCAGCCGTGATGGTGCTGATAGAGCTCACTGACGGCGGCGTGGAGAGGAGCGTCGACCGAGGACATGGCAGAACTTTTATCATTTGAGAATGCTTCTCATGATAAGGGTTGCTGCGCTCTGCTCACAAGCCCTTCTGAAGGAGGGCTAGCAGCAGCTCGTCAGCCCGCCCGGCTGGCGAGGTCGAGGGTGGCGAGTTGAGTGGCGGAAAGGCTCAGCAGGGTAGCCCGCACCAGACTGGTGAGCTGGCGTTCACTGGTGGCGCTGGCGATGGGGGCGGTGATGCCGGGCTGCTGGCGGAGCCAGGCGACGGCGACTTCGGCCGGCGACGACTGGGTTTCTTCGGCGACCTGGTCCAGCGCTGCGAGAATCTTCAACCCGCGGGCATCGAAGTAACCCTCCAGGTCTTCGCCACGAGCACTGCCAGTGAGGTCGCTGGGACCACGGTACTTGCCGGTGAGGAAACCCGAGGCGAGGCTGAAGTAGGTCACCACGACGTTGCCGTGCTCGGCAGCGATGGCTGCGGTTTCCGTTTCGTGGCCCGCGCGGTCGTAGAGGTTGTACTGGACTTGCAGCGCGGAGTATGCGGGGAGGCCGGTGCTGCGCGAAGTTGCCTCGGCCGCTTTGAGTTGTTGCCGGCTGAAATTGGACGCACCGATGGCGCGCACCTTTCCAGAGGCGATCAAGTCTTCGTAGGTGCGCAGGGTTTCCTCGTGGGGCGTGCAGTCATCGGGGTAATGGCTGAAGTACAGGTCGATGTAGTCGGTGTTCAGGCGCCGCAGGGAGTCTTCGACGCCCTGCAGGATCCAGCGGCGCGACAGCCCGCGCCGCTGTACCGAGAGTTCGGCGCCGACCTTGGTGCACAGCGTCACCTCGGTGCGGCGTCCCGGATGGCTGGCGAGCCAGCGACCGATGATGGCCTCCGACTCGCCGCCCTCGTGACCCGGCACCCAGACCGAGTACATATCCGCCGTGTCGATACTGCTCAGCCCCGCGTCGAACGCCGCGTCCAGCAGGCGTCGAGAAATGGCTTCGTCTACCGTCCAGCCGAACACGTTGCCGCCCAGTATCAATGGCGAAAGGTTGAGGTCACGAGCATGCATGGCTTTCTCCTCAGCACACGGCGATATGCGAATCCGCACGCGGCTCGGTGCCGCCGCAGAGCACGCCGGTCTGCGGATCGCGGACGATGATCTGCCCGCGTCCGTAGTCGGTCAGGTCGCAGGCGATCTCCACCTCGTGGCCGCGCCGCGCCAGGCCGAAGGCCAGGTCACGGTTGGCGTGCTGCTCGATGCCGACCTTCATGCCGCCCAGCCATTGCCAGCGCGGGGCGTCCAGCGCGGCCTGTGGGTTGAGGCCGAAGTCCACCAGGTTCATCACCATCTGCACGTGGCCCTGGGGCTGCATGTAGCCGCCCATCACGCCGAACGGGCCGACGGCCACGCCATCCTTGCTGAGGAAGCCGGGGATGATGGTGTGGAAGGTCTTCTTGCCCGGCGCCAGGGCGTTGGAGTGCGCCGGGTCGAGGCTGAACTCCGAGCCACGGTTCTGCAGGCCGATGCCGCTGTCGGGCAGCACCACGCCAGAGCCGAAGCCGTGGTAGGCGCTCTGGATGAACGAGACCATGTTGCCTTCGCCGTCGGCGGTGGCGATGTACACGGTGCCGCTGGAGTGCGGGTCGCCATGTTTGGGCTCGGCAGCCTGTTCGCCGATCTCGGCGCGGCGGCGCGCGGCGTAGTCGTCGGACAGCAGCGCAGCGGTGCTGACGCGCATGTGCTCGGCGTCGGTGATGTAGTGCAGGCCGTCGGCGTAGGCCTTCTTCATCGCTTCGAGCTGGCGGTGCCAGGTGAGCTGGCTGTCGCGCTGGTCGAAGTCGTAGCCCTGGAGGATGTTGAGGGTCATCAGGGCGATCAGGCCCTGGCCGGCCGGCGGGATTTCCCAGACGTCATAGCCGCGGTAGTTGGTCTTGATCGGCTCGACCCACTTGGGCTTGTAGCCGGCCAGGTCAGCGGCGCTCAGCGCGCCACCGGTGGCGGCGGAGTGGGCGGCCAGGCGCTCGGCGATGGCGCCGCGGTAGAAGCTTTCACACTTGGTCTCGGCCAGCTCGGCGAGGGTTTTCGCCTGAGCCGGGTTGCGGAACAGCTGGCCGGCGCGCGGTGCTTCGCCATTGACGGTGAAGGTGTCGAACCAGGTCTCCAGTGCCGGTACGGCGGCGCGGCTTTGCTGGTATTCGCGGCGGGCGATTTCCCACTGGTGGGCGACCACCGGGGACACCGGGAAGCCATCGCGGGCCAGAGCGATGGCGGGCTGCAGCAGGTCGGCGAAAGGCAGCTTGCCGAAGCGCGCGGACAGTTGCGCCCAGGCCGAGGGAATGCCCGGCACGGTGACCGGCAGCCAGCCGTGTACGGGCATCTTGTCGAAGCCTGCGGCCTTGACCTTGTCGATGGAGAGGGAGGCGGGCGCGTGGCCGCTGGCGTCCAGGCCGTGCAGCTGGTCCTTGATCCAGACCAGGGCGAAGGCGTCGCCGCCGATGGCACAGCCGGTGGGCTCGACCACGGTCAGCGCGGCGGCGGTGGCGATGGCGGCGTCGATGGCGTTGCCGCCGGCACGCAGCATGGCGATGCCGGCCTCGGCAGCCAGGGGCTGCGAGGCGGCGACCATGCCGTTGCGGGCGAACACGCTCTGGCGCTGGGAGGCGTAGGGATACTCGTGAGCGGAAAACTTAAGCATGGCAGGGCTCTTCGAAGGTCATTGGCCAGTCTTGATTCGGGTCCATTCGCGGGTGATCACGCGCTGGATTTTCGGCGGCAGGTCGGCGGAGACGTAGAGCTTCTCGATCACCGCGTCGCTGGGGTAGATGCCGGGGTTGTCACGCACTTTGGGGTCGAGCAGCGCGGTGGCTCCGGTATTGGGGTTGGCGTAGCCGACGTAGTCGCTGACCGGGGCGATCACTTCCGGGCGCAGCAGGTAGTTGACCAGCTCGTGGGCGCCCTTGGGGTTCTTCGAGTCGCGCGGGATGGCGAGCATGTCGAACCACAGGTTGGCGCCTTCCTTGGGGATCACGTAGCGCACGTCGATCTTCTTGCCGGCTTCCTGGGCGCGGGTCTGCGCCTGCATCACGTCGCCCGAGTAGCCGACCGCCACGCAGATGTCGCCGTTGGCGAGGTCGGTGGTGTACTTGGAGGAGTTGAAGTAGGTGATCGACGGGGCGAGCTTCTGCAGCAGGGCGGAGGCCTTGGTGTAGTCGTCCGGGTTGGTGCTGTTCGGGTTCAGACCGAGATAGTGCAGCGCCTGCGGGATGATCTTCACTGGCGCGTCGAGGAAGGCGACGCCGCAACCGTGCAGCTTGGCCAGGTTCTCCGGCTTGAAGATCAGGTCCCAGGAGTCCAGCGGGGCGCTGTCGCCCAGTGCGGCCTTGACCTTGTCGTAGTTGTAGCCGATGCCGACGGTGCCCCACATGTAGGGCACGGCGTACTGGTTGCCGGGGTCGGCGGCTTCCAGGCGCTTCATCAGGCGCGGGTCGAGGTTCTTCCAGTTGGGCAGCTGCGAGCGATCGAGCTTCTGGTAGACGCCGGCGTTGATCTGCTTGGTGAGGAACTGGCTGGACGGCACCACCAGGTCGTAGCCCGAGTGGCCGGAGAGCAGCTTGGCTTCGAGCATCTCGTTGGTGTCGAAGACGTCGTACTGGACCTTGACGCCGGTGTCCTTCTCGAAGTTCTTCAGGGTGTCCGGGCCCATGTAGTCGGACCAGTTGTAGAAGCGCACCAGCTTGTCGTCGGCCTGCGCGGCGGTGGCGCAGGCGAGGAGGGTCAGAGTGCTGGCGAAGAGAACGCGTTTACGCATGACTTGTCCTTATCGTTAGAGAACGCGGCTTAGAAATTCCCGCGTGCGCGGGTGGTGCGGATTGCCGAAGACCTGCGCGGGCGGGCCTTCCTCGATGAGTTCACCCTGGTGCAGCACCACTACGCGGTCGGCCACTTCGCGGGCGAAGCCCATCTCGTGGGTGACGACGACCATGGTCATGCCTTCGTCGGCCAGTTCCTTCATGACCTGCAGGACCTCGCCGACGGTTTCCGGGTCGAGGGCGCTGGTGGGTTCGTCGAAGAGCATGGCCTGGGGCTTCATCGCCAGGGCGCGGGCGATGGCCACTCGCTGCTGCTGGCCGCCGGAGAGCTGGCCGGGGTAGTGCTCGGCCTTGTCCGACAGGCGTACCCGTGCCAGTAGCCGGCGGGCCTGATCCAGCGCCTCGCCCCGGGGGACGCCGAGCACCTGGGTCGGCGCTTCGATGATGTTCTCCAGCACGGTCATGTGCGGGAACAGGTTGAAGCGCTGGAACACCATGCCGATGTCGCGGCGGCGGCGGGCGATGTTGCTTTCCGAGTCGCGCACCAGCTTGCCGTCCGGGCGTTCGCGGTAGCCCATCAGCTCGCCGTTGACGCGGATGCTGCCGCCCTGAATGTCTTCCAGGTGGTTCATGCAGCGGATGAAGGTGGTCTTGCCAGAGCCCGAGGCGCCGATCAGCACCACCACTTCGCCACGGCGCACCTCCAGGGACACGCCCTTGAGGATCTCCAGCTCGCCGAAGGCCTTGTGTACGTCGCGGGCCTGGATCACCACGTCTTTCATGTCCGGGATCATCTCAGCGCCCCCTCAGCAGTTTCATCGCCTGCCGGCCGAACATGCGGTTCGGTGCGGCAGTGTGGCCGTCGGATTTGCCGAAGCGCACTTCCAGCCAGCGCTGGAAGAAGCCCCACAGGGTAGTCAGGGCGAGGAAGTAGATCGCCACGACGAGGTACAGTTCGAACACGCGGAAGGTCGCCGAAGTGACCATCTGGGTGCTCAGCAGCAGTTCCTGCACGCCGATCACGCTGACCAGCGTGGTGTTCTTCAGCATCACGTTGAACTCGTTGCCCAGCGGCGGAACGATCACGCGGAAGGCTTGCGGCAGCACGATGCGGCGCATCAGCTTGGGGAAGGTCATCCCCAGGGATTTGCCGGCCTCGTACTGGCCCTTGTCCACCGCGCCGATGCCGGCGCGGATGATCTCGGCCATGTACGCGCCTTCGTTGAGCCCCAGGGCGATGATCGCCGCCTGGATGTTGCCCGGCAGGATGAACAGCCCCAGGTCCAGGTCCTCGAAGCGGAAGATCCCGCCGGCGGCCAGCGCGGTGTAGAGGAAGACGATCTGCACCAGCAGCGGCGTGCCGCGCATCAGCCACACGTAGAAGCGCACCGGGTATTGCAGCAGCGGGTTGGTCGACAGGCGCATCAGCGCCGCCAGCAGCCCGAGCACGCAGCCCAGGACCATCGCGCTGACGGCGATCACGCAGGTCAGCCAGAGGCCGTAGAGGTAGATGTCGCTCGGCCGCAGCAGGTATTGCCAGAACACGTCCCAACTGAAGTTCATGTCTCGTTACCTCAGTCCAGTTTGTCGCCTTCGATGTGCCACTTGGCCAGCAGCGCGGCGTAGCTGCCGTCGGCCTGCATGTCCTTGATGATCTGCGTGACAGCCTCGCTGAGCTGCTTGTCGTCCTTGCGGATGCCCAGGCCGGTGAGAATGCGCGCGAAGGCCGGTACGCCGATCTCGAACAGGTCCGGCGCCATGCTCTGGTAGTAGCCGGCGGTTTCCACGGTGGTGCCGTAGGCGTCGGTCTGGCGGATGCGCAGGGACTGGAAGGCATCGGTGTCGGTGTTGTAGACCACCACCTTCATCGGCGGCTTGCCAGCCTTGGCCAGCTTCTCGTTGTGGGCGTCGAGCAGGGTACGGATGGTCGAACCGTTGAGCACCGCGACCTTCTTGCCGGAGAGGTCGTCCAGGGTGCGGATGCCCTCGGGGTTGCCCTTGGCGACCACCACGGCCTGGCTGGAGTACATGTAGTTGACCATGTCGATCACTTCGCGCCGTTCGGGCTTGTCGAACAGCTGATCCACCAGCATGTCGCACTGGCCGGCCAGCAGCGCCGGGATCAGCCCGGAGAAGGGCGTGATGCGCCAGTCGATCTTCTTGTCGCCCAGTCGCTTGGCGATGGCTTCGCCCAGGTCGATGGTGACCCCGGTGAGCTTCTGGTTCGAGTCATAGAAACCCATGGGCGGGGAGTCCATGCCGCCGCAGAAGGTCACCTTGCTGGCGTTCTGCAAGCGGTCGGGAATCTTCACATCGGCGTGCGCCAGCGGGGCGGCCAGGCAAAGGGCGAGAAGGCACTGCGGGATCCTGCGTTCGAACATGTTGAGCTCCGGGGTGGGGTTGCCAGGGGCAGTTCAGGGACACAGAAGTACGGGTCTAGGCGCCCGTTGCTTCGATTCGCTTCTTCGTGGATTGCGTTTGGGTGGATTGCGCGTGGGTGGCACGTGCTTTCAGGTGGCTTGAGCCTCCAGAAACTTCGCCAGCGAGGGGATCGTCCCCTCGATGTGGTCGCAGATGACCCGCTCGGCTTCGCGGGCATCGCCCGAGCGCAGGGCGTCGAGGATCACGGTGTGTTCCTCGCGGGCGCTCATGGGCTTGTCGACGTGCTGCAGCCACAGACGCATGTGCGGCTCGATCACCGAATACAGCGCGGTGATCTGGCGCAGCAGGCGCGGGCGCCCGGCGAGGCTGCAGAGGTATTCGTGGAAGGCGCGGTGGCGGCTGACCCACTCGGCGCTGTCGTCGCGGTAGTCGTCCATCTCGTCGAGCATGCGCTCCAGGCGGGACAGGTCGCGGTCGGTCAGTTGCGGCACGGCGATGCGGATGGCCAGGCCTTCCAGGGCGCTGCGCATCTCGAAGACTTCGCGCATCTCTTCGATGTTCAGACCACTGACGATGGCGCCGCGATTGGGCCGCAGGGTCACCAGACCCTCGGCGTCCAGGCGCTTGAAGGCACCGCGCACGGGCATGCGGCTCATGCCGATCTCGCTGGCGATGTCCTCGGCCACCAGACGGTCGCCGGTCCTGTAGCGGCCGGTGCAGATAGCCTGGAGAAGGTAGTCGTAGGCCTCGTCTTCGGCGCTCATCGGTGGGCGGGCAGCGGGTACCAGGCGCATGGGGTGATCCTCGTGGATTTTTGGATCCAATTATCCATGCATGCAATTAAGCAGTTGCCATGCCAAATTTGGCGAAACGATTGGAAGTGGGCGGGGTAGAGCGGTGCGCGTAGGAAACTGGCGTAGGCGGCGCTACGGGGAAAGGGGGCGAAACGGTAACGGATGGGGTGATTCGTGCGCGTTCACGGTGCGCATCGGTAACGTTGTAGTGCGTGTTGAGACGGTGCAGGAGCGGGTCGTGCGTGCGACCAGCTGCGCGCCAGGTCCGTCAGGCCGGCGCGCAGCTGGATCCGGCCTGCCGGCCGGTTCGCGGGCAGGGCCCGCTCCTGCAGGGGACCGATCAGGTGCCGATCACACCGCCATCATCCTTGGTGATCACCAGCGTCGTGGAACGCGGGATGCTCTTGCCGTCGCTGGCCGGGAAGCTCAGCGTCGGGTGCTGGATGTTCACCCACAGCGTCTTGCCGTCCGGGGTCTGGGTGATGCCGGTCAGCTCGCAGCCGTGCGGGCCGACCAGGAAGCGCCGTACTTCACGGCTGTGCGGGTCGGCGCAGAGCAACTGGTTGCAGCCCATGGCCTGCATCGCCGGGACGTCATCGTCGTAGTCGGTCTCGATCCACAGGCGCCCGGCGGCGTCGAAGTACAGGCCATCCGGCGAGGAGAAGATGTCGCCGTTGATGGTACCGATCAGGTTCTCCGGCGCGCTGGCGCCCTGGTGCTCGCCGGCCAGCAGGAAGATTTCCCACTGGAAGCTGGTGGCGGTCGGATCACCGCCGGCCTCGTTCCAGCGCAGGATCTGCCCGTGCAGGTTTTCCTTGCGCGGGTTGGCGGCGTCCACCGGCTGCTTCTTGCCGCGGGCATCGTTGTTGGTGAGGCTGACGTAGACCTCGCGGGTGGTCTGCTGCACCGCGACCCACTCGGGGCGGTCCATGGGCGTGGCGCCCAGCCTGTCGGCGGCGGCGCGGGCGTTGACCAGCACCTCGGCCTGGCTGGCGAAGCCATTCTCGGCGCTCAGGCCATTCTGCCCATGCACCAGCGGCAGCCACTGGCCGCTGCCATCGGCATTGAAGCGGGCGACGTAGAGGGTGCCTTCGTCGAGCAGGTCGACGTTCGCCGCGCGGTTGTTTGCGTCGTATTGGCCGGCCGGGACGAATTTGTAGATGTACTCGCCCTTGGTGTCGTCGCCGTAATAGAACGCCATGCGGTTGTCGGCGCCCAGCGAGAGGGTCGAACACTCGCGGCAGAAACGGCCGACGGCGGTGCGTTTCTTCGGCGTGGAGGTCGGGTCGAACGGGTCGATCTCCACCACCCAGCCGAAGCGGTTCGGTTCGTTGACGTGGCCGCCATGGGGCTGGTCGGCTTTCGGCGTGGCGTCGAAGCGCGCATCCACCGCTTCCCAGGCGTAGTAGTTGCTGAACTGGCCGTTGGACAGGCCGTAGCGCTTGTGTGAAACGCGCTTGGCGTAGTCGTCCTTGTCGCGGTTGACGAAGTACTGGTGCCAGTTCTCTTCGCAGGCCAGGTAGGTGCCCCAGGGCGTGACGCCCATGGAGCAGTTGTTCAGGGTGCCGAGCACCTGTTTGGCCTCGGGGTCACTGGCGGTGCGCAGCAGGTCGTGGCCGGCCAGCGGGCCGGACAGGTCCAGCGGCGAGCTGCCGGTGATGCGGCGGTTGTAGCTCGAGCCTTCGACGCGCAACCACTGGCCGCCGGCGTCCTTCTTCACCTCGATGACGCTCAGGCCGTGGGCGGCGATTTCCTTGCGTACCTCGCCTTCCGGGCGGCCGCGCGAACCATCGGGGCGGTCCTCGAAGGTCTGGCCCTTGGGGTGCAGCGTCGGGTTGATGTACTCGTGGTTGATCACCAGCAGGCCGTGGCTGTCCGGCGCATCGGGGAAGGGGAAGTAGTGCATGCCGTCATGGTTGTCGCCGGCCTGCAGTTCCTGGGCTTTCCAGTCCTCGCTGGCGTCGCCTTTCCAGGCCGGCGAGCCGCTCACCACAGCGTCGCCCCAGGAGAAGAACGGCCGCGCGCTGTAGCCCTCGGCGACGATCACCCGGTCGAATTTCGGGTCCTGCTGCACCGGCACGCCCTTGAAGCCCAGCAGCGCGGTGGGCACCGGGGCGTCGGCAGCAAACAGTGAGCGGCCGGGGAAGAG
Organism: Pseudomonas sp. PDM17; assembly: GCF_014851985.1. Taxonomy (NCBI): domain Bacteria; kingdom Pseudomonadati; phylum Pseudomonadota; class Gammaproteobacteria; order Pseudomonadales; family Pseudomonadaceae; genus Pseudomonas; species Pseudomonas sp. PDM17. The sequence goes on from NZ_JACVAT010000002.1 coordinate 453,351, forward strand.
GCCGCCGCCGAGGAAGCCGACCGCGCCCAGCACCAGGCTGTTCTTCAGCAGGCGGCGGCGCGAGGCGTCGATGATCTCGCTCATCGGCAGGTTGCCGGAGGGGTTGATCGACTCATCGTCGAAGGCGGAAAGATGGGCGTGGAAATCGGTTGGCTCGGCACTCATCGGGAGGTTTCCTGGATCCGGTAATGGAAGGTGTTGCGCACGTTGGCCACGGCGACGGCCTGGCCGTCGATTACCCGTGGCTGGTAGCGGAAGCGGGTGGCGGCCTGCAGCGACGGGCGCTCGAACACGCTGTGACTGCAGGCGCCGGGGACCACGCGCGGGTCGCGTACCGAACCGTTGGGGGCGACGGTGTATTCCACCGTGCAGTCGCCTTCCAGACGGCGGTCGAGGGCGCTGTCCGGGTAGGTCGGAGCCTTCTTCACCAGTGGCTGGTAGTTCTGCGCGGCGCGGGCGGCCTCGGCGGCGGCTGCCTGCTGTGCGGCGAGCTGGCGGTCGTGTTCGGCGCGGGCCCGTTGCTCGGCCTGCTGGCGTGAGCGTTGCTCCTGTTCCTGGCGTTGCTGCTCGGCGATGCGTTGCTGCTCCTGGCGCCGTTCCTCGCGCTGGCGCTCTTCGCGTTCACGCTGCTCGGCCTTGCGCCGGGTCAGTTGGGCGACGTCAGGTTGCGGCGTTGGGCGAGGCGCTTCGACCTGTGGCGGGGGCGGTGTAACGGGCTCGGGCGGTTGCACCACGGGTGGAGGCGCTGGTGCGATGGGCGCGGGGCTCGGCAGGCTGACCAGCGCGGTACGCATCACCTTCGGTGCCGGGGTGGCCGGCGCCGAAGGGTGGAAACCGATGTACAGGCCGGCCAGCGCGAGCGCGTGCAGCCCGACGCTGATGGCGGCAGGCAGGGCGCGGCGGGTGATCCTGCGGTTCACGATTGCGGCGCCTCGGTGATCAGTCCGACATCGCTGACGCCACCGCGCTGCAGGGCGGCCATGGCGGCGATCACCCGACCATAGTCCACCGCCTGGTCGGCGCGGATCAACACCTGGGTGTCGGCGCCCAGGCGGGTGAGCTTGGCGGTCAGCTCGTCCAGATTGCCGGCGGCGTCGGTGCGCTGTTTGGTATCCACCTGGCTGCCCAGGTACCAGTGGTAGCCGCCGTCGGCCTGCACCGTGAGCGTCAGCACCGGGCGCTCGGTCTCGCTGGGTAACGCCTCGCTGGCCACCTTGGGCAGTTCCACCTTCAGGCCCTGCTGGATCATCGGGGCGGTGACCATGAAGATCACCAGCAGCACCAGCATGACGTCGATGTAGGGCACTACGTTCATTTCCGCCTTGGGCGCGTGCTTGCTGCGTATGCGTCGCATGGCCGGCCTCCGGTCAGGCCGCCGCGGCCAGCGCCGGGGCGGCGTGGATGCGACGGTTGAGCTGGGCCTGCAGCTGTTCGGCGAAGGCGCAGTAGCGGCCCAGCAGTTGGTCGGAACTGGCAGCGAAACGGTTGTACGCCATGACTGCCGGGATCGCTGCGAACAGGCCGACGGCGGTGGCGACCAGGGCTTCGGCGATGCCCGGCGCGACGGTGGAGAGGGTGGCTTGCTGCACGCCGGAGAGGCCGATGAAGGCGTTCATGATTCCCCAGACGGTGCCGAACAGGCCGATGTACGGGCTGGTGGAGCCGACCGTGGCAAGGAACGGCAGGCCGCGCTGCAGGCGTTCCTCCTCCTGGGCGATGGCCACGCGCATGGCGCGCTCGCTGCCCTCGATCAGCAGCGCGGGATCGATGCCCGGCTCGTCACGCAGGTGCAGGAACTCCTGGTAACCGGCATGGAAGATACGCTCGACGCCGGCGTCCTCGCCGGGTTCGGTGGTTTCCCGGAACAGCCGCTGCAGGTCGCCGCTGGCCCGCCAGCGCGCTTCGAAGGCGCGCAGGCGTCGGCGGGCGCCGCCCAGCAGCAGGCTGCGCTGGACGATCACGTACCAGCTCACCAGCGAGGCGGCCAGGAGGATCAGCAGCACGGCCTGGGCGAGCGGGCTGGCGGCTTCGACCAATGCCCAGATGCTGGTGTGTTCGAGAGTGGCTTGCATGGTGGTCTCCCGGTGAGGCTCCCCGTCACGGGGAGCCTGGTGGTCAGTCGAGGTTGAGGGCGCGGGCGATGTCCGCCCACGGCACGTACTTGAAGTTCTGCGTGCCTTCGGGCAGGCGCTTGCGGCCGTCCTGCACCACCAGCATTCCCTGGCCGAACGCGCCGCCCAGGTTGGCCGAGGTGACTTCGATACCGTCGGTTTCCGAGGTGCCGTCGATGCCGGCTGCGGCGTTCAGGCCGACGCGGAAGGCACCGCGAACGCGGTAGGGCGCGGCGGCGTCGAGCACCAGGTAGCTGTCGTTGCCCTGGCTGGAAACCAGCAGGTAGCTGGCCTTGGCGCCGTGGTAGAGGGCCAGGCCCTCGACGTCGTCACGGAGCAGGTCGCCCACGGCCAGTACCTGTTCCGGCTCGGCCTTGGCGTCCGGCTCGGCCCCGAGGGTCCAGACCGCCACGTCTTCTTCACCGAGGAACAGCCGTTGGTTGCGGTCATCGGCGACGCAGCCTTCGGGCTGGCTGGCGACGCGGAATTCGCGCAGCAGCTCGCCTTTCACCTGGCCGCCGGGAGCGCTCAGTCGGTACTGCTGGAAGCGTCCGTCCTTGTCATTGACGAAGGCCTGGATGTCGCCGTCGCGGGGCGCATACAGGCACAGGCCGTAGACTTCCTCCAGCGGCGTTGGCACACGGCCGATCTCGCGCACCTTGCCGTCGGCCGGCTCGATCGCGAACAGAGTCAGGCTGTTGTCGCTGCGGTTGCTCGCCACCGCCAGGTCGACGCGGCGATTGCCGAGCCGGAAGCCGTGGCGCACGTCGACGTTGTTCACCAGCCCGGCAGCCAGGCTCTGCAACTGGCGACCCTGGAGGTCAAAGACCAGCAGGCCTTCCTGCTTGTTGGTGCCCAGTACGCGGCTGAGTTTCGGGTTCTTCGCGCTGACCCAGATTGCCGGGTCATCGGCGGCGTCGCCATGGCGCTGCACGCTCTGCGTCTGCACCGCCGGCATCACCTCGGGTAGCGTGCGGGGCGCTTCGGCGCGTGCGGGCAGGGCAGGGACTTCGGCGTGGTAGTAGTGCCCGCTGGCATCGTCCTGCAGGACGATGCGCAGCGTGCCGGCCTGTTCGGTGGCCGCAAGTTGTTCGGCTTTCTTCGGGCCGTTCAGTGCGATCGCGCCGAGGTTCTCCCAACCGTCGCCCTGACGCACGTAGCGCTGCAGGGCCGGGCCCTTGTCCAGCGCGAGTACGCCGCCGGGCACCACCGCCAGTCCGCTGAGCGATCCGGCGAGCCTGCCATAGGGCGCGCTCAGGTCCACCGGCAGGCGGCTGCCGTCTGCCTCCGGGTTGGCACCATAGGCCCAGAGGCCGATGCCCGGTTCGTCGACGTACAGGGTGCCGTCGCTGTCGTCGGCGCGGCACAGCTCGGCGCTCGGCGGCAGGGCCAGGCGACGCACCTTGCGAGCCTCGCGCTCGAGCTTCTGGCCGTGGCCGACCAGCCATTGCTCGCCCTGGCCGTTCTCGCCGACCAGGAACAGGTAGAGGTTGGCGCTGGCGTCACGGTAGAGGCACTGGCCGTTGACCGCGAAGTCCGGGCTCGGCAGGCGCAGCGCAGCGCCCCAGTGGCCGTCGCCGGCCAACGGCTGCAACAGCGGCTGCTGGCGTTCCCGGTCGAAGGTGGCGAGCAGGCTGCCGTCGCCCCAGGGGCGCTGGTCGAGGAAGTCGTAGCGGCCGGCGAGGCGACCGCGTTCGCTGCCTGCCTCGTCCAGCAGCAGGAGACCGTCGCGCTTGCTGGCGACGACGCTGCCGGCGCCGGGCAGCAGGGCGATGGCCTGGGCCTTGGCACGGGTCGGCCAGGGTTGCAGGGCGACGGATTCGGCGCAGGCGTAGCCGGCCAGCAGCAGGCTGGCGAGTAGCGGAGTCAGGGAGTAGCGGCGTTTCATGGAAGGCGTCTGTCCTTGTGGTGCTGCGCGGACGCCGGCGGACCGGCGTGCGCGGTCCTCAGAAGTGTGTGAGGGTCAGGCCGACGGTGTAGGTCGGGCCGTACTCTTCGTACTGGTAGTTGTAGCGACGGTGGCCGCTGTAGATGTAGTAGGGCTCGTCGCCGAGGTTTTCGGCGTTGAAGAACACCTGCAGGTTGTCCGTCAGCGAGTAGCGCGCGCTGAAGTCGATCTGCGTCTGGTCGTCGACACGACTGTCGTAGCGCTTGTCGCTGACGTTGCCGACCTCATAGAGGTAATCGGACTTGTAGTTGGCGGTCAGGCGCAGGCTCAGGCGGTCCTTCTCGTAGCCGATGAGCAGATTGCCGGTGACGTCGGACTGGCTGGGCAGGTCTATGTTGCGCTTGTTGCCGTCGGCATCGGCGATCTCGGCCCGCGAGCGGCTGAAGGTGGCGTTGGCGCCCAGCAGCAGGCCGTCCCAGGGCGCGGGGAGCATGACCATTTTCTGCGACCAGGCCAGTTCCAGGCCGTAGACCTTGGCCTTGTCGCCGTTGGCGAAAGTGGCCGCCTCGTCGAAGTCCGCCCAGGCGCCGCTGCCGGCGAGGTCGGTGTTGTAGACGAAGTTCTTGATGTCCTTGTAGAACAGCGACGCCGAAACCACGCTGGCGCGACCCAGGTAACGCTCGATGGCCAGGTCCAGGTTGTGCGAGCGCAGGGCGGCGAGGTCGGGGTTGCCGAACTCGGCTTCGTCGCCGTCGATGGCATAGCCGGGCGCGAGTTGCTCGAAGGTCGGGCGCACCACGGTGTTGGTCCAGGCCGCACGGATCTGCGTCTGGTCGTCCAGCTGGTAGCGGGCGTGCAGACCCGGCAGCCAGTGGTGGTAGTCGCGCTTGCGCTCGATGGCCTGGTAGTCGCCGTTGTCGATGCCGGTGCCGCTGGCCTCGAAGTGCGTGCCCTCGTAGCGCAGGCCGGCGATGAAGCGCCAGTCGCCGACGTCCACGGTATTCATGAAGTAGCCGGCATCGATGTCTTCGTGCATGCGGAAGTCATTGATGGTGGAGGCTTCCTCGTCGTAGTACTGCGATGCGTCCAGCCCGCCGATGAGGTGCTTGATGGCGTCGGCGGAGATGCCCTGGCCAAACTTCTGCAGGCGATAGTGAACGGTGCCGTCCAGCGCATTGGAGAGGTTCAGCTGGTCATCGCTCAGGCCCGCGTCGGCGAGGTCTTCGTACTTCCAGACGTCCTCGTCGTTGTCCTTGGTGCGTCGGCTGAGCTTGCCGCCGAACTTGAAGGTCGACGCGTTGCCGGCCAGGTCGTAGTCGCGGGCCAGGTCCAGGCGCAGGTTCTTCTCGCGGTCGGAGGTGTAGGACTTGCCCCACTCGACCTTGTCCAGGCTGAACCGGGTCGGGTCGTAGAAGGCCGAGTCGATGTTCAGGCGGGGCTTCTCGCTGTCATACCAGCCACTGTCCATGTCGCCGCCGCTGTAGACGGCCGGGTCGATGTGGCCGGGACTGTCCTCGTCGGACTTGCTCCAGCCGACCTGGCCGCTGAAGGTCCAGTCGCCGCGCCGCTGTTCGCCGCCGAAGACATAGGACTGGATGGTCTGGGTCTCCTCGCGGCTCTTCAGGCGCCGCTCGACTTCCGCTTCGCCGCTTTCGCCTTCGGCCAGGGCATCCTCGAAGTCGATCTTGGTGGACTGCCGGGTTTCCTCGTCCTTGAACTCGCTGTAGAGCGTGCGCAACCAGAGCTTGCTGTCGTCGTCCGGGCGGTAGTCGAAGTTCAGCGCGCCGCCGCTGCGTTCACGCTGGATGTCGTAGTCGCGTTGCTCCAGGCTGTTGAGCCGGGCGCCGTCGTCGAAGTCCCAGTCGCCGCCGGTCTCGACGTTGTCCGAACCGAACTTGCGCTTCTGCCAGCTGAGCGCGGCGGCCACGCCGAAGTTGTCGGTGCCGTCGCCCAGGCTGAAGCGCTGGCTGGCGGCGCCGGAGTATTTCGGGCTGAAGCGGTTGGTGTTCTCGTCGTAGCTGGTCTGTGCGGTGCCGCTGAAGAACAGGCCGTCATGGTCGAAGGCGGAGAGGCTTTCCACCTCGATGGTGCCGCCCAGGGAGTTGGCGTCCATGTCCGGGGTCAGGGTCTTGACCACCGACAGTGACTGGATCAGTTCGCTGGGCAGCACGTCCAGCGCCACGGCGCGGCGACCGGCCTCGGGCGAGGGCACCAGGGTGCCGTTGATGGTGACGGCATTGAGGTCGGGGCCCAGGCCGCGAACCCGCACGAAGCGGCCTTCGCCCTGGTCGCGCTCGACGGACGTCCCCGGTACGCGCTGCAGGGCTTCGGCGGCGTTGCTGTCGGGCAGCTGGCCGATGCTGTCGGCATGCACCACGCTCTCCACGCTGTCGGAGCGGCGCTGCTGACGCAGGGCCTTGTCCAGGCTGTCGGCCTGGCCGTACACGGTGACGCTTTCGCCGGCCTCGGTGGTTTCCTCGGCCCAGCCTGACGGCGTGGCGGCAATCGCCAGCGCCAGGGCGCTGACCTTGAACAGCGGACGCAGCGTCCGCGGCAATTGCTGATCGATCACGGCATTTCCCCTTGTGCCTGTTCCCCCGACCGGGGCGATTCGGCCCGGTCAACTGGGGAGCGGAAGCTAGGCAGCGGGAATGACGGTTACGTGACAGCGATCAGCTGCAGGCCGCGAAATACAGGGGTTTCAGCATTGCAGGGCAGGTTTCTGAGCCCAATTGACCCGGTGCGTTCGGCTCAGCCCCGGCGGCAGGGCGCAGGGCTTGGTGCGGGGAGCGGCGGCACAGGACTTTTTCGCAGGATGGGGGCGGTTTCGAGTGAGCCGATTGCACCCTCGGCGCTGTCATCAAAGCATCACGGGGACCTGTTTGGCTGGCGTCCGTCACTCGTTGCGGATACCGCTCCCATGTCCAACCTGCTCAAGCTGCACCGCCTGAAACTGATCGCACTGGTCGTGCTCGCCAACATCGGCCTGGTGCTCTACCTCGCAGCCGGGCAAATCAAGACCTGGGACCGGATCGACTGGCTCGACGTGGTGGGCGAGGGCGGTTCGGCGCTGCTGGCCTTCTGCTGGGTCTGCCTGGTGCTCGCGCACCGGCCGGCCGGGCGGGTCACCACGTTGCTGGCGGTGGGCCTGGGGGCGGTGTTCTTCTCCATGTGGATGGATGCCCTCGACGAATTCATCCAGCTGCCTGCGGAGATTTCCTGGGACCACTGGCTCGAATCGGTGCCGATGCCCATCGGCCTGCTGCTGATCACGCTCGGCCTGTACCACTGGAGCAAGGAGCAGAAAGCCCTCGGCCAGCAACTGAGCAAGCGCGAGCGGCTGTTCCGCGAGCACCTCCACCACGACCGCCTGACCCCGCTCAACGGCGCCGCCTACCTGCGCCGGCAGATCGAGCTGGAGCAGCGTCGCTCCGGCGAGGAGCAGCAGGCGTTCTCCCTGGTGCTGGTGGACCTGGACGACTTCGCACCCTTCAACCGCAACCATGGCCACGCCGAGGGCGACCGCGTGCTGCAGGCGGTGAGTCAGTTGCTGTTGCTCAACCTGCGCCACTGCGACCTGTTGTGCCGGCTGGCCGGCGATCGTTTCGTTGCCCTCCTGCCCGGCACTGGCGAGGCCCAGGCCTGGCGCATCGCCGGTGAGCTGGAGAACGCCGTGCGCTACTACTCGCACAAGAGCGTGCCCCAGGGCGAGAGCCTCGTCCTCAGCGCCACTGCGGTGGCCTGCATGGCGCGCGACGAATCGTCGGACAGCCTGCTGGAGCGGCTGAGCCTGTCCATGGCGCGCGCCAAGTCACGGCCGCGCCTGGCCCGCAGCGCCTGAGGCCTGTCGCATGGAGGCCCCGTTGAACTACTACGAGCGCGACCTGCGCTTCATCCCGGCGCAACACCAGCCAGCCTGCCTGCTCGACCTCGCGCTCAGCCGCGAACTGGACAGTCACCGCCTGCTGCGTGGCACCGGGCTGTTCCAGGAAGACATCATCGCCGGCCAGCGGCTGATCAGCGCCGAGCAGTACCTGCGGCTGGTGGACAATTGCCGCCAGGGCAGCGGCGGCGAGGAGCTGGGCTTTCTCTTCGGCCAGCGCCTGCTGCCGGGGCACCAGGGCGCCGCCAGTGGCGCGCTGATGCACGCCGCCAACCTGCAGGAAGCGCTGGACCTGCTGATCCGCCACCGCGCGCGCTTCAGCCCGTTGCTCGCCCCGCGCCTGCTGGTGGAGGAGCGCTTCGCCTGCCTGTACTGGGTCGACGCCTGTGGTGTCGGCGGCGCCCGTCGCTTCCTGGTGGAGAGTGGCATGACCGCCGTGACTGCGCTGTGCCGCTGGTTGTCCGACGAGCGCCTGCCGTGGAAGTACCTGTTCGCCCATTCGCGGCCCGACTACATCGAGCAGTACCAGGCGCACCTGGGGCTCAACCTGCAGTTCGACTGCCATGTCGATGCCATGCTGATTCCCCGCGACTACCTGGTGAAGCCCTGGCCGCGCGCCTCGCTCACCGCCGGCCAGGCGGCGCAGCGCGATGCGCGGCGCGAGCAGGAGCAACTGGGCCTGGGTGAGGGCGTTCTGGAGCATGTCTACCGCCTGTTGCAGCGCGAGGCCCGCGACCCGCTGAGCCTCGACCGGCTCGCCGAGCGCATGGGCATCAGCCCGGCCACCTGCAAGCGCAAGCTGCAGAAACACCAGACGCACTTCCAGGCGGTGCACGACGAGGTGCGCAAGCACGTGGCGCTGTACCTGTACTGGTCGCGTGGCTACAGCAACGAGGAGGTCGCCGAGTACCTGCGCTTCACCGACACCACCAACTTCCGCCGTTCATTCAAACGCTGGACGGGCCTGGTGCCCAGCGCGGTGCGGGATCTTCGACCGGGGCGGGATAGCTGGCTGGAGCACCGTGCAACGGATAGTTGAGCGAAACGGTTGGTGATGCAGTTCGCTTTCTATAGAATGCGCAAACGTTTCAGCAGACCATGCATCCCTCCCACAACAAAAGCCAAAGCCGAAGGCTTTGCGTGTCTCTCTGCGCAGGACGTCCCTCATTCCATCAAGCAGGCCCCAGAGCCGGCGGAGGAGGGAACTGAGTCCCGACTCATCCTCGTCATCTGTCGCCTTGCCCATCGTTTGCGCTCCGTGCGCGGGGCCTGGCCTTCACGCTGTATGACGCCGGTGGGGAAGGCCAAGCCCTAACGACGAGAAACCTTTCGATGATCAAGAAAGTTAGCGGGGCGCTGCTGGGCCTCGCTCTGGCAGTGAATTGCGCGCCCGCGTTCGCGGACACCAAGAAAGTCGATGTGCTGCTGATCGGCGGCGGCATCATGAGCACCACCCTGGGCGTCTGGCTCAACGAGCTGGAACCGGGCTGGAGCATGGAGATGGTCGAGCGCCTGGACGGCGTCGCCCAGGAAAGCTCCAACGGCTGGAACAACGCCGGCACCGGCCACTCCGCCCTGGCCGAGCTGAACTACACCCCCGAGGACAAGGACGGCAACGTCACCATCGCCAAGGCGGTGGAGATCAACGAATCCTTCCAGATCTCCCGTCAGTTCTGGGCCTGGCAGGTACAGAACGGTGTGCTGAAGAACCCTCGCTCGTTCATCAACACCACCCCGCACATGAGCTTCGTCTGGGGCGACGACAACATCGCCTTCCTCAAGAAGCGCTACGAGGCGCTGCAGGCCAGCCCGCTGTTCCGCGGCATGCAGTACTCCGAGGACCCGGCGCAGATCGCCAAGTGGGTGCCGCTGATGATGCAGGGCCGCGATCCGTCGCAGAAGATCGCCGCCACCTGGACGCCGATCGGCACCGACGTGAACTTCGGCGAGATCACCCGCCAGTTCGCCGGCTACCTGCAGACCAGGCCGAACTTCAGCCTGAAGCTCTCCAGCGAAGTCGAGGACATCACGCGCAACGACGACGGCACCTGGCGCGTCGGCTACAAGAACCTCAAGGACGGCAGCGTTACCCAGACCGACGCGAAGTTCGTCTTCATCGGTGCCGGCGGCGGCGCCCTGCGCCTGCTGCAGAAGTCCGGCATCGAGGAAGCCAAGGACTACGCCGGCTTCCCGGTGGGCGGCTCGTTCCTGGTCACCGAGAACCCGACCATCGCCCAGCAGCACCTGGCCAAGGCCTATGGCAAGGCGTCGGTCGGCGCACCGCCGATGTCGGTGCCGCACCTGGACACCCGCGTGCTCGACGGCAAGCGCGTGATCCTCTTCGGGCCGTTCGCCACCTTCTCCACCAAGTTCCTCAAGGAAGGCTCCTACCTCGACCTGCTGGGCAGCACCAACGTCCACAACGTCTGGCCGATGACCCGCGTAGGTATCGACGAGTACCCGCTGGTGGAATACCTCGCCGGCCAGCTGATGCTTTCCGACGACGACCGCCTCGCTGCGCTGCGCGAGTACTTCCCGGAAGCCAAGGCCGAGGACTGGCGCCTCTGGCAGGCCGGCCAGCGCGTGCAGATCATCAAGCGTGATGCGGACAAGGGCGGCGTGCTGAAGCTCGGCACCGAGATCGTTTCTGCCGCCGACGGCAGCATCGCCGGCCTGCTGGGTGCATCGCCGGGTGCTTCCACCGCCGCGCCGATCATGCTCAGCGTGCTGGAGAAGGTGTTCAAGGACAAACTCGCCACCCCTGAATGGCAGGCCAAGGTCCACCAGATCGTCCCGAGCTACGGCACCAGACTCAACGACAGCCCGGAGAAGACGTTCGAGGAGTGGAGCTACACCGCCAAGGTCCTGCAACTGGACCCGCCGCCGGCCATCGACCAGGCCCCGGCCACCCAGCCGACCGATGCCGCCCCGGCGCCGGAAAAGGCCTCCAGCGATATGGCGCTGTAAGTTGGCGCGCTGAGTAAGTGAGTTCCGAAGCCCGGACTTCCCGTTCGGTCTTCGGACACTCTGTTATATATCCCCGGCGGTCTAACTGCCCCGGCTTTAGTTGGGTGGCCGTCGCGCGATATCTCCTGGCGGATGCCATTCGTTATTCCGCCGTTGACCGCTTCTATTGCGGACGCTGATTCCAACTCTGGAATATCAGGGTCTATCCGAGCCTTCAATTAAGCGCGGTTCTACAGGTCTCGCCTGAAGTTGATCCAGCGCTATTCAACAGGTGGAACTGGCTGTCGTTTCCCGCTGGGGATAGACCTTTTACATTCATTTTTGCATGTCAGCGGGTCTCTTCTGCCGCTTCGCTCTGTTTCGGGGCTCCGGGCGTCTTTGTGTTCCGGTTGTGGCCTGTCCGGGCGGACAGGATCGAGTCGGATCAGGCAATCCGACGAACGGCTTTTCTGTAATCCAGGGATTACAAGGATGTCAGCCATTGGCGATACTCGAACAAGCGACTGAATATTGTCGGATGCCTGTTGCGACATGCGGTTCAAGTTATCGATTCGCCCGGTTCGTGCGAAAGAGCAGAGCGCACGGCGCCTGCGGCAAATGTCAAATAATTGTCAAAAAGCGCAGCGGTAGTTGATGGCGATCCTATCTTCCATTGGTCAATAAAAACTGAACTTACTGCCCGGTGCATAGGTTACTACCTTTCAATTAAACCCTTCGTCCAAGAGCCTTTCGGAGCGCTTCCGGCGCGCTGCACAGAAGCTGCTATCTCTTTCTGGCCATAAACAAAAACATTATTCCGGGCAGAGGAAGTCAGCATGGCGATCCAGGCGAAGGTCGTGGCGTCTCAGGTGCAGGTGGCCACCGCCACGCAGCAGACGGTCGAAGGGAGCATCGTTCTTCAGCAGGCCAGCAACGTGGCCCTGGACGTCACTGCCGACGCGGTCGCCAGTTACCAGCAGGTCGGCGCCGACCTCGTGGTGCAGCTCAAGGATGGCGAGACCCTCCGCATCGCCAACTTCTTTGCCGAAGGCCAGCCGCCCAGCCAGCTGTACCTGGTGGACGAGAAGGGCGACCTGGTGGTGACCGAGCTGGATCAGGTCGCCGCTGACGGCACGCTGATGCCTACCTACGCCGCCGAGCCCATCGATGCCGGATTCGAGTCACTCACCGAGGCCGGCGCCGCTGCGGGCAGTGCGGGTGCCGCCGGTGGTATCGCCGGTTTGGGGACCGCCGGGACCATCCTCGCCGGCGCCGCGGTGATTGCCGGCGGCGCCGCCATCGCCAGCAGCGGCGGTGGCGGTGGCGGTGGCGGTGGTGGAGGCAGCAACCCACCAGCGCCTCCCGCGCCGGCCACCGATGTCACGGTCAGCCCTGACGGTGCTGTGATCACCGGCCGTGCCACGCCGGGTACGACCGTCGAGGTGGACGTCAACGGCGATGGCCAACCCGACTACACCGCGCCAGTGGATGGCAACGGCAACTTCCAGGTGCCCGTCAGTCCGCCGCTGAGCAACGGTGAGAATGTCACAGTGGTGGTGCGCGGGCCCAATGGTGGCGGCGCCAGTTCCGGCACAATCGTCACGGCGCCGGATACCACGGCGCCGGAGGCCGCGACGGGCGTGGCGGTGTCCGAGGATGGCAGCAAGGTCAGCGGCAGCGCCGAGCCTGGCTCTACCGTGAAGGTTGACACCAACGGCGACGGTGTCCCCGACGCCACCGGGGTTGCCGGCTCCGACGGGCATTTCGAGATCACCCTCCCGACTCCGGTGACCAACGGCCAGGGTGTATCGGTGACGGTGACCGACCCGGCCGGGAATACCAGCCCGTCGACCGTGGTGAACGGGCCCGACACGACGCCGCCGGAACCGGCCCATGACCTGACGATCAGCGCCGACGGCAGGGGCCTTGCCGGGATCGCCGAGCCAGGCAGCTCGCTGTCCATCGACCTGAACAATGACGGCACCCCTGACCTGACCGTGCAGGTCGGGCCCGACGGCCGCTTCAGTCTCAACCTCGATTCGCCGCTGCCAGCCGGGCAGATCGTTTCGATCATCGTCCGCGACGCAGCCGGCAACGCCAGCCCGATTGCCACCATCCACGCGCCGGGCGGGAGCGTGCCCGCACCGGTGATCGACCCGAGCAACGGCCACCTCATCCAGGGCACCGCGACGGTCGGCACCCAGGTCTACCTGACCAACGCCCAGGGCACCCTGATCGGCGTGGCGCTGGTCGGTGGCGATGGCCACTGGAGCTTCACCCCCATCACTCCGCTGGCCGACGGCGCCGTGGTCAATGCCGTGGCACGCGGGCCGCAGGGGGAGAGCGGTTCCACCAGCATCACGGTGGACGGCATCGCGCCCGGCACGCCCGTCATCACCTCGGGCAATGCCGGAGGACTGGAGGGAACGGCGGAGGCCGGTGCAACGGTCGTGCTCACCACCGGTAACGGAACCCCGCTGGCGACCGTCGTTGCCGATGAGACCGGGCACTGGAGCTACCATCCCGGTTCGCCCCTGCCCAACGGCACCCAGGTCACCGTCGTCGCCAAGGACGCCGCCGGCAACCTCAGCGGCCCGGCGCAGACCACCCTGGATACCCAGCCGCCAGCGGCGCCCACGGTCAACCCGAGCAATGGCGGGCTGTTCAGCGGTATCGCGGAAGCCAACAGCACGGTGCTGCTGAGCGATGCCGACGGCCAGGTGATCGGCCAGGTCCAGGCCGACGGCAGCGGCCACTGGCAGTTCATCTTCAACCCGCCGCTGGCCAATGGCGCGGTGCTATCGGTGACGGCTGCGGACGCTGCCGGCAACACCGGAGCGGCGGCCAGCGTCACGGTGGATTCCAGCATTCCCTCGACGCCCACGGTCGACCCGAGCAACGGTTCGAACATCAGCGGCCTGGCGGATGTCGGTGATCGCGTGGAGATTCGCGACGCCAACGGCAACCCGATCGCGACCGTGACTGCCGATGGCGACGGCCACTGGAGCTACATCCCCGGCGTGCAGTTCCCCGATGGCACCCAGTTGCAGGTTGTCGCGGTGGATCCGCAGAGCGGTCAGCAGAGCCAGGTGGTCAACCTGGTCGTCGATGGAGTGGCTCCCGATGCGCCCCAGGTGGACGTCAGCAACGGCACCGTTCTCAGTGGTATCGCCGAGCCCGGTAGCCTGGTGACCCTCGTCGACAACCAGGGCAACCCCATCGGCCAGGTGCGCGCCGACGGTATAAGCGGCGCATGGTCCTTCACTCCCGGAGCCTCGCTGCCCGACGGAGCGGTGGTGGTGGTCCGGGCCATCGATGCCGCCGGTAACCCCAGCCCGCCCACCAGCGTCGTGGTGGACGCCGTCGCGCCGCCACCGCCGCAGGTCAACGCCAGCAATGGTCTGAGCTTCAGTGGCAGCGCCGAGCAAGGCGCCACCGTGATCATCCTCGATGCCAATGGCAATCCCATCGGCCAGGTCACGGCCGACGCCAGCACCGGACAGTGGAGCTTCACGCCGCCGTCGGCCTTGCCCAGCGGCACGCAGGTTTCCGTGGTTGCCCGCGACGCTGCCGGTAACGTCGGTCAGCCGACGCCTGTGACCGTGGACCGCCAGGCGCCCGATGCCCCGCAGATCGACGCGAGCAACGGCGACGTGCTGCATGGCTTGGCCGAGCCGGGCAGTACGGTGACGCTGACCGATGGCAACGGCAACCCCATCGCCCAGGTGGTGGCCGACCCGATCACCGGGGACTGGTCCTTCACGCCGGGCACGCCCCTGGGCAACGGTACCCAGGTGCGCGCCACCGCGACGGATGCGGCGGGCAACGTCAGCCAGGTCGGTCAGATCACCGTCGACAACCTGCCGCCCACTGCGCCCTCGGCCGGGCCGAGCAACGGCACGCAGATCAGCGGGACCGCCGAGCCGGGCAGCACCGTGGTGATCATGGATGCCTCCGGCCAGCCCCTGGGGGAGGCGGCGGTGGGCCTCAATGGCTTCTGGCTGTTCCGCTTCAGCCAGGCATTGCCCACAGGCTTCGTGCTGCGCCTGGCGGTGCGCGATGCGGCGGGTAATGTCGGTGCGGAAACCACCACGACGGTGGACAGCAACCTGACCACGCCGCCGACACCGGATGCGAGCAACGGCAGTGTCATCAGCGGCACCGCCGAGGCCGGCCAGCAGGTGATAGTGCGTGATGCCAACGGCAACGAGATCGGCCGCACCACCGCCGATGGCGACGGCAACTGGAGCGTCACGCCGGCTTCGCCGCTGGCCAACGGCTCCGATTACCAGGTGGTCGCTGTCGACCCGGTCAGCGGCCATGAAAGCGTGCCCATCGTCGGCACGGTGGACTCCGTGGCGCCGGTCGCGCCCACCATCAACGGCAGTACGGGCGCAACCCTGACGGGCACGGCGGAGCCGGGCTCCACGGTCACGCTCACCGACGGCAGCGGCAACCCCATCGCTGTGGTCACGGCAGACGGCAACGGCCAGTGGACCTTCACACCCGGTACGGCCTTGCCCGACGGTACGCTGGTCAACGTCACGGCGAGCGACGCGGCCGGCAATGTCAGCCAGCCGGCGAACACCACGGTGGATTCCGTGGCGCCGCCAAGTCCAGCGGTCGATCCGAGCAATGGCCAGCTATTCACCGGCACTGCCGAGGCGAACGCCACGGTGATCATTCGCGACGCCGGCGGCAACGTCATCGGTGAGGCCATCGCCGATGGCGGCGGTGTCTGGAGCTTCGCTCCACAGCCGGCGCTGCCCAACGGTACCCAGGTGACGGTGATGGCCCGCGACGCGGCGGGCAACGAAAGCGGCACCGTGGGCGTGACCGTGGATGCACAGCCGCCGGCTGCGCCGGTGGTCACCCCCAGCACCGGCGCCGAACTGAGCGGCACCGCCGAACCCAACGCGCAGGTGGTGGTGATCTCCGCCAACGGCCAAGTCATTGCTGAGGTGCCGGTCGGCCCCGGCGGCACCTGGAGCTACACCCCGGCCTCGCCGCTGCCCGACGGCGCGACCCTGAGCGTCGTCGCCGTGGACTCCTCCGGTAACCGCAGCGAAACCACCACGGTGACCGTCGACAGCACGCCGCCGGCCGACCCGCTGGTAAACCCCGGCAACGGTACGCAGGTCAGCGGTACTGCCGAGCCGGGCAGCACCGTCACGGTGACCGATGGCAACAACAATCCGGTGGGGCAGACCACCGCCGACGGCCAGGGCAACTGGAGCATCACCCCGGCGTCGCCGCTGCCCGATGGCAGCAGCGTGACCGTGGTCGCTACCGACGCGGCCGGCAATGCAAGCAATGGCACCACGGTGACCATCGACACCAGCGCACCGACGAATCCTGCCGCCGGGCCGAGCAACGGCACCGTGCTAAGCGGTACGGGAGAAGAGGGCAGCACCCTGGTGTTCACCGATGGCGCCGGCAATGCGCTGGGGCAGGTCACGGTGGGCGCGGGTGGCAACTGGACCTTCACCCCGGACCAGCCCCTGGCCGACGGCACCGTGGTGACCATCGTCGCCCGCGACGCAGCCGGTAACGAGAGCGGCCCGGTGCAGGTGACGGTGGATTCCAGCGCCCCCAGCACTCCAACACTCGACCCGAGCAATGGCCTGGCACTGAGTGGCACCGGCGAGATCGGCAGTACGGTCATCGTCAGCGTCGCCGGCAGTGAAGCGGCCCGCGTGCAGGTCGGCCCGGACGGGCGCTGGAGCTACACGCCCGGCAGCCCGATCGCCGATAGTACGGCCATCTCGGTGCAGGGCACCGATGCCGCCGGCAACACCACGCCGATCGTCAACGGCAGCGTGGACGGCCTCGCCCCCGGCGCGCCGGACATCCTCCCGAGCAACGGCAGCACCTTCACCGGCACCGCCGAGGCGGGCAGCACGGTCATCCTCAGCGGGCCGGATGGAGAGATCGGCCGCGCCCTGGTGGATGCCGAAGGCCGCTGGAGCTTTACCGCGACCACCCCGGTGGGTAACGGCGTGACAGTCAGCGCGGTAGCCCAGGACGCCGCCGGCAACACCAGTGGCAGCGACAGCGTGGTGGTCGATGCTTCCGCACCGCCGGCGCCGAGCATCGACCCGAGCAACGGTACGCTGATCACCGGAACCTCCGAGATCGCCAGCACCATCACCCTTGTGTACGCCAACAACGTACTGATCGGCCAGGCCACGACGGACCCGGACGGCAACTGGACCTTCACCCCGAACCCGCCGCTGGCCGACGGAACGAAGATCGACGTGATCGCCCAGGACGCCGCCGGTAACGCCAGCTCGGTGGCGAGCATCATCATCGATGCCACGCCGCCGTCGGCGCCTGTGGTCGCGGCGAGCAACGGCAGTGTGCTCACGGGCACCGCAGAGCCCGGCAGTACCGTGACCATCAGCCGTGGCGGTGTCGAACTGGGCAGCGCGACCGCTGACCCGGTGACGGGGCAGTGGAGCATCACTCCGACGAGCGCCGTCGGCGACGGGGATGTTCTGCAGGTCGCCGCGCGTGATGCGGCGGGCAACATCAGCCAGCCGACCGCAGTCACCATCGACGCGGTGCCGCCGGGGCAGCCCGTCATCAACGCCACCAACGGCGCCTTGCTGTCGGGGACCGCAGAGGCCGGCAGCACCGTGCTGCTCAGCGACGGCAGCGGCAACCCGCTGGGAACGGCCATCGCCGACGCCAACGGCCACTGGAGCCTCACGCCGGCCAGCCCGTTGCCCGACGGCACCACGGTAAACGCCGTAGCACGTGACGCTGCGGGTAACCAGGGACCGTTGCAGAGCGTGGTGGTCGACAACACCCTGCCTGACGCGCCGATCATCAATGCCAGCAACGGCAGTGTGATCTCCGGCACCGCCGTGCCCGGCGCGGAGGTCGTGCTGAGCGATGGCAACGGCAACGAGATCACCCGCGTCACTGCGGACCCCATCAGCGGCCAATGGAGCTATGAACCCGGCTTGCCCCTGGCCAATGGCACCGAAGTGGTGGCCGTGGCCGTGGTCGAGGGCCGCACCAGTGGCGTCAGTGCCATCACCATCGATGCCCTGGCGCCCGATACGCCGACCATTGTCCCGAGCAACGGCACCGAGTTCAGCGGCACCGCCGAGGCCGGCAGCACGGTGATCCTCGCCGATGGCAACGGCAACCCTGTGGGGCAGACTACCGCCGATGGCACCGGGCACTGGAGCTTCTCCCCCGTTGCGCCGCTGGCCAACGGCACGGTGGTCAATGTCGTCGCGCAGGATGCCGCCGGCAACGTCAGTACGCCCGCCAGCACCACGGTGGATGCGGTGGCACCCATCGCCCCGACCATCAACGCCAGTAACGGCAACGTGGTGACCGGCAGCGCCGAGCAGGGCGCCACGGTGTTTCTCACCGACGGCAACGGCAGTCCCCTCGGCCAGGTCGTCGCCGATGCCACCACCGGGCAGTGGAGTTTCACCCCCAACCCGCCGCTGGTGGGTGGCACCACGGTGAATGCCGTGGCCCAGGATGCCGCCGGCAACACCAGTAGCGTGGTCAACACGGTGGTCGACACCACCGCGCCGACCACGCCGACCATTCTGCCCAGCAACGGTAATGTGCTCAGCGGCACCGGCGAGGCCGGGGCGAGCATCGTGCTCACCGATGGCAACGGCAATCCGATTGCCCAGGTCGGCGTCGATGGCAACGGCAAGTGGACCTACACGCCATCGCCGGCTCTGCCCAACGGCACCACGGTCAACGCCGTATCGGTGGATGCGGCCGGCAACCAGAGTTCCTCGGTCAGCACCACGGTGGACACCACCGCGCCCGCCGACCCGACCATCAATCTCAGCAACGGCACGCTGCTCACCGGCACCGCCGAAGCCAATGCGCTGGTGCTACTCACCGACGGCGGCGGCAACGCCATCGGCCAGGTGCGCGCCGACGCCAATGGTGCCTGGAGCCTCGCGGTCAGCCCGGCGCTGGCCAACGGCACCGTGGTCAATGCCCAGGCCAAGGACGCCGCCGGCAACACCAGCAACAGTGTCAGCACCACGGTGGACTCGGTTGCACCCGTCGCGCCGACCATCGCGGCGAGCAGCGGCACCGAACTGCATGGCACCGCCGAGAACAACGCCACCGTGCTGCTCACCGACGGCAACGGCAACGTGATCGGCCAGACCACCGCCAATGGCAGCGGCAACTGGACCTTCACCCCTGGCACAGCGCTGGCCGATGGCACTGTGGTCAATGCCGTGGCCAGGGATGCCACCGGCAACACCAGCGTCGCGGCCAGCACCACGGTGGACAACCTGGCGCCGCCCACCCCAACCATCGATGCCAGCAACGGCGCGCTGCTCACGGGCACTGCCGAGGCAGACGCCACGGTCATCCTCACCGATGGCAACGGCAACCCCATCGCCCAGGTGACGGCCAATGGCTCCGGGGAGTGGTCCTTCGCGCCCGGCGTCGCGCTGCCCGATGGCACCGTGGTCAACGTCGTGGCGCGGGACGCCGCCGGCAACACCAGCGGCTCCGCCAGCACCACGGTGGACGCCGTAGCGCCGGCCGTACCGACCATCGACCCGAGCAATGGCGTGCACATCACCGGCACCGCCACGGCCGGCGTCACCGTGGTGCTCACCGATGGCGGCGGCAATTCCATCGGCACCGTCGTCGCCGACGGCGCCGGCAACTGGTCCTTCGACCCGGCCACGCCGCTGGGCAATGGCGTGGTGATCCAGGCGGCCACCCGCGATGCCGTGGGCAACACCAGCGGCTCGGTCAGCACCACGGTCGACAACGTCGCACCGACGCCGCCGACCATCGAACCCAGCAATGGCACCGAACTGGCCGGTACCGCCGAGGCCAATGCCACCGTTGTCCTCACCGACGGCAACGGCAACCTCATCGGCACCACCCAGGCCAACGGCAGCGGCGACTGGGCATTCACTCCCAGCCCGGCGCTGGCCAACGGCACCACAGTCACCGCCGTGGCCCAGGACGCTGCCGGCAACACCAGCGGGTCCGCTTCCACGGTGGTCGACAGCCAGGCGCCCGAGCCGCCGGTGATCGACCCCAGCAACGGCACGCTGCTCAGCGGCACTGCCGAACTGGGCGTCACCGTGGTGCTCAGCGTGGATGGCGTGGAGCTGGCGCGGGTGGCGGTGCAGGGCGATGGCACCTGGTCGTTCCCGGTGCCCTCGGCGCTGGCCAACGGTACGGTCGTGGACGCCGTGACGGTGGATGTCACGGGCAACCTGAGCGCGAGCGTCAGCGTCACCATCGATGCCATCGCGCCGCTGCCGCCGGTGCTGGTGCCCAGCGACGGCGCGGTACTGGCGGGCACCGCCGAGGCCAACGCCACGGTGATCCTGCGTGATGGCGCGGGGAATCTGCTGGCCGAGGTTAGGGCCGACGTCAACGGCAACTGGCAGTACGTCCCGGACACGCCCCTGGCCAATGGCCTGGAGGTTTCCGCCAGCGCCCGCGATGCGGCGGGCAACGAAGGCCTGGCGGCAGGCATCGTGATCGACGCCAGCCTGCCGGCGATCCCGGTGATCACACCGAGCAACGGCACGCTCATCAGCGGCACCGCCGAAGCCAACGCGACGATCATCCTGACCACCACCGGCGGCCTGCCCATCGGCCAGGTCAACGCCGATGTCAACGGCAACTGGAGCTTCACCCCCGGCACGCCGCTGGTCGACGGTACTGTGATCAACGCAGTGGCCCGCGATGCCAGCAACAACCTCAGCGGCGTCGCCACCGTGGTGGTCGATGCGGTGGCGCCGAACGTGCCGGTGGTCTCGCCGAGCAATGGCAGTGTGCTCGCCGGCACGGCGGAAGCGGGCGCCACGGTGGTGCTCAGCGTGGCTGGCGCGCCCATCGCCCAGGTCGTTGCCGATGGCACCGGGCACTGGACCTATAGCCCCGGTGTGCCCCTGGCCAACGGCGTGCAGGTCAGCGTGGTGGCCAGGGATGCGACGGGCAATACCAGCGTCGCGGCGAGCGTTACCGTGGATAGTGTCGCACCCAATACGCCGACCATCGCCGCCAGCAACGGCGTCACTTTCACCGGCACCGCCGAAGCCAATTCGACGGTGATCATCAGCGGCGCCAATGGCGCTCTGCTCGGTCAGGTGACGGCCAATGCCAGTGGTATCTGGACCTTCAACCCGACCACCCCGGTGGGCAATGGCGTGGTAGTCAGCGCGGTGGCCAAGGACGCCGCCGGCAACGTCAGCCTGATTGCCGCCACCACCACGGTGGATGCGCTGCCACCCGCGCTGCCGGTGGTCAATCCGAGCAACGGCGCGCTGCTGGCCGGTACTGCCGAGGCCGGTTCCACGGTGGTACTCAGCGTGGGCGGCAACGTCATCGGTCAGGTCACCGCCAATGCCCAGGGCCAGTGGAGTTTCGCCCCCGGCGTGGCGCTGGCCAACGGTGTGCAGGTCAGCGTGGTAGCCAAGGATGCCGTGGGCAACACCAGCGTCGCCGCCAACGTCACGGTGGACGCCGTGGCGCCGACCGCGCCGGTCGTCGCGCCGAGCAATGGCACGGTACTCAGTGGCACGGCGGAGATCGGTTCGACGGTGATTCTCAAGGTCGGCGGCGCTGTCATCGCCCAGGTCGCCGCCGATGCCACCGGCAACTGGAGCTTCACCCCCGGCAGCCCGCTGGCGAACAACACCCAGGTCAGCGTCACGGCGAAGGACGCCGCCGGCAACACCAGCGTGGCGACCACCATTGGCGTCGATAGCGTGGCGCCGGTCGCACCCAGCGGCCTGAGCGTTTCCGCCAATGGCACGGTGCTCACCGGCATCGCCGAGGCCAACAGTACGGTGAAGGTGGTCATCAATGGCGATGCGGCCAACCCGATTACGGTGCAGGCCAACGGCAGCGGCAACTTCACCGTCAACCTCAGCCCGGCGCTGACGGCGGGGCAATTGCTGACGGTCAACGCGGTGGATGCTGCCGGCAATGCCGGAGCCACCATCCAGGTGCAGGCGCCAGACCTCACGCGACCGGTACTGACCATCGCCGAAGCCGCCGACGGTTACATCAACAAGGCCGAGCTGGCCGACGGTATCCAGGTGCGCGTGGGCCTGACGGCCGGCGCCCGCGCCGGGCAGACCCTGACCCTGCGCTACAACGGCCCCGGCGGCTATACCTTCAGCCAGGCCCATGTGCTCACGGCGGCGGAAATCACCGCTGGCGTTGTGCTGGTGAGCATGCTCCCGGCGGCCGGCGTGGCGGCGATCCCGCAGGGCGCGGCGACCGTCACTGCCGACGTCAACGGCGGGCTGACAGCGACCCCGGCGAACTTCACCCTCGACACCATCGCGCCGGCCAACCCGGTGCTGTCACTGGTGGGCAACCTGCTGACCATCGGCGCCGAGCCCAGCAGCACCCTGCTGGTGGATGCCAAGCTGCTCGGGCTGGTGTCGCATACGGAAGTCTCGGCAAGCAACGCCGGGCTCGCTTCGCTGGACCTGCTGAGCGGCCTGGCCACCGCCATGAGCTGGGACCAGCTGCTGGACGCCAATGTCACCGTCGGCGCCCGTGATGCGGCGGGCAACGTCGGCAACCTGGTGGGCATCAACCTGGAGAACGTGCTGACCCAGAACACCGTCACCATCGGCAACCTCGGCCTCGCCGTCGGGCTGCTGCCGCCGGTGCTGGGCCTCAGCGGCACGGCCATCGCCGGCGGCAGCCTGGGCGTGGAGGTCATCACGCCGCTGCTGAACGTCGCGCTGCACCCCATCGTCGACAGCACCGGCCATTTCACCATCAACCTGCTGGCGCCGGACCTGCTGGCGCAACTCGGCCTGTCCGTCACCCAGCTGCTCAACCTGGGCAGCCAGCTGAGCATCAACCTGATCGCCTATGACGCCGCCGGCCACGCCAGCGCGACCTACGGCATTTCCCTGACCGGCTCCGGTCTGAGCCTGGCGCTGGGCGAGATCAGCGTCACCGGTACCGCCGGCGCGGACGTACTGATGGGCACCAGCGGCACCGAGCACTTCTACGGTAACGCAGGAGCGGACCTGTTCCTCCATATCGGCACGGGCGACATCGTGCAGGCGGGCGATGGCAACGACACCATCCAGTTGCAGTCGACCACCTTCAAGAGCGTCGACGGCGGCGCCGGCTTCGACACGGTGATCCTCGACAGCGGCATCAACCTCACCTACGGCTCGCTGTTCACCGGGACCCTGACCAACATCGAGCGGATCAGCCTGGGCAAGGGCGACGCCGCGCCCAGCAGCCTGACCCTCACCGCGGCGCAGGTCGATGCGGTGACCGACGCCAACAATGTCCTGCAGATCACCGGCGACACCAACGACACCCTGACCGTGAGGGGTGCGGTGGATACCGGGGCCAACCAGGTCCACAGCGGCGTCAGCTACGACGTCTATTCATTCGGCAACACCACGCTGCTGGTGGAGGAGAACACCGTCCACGTCGTCGTGTCCTGAAGAAGGAAAGACTGCATGACGCAACGCAACGCCTGGTTGTACGGCCTGCTGCTGGTGAGCGTGGCAGGCCATGGGCAGACACTGGAGGAGGCCGTGCGCGCCGGCCTCGCCATCCATCCCGAAGTGCGCGCCGCGGTGGCGGAAGCGGAGCGCGGCAAGACCGACGTGGAGATCAGCAAGGGCGGTTACTACCCGCAGGTGAGCATGTCCGGCGGGCCCAACGAGTTCGACTTCGGCGAGGTGGTCTACGACCTCACCGCGTCCCAGATGCTCTACGACTGGGGCAGGATGAAGAGCAAGGTGGACAGCGCCAGGGCCACTCACCGCCAGCTGGATGAAACCGCGCTGGTGAGCCGCGAGGATGCGGCGCTGGACATCACCGAGACCTACCTCGACGTGCTCGCCGCCCAGGCGCGGATCGAGACGGTACGCGAGCATATCCAGCGCCTGGGCGACATCCGCGAGATGACCCAGGCGCGTGGCGGCGACGGCTATTCCGACCGCAGCGAACTGGACCGCGCCAACCTCGAACTGTCCCGCGCCCAGGAGCAGTTGGCGCTGGAGAAGGGCGCCCTGCAGGACGCCCGCAACCAGTACGAGGTGCTGGTCGGCAAACCGCCGGCCGACCTCGCCGAACCGGAGCCCCTGTCCATGCAACGCTACCTGGTCGGTACCGACGTGAACCGCCTGATCGTCGACAGCCCGCTCTACCGCAAGGCCGCCGAGGACGCCGAAGTGGCCGAGGCCAAGCTGCGCGAGAGCAAGGCCTCGCTGCTGCCGCAGGTGAACCTGGAGGCCTCGTCGCTGCGCCGGGAGATCGGCGGGCACCTGGAGAACGACTCGGTGGTGTCGCTGCGCCTGCGCATGGACACCTTCGAAGGCCTGTCCAACTTCCGCCGGCCCACCGCCGCCCAGCAGCACCTGGAATCCACCCGCTGGACCCGCGACGCCATGCAGCGCGATATCAAGCGCAAACTGCAGACCCTCTTCGACACCGACGACACCCTGCGCTGGCGGCAGGATTCGCTGGTCCAGCAGGTGCGCGAATCGGAGCAGGTCAGTGGCGTCTACCGGGACCAGTTCGAGGTCGGCCGGCGCGACGTGATCGACCTGCTCAATGTGCAGCGCGAGCGCTTCGAGGCCGAGCGCCAACTGGCCAACCTGCGCTTCGAGCGCAAGCGCGTGGAGTACCGTGCCGCCGCGCAGATCGGCCTGCTCGGGCCACTGCTGGAAAACCACCTGGCCCCGGGAGCCTCCTGATGAACGCCGAGAATGTGGCACTGCTGTCGGACCATGAGGCCGAGGCCGATCCGCTGCGCCAGGGGCTTTCGCTGCTCTGCCGCCAGCTGGGCCGGCCGCTGGGCGTCGCCGAGCTGGGGGAGGGCATGCCACTGCACCTGGGCCGCCTGCCGCTGCGCTTCGTGCCCCGAGCCCTGCGTCGCGCGGACATAGTTGCGCGGGTCGAACGCCTGGCCCTGGCGAAGATGGATAACTACCTGCTGCCGGCGCTGCTGCTGCTCGAAGACGGCTGCACCCTGGTGCTCTGCGAGCAGGATGAGCAGACCGCCAGCGTGCTGGTGCCGCACAGCGATGGCGGCGTCGAGCGGATTGCGCTGGCCGAACTGGAGCATCGCTACAGCGGCGTAGCGATCTTCGCCAAGTGCCGTTACCGGGCGGACGGGCGCGTCGGCGACTTCGCCAGGCGTGAGCCGGACCACTGGTTCTTCGGCCCGCTGAAGCGGCTCTGGCGTTCCTATTTCGAAGTCGCCATGGCGGCGATGATGGCGAACCTGCTGGCGATTGCTTCGGCGCTCTTCGCCATGCAGGTATACGACCGAGTGGTGCCCAACGCGGCCATGGATACCTTGTGGATCCTCGCCACCGGCGTGGGCCTGGCCATCGTGCTGGAAGGCGTCATCCGCGGGTTGCGCGGGCACCTGCTGACCACCATGGGCAAGCGTATCGACCTGCAGCTTTCCACGCTCCTGTTCGAGCGCGTGCTGAACACCCGGCTGGCGGCCAAGCCAGGCTCGGTGGGCGCTTTCAGCACGCAGGTGCGCGAGTTCGAAGGCGTGCGTGAATTCTTCACCGCCTCCAGTGCGGCGATGATCAGCGACCTGCCGTTCGTGCTGCTGTTCCTGTTGATCATTGCGCTGATCGGCGGCCACCTGGTCTGGGTGCCGGCGGTGGCGGCATTGCTGATGTTGATTCCCGGACTGTTCTGCCAGGGCGTGCTGGCGCGACTGTCGCGGGAGAACCTGCGAGAGGGCGCGGTGAAGAACGGCATCCTGCTCGAATCCATCGAGAACCTCGAATCGGTCAAGGCCACCCGCGCCGAGGGTCGCTGCCTGCACCTCTGGGAAAACCTGACCGCGCAACTGGCCGGCAATGCCATGCGCACGCATACGCTGACCACGGCGCTGTCCTATGGCGCGAGCATCGTGCAGCAGCTGTGTTACGTCGGCGTGGTGGTGTTCGGCGTGTACCGCATCAGCGCCGGCGAACTGAGCGTTGGCGCGCTGGTGGCCTGCTCGATCCTCGCCGCTCGCGCGGTGGCGCCGCTGTCCCAGGCCGCCGGCATCCTCGGTCGCTGGCAGCACACCAGGGTCGCCATGGAAGGGCTCGACCAGTTGATGAAAGCGCCCATGGAGCGCCCGCAGGACAAGCGCTTCGTGCGCAAGGAGCGTCTCGCCGGACACTATCGCCTGGAGGCGCTGAAGCTGGCCCACGGCGAGAACCCGCCGGCGGTGGACATCGCCGCGCTGGAGATCCGCCCCGGCGAGCGCATCGCGCTGCTGGGCGGCAACGGCGCCGGCAAGTCGACCCTGCTGCGCCTGCTGGCTGGGTTGTACGACGCGCAATCCGGGCGCCTGCTGCTGGACGACGTGGCCATCGCGCAGATCGACCCTTCCGACCGGCGCCGCCACATCGGCTACCTGCCCCAGGATGTCGCGCTGTTCTACGGCACCCTGCGCGACAACCTCAATCTGGAAGGCGCGGCGATCAGCGATGACGAGATGTTCGAGGCACTGGATGGCGTCGGCCTGGGCGATTTCGTCCGCTCGCATCCGCTGGGGCTGGACCTGCCGCTGCTGGGCAACGGCAGCCTTTCCGGTGGTCAGCGTCAGGCCGTGGGGCTGGCCCGTGTGCTGCTGCAGGACCCGCCCGTGGTGCTGCTCGACGAGCCGACCGCTACCTTCGACCAGAGCACCGAACTGCACGTCATCGGTTACCTGCAACGCTGGCTGGAAGGTCGCACCCTGGTGATGACCACGCACAAGAAGACCATGCTCGCCGTGGCTACCCGCGCCGTGGTGCTCAGCCAGGGCCGGGTGGTGATGGACGGCGCCCTGGATCAGATCGTCAAGGACCGCACCGTACAGATTCCCGGACAGGAAGGAGCCGTCCATGGCCAGTGAAACCCGCGCTGCCGAACGCCTGCGCCGCGAGCTGCAGGACCCGCTGCTGGCTTCCAGTCACCCGGTGTCGCGGCCGCTGCTCTGGGCACTGCTGCTGAGCCTGTTCGCCGCTGTCGCCTGGGCAGCCTGGGCCGAGCTGGATGAGGTGACGCGAGGCGATGGCCGCGTGGTGCCCTTTAGCCGCATGCAGAAGATCCAGAGCCTGGAGGGGGGCATCCTCGACCGTCTGCTGGTGCAGGAGGGCGAGCTGGTGCAGGTCGGTCAGCCGCTGGTGCGACTGGACCGCACGCACTTCGAGACCTCCTGGCAGGAAGCGGCCAACCAGGCCGAGGTCCTCGGCGCCGCCATCGCCCGGCTGGACGCGGAAGTCATGGGCCAGGACCACATCGTCTTCCCCGCAGGCATGCCCGCCGACGGCCCGGTGGCGCGTTCCGAGCGTGAGCTGTTCAAGTCGCGGCGCGACAAGCTGGAGGAGAACACTCGCTCGCTGCAGCAGCAGGTTCGCCTGGCGCAGAGTCAGCTGGCGCTGGTCAAGCCGCTGGTGGAGCGCCGCGCGGTGAGCCAGATGGAGGCACTCAAGCTGAGCCAGGACATCGCTACCCTGAGCGGCAAGCTCACCGAACTGAAGAACACCTATTTCCAGGATGCTTACACTGAGCGGCAGGAGAAGAAGGCCCAGCTGGCGCAGATCGAGCCCATCGTCCAGCAGCGCAAGGACCAGCTGCGTCGCACGGAAATCCTCTCGCCGGTGCGTGGGCGGGTGAACACCGTGTTGATCAGCACCCGCGGCGGCGTGGTGCAGCCGGGCGAGCCGATCATGGAGGTGATTCCGGTGGAGGAACGCCTACTGGTGGAAGCCAAGGTCAAGCCGCGCGACGTGGCCTTCCTGGTGCCGGGCATGCCGGCCAAGGTCAAGATCACCGCCTACGACTACAGCATCTACGGTGATTTGAAGGGCACCCTGGAACAGATCAGCGCCGACACGATCGAAGAAGATACGGTGCACGGCAAGGAGTACTACTACCAGGTGCTGATCAAGACCGACGGCAGCCAGCTGATGCGCAATGGCGAGGTGCTGCCGATCATCCCTGGCATGGTCGCCGAGGTGGACATTCTCAGCGGCAAGCGCAGCGTGCTGAACTACCTGCTGCGGCCGTTACTCAAGGCGCGGTTGATGTAACCGTGGCTGAAAGGGTCGCCGCGTAGGGCGGATAACGCCTGTGGCGTTATCCGCCCTACGTGTCTGGCCTGATATTCAATGGGTCAAGGCAACACCCGGCATACGCCTCCTTCCCCTGACAGGGAAGGGCCGGGAACCTGGGGAGGACAAGGCGTGGCATCTGTAGGGGCGAGCCTGCCTGCCATGGTTGTCCGGGCGGGGCTTGCGGGCGGGCTCGCTCCTACGGCGGCCGGCAGCACCGGTTCATCGGGCTCAGATCATCGGATCCCAGCGCTGCGACCAGTCCGGGTCCTGCGCCACCACCTCGCGCAGCAGCGCGAAGGCCTGCTGCAGCACCTGCGAATCGCGGTCCCGCGAATACACCAGATAGGTCGGGTAGCTGAACTCCGGCGCCTTGGGCACGCGGCGCAGTACCTTGCGGTCCAGATAACTCTGTACCACCCGCGTGCGGAAGTAGCCCGAGCCGCCGTTCTCCAGGATGTACTGCAATGCCAGCGGGCCGAGGTTGAACGATACCGGCGCCTTGGACAGTTCCGGCAGGGCGCTGTCGTGCTGCTGGCGGAAGCCATCGCCCCAGTCGATGTAGACGTAGGGCTCGGGGTTCTGCGCACGCACCAGGATCAGCTTCTCCTCCAGCAACTGCTCCACCTGCATCCCCGGCCAGTAGGTCGGCTGGTACACGAGCGCGGCATCCAGCACGCCCAGCTCCAGCTGGCGCAGCAGGCTCTGGCCGTCGCCAATCTCGGCGCGCACTGCGTGGTCACCGATCGACTGGCGGATACGGCTGACCCAGCGCAGCATCAGCGGGTTGCACAGGCTCACCTCGCCACCGATATGCAGCACGTTGTGGATGCCTTCGGGCAATGGCAGGTCGCGCTGGGCGGCCTCCCAGGTCTGCAGGATCTGGTTGGCGTAGGTGACGAAGGCCTCGCCGTCCGGCGTCAGTCGGGCCCCGGCGCGGTTGCGCACGAACAGCGTGCAGTTGAGGTGCGCCTCCAGCTTCTGCACCCGCGCGGTGACGGCGGTCTGGGTGACGTGCATGCGGTCGGCGGCGGCCACGAAGCTGCCGTGGCGGACGATTTCCAGGAAGGTGCGGGTGAGGTCGATGTCCATGCGAGAGCTTCTGCGCGAATCAGACGGCCAGTGTAACGGAAAGGGCGGTTAGCCCAGGTGAACTGAAAGCGCGGTCAGCCCAGGTGACTGAGCAGGTCACGCTCCAGCGCGGCGATCAGGTCGGTCTGGGTGATCACGCCCACCAGTTCGCCACGTTCCAGCACAGGCAGGCAGTGCAGGCCGTGGTCGGAGAGCAGCGGGATCAGTTCCACCGCATGGGTGTCGGCATCCACGTGCAGCACCGGGCGGGTCATCACTTCGCCCAGCAGGCGGTCGCGGTGCAGGCCGATGCCGCCCAGCAGGCGCTTCCACCAGACGCCCCTGGGCACCAGCAGGTCGATCAGGCTGACGATGCCCACCAGCCGGCGCTCCTCGTCGAGGATCGGCAGAGCCTTCAGGTGGTGCTTCACCAGCAGGCGCAGGGCGTGGCTGAGCGGGGTTTCCGGCGAGGCACAGATCAGGTCGCGGGACATCACTTCCCGCGCGCGGGTATCGCCCATGCTGCGGCGCAGGGCGTGGCGCTCGGTGCTGCGCACCAGGCGCTCGAGGTCGTCGCGGGTGATGTCGACAAAGCCCTCAAGCTCGTCCAGCGCCTGGTCGAGGTCGGCGGCCTGGATGCCGACCCGCGCGCCGGGGGCAAGGTCCTGGGTCTGGTGATTGTCCGGCGCGAGGCTGCGGCGGCGCGGGTAGGGCATGCGCGTCAGGTTGTTGAACAACAGGGCCAGCAGCACCAGGCCGAGGCCGCCGCTGATGGCGGATAGCGATGCCATCCACACCGGCTCGCCAGGTACGGGTGAGGCGAAAACCATGCAGAAGGCCAGCGCACCGCCGGGCGGATGCAGGCAGCGCAGTGGGTACATCAGCAGCAGGCTCAGGCCCAGGGCTAGGGCCGCGCTGGCGATGCCGGCGGGCAGGAAGAGGCCGATCAGCAGCGCCACCAGCGAGGCGCACAGGTAGCTGCCGATCACCGACCAGGGCTGGGCGAGGGCGCCGGAAGAGACGGCGAACAGCAGCACCGCCGAAGCGGCCCAGGGGCCGGCGAAGTGCAGCGCCACCGAGGAGCCGAACAGCAGGCCGCAGGTGGCGGCGCTGAGCAGGAAGCCGAGGCTGGCGCCGAGCGAGGCGCGCAGCCATTCGCGCGGGCGGGTGTGGGGAATGTCGGGCAGGTACGTGGCGGCGCGGTGCCGCCAGCCGGTGAGGGCGGGCATCGGAAGGTCCGGGGAGCGAAGTCTGAAAAAACGGGCTCTCGCGGGAAAGAGCCCTGCAAGGTGCCAACATCGGCACTCGGGGAGGCTCCGTCCTTGGAGCAGGAAATCACTAGCGTCGGAGATCAGGCGCGCAGTCGGTAGGGCGGAGGCGGCTCCGGCAGCGGCTGGACGATTCTTTCGCAGTGCCGGCCGGTGGCCGCGCTCATGCGTCGTGCGGCGTCCGGGTCGTCGGCGAAAGGCAGCAGTGCCGCCTGCTCGTCGTCATGGCGACAGGATTGCCAGCAGGCGGCGATACAGGCGATCAGGCCGATAAGGCTCAGCAGCATCGTCGCCTCCTCAGGCCGCGGCCGCTTCGAGGTTCGACACCGGCTTGCCGGCGCGCACCGTGGCCCAGGTATTCCAGGCCATCAGCAACATGCCGCTGGCGAAGGTGGCCCCGCCGATCAGGCGCACGATGTAGCCCGGATGGCTGGCCGCCAGTGCCTCGACGAACGAGTAGGTCAGCGTGCCGTCCTCGTTCACCGCGCGCCACATCAGGCCTTGGGTGATGCCGTTGACCCACATCGAGGCGATGTACAGCACGGTTCCGATGGTGGCTAACCAGAAGTGCGCATTGATCAGCCCGACGCTGTGCATCTGCTCGCGACCGTAGAGCTTGGGGATCATGTGGTAGAGCGCGCCAATGGAGATCATCGCCACCCAGCCCAGGGCGCCGGCATGCACGTGGCCGATGGTCCAGTCGGTGTAGTGCGACAGCGAGTTCACCGTCTTGATCGCCATCATCGGGCCTTCGAAGGTGGACATCCCGTAGAACGCCAGGGACACCACCAGGAAGCGCAGGATCGGGTCGGTGCGCAACTTATGCCAGGCACCGGAGAGGGTCATCATGCCGTTGATCATGCCGCCCCAGCTGGGTGCCAGGAGGATCAGCGACATCACCATGCCCAGCGATTGCGCCCAGTCGGGCAGGGCGGTGTAGTGCAGGTGGTGCGGGCCGGCCCAGATGTACAGGGTGATGATCGCCCAGAAGTGCACGATGGACAGGCGATAGGAGTAGATCGGTCGCTCGGCCTGCTTGGGCACGTAGTAGTACATCATGCCGAGGAAGCCCACCGAGAGGATGAAGCCCACCACGCTGTGGCCGTACCACCACTGGATCATCGCGTCGGTAGCGCCTGAGTAGAGCGGGTAGGACTTGAACAGTGTCACCGGGATCGCCAGGTGATTGACCACGTGGACCATCCCGGTGACCACGATGAAGGCACCGTAGAACCAGTTGCCGACGTAGATGTGGCGCACCTTGCGGCGGGCGATGGTGCCGAAGAACAGGTAGGCATAGATCAGCCAGAGGAAGGTCACCCAGACGGCGATGGGCCACTCCATCTCGGCGTATTCCTTGGACGTGGTGATGCCCAGCGGGTAGCTGATCACCATGGCCACCAGGCTTGCCTGCCAGCCCCAGAACAGCAGGTTGGCCAGGCTGTCGGAGATGATCCGCACACGGCAGGTGCGCTGCACCACGTAGAAAGAGGTGGCGAACAGCGCGCTGCCGCCGAAGGCGAAGATCACCAGGTTGGTGTGGATCGGCCGGATGCGCCCAAAGCTGGTCCAGGGCATCTCCAGGCTCAGCTGCGGCCACACCAGCTGGGCGGCGATGAATACGCCCATGAGCATCCCGAGGATGCCCCAGCCCAGGGTGGTGAGGGTGAAGCGGCGAACGATGTCGTAGTTGTATTCGGCGTCGCGGGGGGTGTGCTGATCGAGGGGTATCGCGCTGTCCATCTTGATTCCGTCGTACTCCGGTTGACTGACGGCTCCCTGGGCACCCGAGAGTGCTAAGCGTTGCTTAATCGGCGAAGAGGCAAGGTAGGAGGCAATTCGCCGCAGGGAGCCCGATCAGTCTGAACAGCGGCGATGGATGCAACAAACGAATAATAATGCTGCATAAGTGCAGTTATTTTGATTTCAAGGTGGAGTGCTGGCACGCGGCCGCTCTGCAATGCCTTGTCCGGGGTCAAGGCCGACGAGCAGCGCAGCGGAAAGGAAGAGGTACGACGTGGGCTGGATGTATTCTGAAAATTGCAGCGTCAGTGCAATTCAATTCATTTAAAACCGTTTCGCGAGACGGTCTAGGATGGGCCTTCGCGATGACCTGGGGGCGTCATGTCCGACGATCTGATTGACTGGTTGCAGACCTTGATGCGCGCCGAGCGCGCTGGTGCACGGGTGATGCTTGACAGCCTGCGGCAGGCCGACGAGGCCGTGGCACGCAACCGCCTGGAGCGTTTGCACCAGGGCGAGGCGGAAAGCTGCCGGCGCCTGCGTCGTTGCCTGGAACGACTGGGCGCCACACCGGATACCGGCGTGGGCGATTTCCATGCCAGCGCCATGGCCATCGACGACCTGGAGCTGCGCTTCGACTTCATCGGCCGTGGCCAGCGCTGGGTTGCCCGGCAGATCACCCAGCGCCTGCCCCAGATTGACGAACCGTGGCTGCGCGAAGAACTGGAGGCGGTGCTGCGGTTGCATCAGTGAAGCCCTGCAGATCGCGGCGGAATCGGCAACTACCGGGAAACTCCGGCGCTCCTACAGACGGAACACGGGAGCAGGAGAGAGTCATCACACAACGGCTCGACCATGGCCGCGCGCCATCCCGATGTTGTACGATGACCGCCACTTCATCCATTCCAGCGACCACCATGCCGACCAGCCCGCTTCCCCGCAAACGTTCCCGCAGCCTCGCCCATGACGTGGTCGCCGAGCTTTCCGCGCGTATCCGCGATGGTCGCATCAAGCCCGGAGACAAACTGCCCACCGAGTCGGCAATCATGGCCGAGCAGGGCGTCAGCCGCACCGTGGTCCGCGAGGCGATCTCCCGGCTGCAGGCCGCGGGGCTGGTGGAGACCCGTCACGGCATCGGCACCTTCGTGCTGGACACGCCCAAGGACGGCCCGTTCCGCATCGACCCGGCGACCATCGTCACCCTGCGCGACGTGCTGGCCGTGCTGGAACTGCGTATCAGCCTGGAGGTGGAGTCCGCCGGGCTCGCCGCCCAGCGCCGCAGCCCCGAGCAACTGCAGGGCCTGCGCGATGCCCTGGATGCCCTGGAGGAGAGCCAGGCCAACGGCCGCGACGCGGTGGCCTCGGACTTCCAGTTCCACCTGCGCATCGCCGAAGCAACCGGCAACCCGTACTTCACCGACATCATGAGCCACCTGGGGGCGAGCATCATCCCGCGCACCCGCCTCAATTCGGCGCGCCTGGCCCATGACGACCAGAGCCACTACCTGGCGCGGGTCAACCGCGAGCACGAAGACATCTTCGACGCCATCGCCCGCGGCGACACCGACGCCGCCCGCGCCGCGATGCGCCTGCACCTCACCAACTCCCGCGAACGCCTGCGCCGCGCCCACGAATCGGCCGAAGAAAAACTCGGCTGACGAGCGGACGGAAGAAAAGGTTGTCTGACGACTTGTCGGCTTTTGTTTGTAGTTGTACGATGACCGACAACATGACGCCATAAGCCGATTGTCGTTGCACCTCTTCCTATAAAAATTCGCTTTGCAGGGTGATCGCCAATGAATCCACAAGAACTGAAGTCCACCCTTTCGTCCGGTCTGCTGTCGTTCCCCGTGACGGACTTCGATACCCAGGGCAACTTCCGCGCGGACACCTACGCCCGCCGCCTGGAGTGGCTGGCCCCTTACGGCGCTAGCGCACTCTTCGCGGCCGGCGGCACCGGCGAGTTCTTCTCGCTGGAGCCCAATGAGTTCTCCTCGATCATCAAGACCGCGGTGGATACCTGCCGTGGCCAGGTACCGATCCTCGCCGGCGCCGGCGGCCCGACCCGCCAGGCCATCGCCTACGCCCAGGAAGCCGAGAAGCAGGGCGCCGCCGGCATCCTGCTGCTGCCGCACTACCTGACTGAAGCCAGCCAGGAAGGCCTGGTGGCCCACGTCGAGCAGGTCTGCCGCTCGGTGGACTTCGGCGTGGTGGTCTACAACCGCAACGTCTGCCGCCTCAATGCCGACAGCCTGGAAAAGCTGGCCGACCGCTGCCCGAACCTGATTGGCTTCAAGGACGGGATCGGCGAGATCGAGCCGATGGTTGCCATCCGCCGCCGCCTGGGCGAGCGCCTGACCTACCTCGGCGGCCTGCCGACCGCCGAAGTCTACGCGGCGGCCTACAAGGCGCTGGGCGTGCCGGTGTATTCCTCCGCTGTCTTCAACTTCATCCCGAAGACCGCCATCGACTTCTACAACGCCATCGCCAGCGACGACCACGCCACGGTCAACCGCCTGATCGACGACTTCTTCCTGCCGTACCTGGCCATCCGCAACCGCTGCGAAGGCTACGGCGTGAGCATCATCAAGGCCGGCGCCAAGCTGGTTGGTCATGACGCGGGCCCGGTGCGCGCACCGCTGACCGACCTCACCGGCGAAGAAGTCGAGATGCTCGACGCGCTGATCAAGAAACTCGGCCCGCAGTAAGCCGGAGGTCCCCGTGGCACATCAGTATTCGCACTACGTCGACGGCCAGTGGCTGGCCGTCACCGACGCAACCCCGAACCGCAACCCGTCTGACCTATCCGACGTGGTCGGCGACTACGCGCTGGGCGACGCCGCGCTGGTCAACCAGGCAGTGGAGGCGGCCCGCGCCGCTTTCCCGGTCTGGTCCAACAGCAACGTGCAGGCCCGCGCCGACGCGCTGGACAAGGTCGGCAGCGAGATCCTCGCCCGCCGCGCCGAGCTGGGCGCGCTGCTGGCGCGGGAGGAGGGCAAGACCCTTCCCGAAGCCATCGGCGAAGTCGGCCGCGCGGGGAACATCTTCAAGTTCTTCGCCGGTGAATGCCTGCGCCTGGCCGGCGACCTGCTGCCCTCGGTGCGCCCCGGCGTCAGCGTCGAGGTGACCCGTGAAGCGGTGGGCGTGGTCGGCCTGATCACCCCGTGGAACTTCCCCATCGCCATCCCCGCGTGGAAGATCGCCCCGGCCCTGGCCTACGGCAACTGCGTGGTGATCAAGCCTGCCGACCTGGTGCCCGGCAGTGCCTGGGCGCTGGCGGAAATCATCTCCCGCGCCGGCTTCCCCAACGGCGTGTTCAACCTGGTGATGGGCCGTGGCAGCGTGATCGGCGAGGCCCTGGTCAACCACCCGCAGGTGGACGCCGTGAGCTTCACTGGCTCGGTCGGCGTCGGCCGGCGCATCGCCGCGCAGTGCGTGGCCCGTGGCGCCAAGGTGCAGCTGGAGATGGGCGGCAAGAACCCGCAGATCGTCCTCGATGATGCGGACCTCGCCAGCGCCGTGGAGCTGTCGGTGCAGAGCGCCTACTACTCCACCGGCCAGCGCTGCACCGCGTCGAGCCGGCTGATCGTCACCGAAGGCATCTACCCGCGCTTCGTCGAAGCCATGGTCGAGCGCATGCGCCGGATCAAGGTAGGCAATGCGCTGCAGGACGGCATCGACATCGGCCCGGTGGTTTCCGAAGCGCAGTTGCGCCAGGACCTGGACTACGTCGAGATCGGCCGCAACGAAGGCGCACGCCTGCTGTTCGGCGGCGAGCGCCTGTCGCTGGCCACCGAGGGCTACTACATGGCCCCGGCGCTGTTCGACGAGACCACCCCCGACATGCGCATCAACCGCGAGGAAATCTTCGGCCCCGTGGCCAGCATCCTCAAGGTGAAGGACTACGACGAAGCGCTGGCCCAGGCCAATGCCACCGAGTTCGGCCTGTCCGCCGGCATCGCCACTACCTCGCTCAAGCATGCCGCGCACTTCAAGCGGCACGCCCAGGCCGGGATGGTGATGGTCAACCTGCCCACCGCCGGCGTGGATTACCACGTGCCGTTCGGCGGTCGCAAAGGCTCGTCCTACGGGCCGCGCGAGCAGGGCCGCTACGCCCAGGAGTTCTACACCACGGTGAAGACCGCCTACGTCGGTGCCTGACCGATAGCAGTACCCGCGGGTGGCGCCTGCCAGCGCCATCCGCTGCACAAAACATGACCCGAACCCCGACACAAGAACAAAGCAGGGGAAATACCATGACCATCGACTGCCCGCCGTCGACACGTACCCGCGAACCCAGGCGCTGACCGCGCCCCGAGCTGTCCCACTCCGCTCAACTTCGCAGGTAGGTCGTCATGCAGAACCGTCCGATCTCACATCGCCGCGCCACCGTGCGCCGGCTTTCCCCGCTCCAGTTCCCTGGCCGCGTCGTGTCGTCTCGCCTGCTCGCCAGGCGTCCGGCGGGGCCCTTTTCTTCGCTCCACGCTCTCTCGCTGTACGCCATCCGGCTGCCTGCCGGCCGTGGCGCGCTATCTGCTGTGTCGCTCGCCGCTGTGTCCTGCGTGCGAGTCGGAACGGACGTACCGGCCGCGCCCGCCGTACGTCGGCAAGGAGGCGGTAACGGCTCGCCACGACGGGCCGGCTGATAATCTGGCCGGCCTGCGCCGGTCGCTCCCATAACAACAAGACACGAGACGCAATCGATGAGCCAAGCAACCGCCAAACCGACGCATGTGCGTTACCTGATCCTGCTGATGCTGTTCCTGGTAACCACCATCAACTACGCCGACCGCGCCACCATCTCCATCGCCGGCTCCAGCCTGCAGAAGGACCTGGGCATCGACGCGGTCACCCTGGGCTACATCTTCTCCGCCTTCGGCTGGGCCTACGTGGCCGGGCAGATTCCCGGCGGCTGGCTGCTCGACCGCTTCGGCTCGAAGAAGGTCTACGCCGCGGGGATCTTCATCTGGTCGCTGTTCACCTTCCTGCAGGGCTTCGTCGGCTACCTGCCGGTAGCCAGCGCGGTGATCGCACTGTTCCTGCTGCGCTTCATGGTGGGCTTCGCCGAGGCGCCGTCCTTCCCGGGCAATGCGCGCATCGTCGCCGCCTGGTTCCCTACCGCCGAGCGCGGCACGGCCTCGGCCATCTTCAACTCTGCGCAGTACTTCGCCACCGCGCTGTTCGCGCCGATCATGGGCTGGATCGTCTTCCACTTCGGCTGGGAGCACGTGTTCGTGGTGATGGGCGTGCTGGGCATGGTCTTCGCCGGTATCTGGATGAAGACCATCTACAACCCCAAGGAACACCCGCGCACCAACGCCGCTGAAATCGCCGCCATCGAAGCCGGCGGCGGCATGGTCGACATGGACCAGAAACGCGCCAGCGACGGCCCGAAATGGCACTACGTCAGCCAACTGCTGCGCAGCCGCATGCTGCTGGGCGTGTACCTGGGCCAGTACTGCATCAACGCCATCACCTACTTCTTCCTCACCTGGTTCCCGGTGTACCTGGTGCAGGAGCGCGGCATGTCGATCCTCAAGGCCGGCTTCATCGCCTCGCTGCCCGCGCTGATGGGCTTCCTCGGCGGCGTGCTGGGCGGGATCATCTCCGACTACCTGCTGCGTCGCGGCCATTCGCTGACCTTCGCCCGCAAGCTGCCGATCGTCTGCGGCCTGCTGCTGTCCACCACCATGGTGTTCTGCAACTACGTCGACGCCGAGTGGATGGTGGTCGGCTTCATGACCCTGGCGTTCTTCGGCAAGGGCCTGGGCGCGCTGGGCTGGGCGGTGGTGGCGGACACCTCGCCCAAGCAGATCGCCGGTCTTTCCGGCGGCCTGTTCAACACCTTCGGCAACCTCGCCTCGATCACCACGCCGATCGTCATCGGCTACCTGATCAGCGCCACCGGCTCGTTCAAGTGGGCCCTGGTATTCGTCGGCGCCAACGCGCTGGTGGCCGTGCTGAGCTACCTGTTCATCGTCGGCCGCATCGAGCGTGTGGAGCTGCGCGAAGAAGACCCAAAGGGTCGCCAGGTGCCTGAAAAACGTCTGGCCCCGGCCAATTCCTGAGCAGTTCCGGGGGTATTTCGGAGATGAGTGTCATGCAGTTGATCCCGCACCAGGATTCGCCGCGCTACGTGAAATTGCACGCGGACGATAACGTCGCCATCGTCGTCAACGACCAGGGCGTCGCCGCTGGCGGTCGCTTCCCGGATGAGCTGGTGGCCGCCGAGTCGATCCCGCAGAGCCACAAGGTGGCGCTGGTGGATATCGCCGAAGGCGCGCCGGTGCTGCGCTACGGCACGGTGATCGGCTACGCCCTGGCGCCCATCGCCAGGGGCCGCTGGGTCACCGAGCAACTGCTCAGCCTGCCGGAGCCGCCGGAGCTGGACGCGCTGCCGCTGGCCACCGAAGTGCCGCCCACTGCTGAGCCGCTCACCGGCTACAGCTTCGAGGGTTACCGCAATGCCGACGGCAGCGTCGGCACGCGCAACCTGCTGGGCGTCAGCACCACGGTGCAGTGCGTGACCGGTGTGCTGGACCACTGCGTGGAGCGCGCCCGTCGCGAACTGCTGCCCAAGTACCCGCACGTCGATGACGTGGTGGCGCTGACCCACAGCTACGGCTGCGGCGTAGCGATCAACGCGCCGGATGCGATCATCCCGATCCGCACGCTGTACAACCTGGCGCGCAACCCCAACCTCGGCGGCCAGGCGCTGGTCATCGGCCTGGGCTGCGAGAAGTTGCAGCCGGTGCAACTGATGGACGGCGACGCACTCACCGCCGGGCAGGACGAGGCGCAGTGGCTGTACCGCCTGCAGGAATCCGGCAACGGCTTCCAGGGCATGGTCACGCAGATACTGGAGCTGATCGAGGAGCGTCTGGTGGTCCTCGACCAGCGCCGCCGCGAGACGGTGCCGGCCTCGGAACTGGTGGTGGGCATGCAGTGCGGGGGCAGTGACGCCTTCTCCGGCGTCACCGCCAACCCCGCGCTGGGCGTGGCTGCCGACCTGCTGGTGCGGGCCGGCGCCACGGTGATGTTCTCCGAGAACACCGAGGTGCGCGACGGTATCCACCTGCTCACCGCCCGCGCCGCCAACCGCGAGGTGGCCGAGCAACTGGTCGCCGAGATGGACTGGTACGACCGCTACCTCGCCCGCGGCATGGCCGACCGCAGCGCCAACACCACGCCCGGCAACAAGAAGGGCGGGCTGAACAACATCGTCGAGAAGGCCATGGGGTCCATCGCCAAGTCCGGCAGCAGCGCCATCGCTGGTGTCATCCCGCCGGGCGCACGGGTGA
This sequence comes from Pseudomonas sp. PDM17, assembly GCF_014851985.1. Classification (NCBI taxonomy): domain Bacteria; kingdom Pseudomonadati; phylum Pseudomonadota; class Gammaproteobacteria; order Pseudomonadales; family Pseudomonadaceae; genus Pseudomonas; species Pseudomonas sp. PDM17. Next base: position 492,640 of record NZ_JACVAT010000002.1, read on the forward strand.
AGGGCAGGGGGTTGCAGTACTGCGCCACCCCGGCCAGCGACTTCATCTGCGGCACCCTGCAACTGGCTGCCGGCATGAACCTGCACATCTTCACCACCGGACGCGGCACGCCCTACGGGCTGGCCATGGCGCCGGTGATCAAGGTGGCGACCCGCACCGAACTGGCCGAGCGCTGGCCGGACCTGATCGACGTCGACGCCGGCCGCGTCACCTCCGGGCGCATGACCCTGGACGAGCTGGGCTGGGAAATCTTCCAGCTCTACCTCGACGTGGCCAGCGGAAAGGTCCACACCTGGGCCGAGCGGCATCACCTGCACAACGATCTGGTGCTGTTCAACCCGGCCCCCGTGACTTGATGCAACAGCTGGGCTGATCCACCCCTGATCGTGATCGACGGCGCCTCCCGGCGCCGCCGGCCTCCCTTTGCCTGAAATCCCGCGCCTGCCCGCACCACTGGGACGGGTGGCGCTCACCCTGAAATCCACGACCCGGAGACAACAATGAAAAACTCCACCCTGGGCGCTGCCATCGCCTGCGCCGCCCTCGGCCTTCTCGTGCCCGCCGCCCAGGCTGCCGGCTTCATCGAAGACAGCAAGGCCAGCCTGACCCTGCGCAACTTCTACATCAACAGCGACAACCGCAATGGCACGGCCGAGCCGAGCCACCAGGAAGAGTGGGGCCAGGGCTTCATCCTCAACTACGCCTCGGGCTACACCCAGGGCACGGTTGGGCTGGGCGTCGACGCCATCGGCCTGCTCGGCATCCGCCTCGACAGCGGCGGTGGCACCCATTACGAATCGGCCAGCCAGCAGGCGGGTACGGTGTTTCCGTCGAAAAGCAACGGCGAGGCGGTGAACGACTTCAGCAGCTTCGGCCCGACCCTGAAGGCGAAGATTTCCGGCACCGAACTGCGCTACGGCACCCTGATGCCCAAGCTACCGGTGGTGACCTACAACGACGGTCGACTGCTGCCCGGCACCTTCGAGGGCGGGCAGGTGACCAGCGCCGATATCGACAACCTCAGCCTGGTGGCCGGCAAGCTGGAGCACACCCGTGGGCGCAACTCCAGCGACTGGCGCGGCATGTCGATCCAGGGCGCCAACAGCGGCGCCACGGCTCGCGACAGCAACGAGTTCTACTACGCCGGCGGCGACTACAAGCTGAGCAAGGACCTGACGCTGCAGTACTACTACGGCCAGCTCAGCGAGTTCTACCAGCAGCACTTCCTCGGCCTGCAGCACAGCCTGAACCTCGGCCCCGGTGTGCTGAAGACCGACCTGCGCGCCTTCGACAGTGATTCCGACGGCAAGAACGGCAGCACTTCCGGCCGTGCCGACGGTTACCTCTCCAGCGGCTACTACGGCAACCGGGTGACCAAGGGTGAAGTGGACAACCGCGCCTACAGCGGGATGTTCACCTACAGCCTGTCCGGGCACAGCCTCGGCGCCGGCTACCAGGTCATGAACGGCGACAGCGACTTCCCCTACCTGAACCGTGGTGATGGTGCCAGCGGCAGCGCGTACCTGATCACCGACGTGCAGATCGGCAAGTTCCTGCACGCAGGCGAACGCACCTGGGTGGCGCGCTACGGCTACGACTTCGCCCAGGCCGGCTTGCCGGGCCTGACCTTCGCGGCGATCTACCTCAAGGGCGACGACATCAAGACCGCCAGCGGCGACCAGGGCGAATGGGAGCGCGACCTGACGCTGTCCTACGTGATCCCCGAAGGCACCCTCAAGGGCCTGGGCTTCTCCTGGCGCAACGCCATGCTGCGCAGCGGCCTGCCCGCCAGCGGCTCCGGCACCCCGACCCAGCGCGACCAGGACGAGAACCGGCTGATCGTCAGCTACTCCCTGCCGCTGCTGTGAGTTCAGGAATGCAGAGACCGTAGGGCGCATAACCTGGAACAGGTTATCCGCCGTTCGCCTCCACCAGTGGCGGATAACGCTGGCGCGTTATGCGCCCTACGAGACTGGCGGCGGACCTTGTCCGCCGTTCGCGGGCATGGCCCGCTCCTACAGGGTGCATGACGTTTCATTCCTACGTAGGAGCGGACTCCGTCCGCGATCGACTCACCGCCACTCCGATCGAACCGGGAGCCGGGCGAAACCATCGCGGACGGAGTCCGCTCCTACGTCTCATGGGGAATCGGGTGCACAACGTTCGACGTTGTGCACCCTCCGGATTACCGCCGCGAAGCCTTCCAGCGACGGATCACCAGCTTCTCCAGTTCCACCGCGAAGAACACCGCGATACCGATACCCAGCGAAATCAGCCAGCCGCTGAAGGGCAGGGCGACGGTGTGGAAGGCGGTCTGCATGAAGGGCACGTAGATCACGAAGCACTGCAGCAGGATCAGGGCCAGGGTCACGGTGAGCAGCGCGCCGTTGCGCAGCAGCGCCGTGTTCAGCGAGAACTCCTCCTGCAGGCGGCAGTTGAACAGGTAGGCCCACTGCGCCGTGACCAGGGTGTGCAGGATCATGGTGCGGATGTGGTCGGTATCCTGGCCGTTGCTGACCATCCAGGCTTCCAGCAGGAAGGCCGCAGCGGTCAGCAGGCCGCCCACGTAGAGCACCCGCCAGACCGCGAAGCCGTTGAGGATCGACTCCTTCGCGTTGCGCGGCGGCCGGCGCATCATTCCCGGCTCGCCAGGCTCGAAGGCCAGGGCGAAGGACAGGGTGGTGGAGGTCGCCATGTTCATCCAGAGGATCTGCAGCGGCGCCAGCGGGATCACCGCGCCGGCGAGGATCGCCATGACGATCAGCAGGCCCTGGGCCATGTTGGTCGGCAGGATGAACAGCACGGTCTTCTTCAGGTTGTCGTAGACCCGGCGGCCTTCGCGCACGGCGCCGGCGATGGTGGAGAAGTTGTCGTCGGTGAGCACCATGTCGGCGGCTTCCTTGGTCACCTCGGTGCCCTTGATGCCCATGGCGATGCCGACGTCGGCCTGTTTCAGCGCCGGGGCGTCGTTGACCCCGTCGCCGGTCATGCCGACCACTTCCTCGTTGGCCTGCAGCGCGCGCACCAGGCGCAGCTTGTGCTCGGGGCTGGTGCGGGCGAACACCGAGTACTGCATGGCGAGGGCCTTCAGTTGCGAGTCATCGGCCTGCTCCAGCTCCTGGCCGGTCATGGCTCGCAGGTCGTTGCCCATGCCGAGCATGCCGGCGATGGCCACGGCGGTATCCGGGTGGTCGCCGGTGATCATCTTCACCTGGATGCCGGCGCGCTTGCACAGCGCGATGGCCTCGATGGCCTCTGGGCGCGGCGGGTCGAGCAGGCCGGCGACGCCGAGGAAGATCATGCCGTCCCGCACGTCCTCGTGGTCGATCACGCCGTCATCGGGCTGCACTGGCTTGTACGCGGCGGCGAGCATGCGCAGGCCTTGCCCGGCGATGAAGCTCATCTCGCGCTCCCAGTACTCGCGGTCCAGCGGCTCCACGCCGTTGGCGCCGAGCTGTTGTTGGCACATGCGCAGCAGCACGTCGGGTGCGCCCTTGAGGTAGACCAGGCTCTGCCCGGCAACGTCGCAGCGCCGCGCCATGTACTTGTAGGCGGAGTCGAAGGGAATCTTGCCGAATTTCTGGAACTCTATTTCCGGCAGGTTCGCCTTGCGCGCCAGGACCTTCAGCGCGCCCTCGGTGGGGCCGCCGACCACGCCCCAGCGTCCTTCCTCGTTGAGTTGCAGGCTGCTGTCGTTGCAGATGTCCACCGCGCGGATGAAGTCGGCCAGCGCGGCGTGTTGCGACCAGTCCAGCTCATCGCTGGTGCTGCCGAAGGTGATGCGGCCCTTGGGCTCGTAGCTCTGGCCCTCCACCGCGTAGCGACCGTTGGCGAGCAGCACGCTCTTCACGGTCATCTCGTTCATGGTCAGGGTGCCGGTCTTGTCCGAGCAGATCACGCTCATGGCGCCCAGGGTTTCCACGGTGGGCAGCTTGCGGATGATCGCCTTGTTCTGTGCCATGCGCTGCACGCCCAGCGACAGAATGATCGAGACGATCGCCGGCAGGCCCTCGGGCACCGAGGCCACCGCCAGGCTGATCAGCGACAGCAGCAGTTCGCCGAAGGGGTAGTCGTGCCAGAAGAAGCCGATGACGAACAGCACCACCATCATGCCGATGATGAGCTGGAAGATACGCTTGCCCAGTTCGGCGATCTGCCGCAGCAACGGGGTTTCGCCCTCGTCGACGTTGGCGATCAGCTTGTTGATGCGCCCAAGCTCGGTGGCCGGCCCGGTCTCGATCACCACGCCGCGGGCGTTGCCGGCGCTGACGTTGGTGCCGGAGAAGCCGAGGTTGGTGCGGTCGGCCAGCAGCGCTTCCTTGTCCAGCGCGTCGGCGTGCTTGCCCACGGTGAGGGATTCACCCGTGAGCATGGATTCCTCGACCTGCAGGTGGTGCACGTCGAACAGGCGCACGTCGGCGGGAATCTTGTCGCCGGGGCGCAGGATGACGATGTCGCCGGGCACCAGCTGGGCGGCGTCCATCTCGATCTTCTTGCCGTTGCGCACCACATGGGCGGTGCTGCTGAGCATGCCGCGCAGGGCGGCGAGGGACTTCTCCGCCTTGTTCTCCTGGAAGAAGCCGATGCCCGCGTTGATCACTGCCACCAGCAGGATGACGAGAGTGTCGGTCCAGTGGCCCATCAGCGCGGTGGCCACGGCGGCAGCCAGAAGGATGTAGATCAGCACGTCGTTGAAGTGCCGGGCGAAGCGCAGCCAGAGGGGGTCGACCTCCTTGGCCGGCAAGGCATTGGGGCCGACGCGCAGCAGCCGCGCCTCGGCTTCGTCGGGGGAAAGGCCTTGCGCGCTGGTCTGCAGGTCGGCCAGGGTCTGGTCGACGCTCTTGCGGTACCAGTCGGTGCCTTTGGATTCGGTGTTTCGCGGTTTGCCGTCGGTGGTTTGCGGTGCAGTCATGCGCTGACTCCCGGCTCCTGCCTGTTGGGAAAGTGGGACTGCCCCCAGACTAGACCGCGGGAATTACACCGGAACTGTCATACCTCAAAGTTCTTCGATTCCTAGCTGAACGCTTCCTGAACGGCGTAGGAATTGCTCGGAAACCTGTAGGAGCGGGCCATGCCCGCGATCGCGGACAAGGTCCGCGCATCAACCCGGCGAAGAATCCGCCGCCATTTCCTCCGTCCCACCCACCCGACTGGCCTGCCGCCAGCGGTTCGGTGTGCAGCCCACCAGCTTGCGGAAGCTGCGGCAGAAGTGTGACTGGTCGGCGAAGCCGCATTCCTGGCCGACCTGGGAGATCGGCGCATCGCCGCTGGCCAGCAACTCGCGGGCGCGGTCGATGCGCAGGCGCAGCGCCCATTCCCGTGGCGCAAGTCCGGTGGCCTGCTTGAAGGCACGGGAAAAATGGCTGCGTGACATGCCGCATTGCTCGGCGACATCGGCGATGTACAGGCGGCTGAGCAGGCTGCCGGCGAGAATGTCCTTGGCCTTGCGCTCCTGCCAGGGGGCGAGGGCGAGGCGTTCACCCGTGTCCGCCCCGTCGTTGCAGGGCTCGGGCACCCGGTAGTGTTCCAGCAGATGCTGGCAAAGGCGCTGGCTGGCTTGCTGTACGCCGTCGCCCTGGTTTTCCAGCTCCTCCATGAGCTGCCGGACGAGGCGGTGGGTCTGGGGGGCGAGCATGGTCGCTACCTGGTGGGCAGGTGCGGGCATGGCGTCTCTCTTCTCGTTCTAATGGCGGCCGAATGCCGCTCCGGAATGTAAAAAATTCAAGGTAAATCAAGGTGATCCGTTGCTCAATCGGATTAAGCCAAACGGTACGCGAATGAGCACACACGTCCAAGAAAAAAGCCCAGTTTCATGATCGACTGGCGCGACCCTTGTCTTGTGCAAAGATGCCGACTCCCACAGCCCCGAGCGACCAGCCATGAACCGAAACGACCTGCGCCGCCTGGACATGAACCTGCTGGTGATCTTCGAATCCCTGATGCTGGAGCGGAACCTCACCCGCGTCGGCGAGAAGCTGTTCATCACCCAGTCCACCGTCAGCGCCGCCCTGGCGCGCCTGCGCGACCTGTTCGACGACCCGCTGCTGGTGCGCGCCGGCCGCGCCATGGAACCCACCAGCCGGGCGCTGCACATCTTCGAGGAGCTGCGCCCGGCGATGGACGTGATCTCCGCCGCGGTCAGCCGCGCCAAGACCTTCGAACCCGAGAGCAGCTGCAATATCTTCCGTCTGGGCCTGTCCGACGACGCCGAGTTCGGCCTGTTCCCCGCGCTGCTGGCACGCCTGCAGCAGGAAGCGCCGAACATCACCGTGGTGGTGCGCCGCGCCAATTTCCTGCTGATGCCGGCGCTGCTGTCTTCTGGCGAAATCACCGCCGGCGTCAGCTACACCACCGACCTGCCGGCCAACGCCAAGCGCCGCAAGCTGCGCGATATCGGCGTGAAGGTGCTGCGTGGCGATGATCGCCCCGGCCCGCTGACTCTCGACGAATACTGCGCACGGCCGCACGTGATGGTGTCCTTCTCCGGCGACCTGAACGGCGCCATCGACCTGGACCTGGAGCGCATCGACCGCCGCCGTCGCGTGGTGCTGGCCGTGCCGCAGTTCGGCAGCCTGCGCGCGCTGCTGCGCAACACCGAGATGATCGCCACCGTTCCCGACTACGCCGCCTGCGCGTTGGTGGAAGACAGCTGCCTGCGCGCCGAGGACCCGCCGCTGGAGATCAAGCCCGCGGAGCTCTCGCTGGTCTGGAGCGCCGCCCACGACAACGACCCGGCCGAGCGCTGGCTGCGCGAGCGGATGGTCGAGTACATGAGCGCGCCGGTGCCCTGAGGCCCGAGTTTCGGCCTTTGTAGGATGGGTGGAGCCTGAGCGATACCCATGCTGCTGGTGCATGGGATTGATGGATATCGCTGCGCTCCACGCCATCCTACGGTGTGTTTCTCCTGAAGACTTACCAGGCGCCCTTGTAGCTCGCAGGGCGGATATCCTGGAACAGGCTATCCGCCGGCTCAGCTGCGGCGGACAACGCTGGCGCGTTGTGCGCCCTGCGAACTGAGCAGAGCACCCTTGCAGGTGCGGGCCAGGCCCGCGATCGCGGACAAAGTCCGCGTCCAGCGGAGTGCGTCAGTGCCGGGCATATCCCGCTCCTGCAATGGCTGCTCGCTACGGCGCGACGGCGCTGAACGCCCGGGCGATGGCGTCGATCACCGCCCGTACCCGCGCGGTATGGCGCACGTCCTTGTGGGTCACCAGCCACACGTCGTAGGGCTGGGGCGGGCGCTCCGGCCACAGGCGGACCAGTCCGTCCGCCTCGCCCATCGGCAGCGGCAATTCCCCGACGCCAAGGCCGGCGGCCAGGGCGCGGCGGACCATGAAGCCGGAAGTGCAGGTCATGGCGATGCGTCCGAGGATGATCGGCTCGCAGGCGAGAAATACTTCCTTGCCCGCGTCGATGTACGGCTGATAGACCACCAGGTCGTGCCCGGCGAAGGCGCTCCCCGGTTCGGGAGCCCCGCGTTGCTCGACATACTGCGCGGAGGCGAACAGCCCGCTGCCCCAGCGTGCCAGGCGTCGTACGATCAGGTCAGGGTTTTCCGGCTGGTGGGTGCGCACGGCGATGTCGGCTTCGCGCTTGCTCAGGTTGAGCATCTGCGTGGAGGTCTGCAGTTGCACTTCGATGCCCGGTTCCTCGCGGTGCAGGGCGGCGACCGCGGGGATGATGAAATCGGCGGCGAAGGAGTCGGTGGTGGTGACCCGCACCTCGCCGCTCATGCGGTCGTCCATGCCGAGGATCCGCCGTTGCAGCTCGGCAGCGGACGACTCCATGGCCTGCGCTGCCGCCAGGGCGATCTCGCCGGCGGCGGTCAGGCTGTAGCCGGCCGAGGTGCGCAGGAACAGCGTCGCCTCCAGCGAACGTTCCAGCGACGCCAGGCGCCGGCCCACGGTCGCCTGGTCCACCGCGAGCACGCGGGCGGCGCCGCGCAGGGTCTGTTCGCGGCACAGGGCGAGGAACACCCGCGCGTCGTCCCAGTTCATCATGGCGAAATCCTCGTGATGCAAAAATGCGGTGCTGAGATGAAAACTCGCTGCATTATTTCATCTTCGCGCGACTTTATGATCCCCTCATCACCACTCAACGGCGCCGCCCTGACGGCGCGATAGGGGTTGTCATGAATACCGATGCTTCCCGCCTCGCCAGCCGAGGCTCCCTCTGGTTGCCGATCTGGGCGGGCCTCTGCGCCAGCCTGGTCGGCATCGGCCTGGCGCGTTTCGCCTACACGCCGCTGATCCCGGCGCTGATCGAGGCGCACTGGTTCTCGGCTTCCGCCGTGGTTTATCTGGGCGCCGCCAATCTCGCTGGCTACCTCGTCGGGGCGCTGGCCGGGCGCCCGCTGGCGGCGCGCTGGTCGAGCACGGCGGTACTGCGCGGCATGATGCTGCTGGTGACGCTGTCGTTCTTCGCCTGCGCCTGGCCGCTGAACCAGGCGTGGTTCTTCTTCTGGCGGCTGGTCTCGGGGATTTCCGGCGGGGTGATCATGGTGCTGGCCGCCAGCACCATCCTCCCGCACGTGGCCGCCAATCGGCGTGGGCTGGCGAGTGGGGCGATCTTCCTCGGCATCGGCCTGGGCATCGCCGCCTCTGGCACCCTGGTGCCGCTGTTGCTGGCGCTGGGGCTGGTGCAGACCTGGCTCGGCCTCGGTTTGTTGGCCCTGGTGCTCAGCCTGAGCAGCTGGTTCGGCTGGCCACAGGAGCAGGCTCATCCCCAGACGCACAGCGTTGAGGGCGTGCGCGCCTCCGCGGGCATCTACGTGTTGTTCGCCCAGTACGCGCTGATGGCCGCGGCACTCGTGGCGCCGATGATGTTCCTGGTGGACTACGTGGCCCGGGGCCTCGGCGCCGGTACCCACGGCGGCGCGATGATCTGGACGCTGTATGGTGTCGGCGCCATCGTCGGGCCGGTGGTCTACGGCTTCCTCGCCGACCATCTCGGTGCGCGGGCGGCGATCCGCCTGGTGCTGGTGGCGCAATGCATTGCCCTCGGCCTGCTGCTGGAAACCGGCGACCTGCGCCTGCTGGGCGTGGCGAGCGTGGTGATCGGTTCGTTCCCGCCGGGCATCGTGCCGCTCGCGCTGGCGCGGGTGCATCAGCTGGTGCCCGGTCACGCCGCGCAGAACGCCACCTGGAGCCGCGCGACGGTGTCCTTCGCCAGCTTCCAGGCCATCGCCGGCTACGCCTACTCGGCGCTGTTCAGTGCAAGCCACGGCCATTACGCGCTGCTCTTCGCGGTGGCAGCGGGCGCCATCGTGCTGGCCCTGCTGATGGAAACAGCGCTGCTGTTCAAGGCGGCGCCGGAAGCCGGCGCCCCGGCCAGCGTCTGACTCAGAACACACCCTTGAGCGGGTACTCGACGATCACGTAGATGCGGTCGATATCCGCGCCACCCTGGGCGTCGTTGGCGCGGTGCGAGACCTGCGCGAAGCTCAGCGCCAGGTCCTTGGCCGGGCCGGACTGGACCACGTAGCGCAGGTCGAGATCGCGCTCCCAGTGGCGCCCGCCGTCGCCATAGGCGGGCTGGCAGGCGCCGCCCTCCATGGGGTTGTAGGCGCCGCCGCACGGGGCGTGAGTGCCGTCGATGCCGCTGCCGCGCACGTAGCGCGTGGAAAAGGTCAGGCCGGCGAGACCGGCGCTGGCGCCGTCCCACTGGTAGCGCGCCTGCCAGGAGTGTTCGCCGGGGCCGTTGAAGTCGGCGTACTTGATCGAATTGGCGAGGTAGATGGAGTCGCCGCCGACGAAGTCGAAGGGCGTATCGCCATCGATCTTCTGGTAGGCGAGGCTCAGAGCATGGCTGCCCAGGGCGACCTTGCCCTGCAGGCTCCAGGCCAGGGTGTCGATCTCGCCGGCGCGGGCGCTGCCGGTATCGCCGGTCTTGTACAGGTTGGCGTCCACCGACCAGCGACCGAAGTGGCCGTTGAGGTTGGCGTAGGCCTGGCGCCAGACGTCGTCCAGCTGGCTGGCGTAGAGCGCGCCGCCCCAGTTGGTGTCGGGCGCGCTCCAGGTGGCGCCAGCCAGGCTCAGGCCGCCGAAGCGGGTGCTGGCGCCGTAGCCTTCGAACTCGCCGTGGCTGGAGCTGGAGTCCTGATTCTTGAAGGCAGTGAAGCGCCCGGCCTGCAGGCGCAGGTTGGGCAGGCTGCGGTCGTCGAGGAACCAGCCGGTGGCGTACTCGGGTTGCAGGCGCTTGTCACCGGTGTCGAACACCGGGGTCTCCACTTCCATCTCGCCCCAGGCGAGGGAAGTCTTTTCATGCACCAGGCGCAGCGCGGCGCCTGCGTCGGAATACTCGCTCTCGCTGCGGCCGTGGCTGTCCAGTGGTAACAGGCCGGTGCCGGCGTGGCCGTGCCCGCCGTCGAGCTTCAGGCCGAGGAAGGCATGGGCATCGACGCCCAGGCCGACGGTGCCGGGTGTGACGTCGCTGCTGAACTTGCCGATGAAACCCTGCGCCCATTCTCGGCGCAGGCTCTGGCCGTTGGGACCGGGGCTGCGGTAGTCGTTGTCGAGAAAATAGTTGCGTGACAACAGCGACCAGTCGGCGGCGTGGGCCTGGACGCAGGCAAGCGCCAGTGCGCAGGGGAGCAGGAGGTTTTTCACGGTCTGGGCTCCGTCCGAAGTTCACCCAGGCGGGGCAGGGCGAGGCGATAGCTGCCAGGGCCGGCCATCGCCAGGCCGGCGAAGAGGATCAGCATCCACCAGGCGAACTGGCCTTCTTCCAGCGACCATTGAGGGTGTACGAACAGCAGTGCCACCAGCAGCACGGCGATTACCGGCAGGCAGGCGAGGCGGGCGAACACGCCGAGGATCAGCAGGATCGGGCAGAGCACTTCGGCGAACACCGCCAGTGCCAGGGTCGGCGTGGCGCCGAGGCCGAAGGGGTCTTCGATGTGCTGCAGCTCGTTCTGCCAGTGCAGCAGCTTGGGCAGCCCGTGTACCTGGAGCAGCAGGAGGGCGGCGGCTACGCGCATGAACAGCAGCGCCAGGGCGCCGGAACGGTCTTGGGTCGGCATGGTGGGTATCCCGGAAATGAAAAAGGGGCGGCAATGCCGCCCCTTTCTGCTGCTCAGGCTCAGTGGCCTTCGCTGGCGTTGAACATGGTCTTGGCGTAGATCAGGCCGAGGCCGTAGGCGCCGCCGTGCTCGATGGAGGTCTTCACGGTCGCGTCGTAGGTTTCGCCGCGGGCCCAGTCGCGTTGCAGTTCCAGCAGGTATTGCAGGGAGGTCATGGGGCGCGCGCCCAGCTGGATCATTCGTTGCAGGGCCATCTCGTGGGCTTCGGTGGACACGTCGCCACAGGCGTCGGCGATCACGTAGACCTCGAAGCCCTGGTCGATGGCCGACAGGGCCGGGCCGACGATGCACACGGAAGTCCAGAGGCCGGCCAGGACGATCTTCTGCTTGCCGAACTTGTTTACCTCCACGGCGATGCGCGGGTCTTCCCAGGTGTTCATGCTGGTGCGGTCGATGACGTTGTGTTCGGGGAAGACCGACTTGATCTCGTCGAAGATCGGGCCGGAGAAACTTTTTTCGGCAACGGTGGTGAGGATGGTGGAAACGCCGAATTCCCTGGCCGCCTTGGACACCAGCGCCGCGTTGTTGCGCAGGGTCACCGCGTCGATGGACTTGGTCGCGAAGGACATCTGCGACTGGTGGTCGATCATGATCAGGGTGTGGTCGGTGGGGTTGAGCAGGGTCTTGCCGGGAACGGCTTTGGCGATGGCGGTCATGGTCGGATTTCCTGGTGGATTGCGTGGGGTGGGAAGTGGGCGTCTGGAGTGTTTTTTCGGCCTGCAGGACTTGGCTGCAAACCGTGGACACATCTTTGCCGAACACTGCGAGGCGCGGAACAGACAGCCTTGCAGGGTGGTTTTGCAGTTCTGCAAGGGTGTCCGGGGCGCTTCGATGGGCAGACTATGGTTTCGCCGCCACGGCATTTATTGGACCTGTGTGCTCGGCCCGCGCGGCGCAGAATGATGCAAACGTGCGATTCGCCGGCGCGGCAAATGGGTACAGTGGTTTTTTCCTATACCGGGGCACGCGAGACCGCCAAGCCCCGTTTGCGTGCGAGTAGAAGAATGAAAACAGTGGCCATGGTGCTGTACGACGATGTGCTGGCGCTGGATGTGACGGGGCCGATGGAGGTGTTCTCCATGGCCAACCGCTACCTGCCGCCGGAGCGGCATTACCGTTTGCTCACGGTGGCGGCGAAGCCCGAGGGCGTGCGCGCCTCCAGCGGCCTGAAGATGAGCGCCGACCTGCCGCTGGAAGCGCTGCTCGCCGGCGTGGACCTGCTGCTGGTGCCCGGCGGGCCCGGTGCCTACAACGGCAACAACGAGGCGCTCAACGCCTGGTTGCCGGCGGCGGCGCGCGCGGCGAAACGCTACGGCGCGGTGTGCACCGGCGCCTTCCTGCTCGGCGCCGCCGGGCTGCTCGACGGCTACCGCTGCACCACCCACTGGAACTACCTGGACCGCCTGGCACAGCTGTATCCCCGCGCCGAGGTGCAGGCCGAGCGCATCTACGTGATCGACCGCAACCTGATCACCTCCGGCGGCGTTACCGCCGGCATCGACATGGCGTTGGCGGTGGTCGCCGAGGACCACGGCAAGGACGTTGCCCTGGAAGTCGCCAAGGTGCTGCTGGTGGTGCTCAAGCGCCAGGGCGGGCAGACGCCGTTCGGCCCGCTGCTGGTCTCGGTGGTGCGCGATGGCTCGGTGATCGCCCGCGCCCAGGCCCACGTGGTGGACCACATCGACGAGCCGCTGACGGTGAATCGCCTGGCCGAGCTGGTGGCCATGAGCCCGCGCAACTTCGCCCGCGCCTTCCAGCGCGAGACGAGCATGACGCCCATGCAGTACGTGCAGAGCGCGCGCATCGACCACGCGCGCAAGCTGCTGGAAAGCAGCGACCTGCCGCTCAAGCAGGTGGCCAGCCGCAGCGGCTTCGGCAGCCCCCGGCACATGCGTACGGTTTTCGGCGAGCGGATCGGCATGACGCCGAGTCAGTACCGCGAGCAATTCGGCTTCGCCTGATGGCAGTGCGCCGCATTTTCGGCCGGTTGACCGTCCGGCGCACCCAAGTTGGCCGAATCCTTCCCCCCGTGGGAATTGCGCTGTCACACGAGGGCGGGAAAATACCCTGACCAATAATCAGGGGCGCGTCACCTCGGTACTGGCCAGATCGCCTGGAGGACCCGTTGTAGAGCGATCCGTCAGATCCGCAGATGTGAGCAGGACATGAGCGCAAGCACGGAAAACCGCACCGAGACCATCCTGCAGTTCGGTCGCTTCCAGTTCCACCCCTACAAGCGCCAGTTGCTGCAGGGGGATCGTCCGGTGCGCATCGGCAGCCGGGCGCTGGACATTCTCCAGGTGCTGATCCGCCAACCCGGCGAGATCATCGGCAAGGACACCATCATCGCCCAGGTCTGGGGCGATACTGTGGTCGAAGAGATCAACCTGCGCGTGCATATCGCCGCCCTGCGGCGTGCCCTTGGCGAAGGCCGCACAGGTGAGCGCTACATAGCCAACGTGCCGTTGCGCGGCTACGGCTTCGTCGGTGTGGTGGAAAGCGTGGTCGCTCCGGCGCAGGCAGTAGCGCTGCCGTGCGAAGTGCGCGCCAGCAACCTGCCGGTCCTGCTGATGGGGCTGGTCGGCCGCCAGGCGCTGCTCGAACGGGTGGTGAAGCAGATGCCCGCCACGCGCCTGATGACCCTGGTCGGTCCCGGCGGCATGGGCAAGACCTCCCTGGCGATCCACGCCGCCGAGCAGCTCGGCAGGCATTTCAGAGAGGTGCGCTTTCTCGACCTGTCCGCCGACCCGGACGGTGTCTCCCTCAGCCAGAGTCTCGCCGTTCTCCTGCGCGAGCCGGCCTATGAACCGACCCTTCTGTTGCTGGACAACTGCGAGCACCTGGCCGACCGCTGCGCCGAGGCGGTGGAGCACCTGCTGCGCCTGCACCCGGCACTGAGCATCCTCGCCACCAGTCGTGAGCCGCTGCGCGCGGAAGGGGAGCGCGTGGTGCGCCTGCCGCCGCTGGAGGTGCCCGCGCAGGACGATGCGCCGCTGGCGCTGGCCATGTGCAGTTCAGCGGTGCAGTTGTTCGTGATGCGCGCGCGGGAGGTCTGCGACCGCTTTGAACTCAAGGCCGGCCAGGTGCGCGCAATCATCGATATCTGTCGGCGCCTGGACGGTATTCCCCTGGCCATCGAAATGGCTGCGCGGCAGGTGGGCATCCTTGGCCTCGCCGGGCTGCCGGCGCTGCTGGACACCCCCATGCAACTGCTGATGCCCGGCCGCCGCACCGCGCCGGCGCGGCAGCAGAGCCTGCGGGCGACCTACGACTGGAGCTACGGGCTGCTGGACGTTGCCGAGCAGCGCTGTCTGCGGCTGTTGGCGCAGCTGGGCGAAGACTTCACCCTGGACTCTGCCGTGGCCTCGCTCGACGGTAATCACCTGTGCCGCGAGTGCACCTTCGCCGCGGTGCGGCAGCTGGCTGACAAGTCGCTGCTGTGGGTGGAGCAGGGCGAGAGCGAGGTGCGCTACCGCGTACCCCATACCGCGCGTGCTTACCTGCGCCAGGTGACCTTGCCCGAGCCGGTCATCACTGCCGCCTGAATCGCTTTCTGCTGCAGGGCGTAGGGCGGATAACGCGCCAGCGTTATCCGCCGGGGCACCGATCCAGCACATGCGTCCAATAGGACGACCGTTGCCGCCGCCATAGTGACCGGACCTCAATCATGAGTCCGGAACACCCATGAGCGCCGAAACCATCGATCTGAACAGCGTGGTGACGCTGGTGGTCCACCACAAGGTGCGTTGCGAAGCCCTGCCCAGCTACGAGGCCTGGCTGCGCCGCACGGTGTCGGCCGCGCGCCGGCAGCCGGGGCATCTGGGCGTCAACGTGATCCGCCCGGACGGCGAGGGCGCGATGTACACCACCGTGGTGCGTTTCGCCGCCGCCGCGCAGCTGCAGGCCTGGATCGACTCCGCCGAGCGCGCCGAGCTGATCGACGAGGTTTCGCCGCTGCTGGAAGAAGGCGACCACCCGCTGATCCACAACGACGCCGAGTTCTGGTTCACCCCCGAACACGGCAACGTGCGCCAGCCACCGAAATGGAAGCAGGCGCTGCTCACCTACCTGGTGATCAGCCCGTTGACCATGGTCATCCCGCCACTCTGGGGACCTGCGTTCGAGCGCTTCCCGGTACTGGCCGGGGTGGTGCCGAGCAACCTGCTGGTGACCCTGTGCATCGTCCTTCCGGTGGTCTACCTGATCATGCCCTGGGTGACCCGTCGCTGCGCTGGCTGGCTCAACGCCGATTGATCCTTTCCCTTGACGTCCCCTCCCGCGGCGCCCGCGTGGCGCCCGTACCCACATCGTCCTGCATGGCAGGCAGAGGAGTTTCCATGAGCACTTTCGTTACCCGCGACGGCACCGAGATCTATTACAAGGACTGGGGCAGCGGCAAACCCGTGCTGTTCAGCCACGGCTGGCCGCTGGACGGCGACATGTGGGAATACCAGATGCAGTACCTGAGCAGCCGCGGCTACCGCACCATCGCCTTCGACCGCCGCGGTTTCGGTCGTTCCAGCCAGCCGTGGAACGGCTACGACTACGACACCTTCGCCGATGACATCGCCGGCCTGATCGAGCATTTGGACCTGCGCGACGTCACCCTGGTCGGTTTCTCCATGGGCGGTGGCGACGTCAGCCGCTACATCGGCCGCCACGGCACCTCCCGCGTCGCCGGGCTGGTGCTGCTGGGCGCCGTCACGCCGATCTTCGGTCAATCCGCCGACTTCCCGCAGGGTGTGGACACTGCCGTGTTCGACGGCATCAAGGCCGGCCTGCTGCAGGACCGTGCGCAGTTCATCGCCGACTTCGCCGCGCCGTTCTACGGCACCAACCACGGCCAGAAAGTCTCCGACGGCGTGCTCACCCAGACCCTCAACATCGCCCTGCTGGCGTCGCTCAAGGGCACCGTGGACTGCGTCAGCGCCTTCTCGGAAACCGACTTCCGCGCCGACCTGGCCAAGGTCGACGTGCCGACCCTGGTGATCCACGGTGACGACGACCAGATCGTGCCGTTCGAGACCACCGGCAAGCTGGCCGCCGAGCAGGTCAAGGGCGCCGAACTGAAGGTCTACGCCGGCGCTCCCCATGGCTTCGCCGTCACTCACACGCAGCAACTCAACGAAGACCTGCTGGCCTTCCTGCAACGCTGAGGGGCATGAGCATGAGCAACGCAGAGCGCAACGCAGACCTGATCCTGTTCAACGGCAAGCTGCACACCGTCGACCCGGAACGCCCCCACGCCACCGCCGTGGCCATCGCCGACGGCAAGTTCCTGGTCGTCGGCACCGACGCTCAGGCGATGGCCTACCGCGACGCCGCGACCCAGCTGGTCGACCTCAATCGCCGCACCGTCATCCCTGGCCTCAACGACTCGCACCTGCACCTGATCCGTGGTGGCCTGAACTACAACCTCGAACTGCGCTGGGAGGGCGTGCCGTCGCTCTCCGACGCGCTGGAAATGCTGCGCCTGCAGGCCCAGCGCACGCCCTCGCCGCAGTGGGTGCGGGTGGTCGGTGGCTGGAACGAATTCCAGTTCGCCGAGCGTCGCCTGCCGACCATCGAGGAGCTGAACAAGGCGGCGCCGGATACCCCGGTGTTCGTCCTGCACCTGTACGACCGCGCGCTGCTGAATCGCGCCGCGCTGCGAGTCGTCGGCTACACCAAGGACACGCCGAACCCGCCCGGCGGCGAGATCGTCCGCGACAGCAACGGCGAACCCACCGGCATGCTGATCGCCCGCCCCAACGCGATGATTCTCTACGCGACCCTGGCCAAGGGCCCGAAGCTGCCGCTGGAGTACCAGGTCAACTCGACCCGCCAGTTCATGCGCGAGCTGAACCGCCTCGGCCTGACCAGCGTGATCGACGCCGGCGGTGGTTTCCAGAATTACCCGGACGACTACCAGGTGATCCAGCAGCTGGCCGACGCCGACCAGCTCACCGTGCGCATTGCCTACAACCTGTTCACCCAGAAGCCCAAGGAAGAACTGGCGGACTTCAAGAACTGGACCTCCAGCGTGACCTACGGCCAGGGCACCGACTTCCTGCGCCACAACGGCGCCGGCGAGATGCTGGTGTTCTCGGCCGCCGACTTCGAGGACTTCCTCGAACCGCGTCCCGACCTGCCCGGCACCATGGAAGCCGAACTGGAGCCGGTAGTGCGCCACCTCGTCGAGCAGCGCTGGCCGTTCCGCCTGCACGCGACCTATGACGAGTCCATCTCGCGCATGCTCGACGTGTTCGAGAAGGTCAACCTGGATATCCCGTTCAACGGCCTGCCGTGGTTCTTCGACCACGCCGAGACCATCACGCCGAAGAACATCGAGCGGGTGAGGGCGCTGGGCGGCGGTATCGCCATCCAGGACCGCATGGCGTTCCAGGGCGAGTACTTCGTCGACCGCTACGGCAAGCAGGCCGCCGAGGCCACGCCGCCGATCAAGCGCATGCTGGCCGAAGGCGTGCCGGTCGGCGCCGGCACCGACGCCACCCGCGTGTCCAGCTACAACCCGTGGACCTCGCTGTACTGGATGGTCAGTGGCAAGACCGTGGGCGGCCTCAGCCTGTACCCGGAGGGCCTGACCCGCGAGGTGGCGATCCAGCTGTTCACCCACGGCAGTGCCTGGTTCTCCAGCGAGCAGGGCAAGAAGGGCATGCTCAAGGCCGGCCAGCTGGCGGACCTGGCGGTGCTCTCGGAGGACTTCTTCAGCGTCGAGGAAGAGGCGATCAAGACCATCGAGTCGGTGCTCACCGTGGTGGGCGGCAAGATCGTCCACGGCGACCGCGAATTCGACAAGCTGGCCCCGCCGAGCATCCCGGTGGTGCCGGAATGGTCCCCGGTGGCCATGGTTCCCGGCCACTGGCGCCCGCAGGCGCCGCTGCAGCAGGCCGTGCACCAGTGCATCGGCTCCTGCGGTGTACACGGCCACAGCCACGAGCGAGCGCGCACCAGGGATGTCCCGGTGAGTGACTTCGCCGGGTTCTGGGGCGCCTTCGGCTGTTCGTGCTTCGCGTTCTGATGTTGACCTGAGCGCAGGAGCGGGCTTTGTCAGCGATCCCTTTTCGGGTTCGCGGGCGTGGCCCGCTCCTGAAAAAGCGAGGGCGCCGACGCCAGGACTGCAGGAGCGGGCCATGCCCGCGACCCTCCCCGCGCCAATCCTGCCGGCACACCCCTCTGTAACACGGCTTTTCGCCATCCCCGCATCGATAGCCTTTTACCGCTCGAGCCGATCAATAACTGCAATAGCAGCCCGTCCCGTTTGATCTATCTTCTGATGGGTTGTGCGTATACGAAGCGCCACGCCAGGCGCTCACAAGGAGCCTGCAATGAGTGAAGAAAAGAAAGGTAGCTGCCCCTTCCACCAGACCGCCGGTGGTGGCACATCGAACCGTGACTGGTGGCCGAACCAACTGCGGCTGGACCTGCTGCACCAGCATTCTTCCAAGTCCAACCCCATGGGTGAGGACTTCAACTACGCCGAGGCCTTCAAGACCCTCGACCTGGAAGCGGTCAAGGCCGACCTGCGCGCCGTGATGACCGACTCCCAGGACTGGTGGCCGGCCGACTTCGGCCACTACGGCCCGCTGTTCATCCGCATGGCCTGGCACGCCGCCGGCACCTACCGCATCGGCGATGGCCGTGGCGGCGCCGGGCGTGGCCAGCAGCGCTTCGCCCCGCTCAACAGTTGGCCGGACAACGTCAGCCTGGACAAGGCCCGCCGGCTGATCTGGCCGATCAAGCAGAAGTACGGCGCCAAGCTGTCCTGGGCCGACCTGATCGTCCTCACCGGCAACGTCGCCCTGGAGTCCATGGGCTTCAAGACCTTCGGCTTCGCCGGCGGCCGCGAGGACGTCTGGGAACCGGACATGGACGTGTACTGGGGCGAGGAGACCACCTGGCTGGGCGGCGACAAGCGCTACACCGGCGAGCGTGACCTGGAGAACCCCCTGGCTGCCGTGCAGATGGGCCTGATCTACGTGAACCCCGAAGGCCCCAACGGCAACCCCGACCCGGTGGCTGCTGCCCGCGACATCCGCGAGACCTTCGCGCGCATGGCCATGGACGACGAGGAAACCGTCGCCCTGATCGCCGGCGGCCACACCTTCGGTAAGACCCACGGCGCAGGTCCGGCGGATAACGTCGGCGCCGACCCGGAAGCCGGCGGCCTGGAAAGCCAGGGCCTGGGCTGGGTCAGCACCTTCGGCACCGGCTCCGGTGGCGATGCCATCACCAGCGGCCTGGAAGTCACCTGGACGTCCACGCCAACGCGCTGGAGCAACAACTTCTTCTGGAACCTGTTCGGCTACGAATGGGAGCTGACCAAGAGCCCGGCCGGCGCCCACCAGTGGCAGCCGAAGAACGGTGCGGGTGCCGGCAGCATTCCCGATGCCCACGACAAGTCCAAGCGCCGCGCGCCGTCGATGCTCACCACCGACATCTCGCTGCGTGTCGACCCGATCTACGAGAAGATTTCCCGTCGCTTCTATGAAGATCCCGACGCGTTCGCCGACGCCTTTGCCCGCGCCTGGTTCAAGCTGACCCACCGCGACATGGGCCCGCTGGCTCGCTACCTGGGGCCGGAAGTGCCAAAAGAGGAACTGATCTGGCAGGACCCGATCCCTGCGGTCAACCACCCGCTGGTGGACGAGCAGGACATCGCATCGCTCAAGGCCAAGGTGCTGGCCTCGGGCCTGTCGGTTTCCGAGCTGGTCTCCACCGCCTGGGCCTCGGCCTCGACCTTCCGTGGCTCCGACAAGCGAGGCGGCGCCAACGGCGCACGCATCCGCCTAGCGCCGCAGAAGGACTGGCCGGTGAACCAGCCCGAGCAGTTGGCCAGGGTGCTCGGCGTGCTGGAGGAAATCCAGGCCGAGTTCAACGCATCCGCCGCGGGCGGCAAGAAGATCTCCCTGGCCGACCTGATCGTCCTGGCCGGCGATGCCGGCGTGGAAGAGGCCGCGCGCAAGGGTGGCCACCAGGTCAGCGTGCCGTTCGCGCCGGGCCGCATGGACGCCAGCCAGGAGCAGACCGACGTGCACTCGGTGGGCATGCTGGAGCCGGTGGCCGACGCCTTCCGCAACTTCCAGAAGGCGAAGTTCGCCGTGCCGGCCGAAGCGCTGCTGATCGACAAGGCGCAGCTGCTGACCCTGACCGGACCGGAAGTCACCGCGCTGATCGGCGGCCTGCGGGTGCTGGGCGCCAACACCGGCGGCTCGCAGAACGGCGTGTTCACCGCGCGCCCCGGAACCCTCAGCAACGACTTCTTCGTCAACCTGCTGGACATGGGGACCGTGTGGAAACCGACCTCGGCGGACAACACCGAGTTCGAAGGCCGCGACCGCAAGACCGGCGAAGCCCGGTGGACCGGCAGCCGCATCGACCTGCTACTGGGTTCAAACTCTCAGCTGCGGGCGCTGTCGGAGGTCTATGGTTGCTCGGACGGCGAACGCAAGTTCGTCCATGACTTCGTCAAGGCCTGGACCAAGGTGATGAACCTCGACCGCTTCGACCTGCCGCGCTGATCGGGTAGACGCAAGCAAAGGGCCCGCGGGCGAGCGATCGTCCGCGGGCTTTTTCATTGAGTTTCGGGTCTGGTCGCAGGTAGCGAGCCTGGAGATTGGAGCATTCTGCTCCAGATTTCGTCTTCTGCTTTGGTCGCGATTGCAGTGGATTTGTAGTTCGAGGCATCAGTGACGAAGAAGTAGCGCTTGAGCACCACTCGATAAGGAGAGGGATCGGCAGGGAATTCGAGGCTGGAGGCGACATAGGCCTGCAGTCCTTGCTGTGATACGGCCAGGGCGAAGGCGGGGTAGCTGGATTCGGCCAATACGCCGAGCACGACTCCGGAGCGTGGCTCGTAGGCATAGTAAGCCTGCACCTCACCCTGGACGTGGCGTAGCAGCGCTTCGCGGGGGAAATTCGGCTTCGGAAACGCCACATCATAGGGATTGAGTGCCTGACGTGCCAGGTGCATTGGCTCTGGTTCCCGGTACGGCACTGGTGGTGGCCTGTGGTCGGGTTGCGGTACCGACAGCTGTAGCGGAGTGGACAGATGAGCCAAGTCGGCAGCGTGATCATCAATGAGCCGGTGGGGGCCACCGTTGGGCTCACTGCTGACACTGCATCCTGCAAGTGCGCAAGCGAGCGCGCAGATGTTCCCTGTTTTGGTCGTTAGCATGAGGCTCGTCGTGGCAGTTTGATGGCGAGCGCTTTTATAAAGTAGTTCGCCTACGCTGCCAAACGGTCACGGTAAAACGGACGGAATTACGCCAGGCGACCAGAGTCCTACGCTCGTGGCCCGATACAGTTCCCTTGGCACCGATCGCACAAGGTTCATGCTCCAGCGCCAGACTGATCCGCTTTTTCGTAACCCATCGAAGGGGTTTCGCACATGCGCCGTCGCATCATCGCTTTACTGGGCACCATCGTACTGGCCGCCTCCAGTTTCACCGCCAGCGCCGAGGACTCACCCGGCCGCGCCCTCAGCGAGGCCGCCGGCGTTCCCTGGCCGACGGTGATCGCCCACCGCGGCGCTTCCCACGATGCGCCGGAGGAAACCGCGCCGGCCTATCTCGCCGCCCGTGACCTGGGCGCGGACTACCTGGAAGCGGACCTGCAGCGCACCAGCGACGGCGTGCTGGTGGCGGTGCATGACGACACCCTGGAGCGCACCACCAACATTGCCAAGGTCTTTCCCGGCCGCGAGAAAGACCCGGTGAGCAAGTTCACCCTGGCCGAACTCAAGCGCCTGGACGCCGGCAGCTGGTTCAACGCCACCTATCCCGAGCGCGCCCGCTCCAAGTACGCGGGGCTGCGCATCCTCACCCTGGATGAGCTGATCGACATCGCCGAAGGTGGCGCTGAAACCCCCGGCCTGTACCTGGAAACCAAGGCGCCGGGGCAGTTCCCCGGCATCGAGGAAGACCTGCGCAAAACCCTGGAGAACCGTGGCTGGCTCGATGCGCAGGGCGAACCGCAAGGCAAGATCGTCCTGCAGACCTTCGAGAAGAGCAGCCTCGAGCTGCTGCACAAGAGCATGCCGAAGGTGCCCAAGATCCTGCTGCTGTGGACCGGTGACGGCTACATGGCGGCGAAGAGCCCGACGACTTTTGCCCAGTCCGGCGAGAAGATCAAAGCGGACTTCTATGCCCGGCAGGAGGTGAAGTCCAGGGAAGAGTTCTTTGCCTGGCTGGACTGGGCCAAGGCCCATGGCGCGCTGGGCACGGGTCCTTCGGCGACCCTGACCGCCCGTGGCGACCAGAGTTACATGGACCTGGTGCAGCCGTGGATGAACCAGGCCGCCCACGAGCGTGGCCTGTTCGTGCATGCCTACACCGTCGACGACTCGGTGGACTTCGATAAGCTCACCAAGGCTGGCGTGGACGGCTTCTTCACCAACCGTACCGACCAGCTGCTGATGTTCCTCGGCCGGCCGCCGAGCCTCGACGTGGACGAGGTACTGAAGTCGGTGGGCTACTGAGCCGACTTCAATCAGGCTGCCGTAGTCGGGGCCAGCGGCAGGGTCAGGTGTACGCTGACCGACGGGCCCTGGCCCGGAGGGCTGGCCAGGACCAGTTCGCCCAGCAGCAGGTTGACCAGGCGCTTGGCGACGATCAGCCCGACCGGGGCATCCTGCAGCAGTTGCCGCGCAGCGTCGGCAGCCAGTTCCTCCAGCGAGTAGAGCGCCAGTGGATCCTGCTCCGGCGTGCCAGGGCCGGCGGCGTTCAGCCGAACCGCCACACGGGACTCCTCGACCTGTCCGTGCAGGCTGATGCGCAGCGGGCCGGCAGCGGTCTCCCGGATCAGGTAGGCCAGCAGGTATTCGAGTACTCCCCGCAGCAGGGCGGGGTCGCCCAGCAGGGTGCAGCCCAGCTCGGGCGCTACGTGCAATTCCAGCGCCAGGCCCTTGCCGTGTGCCGAAGGGGTTGCGGCATCGATGGCTTCGCACAGCAGTTCGTCCAGCCGGAGGGGCACTGTCTGCGGTCGCTCCTCGCCACTCTCCAGGCGCGCGACCTGGCGCAGATCGGCGGTGAGCTTGAGCAGGCCGCAGCTGGTGCTGTCGATCCACTCCAGCGCCTCGCGGTCCGCCGCTGCCAGCGTCGCACGCTGCAGGACCACCTCCAGCATGCCGTGCATGGCGCCCAGGGGCAGGCTGAACTCGTTGCTCGCGCGCACCAGGAAATTGAGCTTCTGCCGGTTGCCCAGTTCCGCCTGCAGCTTGTCCGCCTCGATGGCGCGCAGGCGGTCCTGGCGGCCGGTGATGTCGGCGCTGCCGCAGATCATGCCGAGCAGCCGCCCGCTGGCGTCGCGGTAGGGCTTGCCCCAGTGGTGCAGCACCCGCCGGTGACCATGGATGCGCAGTTCGATGTCGCGGGCGAAGGGCTGCTCGGTCGCCACCGCCTGGAGGAAGTACTGGTGCAGCAATTCCGCCTGTGCCGGCGCGTACCAGTCCACGTCCATGGCGCGGGTTCCCAGTACGTCGCCCAGTTGCACGTCGTACAGACGCAGGAAGGCCAGGTTGGCGTGAACCAGGCGGCCGCCGGTGTCGCGCACGTAGAGGGCATCGGGAAGGCCGTCGACCAGGCTGCGCAGCATCACCAGCTCATCGTTCTCCGGCGCCGCCGGTGCGGGCTCGGCCTGGGGCGCGGCGACGAGTGCGTTGCGCCGGGCAAAGTCGATCAGCTCGGGCAGGCTGCGCAGGTTGAGCTTGTGCTGCAGGCGCGTGCGGTAGGTGCTGACGGTTTTCTCGCTGATGGTCAGTTCGTGGGCAATCTGGTGGTTGTTGCGCCCGCTGGCGAGGAAGTACAGCACCGACAGCTCGCGGTTGGACAGGCTGGCAACCCGCTCGCGCTCGCCACTGCGTACTTCTGGCAGGTTGACGTTGCCCAGCAGGCGCATGGGGAAGTAGCTGCGCCCGCGCAGCAGCATTGCCACCGCCAGGCTCAGCTCGCGCAGGTCGTCGTGCTTGCTGACGAAGCCGGAGGCGCCACCCTGCAGGAAGCGCCCGACGATGTGCTCCGAGTCCTGTGCGCTGAACGCCAGCACCGGCAGGTTCACCCCGTGCGCCCTGAGCCGCGCCATGACGTCGAGGCCGTTCAGGCGCGAAAGGTCGATGTCCAGGATCAGCAGGTCGGCCAGCTGCTCCAGGCCCAGGCGCAAGGCTTCCAGGCCGTCCTCGGCCTCGCCGACGATAGCGTGCCCCTCGCTTTCCAGCAGCATGCGCACGGCATGGCGGGTGACGGGATGTCCGTCGGCGATCAGCACCTGGCCCATGGCAATGCCCTTAATCGAAGTCCCGTTCAACGCTAGGTCATTTTCTGTAGGTCTGCAGGATTTGTGTAGGAAGTTTCCTACTTAACGCTAAATGCTTTCCCATCTTCGTGGAGCCTGGCTCCGCGAAAAATTGCCCCCAGAGACCGGCTCACGCGCCGGCCGGACATGGATTCTGGAGGGCAACCAGATGAACACCCGCACTACGCAACCGGCGGCCCGGCATGCGCCGCCATTCCTCCCCACGCTGCTGGCGGCCGTGATCACCGCACTGGCGGGGCTGCCGGCGGAAGCCGACGACTTCGACACGCCGCAGGTCTTTTCGCCGTGGGAAAACAACACCAGCGAACTCAATGATGCCCATATCGATGTGAACGCCGGGCAGTCCGCCGTCACGGTCAACGACATGGTCTTCAGCATGGACGGCGGCTGGGTGCACAACACCGGCAATGGCGGCGGCCTGCTGTTTTACCTGTGGAGCGGCAGCCAGGATCAGTTGCTCCACCTGGAAGTCGACAGCGCCGGTAGTTTCGGTGTGCAGACCAACGGCGGCACGGTTCGCATCCTCGACTCGCAGGTGCACACCCAGGGTGGTGGCGCGGCGGGCCTGGATGCCCAGAGCAACGGCCAGTTCGAGTTGAGTGGGAGCAGCGTCGCCACGGATGGCGACAATGCTGCAGCGGTGCATGCGCACAACAACGGTGGCGCCTGGGTCCGTGACAGCAACCTGAGCACGCTGGGCGATCAGAGCGCCGGGGTGCTGCTGGACAACAACGGCAGCCTGGTGCTGAGCGATAGCCAGGTCTCCACCCGAGGCAACGGCAGCACCGCTATCCAGGCCAACAACGGTGCCGCGCTGCAGATCAGCGGAGCCACCCTGGAAACCTCCGGGCAAGACAGTCATGGCGTGCACGTCTCCAGCAATGGCGCGGACAATGTCATCGCAGGTTCCAGTATCCTCACCCACGGCGCCGGCAGCATCGGCGTGATCGTCAACAACGCCAGCGGCACCGTGGCCGTACGCGCCAGCCAGGTCACCACCGAAGGCGAGGGCAGCCATGGGCTCTATACGCGCCAGGGCACCCATATCGACCTGAACGACGGTAGTCATGTGCAGACCAGCGGCGCCAACGCTGACGGCGCGTGGACGGCCGAGGGCGGCACCATCACGGTGGCCGGCAGCCGCCTGGATGCCACTGGTGCAGGTTCCGCAGCGGTGCATGCGGCAGCTTCGGGCAGCATCGGCGTCGACGCCAGCCAGCTGTCCAGCAGTGGCAGCCAGGGCGCGGCGCTGCATCTGGACAATGGCGGGAGCATCGACGTCAGCGATAGCCAGGTGGATGCGCGCAATGGCTCGGCGATCCTCTTCAGCCAGGGCGAGCAGCCCTATGGCTCGGCGCAACTGGAGATGACCGACAGCGAGGTGGCCAGCGATGCGGCGCTGCTCAGCGCGCAGGTCGGCAGCGTCGGCACCTTCAACGCCAGCGGCAGCCAGCTGCGCTCTGGCAACGGCATCGGCTACGCGATCGCCGAAGGCGCCAGCGTGGACTCCACCCTTACCGATTCGAGCCTGGACGTAGGTGACAGCGGCCTGCTGGCGGACGTGGCCGGCAATGGCGCGCTGACGCTGACCAGCCAACGCAGCGATCTGCACGGTGACACCCGGCTGCAGGACGGCGAGCTGGGCACCCTGGACCTGAACCTTGGCAACGCACACTGGCAACTGAACGCCGACTCCAGCCTGCGCCGGCTCGACCTGGACAACGCCCGCGTCTCCTTCGGCGCCAATGGCTACCACACCCTGTTCGTGAGCGGCGACCTGACCGGCTCCGGCACCTTCGACATGCACACTGATCTGTCCAGCCTGCAGGGCGACCTGATTCTGGTGGGCGGGCAGGCTTACGGTGAGCACACCCTGGTCGTCGCCGACAGCGGCAAGGACGCGGGCGGCGACCAGCTGCGGGTGGTCGGCACCCAGGGCAGCCCCGGCACTTTCGGCCTCTATGGCGAACACGTGGACGCTGGCGCCTACCGCTACACCCTCGAACAACAAGGCAACGACTGGTACCTGGTCGCGGCCGGCAAGAATGTGGTCGACCCGGGCGAGCCGACCGATCCGGAGGAACCGGATCAGCCCTCCACCGGCCCCGGTGACGGTGGCGAGCCCGGGACGTCCACCCCCGACCCCGACCCCGATCCGCAGAACCCTGGCGGCTCCGGTGGCAGCGAGGAGGGCAACCAGGGCGGCAGCGAAGGCAGCACCGGGGGCGGCAATGGCGGCGGCGTCAGCCAGCCCGACGTGATCTCCAAGGGCTCCAACGTGGCGCTCGGCATGCAGAGCGCCGCGGCCAGCCTGTACTACGCCGAACTGGGCACCCTGGTACAGCGCCTCGGCGAGCTGCGCCTGAGCCAGGACGAGGGCGGCGTCTGGGTTCGTGGCATCGGCAAGCGCCTGCGCCTGGGCGAGCACTACAGCCGTGCGTACGAGCAGAACCTCGACGGTGTCGAGATCGGCGCCGACAAGGCGATCCACCTCGACGGCGCGCGGCTGTACGTAGGTGCCATGGTCGGCGCCAGCGAGTCGCGCATCCGTTTCACCGAAAACAGTCGCGGGCATATCGACAGCACCAGCGTCGGCGCCTACGCCACCTACCTGCGGGACGACGGCTGGTACCTCGACAATGTCATCAAGTACAGCCACATGGACGGCGACGTGAAGGTGCCGACCAACCTCGGGCAGCCGGTGAAAGGCGACTACAAGGCAGATGCCTGGGGCGCCAGCGTCGAGGGCGGCAAGCATATCGACCTGCAGGACCAGTGGTTCGTCGAGCCGCAGGTGCAACTCAGCGCCACACACTTCGAAGGCCCGCGCTACACCAGCAGCGATGGCCTCAAGGTGCGCGCCAGCGACACCGACTCGCTGCAGGGGCGCGTGGGCCTGCGCGGCGGCAAGGAAATCCAGCTGGACCGCGATATGCGCCTGCAGGCTTATGCCGTCGCGTCGTACATCGACGAACTGGCCGGCAACACCCAAGTGCGCGTCAACGGCGAAAAACTGACCAACCAGCTGCCCGGCTCGCGCGGCGAACTGGGCGCCGGCGCCGCCCTGCAGGTCAGCCGCCAGCAGAAGGTCTCGCTTGAAGTGGACTACGCCAAGGGCGACCACCTCGAACAGCCCTGGGCAGTGACCCTGGGCTACCGCTACCTCTGGTAGGCGGCCTGACAGCGGGGAGGGCGGTGACGTCCTCCCGACCATTCCCCAACCTCACCGACATTCCACGGCGAACCGCAACCGCGGTTCCACGGAGGTAATCATGTACAGGAAACTTGCGGCCGAGCTGATCGGCACCTTCTGGCTGGTCCTGGGCGGCTGCGGCAGCGCCGTCCTCGCCGCCAACTTCGGCGGCCACGGTATCGGCCTGCTCGGCGTGGCACTGGCGTTCGGCCTGAGCGTCGTCACCATGGCCTACGCGATCGGGCCGATCTCCGGCTGCCACCTCAACCCGGCGGTGAGCGTCGGCCTGATGTTCGGCGGGCGCTTCCCGGCGGCACACGTGCTGCCCTACATCCTTGCACAGATCGTCGGCGGCCTGCTGGCCGGTGGCGCGCTGTACCTGATCGCCAGTGGCACTGCGGGCTTCGATGCGGCCGCAGGGTTCGCCGCCAATGGCTACGGCCAGCATTCGCCGGGTGGCTACAGCCTGGCGGCGGTACTGCTCTGCGAAGTGATCATGACCGCCGTGTTCCTCTTCGTGATCATGGGCGCCACCGACCGTGACGCCCCGGCGGGTTTTGCGCCGCTGGCCATCGGCCTGACGCTGGCGCTGATCCACCTGATCAGCATTCCGGTCAGCAATACCTCGGTTAACCCGGCCCGCAGCCTGGCCGTGGCCTTCTACGCCGCCCCCTGGGCTATGGAGCAGCTCTGGGCCTTCTGGCTGGCCCCGCTGGCCGGCGGTAGCCTGGGCGCGCTGGTCTATCGGGTAGTCCGTGGCCGTTGATGTCTACACTCGCAGTGGCGCTTCGTGCCGCGTCGGACGCAACCAGGAGCGCCCCATGAACAGGAGAATCCCATGAATGCCCGCAAACTGATTCCCGCAGTCCTCACCGCCGCGTTGCTGCCCTGGTCGATGACCCAGGCCGCCTCCCTCGGCGATGTCGCCGGCCAGCTCGGCGGCCTTGGCAGTCTGCCATCCGCGTCGTCCAGCAGCAGCAACGTTGCCGGCTTGCTGGAGTATTGCGCGAAGAACAATTACCTCAACGCCGACGCTGCCACCCAGGTGAAGGACAAGCTCCTGGGTAAGCTGCCGGGCAACACCACCACCAGCGACAGTGGCTACAAGGATGGCGCCAAGGGCATCCTTACCGGCAACGACGGCAAGAGCCTCGACCTGTCCGGCAGCGGCATCAAGGAAAAGGTCACCAAGCAGGTGTGCGACAAGGTCCTCAGCCAGGGCAAGTCGCTGCTCTGAACGGTTGCAGGGGAGGCCCTGCTGTAGGAACGGGCCACGCCCGCGCACAGCACCGGTAAGGCGCTGTCTGGAAACAATGATGACGTTCGCCTGACATTCAGCTGTTTGATCCGCCGCCTGACCTGCCGGCGGATCGCGGGCAGGGCCGGCTTCTACAGTGAGAGTTCAGGCTCAGACTCGAGACTTCTCGTACCGTACATCCCGTTCATCCACGCGCTCGGCGACTTGCCAGCCGTGGCGGCGGTAGAAGGCGTTGGCGCGAATGCCGTCGCCGCCATCGGTCACCAGCCAGATACTCCCGTGCTCGCGGAACAACTGCTCCTCGGCCGCCGCCAGTAACAGGCGACCCATGCCCAGGCCCTCGCACTCCGGGCGAACGAAGAGGGCGAAGAGTTCGCCCTCTTCGGTATCCACCATGGCGAAGCCGCCGGTAATACCGTCGACCTCGGCGACCCACGCGCAAGGCGCAGATTCAATGGCCTCGGCCAGCACCTGCGGCGTGATGCCCAGCTCGGCCATCTGCTCGCGGCTGAGGTGGTTTTCCCGCACGCTGGTGCGGATATCGAAGAGGGTGTCTATGTCCGCCGGGGTGGCGGGGCGGATCGATAGCGGCATGCGACTGTTCTCGTCTTCAGGTGGCGGAGAAACCGCTGTGGTAGGCAACCTGTCCGGCGGCTTTCGAGCCGTCCAGCGACAGTGCCATGAAGTATTCCGGCGGCACGCCCGCGTACTGGATCGCCGGGTCCCGGCGGAAGCCGAAGCGCGGGTAATAGGCCGGGTCGCCGAGTACCACGCAGCCTTTCGCGCCCATGGCGTTAAGGCGCTCCAGTCCGGCGCGAATCAGCGCCGCACCGATGCCCCGGCCGTGCAGGTCGGGCCGTACCGAGACCGGCCCCAACCCGTACCAGCCGAGGTCCGCGCCGTCCAGGGTGACGGGCGAGAAAGCCGCGTGGCCGACGACCTCGCCATCCACCGTGGCGACCAGGGAAATACTCAGCGCACCGGCTGCGCGCAAGCCGTCGATGATGGCGCTCTCGGCACCGTTGCTGTGCTCGGCCACGGCGAAGGCGGAGGTGGTTACTTCGGCAATGACGGCGGCGTCTTCGGGCCGTTCCAGGCGAATCTCGTAAGGCATGGTGTAGTTCCCTTGTGCAGGTGGCCGGGCGCGCGAAGCCGGCCCGGCCATTGGTGGGTCAGCGGTTGTCCAGTTGTGGGCGCACGGCGCCCAGGCCTGTGGCGTTGATCCGGTAGGGTGAGCCGCCACGCGAGATGATCAGGCGCTTGTCCCTGAGCTTCCTGAAGACAGCCAGGGTGCAGTCGGCCAGTACATACCCGTCACGGGTATAGCACTCGACGAAGACGACGCGCCCGGCGTCGTCGCGCTGGAAGGAAATGTGGCCGCCCTTGGCGAGGACGTGCAGAGTCCGTTGTTCCGGTCTGGAAATATTCATGATGGAAACCTGAATGCAGTAGGTGCGTAGAAACCGCAGACACGAGGTGGTGTCTGCCAGTGTTTGTGCGCATCGATAACCGGCCCGCCTTGTCGGCAAGGCGAAGGGGTTATCGGGTTACTGCTATCTCCAACATGAAGCCTGTCTCAACGGATCAGAAAGGATGCCCGGTAATCGAGCCCGGTGATTCTAGGTGCGACGGCCGAGGCCGATCAACCCGGCGTTTGTTGCCACGTCTTTCAAACAGGCTGCTCGTCACCGGCTCTGGAGCGCGCGGGCGACGAGGCTGCTGCGGATCGGCTGGCCACTCAGCGCTTCCAGAAACCGGGCGGACCCTTTGGCTTGTCGTTGACGCGAGTGAGGGTTGGCAGGTCGTCCAGCGGAACCCAGACTTTGCCCTGCCAGTTCGAGCACGGTGACGAAGCCGTCCAGCCAGGTCATGCGCATTCGCCGTGGCTGGTGCGGGCATTGCGTGTGCTCGTCGCGCAGCTGCGGGATCGCCTCAGGGAGGCGGACCGCGCGGGGTTGGTGAACCAGAACCAGAGCCGGCAGGACCGACGTCAGGTCTTGCGCCAAACGCTCGCCAGCCAGGGCTGCTGCTCCCGCGGCAGGCCCGCCGGGCGATAGTAGTGCTCCAGCTCTCGAAAACCGGCGTCTTCCAACAGGCGCGTCCAGTTCTGCAGGTCGTGGTAGGAGCCGTAGCGCCCGCCATTCCAGCCTTCCTGGTTCTCCCCGCGCGGATTGGAGCTGAACAGCACGCCACCCGGCTTCAGCGCCCCATGCAGTTGGCGCAACACACGCGACAGCTCGCTGCGCGGTACGTGGAACAGGCTGGCATTGGCATAGATGCCGTCGAAGCGCTCGACGGGCAGGTCGAGAGCGAGGAAATCCTGCTGCCAGACTTCGCAGCCGCTGGCCTCGCGCGCCATGGCGACGAAGTCGGCGCAGCCGTCCAGGCCGACCGGTGCATGCCCCATGCGTTTCAGCTCGCACAGGTCGCGCCCCGGACCGCAACCAAGATCGAGCAGCACGAACGGCGCCTCGCCCTGGATGTGCCGCAGCAATGCGGCGATGTTCTGGGTGACGTCGTGGTTCCAGGTACCCTCACGAAAGGACTGGGCGCTGTCCTGATAGTGCTGCAGGGTGACGCGGGAGATATCGCGCAGGATCGGGTCTTCGGTGCTCATGGCAGTCGTCGGTCTGGGGGGGGGGGATGCCTGTGATTCTACAATGCGTCACGGTAAGCGGCCCGCTCCTACAGGGAAGTTTGAAAGTCGGTTCTGGGGCGCGGATGGCAAGGGGGCGGTCCCAGACTGGGGCATCGCCATCATGGATCGCCAGAATGTCCCTCTCCCGAACTCCGTGCGCCCTGGATTGGCCCGTACTCACCCGCCAACTCGACGCCGATGGCCATGCGCTGATCCCCGGCCTGCTCGACAAGTCCCAGTGCGAGGCAATTCGCGCGTTGTACGACCAGGACGCGCCGTTTCGCGGCCGCGTGAACATGGCCCGGCATAACTTCGGCCTCGGTGAATACCGCTACTTCACCTATCCCTTGCCGGCACCGCTGCAGGAGCTGCGCGAAGCCTTCTATCCGCCGCTGCGGGCCATCGCCAACACCTGGCAGGAGCGCATGGGCACCGGCATCCAGTACCCGCCGGAGCATGCCAGCTTCCTCGACCAATGCCACGCCGCCGGCCAGCGGCGGCCGACGCCCCTGCTGTTGCGCTACCGTGCTGGCGACTACAACTGTCTGCACCAGGACCTCTACGGGGAACTGGCCTTCCCCCTGCAGATGGCAATCCTGCTGTCTCGGCCGGGCGAGGAGTTCTCGGGTGGCGAATTCGTCCTCACCGAGCAGCGCCCACGCTTGCAGTCGCGGGCGACCGTGGTGCCGTTGTGGCAGGGCGATGCCGTGGTGTTTGCCGTGGCCCAGCGCCCGGTGCCCGGCTTGCGTGGCTATTACCGGGTCAACCTGCGCCATGGCGTCAGTCGCCTGCCTACCGGCGAGCGCTTCACCCTCGGGGTGATCTTCCATGATGCGCTGTGAGGAGTAGCATGGATCGGTCCAGGGAACCGGGAGATCGACATGCACTACGAAGTGATTCAGCGTCACCGCAGCGAGTACCCCGCGCCCATCACCTTCGCCAAGGGCGCACCGCTGTTCGTCGGTGAACGTTATGAAGGCGCCGAGGGCTGGGAAGACTGGTACTTCTGCTCCACGCCCGGCCAGCGCGAGGGCTGGGTGCCGGCGCAGGTCTTCAACATGACTGCGCCGGGCGCGGGGGTGGCGATGGAGGACTACACCGCCCGCGAACTCGACGTCGAAGTCGGCGAGCGCCTCGAAGGCGGCCGCGAGCTGGGCGGCTGGCTCTGGTGCGTCCGCTCCGGTGGCGAGGCCGGCTGGGTGCCGCTGGATTGCCTGCAGGAAGTCAGCGCCTGATCTGGCAACGCCTGATCCGCAATGGAGTCAGGCCTTGTAGCGGCGTCCGGTGTGCTGCTTGAGCCAGGCCATCAGCCCGCGCTGCTGCACCACCGTGGGTTGCTCCACCAATAGCGCGGCGCTGGCCTTCTGGCGGAAGTCCAGCAGGCGGCCCATGGCCTCGGCGATCTCCTGGCGCGCCTCCATGCAGGGGGCGAGGGTTTCCTTGTCGATGTAGTAGGCGGCGCCATCGCTGATCGCGGTGAACTCAGCCTGCCAGGCCGAACCAGTCAGCACGCCGGCCTCGCCGAACACTTCGCCGGGCCCCATGCGGCCGGCCTCGATGGTCTGGCTTTCGTGGGGCAGGGTGACGCTGACCACGCCGGAGTCGATGATCAGCAGGCGGTCGCTGACATCCCCCGGCGCCAGCAGTACTTCCCCGCGCTTGAAGGGCCGGCGCTGCATGCGGTTCGCCAGTTCGTCGCGCTCCTCGTCACGCAGCGCATCGAACAGGCCCGAGCGCACCAGTAGCGCTCGTGCCCGCGAGGCGCTCTCGCGCATCGGCGCGTCGGCCTCGGCCAGCAGGTTGATGCCTGCGGCCTGCAGGTGGCGGTAGGCGAGGTCGAACAACTGGTTGCGCACCTCGCGCTTCTCGCCCATGGCGGCGACGAAGCCATTCATTTCGTACTCCGCGCCATCGGGTTCGGATTTGCGCATGCTGACCGTCGGCGCAGGGCTGGCGAGCAGGGCGCGACAGCCGCCCAGAGCGTGTTCGAGGGCATCCAGCACCTTGCGCGGACGGATGTGCGGGCTGACCGTCAGGCTCACGCTGACGCCGTAGAGGTTCGCCGGACGGCTCAGGTTGAGCACCTTGGCCTTGGCGGCGAGGGAGTTGGGCACCACCGCCAGCGTGCCCTGGGAGGTCTGCAGGTAGGTGGAGCGCCAGTCGATCTCGGTGACCTTGCCTTCGATGCCGTCGATGGAGATCCAGTCATCCAGCTGGTAGGGCTTGGTGGTGTTCAGCACGATGCCGGAGAACACGTCGCTCAGCGTGCTCTGCAGCGCCAGGCCGAGGACGATTGCAACCACTCCGGAAGTGGCCAGCAGGCCCTTAACCGGCAGCTCCAGCACGTAGCCGGCGGCGGCGATGATGGCGACCAGGAAGATCAGCGCGCCGACCACGTCCTGCAGCAACCGACCGCCGTGGCCAATGCGTTGCACCAGCAGGAAGCCCAGCACCACCGTCAGGCAGCGCGCGGCGAACAGCCACCAGAAGATCTGCACGGCAGTGGCGACCATGTGGCTGGGCAGGTCGTCTGGCCAGGGTGCGGCGCGCAGCGGGTTCATTCCGGCGTTGAACAGCAGCAGGCTGAACAGCAGGAAGCACAGGATGCGCGTGGCCAGCCGCCAGTGCGGATGGGCCGGGCCGACCAGCCGCCAGAGCAGCAGGTCGATCAGCAGCAGGACGGGGGCGGCGAACAGCGGGTGGGCAGTGAGCAGGGCGGGCATCGAGCCTCTCCTTGGAACGATCGCAAGAAGATGGCACAGAAAGCGTTTTCTGGCAGCGGCCTCAGCTCGGGTTGTGCGAGTCCACCAGCGTCAGCCACTCATCGGTCTCGACTTCACCGGCGATCCGCAGCTTGGGTTCGCTCTCGTCGAAAAGCACCAGAGCGCTGCCGTACTCGGGGGTGTCGGTCTCGCGCACCTTGAGGTTCTCTCGCAGGAGGTCGAAGCATTCGCTGTGGGTGACCAGTACGAGGTTGCGGTGCGCGGCCTTGTGCTGGCGGATCTGCTCGGCGAGGTCGCCGTCCTTGCAGGTGAGCAGCCAGTCCTGGCGCGCCACGTTGCGGTCGAACATCAGGTCGGCGGTCTGCACGGTGCGGTTGGCCGGGCTGCTGTAGATGTCGGTGGCGGTCAGGCCCAGGCGGGTGATGCTCTCGCCCATGCTCCGGGCGAGGGCGGCGGCGCGGGCGGTGATGCCGTCGGCGGCGCCCAGGCATTCGGCGGTGGAGCGGTCGCAGCGCTCCATGTGACGCACCAGCAGGACGACCCCGCCGCGGGCCCAGTTCTGCGCGAACAGGCTGCTGCTCGGCACGTCTTCCAGTGGCGTGGGCAGCGAGCGCCAGGCCACCAGGGCGAGAGTGGTGCAGGTCAGCAGGAAAGCGGCCAGAAGGCGAAGGCGGGGCAAGGGTCATCCTCGTGCGCAGGCGTCCGCGCGGGATGCGGGAAGCTGAATGCATGCTGCACCGGGCGGGTGACAATCACGCGATGGGTTGATGACGGGGCGGTGATGAAAGTTCCCCCTGCCCATCGGAAGATCGGGGTCTAGCGAGCGCCTTCGACCACGCTGACGGTGGCAGTGGTGCCGGCGCGCAGGCGGTCGCGGCCCTTGTAGTCCGGGGCGATGGCGATGCGCACGGGGATGCGCTGGGCGAGTTTCACCCAGGTGTAGCTTGGGTTGATGTTGGCCAGCAGCCGCGCGCCGGCGACGTTCTCGCGGTCGGTGATGGCGAAGGCGATGCTCTCGACGCGACCGTCGAAGCGCTCGCCACTCATCAGCTGCACGTCCACCCGATCCCCCTCGCGGATACGCGGCAGCTTGGTCTCCTCGAAGTAGCCGCCGACGTAGAAGGAGTCGCTGTCCACCAGCGCCACCAGTGAATGGCCGGCGGTTGCGTAATCGCCGGCGCGGGTCAGCAGGTTGGTCACGTAGCCGTTCACCGGCGCCACCACCTGGGTGCGCTCCAGGTCCAGGCGTGCCTGCTTCTGCGCGGCCTCGGAGAGCGCCACATTGGCCTGCGCCAGGCCCAGGTTGGCCTGTTCGCGCAGCAGCTGGGCCTCGGCCACGGTGACGTCGGTCTGGGCCTTCTCCCATTCCTCGTTGGAGATCGCCGAACGCGCCTTCAGCGCCCGGCGGCGGACTTCCTCGCTATGGCGCTGCTGCAACAGCGCCTGGTTGGCAGTGATGGCCGCCTGGGACTGGCCGAGTGCGGCGCGGGCAACTTCCACTGCGCGGTCGGCGTGCAGCACCGCCAGCTCGTAGCGCGCCGGGTCGATGCTCAGCAGCAGTTCGCCCTTGCTGACGTGCTGGTTATCCTTCACCCGCAGTTCGACGATACGCCCGGTGACGTCCGCCGAGAGCGTCACCACGTCGGCGCGCACGCGGGCGTCGCGGGTCCAGGGCGCGCGGGTGTAGTAGGTCCAGGCGAAGTAACCGAGGATCAGGGCGAGGGCGACCACGGCCAGGGTGATCAGCGGCGGCAGGGCTTTGCGCAGGCTGGCCATTCAGTGCAGGGCTCCCATGAGCAGGATCAGGCCTGCGCAGATGCAGGCATAGAGCGCGCCTTCGAACAGCGCTTCGTGCCAGACCAGACGCAGGACGCCGAGGCGACGCAGACTCCAGTCCAGCAGCAGGAAGATCGGCAGGGCCAGCAGCAGCGCCTGGGCCAGCGGCGGCAGGTAGACCCCGCCCAGTTCGATATCAACGGGCATGCAGCGCGGCTTCCCCGTGGTCGTCGTGGAGGTCGGCGGATTCGCCGTAGAGGTCACGGAAGCGATCCAGCAGGTCGGCGGCCACCAGCAGTGCGACGCCGCTGACGAACACCGGGCGCATGGCATCGCCGCTGGGGTAGTTGCCGTGGCTTTGCAGCTCGTCCAGCTCGTTGCCCAGCTCGCGGATGGCCGGCAGTACCCGGTGCAGCGGCGCGGCGGGTGGCTGGTCGAGGCAGGCGGCAAGTTCATCCAGCAGCAGCGACAGCCGCTCGCGCAGGGCTTGCGGCAGGCCGTTGGGGTTCAGGCTCTCGCGGCGCAACTGATGCAGCACCACGCCCAGCGTCATGCTCGCCAGGCTGCACTGGAAGCGTTCGCCGGACTGGCTGTCGCGCGCCGCCGGCAACAACCCGAGCATGATCGCCAGGCGATCCACCATGCGGCTCTCGAACAGGAAGCGGCGAGCTTCGCTGGGCTTGGACAGCAGTACCGAGCGCACCTCTGCGCGGGTGCGGCGCGACTGGCGGCGCAGACGCGCATCGGCGTCAAAGGGGAACACCCAGGCGTAGACCAGCAACGCCAGCACACCGGCACTGACGTAGCCGCCGGCGAACTCGAACCATTGCAGCGAGGTGTTGATCCACGCGCCCTGGTTCTGCGGGCCGACCAGCAGGAAGGTCGATAAGCCCAGACCGATGCCGATCCCGGCTGTCTGCGGGTTGGCCAGCCCGACTGCGATCACGTACAGCAGCGGCGTGAGGAACAGCGCGAGCATCTCGAAGTCGCCAACGCTGGGCAGCAGCAGGAACTGCAGCAGCGCCGCCGCCACCAGCGCCATCGCCAGCCCGCGCATGTAGGCCAGGCTCGCCATCAGTGGGCGTGGGAAGGTGGCGAGCAGGGAGCAGAGGATGCCGATCAGGATCATCCCGGCGCGGGCACCGTCCCAGGCGGTCTCGATCCAGATCCAGCCCGCGCAGCACAGCGCGACGAAGGCGCGGGTGGCGTTCATCGCGGCGAGGTGAAAGTCCAGGTGCAGGGCGTGGGCCTGGCTCTGCGGATAGGAGCTGCTGCCGGGGCGGCCTTCCTGAATCGCCTCGCTCAGCTCGATCATCTCATCGAGTTGCTGCATCAACCGCGCCTGCTCGAAGCGCAGCGCCCAGGCCAGTGAACGCAGTGACGTGGGCAGGCCGTCGGCCAGTTCTTCCGCCTGCCGAGCGGCGGCGTCGAAGCGCTGGCGCAGCTGGGTGATGCGCTTGCGGGTGGCGCCGGGCAGGTCGCGGCCGAACTCGGCCAGCTCGGCAAGGCAGGCCAGTTCATCCTCGCGCAGGCGCCGCACGGATTCGGGCAGCGGGCCGCTCAGGCGCGCTTCGATCAACTTGCGCTGGCGCCGCAGGATGGCCAGGCGCGAGGTCATCAGCACCAGTTGGTTGGCCAGTTGCTGCACCAGTTCATCGGCGCCGCGCAGGCGCGGGGCGTCGAAATACAGGTGGCGGCGCAGCATTTCCAGGGCTGCGATCTCGCCCAGCAGTTGCTTCTGCCGTTGCTGGAAGTCTTCCTCCAGCTCCTCGCCACGGATCACCGCGGCGGCGTGCACGGCAATCAGGCGGATCAACTGGTCGACCTTGGCGAAATAGCCGCGCGCCACACTCTGCGGGCGGGCAAAGAACAGACTGACCAGGGTCACGCAGGCAACGCCCAGCAGGGTTTCGGTGACGCGGGTGATGGCCAGGGTGTAGGTGGATTCGGGCGCCGGCTGGGCCA
Source organism: Pseudomonas sp. PDM17 (assembly GCF_014851985.1). Lineage (NCBI taxonomy): Bacteria > Pseudomonadati > Pseudomonadota > Gammaproteobacteria > Pseudomonadales > Pseudomonadaceae > Pseudomonas > Pseudomonas sp. PDM17. The sequence goes on from NZ_JACVAT010000002.1 coordinate 530,584, forward strand.
GCAGCGCGACGATCACCGCGGTGAAGCCGCTGAGGACGAAGGCGTGGGAGTAGGTGAAGCGCATCAGGGTGCCGCCGGCCGTACAGAGCGCCAGCCAGAGCGCGAGGGTGACGATGAAAGGCAGTGGCGCCTGGGGGAACAGCGCCATGATGGCCACGGCGACCATGGCGCCGATGGTGGTGCCGATCACCTGGGCGAAGCTTTTCTGCAGGGTCATGCCGGCCAGCGGGGTACTGATGATCACCACGGTCATGGTCGCCCACTTGGGCTGGTCGAGGTCGAGCAGGAACGCCAGGTACAGCGTCAGCAGCCCCGCGAGCACGGTGCGCAGGGCGAACAGCAGGGTATCGCGGCCAGGATGGATGATGGCGCGCAGGTACAGCAGCATGGGTGACATGCCAGGCCCTCGATCTCTGCGGGAAGACGCCCCGGCGGTGGAGCGTCGCGAACCCTGTTGAGTGTGGTCGAGGTTTTCCGGCTGTGGGAAATTTCTTGGCTTAGCCGGTGGCGTGCAGCGACTGCGCCAGACGCTCCTGGATGAAGTCGAGGAAGCACTGGATGCGCAGCGCCAGCTGCGAGTTGCGGTAGTACACCGCGTGGATCGGCTGGCGGCGCTCGCTGGTCATCTCCGGCAGCACGCGCACCAGCCGCCCGGCGCGGATGTCGTCACAGGTCATGAAGCTGGCGAGGCAGGCGATGCCCTGGGCGCCGATGGCCAACTGGCGCAAGGTCTCGCCGCTGGAGGCGGACAGCGACGGGTCGACCGTGAGGGTGTCGCCCCCTGCGTGGCGGATCGGCCAGACGTTCAGTGCCTCGGGCTGGGTAAAGCCCAGCAGCGAGTGGCCGAGCAGCTCTTCCAGGTTGGTCGGGGTACCGTGGCGCTCAAGGTATTGGGGAGCAGCGAGCAGGTTCAGGCGGCTGCTGCCCAGCGGACGGGCGTGCAGGCTGGAGTCGGCGAGATGGCCGATGCGGATGGCGATGTCGGTGCTCTGTTCCAGCAGGTCGATGTTGAGGTCGTTGGTGTTGAGCTGCAGCTCGATGTCCGGGTAGCGCTCGCGGAAGGCGCCGATATGCGGCACTACCGCGTGGAGCATGAAGGGCGACGCCGCGTTGATCCGCAGGCGCCCGGCCGGGGATTGCTGGCGCAGGGCCAGGCGTTCTTCCAGGGCGTCCATCTGTTCAAGGATGTGGCGGGCGTTCTCGAGAAAGAATTCGCCTTCCTCGGTCAGCTTCATGCGCCGCGTGGTGCGGTTGAGCAGGGTGGTGCCGAGCTTTTCCTCCAGCTTCGACAGCGCCCGGCTCACCGCCGAGGGCGTCAGCCCCAGCTGTTCGGCGGCGGCGGTGATGGAGCCGCAGTCGATCACCGTGGCGAAGGTCTTGAGTTCGTCGGAGTGGGCTTTCATCGGCAGGCCTGTTCGGGAGCGGCGGGGGAATTGTAGAGCTTGGGGAAGTGATCGCAGGAGCGAGCTTGCTCGCTCCTGCGAAAAGCAACCGGTGCGGGGTATTTCAGTAGGTGCCCGGATAAGCGCCGCCATCGAGCAGCAGGTTCTGCCCGGTCAGGTAGCCGGCATGGGCGCTGCAGAGGAAGGCGCAGAAAGCACCGAACTCCTCGGCGCTGCCGAAGCGCCCCGCGGGGATTTCCTGTTTGCCCGCATCCACCAGTTCGCCTTCGTCGCGGCCACTGAGGGTCGCCGCGCGGTGGAAGCCGCTGCGCAGGCGGTCGGTGTCGAAGGAGCCGGGCAGCAGGCCGTTGATGGTCACGTTGTTGCCCGCTACCTGCGGCTGACGTGCAACGCCGGCGACGAAGCCGGTCAGGCCGCTGCGCGCACCGTTGGAGAGACCCAGGGTGGCGATCGGCGCTTTCACCGAACCGGAGGTGATGTTGACGATGCGTCCGAAGCCGCGCTCGGCCATGCCGTCGATGGTGGCCTTGATCAGCTCGATGGGCGTGAGCATGTTCAGCTCCAGGGCGCGCAGCCAGTCTTCGCGTTCCCAGTCGCGGAAATCCCCGGGCGGGGGACCGCCGGCGTTGTTGACCAGGATGTCCACCTGCGGGCAGGCGGCGACCAGTGCGGCGCGCACCTCCGGCTGACTGATGTCGCCGGCCACTTCGCGCACTTCCACGCCCAGCTGGCGCAGCTCGGCGGCAGTGGCGGCGAGGGTGTCGACGTCACGGGCGTTGATCGCCAGGTTCACGCCCTCGCGGGCCAGCGCCAGGGCGCAGCCCTTGCCGAGGCCCTTGCTGGCGGCGCAGACCACGGCCCAACGGCCCTTGATGCCCAGATCCATGATGTTCTCCTGTTCGTTCTGAGGGTTGTCCGGGGGGCGCTCTTGTAGCATGGGTGGAGCGCAGCGATACCCATGCGGCGGGTGCACGGCATCGATGGGTATCGCTGCGCTCCACGCCATCCCAAGACGTGTTCATCCTGCCAGATGGAGATTCGGCTTTACCCCGAAGCGGTCCGGTCAGGCGATGACCATCGGTGCCGGCAGGCGACTGATCGATTTACCGCTGCCTGCGCCGGACTTCAAGTGGCGAAGTGCTTCTGGCAGCTCGGCGAAGTCGAAGAACCGCTTCGCCGGCGCCTGCAACTGGCCGCTGGCGACGCTTTGCATCAAATGCTCTGCGCCGGCGCGCAGCTCTTGCCAGTCGAGGGTTTCGCCGTGGGCGTGGATGCTGTTGAGCGCCACTTCATGCAGCGAGATGGCGGTGCTGAAAGCCGGCAGCGGGGCGCCTTCCTGGCGGTCCTGGATGCACACCAGGTGGCCGTTGTAGCCCAGCAGCGGGGCAAGGCTGGCGGCGTGGTTACCGCTGATGGTGTCGAAGATCCCGTGCAGGCGACGCGGGCCGAGGGCTTCGAGCAGGTGCTGGGTCCACTGGCCGTCGCGGTAGTCGAAGACTCCGGCGACACCCAGTTGCAGCAGGTGCTCGCGGCGTTTCACCGAGGCCGTCACCCACACGCGCAGGCCGCGTTGCAGGGCGAGTTGCGCCAGCAGGTAGCCGACTGCACCACCGGCCCCGGTCACCAGCACGTCGCGGTTGTTGCAGGCCGGCAGCTTGTCCAGCGCCTGCCAGGCGGTGAGGCCGGGGCAGGGCAGGCTGGCGGCGGTGGCGTCGTCCAGCGAGTCCGGAACCGGGTAGACGGCGCGGGCGCGCAGCAGGGTGTATTCGGCAAAACTGCCGCCGCGGGTCAGCGCCTGGTGGTAGGCGACGCGGGTACCGGCGCGCAGGTTTACCTCGCTGCCCACTGCGATGACGATGCCAACACCATCCACGCCGGGCACCTGGCCTTGCTGCCAGTCGTCGCGGCCCCAGTCGATCATCTTCCAGTCCACCGGGTTCAGTGCGATGGCGGTGTTGGCCACCAGCACTTCGTCCGGACCCGGCGTGGGCACCGGCAGGCGGGCGAGGCTCAGCCCGTCGAGGCTGGCGCCGGGCGTCCAGGTCCAGGCGGCGTAGTCGTTTGCACGGGTATGGTCGGGGGCGCTCATGAGTACTCCTTGGAAACGGGACAGCCGCCCCGAAGGGCGGCTGTCAGGCAGCGATGAATCAATCCCAGGCCGGTGCCAGGCTTTCCGGGCTGGTGATGCGCTCGTTGCGCTCCAGCGCGGCGATAGCGGCCATGTCGGCGTCGGTCAGGCGCAGGTCGACGGCGCGCAGGTTGCCTTCGAGGTTCTCGCGTTTGGTGGACGAGGGGATTACCGAGTAGCCCAGCTGCATGGCCCAGGCCAGGGTGACCTGTGCCGGGGTGACGCCGTGGCGCTGGGCGATCTCGATGATTACCTCGTCGCTGAGCACCTTGCCGTAGCCCAGGGTCATGTAGGAGGTGATGTGGATGCCCTGGCTTTTGGCGAAATCGACGACCTTGCGATTCTGCAGGTACGGGTGCAGTTCCACCTGGTTGGTGGCGATCTGGCCGGCGCCCACGGCGGCGACGGCTTCCTGCATCAGCGCGATGGTGAAGTTGGAGACGCCGATCTCGCCGGTCAGGCCCTGGGCCTTGGCTTCGGCCAGGGCGCCCATGAATTCGCCGACCGGGACTTCGCCCTTGGGCGAGGGCCAGTGGATCAGGGTCAGTTCGACGCGGTCGGTGCGCAGCTTGTGCAGGCTGTCCTTGAGGCTGGGGATCAGCTTGTCGGCAGCATAGTTCTCGGTCCAGATCTTGGTGGTCAGGTACAGCTCGTCACGCTTGACCCTGGCGCCGGCAATGGCCTCGCCGACGTCGGCTTCGTTGCCGTAGATCTGCGCGGTGTCGATGGCGCGGTAGCCCAGGTCCAGCGCGGTGCGGATGGAGTCGATGACGGTCTGGCCCTTGAGGCGGAAGGTGCCGAGGCCGAATGCGGGAACGCTCATGGGAAGTCTCCTTGGTCGATCAGTGAGTGGGAACCGCGCCAGCGGCGGCCGGTTCCATGGAATTTCTGCGGTCCAGACGGCCACTCAGGGCGGTCAGGCCGAAGGCGGCGAGGGTGACGACGGCGGCGATCCAGGGCGTGTGGCCCAGCCCCAGGTGGCTGACGACCAGACCGCCCGCCCAGGAACCGCCAGCTACGCCGAGGTTGAACGCGGCGATGTTGAAGCCGGCGGCCACGTCCACGGCATCCGGCGCCACGCGCTCGGCCTGTTGCACGACATACACCTGCAGGCCGGGCACGTTGCCGAAGGCCACTGCGCCCCAGGCTAGCACGGTCAGCACCACCAACCACGGGTTGCCGGCGGTGAAGGTCAGCACCAGTAGTACCGAAGCGAGCAGGCCGAAGATGATCTTCAGGGCGCTGACCGGGCCGCGCTTGTCGGCCAGGCGGCCGCCCCAGATATTGCCGATGGCCACCGAGACACCGTAGGCCAGGAGCACGGCGCCGACCATGTTCGGGCTGAAACCGGCCAGGTCCTGGAGGATCGGCGCGAGGAAGGTGAAGGCGATCAGCGAGCCGCCGTAGCCCACTGCAGTCATCGCATAGACCAGCAGCAGACGCGGTTGCAGCAGCACGCGGGCCTGGCGCAGCAGTGGTGCCGGCGGGGTATGCTGGATGCTCTTCGGCACGAACAGCAGGCTGCCCAGCAGGGCGACCACGCCGAAGGCGGCGACTACCAGGAAGGTCACGCGCCAGCCCAGGTGCTGGCCGATGAAGGTGCCCAGCGGGATACCGGTGACGAAGGCGACGGTCATGCCGCTGAACATGGTGGCGATGGCGCTGGCGGCCTTGTCCTTGCTCACCAGGTTGGTGGCGATGATCGATCCGACCGAGAAGAACACACCGTGGGCCAGGCCGGTAAGGATCCGCGCGATGATCAGCGATTCGTAGCTGGGTGCCTGCCAGGCCACCAGGTTGCCGAGGGTGAACAGTGCCATCAGGCCGACCAGCAAGGCCTTGCGCGGGATGCGCCCGGTCATGGCGGTGAGCAGCGGTGCACCAATGGCGACGCTCAGGGCGTAGAGGCTGACCAGCAGGCCGGCGGAGGGCAGGGTGACGCCCAGGTCGGTGGCGATGGTCGGGATCAGGCCGACGATGACGAACTCCGTCGTGCCGATGGCGAAGGCGCTGAGCGTCAGCGCCAGGAGTGCGAGGGGCATGGTGTGGGGCTCCGGACGAATGGGATGCGATGGGAGGCATTGTCCGGAAGTCAGTCATTGAGAAAAACGTGGTAAACAGCAAAGGATAGTTGAGTTGGAGTCACGAATACTCGGGTGTCTACGCTGATGTATTCATGAGGGGCAGCGATGAAGGGCATCCCCGAGGAGGATTCAGCCATGCATTACACCGGCACCTGCCACTGCGGCGCGGTGGCTTTCGCCTTCGACTCGGAGCTCGATGAGCTGGTGCGCTGCGACTGTTCGCTGTGCGGCAAGCGCAACGCCCTGATGGCGACCGTGCCGAAGGACAGCTTCCGCCTGACCCGCGGTGATCAGGCCTTGCACCTGTACCGCTGGAACAGCGGCGTCGCGCTGCATTACTTCTGCGGAACTTGCGGCATCTACGTCTACCACCAGCGCCGCAGTAATCCGGCGCTGCTCAGTGTGAATGCCTGCTGCATCGACGGCTTCGACCCGGAGTCGCTGCCGTTGCGGCGGGTAGACGGCAAGAGCATGACTACCGTGACCGGTTAGAGCCTGCAGCGGGCTTTGCCCGCAAGCAGATTCCCCGCTTGCACCGGTACTGCGGCGAAGCACCAACGCAGGATGGCGTGGAGCGCAGCGATACCCATCGATGTCCCTGCATCTGCAGCAGGGCCGGAGGGCATATAACGCGTCAGCGTTATCCGCCTTGAGGCAATCGGCGGATAACCCGTTCCGGGCTATGGGCCTACGTTCCGTGCGAGGCGGATGCCCACAAAAAAGCCCCGCACAAGGCGGGGCTTCTTCTTTATCTATTGCGTGATCAGTTGGCAGCGGCAGCGGCGGCCATCTCCGACACGCTCTCGCCACGGTGCTGGCTGAACTGCGGGGCCAGGGAGCCGGCGATCATGCCCAGGGCGCTGCAGATCAGGCCCACCAGCTGCGGCGGCCAGAAGTCGCCTTCCTGGTGGCCCAGTTCCAGCGATACCCAGCCGATCAGGCCACAGGCGATGGCGGTCAGGGCGCCCTGGGTGGTGGCGCGCTTCCAGAACAGGCCGAAGAACAGCGGCACCACGGCGGCGACCAGGGTCACCTTGTAGGCGTTGCCGACCATCTCGTAGATGCTGGCGTTGGACAGCAGGGCGAACAGGCAGGTGGCGACGGTCATCGCCAGTACGCTGCAACGCATGGCCAGCAGGGCCTGGCGGTCATTCATGTTGGGCAGGAAGTGCTTGACGATGTTCTCGGTCAGGGTCACCGACGGGGCCAGCAGGGCGCCCGAGGCGGAGGACATGATGGCCGAGAGCAGGGCGCCGAAGAACATGATCTGGGCGAACAGCGGGGTACGCTCCAGGATCAGGCGCGGCAGGATCTGCTGGGAGTCTTCGGTCAGCCAGTGCTTGACCATCTCCGGCTCGATCATCTGCGCGGCGTAGATCAGGAAAATCGGCAGCATGCAGAAGACCAGGTAGCAGCAGGCACCGGTCATGGTGGCGCGCTTGGCGATCGTCTCGGTCTTGGCCGACATCACGCGGGCATACACGTCCTGCTGCGGAATGGAGCCGAACATCATGGTCACCGCGGCGCCGAGGAAGGCGACGATGTCCTTGGCCGAGGTGCCGTGCAGGAAGGTGAACTTGCCTTCGCTGGCGGCGTGGCTGATCACGTTGACCGGGCCGCCGGCCATGTCGCCGATCAGCCAGACCAGGTAGAACAGACCGCAGACGATGATGATCATCTGCAGGAAGTCGGTCAGCGCCACCGACCACATGCCACCGAACAGGGTGTGCAGCAGGACGATGATGGTGCCGATGATCATGCCCTGGGTGGTGGTGATGCCGCCGTCGGAGAGCACGCTGAAGACCACGCCCAGCGCGGTGATCTGCGCGGCGACCCAGCCCATGTAGGAAATGATGATCACCAGGCTGGTGAAGATTTCCACGTGCTGGCCGAAGCGCTTGCGGAAGAAGTCACCGATGGTGAGCAGGTTCAGGCGGTACAGCGGGCGGGCGAAGACGACGCCGACCAGCATCAGGCAGCCGAAGGAGCCGAAGGGGTCTTCGATGATCCCGGCGAAGCCTTCTTCGAGGAAGGTGGCGGGAATGCCCAGCACGGCTTCGGAGCCGAACCAGGTGGCGAACACCATGGTCACGACGAGGGGGAAGGACATGCTCCGGCCAGCGGCGGCATAGTCCGAGGAGTTGTGCACGCGGGTGGTGGCGTAGAAACCGACAGCTACGGTGATCACCAGATACACCGCTACAAACCAGATCAGCATTTGTTCGTTCCGTTGGCTCGCCGGGAACCGTACTGCCGAGACGAAGCTCGGGCAGGTGGGCCACGACTGACAAAGTTGTTTTTGTTGGGTTGCGCGGCCGAGGTCATCCGGTGCACCAGGCAGTGGGAGCCGGAAAAACGTAACCAGTTGCGACAACGGGCCGCAGTCTGCCAAATCCGTCAAATATGTCAAACACTTGAATTGCTCATGAGCGAAAAAAATTACATCTCAAGACGAATGGCGCAGTTAAAGGATTGATTTGATTGGTTGCTAACGATCCTGACTGACCAGTTAGTCGTTTATTTTTTACAGACCATGTTCGATAAGCAGAACATTCGCCAGGCCGCTAGGCTCTTGGCACAGCACGTTTTCGAAGGACCTTCATGTTCGAGCATCTCGACCTCGCTCAACTGCTTTCCAGCTACGGCTATCCGGTGCTTTTCCTCGGTTGCCTGCTGGAGGGCGAATCCATGCTGCTGTTGGCGGGCATCGCGGCGCACCAGGGGCTGCTCGGCTTCACTCCGGTAGTGGTCTGGGCGACGCTGGCTGGCACCCTGGGCGATCAGTTGCTGTTCTGGGGCGGCCGCCGGGCGGGCGACCGTGCCGTGCCCTGGCTGCAACGGCATGGGCTGGCCATCGAACGGGCCACCGGGTTGATCGAGCGTTATCCGCACCTGTCGATCTTCGCGGTGCGCTTTCTCTACGGCATGCGCCTTGCCGGGCCGTTGCTGATTGGCGCCAGCCGGGTAGGGCCACTGCGTTTCCTGCTGATCAACCTGCTCGGCGCCTTCTGCTGGGCGCTGCTGTTCGCCAGCGTCGGGTACTGGGCCGGCGAGTTGCTGGAACAGTGGCTGGGCAACCTGCGGCCGTACCGTCTGCCGGTGTTCGTCGCGGTGCTGCTGGTGTTCGGCGGCCTGGCGTTGTGGCGCTACGGGCGGCATCGGCACAAGCGCAAGCAGGGCACATCCGCGAACTGATCGCCAAGTCCTTGATACAGAGCGGTTTGGATTCGCGCGCAGCGCGATTAGAATCGCCGCTCTTTCGTTCAAGGACGCTGTCATGAGCCTTTACCAGCCCGGCATTCTCGCCACCCCGGTTCCCGCCCACGCCCGCCATCTGTTCTTCGATCTGAAGTCGCTGCAGGACCTGCCCGCCGCGCTGGATCGCCTGATGCAGTTCGCCGATGGCGAACGCGCGGTGGTCGGTTTCGGCGAGTCGCTGGTGCGTGCGCTGGGCCGCCGCATCGACGGGCTTCGCGAGTTCCCGGCGATCTCGGGCGTGGGCGTCGACAACCCGTCCACCCCGCATGCCCTGTGGGTCTGGCTGCGTGGCGAGGAGCGTGGCGAGCTGCTCCTGCGCACCCAGGAAGCCCAGGCCCTGCTGGCTCCGGCGCTGGAGCTGGGTAGCCTGACCGAGGCTTTCCGCCATGGCAGCGGCCACGACCTGACCGGCTACGAAGATGGCACTGAAAACCCGCAGGACGACGACGCCATCGCCGCCGCCATCATTGAGGGCGACGCCGGCCTGTCTGGTGGCAGCTTCGCCGCGATCCAGCAATGGCGCCACCAACTGCAGGACTTCGCTGCGCTGCCGCAGCACGAGCGCGACGACATCATGGGGCGTCGCCTGAGCGACAACGAGGAGCTGGACGACGCGCCGGAATCCGCCCACGTCAAGCGCACCGCCCAAGAGAGCTTCGAGCCGGAAGCCTTCATCGTGCGCCGCTCCATGCCCTGGACCCACGGCCAGGACGCCGGGCTGATGTTCCTCGCCTTCGGCTGCACCCTGGATGCCTTCGAAGTGCAGCTGCGCCGCATGAGCGGGCTGGAAGACGGCATCACCGACGCGCTGTACCGCTTCAGCCGGCCGCTGACGGGCGGTTACTACTGGTGCCCGCCGCGCAAGGATGGGCTGCTGGACCTGAGCGCGTTGCTGGGCTGATTCTGCCGCCGCGCAGCCGAAGCCCCTCCGTAGTGCGGGGCTTTTTTTGTGGCCGCTGCGCGGCCATATCGCGGGAATGGCCCGCTCCTACAGGGGGCCGCGTGCTGTTGTAGAAGCGGGGCACGCCCGCGAAGCCGGTGTGGCACAAACCCGCCGGCGACCTCAATGGCACCCCGATCTTCCGCCGAATTGGCTGTTGGCCCTACTGGCCGCCGGGCGTAGCGTGGACTCACCTTCCCACTGCCGAGAACGCCGCCATGCCTGCCACTACTTCCCTGAAATGCCTCCTCGCCGGCTTCGGCCTGGCCCTGAGCCTGCCGCTCTTCGCCCACGACGCCACCCAGGAAAAGATTGAGGTCCAGCAGGAGCACAAGCTCCCCGACGCGGCGGGCAAGAAGGGGCTGATGATCACGGTCTCCTATGCCCCCGGTCAGTCTTCCGGGGCCCACGTGCACAGCGGCTCGGTGTTCGCCTACGTGCTCGAAGGCGCGGTGATCTCCCAGCTGGAGGGGCAGAAACCGGTGACCTACCAGGCTGGCCAGTCCTGGTACGAGGCGCCGAACACGCCGCACCTGGTCTCGCGCAACGCCAGCAACGAGAAGCCGGCCAAGCTGCTGGTGTGGATGCTGCTGGACGAGAAGGCCCCGGTGCTGACACCGCTGAAGCAGTGAGCGCAAAACGCAGAACCCCGCCGATTGGCGGGGTTCTTCGTCACTGCCTCGACCCGTAGGGCGCATAACGCGCCAGCGTTATCCGCCGCACAAGACCTGGCGGATATCCTGTTCCAGGTTATGCGCCCTACGCAGTTTGAGAGTCAGGTCGCAGCGCCGGGCACCTTGCGCGGGGCCATGAAGAACATCCAGGCCAGGGCCAGGAAGTACATGGTCGGGATGATGGTGAAGAGGATCGCGTAGTTGTTGTGGGTCGCGGTGAGGATGTAGCCGACGATCTGGGTCATGAACATGCCGCCAATCGCCGCGAACATGCCGCCAAAGCCGAATACCGTGCTCATCAGGTGCTTGGGCGTGTAGTCCATCACCAGGCTCCAGATGTTCGCCGTCCAGGCCTGGTGCGCCCCCACGCCCAGGGCGATGGCGGCCACCGCGACCCACAGGCCGCTGGCCTTGGCAGCGAAGATCACGCCGATGATGGCGCAGGCGCAGATGAACATCGACAGCAGACGTGCATGGATGGAGTTCATACCGCGGCCGATCAGCCAGGACGAGAGGATGCCGCCGCCGATGCTGCCGAAGTCCGCGGTCAGCCAGATCAGCATCAGCGGGATGCCCATCTGGGTGACGCTGATGCCCAGGCCGTACTGCTGGTTGAGGAACGGCGGCAGCCAGTAGAGGTAGAACCAGAACACCGGCGCGGTCAGCGAGTAGGCCAGGGCAAAGGCCCAGGTGCCACGCATGCGCAGGATGGCGGAGAAGGGCACGCGCTCGGCTGGCGGCTCGTCGGCTTCCTGGATGTAGTCCAGCTCGCTCTGCTTCACCGTCGGGTGTTCTTCGGGGTTGAAGTACTTCAGGCTCCACAGCACCACCCAGACGAAGCCCAGTGCGCTCATGCACAGGAACGCCGCCTGCCAGCCCCAGGCCGCGAGGATCAGTGGCAGCAGGGCGGGGGTGACCATGGCGCCTACGTTGGTGCCGGCGTTGAAGATGCCGGTGGCCATGGCCCGCTCGCCGGCGGGGAACCACAGGCGCGTGGTCTTCACGCAGGCCGGGTAATTGGCCGCCTCGGTCAGGCCGAGGATGAAGCGGCAGACCATGAAGCCGGCCGCCGAACTGGCCAGGCCGTGGGCGCCGGTGGCGAAGCTCCACAGCAGCACGGCGAAGAAGAACGCGCGCTTCACGCCGATGCGGTCGATCAGCCGGCCCTGCAGCACGAAGCCGATGGCATAGCCGACCTGGAACCAGAAGTTGATGTTGGCGTAATCCATGGCCGTCCAGGCCATTTTCTCGGCGAGTACCGGCTGCATCACGCCCAGCGCGGCGCGGTCGATGTAGTTCAGGGTGGTGGCGAAGAACACCAGGGCGAGCATGCCCCAGCGCACCTTGCCGACGGCCATGGCGCCACGCACCTTGCCGAAGAAGGAGGAACCGTGCGGGGCGACCGCAGCGAGGGGAGCGGATTGCGTATGGATCATGATCGGGGCCATCCGTTATCGGGCTGACGCGCAGCCTCAGGAATTATTGTCGTGCCGCAGGCATTGCGCGTGGTCCGCCGCCGATCGGCGTGGACTGACACAAGGACGTGCGGTGGCTGGCGAAAATCAGTGCGCGCGACTGCGCCCGAACAAGCAGCACAGGCCTGGCATCAGGCGGGCCAGGACGGTTTTCCGGTGGGGGATGGAGGCGGCGAGGCGAGGGTTGGGGAGGTACATGAGCATTTACCCGTTCTTGAAATTGTTATGGATGACACGCAGGCCATCTCGCAGCGGCTTTTGGGGGACTTCTCCAGGCAAAGGCAGGTGGCTGGAGAACAGCCGGATTGCGTCGACGTGGCTAAATCTTGAGCAGCGGCTGGAACAGCGTCAATTCGATAAACGGCCTTTGGTTCGGTAATCGAACACAAAACTAACCAGTTAGTACACTTTAAATTGCCGGCAACCCGGACCGCCAGAATAATCAGACTCAGCCGGAGACCGATTCCAACAAGCCCCTCAGCACACCCGGCAGGAGTCAAAGAAATGCAACGTTCGATCGCCACCGTTTCCTTGAGCGGAACCCTGCCGGACAAACTCGAAGCCATCGCCGCCGCCGGTTTTGATGGCGTGGAGATCTTCGAGAATGATCTCCTGTATTACGGCGGTAGCCCGCGCGACGTGCGCCGGGTCTGCGCCGACCTGGGGCTGGCGATCACCCTGTTCCAGCCGTTCCGCGACTTCGAGGGCTGCCGCCGCGACCGCCTGCCGCGCAACCTCGACCGCCTGGAGCGCAAGTTCGACCTGATGCAGGAGCTGGGTACCGACCTGGTGCTGATGTGCAGCAACGTTGCCGCCGACTCCCTGGGCGAGCGCGAATTCCTCCTCGAAGACCTCGGCCTGGCCGCCGAGCGCGCCGGCGCCCGTGGCCTGCGCGTGGGCTACGAAGCCCTGGCCTGGGGCCGCCATGTGAACACCTGGCAGCAGGTCTGGGACCTGGTGCGCGAGGTCAATCACCCGGCGCTGGGCGTGATTCTCGACAGCTTCCACACCCTCTCGCTGAAGGGCGACCCGGCGGGCATCGCGCAGATTCCGGGGGAGAAGATCTTCTTCGTGCAGATGGCCGACGCGCCGGTCCTGGCCATGGACGTGCTGGAGTGGAGCCGGCATTTCCGCAACTTCCCCGGCCAGGGCGAGTTCGATCTGGCGGGTTTCCTCGCGCCGATACTGAAGAGCGGCTATCGAGGCCCGCTGTCACTGGAAATCTTCAACGACGGCTTCCGCGCCGCGCCGCCGCGCGCCAATGCCGCGGACGGACTGCGCTCGCTGCTGTACCTGGAAGAGAAGACCCGCGAACGCCTGATCGGCGAAGGCACGCCGCAGGAGCAGCTCGACTGCCTGTTCGCGCCGCCGCCGGCCAGCCAGCTGGAGGGTGTGGAGTTTCTCGAATTCGCCGTCGACGAGGCCCTCGGCGCGCGCCTGGGTAACTGGCTCGAGCGCCTGGGCTTCGCCCGTGCCGGTGAACACCGCTCCAAGGCGGTGAGCCTGCTGCGCCAGGGCGATATCAATATCGTGCTCAATGCCGAGCCCTATTCCTTCGGCCACAGCTTCTTCGAGGCCCACGGCCCGTCACTGTGTGCCACCGCCTTGCGCGTGCGTGACGCCGCCAGTGCACTGGAGCGTGCGCAGGACTACAAGGGCCAGCCGTATCGCGGGCTGGTCGGCCCCAACGAGCGGGAGATTCCCGCCGTGCGCGCACCGGACGGCAGCCTGATCTATCTGGTCGAAGAACGCGCCGCCGGACACACCATCTATGACATCGACTTCCACCTCGATCCTGGCGCCCAACCCAGCGGCCAGTTGCAGCGCATCGATCATATGGCCATGGCGTTGCCGGCGGACGGGCTGGACAGCTGGGTGCTTTTCTACAAGGGCCTGTTCGACTTCGAGGCCGACGACGAAGTGGTGCTGCCTGATCCCTACGGCCTGGTGAAAAGCCGCGCCCTGCGCAGCGCCAACGGCAGTGTGCGGTTGCCGCTGAACATCTCGGAGAACCGCAACACGGCGATCTCCCATGCGCTGTCCAGTTATCGCGGCTCCGGGGTCCATCACATCGCCTTCGCCTGCGAAGACATCTTCGCCGAGGTGGCGCGGGCGAAGGACGCCGGGGTACCGCTGCTGGAAATCCCGCTCAACTACTACGACGATCTTGCTGCGCGCTTCGACTTCGACGACGAGTTCCTCAGCGAGCTGGCCTACTTCAACGTCCTCTACGACCGCGACGCCAGCGGCGGCGAGCTGTTCCACGTGTACACCGAGCCCTTCGAGGAGCGCTTCTTCTTCGAGATCATCCAGCGTCGCGGCGGCTATGCCGGCTACGGCGCGGCCAACGTTGCCGTGCGCCTGGCGGCCATGGCCCAGGCGCGCAACGGCACCACGCGCCGCCCCAAGGTGTGAGCCGCCACGCTTTGCCTGAAGGGTGCGGGGGCGCGCATAATCCGCGCACCCCTTCACCACAGCAGGCGCCCCTGGCGCCTGCCTGACGATGCAGAGCCATGACCGACAGCGCCACCCAGCCGATTCCCGCCGAAACCGCCCGCCGGGGCCGCAAGAACAACCCGGAGAAGACCCGCGAGGACATCCTCCAGGCGGCCATCGTCGAGTTCGTCCAGCAGGGGCTCTCCGGCGCGCGGGTGGATGCCATCGCCGAACGCATGAACACCTCGAAGCGGATGATCTACTACTACTTCGGCAGCAAGGAGCAGCTCTACCAGGCGGTGCTGGAGAAGCTCTACGGTGACATCCGCGGCACCGAGCAGACACTGCACCTGGCCGAGCTGGAGCCACTGGAAGCCATGCGCCGGCTGGTGGACTTCACCTTCGACCACCATGACCGCAACGTGGATTTCGTGCGCATCGTCAGCATCGAGAACATCCACTATGGCCAGTTCGCCTCTGGCTCCGAGGCGATCCGCTCGATGAACAGCAACATCCTGCGCACCATCGAGGACATCCTCCAGCGCGGCGCTGCCAGTGGTGCGTTCCGCGCCGGCCTGCAGGCCATCGACGTGCACATGCTGATCAGTGGGTTCTGCTTCTATCGGGTGTCCAACCGCCACACGGTGGGGTCGCTGTTCCAGGTCGAGCTGGAAGACCCGGCTATCAAGGCGCGGCACAAGGACATGATCATCGAGGCGGTGTTGCGCTACGTGCAGCCCTGAGCAGCGCTGCCACGATTGCATCAGGCGCTGGCCTTGCCGCGCCTACAGGTCGGTTCCAGCTGACTTGGAATGGTGTGGAGCGATACCCATCGCGGGTAGCGCTCCATGGTCCGATTACATCGCGCTGAAATGCACCAGCATCCGCTCGCTGTCCGCTTCCAGGCCGCTGAACAGCTCGAAAGCCTTCACCGCCTGGAACACCGCCATGTTGCCGCCATCCAGCGTGCGGCAGCCAAGGCTGCGGGCATGCCGGAGCAGCTCGGTCTCCAGCGGGAAGTAGATGATCTCCGCCACCCACAGGCCCGAGTGCAGTAGCTCCAGCGGAAGCGGCGCGCCGGGCAGCTTGGCCATGCCCACCGGGGTGGTGTTGACCAGCCCGTCCGCCTCGGTGACTGCTCCAGCCAGGTCGAGTCCGACCCGCGCGCGCTGGCCGCCGAAATGGGCGTTGAGATTGTCCACCAGTGTCTGAGCGCGGGCCGAATCCACCTCGAAGATCGTCAGTTGCTGCACGCTTTCGCTGAGCAGTGCATGGGCCACTGCAGCGCCTGCGCCGCCGGCACCCAGCTGCACCACGCGTTCGCGCGGTGCGTCGCTGAGGTTGCGCCGGAAGCCTTCGGCAAAGCCCAGGCAATCGGTGTTGTGACCGATGCGCCTGCCATCGCGGAGCACCACGGTATTCACCGCGCCGATGCCGCGGGCTTCGTCGGATAGCTCGTGCAGCAGCGGAATCACTGCCTGCTTGCAGGGGAAGGTGATGTTCAGCCCGGTGTAGCTCATGCGCTCGGCGGCGGCGAGCAGGTCGGGCAGGGCGCCGGCATCGACGCCGAGGGAGTCCAGGTCGATCAGCCGGTAGAGGTAGCGCAGTCCCTGGGCGTCGCCCTCGCGCTCGTGCAGGGCCGGAGTGCGCGAGGCCTGGATGCCGGCGCCGATCAGGCCGGCCAGCACGGTGCGGTATTCGGTCATGGCGCTCACCCCTTGAGCCGCTTGGCGAAGTGCTGGATACCGGCGCGATAGCCGTCGCTGCCCAGCCCGGCGATAACGCCCAGGGCGATGGCGGAGACGAACGAGTGATGGCGGAACTCCTCGCGCTTGTGCACGTTGGACAGGTGCACTTCGATCACCGGCAGTTCCACGGCGGCGAGCGCATCGCGGATGGCTACCGAGGTGTGTGTCCAGGCGGCGGGGTTGATCAGGATTCCGGCGCAGCGGCCGCGCGCCTGGTGGATCCAGTCGATCAGCTGGCCTTCCTGGTTGGTCTGGCGGAATTCGATTTCCAGGCCGTGCTCGGCGCCGGTGCGCTGGCAGAGGGCAGCGATGTCGTCGAGAGTTTCGTGGCCGTAGGTCGCGGGCTCGCGGGTGCCGAGCAGGTTCAGGTTCGGCCCGTTGAGTACGAGCAGGGTGTGTGGCATGAAAGGTGGCTCCGTTGTTTTTGTATGGCCGTGAGGGGAAAGGCCTGTAGGAGCAAAATGTACCAAATGGTTAATTTGGTCAATGTCGCGAGGTTCTGTTCGTTATTGCCGTGAAATCGCAGGCTTAGACGGTAAAATAGACGCAAACGGCTGTGAACTGGTGCGTAGGTGCAGATCGGCCGGGTGGCGGTAATGCCACAATCCGTGCGGTGATCGGCCACGGTGCGTAGGAGCGGACTCTGTCCACGATTGGTCAGGTCCGGCAGAGAACCCCGACGGCGGACGTTGTCCGCCGTTCGCGGCCATGGCCAGCGCTGAACCCGTAGGCAAAAAAGACCCGCCAGCGGGCGGGTCAGGAGGGGGAAGCCTGGAGGCCAGGCCAGTTGGAGAGATCAGACTTCAGACGTGCAAGGCATGCCCCAGCGCGCGCAGCGCTGCTTCCTGCACCGCTTCGCCGAGGGTCGGGTGGGCGTGGATGGTGCCGGCGATGTCTTCCAGGCAGGCGGCCATTTCCAGCGACTGCACGAAGGCCGTGGACAGCTCCGAGACCGCCTTGCCCACGGCCTGCCAGCCGAGGATCAGGTGGTTGTCCTTGCGGGCCACCACGCGGACGAAGCCGTCGCTGGATTCCAGGGTCATGGCGCGGCCGTTGGCGGCGAACGGGAAGCTTGCGGTCAACATCTCATAGCCGGCGGCCTGAGCCTGTTCCGGCGACAGCCCGACCACCACCACTTCCGGATCGGTGAAGCACACCGCCGGGATCGCCGTGGGGGTGAAGGCGCGGCGCTTGCCGGCGATGATCTCGGCGACCATTTCGCCCTGGGCCATGGCGCGGTGCGCCAGCATGGGTTCGCCGGCGATGTCGCCGATGGCCCAGACATCGCGCATGGAGGTGCGGCACTGGTCGTCGATCTGCACGGCGCGGCCGTTCATGTCCAGGCGCAGGGTGTCGAGGTTCCAGCCGGCGGTGTTGGGGTGGCGGCCGACGGCGACCAGCACCTGGTCGGTCTCGATCACCCGCTGGGAACCGGCGCCGTCCTGCACGCGCAGGCCTTTGCCGTCCGGCTCCAGGCCCATCACGCTGTGGCCCAAGTACAGCTCGATGCCCAGCTTGCGCAGGGAATTGGCCACCGGTCGGGTCAGTTCCTCGTCATAGGTCGGCAGGATCCGCGGCTGCGCTTCCACCACCGTGACTTCCACGCCGAGCTTGCGATAAGCGATGCCCAGCTCCAGGCCGATATAGCCGCCGCCAACCACCGCCAGGCGCTTGGGCAGCGCCTTGGGTGCCAGCGCCTCGGTGGAGGAGATGACATTGCCGCCCACCGGCAGGAAGGGCAGTTCCACGGATTTCGAACCGGCTGCCAGCAGCAGGTGCTCGGTATGGATGTGCTGGGTGCCGCCTTCGGCAAGGTCGACCTCGACGGTCTTGCCGTCGACGATCTTCGCCCAGCCGTTGACCACGGTGACGCCATGCTTCTTCAGCAGTGCTGCAACACCGGTGGTCAGGCGGTCGACGATGCCGTCCTTCCATTCCACGGTGCGCTGGATGTCGATGCTCGGCGCCTGCACGCTGATGCCCAGCGGCGACTTGCCGGCGAACTCGCGGGCCTTGAGGTATTCCTCGGCAGCGTGGATCAGCGCCTTGGCCGGGATGCAGCCGATGTTCAGGCAGGTGCCGCCCAGGGCCGCGCCTTCCACCAGTACGGTGCGGATGCCCAGCTGGCCGGCACGGATCGCCGCGACGTAGCCGCCGGGGCCGCCACCGATCACCAGCAGGGTGGTTTCGAGAGTCTGGTTCTGTTTCATGTCAGCGGCTTCCGTCAATCGATGAACAGGGTGGCGGGGTGTTCGAGCAGGGCGCGCACGGCCTGGATGAAGGCTGCCGCGTCCATGCCGTCGACCACCCGGTGATCGAAGGACGAGGACAGGTTCATCATCTTGCGCACGACTACCTGGCCGCTGACCACCATGGGCCGCTCGACCATGCGGTTGACTCCGACGATGGCCACTTCCGGGTAGTTGATCACCGGCGTGCTGACGATGCCGCCCAGGGCGCCGAGGCTGCTCAGGGTGATGGTCGAGCCGGAGAGCTCCTCGCGGCTGGCCTTGCCATGGCGCGCGGCTTCGGCGAGGCGCGCCACTTCCGCCGCATTGCCCCACAGATCGCGGGATTCGGAGTTGCGCAGCACCGGCACCATCAGCCCGTTGTCGCTCTGGGTCGCGACGCCCAGATGCACCGCGCCGTAGCGGGTGATCACGTCGGCTTCGTCGTCATAGCGCGCGTTGAGCTGCGGGAAGTCGCGCAGGGCGACGACCATGGCGCGGGCAATGAACGGCAGCAGGGTCAGTTTGCCGCGTGCCGCCGCGTGCTTGGCATTGAGGTGCACGCGCAGCGCTTCGAGGTCAGTGACGTCGATTTCCTCGACATAGCTGAAGTGCGGGATGCGCCGCTTGGCCTCGGCCATCTTCTGCGCGATCTTGCGGCGCAGGCCGATCACCGGGATCTGGTGTTCGTCGTGGCGCGCGGCATAACCGGAGGCAATGGTCGCGCCGCCGTGTTCCAGGAAGTGCTCCAGATCTTCACGCAGGATGCGCCCGGCCGGGCCGCTGCCTTGGACGAACTGCAGCTCCACGCCCAGATCACGGGCACGCTGGCGCACCGCCGGTGAGGCCAGCGGCTTCTCCCCCGGCGCGCGGCGCGGCGCCGGCGACGGAGCAGGGCGCGCGGCCGGGGCGACCGGTTTGCTTTCGACGCGCAGTGCAGGCTTGGGGGCTTCGGCGACGGGGGCCGGCTTGGCTTCCGGCTTGGCCGGCTCTTCTTCGTGGGCCTTGGGTTGCGCGGCTTCACGGTGGTTGCCGTGGCCTTCCACTTCCAGGCGGATCAGCTCGCCGCCCACGGCCATCACCTGGCCGGGCACGCCGCCCAGGGCGATGATCTTTCCGGCCACCGGCGAGGGGATTTCCACGGTGGCCTTGTCGGTCATGACTTCCGCCAGCAGCTGGTCCTCATGGACCTCGTCGCCGACCTGGACATGCCACTCCACCAGCTCGACCTCGGCGATGCCTTCGCCGATGTCCGGCATCTTGATGACGTGAGTGCCCATTCAGACCTCCATGGCGCGCTTGAAGGCCGCGCCGACGCGCGCGGGCCCCGGAAAGTAGTCCCATTCCTGGGCGTGCGGGTAGGGAGTGTCCCAGCCGGTCACGCGCGCAATGGGGGCTTCGAGGTGGTGGAAGCAGTTTTCCTGGACCAGCGACATCAACTCGGCGCCGTAACCGCAGGTGCGGGTGGCCTCGTGGACGATGACGCAGCGGCCGGTCTTCTTCACCGACTCGACGATGGTGTCCAGGTCCAGCGGCCAGAGGCTGCGCAGGTCGATGATCTCGGCATCGATGCCGGTTTCCTCGGCGGCGGTCTGGGCCACGTAGACGGTGGTGCCATAGGTCAGCACGGTCAGTTCGGAGCCGGGGCGGGCGATGGCCGCCTTGTCCAGCGGCACGCTGTAGTAACCCTCCGGCACCTGGCTGGCCGGGTGCTTGGACCAGGGCGTCACCGGGCGGTCGTGGTGGCCGTCGAACGGGCCGTTATACAGGCGCTTGGGTTCGAGGAAGATCACCGGGTCGTCGTTCTCGATGCAGGCGATCAGCAGGCCCTTGGCGTCGTACGGGTTGGACGGCATGACGGTGCGCAGGCCGCAGACCTGGGTGAACATTGCCTCCGGGCTCTGGCTGTGGGTCTGCCCGCCGTAGATGCCGCCGCCGCAGGGCATGCGCACGACCATGGGTACGGTGAAGTCGTTGACCGAGCGGTAGCGGATGCGCGCGGCTTCCGAGACCAGCTGGTCGGTGGCCGGGTAGACATAGTCGGCGAACTGGATTTCCACCACCGGGCGCAGGCCGTAGGCGCCCATGCCGACGGCGGCGCCGATGATGCCGCTCTCGGAGATCGGCGCGTCGAACACCCGCGAGGTGCCGTACTTCTTCTGCAGGCCTTCGGTGCAGCGGAACACGCCGCCGAAGTAGCCGACGTCCTGGCCGAACACCACGACGTTGTCGTCGCGCTCGAGCATCACGTCCATGGCCGAGCGCAGCGCCTGGATCATGGTCATGCTGGTGACCGCCTGGGCGTTCTCGTGTTGCTGGTTCATGGCATTCATACCCCGAGCTCCTGGCGCTGCCGGCGCAGGTGTTCCGGCAGGTCCTTGTAGACGTCGTCGAACAGATTGGCGGCGCTGAACACATGGCCGTCCACCAGTGAGCCGTGGCGTTCGGCTTCCTTCTGCGCGGCGATCACTTCGGCTTCCAGTTCCTTCTTCAGCGCTTCCTGCTGCTCCTCGGACCAGATGCCGAGGCCGATCAGGTGCTGCTTGAGGCGGGCGATGGGATCGCCCAGCGGGAAGTTGGTCCAGTCGTCGGCGGGGCGGTACTTGGATGGATCGTCCGACGTGGAGTGCGGGCCTGCACGATAAGTGACCCACTCGATCAGGCTCGGGCCATGGCCACGGCGGGCGCGCTCGGCGGCCCATTGCGAGGCGGCATAGACGGCGAGAAAGTCGTTGCCGTCCACCCGCAGCGAGGCGATGCCGCAGCCCACGCCACGGTTGGCGAAGGTGGTGCCTTCACCGCCGGCGATGGCCTGGAAGGTGGAGATCGCCCACTGGTTGTTGACCACGTTGAGGATCACCGGCGCGCGGTAGACGTGGGCGAAGGTGAGGGCGGTGTGGAAGTCGGATTCGGCGGTGGCGCCGTCACCGATCCAGGCGGACGAGATCTTGGTGTCGCCCTTGATCGCCGAGGCCATGCCCCAGCCGACGGCCTGGATGAACTGGGTGGCGAGGTTGCCGGAGATGGAGAAGAAGCCCTTCTCGCGGCTGGAGTACATGATCGGCAGCTGGCGGCCCTTGAGCGGGTCCTGCTCGTTGGAGAGCAGCTGGCAGATCATGTCCTTGAGCGGGTAGTCGCGGGTGATCAGGATGCCTTGCTGACGGTAGGTCGGGAAGGTCATGTCACCGTCGCGCAGGGCCATGGTGTGCGCGGTGGCGATGGCCTCTTCACCCAGGCACTGCATGTAGAAGGACATCTTCTTCTGGCGCTGGGCAGTGAGCATGCGCGCGTCGAAGATGCGCGTCTTGAGCATCAGGCGCATGCCGCGCAGCAGTTGCTCGTGGCTCAGGTCCGGAGCCCAGGGGCCGACGGCGTTGCCGTCTTCGTCGAGCACTCGCACCAGGCTGAAGGCCAGGTCGGTGGTCTGCGCGGGTTCCACGTCGATGTCGGGTTTGCGTACCTCGCCGGCGGGCGACAGGTGCAGGTAGGAGAAGTCGGTCTTGCAGCCCGGACGCCCGGTGGGCTCGGGGACGTGCAGGCGGAGCGGAGCGTAGTCGGTCATGGTCGGTCTCCAGTTGTGATCGTGGGTGTGGATCAGCAGACGGAAGAGGCCATGCCTGGCGGGCGCACCCGGCCGGGTAGGGCTACGGTGCGGGTGCCGCGCGGGGTCGCGTGGCGGGGGGTGACATCACTCATGGTGAGGTCCTCGGTTGTTGTAGTTGTGGTTTCAGTATAGGTGTGACCGGTTGGTTTTTTGCTCCAAATTGACTAGCTATAAGCTTCGGGATTAGTGTGTTTGAACTATAAAAACAACCTTCCGTAGTACTGAGGAAAAATGGCTGATCTGGACCGTACCGACCTGAAAATCCTCCGCGCCCTGGCCGATGACGGCCGCCTGTCCTGGCGCGATCTGGCGCAGAACATCGGCCTGTCGCTGACCCCGACCCTGCGCCGGGTGCGCCGCCTGGAGGAGGAGCACTACATCCAGGGCTACTTCGCGCGCCTCGACGAAGAGCGCCTGTCCGGCGGCATGAGCGTGTTCGTCTCGGTGTCCCTGGAAAAACAGACCGGCGATTACCTCGCCCGGTTCGAAGAACGCATCGTCCAGGCGCCGCAGGTGATGAGCTGCTTCCAGATGACCGGCGACGCCGACTACATGCTGCGAGTGGTGGTGAAGGACCTGTCGGCTTACCAGCTGTTCCTCACCAACACGCTGACGCAGATTCCCGGCGTGGCGGGGATCAAGTCGGCGTTCGCGCTGAAGTCGGTGATGCTGCGCTCGGCGCCGCCGATCTGAGCCCGCGCAGGAGCTATCAGTGAGCGCATGGGTAGGATGGGTGGAGCGCAGCGATACCCATGCTGATCGTGCGTCGAATTGATGGGTATCGCTGCGCTCCACGCCATCCTACGACGAGGCACGCCGGACACTTTGGCGTGGAGGATCAACCCTCGCGGCGGAACTGCTCGCGATACTGCGTTGGCGTGACGCCCAGGCGCTGGGCGAACACCAGGCGCATGCGTGCCGCGCTGCCGAAGCCGCAGCGCCAGGCGATCACTTTCAGCGCCAGATCGCTGCCTTCCAGCAACCCGCGAGCGGCGTCGATGCGGGCGCGCTGGACGAACTCGGCCGGCGTCACGCCCGCCTCGCGGACGAACACGCGGGCGAAGCTGCGCGGGCTCATCGCCACTTCGGCGGCCAGTTGCGGCACACCCAGCGGCTGGTCGAGATTTTCCTGCACGTAGCGCTGGATGCGCGCCACCGGCGAGCCTTCATCGGCCGGGGCCTGCAGGAAGGGGCTGAATTGCGACTGCCCGCCCTGACGCTGCGCGACCACCAGCAGCCGTTTCGCCACCGCCAGCGCCACCGCCGCGCCATGGTCCTCGGCGACCAGAGCCAGCGCCAGGTCGATACCGGCAGTCACGCCGGCCGAAGTCACCAATGCACCATCGCGCACATGAATCCGGTCGGGCTCGACCTGCGCGAGCGGGAACAACTCCGCAAGCCGCCGCGCATCGCTCCAGTGGGTCGTCACGCGCTTGCCGTCGAGCAGCCCGGCATGGCCTAGCAGGAAGGCCCCGGTGCAGATCGAGCCATAACGCGGCGCCTGGGGACAGGCCGCGCGCAACCAGTCGAGCAAATCCGGCGCAGGCGACTCATCCGGCAAGGCCGGCCCGCCCGGCACCAGCAGGATGTCGGCGGCGCCGTGGCCCTGTTCGAGGCTGAAGTCGGCGCCGAGCCACTGGCCGTTGGAGGCGCGCAGCGGGAAGGACGGGGCGGCGAGGGTCACCACCTGATAGCCCTGGCCGGCGGGGACGAAGGCATTGGCTTCGGCGAACACGTCCAGCGGGCCGGAAACATCCAGCGCCTGCACGCCGGGGAACAGCAGCATGGCCACGCGCTTCATGGCGCCTCCCGATCCGATCGATGGCATTCATTCTTGCGGGAGAAAGTGCTGGCCGCAAACGCTTCGGGAGTTCGAATGCTGCCAGTCAGACAACAGTCGGCGTGATAATCACAAGTCGGGGTGGCTCGCAAACCGCCATTGTTACGCAATCTGCAGAAATTCATTGTCGAACTCGCGCTGTGTCCCGAGCGGCCGCTCGGCTAGATTTATGGCTGTGGGCCACGATCGACGCGACCCGCGTGATCCCTGAGGTTCCTGCCATGAAATCCACCCTTAGCGCACTCTTCGCCATCCCCGCCTTGCTGCTGTCCTTCAGTGCTTTCGCCGACGATGCTGCCGTGTACCACTACGGCATGCCGCTGGATGTGGCCAAGGTACTGAGCATCTCGCAACCCAACGAGCGCTGCGAAGTCAGCCAGGCCACCATGGTCTACCTGGACTCCAAGGGCGAGCAGCACACCGTCAAGTACCTGCGCCAGACCCCGATGTGCAGCAAGGTCTGACTCAGGCGCGGAACTGCTCCACCAATCCCTGCTGCCGGCTGGCCAGGTCGTTCAGTGAACGACTGGCGCTGGCGGCTTGCTGCGCGTGATCGGAAATGGTCTGAGTGACGTCGCGGATGCCGGCGATGTTGCGGTTGATCTCCTCGGCGACGCTGCTCTGTTCCTCCGCCGCGCTGGCGATCTGCAGATTCATTTCGCTGATCAGATTCACCGCCTCGCCGATCCGGCGCAGGGCGTCGATGGCCTGGCGCGCCTGATCGACGTTGCCCTGGGCCTGGGCAAAGCTGCCCTGCATCGCGCTGGTCACTGACTGGCCGCGCGCCTGCAGGTTTTCGATCACTTCGCGAATCTCCTCCACCGATTCCTGGGTGCGCCGGGCCAGCCCGCGTACTTCGTCCGCGACCACGGCAAAACCGCGCCCGGCGTCGCCCGCGCGCGCCGCTTCGATGGCGGCGTTGAGGGCGAGCAGGTTGGTCTGCGCGGCGATGCCGCAGATGACTTCGAGGATCGAGCCGATCTGCTCGTTGCTCGCCGCCAGCTGCTGCAACTCGGCCATCGCCTGGTTCATCCCGGCGGCCAGCAGGTCGATGCCACTGTTGGTGGCGTCCAGGGTGCGGAAGCCATCGTCGCAGGCCTGCTCCGCGGTGTGCGCGGCTTCGGCAGCGCGGGCGGCGCTGCGGGCGGAATCCTGGGCGGTGGCGGACATTTCCTGGAGCGCCGTGGCGACCATGTCGATCTCGCGGAACTGTTGCTGCATGCCGTCGCTGGTCTGCCGGGCGATCTGCGCCGAGCGGTCGGCGGTGGAGTGTGCCTCGCGGGTCGCCGACTGCACGGCGGCGATACTCGGCTGCAGCTTGTCGAGGAAGCGGTTGAAGGCGGTGGCCAGCCGGCCCAGTTCGTCGCGGCGCGGGTAATCGAGGCGGCGGGTGAGGTCGCCTTCGCCGTCGGCGATATCTTCCAGCATCCGTGCCAGGCGCAGGATCGGCCGGCTGATGCCGAGCGCGGTGAGAGCTACCAGCAGCATGCCGAGCAGCCCGGCGGCGATGCCTACGCCGGTTTCCAGCGCGGTGCTTTTCCAGCGCAGGTCATCCAGCGTGCCCTTGAGGCGTTCCGCCGGGGCGAGCATCACCGCGCGCGGCACGCTGAGCAGGATGCCCCAGGGCGCGGCGTCCGGCACCGGCGCGAGGCTGTGCAGCACGCTGATGGATTCGCCGTCATCAAAGGACTGCGAGCGCCCGGCGACAATCTCGGCGAGCACGGTTTTGTCTGCGAACTTCTGCCCCAGCTTCGAGGCGTCGCCGCTGTCGCCTGCGATCAGGCCGTTGGGGCTGAGGATGCGGATGCGGCCCTGGCCGTCGAACAGGCTGCGGCTACCTTCCGCGCTGCTTTGCTGCAGCGCCGCCAGGTCGATGTCGAAGCCCACGGCGGCGATGGCCTTGCCGTTCTCCAGCAGCGGCAGGGTGACGCTGGTGACCAGCCGGCGCTGGCCGGAGGCGTCGTCGAAATACGGGTCGAGCACGCAGGGGCGGGCGTGCCCGGTGGAGCAGGTGAAGAAGGCGTTGTAGGGCTGGCCGCTGGGGCCGGGCGTGGTGTCGCCGAGGACTTGCTCGGTGCCGATCACCCGCTGAGTATCCTTGCCGCTCTGCAGCAGGTAGAGGGCGAAGCGGCCGGTCTCGTTGCTGCCCAGGTCTTCGCGGGCCGCGAACTGGCTGTCGGCGGCGTCCAGCGCATCGGGCTGGAACACCAGGAACAGGCCGAGCAGCTCCGGGTGTGCGCCGAGGGTGTCGGCCATCGATTGGTTGAGTGCGGTGCGCAGCGCGGAGGGGGCGAGGACGCCCTGGTGCTGTTGCGCGCGCAGGCTCTGCACTGTGCGCAGCAGGCCTTCACCGAGCAGCAGGTTGTTCTGCAGGCGTTCGCGGATCAGCAGGGCCTGCACCTGGCCCTGGGTTTCCAGGTTGTGCCGTGCGGCAACGGCGAACAGCTCGCCGCTGTCGTGCTGGATGGTGCGGCTGTCCTGCCGCGCCTGGTACAGCGAGAGGCCGATCAGGACGCTGGCGACGAGGATCAGGCAGAGGCCCGCCAGCCAGGTGATACGGCCCTGTATGGACGTCAGGAGGCTGGGCATGGCGGGCTTTCCTTGTGCTTCGAATCTCTGGATCAGAACGTGGTGGAGAACAGCAACTGGCTGTAGAGGTTGCTGTTGTCGTTGCCGATCTGGGTGCCGCCTTCGGCTGCGCTCTTCTTCGGTTGGTACAGGCCCACCAGCGGGATGATCACCAGGTGCTCGTTGATCGCCCACTCGGCGTAGAGGTCCAGCTCGCGACCGTCGGTGTTGCCCAGGTCGGTGTCCAGGGTGTGGAAGTCGAAGTACTGCGCGCCGATGGAGAGATTCTCCAGCGGGGTGACCTTGGCGCCGACGTTGTGTACGCGCGTGTTGTTGTTGAACGGGCCGGAGTAGTTGCCTGCCACCTCGCCCTGGAACCAGGTGCCGAAGCCACGGCTGAAGCCGTAGAAGAGGGTGTCGTAGCCTTCGGAGAAGCGGCTGAAGCGGTAGCTGATATAGGGCTTCCAGGTGACGTCGGAGAAGGTCCAGCCGGCCTCCAGGTACCAGGCGTTCGCGGTGTCGTCGGTGTACTGGGCGTCGCGCTTGTCCTGCCAGGCGTATTCGCCGGAGAGGAACAGGTTCTCCACGCCCGCATTGCCGGTGCCACGCAGGCTGTAGGTCTTCATGTCCTTGCGGTCGAGCTGGATGGGCGAGGCGTAGCGCTCGTCCACGTCGGTGATGTCGATGTAGGTCAGGCCGAAGGTGGCTTCCGGGGCGACATGTTCGAGGGTGGCGACATACAGCTCGGAGTTGGCCTGGGCGCGGTTGTCCGACTTCAGGCGCATCAGGTCGCCGCGCCAGCCTTCCTTGCCGCCGATGCGCAGCACGGCGGTTTCGTCGAAGTCGCGGCGCGCCGCCAGGTAGTAGCCGCCGCCACGGTTGTATTCGCCGTCGGCCAGGCCCTTGCCCATGTTCAGGGCGTCGCCGTCGATCAGGAAACCATCGCCGACCACGATGTTCTGGCGACCGAAGGACAGGTCGATGCCATCGTCACCCAGCACCGGGAACAGCCCGGCCGAGCGCCAGCCGGCATAGGCGTCCTCGATCTTGGTGGTGCGTTCGGAACCGTCGCTGAAGCCGGCGGCGTCGCCGTCGCCCCAGGTGCCGGAGCTGAGCAGGTTGAAGGCGCCGTAGGCGGTGCCCGCGCCGCCCAGCTTCTGGTCGCCGCTCAGGCCGTACTTGATGAAGCCTTCCTGCCAGGACGACGAGCCTTCATCCAGGGTGCCGGTCATGTTGTAGCGCTCCTGGCTGTGGAACAGCCCGAAGGTCGCCGAGAGGTCGGCGTTCAGGTGCGTGTCGTCGGTCGCGTACAGCTCGTAGGCGCTGGCGGAACTGGCCCCGGCGATGAGCAGGGCGAGCAGGGTGGGGCGCAGCACGGCGGCGTGGGTCATGGTGAAGGCATCCGTTTCGTTATTGTCGATTGAGGGGATGTGACTTCTGCCGATGCTAAGTAAGGGCTGGCCCCGTGCCGTTGCTCCTGTCTGCCAAGTGATTGGGTGTGGTTGCCAGATCGCCCAAGGCTTCTATTTCCGGGAAAAGTGGGCTCGCTGCGCCGAAAAGGTGCAGATAGTCGGAATTCGTGCCGATCAGCGCGAACGCGAGATCAGTGACGGTTGCTCCGCATACAGGCGTTTGTACAACGCCGAGAAGTGACTGGAACTGGCGAACCCCAGGTCCAGTGCCAGGTGGGTGATGCTCTGCTGCGGCTCCTGCTTGAGCCGGCGGCGCGCCTCGGCCAGGCGCAGGCTGAGGAAGAACTGTTGCGGCGTGCTCTGGCAGATCTGCCGGAAGCAGTACTGCAGGGTACGCTGGCTGGTGTTCAGGCGCTGGCTCAGTTCCAGCAGCGACAGCGGCTCGGAGAGGTCGGCCTGCATGCGCTCGATGGCTGCCAGCACCAGGCGGCGATGTTGCTGCAATGAGCGCGGCGCGCCTTCGCGGTCGTTGCCGGGGAGGATTTCTTCCAGCGCCTGCAGTACGTGGCTGAGCACCAGGGCGACTGCATGCCCGGCCTGCTGCGGATCGTCCACCCGCCACAGCTCGCCTTCGAAGCCGGCGAGGGCGTCGCACAGGCTGCGGCGCAGGCCGCCGGCGCCAGTAGGCGAAAGCTCCAGGCGTCGTTGCTGCAGCGCGCGTTCGAACAGCTCGCGCTCCTCTGCGCCGAGCAGGCGTTCCAGCTGTGGCTGGCTGAAGGTCAGGCCGAGCATGTGGATTTCCCCGGCGGCGCAGATTTCCAGCTCGCGACCGCCTTCGAGCACCAGCAGGGTGTCGTCGTGCAGGGCCTGGCCGTTGAAGCGCGAATCGGCACTGGCGCGCAGGGGGATGCCGATCACCAGGTGGCCGGCGGGCGGCGCCATGTTCTCGTGCAGGTGCAGGTTGGAATGTTCGTAGATCAGCGAGGCGTCGGGCAGTTGCACATGCAGCAGCTCCGCCTGCAGGCGGCCGTGGCCGAGCTGGGTGTAGTCCTGGCTCCAGCCGGCGAGGGCGCAGGCCAGTTCATCGGAGTCGGTTGCCTGATGGCGGGCGATGCCGGTCATTGCGGGTCACCTCGGTTGTGCGCCGAGTATCGGTCAGTGCTGGCGGGCAGGCTTGTGCCTGCGCGCCAGGGTGTTGCGGCGCTCTGCCAGTTTCAGCGGCCGGCGAGGTAGGCGGCGGCCAGTGTACAGGCGCGCTCGATCAGCATGGGCGCCAGTTCCCGGGCGGTTTCGCTGGTGGGCCGGGTGTGCACCCAGCCCAGGTAGGTGGTGCCGCGCAGGGCGAGGAACAACGGCAGCGCGGCGCGGTCGGCTCCGGACAGTGGCTTGACCGAGTCGTAGCCGGCCAGCAGCGCCGCCTGGATCTGCGCCAGGCGCGGGTCGTCCAGACAAAAGTACAGCGCAGTGGCCAGCTCGAACATGTGCCAGCCGAAGCCGGCATCGTCGAAGTCGATCAGTTGCAGTTCGCCGCCTTCGAGCAGCAGATTCTCCGGCACCAGGTCGGCGTGGATCATGCCGAAGTTGCCCAGGTTGCGGCCGTAGCGGCGCAGGTCGAGGCGGGCTTCCTGTCGAGCTCTCTGCAGAAGCTCGCGTTGCCCATCGCTGAGCAGCTCCAGCTCCCAGAATCGCCCCCAGAACGGGTTGGCGCCGACTAGGCCTTCCTCGTCCCAGGCGTGCCGGGTGAATTCGTTGGGCTGGCGCCACTGGGCTGAATTCAGGTGGATGCGCGCGGCCACGACGCCGGCCTGATGGAACAGCGCCTCGATGTCGCCATCGGCGCTCAGGCCCTGCTCGGCGGAGCCCAAAGTGCTACCGGAAAGCCAGCCGAGCATGTCGACGAAGCGTGATTCTTCCAGAGCAGTGCTGCGTACCTCGGCCAGGTGCTCGCCGCTGCGGGTGCGGATGATGCTCGGTACGCCGATACCGCCGGCGGCCAACTGCTCCATCCAGGTCAGCTCCGAACGCAGTGCCGCTTCGCTGTGGTAGCCGCCGCGGTGCACGCGCAGGGCGCTGCGCGTGCCGTCGCTACGGGTGGCGCAGAACACTGCGTTCTCGCGGTACTTGAGCAGCTCCAGGCCGACGAAATCGCCATCCCAGTGGTGCAGGGCGTCCAGTGCCAGGTCGCGAAGGCAGGCGATCTGCTGGTCGTGATCGAGCTCTGTGAAACAAACCTTGGAAAAGTCGTTCATGGTAGCTCCTCAGAGTTCGCTCAGGACCTGGTTCAGGGTGTCGATGAACAGCTCGCCGTGCTCGGCCTCGAACACCAGAGGCGGGCGAATCTTGAGGATGTTGTCGTCGCCGCCGATCTTGCTGATCAGCACGCCACGCTGGCGCATGCGGTTGACGATGCGTCGCGCTTCGAGCCCGGCCGGCTCGCGGCTGGCGCGGTCGCGCACCAGTTCCACGGCGAAGAACAGACCCTGGCCGCGAACGTCGCCGATGATCGAGTGGCGCTCGACGAGGCGATGCAGTTCGGCGCTGAGCTTCGCGCCCTGGCGCCGGGCGTTGCCTTGCAGGTCCTGCTCGGTGATCACGTCCAGCACCGCCTGGCCGACGGCAGCGGCCACCGGCGAGCCGCCGAAGGTGTTGAAGTACATGTTGCTGCGGCCGAAGGTCTCCACGCGCTCGCGGTGGGTCACCACGCCCGCCAGAGGGAAGCCGTTGCCCATGGGTTTGCCGAGGGTGACGATGTCCGGCACCAGCGGGTGCGACTGGTGGCCCCACATATGGTCGCCGGTGCGGGCAAAGCCCGATTGCACCTCGTCGGTGATCAGCAGGCCGCCGGCATCGCGCACCAGCTTCGCCACGCGCTCCAGGTAGCCGGCCGGCAGGCGCGGAATGCCTTCGTTGGCGAACAGGGTGTCGATCAGCATGGCCGCCAGGCCGACGCCGGCCGTCTGCAGCTCGGCGATGGCTTCGGCGACCTTGGCCACGTAGCGGTCGGCGATTTGCTCGGGCGTGCCGTCGGCATGGTAAAGGCAGGGGATCGGCACGGCCCGCGCGTGGGCGGAGAACGGCTCGGAGCTGGGCAGCGCGGTGGTCACTGCCGCCAGGCTGGTGGTGTTGCCGTGGTAGTTGTAGTCGCTGACGATCACGCCCTTGTTGCCGGTGGCGAAGCGCGCCATGCGCAGGGCCAGCTCGTTGGCCTCGCTGCCGGTGCAGGTGAACATCAGGCTGTCCAGCGGTTCGGCAAAGGTCGCGGTGAGGCTCTCGGCGTAGCGCACCACGCGCTCGTTTAGGTAGCGGGTGTGGATGTTCAGCGTCGCCGCCTGTTCGGCCATGGCCGCCACCACCCTGGGGTGGCAGTGGCCGACGCAGGGCACATTGTTGTAGCAGTCCAGGTAGCGCTTGCCGGCGGCGTCGATGAGCCAGACACCGTCGCCTTTCACCAGCTCCAGCGGCTCGTCGTAGAACAGCGGCGAGGCATCGCCCATGACCTGGTGGCGGCGTTGCAGCAGGGTCGATTCAGACATTCTCGGCATTCTCCAGGGGCTTGCCGGCGCGGTTGGCGGCGCGCAGCAGGTAGTTGAGGATGAGGGCGGCGACCACCAGGGCCAGGGCGCTGAGCATCGCCACTTCGAGCTGGAAGCAGGCGGCGATCACCACCAGCGTCAGCAGCATGCCGACGCTGGCCACGAGCGGGCCGCCGCGCAGGCGGAACGGGCGCACCAGGCCGGGCTGGGTGCGGTGCAGACGCAGGTAGGCGGCGAACAGCACCAGATGGCAGCTGCCCAGCAGCAGGACGATGCACAGCAGGAGCTTTTCCGGCGGCACCAGGGTCAGCGGCAGGCCGATCACGGTCAGCACCAGCAGGGCGACATAGGGCGCGCCACGGCGGTTCGTACGGGCCATGGCGGCGGGGAAGAAGCCGTCACGGGCCAGGGCGAACAGCTGGCGGGAGGCGGAGAACACCACCGAGAAGAAGGTCGCCAGCAGGCCGCATACGGCGCCGGAACCAACCAGCAGCGGCAGCCAGTCACGCTCGCCGTAGAGTCCGCCGTGGGTCATGGCGGCGTACAGCGGGTCGCCGGCGTTGCCGACCACTTCTACCCCGGCGGCGCCCGGCGCGCTGATCACCACGGTCAGGGCGGTCAGCAGCAGGGTAGCGACGGCGGCGATGATCCCGCGCGGCATGCTGCGGCCCGGTTCGGCGGCCTCCTCAGCGGCGGAGGCGACCTGCTCCAGGCAGATGAACATCCAGATGGCGAAGGGCACGCAGGCGAACACGCCGCCGACGCTCACACCCGGCAGCGCGCTGGCGGCGTTGGGCAGCGGGCTGCCGGTAGTGGCCAGCAGGTTTTCCCAGTGTACGTGGGGCAGCATGGCGCCACCAAAGGCCAGCAGCGCGATGGCTGCCACGGCGCCGGCCAGCAGGGTCAACCCGAGGGCTTCGCCAACGCCAACGATGTGAATGCCGATGATTACCGCGAACAGGCCGATACGCACCGGCCAGCCGCCGAAGCCGAACACTGACTCCATATAGGCGGCGAGGAAGTTGGCAGCCGCGCCGGTGCCGATGGTCAGCGCCAGTGCACAGGCCGCGCCGACCAGATAGCCGACGAAGGGCCCGAAGGCCAGCTGCGCGTAGGCGAACACACCGCCAGCATGGGGCCGCGCGGTGGAAAGTTCGCACACGCACAGCGCCAGGCCGCCGCAGAGCACGGCCATCAGCAGGGTGGCGACGAGCATGTTGGCCCAGCCGCTGCTGGCCAGGCCGTAGTTCCAGCCGGAGAACTGCCCGGCGATGACCAGTGAAATGCCGAGCCCGGCGATCTGGGGCCAGCGGAGTACGCCTTGTTTGAGCATGGTGGGTGTCCCTTGCCTGTGAATGATGAGGGGTGAACGGCAGTCAGCCGCGCGCGCCGGAGCGCAGCGGGCAAGGGAGGGCGTCGGCGGTTGCCGACGGTTGGATGCGTGGAGTCATGGGGCGGCCCTTCTTGTTGTTTTGTGGGTTGCACGCGCCGGCCGTCAGGTGCGGCGGGCAGGGAGAAGGTACGAAGGGCGCGGGGTGGGGCGATATCAGAAATGCGCAAAGTCGCTGCGCTGGGGAGCAACCCTGCAGGAGCGGGCCATGCCCGCGATCCGTCGGCAGGAGAGCTTGAGCCAAAGCCTGAAGAAGGGGCTGTAGCGGATAGCAAGTCTTCGCGCGAGCGCGCAGCGCCCGCCAGAATGAAAAAAGGCGGCCAATCGGCCGCCCTTTCTGTCTTGCGCCAGTCCGACTTACGCCAGGCCGACGTAGAGGTTCTGCACGTCGTCGTTGCCGTCCAGGGCGTCGAGGAAGGCTTCGACTTCCTCCAGTTCCGCGTCGGACAGGCTCACCGGGTTCTTTGCCTTGTAGCCGAGCTTGGCCGAGGCGACCGTGAAGCCGTGCTCGGGCAGGGCGCGGCAGACGGCGTCGAGGTCGGTGGAGTCGGTGAGGAACAGGGTGTCGCCGTCTTCCTCGCCCGGCTCGAAGTCCTGGGCGCCGGCTTCGATGGCGGCCAGTTCCGGGTCGGCGTCAGCGCTGGCCGGGGTGGCCTCGACCAGGCCCAGGTAGTCGAAGTCCCAGGACACCGATCCGGAGGCGCCCAGCTGGCCCTTGCGGAACAGCACGCGGATTTCCGCGATGGTGCGGTTCACGTTGTCGGTCAGGCACTCGACGATCACCGGTACGCGGTGCGGGGCGAAACCTTCGTAGACCACGCGCTCGAAGGTGGCGGCGCCGTCCAGCAGGCCAGCGCCTTTTTTGATGGCGCGCTCCAGGGTGTCGCGCGGCATGGAGGCCTTCTTGGCCTGCTCGACGACCAGGCGCAGCTTCGGGTTCATGTCCGGGTCGGCGCCATTGCGCGCGGCGATCATGATTTCCTTCGACAGTTTTCCGAAGATGCGGCCCTTGGCGTTGGCGGCGACTTCTTTATGTTTGGCTTTCCACTGGGCGCCCATAGTGATCTCTTGCTGGCGGTTACTGATGGACGGCAAGTCTAAGGCCTCGCGCGGCCGCTGGCGATATCCGGCGGATCAGCGCGGGACCGCGAATACCGCGCTGGCCTGCGCCACCACCTTGTCGCCCACCGACAGCAGCGCATTGGCAAAGGCCATCTGCCGGCCCTGCCGGCTGTGCAGCAGGCGGATGCTCAGCCAGTCACCGACCTGGGCACTGGAGACGTAGTCCAGGGTCAGGCTGGCGGTGACCAGCGGTTGCGGCGGTTGGCTGGAGAAGGCCATGGCGTAGCCCATGCCGATGTCCGCCAGGGTGGCGAGGATGCCACCGTGTACGCCGCCGCGGCTGTTGGTGTGGCGTTCGTCCAGCAGCAGGCCGAGTTCCAGTGAATCACCTTCGCCGCGCACCAGGAACGGGCCGAGCAGGTCCAGCAACGGATTGCGCCGCTGCAGCGGCTGGAAGCCTTCGGGGTAGTCCAGATCGGCGAGTGCGTTCATTGCCAGCCTCCGGTGTGCTGCTGCAGCACGGCGCGGACGGTTTCGATGACCCGTTGCGGGACGTGGTAATCCGGGTGGCCGCGGAACACTGCTGCGGCATCGGCCAGGCGGGTGAGGGCGAGCAGCTCGCTCTCGGCCTTGCGGGTATCGCTGGCGCCCGCCGGCAGGGCCAGTGCCTGGCGCTCGCAGGAGCAGGCGGCCTGCGCGTTGACCAGCCCGCAATGCTGCTGCATGAACTCATCCAGTCGCTGGCGTGCCCGTGACAGGCGCTTGCGGTAGGCCGCCGGTTCGATCTCCAGCACCGCCGCCGCCGTCTCCGAGTCCAGCCCGAAGGCGATGTCGAGCACATAGGCCAGGCGCTGCTCGCGCTCCAGGCACATCAGCATGCCCTGGGTGCAGGCCAGGGCGATGCGCTCGGCGGCGAGCTTGTCGGCCGGTTCAAGCGGGCGCTCATTGGCTTCGGCCAGGCGCAGGCCGAGTTCGAGCTTTTCCGCCAGAGCTTCCAGCGACACGGTGGGCGTCTCTCGGACCTTGGTGCGCGCAGTCAGCAGCGCGTTGCTGGCGATGCGGAAAGCCCAGGTGGAGAACTGGCTGTCGCCGCGGAAGCTGGCGAGGTGCGTGGTGATGCGCAGGAGGATTTCCTGGCTGGCGTCCTGGGCATCTTCACGGCGGCCGAGCATGCGCAGGGCGAGGTTGTAGACCGGTGCTTGCAGGGCCACCAGCAGCGCATCGAGGGCGGCGGGGTCGCCTTGCTGGGCGCGTTGCAGTTGCTGCGGGTCGATGGCGGGAAATTTCATGGTGTCCTCCTGACGTGCCGGACGAAAGGCCGGCTGTTCTTCCTTGGACTCGGCTCCACTGAATTTTGTGACCATCAACCCTGCGCGGAGAGAAAGGTATACAGCCGCTCATCCAGCGAGTGCGCGACGTTGAAGCGCATCCACGGTACGCTGCGGCCGTCGGGCATGAACAGCTGGCCGGGGAACAGCAGAATCTTGGCCTCCTTGGCGCGACTGGCGAGCAAAGTGGCGTCGTCGACCGCTCGGTGCCGGGCCCAGAGGAACAGGCCGGCGCGGGGTTCGTGGAAGATTTCCAGGCCGGCGGCTTCCAGGCGCCGCGCCACGCTGTCGTGGGCGTCGCCGAGCTGGTCGCGCAGCTGGCGCACGTGCTTGCGGTGGCGGCCCTGCAGGAGGATGTCCAGGGCCAGGGTCTCGGTGAGTTCCGAGCTGGTCAGGCCGCTGACCATCTTCAGCGGCACCAGCTCCTCGATCAGTTCCGGGTGCGCGGCGATGAAACCGGTGCGCAGCGCCGGGGCGATGACCTTGGACAGGCTGCCGATGTAGATCACCCGCGCCAGCTGGTCGAGGTTGGCCAGCAGCAGCTGGCCGGCGGGGTCGAGTTCGGCGTAGATGTCGTTCTCGACGATGAGGAAATCGTACTTCTCCGCCAGTTGCAGCAACCGGTGAGCGGCGGCCAGCGACAGGCTGCCGCCGGTGGGGCTCTGCAGACGAGCCTGGGTGAAGTAGACCTTGGGGCGGTGCTCGCGGGCCAGTTGCTCCAGGCGGTCGAGGTCAAGCCCGTCGGCGCTGCGGGGTACGCCCAGCAATTGCGCGCCCTGCAGGCGCAGGTTGAGGAACAGGTTGTGGTAGCCAGGCTCGTCAACGAGCACCGGATCGCCGCGCTGTACCAGGTAGCGCACAGTCAGATCCAGCGCCTGGCTGGCGCCGGCAGTCAGCAGGATCTGCTCGGGGCTGGCGGCTACCCCCGCATCGCCCAGGCGGTCGGCGAGCTTGCCGCGCAGCTTGGGGTTGCCCTTGCTGTGGCCGTAGTTGCCGAACTGAGTCGGCTCTTCCCGCGCCAGGCTGCGCAGGCCGCGCAGCAGGCCTTCGCCGTCGAGCCAGTGCTCGGGCAGCAGACCGACGCCGGGGCGAAGTTCCATCCCCAGCGGCTGGAAGACCTTGTGCAGCAGCAGGTGCGCATCGAAGTCGAACTCGGTGGGCGCCTCGTCGCTGATGCTGCCCTCGACTACCGGGCCGCGCACATAGAAGCCGGCGTTGGGCACGGCGCTCAGACAGCCGCGCGCCACCAGTCGGTCGTACGCCTCGACCACGGTGAAGTGGCTGACGCCGTTGGCCTGGGCGAACTTGCGGATCGAAGGCAGCTTGGCGCCGGGGCGCAGGCGCTGCTCGTCGATGGCCTGGGCGATACCGTCGACGATCTGGGTGACCAGGGGAATGTCCGAGGTGGGGTCGAGCAACAGCATCCGAAGGTCCGATTATGGTGGGGAAGGATCTGTACAGGTCCGCGGACCATAACAGCACTGCAATTTCTGCGTTGTCCCTGTGCATGGTGCGGGCGGGGCGCGCCCAGCACACTCGGTCCCAGACGGCGGCAATACGCCGCACAGCCTGAAATAAGAACCCCCGAACAAGAACAGGGACAGCCCGTCATGCGTGACACAGCTTACAACATCGATCCGTCGAGTATTTCCGCCGAAGAGTGGCAGGCGCGCTGCGACCTTGCCGCGCTGTACCGGCTGATCGCGCACTTCCGCTGGACCGACCATATCGACACCCACATCTCCGCGCGGGTGCCGGGCGAACCGGGCCACTACCTGATCAACCGCTACGGCGTGATGTTCCATGAAATGCGCGCCTCCGACCTGGTGAAGGTCGACCACGCGGGCGACGTCATCGACCCACGCTTCGGCCCGAAGAGCGTCAATCGCGCCGGCTTCAACATCCATTCCGCGGTACATGCCGCCCGCGAGGACGTGGCCTGCGTGATCCACACCCACACGGCCGCCGGTATCGCGGTGTCTGCCCAGGAAGACGGCCTGCTGCCGATCAGCCAGCATGCGCTTAAGTTCTACGACCGCCTGGGCTACCACGACTACGAAGGCATCGCCCTGGACCCGGAGGAGCGCTCGCGCCTGGTCAACGACCTGGGCAGCCACATGGTGATGATCCTGCGCAACCACGGCCTGCTGGCCACCGGGCGCTGCATCGCCGAAGCCTTCAACCAGATCTACTTCCTCGAGCGCGCCTGCCAGGCGCAGGTCCAGGCCCTGGCCGGCGGCCGCCAGCTGCGCTACCCGCCGCACGCGGTGTGCGAGCGCGTCGCCTTGCAGGAGGAGGAAGCGCTGGTCGACGGCCTGCACCTGCTGGCCTGGGAATCGGCCCTGCGCCTGATCGAGGACGGCGAGGCCGCCTATCGCAGTTAAGACAAACGGGCGCACCTGCCCCTGTTATCGTGCCCCGGTCCGCAGAGACCGGGCGCCTGCGTGCTTGAACCATCTGCCAACAACAAAGCCAAGAGGTGGAAATGAAAAACCCGATTCTGGGAGCCCTGCTCATGGGCGTGGCGTCCGGCGCCATGGCTGCTGATCTGACCGTGATCTCCTTCGGTGGTATCAGCAAGGACGTACAGACCGAGGCCTTCTACAAGCCCTTCGAGAAGAAGGAAGGTATGAAGGTGATCGCCGGCGAGTACAACGGCGAAATGGGCAAGATCAAGGCCATGGTCGACACCGGCGGCGTCAACTGGGACGTCGTCCAGGTGGAAGGCCCTGAGCTGCTGCGCGGCTGCGAAGAAGGCCTGTTCGAGCAACTCGATCCGGCGATCCTCGGCAAGGCCGAAGATTACGTGCCCGGCACCATCTCCGACTGCGGCGCCGGCCTGCTGGTCTGGTCGATGGCCATGGTCTACGACGGTAAACGCCTTGCCAACGGCCCGACCGGCTGGACGGATTTCTGGGACACGAAGAAATTCCCCGGCAAGCGCTCGCTGCGCAAGGGCGCCAAGTACACCCTGGAGATCGCCCTGCTGGCCGATGGCGTGAAGAAGGAAGACCTGTACAAGGTACTGTCCACCAAGGAAGGCGTGGACCGCGCGTTCAAGAAGCTCGATGAGATCAAGCCATCGATCCAGTGGTGGGAGTCCGGCGCGCAGCCGATGCAGTTCCTCGCCAGCGGCGACGTGGTCATGAGCACTGCCTACAACGGCCGCGCCTTCGCTGCGCAGGAGGAGGGCGTGCCGATGAAGGTGGTGTGGAACGGCAGCCTGTATGCCATCGACTCCTGGGCGATCCCCAAGGGCAGCCCGAACAAGAAGGCCGCCGAGGACTTCATCGCCTTCTCGCTGTCGCCCGAGCAGCAGAAGATCCACACCGTGAAGCTGGGTTACGGCTCGGTGAACCTGGGGACCAACAAGCTGATCGATCCCAAGCTGATCGAGCGCCTGAACACGGCGCCGGCGAACCTCGAGCAGGCGGTGCCGGTGAACTTCGAGTTCTGGGTCGACCACGGCGAGGACCTCGAGCAGCGCTTCAACGCCTGGGCGGCGAAGGGCTGATCGGCGGTTTGACGCGGGTGGCAACACCCGCGTGATCGTGTCGCTGGTACGGCCCGCCCCTGCGAGGAGTCGTGTTCCCCAGCAGGGGCGGGCCTTGCCTGCGGCCGCGCCCATGGGACGCTACTGCAGACCCGCACCGACGCTTTCCGCTCGCAGGAGCGGTTGACTCCATTCTCCCCGTACATGACCGCCGCAGCATGGCTGGCGCGTGCCGCATCACCTGATACGGTAAGCTGCGCAGCTTTCCCAGCGTTCCAGGCGGAGAACAACCCATGGAAGACCTCAACACCCTCTATTACTTCACTCAGGTGGTGGAGCAGGGTGGTTTCGCCGCTGCCGGCCGCGCGCTGGACATCCCCAAGTCCAAGCTCAGCCGGCGCATCGCCCAGTTGGAGGAACGCCTGGGCGTGCGTCTGCTGCACCGCACCAGCCGGCACTGCTCGCTGACCGAGATCGGCCAGGAGTACTACCAGCGCTGCGTGGCCATGCGCATCGAGGCGGAAGGTGCTTCGGAGGTCATCGAACGCAACCGCGCCGAGCCACGCGGACTGGTGCGGCTGGCCTGCCCGACGACGCTGCTCAACTCCTGGGTCGGGCCGATGCTCACCCGCTACATGCTCAAATACCCGCTGGTGGAACTGTTCATCGAGAGCACCAACCGCCGCGTCGACCTGCTCCACGAGGGTTTCGATATCGCCCTGCGGGTGCGCTTCCCGCCGCTGGAGAACACCGACATGGTGATGAAGGTGCTGGGCAACAGCACCCAGTGCCTGGTGGGGCGC
This sequence comes from Pseudomonas sp. PDM17, assembly GCF_014851985.1. NCBI lineage: Bacteria > Pseudomonadati > Pseudomonadota > Gammaproteobacteria > Pseudomonadales > Pseudomonadaceae > Pseudomonas > Pseudomonas sp. PDM17. The sequence continues at coordinate 569,991 of NZ_JACVAT010000002.1, forward strand.
CCGGATTTCCTCGAACGCATGACCGGCGACAGCTCGCCGATGGGCTTCGGCCAGCTGCCCAGCCTGCACTGGGGCGGCATGCAGCGCGAATACCAGTGGGAGTTGTTCAACGAGGAAGGGGAGCGCCTGTTGATCTCTCACAAGCCGCGCATGGTCACCGACGACCTGCTGGCCCTGCGCAATGCGGTGATCGCCGGTGTCGGCATCGCCCACGTGCCGCGTGTGGCGGTGCGCGAGGACCTGGCTGCCGGCCGGCTGGTCGAGCTGCTGCCGGGCTGGTCGCCCAAGTGCGGCATCGTCCACGCGATCTTCCCCTCGCGCCGTGGCCTGCTGCCCTCGGTACGCACACTAATCGACTTCCTCGCCGAGGAATTCAGCAACAGCGACATGGCCTGAACCGTCGCGCCGGCAGGCAGCGTTGCGTTTCGCGCACCGCTGTATTGCCGGCCCGACCGATTCTGCGCGGAAGGCTGCCGGCATAGGCTGGCGCCACTGTTTTTCCCACAAGGAATGGTCATGAACCCCGCTTCGAATTCCCTTCCGGCCGACCACGCGCAGCCGACCCTGTCCTCAGCGATGGTGGTGCTGCTGGCCTTCTGCTGCGGCGCCGTGGTCGCCAACCTCTACTACGCGCAGCCCATCGTCGAGCTGATTGCCCCGGCAATCGGCCTCTCCACCGAAAAAGCCAGCCTGATCGTCTCTTTGACGCAGTTCGGCTACGCCATTGGCCTGCTGTTCCTGGTGCCGCTGGCGGACCTGCTGGAAAACCGCAAGCTGGTGATCGGCTTCACTCTGGCCGTGGCGCTGTGCCTGGCCGGCGCCGGGCTGGCGAATTCGCCTTCGGTGCTGCTGGCCTGCGCACTGCTGATCGGCCTGACCTCGGTGGCAGTGCAGATCCTCGTGCCGCTGGCCGCGCACCTGGCGCCGGAAGAGGCCCGTGGCCGCGTGGTGGGCAACATCATGGGCGGCCTACTGCTGGGCATCCTGCTGTCACGGCCGGTGTCCAGCCTGGTGGCGGAAGTCTTCGGCTGGCGCGGGGTGTTTCTCGCCGCGTCCGTGCTGATGCTGGTGATCGCGCTGGTGATGGCGGTGGCGCTGCCGCGCCGCGTACCAGCCCACAGCGCGACCTACCCGCAGCTGATCGGTTCGGTGTTCTCCCTGGCGCGGCGCTACGCCGTGCTGCGTGAACGCGCGCTCTACCAAGGGCTGCTGTTCGCCGCGTTCAGCGCCTTCTGGACCATCGCCCCCATCGAGCTGATCCGCCACCATGGCTTCAGCCAGACTCAGGTCGCGCTGTTCGCCCTGGTAGGCGCCGTCGGCGCCGTCGCCGCGCCCATCGCCGGACGGCTGGCGGATGCCGGGCATACCTTCAAGGGCACCCTGGTGGCGCTGCTGCTGGCGCCGTTCGCGCTGTTGCTCGGTGCGCTGCCCGGTGCGGGATTCTTCTGGCTGGTGGTGTGCGCGGTGCTGCTGGATTTCGCGGTGCAGCTGAACATGGTGCTTGGCCAGCGTGAGGTGTACGCCCTTGACCCGCACAGCCGTGCGCGCCTGAACGCGGTGTACATGACCAGCATCTTCGTCGGCGGTGCGCTCGGCTCGCTGGTTGCCAGCCCGCTCTACGAAGCCATCAGCTGGACGCCGTTCGCCATCGGCGCGGCGGTCATCCCGACCATCGCCACCTTGCTCTTCCTGCTGCGCGGCGACAGCCACGCCTGAGAGCACAGGCGTGCAAGGCGAGCGCAGGGGTGATTGGGTACACTCCGGGGTTTCCCGCTCCCGGAGTGCCGCCATGGACAAACTGCAGGCCCTGTCGATGTTCGTCGAGACCGTCCGTTGTGGCGGTTACTCGGCGGCGGCCCGCAAGCTCGGCGTGGCAACCTCCTCGGTGACCCGCCAGGTGGCGGCGCTGGAAGCGGAGCTGGGCGCCACGCTGCTCAACCGCACCACCCGCCACAGCAGCCCGACGCTCGCCGGACAGGCGTACTACGACAAGGCCGTGGAAATCCTCGAGGCGTTGGTGGAAGCCGACGGACTGGTCAGCGACCGTGGCCGCGAGGCGAAGGGGCGGTTGCGCGTCAGCGTACCGGTGGAATTCGGTCGCCGAGTCATCGCCCCGCACCTGGGAAGCCTGCTGGCGCAGTACCCGGAGCTGGAAGTCAGCCTGTCCCTCAGCGACCAGATCACCGACCTGCCGAAACAGCAGATCGACCTGTCCGTGCGCCTGGGTTCGAGCCTTACCAGCGACGACATCATCAGTCGCCCCATCGGCCAGTTCCAGCGCTGGCTGGTGGCGAGCCCCGACTACCTGCAACGCGCCGGCACGCCGGCCCACCCGCTGGACCTGATGGAGCACCAGTGCCTGCGCTTCGACTACGGCGGCGCGCACCTGACCTGGACCTGTAGCGACGGCCAGGACACCTGGCCGCTCAACGTGCAGGGCCGCCTGCAGAGCAACAATGCCGATGTCCTGCGCGAGACCGCGCTGGCCGGCGGTGGCATCGCGCTGCTGTCGGACTGGCTGGTGGCCGAAGACGTTCGCGCCGGAAGGCTGGTGCGCCTGCTGCCCGAGTACGACTCCTATCCCGGCAACACCGTGGGCAGCATCAACGTGCTGTACCCGCCGAGCCTGCGTGAATCCAGCCGCATCCGCGTGTTCGTCGCCTTCCTCGAGGAGCTGATGGCGGCTCAGTGATTGTCTGCGCTGGGCTGCGTGGGCGGGGCGATCCTGCGCATCAGCGGCACCAACAGCAGCGTCACCGCGAAGCACGCGCCGACCAGCAGGAAGGCATCGGCGAAGGTCAGTGTCTGCGCCTCGCGCCAGGTCAGGTTCCACAGGTGCTTGAGCGCCTGCTGCGACGGTTCGCCGTTGAGCTCCATGGATGGCGCCAGCCAGTGGTTGAGCGCTTCGTTGCCGCTGTTCAGGTGCTCCGCCAGGCGCAGGAAGTGCAGGTTGGCGCGGTCGTTGAGCACCGTGGCGCAGGCGGCGATGCCGATGGCGCCGCCCAGGTTGCGCATCAGGTTGAACAGCCCGGAGGCGAGCTTCAGGCGCTCCGGCGGCAGTGAGCCCAGTGCCAGCGTCACGGTGGGCGCTACGCAGAACTGCTGCGCCATGCCGCGCAGGGCCTGCGGGAACATCAACTGGCCCGCGCCCCAGTCGTGGGTCAGCGGGGCGAATTCATACATCGACAGGGTGAACATCACCATCCCCAGCAACAGTATCCAGCGCAGGTCGACGCGCCGGGCGAGGGCGGCGTAGAGCGGAATGCTCATGATCTGGAAGATGCCCGTGGAGAAGATCGCCAGGCCGATGTCCAGCGCGCCGTAGCCGCGCACCCGGCCGAGGAACAGCGGGGTCAGGTAGATGGTGGCGAAGATGCCGATGCCGGTGACGAAGCTGAACAGGCAGCCGAGGGCGAAGTTGCGTTCCCTCAGGGCGCGCAGGTCGACGATGGGGTGCGCGGCGGTCAGGCTGCGGTAGATGAAGGCGATGCCGCACAGGCCGGAAACCCAGGCGGTGACGACGATGGTGTCGTCGCTGAACCAGTTCCAGCGCGGGCCTTCCTCCAGGGTGTATTCCAGGCAGCCGAGGAACAGCGCCATCAGCAGAATCGCCGGGTAGTCGGCGCCCTTGAGCAGCGACAGGTCGGGCTTGTCGATGCGCACCATGATCGGCACTACGATGGCGACGAACAGCCCCGGCACCAGGTTGATATAGAACAGCCAGGGCCAGGAGGAAATGTCAGTGATCCAGCCGCCGATCACCGGCCCGAGGGTCGGCGCGAGGGAGGCGATGGCGCCGATGGTGGCGGCGACTATCACCCGCTGCTTGCCGTCGAAGTAGAGGAAGCCGGTGGTGAACACCATGGGGATCATCGAACCACCGAGAAAGCCCTGCAGCGCGCGGAAGGCGATCATGCTCTGGATGTTCCAGGCCATGGCGCAGAGCAGACTGGTGAGGGTGAAGCCCAGTGCCGAGGCGGCGAACAGCCAACGGGTGGAGAGCACCTTGGACAGCCAGCCGGAGAGCGGGATGACGATGATCTCGGCGATCAGGTAACTGGTCTGCACCCAGGCCAGTTCATCGGCACCGGCCGATAGCCCGCCGCCGATGTCGCGCAGCGAGGCGGAGACGATCTGGATGTCCAGCAGGGCGATGAACATCCCCAGGCACATGCAGGCGAAGGAGATGACCTTGCGGCCGGTGGAAAGGCTCTCCACCGGCACCACTTCGCTGCTCCAGTGCTTTGCGATCCACAGCTTGCTGCCGGAGAGGTTCACGGCTGGTTGCTCAGGGCGACGCGCTGGTCGGCGTCGCCATGCTCGTGGGCGCGGGTGTCCACTTCCACCAGCACGGAAAGGCCGGGGCGCAGGTTGCCGAGGCGGCCGTCGGCGTCGTCCAGGTGCACGCGCACCGGCACGCGCTGGACGATCTTGGTGAAGTTGCCGGTGGCGTTCTCCGGCGGGAGGATGCTGAACTGCGCGCCGGTGGCCGGGGCGAGGCTGTCCAGGTGGCCGTGGAAGACCTTGCCCGGGAGGATGTCGGCCTCGATGGTCACCGCCTGGCCGGGTTGCATGCGCGCCAGTTGGTCTTCCTTGAAATTGGCGTCCACCCACAGGCCCTGCGCGGGCACCACGGCGAGCAACTGGGTACCGGCGGCGACGTAGCTGCCGACCCGCGCACGGCGGTTGCCGATGTAGCCGTCCACCGGGGCTCGCAGTTCGGTGTAGCCAAGGTCCAGGTGCGCCAGGTCACGGGCGGCGACGGCCTGCTCCAGCGCGGCCTGGGCCTGCTGGCGCTGGCTGTGGATCACGTCCAGCTGGCGACGCGCGGCAAGCAGGCTGGCACGGGCCTTGTCGCTGTTGGCGCGGGCGGATTTGAAGCTGGCGTCGGCGCGCTGTGCGGCTTCCACCGACACGGCGTTGGTGCGCACCAGGGTGGCGTAGCGGCGTTGGTCGTCGCGGGTGCGAACCTCTTCCGCAGCGGCGGCGTCGATCTCCGCCTGGCTCTGGCGGATCAGTGCGTCCTGCAGCGAGGCCTGGGCGTCGACATTGCCCAGCGCCGCTTCCTCGGCATGCACCGCGCCCTCGGCTTTTGCCAGAGCGGCGCGGTAGTCACGGTCATCGATGCGCGCGAGCAGGTCGCCGGCATGCACCCGCTGGTTATCGCTGACTTTCAACTCGGCGATGTAGCCGGCTACGCGCGGGCTGATGACGGTGACGTCGCCGCCGACGTAGGCATCGTCGGTCTTCTCCAGAAAGCGCCCGTCGAGCCACCAGTGCCCGGCGTAGGCGGCTGCGCCGAGGATGGCTGCGGTGACGATGCCCAGCCTGAGCGCCTTGCGGGATTTCGGTCTGGCCGTGTCGACGGCTGGCGTGGTGGGGAGGGTGAAGGGCTGGTTCATGGCGGCCTCGCTCAGGCGTGATCGGCGTGGGGAGTGGTCTGGGGAATGTTCTGGGGAATTGCTTGCGGGAAGACGGGGACGAGTCGGTCGCCCTCGCGGCGGTGAATCTGGTGCTGCGGACCGATGGGCTCGCCGCTGTCGGCATCCACCAGGGCGATACGCACGGGGCGGCCGTTGCGGGTGTCCACCAGCTCGGCGGCGTTGGCCATGCCGGCGTGGCGCTTGCCCCACTGCAGCAGGGTCAGCAGCACCGAGCGCAGGTCGCGGCCGCGCTCGGTGAGCAGGTAGTCGAAGCGCGGCGGGTGGTCGTTGTACTGGCGGCGCTGCAGCAGACCGCTGTCCACCAGGGCGCGCAGGCGGCGGGTGAGCACGTTACTGGCAATGCCCAATCGTGCGAGGAACTGATCGAAGCGGGTGGAGCCGTAGAAGGATTCGCGCAGGATCAGCATGTTCCAGCTGTCGCCGATCAGGTCCAGCGCCTGGGCGACGGGGCAGGGCAAGTGGTCGAAGCTGGTTCTGCGCATGGCTGCACCTCTTTAAATTAATGTCATCATCCAATCGGGCCGCCTTGTCACGGGCCTGGCAATGCCACAGGCAAGGCTCGGTCGGAAAAGATTATGGTCGTAATCTAAAACGGTCACTTGCTTTGCGCAAGTGAGTCGTTGGGGGAGGGACGGCGCAGGGGATGAACGGCGTGCCGGGTGAACTTCCGGCGGGCGAAATAGTTGCCTGATCCTGCGGAAATTGCCCGGATAAGTTCAGGGAAAGTTAGCGGGAAATACCGTGCGAATAACTTGGGAGGTGGCCGGGATAATTATCCGATAAATGGTCTGGAACGGCTGTTCCACAACTTTTCTTCAGGCAAAAAAAGGCCGCCTGGGGAGGCGGCCAAACCAAAGGATGATGAAGTGGAGCAATCCTCCGGACGCTCTGGAGCGGGCGTCCGGGACTCATGTGCTTCATCGGGGCGCAAGCTTAATGGCGATATCGTCAAATGCTGAATCATTCGTCTCGATATCGACTATCGACAAAGCTGGTTTGAGGCGCGGACGAGGGATTGTTATCTCTTCGCTGGCTCTGCCTAGGGCGGGGAAACATAAGAAAGTTGTTCAGAATTCAATCGATACACCTGCCAAGACAAGTCCAACAAAGGGGTAGCAGATGTCCGCGTTCCGTCTTTCAATGCTCGGTGCCTGTGTCAGTGCATCGCTCGCCGGCATTCCGTTCCAGCTGGCGCACGCCGCCGCCGTTTCCGACCAGTCCGAAGCCACCGGCTTCATCGAAGGCAGCACCGCTTCGCTGCTGATGCGCAACTACTACTACAACAGCGACCGCAAGTCCGGGGCCGGTGACCGCAAGGACTGGACCCAGGGCTTCACGCTGAATTACAGCTCCGGCTTCACCCAGGGCACCGTCGGCTTCGGTGTCGAGGCCTTCGGCAACTGGGGCATCCGCCTGGACGGCGGTGCCGGCACCTCCGGCACCGGCAACCTGCCGGTGCGTGACGACGGCTCGCCGGAAAGCGAGTACGGCCGCGCTGGCGGCGCGGTGAAGCTGCGCGTCTCCAGGACCGAACTGCGCTGGGGCGACCTGCAGCCCACCGCACCGGTGTTCGCCGCCGGCGGCACCCGCCTGTTCCCACAGACCGCCACCGGCTTCAACGTGCTCAGCAGCGAGATCGAGGGGCTGGACCTGGACGGCGGCCACTTCACCGGCGGCAACGGCCCGGTGACCACCAACGGCGACCACGGCATCTGGGCCTCCTACGCCAACGTCGAGGCCAGCAGCATCGACTACGTGGGCGGCAAGTACGCGGTCAACGACGCGCTGAACTTCTCGCTGTATGCGTCCAAACTCGAAGACGTGTGGCGCCAGTACTACGGTAACGCCAACTACACGCTGCCGCTGGCGGATGACCAGTCGCTGAACTTCGATTTCAACCTCTACCGCACCAATGACGACGGCAGCGCCAAGGCCGGCGAGATCAGCAACACCACCTGGTCCGCCGCCGCCGCGTACACCTTCCTCACCGCGCATACCCTGACGCTGGCGTATCAGAAGGTCCACGGCGATACGCCGTTCGACTACGTGGCCTTCGGCGTCAACGGCCCCGGCGACACCGGCGATTCGATCTTCCTCGCCAACTCCATCCAGTACTCGGACTTCAACGGTCCGGAAGAGAAGTCCTGGCAGCTGCGCTATGACCTGGCGATGGCCACCTACGGCATCCCCGGCCTGAGCTTCATGGCCCGCTACGTCAACGGCCATGGCATCGACGGCACGAAAATGGCCGCCGACAGCCCGTACCGCGGCTATGGCTACGGTGAGGACGGCAAGCACCACGAGACCAACCTGGAAGCCAAGTACGTGGTGCAGTCCGGGCCGGCGAAGGACCTGTCCTTCCGCCTGCGTGAGGCGATCCATCGAGGCAACGCCGACCAGGCCGAGGGCGACGTCAATGAGTTCCGCCTGATCGTCGACTACCCGCTGTCGATCCTGTAATGGCTGGCACCGGCGCCTCGTTCTGGGGCGCCGGTGCGGCACGTAGCGTGTCTAACAGGCGAGGTGGGAAATTGCCTGCGCCAGGCCATCCGGGTTGTCGTAGGCGATCATGTGCCCGCTATGGGCAACGATCTCAACCCGGCAGCCGGCCTGGTGATACAGGCGGATGTCGTTCAAGGGGGTGTTGTCCGAGAGGATTACGGCCTTTTTGGGGGTACGCAGCACTTTCAGGGCCTCGATCCACCGCCCAGTGTCGTAGTCGGCGAGCGCCGCGCCGGCCCACTGGTAGATGGCCTGCGGCGAGCTGACCTGGAAGGGGCCGAGCCAGGCTTCGTTGTCTCCGTCTTCCCTGAGTCGTTCAAGCAGTTGTGAAAAGCCGATGGCGACAAACTCGCTTTCACCCATGGCCGTGATGGATTCGAGCAGGGCGACGCCATATTCGGTGAGGCCGGGTTGGCAGAGGATCAGCTTGTTGACCTTGGTTGGCAGCGCGGCCGCGAGCTTGAGCGCGATGAAGGCGCCGGCGCTGTGACCGAACAGGCCGCAGCGGTTGACGCCGGTGCTGAGAATCCAGTTTTCCAGTGTCTGGGCCTGGGCCGTTGTGCCGTAGAGGGTAGCGTCGGGCTTGTCGCTGAAACCGGCGCCGGGCAGGTCGACCAGCCAGGAGCGGCGCCGGCAATAGGCGTCCGACGCGATGACCGCGGGATAGTCGCTGGTCGATGCGCAGCCCAGGCCGTGAATGTAGATCAGGGGTGACGCTCCATAGCAGACATCTTGCCAACGCAGCAGGTCCTTCTGCTCGTCAAAGGGGTAGGTGTTCATGTCTCACACTCCCATTGGGATTGCAGAACCCGGAGGCTTGCGGAAGACGCACGAGACGGCATGGCAGCTTCTTCGTGCGTACCGCCATGGGCATGGCAGTGAGGTCAGGGTAGGGGGCGGAGCAGGGACGCAGGGTGGCAGTTCGGGCGAGGTTGAAGTCGATCAAATTCGGATCTGCTTTTGTTGTGGGAAGCGTCAGTTTGTTCGTCATTCGTTTGCCACTCCCGATGAAGGGGAGAACGACATTCGATCTGCTGTTGTCCTGGCGGATCCGCAACGGGCCTTGCGTGCCATGACGCGGGAAAGCGACGGTTCTACAATGCGGGTTCCCTCCCTTCCCAAGGAAATCCGATGCCCGCCGAAGAACAGCGCAGCACACAACTGATCGATGGCCCGGTGGGCAAGCTGCAGTTGCTGGTCGACCGGCCGGACTTGCCGGTGCAAGGCATCGCGCTGATCAGCCATCCGCAGCCGCTGCTCGGCGGCAGCCCCAAACACCGCGTGCCGCTGACCCTTTCGCGCAAGCTCTGTGGCGCCGGCTGGATGACCGTGCGGCCGAGCTTCCGGGGTGTGGATGGCAGCCAGGGCGAGTACGCCGAAGGCGTCGGCGAGGCGCAGGACATGCTCGCGGTGATCGCGCACCTGCGTAGCGAGTATCCGCAGCTGCCGCTGGCGCTGGTGGGCTTTTCCTTCGGCTCGTATGTATTTGCCCGCATAGCCAGCGAGCTGTCGCCGCCCGCGCAGGCCATCGCGCTGATGGGTTTGCCGGTGGGCACGGTGCCCGGTGGCCGGGACTACGAAGCACAGGACCTGCCTGCCGATTGCCTGCTGCTGCATGGCGAGGCGGACGAGATGGCGCCGCTGGCGAACCTGCTCGACTGGGCGCGCCCGACGCAGCGCGAGGTGGTGCTCTACGCCGGCGCGGACCACTTCTTCAAGGGTTGCCTGGAGCGCGCGGTGGAGCGCGTGCTGGAGCACCTGTCCCGCGCGATCACCTGAGTTATCTCCGTCCCAGTTCGCGCAGGTAGGACCAGGGGTAGATACCCCGGTCGTGGCCATCGTCGAACACCAGCTGTACGCCATAACCCTGCAGGTTCAGTTCCTGCAGGACGACTCCGGCGCAGACCAGCTCGATGCGCCCCTGAAGGCGCGCCGCACGGCACTGCGAGCAGGGGCAGGCGCCGCGCAGGCGGGTGAAGGCGATGCACTGCTCGACGCCGTCGTCCCAGCGGATGCGCAATTCCCTGTCGGCGCTGGAGCGGTGCAGTGCGACGGGTGTGTTCACGCTGGCTGCCCCAGTTGGGTGAGCGCGATACGCACGGCCTTGCGAACTTCCGGGTCGCCGTCGATTTCGGCGTTGCGCAGCGCGTCGATGGCATCGCCGCTGCCCAGCTCACCCAGAGCCAGTGCCGCTTCCTTGCGCAGGTTGCTGATGCCGTGGCCGAGGACGACTTTCAGGCCTTCCAGCGCCGGCAGATAACGCAGCTTGCCCAGCGAGCGGGCGGCGCGCAGGCGCACCTGCCAGAAGTTGTCTTCCAGTGCCTGTACCAGCGCATCACCGGCTTCGGGCAGAGCCAGTTTGCCGAGGGTGCCGGCGGCTTCCTCGCGCACCTGCCAGGCCGGGTCGGCCAGCGCCGCTTGCAGGGCTGGCAGCACGCTGGCGTCGATGGCCAGGCCGAGGGCGCCGGCAGCCGCACGGCGGACTTCGGCGTCCGGGTCGTCACGGGTCAGGCGCGCCAGGTGCGGCAGCGCGTCAATGCGCTTGAGCCAGCCGAGGATGCCCACGGCTTCGCGGCGCACGCCGGCGTCGCTGTCGTCCAGCGCTGCCAGGGCCGGTTCGGCGGCCACTTCCAGACGCAGTTCGCGCAGGGCGCGCAAGGCGCTGCGGCGGACGAAGAGGTCGGCATGGGTCGCCCAGGGCAGCAGGCGCACGCCGGCCTCGGCGGTCTTCAGTTCGCTCAGGCTCTGGGCGGCGGCTTCGCGCACTTCATTGTCGCTGTCGGCCAGGGCCTGGCAGAGGGCGTCCACCACCTCAGGTTCTTCCCAGGCTTCCAGCAGGCGCGCGGCCTCGGCGCGGACGCTGGCGGCGGAGTCATGGTTCAGCGCGTGGGCGAGCCAGGGCAGGCCATCGGGTTCTTCCAGGTCGGCCAGTTCGATCAGGGCGATGCGCCGTACGCCGGCGTCGGCGTCCTGCAGGCGTGGCTGGAGGTCGAGGATGTCGGGATTGTCGGTGCTGATGCTGGATGAGGGATTGAAGTCGGTCATATGGCGAATCGCGGTATCCGTTGTGGAGTGGGCAGGCCCAGTGGCGTCAGGCGCGGCAGCTGGCGGCCGTCTTCGTGGCGCAGCAGTTCCAGGCAGTGGCGCTTGAGCCGGGAGAATTCCGGGCTGGTGAGCAGGTCGGCGTGGCGCGGGCGCGGGAAGTCGAGGCGGATGTCCTCGAGGATGCGTCCGGGGCGCGGACTCATCACCAGGATGCGGTCGGCGAGGAACAGCGCCTCGTCGATGTCGTGGGTGATGAACAGCACGCTGGTGCGCAGGCGCGTCCAGATGTCCAGCAGCAGCTCCTGCATCATCATCCGCGTCTGCGCATCGAGGGCGCCGAAGGGTTCGTCCATCAGCAGCAGGCGCGGCTGGTTGATCAGCACACGGGCGATCTCCACGCGCTGCTGCATGCCGCCGGAGAGCTGCGATGGCCAGCGCCCCGCAAAACCGTTCAGGCCCACCAGCTGGAGCATCTCGTCCGCCTGGCGATGGCGCTCGGTGCGGGGCACGCCGCGCATCTTCAGGCCGAAGGCGACGTTGTTGCGCACGGTCCGCCAGGGCAGCAAGGTGTGGTGCTGGAACACCATGCCGCGCTCGGGCGACGGCCCGGCGACGCTCTGGCCGTCCACTTCCAGCTGGCCGGCGCTGGGCCTCAGGTGCCCGGCCAGGGCGCCGAGCAGGGTGGACTTGCCGCAGCCGGAGGGGCCGAGCACGCAGACGAACTCGCCGGGCTCGATGGAGAAACTCAGGGATTGCACGGCCTCGAAGGCGTCGCGGCCGCTGCCCAGGTGGATCGACAGACCGTCGACGCGTACGCGCCCCGGTGCGCTGGCGGGCAGGGTCATGGCTTGCCTCCGGCCTGGCGCTGCCAGGGCGTGACCAGGGCGCCGAGCTGGCGTACCAGCAGGCTGCTGGCCATGCCGAGCACGCCGATCAGCAGCATGCCGACGACGATGTCGGGGTAGTTCTGCAAGGTGTAGGACTCCCAGGTGTAATAGCCGATGCCCCATTGCCCGGAAATCATCTCGGCGGTCACCAGGCAGAACCACGAGGTGCCCATGCCGATGGCCAGGCCCGTGACGATGCTCGGCGCGGCGCCCGGCAGCACCACTTCGCGCAGCAGCGCCAGGCGCCCGGCGCCGAGGCTGCGGGCGGAGGCGAGCAGGCGCGGGTCGACGGCTTCGACGCCATGGATGGTGTTGAGCAGGATCGGGAACAGCGCGCCGGTGAAGGTGATGAAGATCATCGACAGTTCGGAGCTGGGGAACATCAGGATCGCCAGCGGAATCCAGGCCACCGCCGGGATCGGCCGCAGCACTTCCAGCGGTGGCAACAGGCTGTCGCGCGCCCAGCGCCCACGGCCGATGACGAGTCCGAGGAGGATGCCGGCGAAAGCCGCCAGCAGGTAACCGGCGAGCACCCGCAGCAGGCTGCTGCCCAGGTGGCGGCCGAGCTTGCTCGATTGCGCGAGGTCCCAGGCGGCGTCGAGCACGGCACGCGGGCCGGGCACGTTGGCGAAGGTGACCACGCCGAGGTTGACGTGGCGCGCGCTGAGCACCTGCCAGAGTGCGAGGCAGACCAGCAGAGAGGCCAGGCGCAGGCTCCAGCGGGTGAGGGGGGTGGTGTTCATCTGCGGTCTCCGCCCGCCCCGGCGCGTGGGCGCCGGGGCGGGTTGTCGATTCAGCGGCTGGCCACGGCCTGCTGGCTGGCGGCGGCGAAGTCAGCGACCTCACCACCGTGCTGACGGGCGAAGGCATCGGCCTGTTCGCGCAGCAGGAAGGCATCCAGTGCGCCGTCCTTGCCACGCACGAACCAGGCCTGCCCGGCGAGCAGCTTGATGCCGCTGTCGCTGGCCTGGGCGTACACCGCGCGGATGTCCTTGCCCTGTTGCTTGAGTTCGGCCAGCTGCCCCAGCGCCTCCTTGGCGGTCGCGTAGCTACGCACTTTCTGCTCACCGCGCACCCAGATCTGCGCGACCTTGCGGGTATCGCTGATCGGCTGGTTGGTCAGCGCGTCATTGCCCAGCAGCGGCTGTTGCGCGTAGTTCTTCAGCGCGGCGTCGTAGTCGGCACCGGAGGCCTTGAAGGCGGCGCGGAGGTAGCGGTCGTCGACGAACTGGTCGACGTTCAGCCCGCGGTCGGCCTTCTTCAGCAGCTTCAGGGTGTCGATGGCGGTGGCCACGGCCTGGCGGTATTCGGGTTTCCAGGTCAGGTCGCGGGTCTGCAGGCCGAGCGGGCCGTGGAACAGGTAGTTCACTTCGGCGGGAATGCCGGCGACCTTCTCGATCAGCTCGCTGTATTTTTCCGGGTCTTGCGCCAGCAGCTGGTTGGCTTCGTAGGTGGCGCGCAGGTAGGCCTCGACGATTTCCGGGTACTTCTGCGCGTAGTCGGCTTCCACCAGCGCGCCGTGGAAGGTCGGCGCCTTGGCCTGGGAGCCGTCGTAGATCTTGCGGGCGATGCCACGGCTTTCGAACAGCTCGGCGAAGGGTACGAAGTCGGCGTGGGCGGCGATCTTGTTGGCCTGCAGCGCGGAACCGGCGACTTCCGGCGGCTGCGCGATGATGGTGACGTCCTTCTCCGGGTCCCAGCCTTGCGCGGCGATGGCGCGCAGCAGCAGGCCGTGGGCGGTGGAGGCGAAGGGCACGGAGATGGTCTGGCCCTTGAGTTCGGCCAGCGATTGCACCCTGGACGCGGCGGGGACGACGATGCCGTTGCCGCTGCCGTCGATGCTCCCTGAGAGCACGCTGATGAACAGGCTGCGCTTGCCGGCGGCCTCGTGGGCGACGCCGTTGAGGGAGCCGGGGAAGTCGGCCATGGCGCCGAAGTCGAGCTTGCCGGCGACCATCTCGTTGGTCAGCGGCGCGCCGCTGGTGAAGTTCTTCCACTGCACGTCGTACTGCGCGTCCTTGTATGCGCCGTCGTGGGGCAGGTACTTGTCGAGCAGGCCGAGTTCGCGGATCAGCAGGCCGCCAGCGGCGCAGTTGATGGTGGTGTCCTGGGTGCCGATGGCGACGCGGATCGTTTCCGAATGGGCGGAAAGACTGGCAATGGCGAGCGCAAGGCCGGCCAGGGTGGTGCGCAAGGTCATGGGTGTTCCCCTCGAATCATCAGTGTTGGAATCGTCTCCGCCGCAGGCCTTGCGGTGGGAAACGAGGGGCGGTGCATCAGGCGTCCGGCGGTGGGGCCGGATGGCGTTTCTGGTTATCGGTGTCGTCCTGCGTTCACCTGCAGGAGCCGCGTCGTAGCACCGTAGGGCGCATAACCTGGAACAGGTTATCCGCCGATGGATCCATGGCGGATAACGCTGGCGCGTTATGCGCCCTACGGAGCTGCACGGGACGGCGGTCTCAGCGCAGGAGGTAGGGAATCTCGACCTTCACCGCGCCGGTCGGGCAGTCCTTCTCGCAGGGCATGCAGTACCAGCATTCGTCGAAGGCCATGTAGGCCTTCTGGGTGGCGGGGTTGATCGCCAGCAGGTCCATCGGGCAGACCTCGACGCAGACGGTGCAGCCCTTGTCGGCGATGCACTTGTCCTCGTCCACCGTCACCGGGGCGCTGGAGCGGAAGAAGATTTCCTGGGGTTGGTAGGCCATTGCACGCGGTCCTCATCGTGTTGCTTGCCGGCCGTCGTGGCGGCGGGCTGGTTGTTCAGGTCGAAGGTTCGGCGCGGTGGCTCGTTACCCTCTCCCCAGCCCTCTCCCTGAAGGGAGAGGGGGCTTGATCGTGCCGGCGGATACCGCTGAACTCGCCGGATAGCTCTTTTTCCGTTCGGTCTTGCGTGTACTCCCATGCCCGCTGGCTGACTCCATGATTGCCGCTGGCACCGGACAGCTCCCTCTACCGCTTGCGGGAGAGGGCGGGGGGAGAGGGGCTCTTCGGCCTGCCGGCGGACATCAAGCCGCCTCGCTCTTCACCCGCAGCCGCTCGTAAGCCTGCTGCTCATCCTCATCGAGAGCGATCACGTACGGCTCGATCGGCTTCTTGAAACTCGTCATCGCGCCGTCTTCGCCCTTCTTCAGGTGCGCATGGCAGAACCACTCGGCATCGTTGCGCAGCGGATAGTCGACGCGATGGTGGTACAGCCCCCAGCGGCTCTCGGTGCGGAACAGCGAGGCGCGGGCGGCCATCTCGGCGCAGTCGCGGATCACGCTGGCTTCCATGGCGCGCATCAGTTCGTGGGGGTTATTGGCCTTCATCTGGTCGAGGTCGCGGGCAATTTCGGCGAAGCGCTGCAGGCCGATCTCCATCTTCTTCGTCACCTTGGGCGGCTGCAGGTAGTCGTTGACCATCCGCCGCAGCTTGTACTCGACCTGCGCCGGCGGCAGGCCGTGCTCGCGCTTGAGCGGGGCGAAGACGCGTTCGCGCTCGCGCTCGACCTGGGCGGCATCGACTTCGCTGAACCCGCGCCCGGCCACGTACTGCGCGGCGTTGGCGCCGGCGAACCAGCCGTAGGTAAAGGCCCCTAGCATGTAGTTGTGCGGTACGGCGGCCATGTCCCCGGCCGAATACAGGCCCCTGACGCTGGTCTCGGCCCGCTCGTTGACCCAAACGCCGGAGGCCGAATGGCCGGAGCAGAAGCCGATCTCGGAGATGTGCATCTCCACCATCTGCTGCCGGTAGTCGGTGCCACGGCCGGCGTGGAACTGGCCACGGCTGGGGCGTTCGTTGCTGTGGAGGATGTCCTCGATGGTCTGGATGGTTTCCTCGGCCAGGTGGTCGAGCTTGAGGAACACCGGGCCGTTGCCGCCTTCGAGTTCCTGGTGGAACTCCCACATCATCTGGCCGCTCCAGTAGTCGCACTCGATGAAGCGCTCGCCCTTGCTGTTGGCGGTGTAGCCGCCCAGCGGGCCGGTGACGTAGGCGCAGGCCGGGCCGTTGTAGTCCTTGATCAGCGGGTTGATCTGGAAGCACTCCAGGTTTGAGAGTTCCGCCCCCGCGTGGTAGGCCATGGCATAGCCGTCGCCGGCATTGGTGGGGTTCTCGTAGGTGCCCATCAGGTAGCCGGACGAGGGCAGGCCCAGGCGGCCGGCGGCGCCGCAGGCGAGCACCACGGCCTTGGCGCGGATCACCTGGAACTGCGCGGTGCGGCAGTCGAAGCCGAGCAGGCCGTTGACCGCGCTGTCGGCGTCGGTGAGCAGGCGGGTGACCACCAGGCGGTTGGTGATCTCGATGCGCGCGCGCTTGAGCTGGCGGTACAGCACTTTCTTGATGTCATGGCCCTCGGGCATGGGCAGCACGTAGGCACCCATGTGGTGGACCTTCTTCACCGCGTAGTCGCCGACCTCGTCCTTCTCGAACTTCACGCCCCAGCGGTCCAGCTGCTGCAGGGTCTCGAAGCTGTGGGTGGCATAGGCGTAGACCGCCGCCTGGTTGACGATGCCGTCGTTGGCGACGGTGATTTCCTTGGTGTACTGCTCGGGCGTGGCGTGGCCGGGAATGATCGCGTTGTTCAGGCCGTCCATGCCCATGCTGATGGCGCCGCTGCGCTTGACGTTGGCCTTGTCCACCAGCAGCACGCGCAGCTCGCGGTTGGCTTCCTTGGCCTTGATCGCCGCCATCGGGCCGGCGGTGCCGCCGCCGATCACCACGATGTCGTAGGCGAGTTCCTTGTCCTCGGGTACCTGGGAGAGGTCGAACTGGCTCATTGGTGCTGTCCCTTGTGGCGGTCGATGCGCAGGCGGTACTGGAAGGCATCGCCGCGGTAGTAGAGGTGTTCGTAGTCCAGCGGCGCGCCGTCGGCGGTGTGGGTCAGGCGCTCGATGCGCATCACCGGCGAGCCTTCTTCCACCTCCAGCGCGCGGGCCAGTTCGGCGTCGGCGAGGATGGCGTCGATGGCCAGGTCCGCGTGCCCTAGGGGCAGGGCGCAGTCGTTCTCGAGGATCAGGAAGATGTCGCGGCTGACCAGGTCGGCCTTCTCCAGGCGTTTGCCGACGTGCTCGGGCAGCCAGGTGATCTCCAGCGACACCAGCTCGCGATTGACCAGGCGGGCGCGCTTGATCTGCACCACGTTCTCGCCCTCGGCCACCTGCAGGCGGGCGGCGACCTGGGCGTTGGCCGGCACGGTCTTGAAGCTGCGCAGGCGGTTGATCACCTCATAGCCGCGCTGGGTCATGGATTCGCCCAGGCCCTGCAGCGTGCTGACGTTCTGGAACGCCTTGGGCTTGGCGACGAAGGTGCCCTTGCCGTGGATCTTGAAGATCAGCCCTTCCTTCTGCAGGTCGCCCAGCGCCTGGCGCACGGTGATCCGGCTGACTTCGAAGGCCTTGCCCAGCTCGGCCTCGGAGGGCATCCGACTGAGCGGCGGATAGGTGCCGTCGAGGATGCGCGTGCGCAGGACTTCCTTGAGCTGGCTGTAGAGGGGAACGGGGGAGAGGGGAAGTAGTTCGGCCATAGTTCATAACTTGTTATGACGAGTTGACGAAACTATAAAAGGAATAATTGATTCAGGACAAGAAACGATTTGGCATAAGCATAGAGAGCGTTGTCTCCAGGGCTTTTCGGGGGATTGCGGCGGATATCGCTGGCGCGTATTCACCCTACGGGGCTGGAGGTTCCTACAAAATCAAAGGCCCCTCACCCTCACCCTAACCCTCTCCCGCAAGCGGGAGAGGGGACTGTCCTGAGCGGTTCTGAAATCGGCGCTCGCCGGGTGACTTCATTTTCGCCAATCGCACCGAACGGCCCCCTCTCCCTTTGGGAGAGGGCTGGGGTGAGGGCAAGTCTCGCCGCGGATACTCCGGTTCGTAGGGCGCATAACGCGCCAGCGTTATCCGCCGCAGGTGGGACGGTGCCTCAGAACGGCCGGCTGCCGGACAGGCTGATGCGTTTCAGGCGGCGCTTCTCGCTTGCCGGGAAGGCATTGCGGCCATGCAGCACGGCCTGGTTGTCCCACCAGACGATGTCACCGACCGACCACTTGTGGCTGTAGATCAGCTCGGGCTGCTGCAGGTGCTCGCGCAGTTTCTCCACCAGCGCCGCGCCCTGTTGCGGATCGGCGCCGGGGATTTCAACCTCGGTGTGCACGGAGAGGAACAGCACGCGCTTGCCGTTCTCCGGATGGGTGCGCACCAGCGGGTGTTCGGTGCCCTGGATCGGCTCGATATCCGGGGTGCGGTAGCGCACGAAGGTGCCGTTGTAACCGCCACTCTTCAGGCGGATGAACGGGTTGTAGTTGATCAGGCGCAGCGGCACGATCTCGGCGCGGGTTGCTTCATCCAGCGTCTCGTAGGCACGGGCGAGGTTGGTGAACTGGGTTTCGCCGCCGGTCCTGGGCACCTCCAGCGCGTAAAGGAAGGAGCCGGACGAGGGCACCGGCGTCCACTGGTGGTCGATGTGGGCCGGCAGGGCAAAGTTGCCCAGCTCGCCGTCCTCGGTGTTGGCCACCTTGACGATATCCGGGGCCTTGCCGTCGGCTCCGGAAGACAGCACCGGGATGTCCGCCGGCGGCTGGAACACCGCGCCGAACAGGGTGGCGAAGCGCAGGTACTGCTGATCGTCGAGTTGCTGGTCCTTGAAGATCAGGATGTGGTATTCGCGGTGGGCCTGCTTGATCGCCAGGATCTGCTCCGGGGTGAGCGGCTCGCGGGCGTCCAGGCCGCATACTTCGGCGCCCAGCGGGGCGTCGAGGGGGACGATGACGAAGGGTTCGGGGGTGGATTTCTGCAGGGCGGATTGGGTCATGCTTCAGTGCTCCGTTCAGGCATGGGCGGCCCTCTCCCTAACCCTCTCCCTGAAGGGAGAGGGGACTGGATCGGTGCCAGGCGAAACCAAGTGGCAGTCCTGCACCCGAGGTAGCAGGGCTGCACAACAAGAGGTGCGCTTCAATCGGATACTCCCTCTCCCTTCAGGGAGAGGGCTGGGGAGAGGGGCTCTGGCTCGCAGTGCTAGAACTCAAACCTTCTTGATCGTCCGGCTGCGCTGCCCGTCGACACCCACCGGCACATCGCCGTCGAGGGTCACGCGGCGCACGATGCGCGGCTGGGTGCCGTAGTCGTCCACGGCGTAGTGCTGGGTCGCGCGGTTGTCCCAGATGGCCACGTCGCCCGGCTGCCAGCGCCAGCGCACGGTGTTCTCCAGGCGCGTGACGTGGCTTTGCAGCACGGCGAACAGGTGCGCCGAGTCATGCTGCGAGAGCCCCTTCAGACGCTTGACGAAGTGCCCCAGCAGCAGCGTCTTCTCGCCGCTGACCGGGTGCACGCGCACGACTGGATGCTCGGTCTCGTAGACGGTGGAGGTGAACACCTTGCGGTACTCCTCCAGGCGCGCGGGGTCGAAGTTCGGGCGGATGCCGGCGTAGTCGTACTCGTTGCTGTGCACCGCCCAGAGTGAATCGGCCAGGGCCTTGAGCTCCGGCGTCAGGTCGTCGTAGGCGCTGGCGGTGTTGGCCCACACGGTGTCGCCGCCGGACTCGGGGGCCACCACGTTGCGCAGGATCGAGGCCTTGGGATAGGCGTCGACGAAGGTCACATCGGTGTGCCAGGAGTTGGCGCGGCGGCCCTGGGCACCGTCCAGTTCCAGCAGGTAATGGGTGCCTTCCTGCACCGGCACGGTCGGGTGGGCCACCGGGTTGCCGAGCAGCTGGGCGAAGGCCTCCTGGCCCTGGTCGTCCAGGTGCGTCTGGCCGCGGAAGAAGATCACCTTGTGCTTCACCAGCGCGGCCTGGATGGCGTCGGTGGTGGCGGCGTCCAGCTCGCCGGACAGTTTCACGCCGCGAATCTCGGCGCCGATGCGGCCGGCAACCGGGTGGATGTCGAGGCTTACTGCGTGCTGCTGGATAGCTTGTGCTGCGTTGCTCATCTCATCGTCCTCTTGCTGTGGCAATAGAGCCGCGCGCCGGGGCGCGGCGGATGGGGATCAGAAGTCATAGCGAACCGAAGCGCCCAGGGTGCGCGGCTGCCCCACCGAGGCGGTGTAGGAGCCGTTGATGCTGGCGAAGGCGGCCAGGTAGTAGTCCTTGTCGAAGGCGTTCTTCAGCCAGACCGAAGCATCCAGCTGGCCGTCGCCGAGGTCCTTGCGCACGCCGACGGAGAAGTTCGCCAGGCCGTAGCCGTCGATCTTCGAAAGCTCGGAGTTGTCCAGCGTGCCTTCGGCCTCGGAGCGGTAGGAGTAGCTGCCGGTCACGTAGGGGCGGATGCCGTCGTCGAGGTTCCAGGCGTATTCGCCGTTGAGGTTGGCGATCCACTTCGAGGCGCCGACCACGCGGTCCCCGGTGAGGTCGCAGGTGGCCGGGGCATTGGGTTGAGTGGAGATTTCCGCCGGGCACGGGGCGTCCTTGAACGACAGGTAGGTGACGTCGTTGTAGGAGCCGTTGAAGTTCAGCGTCAGGCCGCGAACGGGCAGGGCGGTGGCCTCGAACTCCAGGCCGCGCGAGCGCACGCTGCCGGCGTTGGAGAGCACCGAGACCAGCTGGGTCGAGCCTGGCGGCTGGTACAGGGTGGTCGCCTGGTAGCCGTGGATGCCCGTCCAGAAGAGGTTGGTGTTGAGCTGCAGGTGGTTGTCGAACAGGGTCGTCTTGATCCCCAGTTCGGCGTCGTTGGCGCGTTCCGGGCCGACCAGCAGCGAGTCCGCGCCCGCCGTCGGGGCGCTGGCCACGGCCAGGTTCACGCCGCCGGATTTTTCGCCATGGGACAGCGAGGCATAGCCCAGTAGGTCGTCGGTGAACTGGTAGCTCAGGCTCAGCAGCGCCGAAGGCGCGAAGCTGTAGAGACTGAGGTCGCCCGAGTCATAGGCGCCCAGCTGGTTGCGCCGTACCACTGCGCCGACGCCGGTTACCGGTGCGCCGCCGACCGGGTCGAAGCGTTCGACCTTGGCATCCTTCTCCTCGTAGGTGCCGCGCAGACCGGCGGTGAAGTCCAGCTTGTCGGTAAGGTGCCAGGTGCCCTGGGCGAACAGCGCGAAGCTGTCGGTCTCGATCTTGCCGTTGGCTTTCGAGTAGGTGTTGTTCAGCGCATTCAGGTCGGTGCCCAGCAGGTAGCGGTCGGCCAGCGGGCCGTAGCTGGTGAAGGTCTTGTTGCCCAGGTTCTGGTTGAACGCATAGGCGCCGAGCACGTAGTCGAAGAAGCCGCCGGTGGGCGAGGCCAGGCGGACTTCCTGGGAGAACTGGCGGTCGTGGACTTCCACGCCGGTGTTGTTGATCGCCGAGACGTTGAGCTGCTCGTCGTTGGCCGGGGTGAAGTGCCAGTAGCGGTAGGCGCTGATGGAGGTCAGCTTGTAGCCGCCATTGAGGTTCCAGTTGGCCTCCACCGAGCTGCCGCCCTGGTGCACGCTGACGTGCTGGCGGGCGTTGATGTTGACTTTGTGCCGGTCCGGATCGCGCACTGGCGAGGCACCTACCGAGGCGGCGCGCTGCCAGAAGCGGTCGGCGGCGCCGTACACCACCATGCTGCCGTTGCTGGAGTCCTCCTCGTTGTAGTCGTTGATCCAGCGCAGGTCGAAATCCTCGTTGGGCTTGAACAGCAATTGCCCGCGGATGCCCTGGCGCTCGCCGCCATTGAGGGTGTTGTCGTCGTGGATGTTCTTGATGTAACCGTCATCGCGGGTGCGGTAGGCCGAGACGCGTCCGGCCAGGGTGTCGGTCAGGGCGCCGGAGACGCTGCCCTTGCCCTGGAAGTAGCCGTCCTGGCCGCCGGAGACCTCGACGCTGCGCTCGGGGGTGAAGGTCGGCGCACGGGTGCTGATGTTCAGTACGCCGGCCGTGGTGTTCTTGCCGAACAGTGTGCCCTGCGGCCCGCGCAACAGCTCAAGCTGCTCGATGTCCAGCAGGTCGAACACCGCCATGCCGGGGCGGCCGAGGTAGACGTTGTCCAGGTAGACCCCGGCGCTGCCTTCCAGCCCGTCGCTGGCCGGGTTGTTGCCGATGCCGCGCACGGCAATGCTCGATTGCCGCGCGTGGATGAAGGCGACGTTAACGCTGGGCAGGATCTGCTGCAGGTCCTGCACCTTGTAGACGCGCTGGGTCTCCAGGGTCTCGCCGCCGACCACGGTGATCGGCGTGGGCACCTTCTGCGAGTCTTCCTCGCGGCGGCGAGCGGTGACGGTGACCTTGCCCAGGGTGGCGTCGGCCTTGGCGGGCGCTGCGCTCACGGGCTTGGCAGTATCACTGGTAGTGCTGCCGTCCTCGGCTTCCTCGGCGAATACCGGCAGGGCGCCGCCCAGGGCCAGCAGGAAAATGGCCTGGCGCAGCCGGTGGGGCTTAAAGGGGAAGGGCGAATGTCTCGAAGTCATGCTGTGTCCTTGTCTCTGCACGCTGTTCGCGGGCAAAACGGGGCCGCGCCAGGCAAAAGTGGCGAACGACGTTTTTCGTTGTGGTTGGGTGCGGCTTTGGCTGTCAGCGACAGCGGGACAGGCACATTCGCGAGGAAAGGAGGTGCAGGGCTGGCATCGGGCGACTCCTGGTCTGAGCTATATTCTTAGTTCGTAAAAGAATAGATGTTTGCTTTATTCTTCGTTGACGGAATAAGAGCTTGCATTTAAAACCAGCGCATACCCAGCGGCAAATGCCTTTGCCCACTATTTTCAATGCCGGAAATGCATCATGGATCTGCGCCAGCTCCGCTACTTCATCGCCCTCAACGAACACCGCAGCTTCGTTCGCGCCGCCGACGCCATGGGCATCACCCAGCCGGCGTTCAGCCGCAGCATCCAGGGCCTGGAGCAGGAGCTGGGCTGCCGTCTGGTGGACCGTGGCAGCAAGGACCTGCGCCCGACCCCCGAGGGCCAGGTGGTGCTGCAGCACGCGCTGAGCCTGGTGCAGGGCGCCAATAACCTGAGCCACGCGGTGGCCCGTCTGAACAAGCTGGACTCCGGCGAGCTGCGCTTCGGCAGCGGGCCGGCGCCGGCGCAGAAGCTGGTGTCCGATGCGGTGTCACGCTTCGTCCAGCGCTACCCGCGCATCCATATTCAGTTCGGCGTGGACAACTGGGAGCGCCTGGCGCGCAGCCTGAGCCGCGAGGAGATCGAGTTCTTCGTCGCCGACATCCGCCATTTCGAAGCCGACCCGAACTTCCAGACCCGCGCGCTGAAGCCGCGCAGCGGGCTGTTCTTCTGCCGCGAGGGGCACCCGCTGCTGGCTAAGGAGAGTCTCTCCACCAACGACATGTTCGCCTACCCGCTGGCGGCCACGCTGATTCCGCCCAGCGCGCGGAAGATGCTCGCCAACCTCAGCGGCAAGATCGACATCAGCACCAACGTGCAGTGCGAAGACATGGCTTCGCTGGTGCGTATCGTCAGCCAGACCGACGCCATCGGCATCGCCGTGGAAGAGGCGCTGAGCGAACCGATGGCGCGTGGCGAACTGGTGCGCCTGCACTTTCGCAACCTGCCGCAGAACGTCGACATCCTCCAGGCACGCTGCGGGATCGTCACCCGCAGCGGCGACCGCCTCTCGGCGGCGGCGCGGGCGATGATCGAGCTGCTGGTGGACCTGGATGCGGGCGTGGAAAGCGAGGTGGCGTGAGGCAGCGGCAGAGTGCCTGACGCCGGTCCTGCCGGTGGATCGCGGGCGTGGCGCGCTGCCGCGACTTGAGCCAAGACCGTGCCGGAAGGATTTACCGAACCTTTACAGAGCGCCCAAGAACTCGCTCGGACAGTGCATGTCAATCTGATAGCAATCCCAAGGGTCCTGTTTACAGGCAAACCAATGGAGTGGTCAGGAGCATTGCATCATGCGCTTCCCATTCGTCGTGGTCCTGCTGGCCGCGCTGGGTTTCAACACCGCGCAAGCCGAGATCTACAAGTGCACTGTCGAAGGTCGAACGACTTTTTCCCAACATCCCTGCTCCGCCGATGCAATCCTCGTCAAACCCGCTATTTCTCCCCAGCCGACCGACGAAGAGCTCACGCAGCAGGAGGCCGCCAACCAGTCTGTTCGCGTCGCAGCAATGGGGCGCTGGAAATTCCACAAGGTGACGTTCCTGCGCAAGAGACTCAGCAGCCTCGATGGCCGCATTGCCGCCTTATTAAGGGAGCGGAGCGCGCGCCTGGATGATCTGCAGCAGGATGCGCTGGCTGAAAATGACGTCGTGAATCTGCAATACAGCGTGGATCTGCAGCGCTTGATGGAGGAGCGAGCGGACGTCAAATCACGCCTGGAAGGTATGCTGAGTGCGCCGAGATGAGATTCGGTCGATTCTGCCAGTTGCCACCGAGACCTGACGGATGCGATGGTCAGGTCGTATTGCTTGTTCCTGCCATGGAAACTGCAATGAGCCTTTCGCTCCGCCCCGCCCGCATCACCGATGTCCCCTTCGTCCAGCGCGGCGAAGAGGCCTATATCCGCCAGTGGGAGCCTGCCCATGAGGAGCGCTGGCGAGAAGACTTCGACCGCCACCTGGCGCGCTGGCTGGAGCACTTCGAGCGGCTGACCATCGCCGAGGTCGATGGCGAGAGCGTCGGCTACAGCCTCTGGTTGCCCGAAGCGGGCAGCGCGGAGCTCTGCACCCTGGGCGTCAGCGAGGCTTGGCGGGGAAAGGGCGTCGGTGCAGCGCTGTTGCAACGCTACATCGCCGATGCCTGGCAGGAGGGCTACCTGCGGCTGAAGCTCAGCGTGCGCCCCGACAACCCGGCGCGGCGCCTTTACGAACTCGCCGGATTCGAACCGCAGGGCAGCGACGCCCTGGGTTACCGGCAGTACGAATTGCGCATCGACTGAAGCGTCAGACCCACTCGGTGCTGCGTTTGCGGCGCACGCGCAGCATGGTCGGCAGGATCAGCCCGGCGAGCAGGCCGGCGCCGGCGATGCTGCCGCCATAAGCCATGTAGCGCATCAGCACCTGCTTGTTCTCGTCGCCCAGTTGCGCCTGGGTATCGCGCAGCTGCGAGCGCGCCTGGTTCAGCTCGGCGTCCAGCGCGCTGCGCGCGGCCTGCAGCTCATCGATGAGCTTCTTGCGCGCGTCCAGGGTTTCCTGCATGCCCTGCACACGGTTCTTCCAGGAGTCGTCGATGGTCTGCAACTGGGTGGTCAGCTCGGTGACCTTCTGTTCCAGCGAGGGCAGGCGTTCTGCCTGGCCGGGCTTCTCCTGCAGGTCCTTGCTGGCGATCCACACGGTGCTGCCGCTGTCGCTGCGCACCTGGCTGTAGTCGCCGGAGGTGCTGACCAGCTGGACCTTCTGCCCGGAGGTCAGAGTGCCGACGATGCGGTAGCCGTCGGTGGGGCCGCTGCGCACGTAGGTACTCAGACTGTCGTTCACCCAGCGCGCGTTGCTGGCGGGCTCCTCGGCCTGGGCCGGAGCGCCGGCGGCCAGCAGGCTGGCGAACAGGCAGGCACCGAGGGCGCGGGTCTGGAGGGGAGAAACTCGTGCGGGGAAGCGACGCGATAGGGACATGGGCAATCTTCACATGACTTGGAACGAAACCCGCCTTGCGGGAGCGAAAACGTCGGCCGGGCAACTTATTGAGAACTGGCCGGGTGGCCAATGGCCAGGAAACCCACCCGGGGGGCCGACAGCACACAGACAGTTGTCGGACGCCGAGAGTTCACCGCTGGGAAAATGCACGGATGAGTGGTGGGAAATTGCCTGCTTTGCCGCAGTGGCCCGTACGCCGGATAACCGAATCGTCATCCTTGCCTCAGCTTCCCGTTAGCGGCGGCCTCTTAAGGTGGAATCACTTTCAACCACCACGAGGTGACTGCCATGAAACTCTCCCGCATCTTCCTGACTGCCGCCCTGCTGGGCGCTTCCTCCCTGGCCCTGGCCGACGGTGGCGGCGACATCACCTTCGCGCGCATGGAGCAGGCCCGCCAGCAGGTCATGCAGGCCCGCCAGGGTGCGCCGTCGCCGACGCAGATCGCCGAGGCCAAGCAGTACACCTACGGGATGAACCTGGACATCGCCGAAGTCGTGGCGGTGACGCCGATGAGCAGCGACTGCGGCGTGGTGCCGGTGCAACTGCGCTACAAGGATTCCTTCGGTGACGAACAGGCCATCGAGTACCGCACCGAGCGCGTCGCCTGCCGCGCCACCCGTTGATCTTGAGCTGGGTGGAGGTCAGTCGGGTGACGAAGGAAACGTCAGGAGGAAGCGCGTCGGCCCTTCCTCCGCACTCTGCGCGCTGGCCGAGCCCAGGTGCAGCTCCATGATCGAACGCACGATGGCCAGCCCCAGGCCGGTGCCGCCCTGTGCCCGCGAACGGCCCTTATCCACCCGGTAGAAGCGCTCGAACAGGTGCTCCAGGTGTTCGGCGGCAATGCCTGCGCCGGGGTTCTGCACCTGCAAGGTCACGGCTTCGCCGTCGTCGCGCACCTGCACGCTGATGCGCTCGCCCCCGGGCGTGTGGCGGATGGCGTTGGACAGCAGGTTGGATATCGCGCGCTGGATCATCAGGCGGTCACCGACCACCCGCCCGTGACCTTCGATGACAATGGAGAGCGACTTCTCCTCGGCGCTGAAATCGAACAGCTCGGCGACCTTCGCCGCTTCCTCTTCCAGCCGCACCGGCTCCTGCGGCAGCAGCGCGCGCGGATGGCTGACCTGGGCGAGGAACAGCATGTCGCTGACGATCCGCCCGACCCGTTCCAGCTCCTCGGTACTCGCCGCCAGCACCGTCTCGTACTCCTCCTTTTCCCGTGGCCGCGACAACGTCACCTGCGCCTTGCCCAGCAGGTTGCCGATGGGTGAGCGCAGCTCGTGGGCGATGTCGTCGGAGAACTGTGTGAGTTGCTGCACGCCGTCATCCAGCCGGTGCAGCATCAGGTTCAGTGCCCGCGCCGCCTTGCCCAGCTCACGTGGCAGGTCCTGCAGCGGAATGCGGTGGCTGAGGTCCTGGGTGGTGACCCGCGAGGCCACCTGGCCGAACTGGCGCAACGGCAGCAGGCCGCGCTTGGCCACCAGGCGCGCGCCAAGGGCGATAAGCAGCAGCAACGGCGGCACGGCCAGCCAGGCCGAACGCAGGAAGGCGCCAAGCAGGGCGTCGTCGTCGCGCCGATCCAGGGTCAGGAACACCCGCAGGCTGTTGCCGTCGCGCAGACGAATCAGGCTGCGTTCGGTGAGCAGACGGCGGCCGTCCGGCGCGGTCCAGCCGAAGGCACGGCCATTGCCGGCGAACCCATCGAGTATTGGCAGGTCGGCATTCGGCCCGCTGCTGAACTGCGCCGGCCGCCCGCGCTGCTCATCGAGCAGCGCGGCGCTGAGGTTGTCGTGGCCCATCAACTGGTCCTGCAGGGCATGGCCACGCAGGGGCAGGGCGGCGAGGCCGGGGTCGGCCTCCAGCGCGTGGCGCAGTTGCCCGAGCTTGTCCTCCAGCTCCCGGTGGGCGCGCAGGTCCAGCTGATGGTCGAGGGCGAGGTAGGCGAGGGTGAGCAGCAGGGCCATCAGCACCGACCCCAGCATGCCAACCCACAGGCCGATGCGCAGCGACAGGCTGGCCGGCTTCATGCGCGGGACTCCAGCACGTAGCCGACCCCGCGCAGGGTGTGGATCAGCTTGTCGGGGAAGGGCTCGTCGACCTTCGCGCGCAGGCGGCGGATGGTGACTTCCACCACGTTGGTGTCGCAGTCGAAGTTCATGTCCCAGACCAACGAGATGATCTGCGTGCGCGAGAGCACTTCGCCGCTGCGGCTCATCAGCAGGTGCAGTAGGGCGAACTCCTTGCTGGTCAGGTCGATGCGCTGGCTGTCGCGGTAGGCGCGATGGCGACCGGGGTCCAGCTCCAGCCCGCCGATCTGCAGCACCTGCGGCTGGTCGATGCGTTCGCTGCGGCGCATCAGCGAGCGCACGCGGGCCAGCAGTTCGGGGAACTCGAAGGGCTTGAGCAGGTAGTCGTCGGCGCCCAGGTCGAAGCCTTTCACCCGCTCGGTGAGACGGCCGCGGGCGGTGAGCATCATCACGCGGATGTCGCTGTGCTGGCGCAGGCTGGCGAGCACGTCCCAACCGTCCATCTGTGGCAGGTTCACATCGAGGATGACCAAGTCGTAGGCGCACTGCCGGGCCAGGTGCAGGCCGTCGACGCCGTTGTCAGCGCGGTCGACGACATAGCCGCTTTCGCTCAGTCCCTGTTGCAGATAATCGGCCGTCTTGTGGTCGTCCTCGATGAGCAGGATTTTCATGGATAGTTACCCGGTAATTACGCGAAGAGTGGTGCCGCAGGCGCAGGGAAGTTCATACCGCCAACGAGAAAGGCGCGCAGTCTAGAAGCTGTAGCGACTTCAGGGTCAACCGTGGCGATGTCGCATTTCTGGCTGGGTGAGGAGCACTGAAAGTTATGTATGTCGCTGTTCTGTAAGGTGTTTCAGAAGCGATTCAGTTTGTTCGGAGTGCCGCGAATTGTTTCCTGAAGTTACCTGGAAGAGGCGCGATGCCTTTTTAAATACATACAACGGGACGTCGGCAAATGGCCAATTACATGTTTGTAATTATCCAGTCACCTTGTCGCTAGAGAGGCACTTCTAGATTCGCCGGTGGAAATGACGGGATGCCGTCGAAGTTGACTCCACCGTGCGAGGTTCGCCGTGTTTTCAAGACGTACTGGATTTGCCGCGCCGGCAATGCTGCTGGCGTTGCTGCTCTGGCAGTTGCCAAGTGGGGCGCAGGCCCGCGAGATCGGTATCGAGGATGCCCTGCAGGCCGCCGCCAGCGGCAACCCCGAGCTGGCCGCCAGCGGCCGGGAAATCGGCATCGCCCAGGGATTGCGCGAACAGGCCGGCCTGCTGCGCAACCCGACGCTGTCCTGGGACCAGGAGGGCACCGATTCGCGCAATCGCACCACCACGATCGGCATCAGCCAGCCGCTGGAACTGGGCGGCAAGCGCGGCGCGCGGGTGGAACTGGCCGAGCGCGGCCAGGATGTTGCCGCACTGAGCCTGCAGGCGCGACGCAACCAGCTGCGTGGCGAAGTGATCGCGGCTTTCTACACGTCCTTGCGCGCCCAGGAACGGGAGCGCCTGGCACAGCAGTCGGTGGAACTGGCGCAGCGTGGTGTGACTGCGGCTGAGGGGCGTGTGCGTGCCGGCAAGGCACCGCCGCTGGAGGCCAACCGCGCGCAGGTGCAACTCGCCGAAGTACGCCTGGAGCAGTCCCGCGCCCGCCGCGAACGAGCCGACGCCAACCAGGCACTGGCCGCACTGATGGGCTTGGCACTGCCGGATTTCAGCGGCGTGCGCAGCGACAGCGTCGAACCCTTGCCCGGCCTGCCCAGCAGCAATCAACTCCTCGACCGCCTGGGCGACAGCGCGGAAATGCGCCTGGCGCAGACCCGCATCGATCAGGGCGAGGCCGCTGTGCGGCTGGCAAAGACCCAGCGCATTCCCGACCTCGACGTCAGCGTCGGCACCCAGGAGGCCATCGACGCCGGCAACCGCGACCGCATTGCGGTGATCGGCTTCAGCCTGCCGCTGCCGCTGTTCGACCGCAACCAGGGGAACATCCTCGCCGAATCCCGCCGCGCCGATCAGGCTCGCGACCTGCGCAACGCCACCGAACTGCGCTTGCGCCAGGAAACCCAGCAGGCGCTGCAGCAGTGGAGCACCGCCCAGGGCGAGGTGAATGCCTTCCGCCAGACCATCCTGCCCAGCGCCCAGACCGCCGTGGAGAGCGCCACGCGCGGCTTCGAGATGGGCAAGTTCGGCTTCCTCGAAGTGCTCGACGCCCAGCGCACCCTGATCACCGCGCGCGACCAGTACCTGCGCGCGCTGGCCCAGGTCAGCGATGCCTGGGGACGGATCGAAAGGGTCTACGGCGATGTCGGCGCGGCCCGCTAAGCGCCGCCGCGCCTGGTTCGGCCTGCTGCTCGTGAGCCTGACGCCGTCCGCCGCCGCGCCCATCGTTAGCCTGCCCGTGCACTGGTGCGTCCACGACCTCTTCAGCACCCTCCATCACCCTGCGGTGCCTGCGCTACGGCGCGGCGCCGGCGGAAATTTCCCGGAGCTTCCATGATCAAGAAAACCCCTCTCGCCGCCACCGTTCTGCTGGCCTCCGCGCTGGGCGTCAGCGCCTACGCCTGGATGGGCAGCGAACAGGCCGGCGGCAGCCACCTCGACGACGCGACCCATGCGGACGGCGAGCACCACGGCAACGCCGCGCCGACGCGCCATGCCGAAGCAGGCAGCCATGCCGATGGCGAGCATCACGCCGCCAAGCAAGCGCCAGCCGAAGAAGAGGGCCTGCACCTCAGCCCTGCGCAGATACAGGCTGCCGGCATCCAGCTGGCCACCGCCGGACCGAAGGCGCTGGACGAAGCGTTCAGCCTGCCCGGCGAGATCGGCTTCGACCAGGACCGTACTGCCCACGTCGTGCCTCGCACGCCAGGTGTGGTGGAGTCGGTGAAGGTGGACCTGGGGCAGAGCGTGAAGAAGGGTGAGCTGCTGGCGGTGATCGCCAGCCAGCAGGTTTCCGAATTGCGCAGCGAGCTGGCCGCTGCCCAGCGCCGGGCGAGCCTGGCGAGCAAGACCTTCGAACGCGAGCGGGAGCTGTGGCAGGAGAAGATTTCCGCCGAGCAGGACTACCTGCAGGCGCGCCAGGACCTGGAAGAGGCACGCATCGCACTGGCCAACGCGCAGCAGAAGACCAACGCCCTGAGCGGCGTGTCGGCCAGCGTCGGCGGTAATCGCTATGAGCTGCGCGCGCCTTTCGACGGTGTAGTCGTGGAGAAGCACCTGGTGCCCGGCGAGGTAGTCAGCGAGACCACGGCGGCCTTCACGCTGTCCGACCTGTCGCGGGTCTGGGCCAGCTTCAGCGTGGCGCCGCAGGACCTGGCGCGGGTGCAGGTGGGCAAGCCGGCGCGGGTGGAGGCGGCGGACCTGGGCATGCAGGTCGACGGCCGCGTCAGCTACGTCGGCAACCTGCTCGGCGAACAGACCCGCAGCGCAGTGGCCCGCGTCACCCTGGCGAATCCCGATGGCGCGTGGCGCCCCGGTCTGTTCGTCAATGTGCGGGTGAGCAGCAGTGCGCGCCAGGTGCCGGTCGCGGTGCCGGAGCAGGCGATCCAGGAGGTGGAAGGCAAACCCAGCGTCTTCGTGCGCAGCGCCGAAGGCTTCGAACCGCGGCCGGTCGATCTCGGCGCGCGCAGCGCAGGTCTCGTCGAGGTGCTGGCCGGCCTTGTCGCCGGTGACCAGGTGGCGACTGAAGGCAGCTTCATTCTCAAGTCGGAGCTGGGCAAGAGCTCGGCGTCCCACGCGCACTGACGGAGCGAAAGCATGTTCGAACGCATCATTCGTTTCGCCATCGAGCAGCGCTATCTCGTGCTGCTCGCTGTCCTCGGCATGGCCGGCCTGGGCATCGCCAGCTACCAGAAGCTGCCCATCGATGCGGTGCCCGACATCACCAACGTGCAGGTGCAGGTCAACACTTCGGCGCCGGGCTTCACCCCGCTGGAGACCGAGCAGCGCATCACCTACCCGGTGGAGACCGCCATGGCCGGTCTGCCGGGCCTGCAGCAGACGCGCTCGATCTCGCGCTCGGGGCTGTCGCAGGTGACGGTGATCTTCAAGGACGGCACCGACCTGTTCTTCGCCCGCCAGTTGGTCAACGAACGCCTGCAGCAGGCCCGCGAGCAGTTGCCTGAGGGCGTCGAGTCGGCCATGGGTCCGATCTCCACCGGCCTCGGGGAAATCTTCCTGTGGACCATCGAGGCCGAGCCGGGCGCGCGCAAGGAGGACGGCAGCGAGTACACGCCGACCGACCTGCGGGTGATCCAGGACTGGGTGATCAAGCCGCAGCTGCGCAACGTGCCCGGCGTCGCCGAAGTGAACACCATCGGCGGCTTCGCCAAGCAGTTCCAGGTTGCGCCCGATACCCGTCGGCTGGCGGCCTATCGGTTGACCCTGGCGGATGTCATCGCCGCGCTGGAGCGCAACAACGCCAACGTCGGCGCCGGCTACATCGAGCGCAACGGCGAACAGTTGCTGGTACGCGCACCAGGGCAGGTGGGCAGCCTGGAAGACATCGCCAACATCGTGGTGGCCAATGTCGACGGCACGCCGATCCGCCTGCGCAACGTTGCCGAGGTCGAACTCGGCCGCGAGCTGCGCACTGGCGCCGCTTCCGAGGATGGCCGCGAAGTGGTGCTCGGCACAGTGTTCATGCTGATCGGCGAGAACAGCCGCACCGTCGCCAAGGCTGCCGCCGCCAAGCTCGAAGAGATCAACCGCACGCTGCCGGCCGGGGTCAGGGCGGTGACTGTCTACGACCGTACGCAACTGGTCGACAAGGCCATCGCCACGGTCAAGCGCAACCTTACCGAGGGCGCGATCCTGGTGATCGCGGTGCTCTTCCTGTTCCTCGGCAACATCCGCGCGGCGCTGATCACCGCCATGGTGATCCCGCTGGCCATGTTGTTCACCTTCACCGGCATGTTCAGCAACCGCATCAGCGCCAACCTGATGAGCCTCGGCGCGCTGGACTTCGGCATCATCGTCGATGGCGCCGTGGTGATAGTCGAGAACGCCATCCGCCGCCTGGCCCACGCGCAGCAACATCATGGCCGCATGCTGACCCGCAGCGAGCGCCTGCACGAAGTCTTCGCCGCGTCGAAGGAAGCGCGCCGAGCGTTGATCTATGGCCAGCTGATCATCATGGTGGTGTACCTGCCGATCTTCGCCCTCACCGGCGTCGAGGGGAAAATGTTCCACCCCATGGCCTTCACCGTGGTGCTGGCGCTGCTGGGGGCGATGATCCTCTCGGTGACCTTCGTCCCGGCGGCCATCGCGCTGTTCATCACCGGCAAGGTCAAGGAGGAGGAGAACCTGCTGATGCGCGGTGCGCGCCGTGCCTACGAGCCGGTGCTGGACTGGGTGATGGCACGCCGCGCACTGGTGTTCGCCGTGGCCGCCGTGCTGGTGCTGCTCTCGGGCGTGATTGCAAGCCGCATGGGCAGCGAGTTCGTGCCCAGCCTGGGCGAGGGCGACTTCGCCCTGCAATCGTTGCGCACGCCAGGCACCAGCCTGTCGCAGTCGGTGGCCATGCAGGAAAAGCTCGAGCGCCAGGTGCTCGACAAGGTGCCCGAGGCTCTGCGCATGTTCAGCCGCACCGGCACCGCGGAGATCGCCTCCGACCCGATGCCGCCGAACATCTCCGACGCCTACGTGATGCTCAAGCCCAAGGACCAGTGGCCCGATCCGAAGAAGAGCCGCGCGCAGCTGGAGGCGGAAATCCAGGAAGCCGCCAACGGCGTGCCGGGCAGCGCCTACGAACTGTCGCAGCCGATCCAGCTGCGCTTCAACGAGCTGATTTCCGGGGTGCGCAGCGACGTGGCGGTAAAGGTTTTCGGCGACGACATGGGCGTGCTGAACCAGACCGCGGAGCAGATTGCCGGCGTGTTGCGCCAGGTGCAGGGCTCGTCCGAGGTGAAGGTCGAGCAGACCAGCGGCCTGCCGGTGCTCACCGTCAACATCGACCGCCAGCGTGCGGCGCGCTACGGGCTGAATGTCGGCGACATCCAGGACAACGTCGCCGTGGCCATCGGTGGCCGCCAGGCGGGTACGCTGTTCGAGGGCGACCGTCGCTTCGACCTGATCGTGCGCCTGCCGGAAAACCTGCGCAGCGACATCGACGCGCTGTCGCGCATGCTCATTCCGGTGCCAGCCCCGGCCAACGCCACGGACTCGCGCATCGGCTTCATCACCCTGGGCGAAGTGGCGCGCCTGGAGCTGGTGCAGGGGCCGAACCAGGTCAGCCGCGAGAACGGCAAGCGTCTCGTCGTGGTCAGCGCCAACGTGCGCGGGCGGGATATCGGCTCGTTCGTCTCCGAGGCCAGCGGCAGCATCGAGCAGCAGGTGAAGCTGCAGGCCGGTTACTGGACCACTTGGGGCGGCCAGTTCGAGCAGTTGCAGTCGGCGGCGCAGCGCCTGCAGATCGTGGTGCCGGTGGCGCTGCTGCTGGTATTTACCCTGCTGCTGATGATGTTCAACAACGTCCGCGACGGGTTGGTGGTGTTCACCGGGATTCCCTTCGCCCTCACCGGCGGGGTGGTGGCGCTGTGGCTGCGGGACATTCCGCTGTCCATCTCCGCCGGGGTGGGCTTCATTGCGCTGTCGGGGGTGGCGGTGCTCAATGGCCTGGTGATGATTTCCTTCATCCGCAGCCTGCGGGAGGAGGGACGTGGCCTCGACGCAGCAATCCGCGAGGGTGCGCTGACACGCCTGCGCCCGGTGCTGATGACGGCGCTGGTGGCGTCCCTGGGCTTCGTGCCCATGGCCCTGGCCACCGGCACCGGCGCGGAAGTGCAGCGGCCGCTGGCGACGGTGGTGATCGGCGGCATCCTGTCCTCCACCACGCTGACCCTGCTGGTGCTGCCGGCGTTGTATCGGTGGATGCATCGGCGGGATGAGGAGGACTGAATAGGTTCGCGGTAAAGCACATGACCGCTCGTTGTCATGTGCCGTTCCACTGCGGCAGCCGCCCCGTAGCCTCCATAGTCTGGTGGCGACTGTAGCCCTGATGGGTGTGGCTCGCATCGTTCAAACTCACTTTTAGCCAATGGTTCAATTCCTATCTACGCTTCCCCTGCGCGCTGCTTTTCGACGCAAGAGCTCAACAAGGTTCATGCAACGTTCAACAGGCGCAAATGACCAGGGATTGGGCCGCAGCATGGCTGGTCAAACAGGACTGCTGTCTGCGTACTTCAGTGAGGAAGTGATGCTCTATAAATGCATGCGTTGCGTAATGGTGTACGACGCGGAATTCGACGATGACCGGTTTCTCTGTCCGAACTGCCGTGACCGGGTATGGCCGTTTTCAGGTCCTCGGCCCGAGCACGTATCCGAAACTGAAATGGTATTGCCGCAGGAACCCATACTGCCGCTTCCACAGGTATCCCCGATCTCCTACGAGTTCACCCGGCTTACCAACGAAAATTTTGCTTTCTGGGAAAGCTACGTGTACCTGATGAGGTTCGTGGCAACTAATCTGCTTTCGTCTGAAGTCAGTTACGGTTATCAGCAAGCGGTAAAGGGTTTTCTCGACGCATTGAGTTGCTTCAAGAGAACGCCGACCAGCGAGGTGTGGGTGGCCTATGCGGTCTTTGGCTCGACTGTCGGGGTAACCCAGGCGGAGCACTTCGTGCGAATCGAGATGTGCATGACGGTAACTACACATCCGGATATCCCCATCTCTACCCACATGGGGATTTTCCGTTCGCCGCTGAGGATGGTGACGGTTCCCGCGCTGAAAAAAATCCGGCGTTTGGAGCACGGTGGAGTCAGTGTCCGTCAGTTGATGGAAGTCATGGAAAAAAACGGAAATCTGGCAAGACCCGTGCGTAAGCTCTCTGTCATGCTTCATGCGTTCGCCGCCGAGCGTTGTCTGCAGAAAAGTAGCGGTGTGAAGAAGGTCTTCATGATCACTGCGCCGCTGAAAAAGATGCTGCAAATCTTGCGGGAGAACTGTGGTACTTACGCGACTGAAGACATCTATTCAGAGGAGACAGGGGGCGTTTTGGCTGTCCAGGTTGGCGCTTCCCCATGGCATAAGTATTTCAATTTCGTCGTCACGAACATCCACCAGTATCCTTGGCTGACCGAGCTTGCCGATCTGAAGGGCGGGCGCCCGAAGATCGCCATCGAGCTCACATCGCTGGAGGATGCTTTCGAAAGCACGCGTGTCGAGCTGATTCTCGACTGGCTGGAGAAATGGCAGTCCTGAAGGCGAGCGCAAGGGACGTATCTCATTCGGCGTGGGCTTCCTTTTGCGATGTCCGCCACGTAAAAAAAGGCGCCCGTGTGGGCGCCGAGAGTTCCTCTCCCCCCAAAGGGCACGTGGAGCGCCAGGGAGAGGAGCAGTGCTGCGGGGAAATCATCACCAGAAGCCTTGGGGGGCGGTGATGGCTTCCGTTATACGCAGGCGCGCCTAACAGGAGGCTGAGGCGCAACTGACAATTCCGTCATCCGCCTGTCAGGCGCAGGCCGTCACAGAATCGCCAGCGGGTATTCGACGATCAGTCGCACTTCGTCCAGGTCCGACTCAAAGGCGGTGGCGCGGGTGGTCGCCTGGCGTACGCGCAGGGACAGGTCCTTGAGCTGGCCTTCCTGGAATACGTACTTGGCCTCGACGTCGCGCTCCCAGCGCTTCTGGTCCGTGAGCGGGTCGCCGTTGTCATCCGTGCGCATGTACACGGCGTTGGCGTTGGAATAGTCGGCGTCGGTGCCGCGGGCGTAGCGGGTCATGAAGCTCAGCCCCGGTACGCCGTAGGTGGCCATGTCGAGGTCGTAGCGGACCATCCACGAGCGCTCCTTCGGCGAGTTGAAGTCGCTGTACTGGATGGAGTTGTCCAGGTAGATGGAGTCGGCCTGGCGCAGGTAGTCGAAGTCGTTGTTGCCGTTGTTGCGCTGGTGGCTGACGGCGATGCGGTGGGCGCCGAAGTGCACGCCGGCGCTGGCGCTCCAGATATTGGTGTTGAACTCGCCGAGCAGCTCGCGGCCTTCGTCCTGCGATTTGTAGTAGTTGAAGCCGCCGAACAGCTCCACGGCCTCGCTGAGCGGGAAGTTCAGCGCAGTGCCGAAGTAGTACTGGTTCCAGGCGTCCTTCAGGCGGCTGCTGTAGAGGCTGATGCTGGCGTTGTCGTTGATGGCGTAGTCGCCGCCGCCGTAGGCGAGCCAGGCCGAATCCACCGGGCCTGCGTAGAAGGTGGCGAAACCGTCGTCCATCTGCCGCGACTGCGGCTGGCTCATGGCGTGCAGGCGGCCGCCCTGCAGCGTCAGGCCCTCGAGGCTGGTGTTCTGCAGGGTGAAACCACGGAAGGACTCGGGCAGCAGGCGCGAATCGCCGTAGTGCACCACGGGAGTCTCCGGGAAAACGTCGCCGGCCTTCAGCACGGTGTCCCACAGGCGCACCTTGGCCGCGCCGCCGGCCTTGGCGTAGTCGCTCTCGGTGCGCCCGTCGTTGTCGGTAGGCAGTACGTCCACCGAGCTGCCGGCGCCGTTGCGCCCGTCACCGGTGTCGAGCTGGAAGCCGACCATGGCGAAGGCGTCGACGCCCACGCCGACCGTACCCTGGGTAAAGCCGGACTCGAACTTGCCGATGATCCCCTGGGCCCAGACTTCCGAGTAGCCGTTGCCGCGCGGAGGCACTGACTGGCCGTGGCGGGCGTCGCGGTTGAAGTAGAGGTTGCGGTTGAGGATTTCCAGGCTGGAACCTTCGAGGAAGCCTTCGGCTTGCTCTGTGCTTTCGGCCTCGGCGAAGACGGTCGGCGAAGCAACCCCCAGTGCCAGCAGCGAAGCCGCCAGCGGAAATTTACGTCGGTACTTTCTATGCGTGCGATTCATGCGATGCGTGCGATACATGGATGTGCTCCCTAGGGCAGGATGGTTGGTGACCGCCTGCTGTTGTTGTTTTTGCCCAGGCGTGGCGAGGGCCACGGGCATCGTGTGGGAGCGCGGATAACGGCGAGATGAGCGGCGGATGACAAATCTGTCAGGGGGCGGATCAGAGAAGGGCGGGCAGCGCTGGCAGACATACCAATGTCGAATCCAGGCAACTCGCCGTTGCGGTTCGTGGCTAGGGTGACGGACCTTCACCGCAACGACTGGAGCTGTCATGTCCGATTTCATCACCGTACTGCGCGACACCTGCCCGACGCCCGTGCTGGACGCCACCAAGTGGAAGCGCATCGGCGGCGACCCGCACACCGTCAACCTCAATGCCTACCTGTCGGCGGACGGCAGCAAGATCATGGGGACCTGGATCTGCACCCCCGGCAAGTTCGAGGTGAACTACGAGAAGTGGGAGTACTGCCACTTCCTCGACGGCTATTGCGTTATCACCCCCGAGGGCGAGCAGCCGATTCACCTGCGCGCCGGCGATGTGTTCGTCATCGAGCCGGGCATGAAGGGCACCTGGGAAGTGGTGGAGACAGTGCGCAAGTACTTCGTCTTCGCCTGAGACAGGGCGCAGACGAGAAGGGGAGCCATTGGCTCCCCTTTGTCGTTTCAGCGGGCCGGGTAGATGTTCTCGAACCACCACTGGCGGCGCACGGCGTAGGGATCGTCCAGTAGCTCGGGTTGCTGGTCCAGGCTGAGCAGGGTGCGCTGCCCGGCGTCGTACCGCGGCCATTGCGGCAGCTTGTCACCAGGGGATTGGCTGGCGCCGGCGTTGTCCACGAGCATGCCTTGCATCAGCCTTGACAAGCGATCGCGTTCGGCAGCGTCGTCGGCGTCCTGTGGCGTGCCGGCCAGCAAGCGGCCGACGTAGGTGTCCAGCTTGCCGAAGAAGTAGACCTGGTCGGCGGCGTGCTGGGCGCGACGACGCGGGTCGGTTTCGCGGTCGAAGCGGTAGACCTGCACCCGGTTTTGTGCGGCCAGGCCCTCCGCAGCCCAGAGCGCAGGCATGACGAAGGCGCAGTCGCCCAGCAGGTGCATGGCGCGGACGCCGTCGTCGTCCTCGGGGAATTGCGCGCGATACAGGGCCTTGGCGGAATCCTTGAGCGCCGTCGGGATGATCGCCAGGCGCTCCACCAGCGCATCGAGGCCGAGTCGGTCGAGGCTGTCGTCCCAGTTCAGCCACAGCCCCATCTCGTAGTGGGTGAAGCCGATCAGGATGTCGATACCGGTGGCTGCTCCGCGCCGGGCGAACTCGATGGGGTCCAGCTGCGCACTGGCGTGGGTCTTGGGCCAGAACAGCGAGTCCATGTGGAACAGCATGTCGGTGCGCTCGGACAGGGCGTGCACCTTGGTCATCAGGGCGTTGGTGTCCAGTTCCCGCAACTGCGCGAAGCTGTCGATGGCGCAATCGGCGAAGAATCCGCGCGCGAGTTCCTTTGCCGAGGCGTCGCTGAGCCCATGGCCGAGGTCGCCGCTCAACCCCGGCAGGCCGGCGTAGCCGCTCATCATCACAACGCGTTGCACCAGCCCCTGCAGATGACCGCCGGCGAGCAACCAGCTGATATCGATGCTGCCGGCGGATTCGCCCATCAGGGTGATGTTGCTCGCATCACCGCCGAACTGCGCGATGTTCTCCCGGATCCAGCGTAGCGCCTGGAGTTGGTCGAGCAGGCCATGGGAGTGCGAGCCGGCAAATTCCTCACCACCGAGCACGCTGACGTCGAGGAAACCGAACAGCCCGAGGCGGTAATTCAGTGAGACGAACACCACGTCGCCGTTCGCCGCCAGTACGTCACCGTGGTAGCACTTCAGGCGGCTGCTCTCCAGCCAGTTGGCGCCGCCATGGATCCACACCATCACGGGTTTGTCGCTGGCGGTCGGGTTACGGGTCCAGACGTTCAGCGTCAGACAGTCTTCGGAGCCCACCCACGGTCTTCCCGGCACTGGGGCGCTGTCGCTGAATTCGTCGTACTCGCCCTCGGTTTCGTCGAACAGCTGGGCGGCAGCCGGGCCGAAGCGCTCGGCGCTGCGAACTTCGCTCCAGGGGTGATGGGGTTGCGGCGGGCGGAAACGCAGTTCGCCCAGGGGCGGCTCGGCGTAAGGAATGCCGAGGTAGCGGTAGAGCCCGCTGGCCGGATCGTAGGCGCCGCGCAGTGGGCCCTGGGCGATGTGGATGAGGGTCTGGTCAGTCATTGCGAAGTTCCTGGCACGGACGCGGCGCCCGTCGTTGAAGCGGGGAATGGGAATCAGAGTCCGCTCTTGAAGCGGTTCCAGGCACGGGTCATCAGGCGCAGGTCCGCCGGCGTCGGGTTGGACTGCCAGAACATCTTCTGACGCACCGTTTCGGGCGGGAACACCGTGGGATTGTTCGCCACCTCGACAGGCAGCAGCTCCTGGCTGGCGGGGACTGCGGTGGCGTAGCCGACGGTGGCGGTGAAGTCGGCGCTGACCTTGGGCTCGAGTACCTGGTTCATGAAGCGGTAGGCGGCATCGGAATTGGGCGCGTTCCTGGGCATGGCCATGAAGCCGAACCAGGCGACCGTGCCTTCCCGGGGGGCGATGTAGCGGATGTCATCGTTCTTGCCGGCCTCCTGGGCGCGGCGATGGGCGATTTCGACGTCGCCGGACCAGCCCAGTACCAGGCAGACGTTGCCGTTGGCCAGGTCGTTGATGTAGCTGCCGGAGTTGATGTAGCGCAGGCTCGGCTTGATTCCGTCGAGCAGCTGGTTGGCCTGCTCCAGGTTCTCGCGGGTGGGCTTCTGCGGGTCGAGACCGAGGTAGTTGAGGACGATCGGATAGACGTCCTCGGGGCTGTCGATCAGCCCGACCCCGCAGTCCTTGAGACGACTGACGTTGGCGGGTTTGAACAGCAGGTCGTAGGAATCCAGTGGCGCATTTGGCAGGCGCGCGTTGACGAGCGTCGCGTTCACTCCAAGACCGGTGGTTCCCCAGTCGTAGATGAAGGCGTGGCGGTTGCCCGGATCCTTGCCCTCGACGAACTTCATCAGCTGCGGGTCGAGGTTCTTCCAGTTGGGCAGCTTGCTGCGGTCCAGTTCCTGCAAGGCGCCGGCCTTGATCAGCTGGTCCAGCGAGGTGCCGGAGGGGACGACCACGTCATAGCCGCTGTTGCCGGTGAGCAGTTTCACCATCAGCGTCGACTCATTGTCGAAGGTGTCGTACTGCACCGTGATTCCGGTGGCGGCCTGGAAGTCCTTGATGGTGTCCTGGCCGATCAGGTCTGACCAGTTGTAGACGCGCACCTGCTGCTGGGCGGCGCCGGCAGCGGGGATCGAGAGCGCAGTGAGCATGCCGAGCGCCAGCTTGATGCCTTTCATTTCGGTGGACCTCAGGGTTCTTGTTGAGAAAACTGTATTTTTCTACAAAGTTGTAGTCAACTACAATTTATCAGCGGCGCTGGCATGGCTTTCCCGATATCATGGCTTGAGTAGAATGCTTGCCGTCCATCCCCTGCAGAACCGAAACGGAGCCGCCATGCCCGCCCGCAAGCCCGCCGCCGAAACCTCGCTGCGCGAACGCAAGAAGGAAAAACAGCGCCAGGCGCTGATCGAC
The DNA here is from genome assembly GCF_014851985.1 of Pseudomonas sp. PDM17. Lineage (NCBI taxonomy): Bacteria > Pseudomonadati > Pseudomonadota > Gammaproteobacteria > Pseudomonadales > Pseudomonadaceae > Pseudomonas > Pseudomonas sp. PDM17. Next base: position 610,793 of record NZ_JACVAT010000002.1, read on the forward strand.
GTTGCCACCGAGCTATTCCGCGAGCGCACCTTCGCCAGCACGCGCATGGAGGACATCGCCGCCGTGGTCGAGGTAGGGGTGACCACTGTCTACAACTACTTCCCCAGCAAGCACGAGCTGCTGGTGGCGATCATCGATAACCAGGTGACGCTGGCGCAGCACAAGGTCGAGCGAGTGCTGGACGCATTGCCGGTGGAGCCGGTGGACGGGCTGGTGAAGATGATCGGCGCCGACTACGGCAATATCGACCGCATAGAGGACAAGCGCCTGTGGCGCGAACTGCTGGCAGTGATGCTGTTCGCCAGCGCCGAGCACGTAGAGATCGAGCAGTCACGCAGCCGCTTCCGCAAGGCCCTGGACCGGGCGCTGGCGAGTTACATCGAACGCGGGAAGCTGCGTGCCGATTGCGAGGTCGGGGCAGTGGTGGACATTGTCTACGCCATCTATGCCTATCACTTCCGTAGCCTCGCCTGTGCCGACAAGGCGCGCACGCGTGATGCACTGAAGCTGGTGCGCCGTGACATCGAGGTGCTGCTGCGCCCGCACCTCGCGTGAGGCGGTCCTACTGCGGCCCGTCGCTGACCGACCAGCTGGCCGCCGATACGTAGGGCGCCAGGGCCAGTTCGCCGACCAGGGCTTCCAGCAGGCTGTCCTTGTCGCTCGGTGCCAGTACCAGGGCGGCCACTTCCACGTCGCCGCCGGTCTTGCGCGCGTGGCTTTCCAGGCTCTGCAGGGCAAGGCCGTTGGCGCTCAGGCGGCGCAGCAGGGTGGAGCGAACCAGTGCTTCCTGGTGGGCCTCGGTGACGGCCTGGACCGTGTAGTAGCGCTCGCTGCTCGGCTCGATAGGGGCGTGACGCTGGATCCAGCGGGTCACCGAGGGCAGGGTGAGGTTGCACAGCACGATCAGCAGGGTGGCGACCAGCGCCGCCGCAAGGAATCCGGCGCCCGCCAGCACGCCCACCGCGCCGGTGCACCAGACCGTGGCGGCGGTGCTCAGGCCGCGCACGCTGAGGCCATCGCGCATGATTACGCCAGCGCCGAGAAAGCCGATGCCGGTGACCACCTGGGCGGACATGCGCACTACCTGGTCCTCTGCGTTCATGAGGAAGGGCAGGGTGGCGAAGGTGGCTGCGCCGAGCGCGACCAGACCGTGGGTGGCGACGCCGGTGAAGCGCTGGCGCCACTGGCGCTCCATGCCTATCAGGGCGCCAAAGCAGAGCGCCGCGAAGAGGTCGAGGACGATTTCGAAGGACATGCCTTTGTACTCCGCGCCGGTCTTGCGCCAGCGCCCGTGGGAAGGGGCATCGTGCCCCCGGTGATGAAGAAGGAGAGGTCAGTCTACCGGGCTGTCAGGGCGCGCGGGGTGACATAGGGCAGCGCGCTCCAGCACGAGCGGTCGCAGGGTGAATCCTTGTATCGATGGGCGGCTTTGCCCGGTACAGTGGCCGTCCCTTTCACCGCAAGAGAGTCGGCAAGATGGTCACCTGTTACCTGCGCTACGTGCTGGACCCGTACAAGCTCAAGGAATTCGAACACTACGGCCGGTTGTGGATCCCCCTGGTGGAGCGCTTCGGTGGCCAGCACCACGGTTACTTCCTGCCTTCCGAGGGTGCCAGCAACATTGCCCTGGCGATGTTCACCTTCCCCAGCCTGGCCGAGTACGAAAGCTACCGGCAGCGGTCCATGGATGATCCCGAGTGCCAGGCCGCGTTCCGTTACGCGGAAGAAACCCGCTGCATCCTCAGTTACGAGCGCAGTTTCTTCCGGCCGGTGTTCGGCGACTGAGTTCCGGACACGGATAGCGGCGTCGTGCGCCATGGCGGCGGATAACCCGTTCTGGGTTATCCGCCCTACACGCTGCGCCGACCCGAGCCGGTTGATCGCAGGGCGAATAACGCCTCTGGCGCTATTCGCCGTAGCAGGGCAGACGATCAGCGCTGCGCCGTGACGTCACCGCTCCAGCCGCCGCCGAGGGCGCGGAACAGGTCCACCAGGGCGATCTGCCGCTGGGTGCTGGTCTCGATGTAGGCCGACTCGTTGACGAAGTTGCTGCGCTGCGCGTCGAGGTAGCGCAGGTGGCTGTCGACGCCGCCTTCGTAACGCGCCTTGGCCAGCTTCAGCGTTTCGTTGGTGGTGTTGGCCAGAGCCCGACGCGCGGCTTCCTCGCGTCGCAGGGTGTCGGTCGCTGCCAGTGCGTCGGCCACTTCGCGGAACGCCGTCTGGATGGTGCCTTCATAGGCGGCTACGGCGGAGTCCTTGCGCACCTTGGCCAGGTCGAGGTTGGCGCTGTTGCGGCCGGCATCGAAGATCGGCAGCGACAGGGTCGGCACGAAGCTCCACGAACGCGAGCCGCCGTCGAACAGCCCGGACATCTCAGCGCTGGAGGTGCCGAAGCTGCCGGTCAGGCTGATGCGCGGGAAGAACGCCGCGCGGGCCGCGCCGATGTCGGCGTTGCGCGCCTTCAGCACATGCTCGGCGGCGAGGATGTCCGGGCGCCGCTCGATCAGCTCCGACGGGGTTCCCGGCGCGATGTCCTGGATCAGCATGGACTTGTCCTGCGGTACCTGCGGGATGCGCTTGGCCGCGTCGGATGTGCCGAGCAGCAGCACCAGTGCATTGAGCGCCTGCTGTTTCTGCCGCGCATTGCTTTCCAGCTCTGCGCGGGACTGTTCGACCAGCCCGAGCGCTTCTTGATAGTCCAGCGCCGTGGCCGCTCCAGCGGTGCGTCGCTGGCCGATCAGGCGCAGCGAGTCCTCGCGGCTGGCCAGGGTCTGCTCGGTGAGCAGGTGGCGGCGCTGGGCCCCATCGTAGGTGAGGTAGGCCTGGCTGACCTCGGCGATCAGCGCGATGCGCGCGCTGCGGGCGGCTTCCTCGGTGGAGAGGTACTGCTCCATCGCAGCGTCGGTCAGGCTCTTCACCCGGCCGAACAGGTCCAGCTCGTACTCGGGCAGCGCCAGGCCGACCTGGTAGCTGCTGCTCACCGCCGAGCTGCCGCTGTTGGACAGGTCCGCCGGCAGCCGCTGGCGGTTGCCGTTGGCGGCGCCGCTCAGGCCGGGCACGCGGTCGGCGCGCTGGATGCGGTACTGCGCGCGGGCCTGTTCGATGTCCAGCAGGGTCTGGCGCAGCGAGCGGTTGTTGTCCAGAGCGATGTTCACCAGCTCACGCAGTTCGCTGTCGACGATGAAGCTCTGCCAGTCCAGGTTGCTGGCCGCAGTACCGGGCTGGGCGGCGGGGCCGCTCCAGCTCTGCGCCACCGGTGCTTCCGGGCGCTCGTAGGTGGGCGCCATGGAGCAGCCGCCCAGAACAATAGCCAGCAGCAGCGCGCTGGCGGCAAAGGCAGGTTTGCGCAGGGTGGTCATTGCGCGGCCTCCGTGGGTTGATGCGCAGGTTTGGGTTGGCGACGCAGCAGCGACAGCAGCCAGACGAAGCAGATGGGCACGAAGATCACCCCCAGCAGCGTGGCGCTGAGCATCCCGCCGATCACCCCGGTGCCGATGGCGCGCTGGCTGGCGGCGCCGGCTCCGCTGGCGACCACCAGCGGCACCACGCCGAGGATGAAGGCCATGGAGGTCATGATGATCGGGCGGAAGCGCAGGCGCGCGGCCTGGATCGCGGCGTCGCGCAGGCCGTGGCCCTGTTCCCAGAGCTCTTTGGCGAACTCGACGATGAGGATCGCGTTCTTCGCCGCAAGACCAATGATGGTGATCAGGCCGACCTTGAAGTACACGTCGTTGGGCAGCCCGGTGACCGTCACCGCGAGCACCGCGCCGAGGGCGCCGATGGGCACGATGAGCATCACCGACAGCGGGATCGCCCAGCTCTCGTAGAGCGCCACCAGCAGCAGGAACACCACCAGGATCGCCAGGGCGAACAGCTGGGTAGCCTGGCCGCTGGCGACCTTCTCCTGGTAGGAGAGGCCGGTCCACTCGTAGCCGATGCCGGCCGGCAGCTCACTGACCAGACGCTGCATTTCCGCCATGGCTTCGCCGGTGCTGACGCCGGGGGCGGCGTCGCCGGAGATGCGGATCGACGGATAGCCGTTGTAGCGTGCCAGCTGCACCGGGCCTTCTTCCCAGCGGGTGCTGACGAAGGCGGACAGCGGCACCAGCTCGCCGGCGCTGTTGGGCACGTAGAGCTTGAGCACGGCCTCTGGGGTCATCCGGTCGCCCTGTTCGGCCTGCACCACCACGCGCTGCTGGCGACCCGCGTTGGCGAAGTCGTTGATTACCGAGGAGCCGAACGCGGTGGACAGCGCGCTGCTGATGGACTCGAAGCTGACGCCCAGGGTGCGTGCCTTCTCGCGGTCGATCTCCAGGCGCAGCTGGGGAGCTTCGGCGAGGCCTTCCATCATGGCGTAGAGGATCTTCGGGTTGCCGTTGGCTTCGCCGAGCAACTGGTCGCGGGCCGCCAGCAGCGCCTCGCGGCCGAGTCCGGCGCGGTCCTGCAGGCGCAGCGAGAAGCCGCCGGAGTTGCCCAGACCGTCGATCGGCGGCGGGGTCACGGCCATGATCGCGCCGTCGCTGATGCCGGCGAAGCGTTCGTTGATCGCCGCGGTTTCCGCCTCCGCGGACTGCGATTTGTCACGCACGGACCAATCCTTCAGCGTCGGGAAGGCCAGCGCGGCGTTCTCGCCCATGCCGGAGAAACTGAAGCCCATCACCAGGAAGGAGGACGCGACGGCCTCGCGTGACTTCAGGAACTGCTCCAGCTCCTGGCCGGTGACGTCGGCGCGCGCACGAGTGGCGCCCGGCGGCAGCTGGATGTCGACGATCATGTAGCCCTGGTCTTCCACTGGCACGAAGGATTCCGGCAGGCGCAGGTAGCTGTAGCCGAGCAGGGCGACGATGCCGGCGTAGATCAGCATGTAGCGCCCGGCACGTTTCACCAGCGCGGTGTTGAGCAGCGTGTAGCGTTCGGTCAGCCGGTTGAAGCCACGGTTGAAGGCGCCGAAGAAGCCGCGCTTCTCGTGGTGACCTTCGGGGATCGGCTTGAGCAGCGTCGCGCACAGCGCCGGGGTGAAGGTCAGGGCGAGGAAGCCGGAGAACAGGATCGACACCGCCAGCGACAGGGAGAACTGCTGGTAGATCACGCCTACGGAGCCAGCCATGAATGCCAGCGGCATGAACACCGCCGACAGCACCAGGGTGATGCCGATGATCGCGCCGGACACCTGGCCCATCGCCTTGACCGTGGCGGCGGCCGGGGAGAGGCCTTCCTCGGCCATGATCCGCTCGACGTTCTCCACCACCACGATGGCGTCGTCCACCAGGATGCCGATGGCCAGCACCATGCCGAACATGGTCATCATGTTCACCGAGAAGCCCAGCAGGTACATCATCGTCAGCGTGCCGAGCAGGCACACCGGCACCACGATGGCCGGGATCAGGGTGTAGCGCACGTTCTGCAGGAACAGGAACATCACCAGGAACACCAGCACCATGGCTTCGATCAGGGTGTGGATCACCTTCTCGATGGCCACGTCGACGAAGCGCGAGGTGTCGTAGGGCACCGAGTACTCGACGTCGTCGGGGAAGTTCACCGACAGCTCGGCCAGGCGCTCCTTCACCAGCGCGGCGGTCTGCAGCGCGTTGGCGCCGGGGGACAGCTGGATGGCGCCGGCCACGGTGGGCTTGCCGTCCAGGCGCGCGGTGAAGTTGTAGCTCTCGCTGCCCACTTCCAGGCGCGCCACGTCGGCGAGCTTGACGGTGGAGCCGTCCGGATTGGCGCGCAGGACGATGCGGCCGAACTCCGCCGGGTCGTCCAGGGTGCCTTTCACGGCGAGGGTGGCGGTCAGCTCCTGCTCGGTGCTGCCGGGGGAGGCGCCGAAACTGCCGGCCGGTACCTGCACGTTCTGCCCGCGAATGGCGTTGCCCACGTCATCGATGGACAGGCCGTAGCCGACCAGCTTCTGCGGGTCGATCCACACGCGCATGGCGGCTTCGGAGGAGAAGAACTGCAGCTTGCCGACGCCTTGTACGCGGCGCAGCTCGTTGTTGATGTTGCGCGCGGCGTAGTCGCCCAGGGCGGTGGTATCGGTGCGCGCGGAGCCTTCCTTGTAGTTGAGCGCGTAGATCAGCAGGAAGCCGGCGCTGGTCTGCTCGACTTCCAGCCCCTGCGTGAGCACGGCCTGGGGCATGCGTGCCTCGGCCTTCTTCAGGCGGTTCTGCACGTCGACCTGGGCCAGCTCCGGGTTGGTGCCGGGCTGGAAGGTGACCACCACTTCGGCCATGCCGTTGGAGTTACTGGTGGACTCGAAGTAGAGCAGGCCCTTGGCGCCGTTGAGCTCCTCCTCGATCACGCTGGTGACCGAGTCCACCAGTACCTGCGCGGAGGCGCCGGGGTAGGTGGCGGTCACGGTGATCTGCGGCGGCGCCACGCTGGGGTACTGGGCCACCGGCAGCAGCGGGATGGCCAGCAGGCCGGCCAGGGAAATGAACAGCGCCACCACCCACGCGAAGTTGGGGCGCTTGATGAAGAACAGTGACATGGGAATTCCTCGCGGCGATCCTCGCCTTACTGGCGCGACGCCTGCTGTTGCTGCTGGGCGTGACGGGCTTCGACCTTGGCGCCCGGCTGCAGGCCGGTGAGGCCGCCGACGATGACCTGGTCGCCGCTGGCCAGGCCCTGGCTGATCTGCCAGCGCGAGCCCTGCATGGCGCCGGTCTGCACCTGGCGGGTCTCGACGCGGCTTCCGGCGCCGATCACCAGCACGTGGGCAGTGCCATCGGTGGCGCGCTGCACGGCGCGTTGCGGCACGAGAATGGCCTTGGCGTCGGTGCCTTGCGGGGCGGTGACGCGGACGTACATGCCCGGCAGCAGCAGGCCATCGGCGTTGTCGAACTTGCCGCGCAGCGAGACCTGGCCGGTGCCACGGTCCACCGAGATATCGGTGAACAGCAGTTCGCCCTGGCGCTCGTACTGCGTGCCTTCGACGCGCAGGCTCAGGGCCTGGCTCTGGCCGGCGGGGAGGTTGCCGCTCTTGAGCGCTTCACGCAGGCGCAGGGCATCGGCCACCGGCTGGGTGAAGTCGGCGTAGATCGGGTCGAGCTGCTGGATGCGCGCCATCAGCGTGGCGTCGCCCTGGCCGACCAGCGCACCTTCGGTCACCAGCGCACGACCGATGCGCCCGGAAATCGGCGCCTTGACCGAGGCATAGCCCAGGTTCAACCGTGCCGTTTCCAGGTCGGCCTGGGCCGAGCGTACCGAGGCCTGGGCGCTGCGCAGGTCGGCGGTCGCGGTGTCGAAGTCCTGTTGGCTGACCGCTTCGATCTTCACCAGTGGCTCGTAGCGCTTCACCCGTGCCTGGGCTTCCTGCTGCGCGGCCTGGGCCCGCGCCAATTCTCCTTCGGCGCGGGACACGGCGGCTTTCAACGGCGCCGGGTCGATCTGGAACAGCAGGTCACCGGCCTTCACGTCGGCGCCTTCCTCGAAGCGCTTCTGCATCACGATGCCCGCTACCCGCGCGCGCACTTCGGCGACGCGCATCGGCTCGATACGACCCGGCAACTCCGAGGTCAGGGTGAGAGGCTCGGTCGCTACCGCCACCACATCCACCGGGCGCGCCGCCTCGACAGCTGCCGGCGGCTCGCCGGATTGTCCGCAACCCGCCAGTGCCAGCGCTGTCACCAGCGCACTGATTTTCCCTACTGCACGCAACCTGCCCATGTTTCACCCGGGGTCTGTCTTTCTAAGAGGTTGCGTATGATCTTTCTGAAGCTAAAATGAGTCAATATTGACTCATGTGAAACAAGTGTGAGCAAAAGTGTCATTTCCTTTGGTAGGTTGGGACTTTTTCTGCACAATGCAGCTATCCCACCCTTTCCCTTGACCCTCTGACCGGTCACCGACCCGAGGCCCGCTGATGTCCCTGACTGCCCATGATGAACGACTCCTCAAGGCGCTTGCCGCCGCCATCGTCGACCGCCCGCGGGCGACGCTGAAGGAGCTCGCAGAGTCGGCAGGGGTGAGCAAGGCGACGCTGCACCGCTTCTGCGGCACGCGCGACAATCTGGTGGAGATGCTCATGAGTTACGGCGAGCGTGTGCTCAATCAAGTCGTCAGCAATTGCGAGCTGGAGAGCGCCGAGCCGCTGACGGCTTTGCGCAAGTTGATCCAGGAACACCTGACGCACCGCGAAGTGCTGGTCTTCCTGATGTTCCAGTACAGCCCCGACAGCCTTGACCCGTGCATGGACGGTCGCTGGCAGTCCTACAGTGATGCGCTGGATGCTTTCTTCCTCCGCGGCCAGCAATCCGGCGTGCTGCGCATCGACGTGACGGCGGCGGTGTTCACCGAACTCTTCCTGTCGATGATCTACGGCATGGTCGATGCGGAGCGGCGCGGGCGCGCGGCCAGCTCCAGTTCGGCGACCGTGCTGGAGCAGCTGTTCCTGAACGGCGCAGCGGCGCCTGCCAAGGCCTGACGCACTTCCATGCGGGATTAGCGGGTGGTGGCTGGACGTGGTTTTCCGTACCATTGCCGGCCCTTCGTGTTCCCCGCTTCCGAGTAGAAAAATGAAACCCGCCCGCCTGCGTGCCGATGTCCTGGCCGGACTCACCACGTCCTTCGCGCTGGTGCCCGAGTGCATCGCCTTCGCCCTGGTCGCCCACCTCAACCCGCTGATGGGGTTGTACGGCGCCTTTATCCTCTGCACCCTCACCGCCCTGTTCGGCGGGCGCCCCGGCATGGTGTCCGGCGCCGCCGGTTCGATGGCGGTGGTGATCGTCGCGCTGGTCGTGCAACACGGCGTGCAGTACCTGCTGGCGACCGTGCTGCTGGGCGGGGTGGTGATGATCCTGTTCGGCCTGCTGCGCCTGGGCAAGCTGGTGCGCATGGTGCCGCACCCGGTGATGCTGGGCTTCGTCAACGGCCTGGCGATCGTCATCGCCATGGCCCAGCTCGAGCATTTCAAGGACGGTGAACACTGGCTCAGCGGCAACCCGCTGTACGTGATGCTGGGTCTGGTGGCAGTGACCATGGCAGTGGTCTATGGGCTGCCGAAGCTGACCCGCGCGGTGCCGCCGGCGCTGGTGGCGATCCTCGGCGTCGGGCTGGCGGTCTACCTGCTCGGCCTGCCGACCCGCACCCTGGGCGACATGGCGCACATCGCTGGCGGCCTGCCGCAATTCGCGTGGCCGGATATCCCGTGGAACCTGGAAACACTTCGGATCATCGCGCCCTATGCCTTCCTCATGGCCATGGTCGGCATCCTGGAAACCCTGCTGACCCTCAACCTCACCGACGAAATCACCGAGACCCGCGGCTTCCCGGACCGCGAGTGCGTGGCCCTGGGCGCGGCCAACATGGTCTCCGGTGCCTTCGGCGGCATGGGTGGCTGCGCGATGATCGGCCAGACCGTGATCAACCTCAGTTCCGGCGGCCGCGGCCGGCTTTCCGGCGTGGTCGCGGGGGTGATGATCCTGCTCTTCGTGCTGTTCCTCTCGCCGCTGATCGAGCGCATCCCGCTGGCGGCGCTGGTGGGGGTGATGTTCGTGGTGTCCCAGCAGACCTTCGCCTGGGCTTCGCTGCGAGTGCTGAACAAGGTTCCGGTGAGCGACGTGCTGGTGATCATCGCGGTGACCGCCATTACCGTAGCCACCGACCTGGCCACCGCGGTGTTCTGCGGGATCATCCTGGCGGCGCTGGATTTCGCCTGGAAGCATGCCCGCGAGCTGTACGCAGACATCCATGACGAGGCCGATGGCAGCAAGCTGTACCGCGTCCACGGCACGCTGTTCTTTGCCTCCACCACGCCCTTCCTCAATCAGTTCGACCCGGCCGGCGACCCGCAGCAGGTGACCCTGGACTGCGCGCACCTGAGCTTCGTCGACTATTCCGCCATCGCCGCGCTGATGACCCTGCGCGAGCGCTACAGCAAGGCGGGCAAGAACCTGCGGGTGGTGCACCTGTCCGAGCGCTGCAAGCAGTTGCTCAAGCGGGCCGGCGCGCAGCACGCCTGAGTTGCGGAGCGGGCTGGCAGGGTTGTGTGCTTTGTAGGATGGTGTGGAGCGAAGTGATACCCATCGATCCCTGCGCCAGCAGCATGGGTATCGCTGCGCTCCACCCATCCTACGGTCCTGTTTGCGGACCAGAAGCGGGCATAGCACGTAGGGCGGATAACCCGGAACGGGTTATCCGCCGATACCAAGACGGCGGATAACGCTGGCGCGTTATGCGCCCTACGGCCCTGTTTGCGGACCGGGCATGGGCTTGGCGAGCTTCAGAACTTCACCTTGAAGCCCAGGATGCCCTCGTAGCTGCGCCCGTCGCCGTCCAGGGCGCGCTGGTAGCCCAGCGAGCCAGTGACGCTGGTGCGGTCGTTGAGCTGGTAGTCCACGCCCAGGTTGAGTTCGCCCCAGCTGCCGTCCATGTCGGTGCCGAAGGGGATGTAGCCGTCCGCCGAGGAGAACTCGGTCTTGGCCTTGCCCTTGAACTCGTGCCACAGGCTGGGGCGGACCCAGACGCTGGTGCGCTGTTGCTTGCCGTGGTCGTCCTCGCGGAACCAGTCCTTGTCGACGCGCACGCCCAGGCGGCCGGTCAGCGAATCGACATCTTCGAAACGCACGTCGGCGGCGTCGTCATGGCTGTCATCGAGTTTCAGCTTGCTGACGATCAGTTGGGCCTGCGGCTCGACGTGCAGGGTCTTGTCGGAGTCGAGCTTGAACGGGTAGCCAGCCTCCAGCGAGGCGGTGATGCCGTGGCCGCGGGTCTTCAGCGAACCGGCGTCGTTGGCGCGCGCCTTGAGGTCGAAGCGGTTGAACTGCACGACGCCGTCCAGGTACCAGCCTTCGGGGCCGAAGTGCGTCCAGTAGCCGCCTATGCCGTAGGAGCGCAGGGTGTCGTCGCCGGCGTCCTGGCCATCGGTGTGGTCGACGCTGCCCTTGATCCGCCCGGCCTGCAGCGAGAGCCCGGCCTGGTCGGTGCTGCCGTCGGTGTCCTCGCTGCGGTAGAGGTCCGCGCCGACCTGGAAGGCCTGGATGCGGTAGTCGTAGTCCGCGCCGTTGCCCAGTTTGTCGGAGCCTTTCTGGTGGATCAGACGGCCCCAGCCCAGGGATGGGCCGTAGCTGTTCACTTCCTCGCTGGGCAACGGATCGTTGACGTTACGGCGTTCCTCGCCGACCCGCTCGTGCAGGGTGTCGACCAGGGCGCGGCTGTAGTTCAGCGCCATGGCGGGGAGGGCGCTGTACAGCGAAGTTTCGGCGCGGTAGTTGGGCCGGGAGGACGGTGCCGAACGCTCCGGCGCGACCGGCTCGACAGGTGTTACCGGCGTGGTGGGATCAACCGGACTGACAGGATCAACCGGATCGACAGGCTCAACCGGATCGACAGGGTCAACCGGATCGACCGGATCGACGGGCGCCGCTTCCTGGTTCGAGCGCAGGTACCAGGCTTCGCCGTTGCTGTCGTCCAGGCTGGCCCGGTGCAGGGTGTATTCGTAGGGGCCGGCCTTGACCCGGTTGAGCAGGCGGAAGGCGTCCGTCTCGGTGGTGCCGCCGTTCACCGCGTCCACCACCTTGATGCCGTTGCCCTGAGTCAGGGCGCCGGGACCGCCGGCATTCTTGATCAGCAGGTTGCTCTCGCCGTCGGCCTTGCCACCGTCGATCACCAACTGGTCGGAGGGTGAGTCGTCCTTGTACAGGTAGGTATTCAGGGCGAGGGTGCCGTTGGCGCCGTGGTAGTCGTTGCTGGTGAGCTTCTTGTAGCCGCCGTCAGCGCTGAAATCGATCAGGCTGGCGCTGTTGGTCAGGCTGCTCAGGTTGGAATCACCGGTGAGCTGCCACAGGCTGCTGTCCCGCAGGGTCACATCGGAGTGGCTGCCCGTGGCAGTTTTCGCCGAGCCGCTGACCAGGGACGTCGAGAGATCGATGCGGGCATTGCCGACAGCGGCCTCACTCTTGCCCACACCTTGCCACTGGCCGGTTCCCATGTCCGGGATGCTGTTGCCGTCGCTGGCGAGTGCCTCGTCGACGCTCAGCCACTGGCCGCTACCGCCCGCCAGGCTATGGCTGAGGGCGATATCGGCGGCACCGGCAGTGGCGATGGTGGCGCCGTCGCGGTTGCTCAGCGAGCCGTGGTCGATGCTGATCCTTCCCGGTTGTGCATCGGTGCCCTGGGCATAGAGGGCTGCGGACTGATCGCCGGTGGCGTTGACCACGAGGCGCTCGGCATCGACGCTGCCGGCATTCTTGGCGACCACGCCGTGGCCCAGTGCGCCGCTGGTGCCGACGCTGACATTGTCCAGCTGCGCGCTGGCGGTATTGCTGGCCAGCACGCCGAGGGCCTGTTCGCCGGTGGTGGCGACGGTGCTGTTGAGGGCGCTCAGCGTAGCGCCGGATTCGGCACGCAGCCCGTGGGACTGGATGCCGTGGGTGGCGACGCTGGTATTGCTCAGGTCCAGTGTCGCGCTATCGTCCTTGTACTGCCGGCTGACCAGCACCCCCGTGGCATGGTCGCCGAGGGTTTCCACACTGACGTGGTCCGCCGTCAGGCTGACCGCGCCGGGCTTGATCGAGCCGATGCCGGCGTAGAGGCCGACGGAGTATTCGCCCTCGGTCTTCACGCTGAGGTTATCGAGGATCATGCTGCCGCCGTCGTCCACCGCCGCGCCGTAAGCCTGCGAGCCCGTGGTGCGCACACTGGTGCCGTCGGCCATCAGCAAGGCACCGGGATTGCGCGCTGCCAGGCCGTGGGGGAACGTGAGGTTGCCGGCGGTTGGCGAACCGTTGCCGGTGGTGGTGACCGATCCGCCGTGGACGGTCACGGTGGCGCCCAGGTCGGCGATGATGCCCATGGCGTTGTCGTTGCCGTGGGTGGTGACGGTCACGTCGTTGACGGTCAGTGTCGAGCCGGGCGCTGCGGAGGAGGAGCTGCCGGCGCCCAGCGCGGTGGAGTAGTTGCCGGAGGTGGTGACGCTGCCGTGTTCCACGATGGCGTCGGCACCCTCGCGGATCTGCACGCCATAGCTGGTCTTCGGCGTGGTGCGGACGTCACTGGCGGTCATCTTCAGGCTCGAGCCGGCGCCTTCGACCAGCACGCCGGGTGACCAGGGACCGGCGCCTCCGACCTGGCTGTCGACCGCGATGTTGCTGTTGCCGACGGTGGCGCTGCCGCCGCCGCTGATGTTCAACCCGATGGCGCGGTTGCCGTCCACCGCGACGCTGGCGTGATCGACGCTGGCGGTGGAGCCGGCACCCTCGACGGAAATGCCGTGGCCGTAGTTCAGGCCATGCACGTCCAGCGTCGTCCCGCTGATGTTCAGGGCACCGCCGGCCATGGCGCGCGCCCCGGCGGCAGGGTTGGCGACGCTCCCCGAACCCTGCACGCTGACGCTGCCGCCGGTCAGACTGACGCGGCTGCCGGTGCCCTCGGCGCGGGCGCCGCCGACGTTGGTGCCGCTACTGAGGATGCGGTTGTCGCTGGCATCGATGATCCCGCCATTGGTGGCATGCAGGGCTGCGGTGGTGGTGCTGCTGGTGGCGTTACCGCTGACATTGATCTCGCTGTGCCCAAGACTGATGTGCGCGCCGTCTTCCGCGCGGGCGGCACTGGCGCTGCCACCGCCTATGTTCAGCAGTGCGTCATCGGCCTCGATGCGGGTGCTGGCGCCCGTCGCCAATAGCCCGTGGCTCAGGCTCAGGGGCTTTTCATCGTCCACCGGCAAGGTGGCAGACACCGCAGCGCCGCTGGTGCGGATTTCACTGCCGGCCAGGTCCACCTGGGCGCCATCGCGCGCCCAGATACCCACTGAGCCCTTGCCAGTGGTGGCTATCTCGCCGCCGTCGATGGCGACCTGGGTAGCGCTGCCAGCGGCCAGCACGCCATGGCCATAGCCGCCGGCGGTGCTTACATTGCTGTCGGTGAGGCGGACCTGGGCGCCGTCGTCCGCGCGCACGCCATAGGCGGAGCCGTTGCTGGTGGTTACGTCGATCCCCTCGGCGGACAGCGAACTGCCGCCACTCACCTGTATGCCGTGGGCCCCACCAGTGCTGCTGTTGCGCGCGCCGCTGGTGGCAATGGCGACGCCGTCCAGGCTGGCGCTCGAACCGTTTTCCAGTGACAGGCCGACCGCGCCCCAGGACTGGGTGGCGACCGAGCCGCCGGACATCTCCAACTGCCCCCCGTCGACGACCACTCCGCGGTTGTTGGTGCCTTTGGCGCCGCCGCCGACCAGTATGTCGGTATCGGTCAGGCGGGCTTCGCCATTGACGTCGATCTTCATTCCGGTCAGTTCGTTGGCGGTGATGGCGACTCCGGCGGTGGTCTTCGGATCGAGTGCGATGCTGCTGCCGGTCATCCGCAGGGTGTCGCCGGCAGCGACGTGCACGGCGGTCTGTCCCTTGGCCGCCGCCGCGCTGGTGGCGCTGCTTTCGATGCGCCCGCCGGCATAACCCAGGTTGCCGTTGCCGCTGGTCCGTATCCCGCTGGTGTTGGCGGCGGCCAGGCGGATGGTGGTATCGGCATGGTCGCCGCTGACGATGCCCGCGTTGCCGGCCAGCGTCACGCTGATCGGCGGCGGGGCGCCCAGCAGGCCCACGCCGGCGAAGGCTTGCGGTGCTTCGTGGGCGGCCTGCAAGGCGATGTCCAGGTAGGAGGGATGCGGCGGGTCGAAGAGCACGCCGGCTTCGGAGGGTTGGTTGAGGTCTTCGGAATCGGTCTCGGCGACGTTGTCCTCGGCTTCGGCGCGGATGATGCGCAGCCCGAAGGCGCTGGCCAGCACGAGGCTGATGGCTTGGGCCAGGCGGGAGTGGCTGAGACCGGAAAGGAAGGGCTGGTTGGCTTTCATGGCAGCCTCCAGGAGGCAAGGAAAAATTGCCGCCAGTCTCCGGGGAGCGTCCGTTGGTGAATGTCGGAGCCGCTGTCATCAGCTTGTAGGAGTGACTCCCGCCTTCAGGGCTGGTCTACGCTGGTAGCGGGACAAGCAAGGAGGGAGACAGGGAATGAGTACCATCCTGCTGGTCGACGGCCAGCCGGTGCTCCGTGACGGGGTGCGCGCGCTGGTCAGTCGTGCCGGGCACCAGGTGATCGGCGAGGCGGACAACGGCCAGGATGCGCTGACGCTTTGCCGCGAACGGCGCCCGGACGTGGTCATCATCGAGTTGGCGATTCCGCGCCTGGGCGGCCTGGATGTGCTGCGTCGCCTGCGCGCCGCGATGGATGGCGTGCGCCTGCTGGTGTTCAGCGCGCAGGAGCGTGAGGTTTATGCCGGCCGTGCACTGCAGGCGGGCGCGGATGCCTTCGTCGGCAAGGACGAGCCGGCCGCCGAGCTGGAGAAGGCGCTGGCCGCCGTGCTGCGCGGGCGCAGCTACTTCCCGCGCGGAGCCACGCAAGGGCCGAAGGCGACCGACGCCGATGGCCGGGCGGAGCTGGAACGCCTCTCCGGCCGCGAGCTGACGGTTCTGGAAATGCTTGGCCGGGGGCTCTCCAATAAGGAGATTTCCGACCAGCTGAGCCTGAGTTACAAGACCATCAGCACCTACAAGATGCGCTTGCACCAGAAGCTCAATGTCAGCAGTGACGTGCAGTTGCTGCAGGTGGCGCAGAGCCTCGGGCTGCTGGCCGCGGAAGGGACGACCGTGGCGCCGGCCGATCCGCAGCTCGAGCATGAGCTGGGCCTGCTGCGCGCATTGCTCGATGCTACGCCCAACCCCATGTTCGTGCGGGATATGGATAGCCGCCTGCTGCTGTGCAACCTCCCGTTTCTCAACCGTGTCGGCAGGACCTTCGAGGAAGTCCGTGGCGGGTGTTTCGAGGATGCCCACTGGCTGTCGCCATCGTTGCGCGAGCGCACGGCGCAGCGCTATCGCGAGGCGGTGCTGCGCGAGGAGCCGATCGCCGAGGAAATATCGCTGGATGATTCGACCATCGTCGGCACCTACTTCGCCTGGTGCGTGCCGCATCGCTCCGCGGATGGACGGATGCTGGGAATGCTCGGTGGAATGCTGTCCCTGGACGAGCGCGACGAGCAGTTGGCGGAGCTGCGTAGCGGCCTGTTCGAGAGCCGTTATCGCAGCCATCTGAAGACCAACCTGCTGGCCAGGATCGTGGCGGATTTCCGTGAACATCTCGGTGGGCTCGATGCCTCCGTGCGGCGATTCGGCGAAGAGGACGCGGGCACGCTGGCGGACGTTGAACTGGAGGCTTCGCGCGGGGGCCTGCAGTCGATGCTGGCGAGCCTGCGCCAGCTGGATGCCCTGCTCGACCTGCAGCACCATGTGGCCGAGCGGGTCAGTGAGGCGCACGAACTGGGCCGGCTCACCGAGGAAATCCTGCAGCCCCAGCGCGCGGAGCTGCAGGCCGCCGGTTACCGGCTGGATCTCGGGCCGGGGGTGCTCAGCCTGAGGAAGGTCTGGATCGACGCGGGCTACTACCGCCAGCTGCTCGAAGCCTTGATCGAGGCGGTGCCACGTAACCCGGACCACGCAACGATCCGCCTGCAGCTGAGCAACTGGCGGTATCTAAAAGGGCTCCTGCGCCTGCGTATCGAGGTGTCGCCCTGGCAGTGCCTGGCAAGGCTCGTGGACACCGGCGAGCCGGCGAGCTGGGCGCGGGCGCGGGTACAGCGGATGGTGCTGTTGTTCCATGGGGAGTTGTCGCAGCTGGAGGGCGAGCAGGGCGAAGGCCTGTTGCGCCTGGAGTTCGACCTGCCCCTGGTCATCTGAGCTGACTCAGTGCTGCCGTTCGTTCATCTGCTGGTAAGCGTCCTCCAGGGCCTCGGCGTCCAGCAGCAGCTGGCGGGCCGCGCAGCGCATGCGGCGGTTCAGTTCCTGGTTGGCGATCAGCGGCGCCAGCTCGCGCAGGAGTTCGGCGGCCACTTCGTTGTTGAAGGCGGTGGAGCGTACGCTGCGCAGCGTACGCAGATTCTGCTGTGACATGGAAACCTCCGGGGGGAGGCGGCCGGATAGGCGGCCGCCCGTCGTGGTTCAGAACAGTTTGAGGAAGTTGAGGTAGAAACGCGGCGCCTTGCCGTTGTCGTCGTCCAGTTCCTTGGCCGAGACCGAGCGGGTCAGCGGGAAGGCGACTTCCGGCGAGACGTAGGTGTCCTTGAACACCTGCAGGTGCGCGCCGAAGCCGGTGGAGGACAGGCTTTCGCTGCTGATCCAGTTCGGCTCCTCGCTCCACACCTTGCCGAAGTCCCAGAAGGCGTAGTACTGGGTCGGTACGGCGTAATCCCGGAAGGTATGGAGGCGGTTGTACTGCAGCTCGGCTTTCACCGCGAAGCCCTTGTCGCCGGTGATTTCCGACGGGTCGTAGCCACGGCCGAACTCGCTGCCGCCGACGCCGAACTGCTCGGGTGAGAGCAGCGTCTGGCCGAACGAGGTCTGTGCAGTACCGGCAATGTACAGATTCATGCCGTCGATGATCTTCGAAAGGTCCTGCAGACGCTGGGCGTCCACCTGCAGCTTGGTGAAGTCGGTCCTGCCGCCCTCGCGGGACGGGTTGGCGCGGTCTTCCTGGCTGGCGCCCATGATCTTCAGGCCCTTGCTCAGTTCGGCCTTGACCAGGTTCTTGCCGCCGAAACCGTCGAAGAAGTCGTAGCTGGCGCCGAGTCGGATGGCGCGAAGGCGGTCGTCGCTGGACGGCGGGTTGTGCGGATCGTCCAGGTACTCCGACTTGCCGTTGTACCAGGTGAAGGCGGCCGAGGTCTTGAAGGTCTGGTCGCGCTGGCGGACCCACGGGCGGGTGATGCGTACCGCGAAGGTATCGCCGGAGCTGTTGGCGTCGAGGAAGGAGTAGGTGTCGGCATGGCCGTCGTTGTGCTGGGCGAGGAAGCTCACCACATCACCCTGGCCGCCCACCGGCAGGTCGTACTGGCCTTCGAAGAAAGTCATCTTGTCGCCTTCCACCGACCGCCCGGCTCGGATGCCCAGGTGGTCGCCACGGCCGGTGAGGTCGTTGACGCCGACCCCGCCGTAGACCTGCCAGGGCCCGAAGTAGCGGCTGTCGCGGTTGTCGAAGCCGAAGAAGCCTTCGTACTTGCGCACCTGGTTATCGACGACCAGGTCGGTGCCTTGCTCCACCGGCGAGGCGGCGAGGGTGGCACGGCTCTGCTGGCCTGACAGGTCGTTCATCAGCAGCAGGTTGCGCTCGATGGTGGCGCTTTTCGGCGGCACTTCCTGGCGGATGTTGTCGGCGTAGCGCTGCACGGCCTTGTTGCTGTCGCCCTGCAGTTTCACTTCGTTGACCCGCCCCTCGAAGACCTGGATCAGCAGTTCGCCGTTCTCCAGGCGTTGCTCGGGCAGGTAGGCGCGGGCCAGCAGGAAGCCGGCCTGGCGATAGCGCTGGGTGATCTGCGCAACCACCGCGTTGACTTCGCCGAGGGTGACGCGGTGGCCTTCGAGCCTTGCGGTCAGCGGCGCGAATGCCTCGGAAGCGTAGAGCGTGGTGCCGCGGATGATCACCTTGTCGACCTGGAAACGCGTGGTGTCGTTGGGGTTCACCACCATCTCGGCTGGCGGGCCTTCGGTTTCGGGGACGACCACGGTGTCCGGCAGTTGCAGGGTCGAGGGCATCTGCGTGGAGCTTTCACGGCCGCCGTCGGGGCGGGGGATTTCCACCCTGCCGGGGTCGAGCTGGGCCCGCGGCCCGGCGAACGCCGGGGCCTGGACCAGCAACAGGGCGGAGCACACGGCGACCGCCAGGATGTGCAGTTTCGAAGGAATGCCTTTCATGGCTATTTCCCTCCCTTGATTGTGCTGCTAGTGGGTTTGAGGTCTTGGGGAATTACGCTGCGCTTGGCCTCGGGGACGATGAAGTGGCCGTCCTTGAAGAGGCTGTTGGCGTAGGTGAGTACGTCGCTGAGGTCCGCCGTCGTGCTGGTCTTGCCCTGGTAGGAGCGCGGTTTGCATACCAGCTGGACGGCGTAGCTGCGCACCACGGCGGGGGACACCGAGTAGTTGGCCGAGGCCGCCGAGGGCGACTCCAGCGCGGTGCAGCGGGCGTTGCCGGGGGACTGCGCGGTCATCGGCAGCGGCGGCAGGCCGGGTTGTTCCGGGGGCACCGGGGCGAGCGGGCCGGTGATGGTCAGGGCGCCGTCCCTGAAGCTGACGCTGTAGTTGTTGCCGGCGCTGAAGGCCTGGTTCTGGCTGATGGCGTAGCTGCCGGCGTCCTCGCCGGGGGCACGCAGCAGCGAGCCCTGGGCGATCGAGGCCTGGTCCTTACCCTTGAGGCCGCTGACGCTCCAGGTCAGCGTCGGGTCAGTCGCACCGTGCATCTTGCTCTGGTTGTCGGCAGTGACCACCAGCGGTGCGGGAGTGACCTGCAGGTTGCCGTCCCTGAACACCATGCGGTAGTTGCCGCTGGTGAGGGTCACGTTGCCCTGGGTGATGGCGTAGCCCTCGGGCGTGACGTTCTCACCGGAGATGCGCGCCAGGCTGCCGGTGGTGACCGAGGCTTGGGTGTCGCCGTGCTTCAGGCCGCTGACGCTGTAGGTGAGCGTCGGGTCGAGGTCGCCGTAGACCTTGGTTTTGTGGTCGGCGGTGACGGTCAGCTCGGCGGGGGTGATCGCCAGCTTGCCTTCGTTGAAGGTCAGGATGTAGTTGCCGTTGGCACCCAGCGAGCCCTGGCCGATGGCGTAGTTGCCGACGTTCTCGCCGGCCGCCCGCGAGGCCTGGCCGCTCACGACGGAGGCCTGGCTGTCGCCGTTCTTCAGTCCATTCACCCGGTAGGTGAGCGCTGGATCGATCTCGCCATAGACCTTGGAGTGGTCGTCGAAGTCGATCTGCAGCGACGCCGGGGTGATGGTGAAGGTGCCTTCCTCGTAGTGGAGGATGTAGTTCTGGGTGGTGCTAGTCAGGTCGCCTTTCCCGATGGAGTAGCCACCGGCCTTCACATCTTCGCCGGCCTGGCGAGCCAGGTTGCCGCTGAGCACGGAGGCTTTGTCATCACTATGCTTGAACCCAGTGACCTGGTAGCTGAGCGTCGGGTCGACCTCACCATATACCTTGGTGCTGTCATCGGCGCGCACCATGAGGGTCGCGGGAGTGATGGTGAAGGTGCCGCTGGCGTAAGTGAGGATGTAGTTCTGAGCAGCCTTGCCGGTCAGGCTCAGGGTGCCCTGGTTGATGGCATAGCCGCCTTCCTTCACATCCTCGCCGGCTTGGCGCGCTAGCTGGCCGGCCAGAGCCTCTGTCTCCTTGTCAGCGCCTTTCAGGCCATCGACCTTGAAGGTCAGGGTCGGATCAAGTTCGCCGTAGACCTTGCCGTCGTTGTTCGCCGTGACGTTCAACTGGGCCGGAGTGATGTGCAACGTACCGTTCTCGAACTCCAGGACGTAGTTGCTGCCCTGACCGTTGTTCAGGCCCAGGCTGCCCTGGTGGATCGTGTAACCGCCGGCCCGGACATCCTCGCCGGCCTCACGGCCTATGGCGCCTTTAAGAACAGATGTCTCCGTATCGCCGTTCTTGTAGCCGGTAATCACATGGCTCAGGAGAGGATCTGCATCGCCATAGACCTTGGTTTGATCATCGGCCTTGACGGTCAACGTGGCGGGGGTGATGGCCAGGTTGCCATTGACGAAGGAGAGGACGTAGTTGCTGTCCCCACCTACCGAAAGGTTGCCTTGGCCAATGCTGTAGTTGCCAACGTTCTCGCCGGTAGCCCGAGAAAGGTCACCGCTCAGGCCCAGATTTGCTTCGCTGTCAGAACCCTTGAATCCGGTCACGGTGTAGCTGAGAGTCGGGTCTAAATCGCCATAGACCTTGGTGTGGCTGTCAGCAGTCACTTCAAGGGTGGCCGGGGTCACCGTGAAGGTGCCGTTGGCGAAGCTCAGTACGTAGTTCTGACCCTTGCCGCTGGTGAGGTCGACGTCACCCTGGCGGATGGCGTAGCTGCCGACATTCTCGCCAGCATCTCTGACCACACTGCCTGCAACCAGCTGATCCTCGGTGTCTCCGTTCCTCATGCCGGTCACGGAGTAAGTCAGTTTGGGGTCAAAGTCGCCGTAGACCTTGGTGCTGCCATCTGCAGTGACCACCAGAGTCGCCGGGGTGATCGAGAAGGTGCCTGCCTCGTAGTGCAGGACATAGTTTTTCCCGGCCCCACCATTGAGGTCTACAGAGCCTTGGTTGATGCCGTAGTTGCCGACGTCCTCGCCGGCCTGGCGAACCAGGGAGCCGCTGTTCATCACATCAGCTTCGACATCATTGCCCTTCAGGCCATCGACACGGTATTTGAGGGTCGGATCAGCCTCACCATAGACCTTGGTTTTGCCATCTGCGGTGACGGTCAGCGTGGCGGGGGAGATGGTGAACACGCCATCCTTGAAGTCCAGGATGTAGTTCGAGCCAACACCGCCATTGAGATCCAGAGTGCCTTGGCCGATGCCGTAGCTCCCCACGTTCTCGCCAGCCTGACGGGCCACGGAACCACCGTTGAGTACGGAAGACTCTGTGTCAGTACCCTTAAACCCAGTGACCACATGAGAGAAGGTCGGATCGGCATCGCCATAGACCTTTCCATCGTCCTTGGCGTGTACGGTCAACTTGGCCGGGATGATTGCCAATTGGCCATCGACGAAGGTGAAGATGTAGTTGCCTGATGCTGCATCTGTCAGGCCTACGTTGCCCTGCCCAATGCCATAGTTGCCGACATTCTCCCCGGTCTGGCGGGTGAGGGTGCCACTAACCACATCAGCTTCCTGGTCGCCGTTTTTCAGGCCGCTGATCTTGTAGGTGAGTTCTGGGTCAACGTCTCCATAAACCTTGGTATGCGAGTTGGCCTCAACCTGCAAGGAGACAGGAGTGATGACGAAATCTCCGCCTGTGTACTGGAGGATGTAGTTCTGCCCGGCGGCACCCGTGAGGCCCACGGTTCCCTGGTTGATGGCATAGGTTCCAGCGTTCTCGCCAGCGTCTCGGACGACCTGGCCACTCACCAACGTCTCAGGCGTGTCATTCCCTTTGTAACCTGAAACCCGATAGGTCAATTCAGGGTCGAGATCACCGTAAAACTTGGTCACCCCATTAGCCTGAACTGTCAATGTCGCAGGCGACACAGTAAACACGCCGTCATCAAAGTGAAGGATGTAGTTCTGCGAAAGCTCCCCCGTCATTCCAAGAGTGCCTTTATTTATTCCATATTCACCCACGTTCTCACCAGATTCCCTGGCAATAGCGCCGCTCAGAATTTTGCTCAGACTGTCAGTTTGCGCAAGCCCTGAAACAGAGTACGCAAGGAGAGGGTCAGCATCACCGTAAGTCTTGCCGGCATCCAGCGCACGAACTCTAAGTTCAGCTGGCGTGATGGTGATTTGACCATTCATTAACAAGACTGAGTAGTTGTGCGCTATCGAAGGATCAAGATTGAAGCTTTCAATCTGATTGACATAAGACCCCACGTTGGTTCCTTGACCAGAGGTTTTTACCGAATCATTTCTGATCGTGTCGCCATTCATGAGACCTTGAGCGGTGAACCATGGAGCGGCGTGCGACATGCCGTCGTAGACGTATTGCGCGCTACCGGCCGTGAGAGTCAGCGGAGCAGGAATGATAGTTAGCAGTCCATCCAAAATCCGGACAGTGTAGTTTGCAGATTTCGAAGGATCTAATGTTACGTCATTGATCCTGGTTACATATGATCCTACGTCTCTACCTTGGCCCGACAGGACTACATTCTTAATAACAGCCTCGTCACCAGGAATAAGTCCATAATAAACATAACCATAAACGGACTGAACGTTTCCGTTATATACGTAGTATTCATTGCCGGCTTGCATGACAAGTTCGGCAGGAACTATTTCAAGTTTCCCGTCAACGAACTTAAGGGTGTAGTTTCCACCTAGCCCGTTGTTTAAGCCCAACCCACCCTGGTTGATGGCGTATCCACCAGGAATAACATCCTCGCCAGACTCCCTGGCTAGTGCTCCGCCATTTAAAATATCAGCACCAGTCTGCCCAAGCTTCTCGCCGGATACTTCATAATCTAATGTCGGGTCTCCAGTGCCATACGTTTTGGCTTTGTCTTTAGCAGTGACAGTCAATTCAGCAGGGGTGACTGTCAGTTTCCCAGTGCCACTGTTGAGTTCATATCGTTTTTGCGCAAACGACCCGGCAGCCAGGCCACCCTTGATGTCGTACTGCCCGACATTCGATTGCTGGGTAGCCGCAGTTGTGGGCTCAGACTGAGTAATGCCGGTACGCCCGAGCATCCGGTCAACGTAGTTGTCGATGCCGCTGACTTTCGAGGCCTGGGTGTTCTCGGCCAGGGATTGCGAGAGTGGTGGGTTAGCATCGCCATAGGTGCGACTGGCATCAGCCGGAGTGGCGGTGACAGTAGCCTTGTTCGAGGTGATCTGGACGTTCTGTGCAGTCCGATCCTGCGTCTTGAGGAACTGGACCTTGGCGTTTTCGTAACGGGCATCGTTGGTGGTGTTGCTGCCGTCGTTCATCAACCAGCCGATCTGCGCCAGCACCGAGGTGGTGGTGGAGCCCAGCTTGATCGCCAGTTGCTGGGAGGACTGGGTCTGCTCGTTGTACTGGATTTCCGCCTGCAGCTGGGCACCGGGGATGTAGTCGCCGAGCACGCCCCAGTAAGGTTTATTCGAAGAGTCCGAAGTGGTGCCGGCGACTGCTACGCCACCCACGCCAGACAGGGAGAATCCCACGGGCGTGCTCACTTCTACGCCGTTGCGAAGAACCTTGGTCAGGCCATCCTTCGTGCCATCCGGGATGAACTGCCATTGGACGTTGTTGGTGTCTCTGAAGCTGAGCCCATTGACCAGGTAGTCTGAGCTGTCCAGATAGGTGAGCAGGGTTGCGGGGCTGATGGTTCTCCCATCACGCCCGGTATAGCTGGTGGCCTCGAAGATGATGTAATCGAACTGCTGCCCGCCAGCACTGAGGGTCACACTGCGATAGGTTTCATTGGCGTGTTGATAGGACGTGATGTTCTGCGAACCAACCACAGATAGGGTGTAGGCCTTCACCCCGGTCAATTGCTCTCCGGTGTAGGGCGCCGTGACGGTGTCGGTAGTGATAGGTTCAGCGCCAGTGGCATTTGTCTGCGTGAAGCGGAAGATACCGTTGCTGGCCTGGCCTGCCAGCGTGCCGGCGTAGTTCAGCCCGCTTTCCATGCGCACGCTGGCACCATCCAGGGCCACCTTGTCGCCAATCAGCGCGGTGTTGTTGTCCTGGAAGATCGATGCGGTGTCGCCGGTTTTCAGCCAGGCCACACCGGAACCGACATCGATGATCGCGCGCTTGTTGTAAGCCGCGTCCCCCGTGGCGCTTCCGGCGTTGTCGATCAGCCGGATGTCCCCCGTGGCGCTGATGTAGAGGTTGCCATCCTTGAGCAGGATCGGCGCACGGATATTGACTGCACCACTGGTGCGGGTCTTGTCCGTCCCGGTATAGGCGGAGACCGTACCTGCGTTGCCTGAGGAAATCAGGGCGAGAGTAGATTTGCTGGTTCGCCCGTCGTTGTTAACGGTCGCGAAGTTGGTGGCAATGATCGGGGCGTTGACGTTCAGGGTGTCAGTTGCATAGATCGTCACATTGCCTTGAGCCAGGCCGTTGACGATGGCGCTGGCAGCCACCGAGCCCTGGCCGCTGCCATCGGTGTCGGTCGCCTCGATGTTGACCGTGGCCGGGTCCAGCAGCCAGGTGCCGTCAGCCGTGCTGCCCTTGGTGGAGACGTTCGCGTCGGAGGTGACGGTCAGCTGCTGGCCGGAGGTTTCCACCACACCGCCGCGCTGGCCACCCTTGGCGCTTGCCTGGCCGGCGAAATGGGTCTTGCCGTCGCTCCAGACCACGACCTGGCCGCCATCGGTCTTGCCGTCGGCCTTGAGCTGGGCGCCCTTGGCCACGGTCGTGTTCTTCGCCGCCTGCTCGGTTCCTTTGCCTTGATAGCTGCCACCTACCAGCACCTTGCCGCCAGAACCCTGGGTGCCGCTGGCGTCGATCTTCGCGGAGCCGGCGACATTCACCTCGTCGCCCAGTACCTTGATCTGTCCACCATTGACCCCGGTGGCGCTGATGCTGCCGGTGACGTTGGTCTTCGCCGAATTACCCAGCACCACGGTGCCGCCATCGGTGGACACGGAGTCGGCCAGCACATTACCGCCGACGTTGATCACCGAATCCAGGTGCTTGGCCGCGCGGGCGGCGCTCATCGCAACGGTGCCGTTGCCGACGTCGATTTCGCCGCTGTTGTGTACGCCGCCGGTGACGTCCGGGTTGACGCTGTCCTTCTCGCCGGGCTCACCGCTCACGGCGATGTTCAGCAGGCCGTCACCGTGGAAGTCCAGGGTCGCCTGCGGGCCGGTCGCCAGTTGCACCATGCCCTTGCGCGCCTGGATTACGCCGGCGTTGTTCACCTGGGCGCCTAGCAGGGCGACCATGCCGTTGTCATGCACGGTGATGCGGCCCTGGTTGGTCACGTTGCCGGTGAGCTGGATGTCCAGCTTGCCGCTCTCGGCGAACTTTTTAGCCTGTTCCTCGGTGAGGAAGCCGGCACTGGCGACCAGGGCGCTGGAGCTGATATGTGCCTTCGGGCCGATCCAGACGCCGTTGGGGTTCACCAGGATCAGCTGGCCGTTGGAGGTCACCGCGCCATAGATCTTCGACGGGTCGCTGCCGATGACGCGGTTGAGGGTGACGGACTTGCCGTCGGGCTGGTTGAAGGTGATGCGGTTGTCTGCGCCAACGCTGAAGCGCTGCCAGTTGATGGCGGTACGCGCGCTTTGCGTGTTCACCGTCATCTCGTTGCCGTTCTGGCTGATGCTGCCGCTGCCGGAGATGATGCTGCCGCCCTGGGGCAGGGCGTCGCCGGCCATGACGGTCAAGGGGATGCCGGCGCCGGCCAGCGCCACGGCGATGCACAGGATGTGCAGCCGGCTGGGGCAGGTGCCGTGGGAAGAGGTGTGCGAGGGTAGGTCTTTCATGATGCTGCTCCATAGCGAGAGGGCTATGGGGCAAGCATCGGGTCAGGGCACTGGCGCCCCCATCGGGGGCGCCTGAAAGCCGTGTAGTGCCCGCACTAGTGGGGGGAACTACTGCGCACAAGCTTGAGCTGGATCAATCCGGCGCTGGGTGGTTCGTCCGCGCTGCCGGTCTGGAAACTGCCCTCGAACAGCTGGCAGATCAGACGCACCAGTTCCAGGCTCGGACGCTGGTCGAGGCTGGCCAGGCGCTCGGGCAGATCGGCCTGCGGGGCAAGCGCGAAGTTCAGCCGCCAGATGAGCACGCCGTGGGCCAGGTTTTCCACGCTGGCCTGCACCTCGCGGACCTTCAGCGCGGAGCGTTCGAGTGAGAAGCGCAGCGCCTTGAGCAGGTTGCGGTAGCGCGCGAGATCGACCCAGGCAAACTGGGGCGCAGCGACGGGCCGCAAGGGCAGGTCGTCCAGCAGGCTGGCGGTCAGCTGGTTCAGCTCGCACACCTGCGGTGCTATCGGCTCGCTGCCCGTTTCGGTGCGCAGCAGTTCGCGCAAAATCAGCAGCTTCTCCTCCATTCTGCCGAGGCCGACGAAGGCGCCGGAGAGTGGTTCCTCTTCCGGGCGGTGCGCCACCGATGGCTGCAGCAATGCGTGCAGGTGGCGGATTTCGTCCAGCAGGTCGTCGAAGCTGTACTGCAGGTATCGCGCGCGGGTGGCGCGCAGGCCATCCAGATAGGCCTTGGCCTCCTGCAGGTGCTGTACTTCGAGTTCGTGTTCGGTGATATCGACGAAGGAGCAGACCACGCCGATGGATTCACCGGAGTCTTCGCACAGGGGCACACCGATCAGGCGGATGATGCGATGTTCACCGTGCAGGGTGCAGGCGATCACCTGGGTGAATGGCTTGTCGCCTGCCGCGCCAGTGAGGAAGTCGCGGCGCGCCAGAACACCATCGGCTTCATTGACCACACCCATTTCGAACATGCGCGAACCCAGCAACTGTTCCTCGCTCTTGCCGTAGACCTGCAGGAAGTAGCGATTGCAGGCCAGCAGCTCGCCTTCGCGGCTCCAAAGGCTGATGGGGCTGGGCAGGATGTCGAACAGCCGCGCGAGATCACGGGTCTTGCTGGACGGTTCTGCCGGCGCGCGCACCAGGCTCTCCACCACATTGTTGCTGAGCAGGCCCTTCACCTTGGCGGCCTGTACCAGGTCCACCAGCGAGTCGGTCTGCGTCTTCTCCAGCAAGCGCGCCTTGTAGGTGCTGACGGTGCGGTCGCTGATCGCCAGTTCTTCGGCGATATCCTTGACCCGATAGCCCTGCGACAGGTAGTGCAGGACGGTCAGTTCGCGCGGGGTGATGTGCTCGTCCGCGCCCGGTGCATCGCCGCCCTGATGCGGCGCCTGAGCGGGGAAGACCTTGCGCCCGCCGAGCACCAGGCGCACGGCGTCGTCCACTTCCTCGGGGCGGTCGCCCTTATGCGCGAAACCCCGCGCGCCGGCTTCCAGGCAGAGTCCCTGGTAGTGGGCGGCGGGCAGGTGGGTGAAGACCAGGGTCTTCTGTTGCGGCCAGTCGCGGTGCAGCCGCCGCAGCAGTTCGACGCCGCCCAAGCGCGGCAGGTCCAGTTCGAGGATCAGCAGGTCAGGGTGCAGGCGCTTGACCACGTCGAGCGCTTCGCGGCCATCGCCGACTTCGCCGACCACCTCGTGCCCGGCAGCCTCCAGACGCTGGCGCAGGGCAGCGAGCATGAAGGGTTGCGGGTCTGCAATGGCGATGCGGCTCATCCTGGGGCTTCCTGCACTAGGGGGTGCAGCAAGGGTAGTCCAGTTGGCGAAGGATCAGCTGGCGCAGGTCAACGGCAGCAGACTCAGCGCCGCGAGATAGAGGCCCAGCCCGAAGATCGTGTGGGTGACCAGGCTGTGCAGGCGGGCCTTGGCCGGGCTCTCGGTCCTGCTCGCGGCGATGCCCAGGCCCAGCGCTGGCTGCATCAGCAGGAAGGGCATCGCCACGGTGACCACGCCGAAGAGCAGCGCCGGCAGCAGGGTCGGCCGGCACAGCCAGTCGCTGCCGGCCAGCGCGACCAGGGTAAGGGCGAAGACGATCCCGGTGAGGTAGTGGATCGCCCAGCCCAGCGGGCGTTCGCCGGCCACTGGCGCGGCCTTGCCGATGGCGACGTGGCGGAACCGCCCGCGCGGCATGTGGCCTACCCAGCGGCCGACCAGGGCATAGTCAAGCGAAGGCACGCCAAGCAGATGCCGGCGCAGGACGGTCCAGCCGTCCATCAGCAGGGTCGCGCCGATACCGGTGGCGATGGCAGGGATGAGGACAGAGAGTGGCATGGCAGGTTCCTTCGAGTGGGTCGATGGAACCAGCATCCCGGTTCAAGCGGACTTGAGGTCAAGCCTCGCGGGCGATGCGCTGGCTCAGCCTGGATCCCAGCACATAGAACACCCCGCCGCCGACGATGAAGGCGCCGAGCATGACGAACACCCAGTGCGGTGCGAACAGCGCGAGGAAGAATCCGACCAGGATCGGCCCGAAGGCGCCGCCGAGGTTGGCCAGGTTCTGCGTGCCGTAGTACACGCCGCGCAGGTGGGGCGGCGCGATGCGGTCGATGAACATGTACTCGGCGGGGATCACGATGATCTCGCCCAGGGTGAACACCACCATCGCCAGCCCCCAGTGCACGAGGCTGTGGGACAGGCCGAAGCCGACGATGCCGAGCACGAACAGGCCCAGGCCAACGATCAGCCAGCGCTGCAGGTGCTCGTTGCCGATGCGCTTGCCCAGCAGGTACTGCAGCGCGATCACCGTCACCGCGTTGACCCCCAGCAGCGTCTGGATCACCTGGTAGGCGTATTCCGCCGTGCCGGTGGCCACCAGGTATTGCGAGAGGTAGGCGGAGAACTGGCCGAATACCACGGCGGTGAGCACGCCGCCGATGGTGAAGTACATCAGCCGGTGGTCCCTGGTCAGCACCCCCATCACCGCGATGAACGAGGGCGGTGCCACGCCTTCGGCCGGGCGCATGCCACGGTCGCCGTAGCGCGCGAAGGCCAGCAGGAACAGCGCGCCGAGGCTCGCCGAGAGCACGAAAGGCAGGTGCTGGCTCCAGTGCGCCAGGGCGGCGCCGATGAAGGGGCCGATGGCGTAGGCGAGGTTGATCAGGGTGTAGCGGATGGAAAACGCACGGCCCTGCTCGGCGGCCGGCAGCAGGCGGCCGAAGATGGTCTTCACCACCACGTCGGTGACCGAATAGGCGAAGTTGAAACCCAGCAGGAACAGGAAGAACAGCCACAGCTGGGTGGTCAGCAGCATGCCGGCAAAGGCGGCGACGAAGCACGTGCCGAAGCCGAGGATCAGGCGGAAGCCGGGCAGGCGGTCGATCAGGAAGCCACCGTAGAGGCTGAGCAGCGAGCCGCCGAACAGCGCGCCGCCCATGATCAGGCCGATGCGGCTGACGGGCAGGTTGAACTGGGTCGAGAGGTAGATCACCAGGTAGGGCAGGGTGATGGCCCGGCCCAGGGTGAGCAGAAAGGTGCCGCTGAGCAGCAGGTTGACCTGTAGCGGATAACGCTTGAGCGCGGCGAGCATTCCTTGCCTCAGCTGACAGTGGGAGCAGGTAGGCTCCCGATCCTATCAGCACCAGCTTGGTGCATGGCAAGCGCCGGTGGCCCTCGTGGGGCCCCGGCGTGCCCGCTGCGTCAGGCCCCGGGCTTTTCCCTGGCGCGCAGAGCCTTGACCGTTTCACCACCTACGCCCCAGCTGTCGGTGGGGATTTCCTGGATCACCACGAAGGTGCTCGCGGGCGGTTTGCGCAGGACCCGTTCCAGCAGTTCGGTGACACCTTCGATGAGCTGGCGGCGCTCGTCGGCGGTCACGCCTTCGTCGGTGACCTGGATGTTTACGTAGGGCATGGCGGTTCTCCGTTGTTGTGAAGTGGCTTACCAGACGCCGGTGGTGGAGCCACCGTCGACGTTGAGGATGGTTCCGCTGACGAAGGTCGAGTCGGTCAGGTAGAGCACCGCGTCGACGATATCCTGCGGGCTGCCGATCTCGCCACTGGGCGCGAGGCCGCGCAGGAAGGCGCGGGTGCCTTCGTCATCGGGATGCAGCGGGGTTTCGATGATCCCCGGCGCCACCGCGTTGACCCGCACGTGGGACGCCGCCAGCTCCAGGGCCAGACCGCGCACCGCGCTGTTCAGCCCGCCCTTGATCAGCACCGGCAGCAGCGCCGGCACCTTCACGTTGGGTTGCATGGCGATGGATGCGGTAATGCTCACGATGTGCCCCGAACCCCTGGCGGCCATGTGCTTGGCGGCGGCTTGCGACGGGTAGAAGAAGCCCTTGAGGTTGGTGTCGACGATGGCCTCGAGTTCTTCCTCGGTGTAATCGCCTACCGGCTTGGCGATGAAGATGCCGGCGTTGTTGATCAGGATGTCCACCTGGCCGAAGGCTTCGATGGCCTGGGCGAACAGGCGCCGGGCGGTGTCCGGCCGGGCGATGTCGCCGGCCACGGCGAGGAAGTTGTGCGGGTTGCCCAGTCTGGCGGCGGCTTCCTCGAGGCGGGACTGGGTGCGGGCGTTGCCGACCACGTTGTAGCCGCGTTCCAGGTAGGCGCGGGCGATGGCGAAGCCGAGGCCGCTGGAGGCGCCGGTGACGATGACGGTCTTGCTCATGGTGATCTCTCCGAGAGTGGGGCGGGGCGGGGTGCCCGCGTCTTGGAGGCCAATCTAGGCTGCAATCGCGACTTGAAAAATGAGGTTGACGGCATTTGAATTGATACCTCATGTAATCAATAGAGTCGCGCCATGACCCGCCATTTCGACGATCTGCAACTGGGCAGCATCGAGCTGTTCTGCCTGGCTGCGGAGACCGGCAGCTTCACCGCCGCCGCCAACGAGGCAGGTATCACGCCCGCGGCGGTGAGTCGTTCGGTGGCGCGGCTGGAGGAGCGCCTGGGTGTGCGCCTGTTCGTCCGCACCACGCGGCAGATGCGCCTGACCGATGACGGCCGCATCTACTTCGAGCGATGCCGGCAGG
This sequence comes from Pseudomonas sp. PDM17, assembly GCF_014851985.1. Taxonomy (NCBI): domain Bacteria; kingdom Pseudomonadati; phylum Pseudomonadota; class Gammaproteobacteria; order Pseudomonadales; family Pseudomonadaceae; genus Pseudomonas; species Pseudomonas sp. PDM17. The sequence continues at coordinate 641,700 of NZ_JACVAT010000002.1, forward strand.
CGCTGACCCAACTGGTGGATGCCGAGCGCGCGGTCAGTGGCGGCCAGAGCATCGCCTCGGGGCGCCTGCGCATCAGCGTGCCCACGCCCTACGCGCATTACCGGCTGTTCCCGCGGTTGCCGGAGTTCCGCCGGCGCTACCCGCAGGTGCAGGTCGAGGTGCATGTCAGCAACCGCAATATCGACTTCGCCAACGAGGGATACGACCTGGCCATCCGTGGCCGCGACCCGGCGGACTCCAGCCTGGTGGCGCGGCGCCTGGAGGAGGCGGAGAACGTGGTGGTCGCCACGCCCGCGTACCTGGCGCGTGCCGGTACGCCGCAGACGCCGGAAGATCTCGCCGCGCACGAGTGCATCCAGTTCGAGCTGCCCAGCAGTGGGCGGCGTGTGCCCTGGTCCTTCCGGGTCCACGGCAAGCCGGTGGAGATCGAGACGACCGGTAGCCTCACGGTGCTGGAGGATTACCTGGCCACGGCGACCCTGGCCAAGTGCGGCGGCGGGTTGATGCAGGCTTACCGCTTCACCGTGCAGGAAGAACTGGAGCAGGGCCAGTTGGTGGAAGTGCTGAAGGACTACGGCCAGACCACACGGCCATTCCTCCTCATCTACCCCTACGCGCGCCATGTGCCGTCGCGTGTGCGGGCCTTCATCGAGTTCATGCTCGAGGCGCGTAATGACGGTGCATCCCTGTAGGAGCGGGGCACGCCCGCGGTCGCGCGCATGGCCCGCTCCAACAGGTTGGTTGCGTCACTCCGGCAGCCATGGGTGGTTTTTCGAGAAATAAGATACGAAGTATTCGCATTTACAAAGAATTTACATCTGCATACACTTTGGCTCCCCGTCGGCGTCCACCAGCCGGCATTCGCCAACCGAGTCATTGCGCCAACAGAGCGCAAACCTCGCACCGAAGGATCCTCCAGCAGATGAAAGACGTAGCCTCGGGCGCGCTCCTGCTCAGTCTCTCCACCCTTGCTCTCTCCGCGGTCGCCGCCCCCGTGGCCATCGACCTGCCCAAGCAGCCCCTGGCCGCTTCCCTGGAGCAATTGCAGTCCGCAACCGGAATGCGGATTTCCTTTGACCGTGCCCAGATCGCCAGGGTTGGCGCGCCGGCACTCAAGGGCAACATGGAGCCGGGCGAGGCACTCGATCGTCTGCTGGCGGACAGCGGCCTGCAGGGCACGGTCAACGGCAACAGCGCGCAGGTCAGTGGCAGTGTGCGCAATGGCGCCGCGGGCAACGACAGTGTCGACCTGGGCGCCACCGAAGTCGTCGGCGCCGCCCCTGTGGCGCCGGGCACCACCGAAGGCACCGGCTCCTACACCACCGGCGTGATGCAGACTTCCACCAAGCTGAACATGACCGTCCGCGAGACGCCGCAGTCGGTGAGCGTGGTCACCCGGCAGCAGATGGAAGACCAGAACATGCAGGACCTCGACGACGCGATCCGCGGCGTCACCGGCATGACCGTCCAGCAGTATGGCCCGGCGCGCGTGAGCTACGCCGCGCGTGGCTTCGATGTCGACAACATCATGTACGACGGCCTCGCCACCAGCATTTCCACCTACACCCAGGACGTGATTTCCGCCGCGGATCTGGCGATGTTCGACCGCGTCGAAGTGGTGCGCGGCGCCACCGGCCTGATGCAGGGTGCGGGCAACCCGGCCGCCGCCGTCAACATGGTGCGCAAGCGCCCGACCCAGGACTTCCACATGAGCCTGGAAGGCAGCGCCGGCACCTGGGACCGCTACCGCAGCCAAGTCGACGTGTCCGGCCCGCTGAACAGCGAAGGCACCCTGCGCGGCCGCGCGGTGGCTGCCTACGAGACCCGCGACAGTTTCCAGGACGTGGTCAGCGGCGAGCGCGGTGTGCTTTACGGCATCACCGAGGCCGACCTGAACCCGGACACCACCCTGACCCTGGGGGCGTCCTACCAGAACGACAACAAGAACGACAACTGGGTAGGCCTGCCGGCACCGCTGGGTGGTCGTCACCTGGACCTCAAGCGCTCCGACTACTACGGCGCCGACTGGTCCTACTGGGATACCACCACCACCCACCTGTTCGGCGACGTGGTGCACCGCTTCGACAACGGCTGGCAGATGAAGGTCGCCGCCGACAAGCTGTGGGCGCGCATCGACATGCTCGGCCTGTACAACAGCTGCTACTACACTGAAGGCTGTCCGACCATGATTCAGGGGCCGGGCCAGTACGCCTACACCGATGACCACCAGAGCTACGACGCCTTCGCCAACGGCCCGTTCCAGGCCTTTGGCCGCGAGCACGAGCTGGTGTTCGGCGGCAGCTACCGCGAAGAGCGCTTCGACGGCCACGGCGGCTGGGGCGACCTGACCTACAACGATGGCTCGCCGGTAACCCCGTTCGACCCGACCAAGTGGGACCCCAGCTCGGTGCAGAAGCCGAACATCGACATGAGCCTCTGGAACATGAAGCTCGACCAGGAGCAGAAGGGTGCCTACGTCACCACCCGCCTGAACGTCGCCGACCCGCTCAAGGTCATCCTCGGCGGCCGCCTGGACTGGTACGAGGCCGACCCGCACAACGATACCGGCACCCAGAAGGTCACCCGCAACGTCACCCGTTACGCCGGCGTGGTCTACGACCTGAACGACGTCTATTCGGTCTACGCCAGCTACACCGACATCTTCAAGCCGCAGAGCAACTTCGATTCCAGCGGCAGCCTGCTCGACCCGATCACCGGCAAGAACTACGAGATCGGCCTGAAGGGCGAGCACTTCGGCGGCACGCTGAACACCCAGATCGCGCTGTTCCAGATCGACCAGGAAAACCGCGCCACCGACGACACCAGCGGTCCCTCGCCGTGCCCCAGCTCGCCGACCTCGATCTACTGCTCGCGCGCTTCGGGCAAGGTGCGCAGCCAGGGCGTGGACATGGAAGTCAGCGGCGCGCTGACCGAGAACTGGCAGGCGATGGCGGGCTACACCTACGTCGACGCCAAGTACAAGCACGACAGCAACGAGGACAACGTCGGCAAGCCGTTCGACCCGAGCAAGCCGCGCCACCTGTTCAAGCTCGCCACCAGCTACACCCTGCCCGGCGAGCTGCACCAATGGCGCGTGGGCGGCAACCTGGTAACCCAGAGCCAGACCGAGGACACCACCACCGGCTTCCAGCAGGGCGGCTACACGGTGACCAACGCCATGCTCGGCTACAAGGTCAACGAGAACATCGACACCCGGCTGAACTTCAACAACATCTTCGACAAGTACTATTACAGCGGCATCAGCTTCGGCAACCTGAACTACGGCGAGCCGCGCAACCTGATGTTCACGGTGAAGTACTCGATGTGATCCGCCTGGCCTGAACGGAAAAGCCCCGCATTGCGGGGCTTTTTCATGGCTTCGCCTTCACGGCCGGGCCGCTGGCCTTCGTTGCGTCCGTAGGATGGTGTGGAGCGAAGCGATACCCATCGATCTACCGGCAACTCCGTTGATGGGTATCGCAGGCTCCACCCATCCTACGATCGAGTGTCCAGGGTGCCGAAGTTGTGGGGCCGACGCCTGTGGGGCGCATAACGCGCCAGCGTTATCCGCCGCGAAGTGTCGGCGGATAACCTGTACCAGGTTATGCGCCCTACGCCCCTGCAGATGACGGACCTGTAGGACCAAGCCATGCCCGTGAATGCGCCGGCAAGGCGCGCTTACGCCCGGCCTTCTGCCTTCTCGAACAGCTCCAGCAGGTCCGTCAGCGTGCTTTCCAGGTACTCGCCTGCACGGTACGCAGGCTTGAGCGCATCACCACCTGCCACCACTTCCAGCGGTCGTTCGATGAAACGGCCCACCGGCTGGAAGTCGCCATCGAGCACCAGCACCACCGGGATCAGGATACGGTCCAGTTCCATGCGTTCACGCAGGTCGTCCTCGGCACGCCCCTTGGTGATCACCGCCAGCTCCACGCGCGGTTGCAGGCGCTGCAGATGATCCATCACGGTGACGTTGATCTGGCAGTCCGGGCACCACATCTCACCGGCGATCAGCAGGCGGTAGCGACCTTCCACGGCCTGGATGCGGCGCAGGGTGTCGGCGCTGATGTTGCCGGGTTCAGCCAACTGCTGCTGGACCTTGCGCACCCCGGCAATCTCGCCGAGCAGGCCGTGGGCGACGAAGGCGTCGAAGCCCTCACCGATGGAGAAGAGTTCCTCGTAGGAGGCCATGGGGATTTCCTTGAAGCGGGTGATGGCTCATCCCAGCAGAAATCCCCGTGGCGGGCAATCAGCTCTTGGCGGTCTGCGCCTTGGCGGCCGCCAGGTAGGGCGCCAGGCGGCGGCCCATTTCCTCGCCGAGGGCCTGCAGGCCGCTGAGCGGGCGGACCATCACCTCGAACTCGACGATCTTGCCGTCCTCGTCGAAGCGCACCATGTCGATACCCTTGAGGTCCTTGCCGTTCACCGTGGCGCTGAACTCCAGCACCACGTTCAGGCCGTCGCCGGTGGCCAGCTCGCGGTGATAGGTGAAGTTCTCGAACACCTGCAGCACGGTATTGAGAATGGTTGAGACCACCGGCGCGCCGGGGTAGGGCGAGTGCGCCATGGGCGAGCGGAACACCGCGTTGGGCGCCAGCAGCTGCGGCAGGTTGGACAGGTTCTTGGCAGCCACCATCTGGTGCCAGCTGGCCAGCGAAGCGGCGGCCTGGGGATGCAGGTTCAGTGCGGTCACGGGAATACCTCCTGAGAGTTCTTGTTGTTCACTCAGGACGATACGGCCGCTCCGGCAGGTCGCTCAATGATCGGAAATGACAGAAGACTGATCCTGGCGTACAGCGCGCTCAGTGCGTCGCCGGGCTGATCAGGTAGCTCACCAGCTGCGGGTCGTCCCCCGGCTCGATGCTCTGCACCGGGCGCGGCAGGTCGGCGAACACGGCTTTCCAGAAGGCCGCCGCCACTTCGTCCTGGGAATAGAAACGCACCAGCCAGGGGCCGGGATTGCCCAGCAGCACCTGGTTGGCCAGTGCGCGGCCTATCCCCGAGCGACGGTATTTCTTCAGCACGAACAGGTCCGATAGCTCCAGCGCGTCGATGCCCGGCAGCTCGCTGCCTTCCACCAGCAGGAAGCCGGCGATGAAGCCGTCGGCGAGGATCAGGTTGGCGCTCCACTCCGGCTCGCTCCAGTAGCGCGCCAGGTGCTCCTCGTGGATGTAGAAGCGCCCATCGACCTCCACGTCCTCGTCCTCCCAGTCCGACGACTCGTAGGCGTAGTACTGATAGAGGTTGCGGATCAGGTCCTGGTGTTCAGGGCCGGTCTGCACCAGCTGGATGGAAAGATCGTTCATGGTCGATGGCTCGCGAGGAGACGGAAGAGGGCGCGTGAACGCCATTGTCGCCCATTCCCATGGCAATGCCAGTGGCAGACGGGTTTGAACCGCGCTGCGGCGGGGTGCGATGATGCAGTCGCCTTCACCTTCGAGACCCCACCGTGCGAACCGACAGCCGCCTCTCGCGCATGCTCCATGTGCTGCTGCACATGGCCCGCGACGACCAGCCCGTGACCTCCGAGCGCATCGCCCAGATGCTCGGTACCAACCCGGCCGTGGTGCGGCGGACCATGGGTGGCCTGCGCGAGGCCGGCTACGTGCGCTCGGAGAAGGGCCACGGCGGCGGCTGGACGCTGGACTGCGACCTGGCGCAGGTGACGCTGCTGGATGTCTACCGAGCGGTGGGCAGCGAGCGCCTGTTCGCCATGGGCTTCGATAACGTGCATCCGGACTGCCTGGTGGAAAAGGTGGTCAACGACGCGCTGCAGGACGCCATGGAGCAGGCCACCGCCATCCTCCTTGAACGCCTGGGCGCCGTGTCCCTGGCCGATCTCGCCGAACGCTTCACGGCGCTTTACCCGAAAGGCCACTGATGATTCCTGGCTGAAATGCCGGTCGATGACCGGCATTGACCCTGCGTGCTCAATCAAGTTACTTTAAAAGTAACGTAAGATACCAAGCCCACCAGGAACCTCCCATGATCGATCTCTTGAACTCGCCGCTGGCCGGCGCGCTGTGGACCTGCCTTGCCCTGGCCATCGCCGCCTCCGCGCTGTCCATGACCGTCACCCAGACCGAACTCTTCGCCCCCCTGCGCGCACTGGCCTGGAAGGTCCACCCGCAGGTCGGCCACCTGTTCCAGTGCTTCTACTGCTTCAGCCATTGGGTGGTGATCGCCGGCACCCTGGTCTACCGTCCGGTAGTGATCGCCAGTGGCTGGGCGCCGGTCGACTGGCTGGTGGCGACCTTCTTCACCATCGCCCTGACGGCGATGTTCTGCGGGCTGCTGTTCAAGGTGTTCCTCACCGCCATGGCCAAGGCCGTGAGCGAGCGGGAGCTGAAGAAGCTATTAGCCAGCGAGTGACCAGAAAGGACTCTGCATGACCCCCTCCGAACTGATGGCCCCGTTCCACGATCCCGACGCCGCCGCGCGCTACGCGGAAAACCCGCCACGCTTCGTCCCCGGCCTGTTCGACCTGCACCGCATGGCCGCCATCCTGCTGGCCGAGCAGGCGCCGCACGACGGCCACCTGCTGGTACTCGGCGCGGGCGGCGGCATGGAGCTGCGCGCCTTCGCCGAAGCTCAGCCGGCCTGGCGCTTCACCGGCGTTGACCCCTCCGCCGAGATGCTCGCGGTGGCCGCGCAGATGCTCGGGCCGAACGCTGGGCGCGCTGACCTGCTGCAGGGCTACATCGACGACGCTCCGCCGGGCCCGTTCGACGGCGGTGCCTGCCTGCTGACCCTGCATTTCCTGCCCGAGGCGGAACGCCTGCGCGTGCTGCGCGAGATCCACGCCCGGTTGAGGCCCGGCGCTGCCTTCGTCATGGCCCATCTCTGCGCGCCGCAAGGCGCTGGCGAGCGGGCGCGCTGGCTGTCGCGCTATGCCGAGTTCGCCGTCAGCGCGGGGATGGAACCCGCCAGCGCGCAGCAGGCTCGCAGCGCCGTGGATGCGCACCTGAACATCCTCACCCCCGAGCAGGACGAAGCGCTGCTCTGGGAAGCCGGCTTCAGCCGCATCGAGGCCTTCTACGTCGGCTTTGCCTTCCGTGGCTGGGTTGCACTCGCTTGATACGGACCTCTGCTAGGCTGGCGTCCCGTTTTGTGCCGGACGCCAGTCGATGCAGATTCCTGCCACCCACGTCATCCACCAGACCGAGCACTGGCTGCTCAACCACCATCTGGCGTCCGCCTTGCCGGGCTACCTGATGCTCGGTTCGAAGCAGCCGGTGGATTCTCTGGCCGACTTGCCGGAAGCCGCGCTGGCGGAAATGGGCGTGCTGATGGCGAAGGTCCAGCGCATCCTCGAAGCAACACTGCAACCCAGATGGCTGTATATCGGCCGTTTCGGCCATTCGCCGGGCTTCCCCATCCACTTCCATTTCATCCCGGTATACGCCTGGGTCGAGGAAGCCTTCTGGGCCGATGAGCGCTATCGCTCATTAAGTCAGTTCGCCCATATCGAGGATGCCTCCACCCAGACCGACGGCGCCGAACTGACCCTGTTCGTCTGGCGTGAATTCGGCGAAGCGCCGGTGCCGCCCGCCGTGCAGGGGCCGTCGATCGAGCAGGTGATCGAGCGGTTACGTGGGCGTTTCGTCCAGCCCCAGTGACGCCAGCAACCAGTCATGGAACAACTGCGCCGCCGGTGACAGCTGGCGGTGGCGCAGGGACACCAGGTACTCGCCGCGCTCGGTGACCATGGCCAGGTCCGTCACCCGCTGCATCTCGCCGTTGGCCACCGCTTCGTCGGCCATGAAGCCCCAGGCCAGGCCGATGCCCATGCCCTGCTGCACGGCGCGGTAGGCGAGGGTGAGCTGGTTGAACACCGGGTCGCTCTCCGCCGGCTGGTAATCCTTGCCGAAGTGACCGAACCAGTCGTGCCAGTCCAGGCAGCTCCAGGCTGAGGTATCCAGCTGCACCAGCGGCGCGGCGGCGAGCTGGTCGAGGGTGGTGATGCGCGAGGCGTCGAAGTCCGGCCGGGCGACCGGGTAGACCACCTCCGGCAGCACGAAGCGGCTGTTCAGCGTGGTCCAGTCGCCGGCGCCGTAGAGGATGCCCAGGTCGAAATCCACCAGGCTGGCTTCATCGATCTCGTTGATCGCGTGGACATGCACGGCGATGCCGGGGTGGGCCTTGTTGAACTCGATCAGCTTGGGGAACAGCCAGAACTGCGCCAGCGCATGGGTCGCCAGCACCGACACGGCGTTGCTCTGATGCACGTTGCGGATGCGCCGCACGCTGTGTTGCAGGCGATCGAGCAGCATGTCCACGGTGGTCAGCAGTTCCGCGCCGGCGGCGGTGAGGGTCACGCCGCGCGGTTTGCGCTCGAACAGCGGCACCTTGAGGCTGTCTTCCAGCGCGCGCATCTGCTTGCTCACCGCGCTCTGGGTGAGGAACAGCTCGGTGGCGGCCTGAGTGAAGCTGCCATAGCGGCCCACGGCCTCGAAGGTGATGAGGGTTTCCAGGGGGGGCAGGGTGCGCAGGTAACGGCTGATGACGGCTCTCCGGTGAAAGGCTTGAGGCATTCCTTGTGGGAATGTCTCGGTGCGGATTTATCCTTGGTCAGAACCTACCACAACCGCTACCGTGACGGCTCTTTATGGGCACTCACTGAAGTATCGAGGTTGTTGGAAATGAAACGCGGGGTGGTCTACGCAGGCATGGCAGGGGCAATCTGGGGCGGGGTGATCCTCGCGCCGTCGCTGGTGCCGGAATTCAACCCGCTGCTGATCAGTTCCGTGCGTTTCGCGCTGTATGGCGCCATCTCGCTGCTGATCGCCTTGCCCGTGGCCCTCGGCCTGCTGCGCCGGGTCAGCCGCGAGGACCTGTCGATGCTGATTCGCCTGTCCCTGGCCGGCAACCTCCTGTACTTCGCGCTGCTGTCGGCGGCGGTGCAGTTCGCCGGGGTGGCGGCGGCCTCCCTGATCAACGGCATCATGCCGCTGGCAATCAGCTATCGCAGCCGTTCCGAGCAGGACTCGCTGCCGCTGTCACGGATGAAGATGCCGCTGGCGCTGGTGGCGCTGGGCATCCTCTGCATCAACCTCGATCCCTCGGCGCTGATGGCCAACGGCAGCACGCCGGGTGAGCGCATCCTCGGTATCGTCTGCGGCTTCTCGGCGGTGGTCTGCTGGTCCTGGTTCGCCACGGCTAACGCGCGCTACCTGAAGGCCAGCCACTTCACCAGCCACGAATGGTCGACGCTGACCGGCGTGGTCACCGGCGTCATGGCCGTGGTGATGGCGGGCGTCGGTGTACTGATTGCGCCGCAGGCGGTGCCGACCGGCATTTCCTCGGAGCGCTGGATGGTGTTCCTCTGGGTCTCGCTGTTCCTCGCCATCTTCGGCTCGTGGGTCGCCAATAGTCTGTGGAACGCCGCGACGCGCCGCCTGCCGATGAGCCTCGGCGGCCAGCTGATCGTCTTCGAAACGCTGTTCGCCTGCGCCTACGCCTACATCAACGAGCAGCGGCTGCCGGGCCCGGTGGAAGCACTGGCGATCGTCCTGCTGACCGTCGGCGTGCTCTGGGCCATCGGCCTGCACCGTGCGCCGGCAGAGGTTCCGGCACGCGCGGTGGAGTCCTGAGTCAGGCCTTCGGGCTGCCTTCCAGGCGCGGGCTCCAGTCTTCCACTGCGCCGTTCTCCAGGCGCCGCGACAGGGTGCGGCGCCAGTTCGGCGGCAGCGGCAGTTCCAGGCATCCGCGCAGCACGTCGGCGTCCACCCGCTTGTCGAACAGCACGGTGGAGAGCCGTTGCAGCGACCATTCGGCATAGGGCCGCTCGATCAGTTCGAGTGATGCCCCGGCGGCCACCGAGCCTTCCTCCAGCACCCGGTAGTACCAGCCGGTGCGCCCGGATTCCTGCACGCGCAGGGCCATCTGCGCCACGTCGAAACGGTCGTTGAGCTTCCAGCAGGGCATGCGCCCCTGGGACACTTCCAGCAATGCCGTGCCGGCACGGATGCGGTCGCCCAGGCAGAGGTCCGCTTCGGTCCAGCCGGTGGTGCTGAAGTTCTCGCCGAACGCTCCGGGCTGGCCCAGCAACGGGTGCTCGCCCAGCTCGGCGGCCCAGGCCGCATAGTGCTCGCGGGGGTAGTGATGGATGGCTTTTTCGATGCCGCCGTGAACGCGCAGGTCGCCTTGCTCGTCGCTCTCCAGCCCCAGCGTGGTCACCGCCAGAGTGGCCTGGCGCGGTTGCTTGGCGATGGCGCTGCGCGAGCCGGGCCGGGTGAAGGGCGCGGCTTGGCCGGTGAGGAGGGCATCGAGGGAAACGGCGGGCAGGCTCATGTCGGGATTCTCGGGCTTGGAAATGGTATCGACCAAAAACTACCTGGACAAAATCCATCAGGACGGTAGGCTCTGTCAATGTTTCGATCCGATACCAAGTAAGTTTCCTTTCGATTTCGCGAGAGTTCGCCATGCACAAGTACCGCCTGATTATCCAGCGCCACGGCCAGTTGCTCGGCCATTTCGATTCCGATCTGCCCTGGGCTCGCGACGCCGTGCGCGCCATCGCCGAGAGCCTGGGCGGGCAGGATTTCGACCTGGAGCTGCAGGTCGCCGACAGCGAACGCCGCCTGCTGGAAAGCTCGCCAGCCGGCATCAAGGTGCTGGCCAGCGAGCCGTTATTCCGCCCGGTGCCGTTGCACACCTTGTAGGAGCGCGCCATGCGCGCGATCGCGGGCATGGCCCGCTCCTACAGGTTGAATCCGGTGTCTGACGTAGGGCGCATAACCCGGCACGGGTTATCCGCCGGTTACGTCACGGCGCATAACGCTGGCGCGTTAAGCCGGCCGAGACACTACGTAGGATGGCGTGGAGCGCAGCGATACCCATCAACGCACACGCACGGCCAGCATGGGTATCGCTGCGCTCCACCCATCCTGCAAAAGCGGGATCGGCGTCAGGCGGGGAGGTGGTTTTCCATCGGGCACGGCGCAGAGCGCCTCAACCCAGCTTCTGCCCCAGCTCGCCGATGAACTGGCGCAGCCAGTCGTGGTGCGGTTTGTTGTGCCGGGCGATGTCCCAGAGCATGAAGCAGCGGAAGGACGGCACCGGGAAGGGCACCGGGCTGACGGTCAGGTCGGTCATCGCCGCGTAGCTCTCGGCGGCGAAGGTCGGGATGGTGGCGATCACTTCGCTGCTCATCAGCGTCGTCAGCGCGCCACTGAAGTGGGTGAAGGAGGCGGTGACCCGGCGCGCATAACCGGCGGCCTCGAACATGTCGTCGATGAAGCCGCGCCGGCCGTCGTAGGACACCCGCACATGGTTCGCCGCGAAGTATTCCTCCAGGCCGATGGGCTGGTCCGCCGCACGGCCGCGCGGGCGGTACAGGCAGGAGTAGGACGAGGAGAACAGCACCTGGGACGAGTAGCTGGTGCCGAAATCCTTCGGCTCGCTGCAGATCACCAGGTCCATGTCCGGGTCCTGCAGGGACTGTTTCCACAGCGAGCTGTTGCTCTGGTGGAAGGCGAAGCTCACGCCCAGGCCTTCGGCCGCCGCAGCGTTGACGATACGTGGCGCGAGGCAGGCCTCGATGTCGTCGGACAGCCCGATGTTGAACACATAGCTGGACTCGTGGGCGGAGAATTCCGGCTCGCTGCCCAGCACGCCGGAGATCGAGGTCAGCGCCTCGGCGATCTTCGGCGCCAGCTCCATCGCCTTGCGCGTGGGCTGCATGCCCGAGGCGGTGCGGATGAACAGTTCGTCAGCGAAATGCTCGCGCAGCCGGCGAAGCGCCGCGCTCACCGCGCCCTGGGTCACGTGCAGCACGGCCGAGGCGCGGGTAGCGCTGCGCTCGGTCATCAGGCAGTGGAAGGTGAGCAGAAGGTTGAGGTCGATCCGCGAGATATTACGTACGTTAATCCGGCTCATATTTCCTAATCGTTTGCCCTGCGCCCGCGGGGATTCCTAGTCTGGCGTCCACACAACCATAACAAGGGATGGAGAATCCTGTGGACGCGATTTCGCAAAGCGTGGGTGCAAGCAGCATCCGTACCAGGGGCGGGCAGTCGGATATCCGCAAGCGGGCCATCGCGGTCGGCATCGGCAACTTCATGGAGTGGTTCGACTTCGCCATCTACGGCTACTTCGCCGCGGTGATCGGCATGCTGTTCTTCCCCTCCAGCGCGCCGGGAGTCTCGCTGCTCTCGTCGCTGGCGGTGTTCGCCGTGGGCTTCCTTTCGCGGCCGTTCGGCGCGCTGATCCTCGGTCCCATCGGCGACCGTTTCGGCCGCCGCGCGGTGCTGATCATCACGGTGTTCGGCATGGGCGTGTGCACCACCATGATCGGTCTGTTGCCCTCCTATGAGGCAATCGGCATCGCTGCGCCGATCCTGCTGATCGCCATGCGCTTCATCCAGGGCATGATGGTCGGCGGCGAGTGGTCCAGCGCCGGCATCTACATCGTCGAAAGCGCGCCGTCGAACCGCCGCGCCACCGCCGCCAGCGTGATCACCGGCACCGCCGGGCTGGCCTTCCTGTTCGGCACCTTCACCGCTGCGAGCATTTCCTCGGCGCTGGATGATGCGCAGCTGGCGGCCTGGGGTTGGCGCCTGCCGTTCGTGGCGTCGATCGTGATGACCGGCATTGCTGTGTTCATCCGCCGCAAGCTGGGGGATACGCCGGTCTACGAGGAAATGGTGCGCCAGCGTGATGCGCTCAAGGCCCAGGCGCCGAGCAAGGCCGTGCGCCGCCGGGCGTTCATCACTACCTTCGCCTTCTCCGCGCTGTTCGGTGTGTCGCTGTACTACTTCATCACTTACGCCAACAACCATCTGGTCAGCACCGTCGGCCTGCCGCGCAGCAGCGCTCTGTGGCTGTGCAGCATCGCGCTGGTGGTCTACGTGATCGTCAACCCGCTGATCGGCCGCCTGAGCGACGCCATCGGCCGGCGCAGACTCTTGCTGGGCGCGGCCGCTGCGCTGACGGTGCTGGCCTACCCGATCTTCCTGTTGCTCAACACCGGCAACCCGCTGGCGATCCTCGCCGGGCTCACGGTGATGGGCGTGCTGGTGGCGATCACCGCTGTGATGGACGTGGTGCTGCTGGTGGAGGTCTTCCCGGCGTCGATCCGCTCCACCGGCGCGGCCCTGGGCCACAACCTGGCCCTGGCGATCCTCGCCGGCCCCGGTCCCTTCATCGCTGCCGCGCTGATCCGCCAGACCGGCGACGCGAACCTGCCGGCGGCTTATCTGGCGGCGGTCTCCCTGGTTTGCCTGGTGGTGCTGTGGAAGACCCTGCCGGAAACCCGCGACAACGACATCAGCCGCTTCTAGGCCCCAAAAAATTTTCAGATAGTCAGCCCCAGACAGGAGTCCCCATGACCCGTGTAGCAATCATCCAGGCCGCCTCCGTTCCCTACGAGCCCATGGCCAGCGTCGAGAAGGCCGCCGGCATCCTGCGCCGGGTGGCGGAGCAGGGCGCGAAACTGGCGGTATTCCCCGAGGCTTACATCGGCGGCTACCCCAAGGGCGCAGCCTTTGGCAGCGTGGTGGGCAACCGCAGTGCCGCCGGGCGCGAGCTCTACCAGCGCTACGTCGAGGGCGCCGTGGCGCTGGACGGCCCGGAGCTGGCCGCGCTGGCCGAAAGCGTCGAGCAGACGGGCGTGACGACGGTGGTCGGCATTATCGAGCGCCACGGCCGCACCCTCTACTGCACCGCCGTGACCCTGGCGCCCGGCCGGGGCATCGCCGGCTATCACCGCAAGCTGATGCCCACCGGGCAGGAGCGCTTGATCTGGGGTTTCGGCGACGGCTCGACCATCGAGCCGGTGCAGACCGACTTCGGCGTGCTGGGCAGTGTGATCTGCTGGGAGAACTACATGCCGGCGCTGCGCCAGGCCATGTATGCGCAGGGTGTGCAGCTGTACTGTGCGCCGACGGCGGATGATCGCCCGACCTGGGCTGCGTCGATGCAGCACATCGCGCTGGAAGGCCGGGTGTTCGTGCTCTCGGCCTGCCAGGCGATCCGCCTTGGCGAGTACCCGCAGCAGCACCGCGAGGCTTTCGGCCTGGCGCATCAGGAAGACGACTACGTCATGCGCGGCGGCAGCATGATCGTCAGCCCGCTGGGCGAGGTGCTGGCCGGGCCGGTGTTCGATTGCGAGACCGAGCTTTACGCCGACCTCGACATGGGCCTGCTGGAGCAGGGCAACCTCGACTTCGACGTGGTCGGCCACTACGCGCGGCCGGACGTCTTCGAACTCAAGGTCAATACTGCGCCACTGCGCCCGGTGACTTTCGAGGGTTGATGGCAAGCGCCCGGCGCCGATGGGCGCCGGGCTTTCCCTCAGCGTCCGACGCGTTGCTGCAGATGCGCCGGGTAGCGTTCGCCGACGATCTTGATCTCGCGCAGCGCCGCTTCGATGGCGGCGAGGTCGGTGGCGTCCAGCACCAGCGAGGCCGCGCCGAGGTTTTCTTCCAGGCGATGCAGCTTGGTGGTGCCGGGGATCGGCACAATCCAGGGCTGCTGGGCCAGCAGCCAGGCGATGGCGATCTGCGCGCGGGTCGCGCCCTTGCTCTCGGCGAGGCGGCCGAGCACGTCGATCAGCCCGGCATTGGCCTTGCGGTTCTCCTCGGAGAAGCGCGGCACGACATTGCGGAAATCGCTGGCCGAGAACTGCGTGCTCTCGTCGATGGCGCCGGTGAGGAAACCCTTGCCCAGCGGGCTGAAGGGCACGAAGCCGATGCCCAGTTCGGCCAGCAGCGGGAGGATTTCCTTCTCCGGCTCGCGCCACCACAGCGAGTACTCGCTCTGCAGCGCCGCCACTGGCTGCACCGCATGGGCGCGGCGGATGGATTGCGGGCCGGCTTCGGAGAGGCCGAAGTGCTTCACCTTGCCCTCTCGGATCAGCTCGCCGACGGCGCCGGCGACGTCTTCCATGGGCACGTTCGGGTCGACCCGGTGCTGGTAGAAGAGGTCGATGCGGTCGGTCTTCAGGCGCTTGAGCGAGGCTTCCGCCACGGCGCGGATGTTCTCCGGGCGGCTGTCTAGGCCGAGGGAAACGTCACCGTCTCTGAAGCCGAACTTGGTGGCGATCACCACCTGGTCGCGAACCGGCGCCAGGGCTTCGCCCAGCAGTTCCTCGTTGGCGAAGGGGCCATAGGCCTCGGCGGTGTCGAAGAAGGTCACGCCGCTGTCGAAGGCAGTACGTAACAAACGGATGCCATCGTAGCGGTCGACCGCCGGCCCGTAACCGTAGCTCAGGCCCATGCAGCCCAGGCCCAGTGTCGATACCTGCAGGCCGTTGTGACCCAGTGTGCGCTTGTCCATCGAAGTCTCTCCAATCGAAAGTCAGTCCTGAAGCGGGAAGGGCAGGAATGCCCGGCGAAACGTCTGGAATGGACTTTACTCAAGGACTTTCACCGTGATTAGACGGTTGAAACCGCATTCGCCTATGAGCCTGGCTCATGGGTTATGCCGGGGCATTCATGAGGCTGCCTCATAGGTCCAAACGCGTTTCGGCGCTTAATCGCCGGCGTGGCAGGGCCTAGCATGGTCCCCAGTCAACGGGTCAAGCGGAGAACACCATGAGCGAACCAGCTTCTACCGCCCACAAGGCTTTCGGCGATATCGCCCCGGCGCTGGCCGACTACACCGACCAGGTGCTGTTCGGCGATGTCTGGGAGCGCCCTGGCCTCTCGCCCCGCGACCGCAGTCTGGTCACGGTCTCCAGCCTGGTGGCGCGCTACCAGGCCAATGAACTCCACTTCCACCTGGGCAAGGCGCTGGACAACGGCCTGACCCGCGAGGAGCTGATCGAGGCCATCACCCATCTGGCTTTCTATTCCGGCTGGCCGACGGCCTCCACCGCGCTGGGCGTCGCCCGCCGCGTGTTCGCCGAGCGCGATGCCGCCTGAGGAGCATTCCATGCAATACCGTTACCTGGGCCGTAGCGCCCTGAAAGTGTCGCCCCTGTGCCTGGGCGCGATGATGTTCGGTGGCGAGACCGACGAACCGACCTCGCGGCGCATCATCGACAAGGCCTTCGAGCAGGGCGTCAACTTCCTCGACACCGCCGACGTCTACCACAAGGGCCGTTCCGAAGAGGTGGTGGGCCGTGCGGTGGCTGCCCGCCGCGATGACTGGGTGATCGCCAGCAAGTTCGGCAACGCTCTGGGCGAGGGCCCGAACAACCGCGGCCAGTCGCGCAAGTGGATCTACCAGTCGGTGGAAGACAGCCTGCGCCGGCTGGGCACCGACTACCTGGACATCCTCTACTTCCACCGCACCGACGTCGACGCGCCGCTGGAAGAGGGGTTGCGCGCAGTGGGCGAACTGATCCGCCAGGGCAAGGTGCGCTACTACGGCCTGTCCAATTTCCGTGGCTGGCGCATCGCCGAGGTGGTGCGCCTGGCCGACCAGCTGGGCATGGACCGGCCGGTCTGCAGCGAGCCGCTGTACAACCTGGTGGACCGCACCGCCGAGGTCGAGCAGCTGCCCGTCGCCGGCCACTACGGCATCGGCGTGGTGCCCTACAGCCCTCTGGCCCGCGGCGTGCTCACCGGCAAGTACCGGCCCGGCGCCGAACCGCCGGCGGACTCCCGCGTCGGCCGTGGCGACAAGCGTATCCAGCAGACCGAATGGCGCCCCGAATCCCTGCAGATCGCCCAGCGCATCGCCGAGCATGCGATCGCCCGTGGCACCACGCCGGCCGCTTTCGCCCTGGCCTGGGTGCTGAACAACCCGCTGGTCAGCTCGCTGATCGCCGGCCCGCGCACCGAGGAGCACTGGGACGGCTACCTGCCGGCGCTGGACCTCCAGCTGACCGCCGAGGACGAAGCCTTCGTGGACAGCCTGGTGCCGCCCGGCCATGCCTCCACCCCCGGTTACAGCGATCCCGCCTATCCCGTGGAAGGCCGTCCGGCCCGTCGTTGAAATCCATCCATTCGAAGCGTCAGGAGCCAAACCGATGAAGACCCTTGGATACGCCGCGCAGAACCCGCAGGACCCGCTCGGCCCCTTCACCTTCGAGCGCCGTTCGCTGCGCGACAACGACGTGGCGATGGACGTGCTCTACTGCGGCGTCTGCCATTCCGACCTGCACCAGGCCCGCAACGACTGGGGCTTCAGTCGTTACCCGATGGTGCCGGGCCACGAGATCGTCGGCCGGGTCACCGCCGTCGGACCGAAGGTGACGCGCTACAAGGTCGGCGACGCCGTGGCGGTGGGCTGCATGGTGGACTCCTGCCGGGAATGCGACCAGTGCCGCAAGGGCGAGGAACAGTTGTGCCGGCAGGGCAACACCCAGACCTACAACGACCGCGACCGCGTAACCCGCGAAGCGACCCAGGGCGGTTATTCCAAGCAGTTGGTGGTGCGCGAGGAGTTTGTCCTGCGCGTGCCGGACGGCCTGGACCTGAGCAAGGCGGCGCCGCTGCTCTGCGCCGGGATCACCACCTATTCGCCGCTGCGCACCTGGAACGTCGGGCCGGGCAGCCGCGTGGGCGTGGTGGGGCTCGGCGGGCTGGGCCACATGGCGGTAAAACTCGCCATCGGCCTGGGCGCCACGGTCACGGTGCTCAGCCGCACGGCGGACAAGCGCAGCGATGCCATGGAACTGGGCGCCGATGCCTTGCTGGTGTCCTCCGATGCGCAGGCGATGAAGGCCGCGGCCAACAGCTTCGACCTGA
The DNA here is from genome assembly GCF_014851985.1 of Pseudomonas sp. PDM17. Classification (NCBI taxonomy): domain Bacteria; kingdom Pseudomonadati; phylum Pseudomonadota; class Gammaproteobacteria; order Pseudomonadales; family Pseudomonadaceae; genus Pseudomonas; species Pseudomonas sp. PDM17. The sequence goes on from NZ_JACVAT010000002.1 coordinate 659,339, forward strand.
TCATCGACACCGTGCCGGTGAAGCACGACCTCAAGCCTTACATGCCGCTGCTCGATGTGGACGGCACCCTGGTGCTGGTGGGGCAGGTCGGGCCCATCGACGAGATCAGCAGCATTCCGCTGCTGCTCGGTCGTCGGCGCATCGCCGGCTCGCCCATCGGCGGCATCGCCGAGACCCAGGAGATGCTCGATTTCTGCGGCAAGAAGAACATCCTGCCGGAGTGCGAGATGATCCGCATGGACGAGATCAACCAGGCCTACGAGCGCATGGAACGCTCCGACGTGCGCTACCGCTTCGTCATCGATCTGGCCACGCTGTCCTGACCTGCAACGCCTTGCGCTGGGCTTTCAGTCCTGATGGCGCAGGGCGTCCACCAGCACCGTGAACGCGCGGGATTTCTGCCGCCGGCTCGGGTAGTAGAGATGGTAGCCGGGGAAGGTCGGGCACCAGTCTTCCAGCACCTTCTCCAGGCGTCCGGCGGCGACGTGCTCGGTGACCATGTCTGCGGGCAGGTAGGCCAGGCCGAAGCCATCCAGCGCGGCACGCAGGATGTGCGGGCTGCTGTTGAAGGTCAGCTGGCCTTCGACCCGCGCCTTCACTTCGTGGCCGTCTCTGGCGAACTCCCAGGCCATCAGCCCGCCGTAGGTGGGCAGGCGCAGATTCAGGCAATCGTGGCTGGCCAGTGCCGGCACGTCCAGTGGGCGGCCTTTGCGGGCGAGGTAGACGGGGCTGGCCACCACTGCCATGCGCAGGTCCGGGGCGATGCGCACGGCGATCATGTCCTTGGCCACCTGGTCGCCCAGGCGCACGCCAGCGTCGAAGCGTTCGGCGGCGATGTCGGTCAGGCCGTAGTCGATGCTCACCTCGACCTTGATGTCCGGGTAATCCGGCAGCACTTTTGCCAGCTTCGGCCAGAGCACGGTGCTGGCCGCGTGCTCGGCGGCGGTGATGCGCAGGGTGCCGACCGGCTTGTCGCGGAAGTCGCTCAGGGCCGCCAGTTCCGCCTCTATTTCCTCGAAGCGCGGCGCCAGCGTCTGCATCAGGCGTTCGCCGGCTTCGGTGGGGGACACGCTGCGGGTGGTACGGCTGAGCAGGCGCAGGCCCAGGCGGGTTTCCAGCGCGCGGATGGTGTGGCTCAGCGCCGACTGGGAGACGCCCAACTGCGCCGCCGCCTTGGTGAAGCTGCCCTCGCGCGCGACGGTGACGAAGGCGATCAGGTCGTTGAAGTTTTCCCTTGGCATCTCGGCTCCGCTGCGTCCAGCGCGGCGGGGAGCCGCGCCGGGGCAGTGTATCCGATGGTTAGACGGTGACCACGACTTTGCCGAACTGCTGGTTGGACTCCAGATAGCGGTAGGCCTCGACTATCTCGTCAAAAGCGAAGGTACGGGCGATCACCGGGCGCAGCGAGCCGTCGGCGAGGCCGGCGTAGATGAAGTCTGAGGCTTCGCGCAGGCGCTGCGGATCTTCCAGCACTTCATAGACGCGATAGCCACGCAGGATCAGCGAACGGCTCAGCACCTCGAACAGCGGGAAGGGCGTGGGCTCTGGGCTCAGGCCGCCGTACTCGATGAGAATGCCGCCCTCGGCCATGGCGGCAGTCAGCGCCTCGAAGATCGGGCCGCCCACCGGGTCGAACACCACCCGCGCGCCAGCCTTGCCGGTGATCTCGAGCAGGCGCGAGCGCAGGTTTTCCTCTTCGCTGGCGATGACTTCGATGGCGCCGGCCTGCAACAGGGCGTCACGCTTGGCCGAAGTGCGGGTCACGGCGATAGGCACCGCGCCCACGCGCCGGGCGATCTGGATGGCGGCAAGGCCGACGCTGCTCGACGCGGCAGTGATGACGACGAAGTCCCCCTCGCGCAATCCGGCAACCTGACTCAGAGCGCCATAGGCCGTCAGGTACTGCATCCAGGTGGCGGCGGCGTCGTTCCAGGCCTGTCCCGGCGGGTTCTTCACCAGGCGGGCTTGCGGGACCACCAGATGTTCCGCGTGAGTCGGGTCTTCCTGCATCGAGGTCGGCGGCAGGATGCTTACGGCATCCCCCGGAGCGAACCCGCGTACCGCGCTGCCTACCGCCTCGACCACTCCCGTGGCCTCCAGCCCCAGTCTGGAAGGGATCTGCGGGCTCTCGATGTAGCGGTCAGTGCGCAGCAGCGATTCGGCGCGATTCAGCCCCAGCGCCTTGACCCGGATACTCACTTCATCTGCGCCGGGCTGGCGAACTTCCACCGGCTCTATGCGCAGGACTTCCGGGCCGCCGAACTGGTGGAAACGAACCGCGCGGGTCTTGGTGCTTTCCATGTGATGCTCCCATACGAAAGTGATTTGACGTAAAGCGACTATCAGGCATGGGATTTGCCCGATAAATGGCGTATAGAAACAGTTGGTCGAAATCAGGGGTTTCGAATGGATCGTCTGACCAGCATGGAAGTCTTTGTCCGAGCGGTGGACCTCGGGTCCTTCGCGGCGGCAGCGGATGCTCTGGAAATGTCCGCACCGATGGTGGGCAAGCACGTGCGCTTTCTCGAGGAGCGCCTGGGCGCCCAGTTGCTGATGCGCAGCACGCGCCGGCAGAGCCTGACCGAGGCGGGGCGGATTTATTACGAGCGCTGTCGCATGTTGCTGGCCGATGCGGAGGCGGCGGACATCCTTGCCGCCGGCGAGGTGGCTGAGCCGCGTGGCCGGCTGCGGGTGGCGATGCCGGTGCATTTTGGTCGACGCTGTGTGGCACCGGTCCTGCTGGAACTCGCGCAGCGCTATCCGCAACTCGAGCTGGACCTGCGCTTCAGCGACCGCCTGACGGACCTTGCGGAAGAGCAGATCGACCTGGCCATTCGCACCGGCGAGCCGCAGCCCAGGGACGGTATCATTGCGCGGCGCATCGGCCGGCAGCGCATGGTGGTGTGTGCGGCGCCAGCTTACCTGGAGCAGCACGGGCGGCCAGAGCACGTCGAGGAGCTGGCCGCGCACCGGGTGCTGGTCTACCACCGCTCCGGGCGGATCAATCCGTGGTTGTTCCCCCGTGAAGGACAGGAAGCGGTGGAGTTCGCGCCGAGCTCACGGCTGCGTTTCGACGACCTCGCCGCCATCGCCGACGCGGCGGTACGCGGCATGGGGCTGGCGTGGTTGCCTTACTGGCTGGTGCGCGAAGCCATCGAGGGCGGCGCGTTGGATGAGTTGTTGCCGGAGCAGCCGGGCTTTCTCTACGACGTCCATGCCACCTGGCTGCAGACCACTCAGTTGCCGCGCAAGGTGCGGCTGGCAATCGACGCGCTGGTCGAGGTGATCCCCGGTCTGGTGATGCCGGCGCAGGAGTAGGGCGGCCTGAGCGGACGCCCGGAGGCGTTACTTGGCCGGAGTGAGTTGCAGCACGCGGTTGCGGCCGCCTTCGGCGAGCAGGTAGCCGCCCTTACCGTCGGGCACGATGGACTGCGGCGCCTTGAGGAACGACAGGATCGTGCGCGGTTCGCCCTTGCCGTCCCACAGCAGCAGGCGGGCGCGGTGGGTGGAGTCTTCGCTGATCCACAGGCCGCGCTGGTCGCACATCAGGAAGGTAGGCTGGTTCAGGCCGGAGAGCAGGACCGGGTCCTTGCCGTTGTCGCTGAACTCGTGCACAACCCCTTTCTTCTTCTCGGTGTAGAGCAGCTTGCCGTCGGTGCAGCGGGTGACGGATTCGGTTTCCTGCAGGTGGTCGCGCAGTACGGTCAGTTCGCCATCGGCCCAGCGGTAGCGCAGCAGCCGGCCATTCTCGCCACGGTCCTCGATGGCATAGAGGTTTTCACCGTCGTCCCACAGACCCTGCACGGACTGACCCATGAACAGGTCGGAGACCTTGCCGTCCCTGAGCAGTTGTACTGGCCTGCCGTCGGATTCCTGGCTGAATACCCAGCCGCCCTGGGCGGCGATCATGCCGTCAGGTTTGGACAGGCCGTCGACCATGACCCGGCGCTCGCCGTCGGCGGCAATACGCAGGATGTTGCCCTTGTCCTTTTTCAACTCCTGGCTGACCAGCAGGCCGCCGTCGGGCAGCGGTACCAGCGACGCGGCCTTCTGCACGTTCTTGTGCAGCACCTCGACGGACCAGCCAGCGGTGGCCTGCACCGGATAGAAGCCTTGCCAAGCGAAGAAGCCGAGAGCGGCCACGACGAGGGATCCAGTGCCGGTGAGGGCAAAACGAATCAGCGAGCGGCGGGGCGAACGCACGGAAGTCTGGGACATGTATCGGCTGCCAAAGCTGAAGGTGGGCAACACTGGGGTGATCCATTTGGATTTATGCCTTCCTGGCATCCAGCGCGCAGCCGGGCATGGTAACCAGACAGTTCACCCGTGGGCTAGGGCGAAACCGAGTGACAGACATCACGCAAGGCAATGCGGAATAGCCGGGTGATTGGTCGTGGAATCGACGCTATTGGTACGAATGTGCAGCGAACTGGCTGGAATTGCCCAGGTAGTTTGCGGTGTTTTGCCACATATGTGCTGATTTGCCAGTCATGCGGGAGAACTGGGAAGACGACTTGATGGCCAATGGCCTACAATCCCTGCGTCCTTTGCTGAGGACAATCCAGACGGCTGTTGCGGACAGGAAGTCCGCAACAGCCGTTTTCTTTTCCGCGTCTCACTGTGCCGGGCGTATCGCCTGAACCGCATCCAGTTTCTGCAGTCGAAGCGGCGCTCCGCGCAGGAAGGTGCCGATCTGGCTGGCATCCATTGGCTTGCCGAACAGATGGCCTTGCGCGCAATCGCAGTCCAGCTGCTGCAACTGGCGAAGCTGCGCGGCGTTCTCCACGCCCTCGGCAATCACCTTGAGGCCCAGTTCGCGGCCGAGCGCCAGAGCGTTGCGCAGCACGATGAGGCGGCGCGGGTCGCCGTTGTTCACGTCGGCTACCAGGTGGCGGTCGAGTTTCATCTCGGTGAAGGGGAGTTCCATCAGGCGCTGCAGCGTGGAGTGCCCACAGCCGAAATCGTCGATGGCCAGGCCGCAGCCCAGCAGACGGAGGCGCAGTACGTTCTCCAAGCTCAACGACGGCGCGTGCAGTGGCGAGCTTTCGGTCAGCTCGAAGGTGATGCGCTTGGGCTCGATATCCACCTGGCGCAGATTGCGCTCCACCGCGGCGGCAAAGTCGGTCTGGGCGATCTGCTCGGCTTCCAGGTTGAAGGACAGCTTCAGCTCATTGTTCCCCAGGGATTGCATGGCCTCGGCGGCTTGGGTCATCAGTTCGAAGAGCATGCCGTCGAGCTTGCCGGCGCGGCGCAGTCCCGGCAGGAACTCGCGGGGGAGCAAGATGTTTCCGTCCTCCAGTTGCCAGCGCGCCAGTACCTCGAACCCATAAACCTGCGCCGTCGCCACGGATACCTTGGGTTGCAGGTGGGCGCGCAGACGGCCGTGCGAGGACAGGCTGGCGGCTTCGCCTTCCTCGTCGTCGGCGGCCGCGTTCAGGGGTAGGCCAAGCTGCGATTCCCAGGGGTGAAAGTCGGCGAGCAGGGCACGCAGGCGCTCCAGGGTCGCAGCCTCGTTGCCCAGCCAGAACACCTGCAGGCCCTGCAACTGCAGGAGGTGGGAGAGGGCGCTCCAGGTGCCCGGCGCCATTTCCCCGCTGACCACCACGCCATGGGTGAGGCGTTCGCGGGCTACGGTCTGGAGGAGTTCCAGGCGCGACACCGGATCGATGCGCACATCGCAGATCAGCAGGTGGACGCCGCCCTGGCTGCGCAGCCGATCCAGCGCGAAAGCATTGCTGGAGACCTCCGAGAGGAAGCTGTAGCCCAGGTGATGCAGAGCGGTGACAGCGGTCGAGCGGTGCAGGCCGGAAGCCTGAAGCACCAGCGCGGAGAGCGGAGACATGAAGTTTTCTCATGGAGGATTGGCCCGGCGCATTTTCGAGATTGGCGTTTGGGCTGTGAGGCGGATCATTCCGGGATTTCTGTAAGGGAAATCCCATCAGGCGTTATCGGTGCATGTGCTCCGAACCCCGCAAGCTCTGGCCTGCGCCTTGCCACGTGGCATGCGGGTGAAACCCAGGGTCGACCCTCGTGGTCCCACATGTTAGGGTCCTTGGGCTCCCTTTCACGTCCGCACCGGCTACCCACGGCTGCGCGGCACGCCCTGAACATGGAGAAATGGCTCATGTCACGTCCCGTACCAAGGGGACCTGTCGACACCGCCATGGTCCCGCATAGCGAGGCCTCAGCCACTGCGCTGCTGAACCTCTGGCTCAGCCGACCTCAGCAGACCGCACTGTTCCTGGATGTCGACGGAACCCTTCTGGACATCGCCGAATCACCCGGCGCGGTCGTCGTACCGCCCGGGCTGCTCGATGCCCTCACGCACCTGCATCGCCGACTCGACGGTGCCCTGGCCCTGATCAGCGGCCGCCCGGTCGAAGAACTCGACCGGCTCCTGCAACCCTTGCGTCTTGCCGCCAGCGGCGGCCATGGCGCCCACTGGCGCGAAAGTGGCGACAGCCCCTTGCGCCGCACCAGCAAAGACCTGCCCGCCTGCGTGCGGGTGCAGTTGAACGCCCTGGCCAATCGGCATGTCGGAATCCAGGCCGAGGACAAGGGCAGCAGCTACGCGCTGCACTACCGCTCCGCACCTTCGCTCGCCACAGCACTGCATGTCGAGTTGCAGGCTTTGCTGCGGGCGCCGGAGGGCGCAGGGCTGCGCTTGCTCAACGGCAAGCAGGTCTACGAAGTCGTCCCCGAAGGTGTCGACAAGGCCCAGGCGATTCAGCGGCTGCTGGGTATGCCTGGCTTCGCCGGACGCTTGCCGCTGTACATCGGCGACGACGTCACCGACGAACCCGCCATCGCCCTGATGCCGGCCCTGGGCGGCCTCGGCCTTTCGGTCGGGCGCGCCTTGCCCGGTGCCAGCGCGGTGTTCAGCGACGCGGCGGATGTCCGCGCCGCTCTGATGCAAGCAGGAGGAATCAACCGATGACGAACCGGCACGAAGGTGCTCTGGAACTGGGCCTGATCGGCAACTGCCGGGTGGCCGCGCTGGTCAATCCGCAGGCGCGGCTGGTCTGGTGGTGCTACCCGAACTTCGATAGCGATCCGGCTTTTTCCCGGCTACTGGCCGGCGATGACGAGAAAGGCTTTGCCGATGTGGTGCTGGAGAACCAGGCCAGCAGCACGTCCGACTATCAGCGCAACACGGCGATCATCACCACCGTGCTGCGGGACGACAACGGCGGCGCAGTGCGCATCACCGATTTCGCCCCGCGTTTCCTGCAGCACGGCCATGTCTACCGCCCGGCGCAGCTGTGCCGGTTGATCGAGCCCATCGAGGGCGTACCGAAGATCACCCTGCGTGTGCGTCCGACCCACGGCTACGGCAAGTCGAGCCAGGGCGCCATCGGTTCCAGCCATATCCGCTACCTGGAAGGTGATGAGCCGCTGCGCCTGACCACCGACGCGCCGCTGGCCTATATCCAGCACGAAACGCCATTCGCCCTGCGCCATCCCGTGAGCCTGGTGATCGGCCTCGATGAACCGCTCGACAACGCTCCCGGCGAAGTGGTCCGCGATTACCTCAAGCGCACCCAGAACCACTGGCACGACTGGGTGCGCGGGCTGGCCATCTGCTTCGAATGGCAGCCGGTGGTGATCCGCTCGGCGATCACTCTGAAACTGTGCAATTTCGAGGACACCGGGGCGATCATCGCCGCTGCCACCACTTCCGTGCCGGAGGCGCCCGACTCGCAGCGCAACTGGGACTACCGCTACTGCTGGCTGCGTGATGCCTACTTCGTGATCCTCGCCCTCAACCGCCTGGGCGCCACGCGGACCATGGAGGGTTACATCGACTTCATCACCACCGTGGCCAGCGGCGACGCCGAGCTCAAGCCGCTGTACGGGATAATCCCCAATCAGGACCTCACCGAACGTATCGAGCCGGATCTTGCCGGCTTCCTCAACCACGCTCCGGTGCGGGTCGGCAATCAGGCGGTGGAGCAGAACCAGCACGACGTGTTCGGCTCGGTGGCACTGGCGGTGCTGCAGAGTTTTGTCGACGAGCGCCTGCCCAATCCCAGCAGCGAGGGCATGCTGCAACTGTTGGAGAGCCTGGCCGCCAAGGCCGTGCACGCGGCGTTCGAACCCGACGCTGGCATCTGGGAATACCGTGGCCGCCAACGCATCCACACCCATTCCGCGCTGCTCTGCTGGGTTGCCTGCGATCGCGTCGGGCGCATTGCCAGACGCCTGGGCCGCGGCGAGGAAGCCGGCGACTGGATGGACAAGGCGGCCAACCTGCGCGAACGCATCCTCGCCGAGGCCTGGAGCGAGAAGAAGCAATGTTTCACCGGCGCTTTCGGCCATGACGACCTCGATGCCAGCGTGCTGCTGATGAACGAACTGGGGATCATCGAGGCCGATGACCCTCGCTTTATCGCCACGGTCGAGTGCATCGGCCGCGAACTCAACGTCAACGGGCAGATGCTGCGCTACGCCGCGGCGGATGATTTCGGCGTGCCGGAAACCGCCTTCCTGGTGGTGAAGTTCTGGTACCTCGATGCGCTGGCAGCCATCGGCCGAGTCGATGAGGCGCGTCAGCTGTTCGAGCAACTGGTCGCCTCGCGCAATCGTTACGGATTGCTTTCCGAAGACCTGCACCCGGACACCGGCGAACTCTGGGGGAACATTCCACAGACCTACTCCATGGCCGGGCTGATCAATTCCGCCATGCGTCTTTCCATTGGCTGGGAGGAAGGTCTATGCCGCGCCTCGTGGTGATATCCAACCGGGTCGCGATCCCCGACGAGAACGGCCCGGCGCCGGGCGGGCTGGCTGTGGCGGTGGACGCCGCCATGCGCAACCGCGAGGGCATCTGGTTCGGCTGGAGCGGCGAGAAGGCCGAGGAGCCGGGCCCGCCGACCATGGTCCAGCGCGACAACCTGCAGTACATCCTCACCGACCTGCACCCGCAGGACTTCGACGAGTACTACAACGGCTTCGCCAACCGCGTCCTCTGGCCGATCCTGCACTACCGGGTCGACCTGGCCGAGTTCAACGAGGCCGAGTTCGGTGGCTACCAGCGGGTCAACGAGTTCTTCGCCGAGCGCCTGAGCCCGCTGCTGGAGGAGGACGACGTCCTCTGGGTCCACGACTACCATCTGATCCCCCTGGCTTCGGCCCTGAGGCAGCGCGGGCATGGCAACCGCATCGGCTTCTTCCTGCATATCCCGATGCCGCCGGCCGACCTCATCACCGCGCTGCCGCATCACGACGAACTGATCCGCGCGCTCACCGAGTACAACCTGATCGGCTTCCAGACTGAAAACGACGCCAGCAACTTCGCCCGCTACCTGACCCGCGTGGTTGGCGCGGCGACTCCCGATGGCCGGCGCTATCACCTGGAGGACCAGCATTTTCGAGTCGGCGTCTTCCCGGTGGGCGTGGACGCGGCCGGTTTCCGCCGACTGGCCGAAGAGGCCTCGCAGAGCCAGGCAGCCGAGGACCTGCGCGAAAGCCTGGGCGGTCGCGCGCTGATGGTAGGGGTGGACCGTCTCGATTACTCCAAGGGCATCGTCAACCGGCTGGACGGCTACGAGCGCTTCCTCGAGCGCAACCCGGACTGGCACAACCGCGTCACCTGCCTGCAGATTTCACCGGGCAGCCGCCAGGATATCCCCGAGTACGTTGACATCGATGCTGCCGTGAGCGCGCGGGTAGGGCACATCAACGGGCGCTTCGGCGCCGTGTCCTGGGTGCCGCTGCGTTATGTGGCGCGCAACCACCAGCGCGCGGACATCGCGATGGTCATGCGCCACGCACGGATCGGCCTGGTGACGCCGCTACGGGACGGGATGAACCTGGTCGCCAAGGAATTCGTTGCCGCCCAGGACCCGGACGATCCCGGCGTGCTGATCCTTTCCCAGTTCGCGGGCGCCGCCGCCGAGCTGGGCGGCGCGCTGATCATCAATCCTCACGACCGCGACGCCCTGGCCGATGCCATGCAGCGGGCGCTGCGCATGCCGCTCAAGGAGCGCCAGGCACGTCACCGGGACATGTATGCGGTGCTGGAGGCCAACGACATCCGCTTCTGGGGGCCGAGTTTCATCGACGCGCTGACGCGGCCGGGCAGGGCGCTGAACTGGCTGTCGAACCATTACCTCAGCCACTGAAATGCAAAACCCCGCCATCGCGGGGTTTTCTTCATGCATTCAAGCGGTTAGGGCGCCGGTTTCTTCCCATCGGACTTTGCCCATTGCGACTTCCGCTCGACCTTCACTGCCAGTTGGCCAACGGGGATTTCCTGGATTTCGCCACCCTGGGAGAGGAAAGCGGCAATCTTTTCATCGAGCTCCGAACGTTCGCGAATCAGCTGTGAATCAGTCATGAAGTCACCTTTGCGTTGGGCGCCAAACCGGCCCGGCCAGCCTACACGTCTTTGACCTGTCGCGTCGTAATTGCTCGACCATTTGTCAAAATCACCACTGGTCGTGAAAAAAAGCTATGAATTAGCGCCAAACCTTGTATTCTGCATGGGCTGCCTGCCCAGTAACGAGTTCCGCGACTTGATGTTCTTCTACAAGATGCTCCATCTCCTCGGCACCTCTTCACTACGCATTCAGCTCATCGCCGGTCGGCTTTCGGCCGGCCTTTAGCATTCTTTTAGGAGACAACATCATGTCCGATCGTCAAAACGGCATCGTCAAGTGGTTCAACGCTGAGAAGGGCTTCGGCTTCATCACCCCGGAAAGCGGCCCGGACGTATTCGTTCACTTCCGTCAGATCGAAGGCAACGGCTACAAGTCCCTCGACGAAGGCCAGAAGGTCAGCTTCGTTGTGACTGCCGGCCAGAAAGGCCCGCAAGCTGAACAAGTTCGCGCTGTCTAATCGACATCGCTGACGAAAGAGCCCCGCTTCGGCGGGGCTTTTTTTGCCTGCGATTTGCCCCGCTGACTCTTGATGACGCTTTCGGGGAAAAAACAAAAACGCCCGGTGCAGTGCACCGGGCGTTTTTCGCGGGTGGCTGGGCGCTGAGCGCTCAGGTCATTCCTGCTGTGGGTCGAACTGCTTGTCGCGGATCAGCAGGGCGGGGATGACGCCGCAGATGAAGTACGCCGCGCCCATCACCAGGAAGCCGACGCCAATGGACATCTGCGTAGCGAGGAAGCCGATCACCGCCGGGGCGATGGCTGCGCCGATGCGGCCGATGTTGTAAGCCCCGCCCACTGCTGTGCCACGGAAGGCGGCGGCGAAGCTCTCGGTCATGTAGGTCGCGTTCACGCCGTACGGGATGCCATAGAGGAAGCCGAACACCACCAGCATCCAGAGAATGTTCTCGGGGCTGTGGAACAGCACGATCACCGGCAGGAACACCGCGGTGCCCAGGGCGCCGAAGGAGAACACGGTGCGGCGGCCGAACCAGTCGGCGGCGACGCCGGCCAGGACCTTGCCCAGGATCATCGCGGCATAGGTGCCCACCAGGTACGAGGTCATGGCCTTGAAGTTCATGCCCATCTCGGTTTCCAGGTACGACGGCATCCAGTTGTTCACGCCGTAGTAGCCGAACTGCAGGAAACCGGCGGTCAGTGCCCAGAACAGGAACATGCGGCTGGCCTTCGGGTCGGCGAAGATCTGCTTGAAGGCATTCTGCCGGGGTGCAGTGGCTGCGCGGCCGGACGAGCCTTCGGCCTTGCGCTGCTGGCGTTCTGCTTGCGCCTGGACCCAGGCGGCGGGCTCGGGGATCAGCTTGCGCATGGCGATGGCCAGCACCACAGGGATGATGGCGATGTAGAACAGGTAGCGCCAGCCATGGTCCGGCAGGATCCAGCCGGCCAGCAGGGTGGCGACGATGTAGCCCACCGACCAGCCGGCCTGCAGGGTGCCGAGCACGGTGGTGCGGTATTTGGTCGGCACGTATTCGGCCATCAGCGTGTTGCAGGCCACGTACAGGGCGCCGAGGCCCAGCGAGGCGACGAAGCGCGCGGCGGCGAACTGCCAGTAGTTGTGGGTGAGGCCGAGGACGGCGGTGCCGACGGAGAACAGCACAATGGTCCAGACCACCGTCTTGACCCGGCCGAAGCGGTCGCAGGCCCAGCCGCCGTAGATGCCGCCGAAGGCCATGCCGGCCAGGGTGACGCTGCCCAGGCTGCCGGCCTGGAGGTTGCTCAGGCCGAACTCGGCCTTGAGGCTGGTGAGGCTGTAGGAGAGGAGCATCAGGTCTGCGCCATCGATCAGCAGGCCGATGAAGCAGAAGGCGAAGACCAGGACCCAGGTCTTGCTCTGGGTAGCAGCGGTTGCAGCCGTTGCGGAAGCAGTGTTTTCCATGAACGAATTACCTGTTGTAGTTGTTGGCGGGGCGGTTGGCCGACCCTCGGTAAGCGTGCGTGCGAATCCTGCCGGCAGGCGCGTGGTGCGTGGCCACGCGCTGCCGAATTGGGTGCCTCAGTGCCTGTGTGTCAGGACTGGGCTTCGCGGATCATGTTGCGGGCGATGATCACCTGCTGGATCTGGGTGGTGCCCTCGTAGAGTCGGAACAGGCGGACATCGCGGTAGAAGCGCTCGATGGCGTACTCGCTGACGTAGCCGGCGCCGCCGTGGATCTGTACGCAGCGGTCAGCAACACGGCCGCACATCTCGGTGGCGAACATCTTCGCGCAGGAGGCTTCGGTGCTGACGTTGCGGCCCTCATCGCGCTTGCGTGCGGCGTCCAGCACCATGCAGCGGGCGGCGTAGATCTCGGCCTTGCTGTCGGCCAGCATTGCCTGGATCAGCTGGAACTCGGCGATCGGCTGGCCGAACTGCTTGCGCTCCAGGGCGTATTGCAGCGCGTCGGCGAGCATGCGCTCGGCGGCGCCGACGCTCAGCGCGGCGATGTGCAGGCGGCCCTTGTCGAGCACTTTCATGGCGGTCTTGAAGCCCACGCCCTCGACGCCGCCGATGAGTTGGCTGGCGGGGATGCGCACGTTGTCGAAGATCACGTCGCTGGTGTGCGCGCCTTTCTGGCCCATCTTGTGGTCCGGCTTGCCCAGGGAAATGCCCGGAGTGCCACGCTCGACGATGAACGCGCTGATACCGGCGGAGCCCTTGATCGCCGGGTTGGTGCGTGCCATTACGGTATAGATGCCGGCGTGCGGGGCGTTGGTGATGAAGCGCTTGGTGCCGTTGAGCACATAGAAGTCGCCATCGCGCACGGCGGTGGTTTTCAGCGAGGCGGCATCGGAGCCCGAGTCCGGCTCGGTCAGGCAGAAGGCACTGAGCAGTTCGCCGCCGGCGAGCTTGGGAAGGTAGTGGGCTTTCTGCTCCGGCGTGCCGTCGATCAGGATGCCGATGGAGCCGATGCCGTTGTTGGTGCCGATGTAGGAACGGAAGGCGGGGGAGGTGCGGCCGAGTTCGAAGGTGATGTTCACCTCTTCTTCCATGGTCACGCCCAGGCCGCCGAACTCTTCGGGGATGGTCAGGCCGAACAGGCCCATCTCGCGCATCTGCTGGACGATGTCCTGCGGGATTGCGTCGGTCTCGGCGACCTCGTTCTCCCGCGGGATCAGCACTTCGCCGACGAACTGGTGGATGGAATCCAGAAGTATCTGCAGCGTTTCTGGGTCTCGGATCATGTGCACTCCTCAAAAGGCCCGCGAGCGGGCCTGTCTTCCGAGGCACCGTCACCCGAGATTCAGCGAGCGGCGGCACCTATGTTGTTGACCATGTTGATCAGGCGGGGCCCGATGTCGTCCTCGAGCTTCTCGCGTGTCAGCTGGAAGCTCGGGCCGCCGCAGTTGAAGGCCAGCAGGCCGTACTGCGGATGTACCAAGGGCACGGCGACGGAGTTGACGTCGCGGTGCCATTCGCCGATCGACAGGCAGTAGCCGTAATCGGTGAAGTCCCTGAAGGCGCGGTCCAGACCCTTGCGGATGGCCGGCCAGTTTTCCGGTTCGCGCTGGCGAACGTGGTCGAGCAGGAATTCCCGCTCGTTCTCCGGCATTGCCGCGAGGCACGCGCGGCCCACCGAACTCGCCGCCAGCGGCAGATAACTGCCGATCTGCCGGCGCATCGTCATGTTTCCCTGGCCCTGCACGACGTCCACGTAGACCATCTGCAGGCGGTCGCGGGCGGCCATGGCCACCGCCGCCTGGGCGTGGTTGGCCAGTTCCTCCATCAGCGGATGGGCCACCGCGCGGATCGACAGGTTCGACAGCATCGCGTAGCCGAAACCCAGCACGCCGACGTCCAGCTGGTACTTGCCTGAATGCACCTCGCGCTTGAGGCAACCCAGGCGCATCAGGGTGTTGGTCAGGCGTGTCACGGTCGGCTTGGGCAGGTCGGTCTTGCGCGCCAGGTCCTGGTTGCTCAGCACGTTTTCCCGTGGCGTGAAGCAACGCAGGATCTCCAGGCCGCGAGCCAGGGCCGTCACGAACTGGCCGCTGTTTTCCTCTTCGCTCAGTGCCGTGGCGGGGTCATACAGTCCCCGTTCCAGCAGGCCGATCTCACCTTCGTTTTTCGTCGGCGCAGCCGAGTCCATCTCCGTCTTGTTGCGGCGCATGGTAGAACCCCTATTCACGGAAAATCAATAAAATAAAATACAGTTTCGTCAGGCGAAATTGTAATGGGTCTGGACTGGTTAGTACAGGCGTACCCTTAAAAATATTCAAAGCCGCGTATTTAAAGGCTTTTAGAGGGTGTGTCGATCTTCACCGTTTACAGGCTGGATGAGGTGTCACTATGATGAAATCGAAATACGGAATGTAGTTTCGTCAGACGAAACAACTAAGAGGTCAGAGCTCCAATGAATACCAGCGTGGTTCATCTCGATATCCAGGCCGATGGTGTGGCGGTCGTCCGCATCGACCGACCGGAAGCCAAGAACGCCTTGAATGCTGCCGTGCGCCAGCAGCTGGCCGAGCACTTCCGTGCCCTGAGCGAAAATCGCGACGTTCGCGCGGTGGTGCTGACCGGGGGAGAGGAATGCTTCGTCGCCGGGGCGGACATCCGCGAATTCGCCCAGGCCAGCCCCATCGAGATGTACCGCCGCCATACCGAGCTGCTGTGGGAGGCCATCTCGCGCTGCCCGAAACCGGTGATCGCCGCCGTGAATGGCTTCGCCCTGGGCGGCGGCTGCGAGCTGGCGATGCACTGCGACATCATCGTCGCCGGTGAGTCGGCACGCTTCGGCCAGCCGGAAGTGAAACTCGGCCTGATGCCCGGCGCGGGTGGCACCCAACGGCTGATCCGCGCCGTGGGCAAGTTCCAGGCGATGCGCATTGCCCTGACCGGCTGCCTGATCAAGGCGCCGGAAGCCCTGGCCATCGGCATGCTCAGCGAAGTGGTGGAAGACGCGCGCACGCTGCCACGCGCACTGGAGCTGGCTGCCGAGATCGCCACACTGCCGCCGCTGGCCGTGGCGCAGATCAAGGAAGTGATGCTCGCCGGCGCCGACTTGCCGCTGGAGAGCGCCCTGACCCTGGAGCGCAAGGCTTTCCAGCTGCTATTCGATTCGCAGGACCAGAAGGAGGGCGCCGCCGCCTTCCTGGAAAAACGCAAAGCCAGTTTCCTGGGGGAATGAGCATGACCCTTTCTTTCGAGCGCATCGAGCGTATGGCCATTGTCGGCACCGGCGTCATGGGCAGCGGCATCGCCCAGATCGCCGCCCAGGCCGGCATCCAGGTGCAGCTCTTCGATGCCCGCGACGGCGCTGCGCAAGCGGCCCGCGATAACCTCGGACGGACCCTCGCCAAGCTGGCGGAGAAGGGCAAGATCACCACCGCCGACGCGGACGCGACCCTGGCGCGCCTGCTGGTCGCCGGCTCCCTGAGCGAGCTGGCGGATTCCGATCTGGTGGTCGAAGCGATCATCGAGCGCCTGGATGCCAAGCAGGCGCTGCTGGCCGAACTGGAAGCCGTGGTCAGCGCCGAGTGCATTCTCGCGACCAATACCTCGTCGCTGTCGGTCACCAGCATCGCCCGTGGCTGCCAGCATCCTCAGCGGGTGGCAGGCTTCCACTTCTTCAACCCGGTGCCGCTGATGAAGGTGGTCGAGGTGATCGACGGCCTGGCCAGCGACCCGCAGGTCGGCGACAGCCTGGTGGCGCTGGCCGCGCGCATGGGCCATCGCGGCATCCGCGCCAAGGACACCCCCGGCTTCATCATCAACCACGCCGGCCGCGCCTACAGCACCGAAGCCCTGCAGATGCTCAAGGAAGCCATCGCCGAACCGGCCGATATCGACCGCATTCTGCGCGAGGGCCTGGGCTTCCGCATGGGCCCGCTGGAGCTGTTTGACCTGACTGCGCTGGACGTGTCCCACCCGGTGATCGAGTCCATCTACAACCAGTTCTACCAGGAGCCGCGCTATCGCCCGGCGGCGCTGACCCGGCAGATGCTCGAGGCCGGTTTCGTCGGGCGCAAGGTCGGGCGAGGCTTCTATCGCTATGCCGACGGCAAGATGATCGATGCGCCCGCTCCGCAACCGGTGCCGAACGTGGCCGCGCTGCCGCCGGTGTGGATCGGTGCGGAGAACGAACAGGATCGCGAACTGCTCGGCGAACTGCTGAAGAAGCTCGGCGCGACCCTGGAGCAGGGCGCCCAGCCAAGCAGCGAGGCGCTGTGCCTGCTGGCTCCCTATGGCGTTGACGCCACCACGGCGTGCCGGAGCTTCGGTACCGACCCGGCGCGCACCCTGTGCATTGACCTGCTGCTGGATCTGCAACGTCACCGCTGCCTGATGCAGAACCCGGCGACCTCCAGCGTCATGCGCGACGCCGCCCATGCGCTGCTGGCGGCTGATGGTGTGGGCGTCACGGTGATCAATGACAGCGTCGGCTTCGTTGCCCAGCGCGTACTGGCGCTGATCGTCAACCTGGCCGGCGACATCGTCCAGCAGCGCATCGCCAGTGTCGACGACCTCGACGAAGGCGTGCGCCGTGGCCTGGGTTACCCGCAAGGCCCGCTGGCCTGGGGCGACAGCGTCGGCCCGTCGCGCCTGCTGACCATTCTCGAACGCATGACCGGCCTGACCGGCGACGCCCGCTACCGCCCCGGCCCCTGGCTGCGCCGCCGCGCCGAGTTGGGGTTGTCGCTGCGCCATGCCGAGCCCGCGCTGGGCTGAGGCCCGGCGTCCACCTCTTTCAAGGAGACTTCCATGCTCAATGCCTACATCTACGCCGGCCTGCGCACCCCCTTCGGGCGCCATGGCGGCGCCCTGGCTCCGGTGCGCCCGGACGACCTGATCGCCCAGGTGATCCGCGAGCTGCTGGCCCGCACCAGCGTGCCCGGCGAAGCCATCGAGGACGTGATCCTCGGCAACACCAACCAGGCCGGTGAAGACAGCCGCAACGTCGCCCGCCATGCTGCGCTGCTCGCTGGCCTGCCGGTGAGCGTGCCGGGGCAGACGGTGAACCGCCTATGCGCCAGCGGCCTGGCGGCCGTCATCGATGCGGCGCGCGCCGTGACCTGTGGCGAAGGCGAGCTGTTCGTCGCTGGCGGCGTGGAAAGCATGTCCCGCGCGCCCTTCGTCATGGCCAAGGCCGAGGCCGCCTACAGCCGCGACCTGACGGTGTTCGACAGCACCATCGGTGCGCGCTTCCCCAACCCGAAGATCATCGCCGGGTTCGGCAACGACAGCATGCCGGAGACCGGCGACAACGTAGCCCGCGAGTTCGGCATCAGCCGCGAACAGGCCGACCGTTTCGCCGCCCGTTCCCAGGCCAACTTTGAAGCCGCCCGCCAGGCCGGTTTCTTCGCCGGGGAAATCCTCCCGGTCAGCGTGCCCACCGGGCGCAAGACGCCGCCGAACGTGGTCGAGCAGGACGAACATCCGCGTCCGTCTTCCGATGAAGCCGCGCTGGCGCGCCTGAAACCCTTGTCCGAAGGCGGCGTGGTCACCGCCGGCAATGCCTCTGGCGTCAACGATGGCGCGGCCGCGCTGCTGATCGGCTCGGTTGCGGCGGGCGAACGCCACGGCCTCAAGCCGCTAGCGCGGATTCTCTCGGCAGCGGCGGTCGGCGTGGAGCCACGCATCATGGGCGTCGGCCCGGTGGAGGCGATCAACAAGGCGCTTGCCCGCGCCGAACTGACCCTGGCTGACATGGACATCATCGAGATCAACGAGGCCTTCGCCTCCCAGGTGCTCGGCTGCCTGCACGGCCTGGGCGTGGACTTCGACGATGCGCGGGTCAACCCCAACGGCGGCGCCATCGCCGTCGGCCACCCGCTGGGCGCTTCCGGCGCGCGGCTGGCGCTGAGCGTGGCGCGACAACTGCAGCGCACGGGTCAACGCTATGCGGTGATCAGCCTGTGCATCGGCGTGGGCCAGGGGCTCGCCATGGTTATCGAGCGCGCGTGAGCGCGCCTGCGAGGAATTGAAGATGGGTGCTTTGAGCGGATACCGCGTACTCGACCTCAGCCGCGTGCTGGCCGGCCCCTGGTGCGGCCAGGTGCTGGCCGACCTGGGCGCGGAAGTGATCAAGATCGAACGTCCTGGCGTGGGTGACGACACCCGCGGCTGGGGCCCGCCCTACATGAAAGCCGCCGACGGCTCGGACAGTTCCGAGGCGGCGTACTACCAGTCGACCAACCGCAACAAGCTGTCGGTGGCGCTGAACCTGGCGACGGAAGAAGGCCAGGCGCTGGTGCGCGCCTTGGCCTGCGAGTGCGATGTGCTGATAGAGAACTACAAGGCCGGCTCGCTGGCCAAGTACGGTCTGGATTACGACAGCCTGTCCAAGGTCAATCCGCGCCTGGTCTACTGCTCCATCACCGGCTTCGGTCAGACCGGCCCGCGCGCCGAAGAGCCCGGCTACGACTTCATCATCCAGGGCATGGGCGGGCTGATGAGCATCACCGGCGAGAAGGACGGCGTGCCCGGCGCCAGCCCGCAGAAAGTCGGTGTCGCCGTGTCCGATGTGATGACCGGCCTGTACTCGGTGGTCGCCATCCAGGCCGCGCTGCTGGCGCGGGAGAAGACTGGCCGCGGCCAGCACTGCGACATGGCGCTGCTCGACGTGCAGGTCGCCATGCTCGGCAACCAGAGCCAGAACTACCTCGCCACCGGTCGCTCGCCGGGCCGCCAGGGCAACGCCCACGTCAACATCGTGCCGTACCAGGTGTTCAGCGCGCAGGACATGGATTTCATCATCGCCTGCGGCAACGACAGCCAGTTCGTCTCGCTGTGCGACGCCATCGGCCTGCCCGAACTGCCGAAGGACCCGCGCTTCACCCGTAACGCCGACCGCGTGCGCAACCGCGACGTGATCGTCGGCAAGCTGGCGGAACACTTCCAGGGCGACACCGCCGACAACTGGGTGCGCCGCATCCACGCGATGAAGGTGCCGGTCGGTGTGATCAACGATATCGGCCGCGCGCTGGACGAACCGCAGGTGGTCGCCCGGGACATGCTGGTGGAGATTCCCCACGCGCAGAACCCCGCGTTCCGCATGGTCGGCAGCCCGCTGAAGCTGTCCGACACCCCGGTGGAATACCAGCGCCCGGCGCCGATGCTCGGCGAACACACCGACGAGGTGCTCAAGCGCCGCCTGGGGCTCGACGACGCGCGCCTGGCGGCGCTCAAGGCAGAGGGTGTGATCGAGCAGCTGGGCAAACCCTGACGCGTCAATGCTCGCAAGAGAGTAGGGCGCATAACGCGCCAGCGTTATCCGCCGCTGGCCCGAATGACGGCGGATAACCGCAAGCGGTTATGCGCCCTACGGTCGTTGAGTCCGTTCGCGGGCAGGCCCGCTCCTGCAAGTGTTCCCCCATTGCTCTTCGCAGGAGCGGGTTTGCTCGCGAACCCACCCCAACAGCAGCGCCGAGGCAAACCGGCGTCAGCCAAGGAAACAACCGAATGAAAGTACTCGTAGCCGTCAAGCGCGTGGTCGATTACAACGTCAAGGTCCGCGTCAAGGCGGACCACTCCGGCGTCGATCTGGCCAACGTCAAGATGTCCATGAACCCCTTCTGCGAAATCGCCGTGGAAGAGGCCGTACGCCTGAAAGAGAAAGGCGTCGTCACCGAGATCGTTGCGGTCTCCGTCGGCCCGACCGCTGCCCAGGAGCAACTGCGTACCGCGCTGGCTCTGGGTGCTGATCGCGCCATCCTCGTTGAAACCAACGAAGAACTGAGCTCCCTGGCCATCGCCAAGTCGCTCAAAGCCCTCGTCGACAAAGAGCAGCCGCAGCTGGTCATCCTCGGCAAGCAGGCCATCGACAGCGACAACAACCAGTCCGGCCAGATGCTGGCTGCGCTGACCGGCTACGCCCAGGGCACCTTCGCCTCCAAGGTCGAAGTTGCTGGCGACAAGGTCAACGTCACCCGTGAAATCGACGGCGGCCTGCAGACCGTTGCCCTGAACCTGCCGGCCATCGTCACCACCGACCTGCGCCTGAACGAGCCGCGTTATGCGTCGCTGCCGAACATCATGAAGGCGAAGAAGAAGCCGCTGGAAACCCTCACTCCTGATGCGCTGGGCGTCTCCACGGCCTCCACCGTGAAAACCCTCAAGGTCGAAGCGCCCGCCGCGCGCAGTGCCGGCATCAAGGTGAAATCGGTGGCCGAACTGGTCGAGAAACTGAAGAACGAAGCGAAGGTGATCTGATGGCGGTCCTGGTTATTGCAGAACATTCCAATGGCGCGCTGGCCTCGGCGACGCTGAACACTGTCGCCGCTGCGCAGAAGATTGGTGGCGACATCGCTGTGCTGGTCGCTGGCCAGAATGTCGCTGGCGCGGCCGAAGCCGCTGCCAGGATCGCCGGTGTTGCCAAGGTGCTGGTCGCCGACAACGCTGCCTACGTCCACCAACTGCCGGAGAATGTGGCGCCGCTGATCGCCTCCATCGCCGGCAATTTCAGCTACGTGCTGGCCCCGGCGACCACCAACGGCAAGAACTTCCTGCCGCGCGTCGCCGCCCTGCTGGACGTCGACCAGATCTCCGAGATCATCGAAGTCGTCAGCGCCGACACCTTCAAGCGTCCGATCTATGCCGGTAACGCTATCGCTACCGTGCAATCCTCGGCTGCCGTCAAGGTCATCACCGTGCGTGGCACCGGCTTCGACGCCGTTGCTGCCGAAGGTGGCTCCGCCGCTGTTGAAGCCGTTTCCGGCCCGGCCGATGCTGGCAAGTCCGCCTTCGTGGGCGAAGAACTGGCCAAGTCCGACCGTCCGGAACTGACCGCTGCCAAGATCGTCGTTTCCGGCGGCCGTGGCATGGGCAATGGCGACAACTTCAGCATCCTCTACTCCCTGGCTGACAAGCTGGGCGCTGCCGTCGGCGCTTCCCGCGCTGCCGTTGACGCCGGCTTCGTGCCGAACGACATGCAGGTCGGCCAGACCGGCAAGATCGTCGCTCCGCAGCTGTACGTGGCCGTCGGTATCTCCGGCGCCATCCAGCATCTGGCGGGCATGAAGGACTCGAAAGTGATCGTGGCGATCAACAAGGACGAAGAGGCGCCGATCTTCCAGGTTGCCGACTACGGCCTGGTGGGGGACTTGTTCGAGGCGGTGCCGGAGCTGCAAGGCGCGCTGTGAGCCGCGGCCGGCGTGCCCGACAAAAGAAATCCGGGTCGCCACGCGCATGGCCGAAAGTGATCTAGCTTGAATGGAGGGGAGCCGGCGTCGGTGCCGGCTCCGCGAGCAGATCGGCGCCGCGTCCGTGTGCGCCGCACGTCCCTCACCCCAGGTGACGAAACGCCATGGACTCCCCGAAGAAAGCCTCCAGCAAGAAAGCCGGTGCCCCCGAATCTGCCGTGCAGTTCCGCTCCCGCGAGGAGCGCCTGGACGTCGGCCGGCGCCTGCGGCAGAAGATTCCCCGCGAAAGCCATGGCAAATGGAAGTCGCCTGGGCGACAGCGCGATGTCATCGCCATCCTGGAAAAGTCCAACCGCGATCGCCTCAAGGACCTGGTGCCGATCCGCTACGGGCGCATGTTGCGCAGCCCCTTCACCTTCCTGCGGGGATCGGCTGCACTGATGGCCCATGATCTCGCCGGGCTTCCGCATATCGGCGTGAAGGTGCAGGCGTGCGGCGACTGCCATCTGCTCAACTTCGGGTTTTTCGCGACCCCCGAGCGCAACCTGGTCTTCGATCTCAACGACTTCGACGAAACCCTGCCTGCGCCCTGGGAATGGGACATCAAGCGCCTGGCGGTGAGTTTCGCGGTGGCTGCCCGCAGTAGCAGCATCGCCGATGCTCGCGCGCGCGAAATTGCCATGACCTGCGTGCGGGCCTACCGCGAGAACCTGCGCTCCTATTCGCGCATGAGCCCGCTGGAGGTCTGGTACTCGCGCCTGGATACCCAGGCCCTGCTGGACATGGCGCCCGATGCCAAGGCGCGCAAGTTTCGCCAGCAGCTGTTCGACCGAGCCCGCGAACGGGTGGTGGAAAGCGCCTTCCCGAAGATCGCCGAGCAGGTGGCGGGCCAGCCGCGCATCATCGACCAGCCGCCGATCATCTACCACGTCGCCGAAGCGGACTTCATGCAGCGCGTGCTGAGCAGCCTGGCGGATTACCGCGGCAGCCTGTCGGACGATCGCCGGGTGCTGTTCGAGCGTTACCGACTGGTCGACGCAGCAGTGAAGGTAGTCGGCATCGGCAGCGTCGGCACGCGCTGCTTCATCGCGCTGCTGTTTTCCGAGGAGAACCACCCGCTGATCCTGCAGTTCAAGGAGTCCTGCCGCTCGGTACTCGAGCCTTATGCTGGCAAGTGCCAGTACCGCCACCAGGGGCAGCGCGTGGTGATGGGCCAGCGCCTGATGCAGTCCTCCAGCGATATCTTCCTTGGCTGGATGCGCAGCCCGGCCGGGCGCGACTACTTCGTCCGACAGCTGCGCGACATGAAACTGTCGGTGCCGGTGGAACGCATCAGTGCCGTGCAACTGGAGCGCTACGCCGATATCTGTGGGCTGACCCTGGCCCGCGCCCACGCCAAGTCCGGCGACGCCGCAAGCATCAGCGGCTACCTGGGCAAGGGCGACGCCTTCGACAAGGCGATAGGCGACTTCGCCTTGCTCTATGCCGATCAGACCGAACGCGACCACGACGCGCTGGTCAAGGCCGCGCGCAGCGGGCGAGTAAAGGTGTTGATGGAGGAAGAGTAGGGCGTCCTGCGGGCTGTTTCGCGCAGCGGCGGCGCCTACGAGGGACTGCTCCTGTCTTCTGATCACTTCTCCTGCAAAAGAGCATGCAAATGGAAGCATCCGGCAAGAAGATGACCCTGACCGGGCTCACCACCCTGGTCGCGGTCAACATGATGGGCTCGGGCATCATCATGCTGCCCACCAGCATGGCGCAGCTGGGGGCGATCTCCCTGCTGTCCTGGATCATCACCGCCATCGGTTCGATGGCCATCGCCTACTGCTTCGCCCAGTGTGGTATCTACTGCACCCGCTCGGGAGGCATGTCGGCGTACACCGAGGAAGCCCACGGCAAGTCGGCGTTCTTCCTCTGCTCCTACCTGTATTTCCTGTCGCTGGCCATCGGAAACGTGGCTATCGCCATCTCCGCAGTGGGCTACCTGACCCCCTTCATTCCCTGGCTGGGCACCGGCGCCATGCCGCTGTTCATCGGCAGCGTGGCGCTGATCTGGCTGACCACCCTCGCCAACTTCGGTGGCCCCAAGGTGACCGGGCAAATCGGCTCCCTCACGGTCTGGGGGGTGATCATCCCGGTGGCGGGCCTGTCGATCATCGGCTGGTTCTGGTTCGACAAGCAGGTGTTCGACGCTGCCTGGAACCCGAACAACATCGCCATGGGCGACGCCATCACCCAGAGCATTCCGCTGACCCTCTGGGCCTTCCTCGGCATGGAGTCGGCGGCGCAGAACTCCGACGCTGTGGAGAACCCCAAGCGCAACGTGCCGCTGGCCTGCCTGCTGGGCACCCTGGGCGCGGCAGTGGTCTACGTGCTGTCGACGACGGTGATCATGGGTATTGTGCCGAATGCCGAACTGGCCAATTCCAGCGCGCCGTTCGCCTACGTTTATGCGCAGATGTTCAATCCCGTGGTGGGCAATATCATCATGGCACTGGCGGTGATGGCCTGCGTCGGTTCGCTGCTGGGCTGGCAGTTCACCCTGGCACAGACGGCCAAGGTCACCGCCGACCAGCACATGTTCCCCCGCCTGTTCAGCAAGGTCACGCTGCTCGGCGCACCGATCCTCGGGCTGGTGGCCAACGCCGCGCTGCAGAGCGCCATGGCGGTGTCGACCATCTCGCCCAACGCCTCGGAGCAGTTCGGCAAGCTGGTCAGTCTGGCCGCGGTGACCAACATCGTGCCGTACATCACCGCGCTGTCGGCGCTGCTGGTGATCATGCAGAAGGCCGGAGTGACCGGCTTCCCGCACCACCGCAACGTAGCGGCGTTACTGATCGCCATGGCGTACAGCTTCTACGCGCTGTACGCCTCGGGGATGGAGGCGGTGTTCGGCGGGATGCTGGTCACTGCGGTGGGCTACCTGATGTTCGGCTACATCGCCGACCGCTTCATCGATCCGCAGGCGAAGCTCAACGTGGAGGCCCGGCCATGAACCGCTGGCTCCCCCGCGCCATCCTCCTGCTGGCCGCCGCGTTGCCGCTGGTCGCTCCCGCCCAGACCCTGGAGCGCATCCGCAGCAGCCACACCCTGACCCTGGGCTACCTGCCGGAGCGCCCGCCGTTCTCCGCCAGCGAAGGCGAGGGCGCCGTCGGCTACGGCATCGACCTGTGCCAGAAGGTCGCCGACCAGTTGCGGACCCAGCCGGGTCTGGCGCAACTGCAGGTGCGCTTCGTCGCGTTGAATGCCGACAAGGCGCTGGAAACGGTGGGCTCCGGCGGCGTCGACCTGCTCTGCAGCCCGATGGTGGAAACCTTGAAGCTGCGTCAGGACCTCGATTTCTCCCTTCCGGTGTATACCGCCGGCCTGGGCGTGGTGGTCCGCAAGGATGCGTCGTTCTTCCTGGTGCGCTCGCTCAACGGCGAGGTGGACCAGAGCGGCCCGACCTGGCGTGCCACGCTGAACCGAGGTCTGGCGGCCTACACCTTCGCGGTGCCCGGCAATACCAGGGTGGAAACCTGGGTGCGCGAACGCCTGCGCCTGCTCAAGGTTCTGGTCACCGTGCAGGCCGTAGCCGGCCCCACGGAGGGAGTCGAAGCGGTCGCGGGCGGCAAGGCCGATGCCTTCTTCTACGACCAGATGACCCTGCGCAGTCTGGTGGAGCGCAGCGCTGGCAGGGCCAACCTGATGGTGCTCAGCCGGCGCTTCGAGTTTGCCCCGGTTGCATTGGCGATGCCGCGCGGCGACGAGGACTTCCGCCTGCAGGTGGATACCGCGCTGAGCGAGCTGTATCGCTCCGACGATTTCGTGGCGCTGTACAGCAAGTACTTCGGCGCACCAAGCGAGCTGGACCAGAGCCTGTTCAAGGTCTATTCGCGGCCGTAGGCCGGGCCGGATTGCAGGCGGGCACTTCGCTGCCCGCTTGCGTTTCAGGGTTGCACAAGCAGATGGGCGTTGGTATCGATCAGCGTCTGCGCGACCTCCACCAGGCCGTTGATGGCGAACTGCACGCCCATGCATACCAGCAGGAAACCCATCAGTCGCGAGATGGCATCGATGCCGGACTTGCCGGTGGCCTTCATGATCAGGTCCGAGGCGCGCAGGCAGCCCCAGAGGATCAGTCCGGTGCAGAGGAAGATCAGCGGTGGCGCGACCAGGATCACCCAGTGCGGGAAGCTGGTGCTGTGCTTGATGCTGGCCGCGGAGCTGATGATCATCGCGATGGTGCCGGGCCCGGCGGTGCTGGGCATGGCCAGCGGGATGAAGGCGAAACTGGTGCGTTCGGGCAGGTCCTCGCGGGAGTCTGGGGAGGGCAGGGGCGCGGGAAACAGCATGCGTCCGCCGATGATGCAGAGGATGCCGCCCCCGGCGACGCGCAGGCCCGGAATCGAGATGCTGAACACCCCCATGATGAACTCGCCGATGTAGTAGGTCAGCGTCATGATGATGAACACGTAGCAGGCGGTCAGCAGCGCCTGCTGGTTCTTCTCTTCGCGGCTGAAACCCTGGGACAGCGCAAGGAACAGCGCGACCGTGGTCGGCGGGTTGATCAGCGGCAACAGGGCCAGCAGCCCGAGTAGGATGGCGTCGAACAAACTGCTCATGAGCGGGCGTTTCTCCAGTGACGGACGGCTGGGGGAAGTTTAGGTGCGAATCCGCCGGCGGCGCGGAAACTATCGTGACCGGCTCGACACTGGCAGTACGGCCGCTGATCTACGCTGTAGACGATACGGTTGCCGCTTCGCTGGGCCTTTTGTCGTCTTCGCCAGGAGCCACTTCCCCGATGTCCGAAACCCCGTCGCAATCCCGATCCGGCTTCGACTGGCAGCGCTGGCTGCCCGGCCTCGTCACCCTGCGCAACTACCAGGCGAGCTGGTTGCCCAGGGACGTGGCCGCCGGGCTGGTGCTGACCACCATGCTGGTGCCGGTGGGGATTGCCTATGCCGAGGCTTCCGGCGTGCCCGGTATCTACGGGCTGTACGCGACCATCATCCCGCTGCTGGCCTACGCGCTGTTCGGGCCGAGCCGGATCCTCGTGCTCGGCCCCGATTCGGCGCTGGCCGCGCCGATCCTCGCGGTGGTGGTGCAGTACGCGGCGAGCGACCCGCAGCGGGCCATTGCCATCGCCAGCCTGATGGCGCTGGTGTCCGGTGCGGTTTGCATGATCGCCGGCCTGCTGCGCCTGGGCTTCATCACCGAACTGCTGTCCAAGCCGATCCGCTATGGCTACATGAACGGCATCGCACTCACGGTGCTGATCAGCCAGTTGCCCAAACTGTTCGGCCTGAAGGTCGACAGCGAAGGACCGCTGCGGGATATCTGGCAAATGGGCCAGGCACTGATGGAGGGGCGCGCCAACTGGACGAGCTTCGCGGTGGGCGCCGGCAGTCTGGTGCTGATCCTGCTGCTCAAGCCCTACAAGCGCATTCCGGGCATCCTTATCGCGGTCATCCTGGCGACCCTGGCGGTCAGCCTGTTCGACCTCGGCAACCAGGGTGTCAAGGTATTGGGGCAGCTGCCGCAAGGGCTGCCGTCGTTTGCCTTCCCCTGGGTGACTGATATCGACCTGGTGGAAGTGGTGCTGGGCGGCGTCGCCGTGGCCCTGGTTTCCTTCGCGGACACCAGCGTGCTGTCGCGCACCTATGCGGCGCGACTGAAAAGCCCGGTGAACCCCAACCAGGAAATGTTCGGCCTCGGGGTGGCGAACGTCGCCTCCGGGCTGTTCCAGGGCATCCCCATCAGCAGCAGTTCCTCGCGCACCCCGGTGGCCGAGGCGGCCGGATCGAAAACCCAGCTCACCGGCATCATCGGCGCGCTGGCGGTGACCTTGCTGTTGCTGGTGGCACCGAACCTGATGGAGCACCTGCCCAACAGCGCGCTGGCCGCGGTGGTGATCGCTGCCGCGCTGGGCCTGTTCGAGTTCGCCGACCTGAAACGCATCTACCGCATGCAGCCCTGGGAGTTCTGGCTGTCGATCAGTTGCTTCGTCGGCGTGGCGGTGTTCGGCGCAATACCCGGCATCTGCATCGCCGTGGTGATCTCGGTGATCGAATTCCTCTGGGACGGCTGGCGGCCGCACCATGCGGTGCTCGGCAGGGTCGATGGAGTGCGCGGCTATCATGACGTAACGCGTTACCCGAATTCCCGTCGCATACCGGGATTGGTGCTGCTGCGCTGGGATGCGCCGCTGTTCTTCGCCAACGCCGAGCAGTTCCAGAATCAGGTGCTGGCGGCGCTGGACGAGTCACCGACGCCAGTACAGCGGCTGGTGATCGCCGCGAGCCCGGTGACCAGCATCGATGTGACGTCCGCCGATATGCTCGCCGAACTGGATAAGGTGCTGGAGCAGCGCGGCGTCGAGCTGCAGTTCGCCGAGATGAAGGACCCGGTGAAGGACAAGATGAAGCAGTTCGAGCTGTTCGAGGGCCTGGGCGAATCGGCGTTCCACCCGACGCTGGGCGCTGCGGTGGATGCCTACCTGGCCGATTCCGGCGTGGACTGGAAGCCTTAGGCCGCGCGGGCCCGCGCGCGGCGGCCGTCGATCCAGATGAGCATGCCGCTGGCGTAGAGCGACACCGCGAGGAACAGCGCCATGCGGATCGCGAAGGCGCGGTAGACGTCCTGGCCGCCGGCGCTGTCCGCTACCGACTGGCCAAGCAGGATCAGCATGGTGGTCAGGCAGCTGACCCAGTACGCGGGACTCTTGCGCGTGGCCACGGCGGCGTACAGCCGACGGCCTTGCCAGAGGGTGAACAGCAGCACCCAGAGGAAGAACATCCACAGGTGCACGAACAGGCTCAGGGCGCCCCAGACCAAAATCGCCAGCACGCCGGCCAGCAGGGTGGAGCCGATCAGCTCGCGGCTGGCGTGGCGCGCACGGGTTTCCCCCGCCTGCTGGCCGAGGCTCACGGACTTCATGATCAAAGGCATGAAACGGTCCGGCGCGATGATCGCCAGGAGGAAGGCGGGCATCACGATCAGCGTGGCGCGCAGGGCGATCCAGGCGGCTTCCTGCTCATTGGGCAGAGGCGGTGCAGGGGGCGAGGGTGCATCGGGGGGCTCCGGGAACAGGGCGTGGGCCACGGCGGTGCTCAATACGGCCAGCAGCATGCCTTTGGCCAGCGCCTCGACCACCGACAACGCCAGGGTGAAGTCACTTGTGCCGGCGGCGGCGATCATGGTCAGGCCGATCACCAGCAGGTTCGCCAGCAGGCCGTTGCCACCGCGTAGCGCATAGCGGAACACGCAGTACAGGCCGACGCCGACCAACAGCACGCCGCTGAGGGGCGCGTGGCGCAGCAGCGGGATCAGCAGCAGGCCGATGCCGCAGCTGAGCATTACCAGCACCGCCAGGGCCGGAGCCGCCTTGAGCGGCAGGGCCTGGGCGCGCATCGCCAGCAGGAGCACGGCAAGCACGGGGGCGAGGAACGGGATCGGCATGCCGATTCCGTAGCTGGCCGCCAGGCACAGCGCCGTGCCCCAGGCCAGCCGGAGCGCACGTCGGCGACGCAGCTCAATAGGCATACGACAGCCAGCTCATCAGCCACATGAACACGTGGCCGAGCAGGTTCAGCGGATTGCCTTCACTGGGCAGCGCCATGACTTCGGCCTGACCGCCCACGCGCAGGCCGGCCGGGCTCGCCAGCTGGTCGCGGTCCAGCTCGACTATCACCGGGAAACGCTGCGCCGAGCGCAGCCATTCGCGGCTGTTCTGCACCGTCGGCAGCGAGCCCGGCGGCGTGCCCTGGCCGACGCTGACGCCGTAGCCGATGCTGCGGACACGCCCGGTGAGCAGCTCGCCCGGTAGCGAGTCGAGCACCACCAGTACCGGGGTGCCGTTGCGCAGGTGGCCGAGATTGTTCTCGGTCATGTCGGCGCTGATCCACAGGTCGTGGATGGCGATCAGGGTCATCACCGGGCTGCCGGGGCCGACATAGTGGCCGACGTCGGTGCGCAGGTCGGTGATCAGTCCGTCGGAGTCGGCGCGCACCGTGGTGCGGGCAAGATCGAGGCGGGCCTTGGCGACGTTGGCCGTGGCGCTGCGCAACTGGGCGTTGTCTTCATCATGGCCGCCTTGCTGTTCGCGGGCGCGCTCGACTTCGGCGCGGGCCGCCGCGACCTGGCTGGCCGCCTGTTCGCGGGTTGCCTGCGCGCTTTCCAGACGGCGTACGGAAACCGTACCGGGGTCTTCCTGGTAGAGCCGCTGCAGGCGCTCGGCATCCTGCCGGGCCTTGCGCTCATTGGCCTGGGCGGCGGCGAGCGAAGCCTGGGCGGAGTCGATACCGGCAGTGCTCGCACCGATTTGCCGGCGCACCGTGTCCAGGTCCGCCTCGGCGCGCTGCAGGGCGATGCGGTACTGCTCCTGGTCCAGTTCGAAGAGCACGTCACCCTTGCGCACTTCCTGGTTATTGCCCACGGCCACGCGTTTCACCGGGCCGGCTACCTCGGCGCTCACCGCGACCACGTACGCCTGCAACCGCGCCTGCTGGGTATAAGGCGTGAAGCGGTCGGCGAGCAGGTACCAGACCAGGCTGACGAGGATCAGCAGCAACACCAGGCGCATGCCGCGATCCGGCGCGGACTTGCCGGGGGCGGGAGGCGAGGGCGGGGCCGGCGGGGTAGCGGGGGTATCGCTCATTTCGGGCTTCCTTGATCCTTGGCGGCTGGAGAGGGCTCATCGAGCAGGTCACCCCAGTCGGTGCGTTGCTGCATCTGTTGCCGGGTAGCGGAATCGACAGGCGCGCGCTGGCTGTCCCAACCGCCGCCGAGCGCCTTGTACAGCGCCACCAGGCTGCTGACCGCGTTGCCACGACTGACCAGGTAGCCGTCCTGCTGTTGCAGCAGCAGTTGCTGGGCATCGAGCACGCGCTGGAAGTCGGCGAAACCTTCGCGGTACTGCGAGCTGGCGAGGCTCAGCGAGCGTTGCGCCGCCTGCGAGGCCTGTTCGCGGATGCCGGCGCTCTGCAGCGAGCGCACGAGGCCACTGGCAGCGTCGTCGGCTTCGCGCGCGGCGTTGCGCACATCCTGCTGGTACAGCTCGATCAGTTGCTGCAGGCGCGCATCTTCCACGCGCACGGCGTTCTTGCGCCGGCCGTAGTCGAAGGGATTCCAGACCAGGCTCGGGCCGGCGGCGAGGTTGAAGCTATCGGGCAGGTTGCTGGCCGAGACGAAGCTCCAGCCGAGACTGCCGATCAGGCTCAGCGACGGGTACAGGTCGGCCTCGGCAACGCCCACCAGCGCCGACTGCGCGGCCACCGCCTGTTCGGCCGCGCGGATGTCCGGGCGGCGCTGCAGCAGGCTGGCCGGCACATCCTGGAGGATCGCGCCATTGGGCATCGGCAACTGGCCGTGGCGTGCGAGCAGCTCCGGCATCTCGCCCGGCGGGCGGCCGAGGAGGGCGCAGAGAATGTTGCGCAGTGCGTTTACCTGGTTCTCGAATTCGGGGATGGTCGCTTTGGTCGCCAGGTACTGGGTACGCGCCTGCTGCCAGTCCAGCTCGTCGTTTTCTCCGTGGCGGAACAGCCGCTCGGTGATTTCCAGGCTGCGCTCCTGGCGCCTGGCGTTCTCGCGGGCGATATCCAGGCGCGCCTCGGCGGTACGCAGGCCGAAGTAGGTGTCGGCGACCTGCGCGCGCAGCAGCACCATGGCGTCGGCGTAATTGGCCTGGGAGGCGAAATACACCGCGTCGGCCGACTCGATGGCGCGGCTGAAGCGCCCCCAGAAGTCGATCTCCCAGCCGATATCGAAGCCGACGCTGGATTGCCAGAACACCGAGTCCCGCGCGCTGGGCGCGCCGTGCTGGTTCTGCTTGAGATAGAGGCTGTCGGCGCTGATCTGCTGCAACTGCGGATAACGCCCGGTCTGGGCGATGGCCAGTTGTGCGCGCGCCTCGGCGATGCGCAGGCCGGCCACGCGCAGGCTGGTGTTGTGCGCGTCGGCCTCGGCGATCAGCGCATCCAGGGACGGGTCGGCGAAGACCGTCCACCAGCGGCTGAAATCCGGCGCAGCCGCACGCTGGCCGGCCTGCTCCAGCAGCGGTGTGCTCCAGCCGTTCAGCCACGGCTGCTCTGGCTTCTGGTAGTCCGGGCCGACCTGGGTGCAGCCGCCCAGCAGGGCGGCGAGGATCAGGATGCCGCGTGTAACGCGCTCTGCCATGGCGATCCCTGGGTCATTCGGCCGGCGTGGCGGGCTTGTCCATCTTCGGCACCTGCTGGTCCACCCATTGCCAGAACAGCTTGTAGGTCACGGCGAGGATCACCGGGCCGAGGAACAGGCCGATGATGCCCTTGACCACCATGCCGCCGAGGGCGCCGATCAGCACCACCGGCATCGGCACGTCGACGCCGCGCCCGAGCAGCAGCGGCTTGAGCACGTTGTCGGCGAGCCCGGCGACGAAGATATAGATGGCGAACACGATGGTCGTGCCGGTGAAACCTTCGGTACTCAGCACATAGATGATGACTGGCAGGGTGACCAGGCTCGCCGGTGCCTGGGCGATGCCCAGCACCAGCACGATCAGCGCAAGGATGCCCGCGCCGGGGATGCCCTTGATGACGAAGCCGATGCCGATCAGCAACATCTGGATGAAGGCGATACCGATCACTCCCAGGGCCACTGCACGGATCGTTGCGGTACACAGCGCAGCGATGTGCAGACCGCGCTCCGCGCCGGAAATCCGCTGGGCGATGCGTTGTGCGGCGATGGTGCCCATCTCGCCGAAGGCCATGATGATGCCGGAGATGATGATGGCGCCGACGAACAGCAGGAAGGCCCCGCCGGCACTGGCGGCGGCGCCCAGCAGCATGCGCCCGGCGTCCTTGATGTTGGGCATCAGGCCGCGCAGCACATCGGTGAGGCTGGTGGAAGCGGCCAGCCAGAGGTCATAGACGCGCGGACCGATCAGCGGCCACTCGGCCACCGAAGGCTGGGGCGCCGGCACGTGCAGGGTGCCGCTCTTGAGGATGTCGCCGACGCTGCCGGCGGACTCGGTGATGGACATTGCCATCAGGTAGATCGGCACAATCAGCACCAGCAGCACGAAGAGCACCAGCAGCGTGGCGGCGTGGCCATCCTTCAGGCCGGTGCGCGCCTTGATCCTGCACAGCACAGGATAGAGGGTGACCGCGAGGATCACCGACCACAGCATCAGTTCGAGGAACGGCTGGAACACCTCGAAGGAGAAAATCACCAGGGCGGCGACCAGCCCGGCCTTGATGAGTATGTCGAGCATGCCCTGGGAAAGGGCTCCGTCGAGCTTGAATCCTGGTTGCATGGCTGTTCTCCTCAGGCGGGGCGGTCATTGCGCTGTTCGGCGCCTGGTTGGGGTGGTACGGGTGGTTGTGGGGTGGCTGGAGTGACACCGGCAAGGCCGCTGCCATCGTCGGCGAAACAGCCACCCGGTTCGTCGTCGCGGCCCTGGCGGTGCAGTTCCAGCAGCGATTGCACTTCCTGTAACTGGTAGCGGCGCACCCAGGCGGCGGCCTGTTCCTCGCTCACGCCCAGTTCGATAAAGGCGCGGCGTCCCATCTCCAGGCTGGAGTGGAAGGTCTCGCGCACCGGGTTGGCGCCCCGGTCGAGTAATTGCAGGACCTGCTGGCGGTTCAGTGCGCGGGCGATCACCCGGGTCCTGGGGTAAAGGCGGGAGAGGGCGTCCACAGTGTTCAGGTTGATCTGCGGGTCGTCGGTGGCGACTATCACCAGTTCCGCCTCGCCGACCTTGGCGGCGTGGAGGATTTCCGGGCGCGTCGGGTCGCCGTAGTACACCGGCACGCGACCTTCCTTGCCTTGGCGAACGATGGCATCCATCGAGGTATCCAGCGCCACCACCGGCACACCCTGGGCCTGCAGCAGGTTGGCGACCACCCGCCCCATACGGCCCATGCCGGCTATCACCACGCGCGGCTCGTCGCTGACGTCCGGCGGCCCATCCGGCACCTCGGCGGCGGACGCATCGCCGCGCAACTGACGGACCAGCGCCATCATCACCAGCGGCACCACGGCCATCGACAGAGTGATGACCAGGACCAGTACGTCATGCACCCGCTGCTCCAGGAGTTGGTGATCCAGGGCCAGCTTGAACACCACGAAGGCGAATTCGCCACCGGACGCGAGCACCACGCCCAGGCAGAGCGCCTCGGAACGTTCCAATCCGCCGGTGAAGCGCCCCAGACCGAACAGCAGCGGAAGCTTGATAGCGACCAGCAGCATGGTCGGGCCCAGTACCAGCAACGGCGCGTCGAGCAGCAGGCTGAGGTCGGCAGTCATGCCCACGCCAACGAAGAACAACCCGAGCAACAGCCCCTTGAGCGGCTCGATCTGGGATTCCAGTTCATGGCGGAACTGCGACTCGGCCATCAGCATGCCGGCGAGGAACGCACCCAGCGCCATGGAGACACCCACGTGCTCCATGATCCAGGCGGTGCCCAGCACCACCAGCAGCGCGGTGGCGGTGGAGAGTTCGCGCAATCCCGAGCCGACCGCCCAGGTGAACACCGGGCGCAGCAGGTAACGGCCGCCGATGATCACGACGCCGATGCCCACGGCGACCGTCAGTAGTGGGCGCACGCCCTCGTTGGAAGGGTCGCCACTGCCTGCCAGCAAAGGCACCACGGCGATCAA
Organism: Pseudomonas sp. PDM17; assembly: GCF_014851985.1. Lineage (NCBI taxonomy): Bacteria > Pseudomonadati > Pseudomonadota > Gammaproteobacteria > Pseudomonadales > Pseudomonadaceae > Pseudomonas > Pseudomonas sp. PDM17. The sequence continues at coordinate 693,418 of NZ_JACVAT010000002.1, forward strand.
CGGAATGGCGGCGATGTCCTGGAATAAAAGGATGCCCACGGCCAGCCGGCCATGCGGTTTGCCCAGCTCCTTGCGCTCGGCCAGCACCTGCAGGCCGAAGGCTGTGGAGGAGAGCGCCAGGCCTACGCCCAGTACCACCGCTGCGGCGGGCGACTGGCCGAATAGCAGGAAGGCGATCAGCCCGAGCACCAGGGCTGTCAGTCCTACCTGCAGCGACCCCACGCCGAACAGCGAGCGGCGCATCATCCACAGGCGCCGCGGGGAAAGCTCCAGGCCGATGATGAACAGCAGCATCACCACGCCCATCTCCGAGAGGCGGCTGACGTTCTCCGGGTGGCTGACCAGGCCCAGCACGGATGGGCCGATCAGAATGCCGGCCAGCAGATACCCCGGCACGGCGCCCAACTTCAGGCGTTGCGCCAGAGGTACGAGAATGACGACCGTCAGCAGGAAGATTACCGTCGCCTGCAGCAGGCTCCCGTCATGTGGCATTCATCAGCCCTCTTGTGATTCCTTGCGGGCCTCTTGGCCCTGTCGATACTGCCCGGCAGGTGTACTCCCGCCGGCTGCTTCCTGGCTGCCACGTCACCCCCGCTCCCAGGGCTTCTCTGGGGAAAGAGAGCAGGGGCTTGCATCTGCTACTGCGCCGCTCAGGCACACGCCTCGCACAGGCCTCACGTTGTGGAGGACCTGGCGGGTGCTGATCGGTGAGAAATGAGTATGGGTGATCTGCAGCTTTTTGCCGGCCGGCGAGCTTAAGTCGCTATCGCCCACCTAGAAAGGCAACTCCAGCAGATTCAAATACTTACGATGGTTCGGGGAAAACTAGAGCTTCCAGATCGGACCGTAGCTGCCAAAGCAGGCGTTCGACAGGGCCTGCGGGCGTACGCCGTGGGTTTCGTATCCGCCGAATTCGTTGATTTCCAGGGTCAGCTGCGGAGTGAGTTCCCTGCCGCTTTTCAGTCGAACGCTGTCGAACACCTGCAGTTTCTTGCCCGTGTTGACCACGCTGGTTTCCATCCAGGCGTCGGGCGTGCTGCCTTCATCCAGGCGCGCCAGCAGTGCGTTGTAGAGCGGCAGGTAACGACCATCGGGAGCCTTGCAGTCGATATTGATCTTCTTCACCAGGGCCTCGGCCTCGGCGGAGCTGAAATACAGGCGGCTGCCGAAATCACGTTGCAGCCTGTCGACGTAGCTGCCCTGACCATCGTTCTTCGCGGCAGCCGTCATCGGTTGTGGGGAAAGGTCCGCCAGACACGACTGCCGGCTTTTATAGAAAGTGTGAGAAACGCGAACACCCGTGGGCTTGTAGATCGCCGAGGTGATCAGCACATCGCCACTGGCGCTGAGGTGCTCGCCATCGGGGACGTACTCGCCGCCGTTGCCCCAGACGCCATCCGGCAGCCCCTTGGGCCAGGCAACGCAGCTCGGTTGAGAAGTATCGCGGAGCAGTTCGTAGACCGCCCCCTGAAGGAAGGCCCCGGAGTCCTCGGCAAGAGCGAAGCAGGAAGTCAGTGAAAGACAGGAAGCGATGAGCAGTCGAATCCGATTCAAGTAGCATCTCCTGATGGCCCGTCGGCGCTCCGGCAGGCGTACGCCACAAAGAATAGTCGGCCTTGCGGCAGATGATGCTCGAACTGCGGCATTGGCAGGCGGATGAAAGGGCGGGCGCCTGCCAATGGCGGCTGGGCATGCGGAACGCAATCGCGGACCGGATCCGCTCCTGCGCCCATGGCGGACCGCAGCGGATTCATCTGCGCAGCACTGGCATCACCTTATTGCTCGGCCACTGGCACAGGGTGGGGTCGAAGTGGTGGAAGGTCTGGTCAATCAGGCCGGAGTTGGCTGGAAAATCAATCCCTGGGGTGGTCTGTCCCGGAGCTGGTGGACAGGTAGTTAAGAGTTACTACTCACATAGCGCCGCTCAAACTCCATCGGACTGAGATAGCCCAGCGTCGAATGGCGGCGACGGTGATTGTAAAAGCGGATGTAGTCGAATAGGTCGGTTTTCGCCTCGTGGTAGCTGGCATAGCGCGTCAGGTACACCCGCTCAGCCTTCAGCGAACGGAAGAAGCTCTCCATCGCGGCGTTGTCCCAGCAGTTCCCGGGACGTGAATGGCTCGGCACGATTCGATGTCGCTGAAGTAAGGCCTGGTAGTCGTACGCGCAGTATTGGCTGCCACGATCCGAGTGCAGCAGCACTTCTTCTTTCGGCTGTCGGCGGGCAATGGCCATCTCCAGCGCGGCGTGTACCAAGGCCTGCTGCATGCGGTGGTGCATCGCCCAACCGACGACGGCGCGTGAATAGAGATCGAGCACGACTGCCAGATACAGCCAACCTTAGGCCGTCCGCACGTAGGTCATGTCCGAGACCCAGTGCCGATTGGCGCGATCCGAGGCGAACTGGCGATCCAGGTGGTTCGGGGCAATCGGCAGAGCATGACGACTGCTGGAAACCAACCGCCAGCGCTTGCGCGAGCGAACGCGCAGACCGGCTTCGCGCATCAGTCGAGCAACCCGGTGTCGACCACGCGCATGCCCCATGGCCGCCAACTCGGCCTTGATTCGGCGATGGCCATAGATCCCATTCACCTCATGGTGAATGGTGCGGATCTCCTTGCTCAGACGCCGATTCGCCATCTCTCTCGCCGAAGGTGGCCGCTGCTGCCAGGCATAGAAGCCGCTGCGGGATACCCGCGGCAGCCGGCACATTGGCGCTACGGGATAGCGACCAGCCAACGCCTCGATGGCGCGGAACTTCACTTCGTGGTCTGCGAGAAGATGGCGAGCGCCTTTTTTAAAACATCGCGCTCCATGGTGACCTGAGCCAGTTGCTGGCGTAGACGACGCAACGCCGCACTCTCACCACGCTGCTTGCCGTTGCCTGGAAAGGCATCGTCACCTTGCTGCTCGTACTGTCGCTTCCATTTGCCCAGCAGGCTTTCAGCGATGCCGAGCGTCTCGGCTACATGACGAAGCGGCGTGCCGGCAAATACCTGGTCTACTGCCTCGCGTTTGAAGGATTCGGGAAAACGTCGTCTGGTCTGGGTCATGAACACTCCTTGCGGTGGGCATTATCCACCTTAAGTCAGTGTCCACTCAGCCCGGGACAGACCATTGAGGGCTGAAGAAGATGAGCCGAGGCAGGCTAGCTGTCCGGTTTTTAAGTCTGCAGACCGCCTAATTTAGCTGGACTTCCTAAGGTAGCGGTTGCGACTCAGCGCGCAACGCCTTGATTTACGAGACTACGGTATTTAGGTCGAAATCTCCGGCTTTCAGATAACCTCGACAGGGAGAGCGGCCTGAACCTTATACATAATTTAACATAATATACATTATGCGAAGTTATCTATGCGGGGCATAGGGTGGAGTGTCACAGAATAAAAGCTCCCGGCTGGCTGTTCTGCTCTTGATGTCCGTCTTTCCTAAAACTGGATTTCCGTTCTACAGAGAATCGTGTTTTCAAATCCGTCGCTCATGGTGCACTTCGACCTCTGACTGAAGTTCTTTAAAATCCGGTTGCTGATCCCGGAAGCGTCAGCGGCCATGCCGAGCGGATCGATCGCTACTCGGATATCTTCCCCGTTGTACCGCTGACTCCCAGTTCCCGAGCGACCTGCTGCAGCCTTTCCAATGACACAGGCTTGCTGACATGCGAGTTGAAGCCAGCGGCGTGGGCATCCTCCGCGTCCGCAGCAGCGCCATAGCCAGTCAGTGCCACAGACGGTGTCTGGGCGTGCCGTGGCAACTGGCGGACCCTGCGCATCAGCTCATATCCATCCATGCCAGGCATCCCGATATCCGAGAGAATCAGATCAAAGGACGAGTCTTCCAGGCATCTCAATGCTGTCGGGCCATCCTCGGCGGTCGTGACCTCCGCGCCCTCGATCGTAAGCAGTTGCTCCATGATCAGGCGGATATCCGGTGAGTCGTCCACCAGCAGCAGCCGGGCTCCGGCAAAGGGGCCGGCAGACTCCTGCAAGGTGTCCACCGGCAGGTCGAACTGGCGGTAAAGCGGCAGCCACACCGTAAATAGTGCGCCCTGCCCTCGCCCTGCGGACGACGCTTCGATCCGCCCTTGCTGCGCTTCAACCAGCTCGCGCACCAGTGCCAGGCCGATACCAAGCCCCGGTTTGTGGCTACGTTGCTGCTCGTTGCTGGCCTGGCCAAACAGTTCGAATATGCGCGGGAGATCTTCCACCGGAATACCTTGGCCATTGTCCCGCACCTGGATGCGTAACATGCCATCGTCCTGCTCGAGGGCAACCTGGATATGGCCGCTGGCGGGAGTGAACTTCACCGCGTTGCTCAGAAGATTCCAGAGGATCTGTTCGACACGTACCGGGTCCGCCTCGGCCACCAGTGGGTCATTGCCACGCGCGGGCATCTGAAGATCGATCAGCAGGTCCTTCTCATGAGCTTCCGCCGACAAAGCGCCAACCACTTCCTCGATCACGCTCTGCAGGATGACCGGCGCCATATTGAGATTGAGCTTGCCGGTATTGACCCGCGACAGGTCCAGCAGGTCATCGATGATGCGTGCCTGGCTGCGTACCGAGCTCTGGATGCCTTCGATGGCGCGCGAGGCCACCGCATGCGAGCGCACCGCAGACAGGCGCGCAATCAGCTCGGCATTGAGCTGGATGATATTCAGCGGATGCTTGAGTTCGTGGGACATCATCGCGAAGAACTCATCGCGAAGACGGATCTTCGCCTGGTTCTGCTGCAGGCGGTGTTCCTGCTCCGTTTCCTCGCGCTTTTTGCTGGTCACGTCACGGCCGATCTTGGCATAGCCATGCGGGCCGCCATTGGGCAGCGCAGTGGTCACGCTGCTGCAGAAGAAGGTGCTGCCGTCCTTTCGCAGGTGCCAGCGATCGGTCTCCACCCTCCCGACCTGCCGCGCCACCCGCAGTTCTTCGCGCAGCACGCCGGAACGCTGGTCATCCTCGCTATGCAGGATATCCAGGCTCTGCCCTATCACGTCGGCCTCGCGGTAGCCGTAGGCGCGTTCGGCGCCCTTGTTCCAGCCGGTGATACTGCCGCTGCGGTCCAGGGTAACAATGATGAAGTCCTGCGTGCTTTCTACCGCCAGGCGCAGGCGCTCCTCGCTTTCCCGGGCCTTGTCTTCAGCGAGGCGTCGTTCGGTGACGTCGATGAATGTCAGGACCGCCCCGTCAATGATGTTGTCGGTCGTCCGGTACGGCAGCATCCGCACCAGGTAGCGCCTTTCATCCTGGCTGGAAACTTCACGCTCGATGGTCCGCAGGGACTCGAAGCTGCTCGACGCATCCCGGGCCAGGTCCGGGTAATCCAGCCGGTGGGTGATGTCCAGCAACGAGCGTCCAGTGTCGGAAGCGATGATGCTGAAAATCTCGGTGGCTCGCGGGGTGTAGGACTTGATGCGCATGTCGCGGCCGACGAAGACGGTGGCGATGTCGGTGGACGCGATCAGGTTCTGCAGATCGTCGTTGATCTTGCCGGTTTCCTCGACCTTGGTCTTGAGCTCCTGGTTGACCGTGATCAGTTCCTCGTTGATCGACTGCAGCTCTTCCTTGCTGGTCTCCAGCTCCTCGGTCGTCGAACGCAGCTCTTCGTTGATCGCCTGCAGTTCTTCGTTGGACGCCTTGAGCTCTTCCGTGGACGTTTCCGCTTGCTCGATGGTCGCCTGCAGCTGCTCCTTGTTGCGCTGAAGCTCACTCTCCAGCTGCGAGAGCACGCTGTCCTTGACGTTCTGCTGATGGCCGTTGGCGTCGCTGCTCATGGTCTCTTCGACTTCATCGAAGATCACCAGGGCGAAGTCCGAGTCCATGTCGCGGAATGGCCGGATGACCATGTTGATGTAGGACGTGGTGCCATCGCGCTCATGCTTGACGCGCCGCGCCTCGACACTCTTCCCGGTCTGGAACGCCTGGAACAGCGCGGTGCGCAGCTCCAGGCGCAGCGACGGATGGACCAGAGACAACAGATTGTGCGACGGCTCGCCGCCGACATAGCGCAGGTAGCGCCCGGCCTGGTCGGACATATGCACGATGCTCGACTCGTGGTTGACCACCACGCTGGGCGGCGCGTACTGCTCCAGCACGCGCTGGTGCAGGTCGGCAAAGGACACACGGCGACGCTCGGCCGGGCGCTCGTTGCTCGCCTGCGGCGTATCGGCAAGGGGCATCACCGGCAGTGGCGAGGTCGGCCGACCCATGACCGCGCCGGCCTTGGCGCGGTAGATGCGGTTCTTCTTGTCCACCGGGGTGAAGAGCTCCTGACAGACGTCAGCCGATTCGGAACTGCCCAGGAACAGGTAGCCGCCCGGCGCCAGGGCGAAGTGGAACATCTGCAGGATGTCCGCCTGCACTTCGCGGTCGAGGTAGATCAGCAGGTTGCGGCAACTGATCAAGTGCAACTTGGAAAACGGCGGGTCGCGCAGCAGGTTGTGCATGGCGAACAGTACGCGCTCGCGGATTTCTTTTTTCACCCGGTAGCGCGTCTGCTCCTTGGTCACGTACTGGCGCAGGCGCTGGGGCGTGATGTCGGGAAGGATCGCTTCGGGGTAGACACCGCTACGGCCGATGGCGATGGCGTGCTCGTCGATGTCGGTGGCGAATACCTGGAACTGCCGGTCGATCTCCCGGTAATCCACGTGCTCGGCCAGCAGGATGGCCAGCGAATACGCCTCTTCACCGGAGGAGCACCCGGCGCTCCAGACCCGTACCGGGGCATCGCTGGTTTCCGGCATGTCGAACAGGCCCGGGATGATGTCGCGCTCCAGCGCTTCGAAAGCCTCGCGATCACGGAAAAAGTTGGTGACCCCGATCAGCATGTCGGCCAGCAGGTGCCGGGTTTCTTCCGGCGCTCCCTGAAGGAAGGCGCGGTAGGCCGGCAGGTCCCCCAGGCGATTGACCTGCATGCGCCGTTCGATGCGCCGCAGCACCGTGGCGCGCTTGTAGTGTTTGAAGTCATGGCCGGTGCGGGTGCGCAGCAGACTCAGGATGTCCTTCAGAGCGGTTTCGGCAGCGCGCGACTGCTCCGGGTCCTCGATGGAGCGGAACGGCGTGGCGACGTCGGCGTCGGCGGGCAGTTGCATGTTGCGCATGCTCTGCCACAGGTCGATGAGCTTCTGCGGCATGTCGCCCACCGGCAGGACGAAGTCCACCTGGCCGGTAGCAATGGCACTGCGCGGCATCTCGTCGTACTCGGCGTCGTCCGGTGACTGGGCGATGGTCACCCCGCCCTGCTCTTTCACCCGCGACAGCCCGGCCGAACCGTCGCTGCCGTTGCCGCTCAGGACAATGCTCACCGCGTGCTCGGCGTGGGCGTCCGCCAGCGTGCGCATGAAGATATCGATGGCGATGTGGCGCGGCTGGCCAGGGTTGAGCTCGGTCACGCGCAGATAGCCATCGTTCATGGTCAGCTGCATGGCCGGGGAAATCAGGTAGACACAGTTGCGCTCGATGGGCGTCGGCTCACTGACCTGCTGCACCTTCATCTTGGTGACTTTCTGCAGGATCTGGTGCGCGCTGCTCTCATGATTGGGCGAGAGGTGCATCACCACCACGAAGGCCATGCCGTTGTCGTTGGGCATGTTTTCGAACAGCCGCAGCAACGCACCCAGACCACCCGCCGACGCGCCGATACCAATCACCGGGAAGTTGAGGTGGCTGGGCTGCACCTTCAGCTTGAGGCCTTCGGCGGCGGGGATCTCTTCACTCATGGCTCAGGGTTCCTTGGATCGTGTTCCTGCGAGTCAGGCGGCCGGATCGCCGGCAGGCCGAAGAGTAGCAGCGTTGAGCATCGAAACCGAGATTCGGCGCGCCAATTTCGAAAGAGGCTTCCGACGGCTGCATCACCTGGAACGGGCGTACCGTCGGGCTTCGTACGTTGCTGCTTGCTCCAGCAGAAGACCACGGGTCGGGCAATCGGGTTCGTAATTCCTGCCCTCGCAGGAGGTGGATCGTGCATTCTGCCGCCGTCGAGCCCGAGGGCCATGCGTTCTGCATACCTTGCATGCGCACCTTCAACCACAACTATTTGAAAATATTGATTTTAATATTTTGAAACAGCTGGCATGCGCGGTGCAAAGGCAGGTTCAGGCCCAGCCAAAGGAGCACCGCCCATGATTGCCAGCGCCGATACCTCCCTCACTAGCACTCTCGATCACTCCGGCGTCGCCTGGCCGGCGATCTTCGCCGGCGCGGCCGCCGCCGCGGCACTGTCGCTGATCCTCATTGTCCTGGGCTTCGGCCTTGGGTTCTCCGCAGTGTCGCCGTGGCCTGGCGATGGCGGCAGCTTCAAGCAGATGAGCATCTCCACGTTCATCTGGCTGGCGCTCACCCAGGTGCTCGCTTCCGGCCTGGGCGGATACCTGGCCGGGCGCCTGCGGGTGAAATGGGCCAGCCTGCACGGCGATGAAGTCTATTTCCGCGATACCGCCCATGGCTTCCTCGCCTGGGCCATCGCGACGCTGGTCACCGCCACCCTGGTGATCGGCTCGGTCAGCAGCCTGGTGGGTGGTGGCCTGAAGGCGGGCGCCACGGTGGCCGCCGGCGCGGCGGCGAGTGCCACCAGCGCTTCATCCGGCAAGGACGACAACGACGCCGCCTACTTCATCGACACCCTGTTCCGCGACAACCGGCCGGTCGCCGTCAGCGATGATGCCGCCCATGCAGTCGCCTCCCGTATTTTCGTGCGCGGCCTGGCCGAAGGGCAATTGAGCGCAGACGACCGCACCTACCTCGCCCGAGTGATCACCCAGCGCACTGAGATCAGCCAGGCCGAGGCCCAGCAGCGCATCGATGCCGTGTTCGCCCAGGCGCAACAGGCCAAGCAGCAGGCCTTGCAGGCTGCCGACACGGCCCGCAAGGTCGCTGCCGGTTCGGCGCTGTGGATGTTCGCGGCGCTGCTGTGCGGTGCGTTTTTCGCCAGCTTCATGGCCATCCACGGCGGTCGCCGCCGTGACGCCGACCTACTACTGGTAGCCCAGCCCCTGCACTCCACCACTCACGCCCCTTCCATTCGCTGACAGGAGACTCACCATGCGCTCGATCCTCCTTTACTTCCTCGGCGTGCCGATCCCGATCATCATCCTGATCGCGCTGTTCTGGCATTGACCTCCCGTTACGGGGATGCGGGAGGGTAACCCTGCCCTCCCGCAGCAATCCTGCGTGACAGATCCCCTCACCACCGCTCGTGCGTTGCGGCTGAACTTCTGGCCCCTACCCGGCCCCAAACCTACTCCTGTCATCCTCGATAAGGAGCAACCATGGAGTCGCTGTATGCCTGGCTGGACCTGAGCCAGCTCGGCCGCTTGCTGTTGGTAGTGGCGGCTGCCGCCGCGGGATTCCTCATCCTGCGCTTTCTGATCAGCCTGGCGCGCAAGCGCCTGGAGGGACGCACCAGCCAATGGGCGCGCTACGCCGCGGCAATCGCTGGGCGCACCAGCAACGTGCTGGTCTTCGTCTTCGCCTTGATGCTCGCGCTCAAGCTCACCACCCTGCCCGACAACTGGAGCACAGCCCTGTCGCATACCTGGTTCGTCGTGCTGGCATTGCAGGTTGCCTGGTGGCTGGATGTCTGCGTGCGCCTGTGGACGCACAACCTGTCCCGCTCGCGCTTCGGCGGCATCCAGAACCCGGTGATGGCAACGATTGTCTCGGTGGTGGTGCTGGTGGTGGTCTGGGCCGTGATGCTGCTGTCGATCCTGGCCAACCTGGGCGTGGACATCACCGCGCTGATCGCCAGCCTCGGTGTCGGCGGTATCGCCGTGGCACTGGCGGTGCAGACCATCCTCAGCGATATCTTCGCCTCGCTGTCGATTGGCTTCGACAAGCCCTTCGAGATCGGCGATTTCGTGGTGTTCGGTGACGTAGCCGGAACCATCGAGCACATCGGCCTTAAGACCACGCGCATCCGCAGCCTGAGCGGCGAGCAGATCGTCTGCTCGAATGCCGAACTGCTCAAGCAGACGTTGCACAATTACAAGCGGATGAACACCCGCCGCATCGTTTTCCAGTTCGGCATCAGCTACCGGACCTCGCCTGAGCAGGCCAAGGCGGTTGCTGACCTGGTCCGGGAGATCATCGACGAGATCGACGAGGCGAAATTCGATCGCGCGCATTTCCTCTCCTTCTCCGAGAGCCGCCTGCTCTACGAAGTCGTCTACATCATGCAAACGGCTGACTACAACCGTTACATGGACGTGCAGCAGCGGATCAATCTGAGCTTGCTGGCCGGCATGCAGGAGCGGGGCGTCGAGTTCGCCTTCCCGGTGCGCGAGCTGCGCAATGTCTCGGCTGTTCGCGACTTGCGCGAGCAGGATCGCGGAGTATTCGGTGCACAGCGCCAGGAAGGTTCGCCGCGCGGCACCAGCCACTAGCGTCAGTCGGTGGGAGCCGAGCGCTCGTAACGGGCGTTGAAGGCCTGGATGAAGGCGTTGCGCAGGATACCGAGGAAAGCCTGGAAGGCACTGATGTCCTGGCGATGGATATTGCCGTTCAGATCCACACGGGTAGCGAACTGGTCCTTGCTCTGGTTCTTCAACACCGTTTCGCCACCACCGACCAGGGCTTCCCAGATCGAACGGAACAGGCTCTTGTCCTTCTCCTCCACATCCTGCTGCCAGTTGAACACGTCGACATCGCGCAGCAGCGGTTTGATGTAGCCGCTGAGGCGACCGTTGTCCGCCTTCGCTTCGATCACCAGGGTGCCGTGGCCACGATTGAAGTCGAACTTGCCGTAGGCGGAGGCGAAGTCGTTGACCCGGCGCAGCTCCACCTCGCTGGCGCGCAAGCGCAACTGGAAGTCCTCGAAGTCGGTGAACGGGTCGAATGACGCCTCGACCTCCAACGGCGCCTGGTCGAACAGGCGCGCACGCCCCTCGAAACGGGCGACCCGCTCGCCCTTCTCGTCCGCCACGTTGGTGAGGTTGTACAGGCTTGCATTAACCGCGCTGGCAGACAGGTGCACTGGTGGATTGGACTGGTAGTTGTGGAAGCGGACGCGGCCGTCCTCGATGCGCAGCTCGTCCAGAGTGATCGGCAGCAGCTTCTCCAGCTGCTCATGCCAGTTGGTACCGGCGCCGCTCTGGGATTCCTGGCTGCTGCCGCCATCGACGAAATTCAGCTCCGGCCGCAGGAAGATCACCCGCGCCACGATCCCGTGCTCGTACCACAGCGCATGCCAGCTCACGGCAAGGTCTATGACTGGCGCATCCAGCAGCGGCACCGGCACCTTGCCGCTGACCTTGACGATCTTCAGCCCGTTGATGCGGTAGGCGCCGCGCCATAGTGCGAGGTCCACGTCGGTGATCTGGCCGTGATAATCGCCCATGCGCTCCAGTTGGCCGTTGAGGTAGTCGCGGATCACGTAGGGCAACGCGATATGCGCGACCAGCAGCAACAGCAGGATCGCCAGGATGCTCGCCATGGGCACGCTGTAGCGCCTTTTCATCCCTGCCTCCAAGATTCTCTGGCAGTGGACTGATCTGATGGCGAGCGAGTTCAGGGAATTGCTGCCGCCCGGCTGCGGCAACGGCGCGACGACGAATGATATTTAAATGCCATCATTTTGTGGTTTATTCGGGTTTTCAGGCTTTGACCCGGAGGTTGCGTGCCGCCGATTTTCAGCAAAGGCACCTACGAGCTGTTCACCCCCGGCGGGGTCGGCAAGCGTATCGGCGTGCTGCGCAACGGCCGCGTCGAGTTGCTGAGCAGCCCGGATCGCTTCCGCGTCTACGCCAACCATCTGTTCATCGAACTGGACGGCCAGGACCTTGGCGAATGCATCGGCGAGATAGACGCCAGCGGCCAGGCCCAGTGGCTGGATGGTCGCGCCCTCTTCCACGTAATACCGGTGTCCGCCTGAGGCGCGTCGCATCAGATCAGGAACAGACCGCCCGCGAGCAACGCGGCAATGGCCTCATTTCTCGGAAATGCCACTGAGGGTGATGCCGTACCGGCGCAGCAACTCGGTACTGGAGGCATCTCCGTGCTGGTCTCTTGCCGCTCCGTACTCACCGGCCGGCAGGTTCTGCCGAACCCAGCCCAGGAGGAACGCCGTCGCGTGCTCGATGCTCGGGCGCCCGTCGTGGTTCATGTCCAGCGTGCTGGTGTTGTTGTCCTTCTGGTAGCTGATCACCCATTCAGTCATAGGTACCTCCTCGGTTCGCTGCATTGCGCCTGTGCAAGTGAGTCGCCCGGCGCGCTGGAGTTGCCCCGGTGCGACAGACGGACCGACCGTCCGCGAGTCAACTCGAACCAAACGCCGCCAGCGCCTGCCTACGGAATACCGGAGGCCCTGGCGCCTTGGCATTCAGCAGCGGGAGAGCGAGATGAGCAAACAGAATCTGAGCGGATGGGAGCGAGCGGCCTCCATCGCCGCAGGCATTGCAGCAATCGGCCTGGGTGTGCGACGTGGCGGGCTGGCCGGCTGGTTGCGCGTGGGGGCTGGAGTGCTGGCTGCCAAGCGCGGCCTGAGCGGGCACTGCCAGGTGAAGGCCGCGTTGAACAAGCCGGTCCTGGAACCGTTGCGCTCCGAACGGGCCGCTGCGGTGCCCTCCCCTGGCGTGGCGGATTCGACGGTGTCGGAAGCGCGCATCGACCATGCCCTGGAAGAGACCTTCCCGGCGAGCGATCCGATCTCGCCCTGATCCTGTGCGGCACCCCGGTCGTCAGTCATGCAGTTCTCCTGTTGGGTCACGCAGCCTTGAGCGCTTCGCCCAGTGCCTCGTTGAACGCCTTCAAGTCACCGGGGTTGCGCGACGTGATCAGCGTCCAGCCCTTGGCCGGGCAAACCTCCACCTGGGCGTCGCGCCAGTCGGCGCCGGCGTTCACCAGGTCGGTGCGCACACTGGCATAGGAAGTCAGTGATTTCTCGGAGACCACACCGGCGTCGATCAGCAACCAGGGGCCGTGGCAGATGGCGGCGATGGGTTTGCCTGCCTCGCTGAATGCCTTGACCAGTCGCTGCGCGTCCGCGTCCTGGCGCAGGGTGTCGGCATTCACCGTACCGCCGGGGATCACCAGCAGGTCGTAGTCACCGGCCTTGAGGCCCTTGATCCTGGCGTCGGAGTTCACCTGGATGTCCTTCTCGCTGTCATGCACCCAGGTCTGCGCCGAACCGCCCTTCACGCTGGCATGGATGACGGTGGCGCCCTGCGCTTTCAAGGCACGCATCGGCTCGAGCAGTTCATCGCGTTCGATGCCGGCATTGGCGGTGATGATCAGGACATTCCGGCCTTGCAGATTATCAGTCATGGATAGACCTCCTCTGGGGCAGGGCGCCGCTGGGGCGCCCTGCTCGCGGATGGGTTGCGGTTGTGACGGATCAATGCGCCCGCGCCACCGAGCGCAGGAGATTGGCACTGAGCTTGTCGGCATTGCAGCTGGCGACGTTGGCCAGGGAGACGATGCCCACCAGGCGCTTCTCGCGGTTGACCACGGCCAGCCGGCGCTTCTCGATCTGCGCCATGTTCTTCGCCACATGGTCGACGGACTCGTCATCGAAGCAGTAGCAGACGTCCTCGCTCATCACTTCGCTCACCGGCGTGCTCAGGTTCAGCCCGTCAGCCAGGCCGCGCACGACCAGGTCACGGTCGGTGAGGATGCCGCTGAGGTGGTCGTTGTCGTTGACCAGCAAGGCGCCGACGTCCACCTGCCGCATCAGCAGTGCAGCCTCCTGCAGCGTGGTGTCCGGGGAAATGGTGCGCACCTCGCGGCTCATGATCTCGCGTACGACCATGGAGCTGCGCTCGGTCGAGCGGTCGCTTCGGGCTTGGTCTCTCATGACATGTCCTCCTGTGTCGTGGCTGTCGTTCGGTGGAAAGACAGTCGCCCCGATCGTTCGATGTTTCCGTCGCACCGGTCATTCAGGAGTGCATGTTCCATTGGCAGTCTTCGGTGCCAATCTGGGTGCCGTCGATCCAATGGATCGCCCCCCCAGCCCGAAGACCCGCGCTGAGTCCGCTTGGCGCCGTGGGACACCGTCGCCGCGAGGCATGACTGGATTTCAATCCCCCGGATTGCGCTCCTGCTGCTCTTCCCGGTTGGCCACTTTCTGCGGCGAGCCTTCTGTGACGTTGTTCTCCTCGCCCATTTCCTCGTAGGTCTTGCGCAGCTTCTGCAGCTCTTCGCTGCCCATGTCGTCCAGCCCCATGAGCACACGATGGGCGTGATGGGTCGTGCGCAGGAGTTCGTCGATCTTGATGTGCAGCGCGTCGGTGTCGCGGTTCTGGGTGCTCTGGATGAGGAACACCATGAGGAAGGTGATGATGGTGGTCGAGGTGTTGATCACCAGTTGCCAGGTGTCGTTGAAATGGAAGAACGGTCCGCTGAGCGCCCACCCCACCAGCAGCACGCACGCCAGGGCGAAGGTCAGCGGGCGACCGGCCCATTGCGACAGGGCCTGGGCGAAGCGCGAGAAGCTGGCGCCGGCCTTTTTCTCGTCGGGGGAGTTATTCGCCGCGTTCGACATGGACAGTGCGCTCAGGGACGGTGATGGTGACTTCGCGCGGCGGCGTCGGCTTCTCCAGGACCTTGTGCTTCCGACCGCCGGGTTTACCGGCGGAAGCAGTCCGAGGGGCGGTCATGGCGTGCTCTCCGCAATAGGGGTACCTGTCCGGTAGAGGCGGCGCCCGCGCCACGAGTTCAGAAAAACCATGGCCGGGAGCCGCGATCGGCTGAAGGCGAGTTCACGGGCATGGCCCGCTCCTGCAGGTCGTCCCACAGGATGCAAGCGCCTGCAACGCACACCCGGCTCAATACGCGTCAGGCGTCGTGCCCTTCTTCTGGGTGTTGTCGTGGTTCTTGCTCTTCTGCTTGTCCCTGCTTTCCTGGGACTGCACCTGGCTGTTGTCGTCGGTGCGGCCCTCATCCTTCTGCTTCTGCTGCGAAGCCGGCGGCGTGGGCGCCTGGCCGGGGCTCTGGCCGTGGGGTTTTTCGTTGGTCGGTACTTGGTTGGTCGCCTCGGCGGCGTAGGCTGGAATCAGTCCGATGGACAGCCAGGCCAGCAGAACGGCGGCAAAGGGCCGGGTGAGTCTGGTTTTGTTCATGGTGCGTTCTCCTCTGGTTGGATCATCAGCTCGGGTTGGATCATTTGCGCGCCAGCAACTGCCGCGCGCTCTGGCGCAGCACGCCCCAGCGGCGCGGGTCGCCGGGCAAGGCGCCGAGCAGGTTGCGCGCCTGTTCGAAGCTGATGTGCGGCGGCAGCGGCGGTACGTCGGGGTCGGTGAGCACCTCCAGCAGCACCGGGCGGTCGGATTCGAAGGCTTCCTGCCAGGCTGCGCTCAGGTGCGCGGGGTCGGTCACGCGGATGCCGCGAAAGCCCAGCAGCTCGGCATAGCGCGCATAAGGAAAGTCGATGACTTCCTGGGCAGCGGCGAACTCCGGGTCGCCGGCCAGGGCGCGCTGTTCCCAGGTGACCTGGTTGAGGTCGCCGTTATTGAGCACCAGCACGATGAAGGTCGGGTTGTCCTTCCAGCGCTTGTGGTACTGCTGCACGGTGACCAGCTCGGCGTTTCCGTTCATCTGCATGGCGCCGTCGCCGACCATGGCAATCACCGGGCGCTCGGGGTGCGCCAGCTTTGCCGCCAGTGCGTAAGGCACTCCGCTGCCCATGCTGGCCAGCTTGCCCGATAACGAACCGAGCATGCCGGGGCGCGCTCGCAGGTCACGGGCGTACCAGTTGGTGTGGGAACCACTGTCGCCCGCCAGGATCACGTCGTCCGGCAGCTGCGACGAAAGCTCCCAGAACACCCGCTGCGGGTTGATCGGTTCGGCGGGCTTCATCGCTTGCTCGCGCAGCTCCTTCCAGCTGTTCTCCACCGCCTTCTCGATACGGATGCGCCAGGTACCGTGGCGCTTGGGCTTGAGCAGCGGCAGCAGGCGCTGCAGGGTCTCCCCGGCGTCGCCCAGCAATACCTGGTCGATGGGGTAACGCATGCTGACGTTGCGCGCCTGCAGGTCGATCTGCACCGCCCTGGCCTGCCCCGGCTTGGGCAGGAACTCGCTATAGGGAAAGGTGGTGCCGATCATCAGAAGCGTGTCACAGCGCTCCATCAACTCGGCGCTGGCGCGGGTGCCGAGCAGGCCGATGGAGCCTGTCACGTAAGGCAGGTCGTCGGCGACCACCATCTTGCCCAACAGCGCCTTGGCAACACCCGCGGAAAGCGCCTCGGCCACCGCCTCGACTTCCTGGTGAGCCCCCAGCGCACCGGCACCGACCAGGATGGCGACCTTGCGCCCGGCATTGAGGATTTCCGCGGCGGCCACCAGCTCTTCCTCGCGAGCGTAGGGTCGCGGTGCGATGAAGCCGACCCCCGAATAGACATGGCCATGCTGGTGTGGCGACTTTTCCGCCGGCATCTGCTGCACGTCGTTGGGGATGATAACTGTGGCGACCTGGCGCTCGCTGCAGGCCACCCGCAGCGCACGGTCGATCACGTGGAGCAACTGGCCTGGGCTGGCCACGGTCTCGACGTAATTGCTCACGTCGCGGAACAGCGTATGCAGGTCCACTTCCTGCTGGTAGTCGCTGCCCAGGGAAGTCACCGCCTGCTGGCCGACGATGGCCAGTACCGGCTGGTGGTCCATGCGGGCGTCGTACAAACCATTGAGCAGATGGATGGCCCCCGGTCCGGAGGTCGCCAGACAGACGCCCACTTCACCGGTGAACTTGGCATGGGCGCCGGCCATGAAGGCGGCCATTTCCTCGTGACGCACGCGGATGTAGTCGAAGTCTTGGGCGCGCCGGCCGAAGGCTCCCATGATTCCGTTGATGCCGTCGCCGGGATAGCCGAAGACGCGTTGTACGCCCCACTGGGTGAGGCGTTCGAGCAGTTGGTCGGCGACCGTATGGGACATGCTTTCCTCCAGTGAATTCGCTGCGGGACTGCGCGACACAGGCATTGCGCCCCTGTCTCGACCGACCGGCCCTGGCCGGACGGGTTCAGAACAATTCGCCAGCGGCGGGGCTCAGCAAGGCTCGTCTGTCAATTGGCCGGCTTCCTTACGAACGGCACGCAGAGCCTTTGAACCCCGGCGCGGCAAAGCCAGTCCGGATGAATAAGCCCCTTCACCATCGGACCTCGCCATGACCCAGGACGGCCTGAATGCCCTGTACGACCTGCTGCAGGATTTCGAACTGCCGCCGGACGCCGATCAGCAGCAAGCCATGCTCGACCACGCCCTGCGCAGCCTGAGCGACAACGGTCTGGACCAGTTGCCGGGCCCGGGCAGCGGCGCCACGCTGCGCCGCTGGCAGGCCCTGGCAGTGGTAGCCGGCAGCGATCTGTCGCTGCTCAAGCTGTACGAGGGGCATACCGATGCCTTGGCCATCCTTGGCGAACTGGAGGGTGATCCCCTTCCCGGCACCTGGGCGGTCTGGGCAGCCGAGCCGCCGGGTGCCAGCGTGAGGATCGTCGCCCGCGAGGCCGGGTTCGTGCGCATCAGCGGCAGCAAGCCGTGGTGCTCGGGCGCCTCGCTGGTGGAGCACGCGCTGGTGACGGCCAAGGATGAGCAGGATCGCCCGCAGCTGATTGCCGTGACTCTCGGCCAGCCGGGGGTGAGGGTGGGCGATGGCGATTGGCATGCCGTCGGCATGGCGGCCACCCGCAGCGCCACGGTTGATTTCGACGGGGTACTGGCGCGCTGCGTGGGAGCTCCCCGGGCCTATCTGCAGCGGCCCGGTTTCTGGCACGGCGGCGCCGGCATAGCCGCCTGCTGGTACGGCGCCGCCAGCCGCCTGGCCAGCTACCTGCGCCATGGCCGGCCTGAAGACGTTCACGCCATGGCCCATCTGGGCGCGGTGGATGCCGCGCTGGCCGGCGCCGCCGGCGCATTGCGCGAATGCGCCAGCTGGATCGACGACAACCCGGAGGCCGACCCGGAACTGCCCGCGCGCCGCGTCCGCGCCCAGGTCGAAGGCGCGGTCGAGGCTGTGCAATGGCACGTCGGCCATGCCCTGGGCGCCACGCCCTTCTGCCGCGACCGGCGCTTCGCACGGATTGCCGCCGACCTGCCGGTACTTCTCCGCCAGAGCCACGGCGAGCGCGACCTGGCGCACCTCGGCCTGCATCTGGCCAACCAGCACCACGAACGGTGGGCGTTGTGAGTGACGCTGTCGACCTGATCGCCGGTTCGACCGGGACGCCCATCTCAGCCTGGCGGGCCAGCGGCCAGTTGGACCAACTGCCGCGAATCAGCAGTCACGAGCTGTTGCCGTCGGGCCGGCGGTTGGTGGTGGTGGCGCCGCATCCCGACGACGAGGTACTGGCCTGCGGTGGTCTGCTGTCCAGTCTTGCCGGTGATCGCGAGGGACTGCTGATCTCTGTCACGGATGGCGAAGGCAGCCACCCGGACTCGCCGCACTGGACGCCGCAGCGCCTGCGCACGACTCGGCAGCAAGAAAGCCGTCGCGCACTGGCCGAACTGGGTCTCGACCGGTCTGCATGGCGTTGGCAACGCCTGCACCTGCCGGACAGTGGCGTACAAGCCGAGGCGTTGGCAGAGGCGCTGACCGAATGGATACGACCCGGCGATCGGTTGATCAGCACCTGGCGCCACGACGGCCACCGCGACCACGAGGCCACCGGGCAGGCCTGCGCCCAGGTCGCCGCGCGCTGCGACGCCCGGCATATTGAAGCGCCGATCTGGGCCTGGCACTGGGCCTCGCCCGGCGACCCGCGCCTGCCTTGGGCCAGAGCGCAGCGACTGGATCTCGACGAAGCTGCGGTGCATCGCAAACGCCGGGCGATCGAGGCCCATGCCAGCCAGCTCGAAGGCCCCCGGCCGATCCTCGATGCACGCCTGCTGGAGACCCTGCTGCAACCCTTCGAGGTGTATTTCCTGTGAGCACACAGACCTCCAGCCATTTCGACGAGATGTTCCGTGACGACCCGGACCCCTGGTCATTCCGCTCATCCTGGTACGAGCGCCGCAAGCGCGGACTGATCCTTGCCAGCTTGCCGCGCAGCCGGTTCGTCAGCGGCTACGAGCCGGCCTGCGCAAATGGCGAGACCAGTGCCGAACTCGCCGGCAGGGTCGACTCGCTGCTGTGCAGCGACTTCAGTACCGAGGCGCTCGCCCTCGCCCGCCGACGCCTGGCCGGGCTGGAGAATGTGCGCCTGACCCGGCACTGCCTGCCTGCCGAGTGGCCGCAGGGGCGTTTCGAGCTGATCGTGCTGGGAGAGCTGGGCTATTACCTGGCGCCTGACGACTGGGCCTGCATCTGTGAGCGCGCGGCGGCCAGCCTGCAGCCCGGCGGCGTGCTGGTCGCCTGCCACTGGCGCCATCCCATCGACGGCTGCTCGCTCACGGGGGATGCGGTGCATGAATACCTCGCACGGGCAATGTCCGCTGCAGCCACGGTCAGCCATGTCGAGCGGGACTTCCGCCTGGAGTTGTGGTTCGACGAGGCTGCCGCATGATCGGGGTACTGGTGCCTGCGCATAACGAAGCGGAACTGCTCGGCGCCTGTCTGGCGTCGCTGCAACAGGCGGCACGGCATCCGGAGCTGAACGAGGAAACGGTGTGCATCCTTGTCGTGCTGGACGCCTGTACTGACGGTAGCGAAGCAGTGGCACGCGCAGCGGGTGTCTCCGTGCTGCAAGTCGAAGAACGCAACGTTGGACATGCCCGCCGCGCCGGGGCAGCGCGTCTGCTGGAACTGGGGGCCCGCTGGCTGGCCTGCACCGACGCCGACAGCAGCGTTGACCGCGACTGGCTGGTGCGCCAGCTGGCTTTTGGCGCAGAAGCTGTCTGCGGCACCGTACGCGTAGAAGACTGGTCGCCACGCCTGGAGCCGGTTCGCCTGATCTACGAGGATCATTACCAGAGCCACGAGGACCACCGGCATATCCATGGCGCCAACCTGGGCGTCTGTGCCCGCGCCTACCAGCGCGCCGGCGGCTTCCGCCCGCTGCCTGCGGATGAGGATGTGCACCTGGTCCGCGACCTGGAGCGCAGCGGCGCGCGCATCGTCTGGACGCACCAGACCTGCGTAACGACCAGCGCTCGCCGTGATTGCCGCGCGCGATACGGCTTCGGCGCATTCCTTGATGGACTCGCGGTGCCTTCTGGATGAACGAGCGGCACCATGTGGCTCAGCCGACGATCAGCCGGTTGGCCCGCTCGCCGACCACCATCTCGGTGATCCAGCGCACGAGGATGTCGGTGTAGGCGGCCTGGGACGTCTCGCTGCTCAGCGCATGGTCGGCCTGGTCGATGATCCGGTGAGTCAGCGAGTGCGTGCGCTGGAAGGCTGCGCGGTAACTCATGATGGTCGGGTGCGGGACATAGCTGTCGTGTTCCGACTCCACCAGCAGCACATCGCCGTGAAACCCGGAACAGGCCTTCAGTGCGCGGTTGCTGGCCGCCGGGATGAGGCTGGAGCGGTAAGCCATCAGGTCGTCCCGGGGCAGGTCGCGCTTGGGCACGTCCCAGTCCTCGTCGCGGTAGATCGCCGGCACGCGCAGGGCGAGCCAGCGCACAGCGCGCAACTCGGTGAGGATCGCGGCGAGATAGCCGCCATAACTGGTGCCGACCACCGCGATGGCGCTGGAGTCGATTCGCGGATGCGCCGCCAGCCGATCATAGGCGGCCAGCAAGTCGCGCAGGTTGTCTTCGCGGGTGATGGAAGCCTGCAGCCCTTCGCCAGCGCCGTGGCCGGCCAGGTCGAAGGTCAGGCAGACGCAGCCAAGCCCGGCGATACCGCGAGCCCGATTGAGATCGCGCTCCTGGCTGCCACCCCAGCCGTGCACGAAGAGTACGCCGGGTACATGAGTGCGCGGGCTGAGGAAATTGCCCTGCAGGCGCAGGCTGCCGACATCGATATCGATGCGCTCGTCGCTGGAAAACTCACGGGGAAACAGCTCGTCACGGGAAGACATAAGGCGCCACCATTGCGTACTTCATGAGGAAATCGCCGTGCTCATCCGGCCCGCGATACAGCACGCGAACGGTGTCCGGCAGGGGTTTGTCCTCGAAGATCTCGAACGTCGAGGCGCGCACCACGCACAGCGCCGGATCGGCGACGAAGGCTTCCAGCGCCGCCAGTTCCGCACCGCTGGCACCGCCGATGCGCCAGGACTGCTCCAGCACGCCCGAGCAACGCTGGCCGCGGACGTCCAGGCCCTGGGCGACGTCGTAGTTGCGCCGCGAGGCGAAAAAGGCCGGCAGCAACTGATGCGCGGCGCGGTCGAACTGCATCGCCTGGTGGATCGCCAATTTCACCGATTCCACCAGGTCCAGTGCGAGCAGGCAGTCGAAGTCGCCACGCACCACCAGCAGGTCACTCCCACCGTAAACCAGCTCACCGCGCGGATTGCGATTGCGCTGCTGGACGCCGTGATAGCTGAGCAGAACACCATTGATCATTACCTGGCCGACGCTGTGGGTTTGCGGCTCGTCGAGGTCGTCCTCGATCACCAGCCCTGCGTGGTAATGCTCGTCCTCGTAGCGGACCAGAGCCTCTGCCAGCTGATCCGTATCCGCCACGACCTGCTGGCCCTGCCCGCCCCGGCTGGCTGCCGGCTTCAGCCGTTGCGGGCCTCGCTGCAGGCGCGCACTCGCACAGCGCAAGGCGTCGTTGTGGGAGAACACACTGTGGCCATCGAGCACCAGCGGTTTCACCCGTGCGGCGAATGCGTCGCTCCAGCCGCGCGGGGTCAGGGTCGGTCGGTCGATCAGCGGGTGGACGATGGCCTTGCCGCCCTGGAAGCCGTACTGCACATAGCCGCCGAACAGGTCCAACGGGCCATGGATGCCAAACTCCTCAGCTTGTTCGCGACCTGCCACTGTGGCATCCGGCACCCAGTAGAACTGCTGGCCGGGCTGCCGGTGCGAGGGCGGTTCGGCGCGGAAGTCCAGACCCTGGATCTGCGCCAGCCAGGCGGCCAGCGCCTCGTGGGTGTGGCGGTCGGCACGCTGCGCATCCGGGTCCAGCGAGCAGGCCACGACCAGGCGTGGGCGATCGGCATCGTTCATGAATCATCCCTCGGTCAGGCTGTATGAACAACCTGACTGACACAGCAGTCATCGGTTCTACACAGATGACGAACTGCTGGAGCCGACCATGAATCAGCACCGCAACGACCAGGACCGCGAAGCACAGATACGCCAGAAGGCTTATGACCTCTGGGTTGCCGAAGGCAAACCCACCGGTCAGGCCGCCCGCCATTGGCAGATGGCGGAGGAACACCTGGGTCACTCGTTGCCCGTCGAACGCGCTCAGGAGCTGGACTACAAGGGCAAGCACAACCCTCGCCGCGAAGCGTAGCGGCAAGGCGTATTGCAACCGACGCAGAGGCCGATCGTGCATTCTGCTGGTTGCACATCGCCACGCTCCCGTCTGAATTGCTCTTCCGATCAAGCAGTTAGCGCCACGTCGAAGACTGGTACGGACCCTGCTTGCAGCAATGCCTGTCGGCCGCAGCGTTTTCGGTCGCGCCTTCTGCCCCTGCCTGATGCCCCTCCAAGCAAGCGGCTCCCGCGCTGATCGGGATGCCGCCACGTCGGTAGCGCGCGTCGGCAGAAATTCGAAACTTCACCCGTTGGGGGCCGGTCCCCCGCAGGACAGGACAAACACCACGGAGAACCACGGGGCTGACAGGAAACGCCAGTCCCCCTGACGAATCGAGGAGTCAACGATGCGTAACCAGCTGGCCGATGTGCGCCTGGAAGAAGCCACAGTCAACCTCACCCCGATCCCGTCGGCCGATGGTACGCCGCCGCAGCGGCGCAAACGGATACTCTTCGCCACCTCCGAATTCAGCGACTTCGTCAAGGCCGGCGGCCTGGGTGACGTCTCTGCCGCCCTGCCCCGCGCACTGCTCGCCGATCACGATATCCGTGTGCTGATCCCCGGCTATCCGCAGGTACTCAAGGGCGCGATCGCCTGCAAGATAGTCGGGCATCTGCCAGGTCTCGCCGCGCTGCCGGCCTGTGACATCGGCGAGCTGAAGCTGGCCGACGGGCTGGTGGTCTATGCAGTGATCTGCCCCGAGCTCTATGACCGTCCCGGCACTCCCTATGTCGACCAGAACGGCCACGAATGGGCTGATAATCACATCCGCTTCGCTCGCCTGAGCCTGGCCGCCGCCGATATCGTGGCCGGCATGAGCGCACTGGCCTGGTACCCGGATCTGCTCCACGTCAACGACTGGCCCACCGCGCTGGCGCCGGCCTACATGGCCTGGCGCGGGCAGACAACACCCAGCGTGCTGACCATCCACAATCTCGGCTACCAGGGTTCCTGCCCGCTGGGCTGCTGCGCCGAGCTGGGCCTGCCGGACTCCGCCGGCTTGCCGGGCAGCATGGAGTTCTACGGCAAACTGTCGTTCCTCAAGGCCGGTATCAGTCATGCCAGCCACATCACCACGGTGAGCGAGACGTATGCCCGTGAGATCACCGGTCCGGATCTCGGCTGCGGCATGCACGGCGTGCTTGCCCAGCGTCGTGACCGCGGCCAACTGAGCGGCATCACCCACGGTATCGACGCAGGCTGGGACCCGCTGACCGATCCGCACCTGATTGAAGGTTTCGACGCCTCGCACATTGCCGGGAAACGCCGCAATGCCGACTACGTGGAGAAGCAGTTCGGCCTGCTCCCTGGGCGCGGCCCGCTGTTTGCGGTGGTCTCGCGGCTGGTCCAGCAGAAAGGCATCGACCTGACCCTGGCGATCGCCGACGAGATGGTTGCCGCCGGTGGCCGGCTGGTGTCCATCGGCTGCGGCGAACCGGAGCTGGAGCAGGCCATGCGCGAACTCGCCGAGCGTTATCCGGGCCGGGTCGGCGTGCAGGTCGGTTTCGACGAGACCACCGCCCGACGCATCTACGCCGCCAGCGACTTCCTGCTCATGCCCTCGCGCTACGAACCGTGCGGCCTCAGCCAGATGTACGCCCAGCGCTTTGGGTCGCTGCCCATCGCCCGGCACACCGGCGGGCTGGCCGACACCATCATCGATGGCGTCACCGGCCTGCTGTTCCGCGACGAGACCCCCGCCAGCTACTTCGACGCCGTGCGCCGCGCGCTGAACATCTACCGCTACCCCGAACTGCTGCACGCCATGCGCTGCAAGGCCATGGAGTCACCGCTGCCCTGGGACGAAGCCGTGCGTCCCTATACCTCCCTCTACCAGCGCCTGTTGCAACGGGTGCCGGCGCAGGCCGTGCGATGACGTTGCAGCACGGCGCGATGACCCTGCCCGACGGCAAGGTGCGGTTTTCGCTGTGGGCGCCGGATGCGCAGCGCGTCGAGGTGGAACTGGGCGGTGGCAAACGCCACGATCTGGAAAAGATCGAGGACGGCTGGTTCAGCGCCGAGGTTCCAGCCATCGTCGGGCAGACCTACCGCTACCGCATCGACCACGACCTGCAGGTTGCGGATCCGGCTTCGCGGGACCAGGCCGGTGGTGTCGAAGGCGAAAGCCGTGTGGTCGACTCCGGCGCCTACCGCTGGCTGTACCCGAACTGGCGCGGCCGCCCCTGGCACGAAGCGGTGATCTACGAAGTCCACGTCGGACTGTTCGATGGGTTCTCGGCGTTGCAGGGGCGACTGGAAGAGCTGGCCGCGCTGGGTATCACCGCCATCGAACTGATGCCGCTCAATGCCTTCCCCGGTCGGCGCAACTGGGGTTATGACGGTGTGCTGCTCTACGCGCCGTCGTGTGCCTATGGCGATCCGGACAATCTGCGCCGACTGATCGACACGGCCCACGGCCTGGGGCTGATGGTGTTCATCGACGTGGTCTACAACCACTTCGGCCCGCAGGGCAACTACCTCGGCCGCTACGCCAGCGCCTTCTTTCGCGCCGACCAGCAGACGCCCTGGGGCCCGGCCATCGACTTCCGCCATCCGGCGGTGCGCGAGTTCTTCATCGGCAACGCCGAAATGTGGGTGCGCGAGTACCGCGTGGACGGCCTGCGAATCGACGCCGTGCACGCCATCTCCGACAAGGGCTTCCTTCTTGAACTGGCCGAACGCGCCCGCCGGGCCACCGAAGGCCGTGAGCTGCACCTGATCCTGGAGAACGAAAACAATGAGGCCAGCCTGCTGCAGGGCGAGCGTGGCTTCGACGCCCAGTGGAACGACGACCTGCACCACTGCCTGCACGTCCTGCTCACCAGCGAGAACGAAGGCTACTACGTCGACTACTCGCACACCCCGATCGAGCAGTTGTGCCGCTGCCTGCGCGAGGGCTTCGCCTTCCAGGGGGAGACCGACTACCGCGGCATCGCCCGCGGCGAGCCCAGCGACCAGCTGAGTCCTCAGGCCTTCGTGGCCTTCCTGCAGAACCACGACCAGGTCGGCAACCGTGCGCTGGGCGAGCGCCTCACCACCCTGGCGCGCACGGACCAGCTGCGCGCGGCCAGTGCGCTGGTATTGCTCGGCCCCATGGTGCCGATGCTGTTCATGGGCGAGGAATGGGGCGAGCAACAGCCCTTCCTGTTCTTCACCGACTACCAGGGCGAATTGGCGCGGGCTGTCACAGAAGGCCGGCGCGAAGAGTTCAGGCGCTTCAGCCGATTTTCCTCGCCGGGCGCGGCCGCCTGGATTCCCGATCCCAATGACTACCAGACCTACGTGGCTTCCCGGCCTCGTCCCGAGCAGGGTGACGACACCTGGCGAGCGCACTGCCGGCAGCTGCTGGCGCTGCGTCAGCGCTGGCTGACACCCCACCTGCCCGGCACCCGCGCACTGGATGCGCAACCGCTGGCCGAGCGTGCGCTGAGCGCGAAATGGCGGCTCGGTGACGGCAGCCTCTGGCGCATCGACCTCAACCTCGGCTCGGACGACGTCGCCATCGAACCGCCGGGCGAAGGCGCCCAGGTGCTGTTCTGCTGTGGCCAGGGTGTGGCGCACTACCGCCACGGCTGGCTGGGCGCCGCCGCGTTGGTCGCCAGCCTGGAGACGACCTGATGAGCGATGCGCAACTGGAGCGCCTGGCCAGCGAAGCGGGCCTGGCCATCGACTGGATGGATGCCGACAACCGCCCGCAGCGCCTGACCGCCGAGGTGCAGCGCTCTGTGCTGGAAGCGCTCGGCTTTCCGGCGCGGAGCCCGGAGCAGATTCGCCAGAGCCTGGATGCGCTGGAGCGCCGCCAGGCAGAGCTGCCACCGCTGATTACCGCCGACCAAGGGCAGCCGATTGCCGTTCCGGTGCCACCCGGGAGCCGCTACAAGCTGTTCAACGAAGACGACAGCGGCCACAGCGAAGGCCAGGTCGACGAACACGGACAATTACCCGCGATCGAGCAATCGGGCTACTACCCCCTGCACCTGGGCGAGCGGGAAATCATCCTTGCCGTGGCGCCCCCGCGTTGTCCGTCGGTGGCGCAGTATTGTGGCGGAAGGCAGCGTGTCTGGGGCCTTTCCGCGCAGCTGTACTCCCTGCGCCGCGAGCAGGACGGTGGCGCCGGCGACATCGCCGCCCTCGCCCAACTGGTGCGTGCGGCAGCCGGGCACGGCGCGGATGCCATCGCCATCAGTCCGGTTCACGCCATGTTCCCCGCCTCGCGGCAGATCTACAGCCCCTATTCGCCGTCGAGCCGGCTGCTGTTCAACGAACTCTATGCCGCCCCGGGGCTGGTACTGGGCGATGAACCGGTACGTGAGGCGCTCGCCGCCGCCGGACTGGGAGCCGAACTCGCGCGCCTGCAAGCGCTGCCGCTGATCGACTGGCTGGGCGTCGCCCACCTGCGCGACCGGCTGCTGACGCAGCTCTACGGGCAGTTCCAGCACGACGCGGGCGAGCTGCATGAAGACTTCCTCGCCTTCCGCAATCTCGGTGGCGCCGAACTGCTGCAGCATTGCTGCTTCCAGGTCCTGCAACTGCGCCGCGCCGAAGCTGGCGACGGGCTGGACTGGCGGTTCTGGCCCGAGGATTACCGTAACGCCGGCAGCACCGAGCTGGGCCATTTCATGGTCGACGAAGAACAGGCGATCAGCCAGCAGGCGTTCGGCCAGTGGCTGATCGCCCGCGGCCTGCGGCAGGTGCAGACCGACGCGAAAGCCGCCGGCATGGGCATCGGCCTGATCGCCGACCTCGCGGTGGGTGCCGAACCGTCCGGCAGCCAGGCCTGGATGCGCCAGGATGAACTGCTTACCGGCGTCAGCGTCGGCTGCCCGCCGGACATCCTCAACCGCGCCGGGCAGAACTGGGGCATCTGCGCCTTCTCCCCGGACGGTTTGCGGCGCAATGGCTTCCGCGCCTTCATCGAGATGTTGCGGGCGAACCTGCGCTACGTCGGAGGTCTGCGTATCGATCACATCCTCGGCCTGCGCCGGCTCTGGGTAATTCCAGCCGGCGCGGAGCCACAGGACGGCGCCTACCTCGATTATCCGATCCAGGACCTGTTGCGGCTGATCTGCCTGGAAGCCGAACGCGCCCAGGCAATCATCATCGGCGAGGACCTCGGCACCGTGCCACCGGGGCTGCGCGAGGCACTGGCCGAGCGCGGCATCCTGGGCATGCGCGTGCTGCTGTTCGAGCAGCAGCACGGCCGCTTCTTCGCACCGGCACAGTGGCCAGACAACGCCCTGGCCACCAGCACAACTCATGACCTGCCGACCCTGGAGGGCTGGCAGAAAGGCCGCGACATCGACTGGCGCGAGCAGCTCGGCCAGCGCAGCCGCGAGACCGCCGCGGACGAGCGCAATACCCGCCAGCACGAGTCCTTCGCCCTGCGCCGGGCCCTGGGCGAGAACCAGATCCAGTCAGATCCGGTGCTGGACGGCGCCATCGAGTTCCTGGGGGTCACGCCTGCGCCGTTGGTGTTGCTGCCGCTGGAAGACGCCCTCGCCTGCATCGAGCAGCCCAACCTGCCAGGGCCCGGCGATGCGCATCCGAACTGGCGACGGCGCTTCGAGCGCAACGCCGCAGAGTTGCTCGACGACCCGCAAGTGCGTGCGCGCATGGAACGCCTTCGCCGTGCGCGTGACGGAGGGCGTGAACATGGCTGAAATCCGCGCCACCCTGCGCCTGCAGTTCCACCGGGAGTTCACCCTGGATGACGCCCTGCCCTGGCTGGACTACTTCTCGCGGCTCGGCATCAGCCACCTGTATGCCTCACCTCTACTGGCTGCGCAGCCGGGCTCGATGCACGGTTATGACTCCGTGGACCCGACCCGCATCAGCGAGGAGCTGGGCGGCGAGCCAGCGCTGCGCCGGCTGGTGGCGGGCCTTCGGCAGAACGGCATGGGGCTGATCGTCGACACCGTGGCCAACCACATGCGTATCGGCGACGCCAATCCCTGGTGGCAGGACGTGCTCGAGTGGGGCCTGGACAGCCCCTATGCGCACTTCTTCGACATCCGCTGGCACAGCGACGACCCGCTGCTGGACCAGCAGGTGCTGCTGCCGTGCCTGGGTGAGGACTATATCGACGAGGTGACCGCGGGGCGCATCTGCCTGGATTACGACAACGCCAGCGCGCGCTTCCTGCTGCGCTACGGCGAGCAACGATTCCCGGTCTGCCCGTCCAGCTACGGAATGATCCTCTGCCACACCGAATGCCCCGAGTTGCTGGCCCTGGCGCCGCGCTTCGTCGAGTTGCACCACCACCCGCTGGGCCGTCATCTGGCGCAGGCGCTCTGCCGGGAAGCGGCCGCTCCGCTTGCCGACAGCGGACGGCTCACCACTCTGCTGGCGTCCTACCGCCAGGATTGGCACAGCCTGCACCGACTGATCGAGCAGCAGCATTACCGCCTGGCCAACTGGCGGGTGGCGGCGGACGACATCAACTGGCGGCGTTTCTTCGACATCAATGAACTGGTAGGCCTGCGCGCCGAACACCCGGACGTCTTCCAGGCCAGCCACACCTACCTGCTGCAACTGATGGATGAAGGGCTGATCGACGGCCTGCGCATCGACCATGCGGACGGCCTCGCCGACCCGCGCGGTTACTGCCGACGCCTATGGCGAGCCACCCGCGGCGCACCGGTCTACGTGGAAAAGATCCTCGGCCCCGGCGAAGCCCTGCCGGCGGACTGGAAGGTGCAAGGCACCACCGGGTACGACTTCATGAACCAGGTGTCGCAGCTGCTGCACGACGCCCACGGCGAGTCGCTGTTGCGCCACCTGTGGCTGGAGGTCAGCGGCCGGCAGGACGGATTCACCGAGGAAGTCCGCCAGGCGCGCAAACATGTGCTGGCCTCGCTGTTCGCGGGCGACGTCGAAGGCCTTGCACTGCAGCTCTGGCACATCGCTCGGTTCACCCTGGCCAGCCGCGACATCCCCTTGGGCTCGATCCGCCGCGCGCTGTTCCAGTTGCTCGTCGCCTTCCCCGTCTATCGCACCTATGCCGACGCACTGGGCCGCTCCGAGCAGGACGAACACTTCTTCAGCCAGGCGCTGGAACAGGCCCAGCAACACCTGGAACCGGGCGACCAGCGCACCCTCGGCTGGCTCGATCGCATGCTCGGCGGCGAGGCGCTGCGCAACCAGCCGCCCGGCCCGATGCGGCAGTTGCGCAAACTGGCACTGGACCGATTCCAGCAGCTCACACCACCGATCGCTGCCAAGTCCCTGGAGGACACCGCCTGCTACCGCTCGGCGGCAGCGCTGGGGCGCAACGATGTCGGCTTCGATCCGCAGACCCTCGGGGGCGATACGGACGCCTTCCACCTCGCCTGCCTGAAGCGCCTGCGCAACTTCCCCCGCGCCATGCTGGCCACCGCGACCCACGACCACAAGCGCGGCGAGGACTGCCGGGCGCGCCTGGCGGTGCTCAGCGAGCGCGCCGGGTGGTTCGCCGAGCGGGCCTGGAGCTGGTGGAAACTCGCCGCGCCGCTGCGCCAGCACATCGCCCGTGGCCCCGCGCCCAGTGGCGGCGACGAACTCATCCTCTACCAGTGCCTGCTCGGCAGCTGGCCGCTGGAACTCGACACCGACGACGCGGAAGGCCTGCGCGAGTATCACCGGCGCATCGAGCAATGGCAGCGCAAGGCGATTCGCGAGGCCAAGCTGGACAGCGACTGGAGCGCGCCCAACGAAGCCTACGAACGCGTCTGCGGCGAATTTCTCGCCGGCATCCTGCTGGCGGACGACGGCGCAGCGCTGCGCCGGTCCATCGCCGAAGCAGCACGCAGCCTGATGCCGGCCGGAGCGCTCAATGGACTGACTCAGTGCGTGCTGCGCAACACCACGCCCGGGGTTCCGGATCTCTACCAGGGTTGTGAGCTCTGGGACTTCAGCCTGGTCGACCCGGACAACCGGCACATCCCGGACTTCGCCAGCCTGGAGACCACGCTGGACGGCCCGCCGGATTGGCCCGCGCTGCTGCGCGACTGGCGCACTGGCCGCATCAAGCAGGCGCTGCTCGCTTGGGCCCTCGGGCTGCGCAAGCGCTGGCCGGCACTCTTCGCAGCTGGCGACTACCTGCCGCTGGAAGCACGCGGCGAGCACGCCGCACAGGTCGCCGCCTTCGTCCGCAGCCACGCCGGCCAACACCTGCTGGTCGTGGTGCCGCGCTGCGTAGCCGGGCTCCTCGGCGACTCTTCACTGCCGCAGGTGCCACCAGCGCGCTGGACGGACACGCGCCTGCACCTGCCTTCCTCGCTGGCCGCCATCCGCTGGAACGGGCTGGCTGGCCCGCTCGAACCGCACAACGGGGAACCCCGCCTGGCTGAGCTGCTCGGTGAGACCCCGGTCAACCTGCTCATATCCGGAGGTGAACGATGAAGGTCAATGAGCGAAGAGTCCGCGAACTGGCCTACCAGATCTGGGAGTCCGAGGGGCGCCCGGAAGGCCAGCATGACCGCCACTGGCGCATGGCGCGCAGCCTCGCCGAAGCCGAGGCAGGAAATGCCGATGGTACGCAGGAGCCGGTAAAACCCCGCTTCGAGGGGGACAAGGAACCGGAGAAGCCCGCCCTCCTCCAGGAGCCGCCACGGCGCAAGGGCCGGCTGCCCAAGGCAGACCCGGAAGTGCCGGACCAGGACGAAGGCGAAACCGTGACGCCGACACCGCCGGAGGCCGAGCGCAAGTCCCCGGCCAAGGCCAAGCCGACCAGAAGTGCGCCGACCGTGACGCCCACTGCCAAGGGCAAGCCCAAGCCCAGCCCGGCCGAGGCAGCGACTCCCGGCAACCCAGCGGCGCCCAAGCCACGCACGAAGAAGCAGAGTATCTGACCCCAGGAGCCGGCCATGACCCGACGAGCACAGTCCCGCGTCACCGAAGGCCGCCCCTTCCCGCTGGGGGCCACCTGGGATGGCCTGGGCGTCAACTTCGCGCTGTTCTCCGCCCACGCCACGCGGGTCGAGCTGTGCCTGTTCGATGCCCAGGGCAAGCACGAAATCGAGCGCATCGAGCTGCCCGAATACAGCGACGAGATCTGGCACGGCTACCTGCCCGATGCCCATCCGGGGCAGATCTACGGCTATCGCGTGCATGGCCCCTATGAACCCGACGCGGGGCACCGCTTCAACCCCAACAAGCTGCTGATCGATCCTTATGCGCGGCAGCTGGTGGGTGAACTTAAATGGTCCGAATCGCTGTTCGGCTACACCATTGGCTCGCCGGATGCGGATCTCAGCTTCGACGAGCGCGACAGCGCGGCATACGTCCCCAAGTGCAAGGTCATCGATCCGGCCTTCACCTGGGGGGAGCAACAGCCGGTGCGCGTGCCCTGGGACGAGACTGTCATCTACGAAGCCCACCTGCGCGGCCTGAGCATGCGCCACCCCGCGGTGCCCGAGCGCCTGCGCGGCACCTGCGCCGGTCTGATGAACAGCGAGCTGCTGCAGCACCTGCGACAGCTGGGCATCACCAGCCTGGAACTGCTGCCGGTGCATGGCTTCCTCGACGACAAGCACCTGCTGGAAAAGGGCATGAGCAACTACTGGGGCTACAACAGCATCGCCTTCTTCGCGCCCCAGGCCCGCTACCTTGCCAGCGGCCACGTCAACGAGTTCAAGGAAATGGTCGCGCACCTGCACGCCGCCGGTATCGAGCTGATCCTCGACGTGGTCTACAACCACACCGCCGAAGGCAACGAGCTGGGCCCGACCCTGTGCATGCGCGGGATCGACAACGTCTCCTACTACCGCCTGCAGGCCGACAACCGCCGCTACTACGTCAACGATTCGGGCACTGGTAACACCCTCGACCTGAGCCACCCGTGCGTGCTGCAGATGGTCACCGACTCGCTGCGCTACTGGGCCACGGAGATGCGCGTAGACGGGTTCCGTTTCGACCTGGCGTCGATCCTCGGGCGCTACGCCGACGGTTTCGACGAACGCCACAGCTTCCTCGTCGCCTGCCGCCAGGACCCGGTGCTCAGCCACCGCAAGCTGATCGCCGAGCCCTGGGACTGCGGCCCCGGCGGCTACCAGGTGGGCGGCTTCCCGCCCGGCTGGGTGGAGTGGAACGACCGCTTCCGCGACACCGTGCGCAGCTTCTGGCGTGGCGATGAAGGCCAGCTGCCGGACTTGGCGCGGCGTCTCACCGCCTCGGGCGACCTCTACGACCAGCGTGGCCGGAGGCCCTATGCCTCGGTGAACTTCATCACTGCCCACGACGGGTTCACCCTGCGCGACGTGGTCACCTACGACCACAAGCACAACCAGGCCAACGGTGAGGACAACCGCGACGGCCACGACGACAACCGTTCCTGGAACCACGGCGTCGAAGGCCCTACCGACGACGAGGGCATCCGCCGCCTGCGCGTGCAGCAGATGCGCAACCTGATCGCCACGCTGCTGCTCTCCCAGGGCACGCCCATGCTGCTGGCCGGTGACGAGTTCAGCCGCACCCAGCAGGGCAACAACAACGTCTACTGCCAGGACAACGAACTGGGCTGGGTGGACTGGAACCTCGACGACGAAGGCCACGAATTGCTGGCCTTCACCCGCCGGCTGATCCGCCTGCGCCAGGCCTACCCGATCCTGCGGCGCGGGCGCTTCCTGGTGGGCGAGTATAACGAGGGCCTGGGGGTGCGTGACGTCACCTGGCTCGCGCCCGAGGGCGAGGAAATGACCGAGGATCGCTGGCACGACCCGCAACGGCGCAGTCTCGGCATGCTCATGGACGGTCGCGCGCAACCCACGGGCATCCGCCGCAGCGGCGGTGACGCCACCCTTTTGCTGCTGCTGAACGCCGGGCACGAGGGTCTCGATTTCATCCTTCCGGAGACTGCCCAGGGCCGCGACTGGCAGTACCTGCTGGACAGCGCCGAACCGCAGGAGCACGGGCAGAACTGGGAGTTCGGCGCCGCCTACCCGCTAAGCGCTCGTTCGCTGGCTTTGCTCGCTCTGCGTCGCAGCGACGACTGACCGTCGGGCAATCCGGCTGAACGTCGCCCGCGTGGCTCAGTCGGAACCAGTAGACGCGGAGGCCCGAAATCGCCAAGGGCAGGCCCGGCGTCGGAATATTCACTCCATGGGGAGGAGGCACATGACCCAGGCCGAGGCCGGTCCGCAGAGCCTTGCCCAGGCGCAGGCCGATACCCTGCTGCGGGTGCTGACGGTGAACACCCACAAGGGTTTCAACGCCTTCAACCGCCGCTTCATCCTGCATGAGCTGCGCGATGCGGTGCGCGCGACCTCGGCGGACCTGGTGTTCCTCCAGGAAGTCCACGGCGAACACCAGCTGCACGCCGAGCGCCATGCCAACTGGCCCCACGCCCCCCAGTACGAATTCCTCGCCGACAGCATGTGGCCGGCCTTCGCCTACGGACGCAACGCCGTCTACCCCGAAGGTCATCATGGCAATGCCCTGCTCTCGCGCCTGCCGATTCGCTGTTGGGACAACCGCGATGTGTCGGTGGCCGGCACCGAAGAACGCGGCCTGCTGCATGCACAGATAGACCTGCCCGGCGAAGGCAGGCTGCACGCGGTCTGTGTGCATCTGGGGCTGCATGAGGTGCAACGGCAGAAACAGCTCCAACTGCTGTGCGCGCTGATCGACGACCTGCCCGCCAACGACCCGGTGGTGGTCGCCGGTGATTTCAATGACTGGCGCTGCAAAGCCACCGGCGTCCTTGCCGGCTGCGGCCTGCGCCCAGCCTTCCCCGAGAGCGGCGGCGAACCGCGCAGCTTCCCCGCGCGCTGGCCGCTGCTGCGCCTGGACCGCATCTACGTGCGCCACCTCAAGGTCACCTTGAGCGAAGTGCTCAACCGCAAGCCCTGGCCACACCTCTCCGATCACCTGCCGCTGCTCGCGGAGGTGTCGCTATGAAGGAGGTATGGCGCGACGGCAACCGCGTGGAGCTGCTGATCAATGGCGAGGATTTCTTTCCCAGCGTGTTCCGCGCCATCGAGAGCGCGCGGCACGAAGTTCTGCTGGAAACCTTCATCCTGCGTGACGACAAGGTGGGGCGCGAGCTGCGCCAGGTACTGATCGACGCTGCCAATCGCGGCGTTCGCGTGGAAGTGACCGCCGACGGCTACGGTACGCCGGACCTGGACGCAGGTTTTGTCGGCGGCCTGCTGGATGCCGGTGTGCGGCTGCACCTGTTTGACCCGCAGCCACTGCTGCTGGGCATGCGCACCAACCTGTTCCGCCGCCTGCACCGCAAGCATGTGGTGGTGGACGGTGCCGTGGCCTTCGTCGGCGGCATCAACTACTGCGCCGACCACCTGGCCGACTTCGGCACCATGGCCAAGCAGGACTACGCAGTGAGGGTCGAAGGCCCCGGCGTGGAAGACATTCGCCGCGCCTGCCTGGATCTGCTCAGCCCTGCTCCTTACCTTGAGGGCGGCGACATTCCCGCCGCCGACGCCGTGCACCCCGGCGGGTCGGCGGGCCCTTGCCGGACCTGCCTGGCCATCCGTGACAACCTCTACCGCCGCACCGAGATCGAGCAGCATTACCTGCGCGCCATCCGTCAGGCGAAGGAGCGGCTGCTGATCGCCAATGCCTACTTCTTCCCCGGTTATCGCCTGCTGCGCGCCCTGCGCGATGCGGCCGGGCGCGGGGTGAAGGTGCAGCTGATTCTCCAGGGACTGCCCGACATGCCGCTGGTCCGGCTATGCAGCAAGCTGCTCTACGACACGCTGTTGCGCGACGGCGTGGAAATCTACGAGTACTGCGAGCGCCCGCTGCACGGCAAGGTCGCGGTGGTCGACCGGCACTGGGCCACGGTGGGCTCCAGCAACCTCGACCCGCTGAGCCTGTCGCTGAACCTGGAAGGCAACCTGATGATCGAGGATGAGGCCTTCGCCGGTGGCCTGGACGAGCACCTGCAGCGCCTGGCCGTCGACAGCTGCCGCCGCGTCACCCGCCAGCATGCCCGTCGCGGCTACTGGTGGCGCGCGCCGCTGGTGTTCCTGAGCTTCCACTTCCTGCGTCACTTCCCCGCCATCGCCGGGCAGTTGCCGGCACACCGGCAGATGCTCCACCCCGCCAGCATCGACGATGAGGCCGGCCATTCGCAGGTGCAGCCATGAACCACAAGCGCTTCTGGAAGCGGGCCAACCGAGCCTTCAATATCGCGCTGCTGATTGCCCTGCCGGTCCTGCTGTTCCTGCTGTTACGCGCTACCGACTGGGACGAGGTATTCCGCCTGCTGCGCGAATACCCGCTCAGCACCCTGGCGCTGGGCATGCTGATCGCCATTTGCAGCTACGGCATCTTCAGCAGTTTCGATGTGCTCAGCCGCTTCTACATCGGCCACCCGCTGCCGGTGCGCCGGGTATTCACCGTGGCCTTCGTGTGCAACGCCTTCAACCTCAACCTCAGTTCCTGGGTCGGAGCCATCGCCTTGCGTTACCGCCTCTACGGGCGACTGGGGATGAGCACGGGGGACATCACGCGCATCCTCACCTTCAGCCTGATCACCAACTGGTACGGCTACCTGCTGCTGGCGGGGGCGCTGTTTGTCTCTGGTTTCCCCGACCTGCCGCAGAGCTGGTCCCTCGGCCAGAGCGGCCTGCGGGCAATCGGCGTGTTGCTCCTGCTGCTGGGCGCGGCCTACCTGCTGGCCTGTCGCTTCGCCAGCCGCCGTGCCTGGGGCTGGAAGCGCTACCGGCTGAACCTGCCGACCTGGCGCCTCGCTGCGCTGCAGGGCATCGCCGGGGCCAGCAACTGGTCGATGATGGCGCTGCTGATCTACAGCCTGCTGCCCGCCTCGGCGAGCTACCCGGAAGTGCTGGCGACCCTGATGATCAGCAGCATCGCCGGCGTTGTGTTGCATGTGCCGGCGGGCCTGGGGGTGATCGAGACGGTGTTCATCACCGTGCTGCGCGATCATTTCTCCCGCGGAGAACTGGTCGCCGCGTTGATCGGTTATCGGGTGCTGTACTTCCTCATACCGCTGCTGCTCGCCTGCCTGGTCTACCTGTGGCTGGAACGGCATGCCAAGAAGCTGAAGCGGCGCGCGGATCGCCGGGAAGCCGCGCGGGCGTCCTGAGCGCCGACCCTGCAGGCGGATCAAAGCATGGCCTGCGGCTACAGGTCGACGGCGTCGCCGGTGGGGCGAAGGATCAGGCAGCCCAGCGGCGGCAGGTCCAGCGCCAGGGACTGGGTCTGCCCGTGGGATTCATGGGGGTCGCTTTCCAGCGTCCCCCGGCTGCCCGCACCCGAGCCGCCAAATGCGTCGGCGTCGCTGTTGAGCAGCACCTGCCAATGGCCGGCCAGCGGCACGCCGATGCGGTAGTGCGGACGTGGTACCGGGGTGAAGTTGTGCACCACCAGTAGCGGCGCGCCGTCGCCAGCCAGACGCAGCCAGGCGTAGACGCTGTTGCGCTGGTCGTCGCCGATCAGCCAGTGGAAACCCTCGGCGCGATCGTCGAAGGCGTGGAGCGCGGGCTCCTCACGCAACAGCTGGTTCAGCTCGCGAACCATTGCCTGGGCGCCGAAGTGCTCGGCGTAACGCAGCAGGTACCAGTCCAGCTGGCCGTCGTGGTCCCATTCGCGCCACTGGCCGAACTCGCAGCCCATGAACAGCAGCTTCTTGCCCGGATGGGTCCACATCATCGACAGGAACAGCCGCAGGTTGGCGAACTGTTGCCAGCGGTCGCCGGGCATCTTGCCCAGCAGCGAACCCTTGCCGTGCACCACCTCGTCGTGGGAGATGGGCAGGATGAAGTGCTCGGAGAAGGCATAGAGCAACCCGAAAGTCAGCTTGTGGTGGTGATGGCCGCGGTTGATCGGGTCTTCGCGGATGTACGCGAGGCTGTCGTGCATCCAGCCCATGTTCCACTTGTAGGCGAAGCCCAGGCCGCCCTCTTCCGTCGGCCGGCTGACGCCCGGCCAGGCGGTGGACTCCTCGGCGATGACCAGCGCGCCCGGCGCTTCGGTGTGTACCACGCTGTTGAGGTGGCTGAGGAATTCGATGGCTTCGAGGTTCTCCCGGCCGCCGTGGCGGTTGGGGATCCACTCGCCTTCCTTGCGCGAATAGTCGCGGTAGAGCATCGAGGCCACCGCATCCACTCTCAGGCCGTCGATATGGTATTCACGCAGCCAATGCAGCGCCGAGGCCAGCATGAAGCCATGCACCTCGTTGCGGCCGAGGTTGTAGATGAAGGTATCCCAGTCCTGATGGAAGCCCTCGAACGGGTGCGCGTACTCGTACAGCGCGGTGCCGTCGAAGTGCGACAGGCCATGGGCGTCGGTGGGGAAATGCGCCGGCACCCAGTCGAGGATCACGCCGATCCCGGCCTGGTGGCAGCGGTCGACGAAACGCGCGAATTCCGCCGGGCGGCCGTAGCGCGCGGTGGGCGCGAAGAGCGACAGCGGCTGGTATCCCCAGGAGCCGCCAAAGGGATGCTCCATGATTGGCATCAATTCGATATGGGTGAAGCCCAGGTCGTCGATGTAGGGGATCAGTCGATCCGCCAGCTCGTCCCAGGTTGGCGCGCGGTTTTCCACCCACTGCCAGGACCCGGCGTGCAATTCGTAGATTGACAGTGGCCGGTCGAATCCCTGGCGCTCGCCACGTTGCAGCATCCATTCGTCATCCTGCCAGGCGAAGGGTGTCGGGTCCGCTACCCGCGAGCCGGTGGCCGGCGGCATCTCGGTGGCCAGCGCCATCGGGTCGGCCTTGAGCGGCAGCAGGCCGTCCTGGCCGAGCAATTCGTATTTGTAGACCTCGCCCGGCTGCAGGCGCGGGATGAACAGTTCCCAGACGCCAGCCGGGTAGCGCAGGCGCATCACATGCCGGCGACCGTCCCAGCCGTTGAAGTCGCCCACCACCGAGACCCGCCTGGCATTGGGTGCCCACACGGCGAAACGCACACCGATCACGCCTTCGTGCTCCATCGCCTGCGCGCCGAAGCATTTGCCGAGCTGGCGATGGTTGCCCTCGGCGAACAGGTAGAGGTCCAGTTCACTTACGGAAGGGCCGAAGGCATAGGGGTCCTCGGTGACCTGCTCATGCTCGGGCCAGTGGATGCGCAGCCGGTACGGTGTCTTCCGGGGCAGGCGCGCAACGAACAGCCCACCGGCATCCAGCGGCTCCATGGCGACGAGGAATTCGTCCTGCGGCGACAACAGTTCCACCGCCAGCGCACCGGGCAGCCATGCCCGCACCAGTTCGCCCTCTGCGTCACGGTGCGGACCGAGGAAAGAGAAGGGATCGGCGTGGTCGGCACGCTGCAGATGGTCCAGGTCGCGGAGCGGTGTCATGTACGTCCTCCAATCAGATGTCGCGCCAGTTCGAACAGCCCTTGCAGCGGAACGTCCAGCCAGTCAGGGCGATGTCCGGCTTCGTAGAGCACTTCGTACGCGGCCTTCTCCAGGCTGAACAGGGCCAGCGCCGCGCCCTCGCCTTCGCGGCCATGCCATTCGTGCGGCAGGTCCACAGCGGCGGCTCGATAGGCTTCGAGGAAGGCGACGCGGGCTTCGCGGCGATAGCGCAGCGCCAGTTCCGCGCGCGCCGCCTGGAGTTCTGCGGGCGCCTCGGTGCCCTGGGCGCTGCGCAGGGCCATGGCGGCGGCATAGTCGAAGGAACGCAGTACGCCGGTCACATCTTTCAGCGGGCTATGGCGACGACGGCGCTCGGCCAACGGGCGGTTCGGCTCGCCTTCGAAGTCGATGAGGAACGCATCACCCTGCACCACCAGGACCTGGCCCAGGTGCAAGTCGCCGTGGACGCGGATCATCACCCCGCCCTCGGCCAACCGCGCCAGGTTGGCCACGGCCTGCAGCAGTTCGCCGCGTTTCTCCAGCAACCAGTCGGCCATCACACCGCCACGCTCATCCAGGTGGCCGCGAGAGCGTTGCAGAGCCTCCAGCGCCTGTTCGATCTGCGTGCCGATGCTGCTGTTCCAGGCGGCGCTGTCAGCGGCGCCACTGCGGTGCAGGCCGAAATCCGGCACGTCGGTGGCTTCGGCCAGCAACTGGTGCATCTCGCCCAATCGCTGGCCAAGCTTGCCGGCGAACAGGCGCAACTCTTCCATCACGTCGAACCCAGGCTCTGCAGCTTCCACACCCGGCAGCAAGCCGTCGCGCATGGCGCGTTCCAGCTGGTTCAGTGTCCAGCTCCAGGCATCGCCCTGGTTGCTCAGATAACCCTGCAGCAACATCAGGGTGTGCGGCTCGCCCCTGGCGTCGATACGCCGTACCTCGCCCAGCAGCGGGGCGATGTTGGCGTAGCCGCGCCGGCTCAGGTAGCCGCCCATCTCCGCCTCCGGATGTACACCGGGGAACACGCGGCGCAGCAGCTTGAGCAGCAGCTTGTCGCCGATCAGCGCGGAGCTGTTGGATTGATCGACGCTGAGTACGCGGACTTCCGCCTCCTCGCCAATCTCGCCGTACTGCGGCAAGCCGGGTTGCGGCAGGAACTGCAGCTCGCCGGCAGGGCCTTGCATCGTTGCTGTCTCGCGCAGCATGCGCAGGACCAGGCGGCTGAATGCGGGCAAGGCAAAGGCGTCGGTCAGCAGACCGACCTTGCGCCCGCGGCGTAGTCGGGCCATGGCCAGTTGCTGAGGCAGATCGGTGCCGGCGCTGCCTTTCTCCGGCACGGCAGCCAGTGGCAACTGATAGTGCTCAGCGCCCTCGGCCCCGGAGACTTCCACCTCCGACAGCATCGGTGCCGCATCGTCCTCGGTCAGTGGCATCGCATACAGCAGGTGGGCGCTGCCGGCTTCCAGGCGGCCGCCGGCGAACCAGCGGCGCTTGGGCAGGTAGCGCGGCAGTGAGTCGTTCTCCAGCAGCTCGCGTGGTGCACCGTTCATGATCTCGCCCAGGCGCTGGGCCAGCACCAGGGTTGGCAGCTCGGGCATGCGCTCCACGGGCTGCACGTGCCAGGCCGGCATCTGCTGGCTGTCGGCGAGGTAGAACCAGTAGAAACCGTAGGGCGCCAGCGTGAGCAGGTAGGTCAGCCGACCGATGGGCGGGAAGGAAGCGCCACCGAGCATCTCGACGGGCACCCGGCCGTCGAAGGCCGCCAGGTCCAGCTCCACCGCCTGGGCGGCGTTGGACAGGTTGGCGACGCACAGGAGGGTCTCTTCGCTTGCGCCCTCGCCCTCCGGCCGGTACTGGCGCAGGTAAGCCAGGATGCGCCGGTTCGGCGGCGAAAGCATACTGATGCTGCCGCGGCCGAAGGCCTTCTGCTGCTTGCGCACGCCGAGCATGCGACGGGTCCAGTTGAGCAGCGAGTGTGGGTCGCGCGCCTGGGCCTCGACGTTGACACCCTGGTAGCCGTAGAGCGAATCGAGAATCGGCGGCAGCACCAGGCTGGCCGGGTCCGCACGGGAGAATCCGCCGTTGCGGTCCATCGACCATTGCATCGGCGTACGCACGCCATCGCGGTCGCCCAGGTAGATGTTGTCGCCCATGCCGATCTCGTCGCCGTAGTAGAGGGTCGGCGTGCCCGGCATGGACAGCAGCAGGCTGTTGAGCAGTTCGATGCGCCGGCGGTCGCGCTCCACCAGCGGCGCGAGACGGCGGCGAATTCCCAGGTTGATGCGTGCGCGGCGGTCGGCGGCGTAGTAGTTCCACAGGTAGTCACGCTCGTCGTCGGTGACCATCTCCAGGGTGAGCTCATCGTGGTTGCGCAGGAAGATCGCCCACTGGCAGTTGTCCGGGATCGCCGGGGTCTGGCGCAGGATGTCGCTGATCGGGAAGCGGTCTTCCTGGGCGATGGCCATGTACATGCGTGGCATCAGCGGGAAGTGGAAGGCCATGTGGCACTCGTCGCCGGGGCCGCCGTCCGTCCCGCCAAAATACGGGCGCGTGTCCTCCGGCCACTGGTTGGCCTCGGCCAGCAGCATGCGGTCCGGGTAGTGGGCGTCCAGCTCGGCGCGGATCCGCTTGAGCACCACGTGGGTCTCGGGGAGGTTCTCGTTGTTGGTGCCTTCACGTTCGATCAGGTAGGGGATTGCGTCCAGGCGCAGGCCGTCCACGCCCATGTCCAGCCAGTAGCGCATCACCCCGAGCACTGCGCGCAGCACCTGCGGATTGTCGAAGTTCAGGTCCGGCTGGTGCGAGTAGAAACGGTGCCAGAAGTACTGCCCGGCCACCGGGTCCCAGGTCCAGTTGGACTGTTCGGAGTCGATGAAGATGATCCGCGTCTGGTCGTACTTGCCGTCATCGTCGGACCACACGTACCAGTTGCGCGCCTGGGAACCCTTTTTCGCCCGCCGTGCGCGCTGGAACCAGGGGTGCTGGTCGGAGGTGTGGTTGATGACCAGTTCGGTGATCACCCGCAGCCCGCGTTCGTGGGCTGCATCGATGAAGCGACGGGCATCGGCCAGGGTGCCGTAGTCCGGGTGCACGCCCTTGTACATGGCGATGTCGTAACCGTCATCGCGGCGTGGCGAGGGGTAGAACGGCAGCAGCCAGAGGGTGTTCACGCCCAGCTCGGCGATGTAGTCGAGCTTCTCGATCAGCCCGCGAAAGTCGCCGATGCCGTCGTTGTTGGCGTCGAAGAAGGATTTGACATGCAGCTGATAGATGACCGCGTCCTTGTACCAGAGCGGATCATCGAGGAACGGTCGGGTCTTGCGCTTGGCCATGGTCGCAATCCTTAAGGGTTCAGGTCTCGGGGTGCAGGCGCCAGATGCCGAACGGCAGGTGCCAGGGCTCGATGCGCATCCACTGGCGCTTGCCGTGCCAGGTCCAGCGGTGGCCGTTCATCAGGTCCTCACCGCCCATGGACGCGTCATCGGGCAGGCCGAACTCCCAGAGCGGCAGTTCGAAGTCGGCTTCCTGGGCGTTGTCCGGGTCGAGGCTGACCGCGACCAGGATGAAGTTGGACAGGTCTGCGGTGCGCTTGCCGAACAGCAGGATGTTGTCGTTGAACGCGCAATAGGCCTGGAAGCCGAGATGGCTGTGCAGTGCCGGGTTCTCCCGGCGGATGCGGTTGAGCCGGGTGATCTCGCCGACGATGTTGCCGTGGGCGTGGTAGTCGCGCTGGCGCAGTTGGTACTTCTCGGAATCGAAGTACTCCTCCTTGCCCGGCACCGGGTCCGCCTCGCACAGCTCGAAGCCTGAGTACATGCCCCACAGGCCCGACCCCATGGTCGCCAGCGCCGTCCGAATGAGAAAGCCGGCGCGCCCGGAGCGCTGCAGGAAATAGGGGTTGATGTCCGGCGTGTTGACGAAAAAGTTCGGCCGGTAGCAATCGCGCAGCGGCGACTGGTTCAACTCGGTGAAATACTCCTCCAGCTCCTGTTTGGTGTTGCGCCAGGTGAAGTAGGTGTAGCTCTGGCTGAAGCCCACCTTGCCCAGTCGCGCCATCATCGCCGGCCGGGTGAAGGCCTCGGCGAGGAAGATCACCTGCGGATGCTCGCGGCGCACTTCGGCGATCAGCCACTCCCAGAATGGCAGCGGCTTGGTATGCGGGTTGTCGACGCGAAACAGGTTGACGCCCTGCTCCACCCAGCCCAGCACCACCTGCAGCAACCCCATCCACAGATCGGGTACGGCATCCGGGGCATAGAAATCGACGTTGACGATGTCCTCGTATTTCTTTGGCGGGTTCTCCGCGTGGCGGATGGTCCCGTCGGCGCGCCAGCTGAACCAGCTGGGATGCTCGCGCAACCAGGGGTGGTCCGGCGAGCACTGGATGGCGAAGTCCAGGGCGACTTCCAGGCCGCGTTCGCGGGCGGCTTCCACCAGGTCGCGGAAGTCTTCCAATGTACCGAGCTGAGGATGCACGGCGTCATGACCGCCCTCTTCGCTTCCGATGGCGTAGGGGCTGCCGGGGTCGTCCGGACCGGCCTGCAGGCTGTTGTTACGACCCTTGCGGTGTTGGCGACCGATGGGATGGATCGGTGGGAAATACAGGACGTCGAAGCCCATGGCGGCGATGTCCGGCAGGCGTCGGTGAACGTCGGCGAAGGTTCCGTGTTGCCCCGGCACGCTGCTTTCTGAGCGCGGGAACAGCTCGTACCAGCTGGCGAATTCGGCCAGTGGTCGCTCCACATCCAGTTCGAAAGTCAGGCTGCGGGTCAGATACGGCCGGTGTTCTGCGCGCTGCATCACTTCCAGGGTGCGCGGCGCCATGAGCAGGCCGAAGCGCGCCTCGCGCTCTTCGCTGCCCTGCAGTTCGCGCACGATCTGCGCCAGCTCCGCTTCACAGTCCTCCGGCGCCGTCTGCAGCACGTGCTGCAGCAGCTCGATGCCCTCGCGGAACTCCAGGTCCACCACCTGTCCAGCGGCGTACTTCTTCTCCAGCTCGTAGCGGAAGCTCGCGTAGCTGTCGATCCAGGCCAGCACGATGAACTCGGTGCGGCCGACCTGGGTCGGGGTGATATGCGCTTCCCAGTGGTCGTTGCCCATCGCTTGCAGGGGCGTTTTCTGCCACGGCTGACCCTTGCTCTCGCGCCAGGCGACCTCGGCAGCCAGCTTGTCGTGGCCATCACTGAAGATGCGCGCGTGGATGCGCGATGCGCGGTGGCTGATGGCCTTGGCGGCAAAACGACCGCTTTCCAGGCGTGGCTGCACATCCTCGATGACGATGCGTGCCTCATTGGCGGCGGTTTCGGCCCGGCTGGCCGGATTCTCCCGTTCCATCGCGGCGCCCTCCTCGCGGCGGTGCGCGCCCGGTGGCGCGCTCGTGGTGGATTGGCGAGCTACAGGGGTTGGGAACGACGCTACGGCGGCAAGTTCAGGCTAATTGCGCCAGTGGTTGGCTCAAGAGGTCTTGCGCTTGGGCGTGGGCTTGCTGGTTGCACTTTTCTTCGCCGGCGCGTTGGCCGCCACGCGCCGCTTCCCGTCGCCCTTGAGGCTACGTTTGAGCAGCTCGGTGAGGTCGATGATGTCCGCGCCTTCGCCACTTTTCGCTTCCACTTGCGGGACCGTCTCCAGCTGTCCCTTGGCGGCCTTCTGCTCCACCAGGCGGTGGATTTCCTCACTGAAGCGGTCTTCGTAGTCCGCCGGT
This sequence comes from Pseudomonas sp. PDM17, assembly GCF_014851985.1. Classification (NCBI taxonomy): domain Bacteria; kingdom Pseudomonadati; phylum Pseudomonadota; class Gammaproteobacteria; order Pseudomonadales; family Pseudomonadaceae; genus Pseudomonas; species Pseudomonas sp. PDM17. The sequence continues at coordinate 737,666 of NZ_JACVAT010000002.1, forward strand.
GTCCAGTGGCCGGACATGTCCTTGACCAGCCGCTCGGCCATTTCCGTCTCGCGCTTGTCCAGCTTCACCTTGCCCAGCGCCAGGCCCAGCTCGTCCACCTCGCGCACGTCCGCCGGCCAGCGCAGGGTCATCAGCAGGATGGCTTCGCCTTCCTCGCGCAACATCGCCAGGTGTTGGCGGCTGTGCATCACCAACTGGCAGACGGCGGCCTTGCCGGTCTTCTTCAGGGTGTCGCGCAGCAGCACGTAGACCTTTTCGCCGCGCTTCTCGGGCGTGAGGTAGTACGGCGAGTCGTAGAACGGCACGGGGATTTCTTCGAGATCAATGAAGCCGAGGATGTCGATGCTCTGGGTCGCCTCCGGGCGTGCGGCGCGGATTTCCTCCTCGCTGATGACCACATAGCGGCCTTTCTCCAGTTCCACGCCCTTGACGATGTGTTCCCTGGGCACCTCCTTGCCGGTGATCTTGTTCACCCGCTTGTAGCCAACCGGCTCCAGGCTGCGCTCGTCGAGCCAGTCGAAATCGGTGCCGCTGGAGCGCGAGGCGCTGTTGAGCGCTACCGGGATATGCACCAGGCCGAAGCTGATGGCGCCTTTCCAGATCACACGGGCCATGGGCAGTCCTCCTGCAAGGTCACGCCGTCATCGAAGTGCACGCGGCCCTCAGCGTCGATATCGCGTACCCGTGCGAGCATGCGGCGCGCCGCCGCTTCGGCTTCCGACGTGTTTCGGCTGCCGGGGGCATAGACCCACAGCACTTCCACCGCGGCGCCCTCGCGGATGACCTGGTATTCGATCAGCCCGCTGTAGCGGCCGTTCTCGAACATGGCGTCGGTCCAGGCGCAGGCCTGGGCGAATTCACGGAACATCGCGGTCCTCTCTCGACTCGTGAGGGGCATGTTTGTGGTTGCGCTCCAGCCAGCGCGGCAGGCAGTGCAGCACCAGCAGCGCCAGCAGCGTGCCGAGCACCGCCGTGGCCGAATGCCCCAGCCCGACGCTGATACCGATGGCCGTACTCAGCCAGAGCCCGGCCGCGGTGGTCAGGCCCTTCACTTCGGAGACTTGGCTGCCCTTGAGAATGGTGCCGGCGCAGAGGAAGCCGATCCCCGCGGCGATGCCCTGGATGACCCGACTGACGGCGTCCGCCTGCGCGCCACCTTCCCGGATCGCCATCACGAACAGTGCCGCGCCCAGGGTCACCAGCATGTGCGTGCGCAGGCCGGCGGCCTTACCCTGGCTCTCGCGCTCATAGCCCACGACACCACCCAGCACCACGGCGAGGCTCAGGCGCAGCGAGGCGCGGGTGATCTGCTCGACTTCGCTGAGGTCGGAGAACTCGGCCACCAGCGTCAGCCAGATTCGCTCCAGTGTGTCCATGTCCGGCTCTTGTTGAAGCCCTGATAAGAGTCCAGACCCGGACGAACGCCATTTGGTTTGCTTGATTTCGCCTGCAACCGCTGACCGCCCGGCAGAAATTCAGCAGTTCGTCCGCGGCAAGCCCCGCGTCTTCGTAGCCAGGGCTTGCCGGCTGTTGCTGTGTCGCGAGCGGTTCACTCCCCGCCGACGGGCACCTGCCAGATGTCCTGGGCGTACTCGCGAATGGTCCTGTCCGAGGAAAACCACCCGACTCGTGCAGTATTGAGCATCGAGGCTTTCCACCAGCGCGACGGTTTTCGCCAGAGCTGCTCCACGCGCTCCTGCGCATCCCAGTAGGCGTCGAAGTCCGGGCAGACCATGAAGCGGTCGTCATGGCGCAGACTGTCGACCAATCCGCTGAAGCGCTGCGGGTCATCCGGCGAGAATACCCCGCTGCTGATCGCCATCAGCGCCTCGCGCAGGCGTGGCGACTCGGCGATCTCGTTGTGCATGGCCAGCTCCCCTGCCCGCTTGCGAGCCTCCACCTGCTGCGCCTTGAGGCCGAAGATGAACATGTTCTCCGGGCCGATACGCTCGCACATCTCGACGTTGGCGCCATCCAGGGTGCCGATGGTCAGCGCGCCGTTGAGGGCGAACTTCATGTTGCTGGTGCCTGACGCCTCCAGGCCCGCCGTGGATATCTGCTCGGACAGGTCCGCCGCCGGAATGATGGATTCGGCCAGGCTGACGTTGTAGTTGGGGATGAACACCACCTTGAGCAGCCCGCGCACGGTGGGGTCGGCATTGACCGTGCGACTGATGTCGTTGGCCAGCTTGATGATCAGTTTGGCCAGCACATAGCTGGGCGCGGCCTTGCCGGCGAAGATCTTCACCCTGGGTACGCGTTCGGTGGTCGGGTCATTGCGGATGTCCTGGTATAGCGCCACGGTGTGCAACAGGTTGAGCAATTGACGCTTGTACTCGTGGATGCGCTTGACGTGCACATCGAACAGGGCATCCGGGTCGACACGCAGGCCCAGGCGCTCCTCGATAAGCACGGCCAGGCGCTGTTTGGCGTTGCGCCGCTGCTGGGCGAAGCGCTGGCGCACGGCGGACTTCTCGGCGTGGGCCGCCAGGTCGCGCAAGCGGCTCTCGGGGTTGTCCAGGACGTCGTCCCCGAGGGTGTCGACCAGCAGTTCGGTCAGTTCAGGGTTGGCCTGGAACAGCCAGCGGCGGAAGGTCACGCCGTTGGTCTTGTTGCTGATGCGATTCGGGTACAACCGGTGCAGGTCACGGAACACCGTCTCGCGCATCAGTTCGGTGTGCAGCGCAGAGACACCATTGACGCTGTGCGAGCCGAGGAACGCCAGATTCCCCATGCGCACGCGGCGGCCGTGGTCCTCCTCGATCAGCGAGACCGACCGCAGCAGGGCGAAGTCGTGGATGTCCTTGGCGCGCAGGGCGTCGATATGGAAGGCATTGATCAGGTAGATGATCTGCATGTGCCGGGGCAACAGGCGTTCCATCAGCCCCACCGGCCAGGATTCCAGCGCCTCGGGCAGCAGCGTGTGATTGGTATAGGACAGGGTCGCCACGGTCAGCTCCCAGGCGTCGCCCCAATCCAGCCCACGCTCGTCCAGCAGCAGGCGCATCAGCTCGGCCACGGCGATGGCCGGGTGGGTGTCGTTGAGCTGGATGGCGACCCGCCCGGGCAGGCCGTACACGTCCTCGCCCTTGCCCAGGTGGCGCTGCATCAGGTCCTGCAGGGAGGCAGCGACGAAGAAGTACTCCTGGCGCAGACGCAGCTCCTGTCCGGCCTCGGTGCTGTCCGCCGGGTAGAGCACGCGGGAGATGCTTTCCGCACGCACGGTGTCGGCCACCGCCCCCAGGTGATCACCGGCGTTGAAGCGGTCGAGCTTGAGGGTTTCCTCGGCGCGGGCGCGCCACAGGCGCAAGGTGTTCACGCTGGCAGTGCGCCAGCCCACCACCGGCATGTCATAGGCGACCGCGCGAACGCGCTCTACCGGTTCCCAACGCTGGCGCTCGACACCATTGGCGTCCGGCTCGCTGTAGACGCTGCCGCCAAAGCCGACGCTGTAGGCGGATTCAGGGCGCTCGAATTCCCAGGGGTTGCCGAAGTCCAGCCAGGTTTCGGTGTGCTCCTGCTGCCAGCCATCGCCGATCACCTGCTTGAACAGCCCGTGCTCGTAGCGGATGCCGTAGCCGTGGGCGGGGATGTCCAGCGTCGCCATGCTTTCCATGAAGCACGCTGCCAGCCTGCCGAGGCCTCCATTGCCCAGTGCCGCGTCTGGCTCCAGCAGGCGGATGCGTTCCAGGTCCACGCCCAGTTCCGACAGTGCCTGACGCGCCACCTCGAGCAGCCCGAGGTTGCTCAGGTTGTCGATCAGCAGACGGCCGATGAGGAACTCCAGGGAGAGGTAGTACACGTGCTTGCGCGCGCTGCGATCGATGGCGCGGGTGGTTTCTTCCCAGTTGTCCACCTGGTACTTGCTCGTGGCCAGGGCCACCGCTTCGAACCAGTCATGGTCAAAGGCGTCGGCCGGGTCCTTGCCGACCGCATAGCGCAAGCGGGTGAGCACGGCATGCTTGAAGATCTCGACTGCCGACTGATCGGGAATGCTGTCCAGGGCCATTGCCGTCTCCTGCTTCTGTCGGTGACTGATTGCCGATGGCGCACGAGGCGCCCCAGTGCATCTGTCCGCGAGGAAAACGCTGAGTTCAGACCTTTTCCTTCACCGGCATGGCCCGTTCATCAGAAACGCCGAACGATCGGCGACGAGCGGTTTCTCCCCACTGTGGCCTGCGCTGGCGGGCCGGGCGCTCGAAGAGCGTGCACTGACGCATCAGCCAAGGGAGAACAAGCCATGCCACGGGGCGATAAAGACAAGTACACCGACAAGCAGAAGCGCAAGGCCGAACACATCGAGGAAAGCTATGAGAGCCGGGGCGTTCCCAAGGACGAGGCAGAAGCCCGAGCCTGGGCAACCGTGAACAAGCAGTCCGGCGGCGGCGAACGCAGCGGTGGCTCGGGCCGGAACAAGAGCGCACCGGCCAAGGCCGCCGCGCGGCGCAGCTCGGCCAAGCGCGCGGTAGCCACCAAGCAAGGCGTGCCGCGGCCTGACCAACCGCTGGAATCCATGACCAAGGCCGAGTTGCTCAACCGCGCACGGACCCGGCACATCGCCGGTCGTTCGAGCATGCGCAAGCAGCAGCTGATCGAGGCCTTGCGACGCGCGGCCTGATCTCCTGCGGCTCAGCCGTTGACCACCGTCCCACCGTTGACGTGCAGCACCTGCCCGCTGACATAGGAGGAGTCGCTGCTGGCGAGGTAGACATAGGCCGGGGCCAGTTCTTCGGGCTGTCCTGGTCTCCCCATCGGCGTGTTGGTGCCGAAGGTCGCGACTTCCTCGGCATCGAAGGTCGAAGGAATCAGCGGTGTCCAGATCGGTCCCGGTGCCACCGCGTTGACGCGAATGCCGCGCCTGACCAGGTTCATCGCCAGCGAGCGGGTGAACGAGGTGATCGCGCCCTTGGTGGATGAATAGTCGATCAGTTTCGGGTTGCCCTTGTAGGCGGTGATCGAGGTGGTGTTGACGATAGTGCCGCCCTCGCCCATCAGCGGCAGCACCGCCTTGGTCAGCTGGAACATGCCGAAGATGTTGGTGCGGAACGTCCGCTCCCACTGCTGCTGCGTAATGTCTTCCAGGCACTCCTGGGGATGCTGTTCCCCCGCATTGTTCACCAGTATGTCCAGACGTCCCCAGCGCTCCTCGACGCGGCGCGCCACTTCCGCGCAGAAGCCCGCATCGGCGACATCACCGGACATCTCCAGGCATTGCTGGCCGAGGGATTCGATGATCTGGCAGGTCTTGAGCGCGTCCTCGGATTCGTCGAGGTACAGCAACACCACATCGGCGCGCTCACGGGCGAATGTCACCGCGACGGCACGACCGATGCCGCTGTCGCCCCCGGTCACGATGGCGACCTTGCCGGCCAGCTTGGCAGCAGCACGGTACTCGCCGGAGACGAACTCCGGCTGCGGGCGCATCTGTTCCTCCAGGCCCGGCTGCTGGTCCTGGTGTTGTGGTGGCAGGGTTTCGGTCTCGCTCATGGGGTTCTCCTTCGATGCACCAGGGCATCTCGGATGGGTTCAACCACGCGGCGGCTTTTGCTGTCCGCAATGGCAGTGCGTGTCCTGACAGTGTTTTTCGCCATCCGGATGGCCGTCGGCGCAGGCCTGGCAACAGTAGGCACGGCCTTCGCGGTACACGGCCGTAGCTCCCAGGCTGCAGGAACAGCCGGGGCAGGAGCAGCGTTGTTCGTTCATGGCTTGGTTCCTCCAGGAGTCATCGACTCATTGGGTAGGCCGAAGCCAGGAAGCTTGGTTCAGGCTTTTTCACCAATGGCTCAGGCCGCCGACCGGCTTTTCTGAACCGTGCGCCCAGGGCTGCGTCCACTGCGGTAGTCGCAAAGCCAGAAGAAGGAGCAATTCCCATGTCGACTCCCCTCGCCTCCTCTTTCCTGCGCTGGTTGTTGCTGAGCTTCGCAGTGCTCGCCGGCAGCAGCTTCGCAGAGGGCAAGGACGATGAATCAGCCTTCATCTCCGCCGCCCTGACCAACAGCCAGCAGCAGCTCGCTCGCGCCCAGCAGGCTATCCGCTACGGCAAGACCCTGGCGGTGCGCGACCAGGCCCAGGGCGTGCTGGACGAACATTCGGCGATGCTCCGCGACCTGCAGACCCTGGCGCAGAAAAAGGGCGTGCCGGCGCAGAGCGACGCCCCGCTGAAGCCAGAGAACAGTCAGGCGCCGCTCACCGCCAGTGAACGCTTCGATCACGACTATGCGGTGGCGCAGTTGCGATCGAGCAAGGAAGCGGTGAGCTCCTTCGACCGCATGAGCAAGGAAGCCGCCGACGCTGACTTGCAAGGCTTCGCCCGTATCTGGCTGCCGATGCTCTATCACCAGCGCGAACTGGCGGACCAGCTGGTGGCGTCGCAGGCCCCCTGAACCGCCACCTTCAGCCTTCCAATTGGTCGATCATCCGGCGAGTCAGGCGCTGCCTGGTGTTGGCCCAGCCCGCCCACGGATCGGCCGCCACCAGGCGTTCGTCGACGTTGGCAATCGTCCACTGATTCGCGGCCTTGAGCGTGGCAAGCTCATCGCGACGAACCGGCACGGACACCGGCAAACCCTCTCGCGCCCGCACCGACCAGACGCAGACCGTGCTGGCGCCGCGAGTGTTGCGCAGATAGTCGATGAAGATTTTCCCGACGCGGTTCTTCGGCCCGGACACAGCACTGAAACGATCGGGCATCAGTTTGGCCAGATGCCGACTGATGGCATGGGCGAAGTCCTTCACCTCGTCCCAGCTGTGACGCCGCTGCAGGGGGACGAGAATGTGCATGCCCTTGCCGCCGCTGGTCTTCAGGTACGCCGGGAGTCCGAGTTCATCCAGCAGCGTCAGGGTCAGCTGCGTCGCCTCGATCATCCGCTGCCAGGGCAGTGACGGGTCCGGGTCGAGATCCAGGACGAAGCGGTCAGGCTTTTCCAGATCATCCAGGGTGGCGTTCCAGGTATGCAGTTCCAGAGCGCTCATCTGCGCAGCGCCCACCAGCCCCCTGGCCGTGACGATCCGCAGCAGCGGCGCATGGCCCGGATCGAGTTTCGGATCGAGCGGCTGCGCGCCTGGGATTTCCGTGCGCGAGGCATGCCGCTGGAAGAACTGCTCGCCACCGACACCGTCCGGTACGCGCACCAGCGACACCGGGCGGTCAGCCAGCCAGGGCAGCAGGCGCTCGGCGGCCTTTTCGTAGTAATGCGCCACGTCGATCTTGCGCAGTTGGCTGGCAGGGTCGATCACCCGGTCGGGATGGGTGATGGTCACGCCCTGCAGGGTGTTGCCCGGTGTTCCCTTCGCAGTCTTTGTGTCAGCGCCCTGTGCGGCCTGTCTAGGTTTCTCCTCGACGATGGCCTGCACCGGCTTGTCACTGCGCAGGCCCTGGAATACCGCCTGGCGCACCAACCCCTCGCGGGTCATTTCGGCAAAGGCGACTTCGCACAGCAGCGCCGGGCGTAGCCAGGTCACGCCCCTGGCGTCCGCGCCCTTGGGCGCGTCCTTCAGCGGAGAGGTCTTGCGCTGAAGAGGTTTGAGCTGCTGATGAAGGGTTGCGAGACTCGCTGCGCTGAAACCGGTTCCGACCTTGCCGGCGTAACGCAGCGCTCCGTCCTCGTCATGCAGGCCGAGCAGCAAGGCACCGAAGTGCGAGCGCGAGCCTTTGGGCTCGCTGAAACCGGCAATGACGAATTCCTGCCGGCGCTTGCACTTGAGCTTGATCCAGTCGTGCGAGCGCTTCTCGGAATAGGGGCTGCCGGCACGCTTGCCGATCAGGCCTTCCAGGCCGAGACGACAGGCGCTGTCGAGGATGCTGCGCGGGTCATCGGTGAAGTCTTCCGAGTAGCGCAACGCTTCATTGGCATTGCCACGCAGGACACGCTGTAGCGCCTGGCGGCGTTCTTCCAGCGGCTTGCCGCGATAATCCGTGCCGTCCAGCCAGAGCAGATCGAACAGGGTGTAGTGGATCGGCGCGGAGACATTGGCATCGAAGGCGTTCTGCAAGCGCTGGAAATCAGGGCGCCCCTCCTCGTCCATGACCAGGATCTCGCCGTCCAGCCAGGCGGATTGCACCTCGAGCGCCGCCAGCGCCTTGCTCAGCTCCGGCAGCCTCTTCGACCAGTCGTGGCCGTTTCGCGTCATCAGACGTACCTTGCCCCGATCGAGACGGGCAAGGATGCGATAGCCGTCGATCTTGATCTCGTAGCGCCAATCGCCGGGAGGCGGTGCGCCCACCAGCGTGGCGAGTTGCGGGGAAATGGCGTCAGGGAGCGTAGCTTTGCGGGTTGTCGGGGTCTGCTTCGTCGACCTGGCCCGTTTCGGAGGCGTCTTTTTCGCCCCGGAGGACTCGCTGGGCAGCGATTGCCCGGTCACGACGCTCAGTGGCTCCTCGGCCAGGATGTCGAAGCGCGGATAGTCCCGCGCCTGGTCGTCGCGTCCCTTGATCAGGAACCATTGCGGCTGACGACCCGCCATACGGGTTCGCACAAGGTTCCAGCTGCCGGCGAGCTTGCTGCCTTCCAGGCGAAACTTCAGATGGCCGCTCTGCATGCCCTCGTGGGGGTCGCCGATGGGCGTCCAGCGGCCTTCGTCCCAGACGATCACGTCGCCTGCGCCGTAGTGTCCTTCGGGGATGTGCCCTTCGAAGCGCGCGTAATCCAGCGGATGGTCTTCGACCTCGATGGCCAGGCGCTTCACGCTGGGGTCCAGGCACGGGCCCTTGGGCACCGCCCAGCTTTTCAGCACCCCATCCAGTTCCAGGCGAAAGTCATAGTGCAAGTGGCTGGCGTCGTGCTTCTGCACCACGAAGGCGTATTCCCCGGCATGGCTGCCCGGCGCTTCACCGCTGGGTTCCGGGGTGCCGCTGAAATCGCGCTTGCGGGCGTACTCCTTCAGGGTCTGATTCGGAACGGCGGCGCGGGCCATGGGTCATTGCTCCTCATCGGGGTCGGAGTCATCCCAGGGTTTGCCGTCCAAAGGGCGCACGTGGCCTTCCTCCGCCTCATCCAGGCCGATGCCTCCGCCAATCTCGCTTTCGCGGCGAATATGCAGCTGCTTGTCCACCGGTGCGCTGTCGCCCGGCTCCAGCGGCGATTCGGTACCGTCCTCGTCGATCAGGGTTTCCGGGGCCAGATCGTCCATGCTCACGCCATCTTCCACGGCGCTGTCGCCCAGGGTCTCGCCACCGGTCTGGCCCATCTCGCGGCGGCGCTGCGCAGGAAACTCGCGCTCCACCTCTTCGGGCGAACGCTCGTCGCCGATGCGTCCTTCGGGAGCCTTCTCGAAATCCAGCTCGCGCACGCTGCCCATGCGGTCTTGGGTGTCGTCGATCTCGATGTGCTGCGGGTCGGGTGCTTTCTTCGCGGAGCTCTTGGCGGAATTGGTCATGGCGCTGCCTCCAGGTCTGAATGGTCCTGTGTGCGTTCAGGCCGGTTGAGCCGGCGCATAGCGCTGGAGTTCAGGTTTTCTGCCGGGAGGATCGGCAAGGACGGCAAGCCATCCGCCAGTCAGCCACCCGCTACTGCACCGGCCGCCAACCGGTTCTCCGCCAGCAGATGGTGCACCACCGCAACCAGCGCAGCCGCATCGGTTTGCCCCTTGCCACGCGCTGACTGGTAGGCCATGCGCTGCCGATCCGCGCTGTTGCCTTCCTCGATGATCCTGGCGGCATGGGCGAACAGCCGCTGACTTTCGTCGTCCAGCCAATCTTCAACGGCCACCTCCGCTCGCTGGAGCCAATCCCGCGCACTGACCACCCGATCGCCTTCCACCAGAAAGTGCCCCGCGCAGCCATGCCGCCGAGCCTGCCAGAAATTCTCCGCCAGCAAGGCTCGCTGCCAGTTCGGCTCTTCAGGTTCGTGTGCCTCCCGCGCGTGGCTGACCAGCAGACGGAACAGGCCGGCGATGCACAGCGCATCGTCGATCCGCGGACAGGCGTCGGGGATGCGCAGCTCCAGGGTCGGGTAATGCGCCGAGGGCCGCAGGAACCACCAGGCGTGACCGGGCTCGTGCATCAGACCGTACTGCAGGAGCAACGCGATGTAGCGCCGCCAGTGAGACTCATCGGTGAGTTGCGCGGGGGGCCCCATGCGCGGCCACTCCCCACAGAGCGACTGGCGATAGCTGACCAGTCCTGTGTCACGCCCGTCCCAGAACGGCGATGACGCACTCAGAGCGAGCAGCAGCGGCATCCAGGGCAGTACACGGTTCATCACGCGTACACGGTCGATGCCGCGCACCTCTACATGCACATGCAGACCGCAGAGCAAGCTTTGCCGCGCCACCACACCCGCCTCGTCGAACAACCGCTGGTAACGCGCGCGGAACGCCGGGGGCTGACGGTGCGCATGGGTGAAGGGATGGGCAGCGACGCAGAGGGTTTCCAGCCCGTGGGAACGGGATATCGCGCGCAATCGGCAGCGGCGGTCACTCAGAAATGCGGCTGCCTCGTCGAGCTGGCGCAGGACCGGGCTGACCAGTTCGTACTGGCACTGGAAGATTTCCTCCGCGACCTCCTCGCCCAGTACGCCACGGCAGGCATGGGAAAAGCCCAGTGGCACGTCGCGAGCGAGGTCCAGACTGGTGGGATCGAGCAGAAAGAACTCCTCCTCGATCCCGAAGCGGGGCAACGCGGGGCGTGCTGGCATGGCGGACCTCGCGGTATGGCGGTTACGGCTGGGACGCGCCGTCGCCAGTGGCGTTCAGTCTTTCCGCTCTTCGCTCCCTGCGCTTTGGCGTTTACTTGAAACCTTTGTTCGCCCGCTCACTCGCAAGAGAAAGCGTCCCGTTTTTTCCAACGAGGAGCCCCGCATGACGCCACCCGCCTCCCGGAATGCTGTCGCCTCGTACCGCGAGCACTGCTCCATCCGCGATCTCTATCAGTCGTTGCTGCGCACTCCACAGGACTGTCTGGAGCGTGCAGCCACGTTTCTTGATACGCAGCTGGACCTGCTGGCTGCCCACGACGACGAGTTGCCCGCCGACCCGCAACGCTGGGACAGTTGGCTGTCCAACCGCGCCGAGCGCAGCGCGCAGGGCTATGCCACCTACCTGAGCGAGCGGCGGGAGGGTGCACCGCGTCGGCACTTCGCCCATCGCGCCCATGCCCTGCACTTCCTCCAGGCCATCGCTCCGACCAAGCGGGTAGACGGCGCCTGGCTCTACGGCGTGCTCGAACACTGGAGCGACCCGCGCCTGCTGCCACTGGTACACACGTGCCTGGAGGAGCTGGGCCATGGTATCCCCGCGCGCAACCACGTGCTGGTGTACCAGCGCCTGCTGGACAGCCTGGGTTGCGATGCCCCGCCCGACCTGAGCGATGCGCATTACCTGCAAGGCACCCTGCAGCTGGCGCTGGGTTATCTGGCAGACGACTACCTGCCCGAAGTGCTGGGCTACAACCTCGGATACGAGCTGCCGCCACTGCACCTGATGATCACCAGTTGCGAACTGCGCGAACTGGGTATCGACCCGGAGTACTTCCGCCTGCACGTAACCATCGACAACGCTGCCACCGGCCACGGTCGCAAAGCGCTGCAGGCACTGGAGGCCAACCTGCCGCAGCTGGCTGATCGCGGCGCGTTCCTGCGTCGTGTGCACGCCGGTTACCGGCTCAACGACGCTGGGCTATCCAACCAACAGCTGCTCGATGGTTTCGACCTGGAAGCCGAAGTGGTCGCCATGCTTGAGCGCAAGCGGCCCTTCGCCAGGCAGATGCACGATGACCGTGCACGCATCGGCGGGCGCACGGTGAACCAGTGGATGGCCGGCCCCGGACGCATGGGGGAATTTCTTGCTGCACTGCAGCAACTCGGCTGGATCAAGCGCCACCAGGCCCCCGCCAACAGTCGTCTCTGGGGCCTGATTTCCGGAGACAGCGCGGCCATGTTCGGTGTGTTCAATCCCTACGAGCGGCAGCTGCTGCACGACTGGATCGCCGGCGACGAACCTGCGCAACGCAATCCCTGGGGCGGTAGCGAGAAAGCCAGCGCCACCCCACCGTCGGCACTCTCGGAATTCGCCACCGAGGAGCGCGCCCTGCTCAACGAGCTATCCACGCTTTCGCCGCGCAGCCGCATGCATCGCCTGGTCGCTCTCATGGCCCCGCACCACCACTGGACACCAGCCGGACTGCTGGCCACGCGCATCTACACCGATAAACTGGGGATCGAACCATGACTATATTTTTCGACTCGCGCCTGGAGACACTGATCGCACTGGGGCAGGAATTGCAGGCGCAGGACTACCGTTTCACCACGGTCACCCCCGCGACCCACGCACGCGTCAACGCCCGGCCGGGAAATCAGCTGGCCGGCGATCTTCAGGGGGTCTTCGGCTGGAGCCGGCTATTTCCCGATGCCTTAGTCAGCGAGCGCATGCTCGCCCTGCTGGAAACCGGCGGACTGCTGCAGCGCCAGGACAGTCAATGGCGCAGCGCGGTTCGCTGGTCGAGCCTGGACGACCAGCTGTTCGCTCACTCCGCCTACCCCACGGTGGAGACCGATGCGGTGTTCTTCGGCCCGGACACCTACCGTTTCGCCCACGCGCTGCACCAGTATTTCCAGAGTGGTGAGGCCGGCAACGTGCGCCGCGCCGTGGATATCGGCTGCGGTGCCGGCCCCGGCGCGATCCTCATCGCACAGGCCTTTGCGGATGCGGAAGTCACCGCCGTGGACATCAATCCGCGCGCCCTGGACTTCACCCGTGCCAACGCCTATCTCGCCGGCATCGATGACCTGCAGATCCGCCAGAGCAACCTGCTGGAGCGCATCGAGGGGCAGTTCGACCTGATAGTCGCCAACCCGCCGTACCTGCTCGATCCGGACGAGCGCACCTACCGCCATGGTGGCGGAGCGTTTGGCGCAGGCCTGTCATTGCGCATCGTCGAAACCGCCCTGCAACGCCTGAACGTCGGCGGCTCCCTGCTGCTCTATACCGGCGCCGCGGTGGTCAACGGCGAGGCGCCCCTGCGCCGACAGCTGGACGCATTACTGATCGATCGTCCGGTGAGCTGGCACTACGAGGAGATGGACCCGGATGTGTTCGGCGAGGAGCTGGACAGCTCGGCCTACCAGCAAGCCGAGCGGATTGCGGCAGTGACGCTGACGGTAAAACGGCTGGGCTGATCATTTAGCAGGGCGGATAACGCTGCCGGCGTCATTCACCCTGCATTCTGACCTGCAGGAGCGGGACACGACCACTCCTGCAGGGCCAACTCAAGCCGGAATCTTCGCCACCTGCGCCTCCCTCGCCCAGATGCGGTGCAGCTTCAGCGCCTTCTCGAAAGCGGCGAACACATCCGCTGCCGAGCGCCCCTGGACGATGCCCTCGTCAGGCGACAGACCGAGTTGCCCCGGTAATGCCTGCGCATCGCCGCAGAAGGCCAGCGGCTTGAGGTGCTTGTAGGCTTCCAGCAGGTAATGCAGTGCGCGCCCGTCACCGCCGATCTGCTGGATCGCCTTGGCTCCGCCGGGGACGTACACCGCATCGAAGGCCACTGACGGCAAGCCATCCCAACTGGCGTCTGGAGTCAGCCATGCACCACCTTCTGCCTTCACCGGCGAAGTGCTCGGACCGATCAGCTTGCCGGCAGCTCCTGCCTTCTCGAGCGCATCTTTCAGGTCGCGCACATCACTCTCCCTGACGCCATCGGCGATCAGGACCGCCACCTTGCGCGAGCGGATATCCCCAGCCAGCAGGTTGGCCTGGCTCAGCGCCGGTGACGGCTTGGGCTGTGGCACCCTGGCTGCCTTGTGGGTGACTTTCACGCCGATCTGGCTGGCGACTTTCTCCGCGAGTTTCGGGCAGATATTGGCGAGGATTTCGTTTACCTCGCGCTCACGGATCGGCATCCGTTCCACCTTGGACAGCTCGAACACATAGGCCGAAGCGACATGCCCCTGCTCCGCCTCGCTGAGGCTGTGATAGAACAGCGCCGCCTGGGTGAAGTGGTCGGCAAAGGAATCGGCACGCACCCGCACCTTGGCGCCTGTCATAGGCTCGTGGTAGCTGGTGAAACCACCCTGGCGCGCGGCTGGCGGCGTCTCCTTCGGCCAGCCGTCATCGATGGAGTTCGGCTCATAGGCCGCGCGCCCCTTGTGCAGCATATGCTGGTGCAGGCCATCGCGCTGGTTGTTGTGGAACGGGCATAGCGGCTGGTTGATCGGGATCTGGTTGAAGTTCGGGCCGCCCAGACGCAGTAGCTGGGTATCGGTGTAGGAAAACAGCCGGCCCTGCAGCAGCGGGTCGTTACTGAAATCGATACCGGGCACGATATGGCCGGGGTGGAACGCGGCCTGCTCGGTCTCGGCGAAGAAGTTGTCCGGGTTGCGGTTGAGCACCATGCGCCCGAGCAGTTTCACCGGCACCCGTTCCTCGGGCACCAGCTTGGTTGGGTCGAGCAGGTCGAAGTCGAACTGGTCCGCATCGGCCTCGGGAATGACCTGCACGCCCAGTTCCCATTCGGGGTAGTCGCCGCTCTCGATGTCGTCCCACAGTGTGCGGCGGTGGAAGTCCGGGTCCTTGCCGGCAAGCTTCTGCGCCTCGTCCCAGAGCAGCGAACAGACGCCGGATTTCGGCCGCCAGTGGAATTTCACCAGCGAACTGTCGCCTGCCGCATTGATCAGGCGGAAGGTGTGCACGCCAAAGCCCTGGATGTGCCGCAGCGAGATGGGAATCGCCCGGTCCGACATGGCCCACATCACCATGTGCGCCGACTCCGGAGTCAGCGAGACGAAGTCCCAGAAGGTGTCGTGGGCCGAGCCGCCGGTGGGCATCTCGTTGTGAGGCTCGGGCTTCACCGCGTGGACGAAGTCGGGGAACTTGATGGCGTCCTGGATGAAGAACACCGGCATGTTGTTACCCACCAGGTCGTAGTTTCCCTCGTCGGTGTAGAACTTCACGGCGAAGCCGCGCACGTCGCGCACAGTATCCGCGGAGCCACGCGGGCCCTGTACGGTTGAGAAGCGCACGAACACCGGCGTCTGCTTGCCGGCCTTGCCCAGGAACGACGCCTTGGTGAGCGAACTCCAGTCCTCGTACGACTCGAAGAAACCATGAGCCGCCGCGCCGCGGGCGTGGACGATACGCTCGGGAATCCGCTCGTGGTCGAAGTGGGTGATCTTCTCCCGCAGGATGAAGTCTTCCAGCAGCGAAGGGCCGCGTTCGCCGGCGCGCAGGCTGTTCTGGTTGTCGGCGATGCGCACATCGGTGTTGGTGGTCAGCGCCTCGCCAGTCGCGTCTTCACGGTAGCGCTCCAGGGCTTCCAGCTTTTCATTGGTGTTGCCCCGGTCGATAGTCTCGGTGCCCGCCAATCGGCTCTTCTTTGCGGTGGGTTTGGCCACGGTAGAGTCCTCCTCATCAGGATTCGAATCAGTGCGCGGCATGAAAGGACAGCCGCGCCTGGATCTACCTGATGGGACAGACCTGCCTCTGAGAGTTCACATATTCGCTCGACCTGCGCCGAGAGCGACCGCCTTCGTCCTCGCCTGCGGCCCCTGCAACCGCTGACCGCCCGTCCCACGCGACAAACTGCTCTTCGAGCGGCCACTCCCTCGCTCACGACCGTTCATCCTCAGCACTGAACGCTCCCCGGCCAGGCTCGTCATCCGGACATGCCCCCTGCTCGCGGGGCCTCATCCGATCAGAGGAATCACCATGAACATGACAGGCCATCTGCGGAACGGACTACTGTGCGCCCTCCTCCTCGTCGCCGCCCCGGTGATGGCGGAGCAGAAGTCTGCACAGGACCAGCATTTCGTCAGCGAAGCATCAGCCGCCGGCATGGCAGAGATCGACGCTGCAAAACTGGCGCTGAAGAAGAGCCAGTCTGCCGATGTGAAAACCTTCGCACAGCACATCATCGACGATCACGAGAAGGCCAATGCCACGCTGAAGTCGCTCGCCGCAAAGCACCAGCTGCAGCTCGCCGACAGCGCCAGCCTGACCAGCCAGGCGAAGGCCAAGGTGCTCGACGTGCGCGAGGAGTCGTTCGACGCAGCCTATGCCAACAACCAGGTCAGCGCTCACGAGGAAGCGGTGAAGGTCTTCACCGACGCAGCCAACAATGCCGCAGACGCGGACATCAAGAACTTCGCCCAGCAGACCCTGCCCGTGCTCCAGCAGCACCTGGAAATGGCCCGGGATCTGGTCAAGGCGCACCCTTCCAGTTAGCCAGGGAGCGAGTGTTCCCCTCGCTTATCGTTCAGCGTGCAGCTAGCCCCGAGGGTTCAGCTGCATCGCAGAACCCTCCATCGCCTCTCGCCAAGCCCCGTCAAATGAGAACGACAATTTCTTAACAGCCTTCAGGCGAATATCGCCGCCACTCTCGAATTGATTGGAGCGGCGTTTGATGAAATTGTGCGGAGCCTCGCTGGCCATTCTGGTGGCGATCGGAAGCACGGCGTTGCTGGGCGCGGAATCGGCGCTGGCGGCTTCGGATGACGACGGCATCGTGGTTTACGATGCCCAGCACGAGTCGCTGACCAAAGCCTGGAGTGAAGGCTTTACCCAGGACACCGGGATCAAGGTTACCTTGCGCAAAGGCGACGATATCGAGCTGGGCAACCAGATCGTCCAGGAGGGAAAGGCATCTCCGGCCGATGTTTTCCTGACCGAGAACTCCCCCGCGATGATGCTCGTCGATCACGCCGGGCTTTTCGCTCCCGTCGACCCGGTCACTATCGCCCAGGTAGCCGCACCGTTCAGAACAGCCCAGGGTCATTGGGTCGGCATCGCTGCCCGCTCCACTGTCTTTGTCTACAACAAGGACCGGGTGAAGGAGTCCGATCTGCCCAAATCGCTGCTGGAACTGGCCGAGCCGCAGTGGATCGGACGCTGGTCCGCATCACCCGCCGGGGCTGACTTCCAGGCCATCGTCGGCGCGCTCCTGGAACTCAAGGGCGAAGCCGTGACGCTCGACTGGCTCGAGGCGCTGAAAGCCGGCGCGCGGAATTACCGGGGCAACAACGCCGTGCTCAAGGCGGTGAACGCCGGGCAGATCGATTCCGGCGTGATCTACCACTATTACTACTTCGGCGACCAGGCACGGACTGGCGAAAACAGCGGCAACACCGCCTTGCACTACTTCAGGCACCAGGACCCCGGCGCCTTCATCAGCCTGTCCGGCGGCGGTGTCCTGGCTTCGAGCAAGCACCAGAAGCAAGCCCAGGCGTTCCTGCAATGGATCACCGGCCCCAAAGGCCAGGCCATTCTGCGTGACGGCAATTCCTTCGAGTACGCGGTTGGCGACGGTGCGCCGTCGAACCCGGAACTGGTCCCGCTGGACCAGTTGGATGCTCCGGTCATCGACGCTTCCCGGCTGGACAGCCAGAAGGTCGTGGACCTCATGATCCAGGCGGGCCTGCTCTAAGTGACGGCGCAACAGCTCGGGCCGGATTCGCGCCTGCGAGACGCCAGGAACAAGTCGCGTCTATCAACGCTGCGCCGCTGGCGAAACGGTTCGGGCCAGCTCTGGGTGCTGGGCGCTGCACTGCTGATTTCGGCATTCGCCCTGCTCCCACTGGCCTTCGTGGCCACTGCCGGCGTCCAGGCGGGTATCCCGTTGATCTCCAAGCTGGTGTTCCGCCCGCGAGTTGCAGAGTTGCTGTACAACACACTGCTGCTTGTCGTGCTGACCGTCCCGCTTTGCGTGCTCCACGGTATCGCGATGGCCTGGCTGACCGAGCGCACCAACCTTCCCGGAAGACGCCTGTTGTCCTTGCTGGTCGTGGCTCCGCTGGCCATCCCTGCCTTCGTCCACAGCTACGCGTGGATCAGCCTCGCCCCCTCTATCCACGGGCTGTTCCCGGCAGTACTGGTCTCGGTGATCGCCTACTCGCCCTTCATCTACCTGCCGGCTGCCGCCGCACTGCGACGGCTCGATCCTGTGTTGGAAGATGTCGCCGAGTCGCTGGGTGATCGCCCGTTCAAGGTATTCCTGCGGGTCGTGCTGCCGCAGTTGCGTGTCGCGATCTGGGGTGGCGCGCTGCTCGTCGGGCTGCATCTGCTGGCGGAATACGGCCTGTTCGCGCTGATTCGCTTCGACACCTTCACCACCGCCATTTTCGATCAGTTCCAGTCGTCCTTCAGTGGCCCGGCGGCGAACATGCTGGCCGGCGTCCTGGCGCTGGGCTGCCTGATGATGCTGAGCCTGGAGTCGGCCACGCGGGGTTCCGCACGCTATGCACGCATCGGCGCCGGCAGCCCGCGTTCTCCCCGGCAGTACCGGTTGGGCTGGAGATGTTCGGCGCTGGTGCTGACGATCTGCGCGGCGTTCACCGCAGCCTCACTGGGCGTCCCGCTGATTACCCTGGGCAAGTGGCTCAAGGCAGGCGGAGTCGCGGTCTGGAGCTCGCAGGAGTTGCCGAACTGCCTGGGCCAGACCCTGCTGCTGGGCGCGGCGGGAGCACTGCTGACCACCATTGCCGCCGTTCCGATCGCCTGGATCTCCGTCCGCGCGCCGAGCCGCTTCCAGCGCCTGCTCGAAGGCAGCAACTACGTGGCCAGTGCGCTGCCGGGGATCGTGATTGCCCTGGCGCTGGTCAGCGTCACGATCCGCTTCGCCCAGCCGCTGTACCAGACCGTTTTCACCGTGCTGCTGGCCTATGTGCTGATGTTCCTGCCGCGCGCCCTGGTCAGCTTGCGCGCAGGGCTTGCCCAGGCGCCGGTCGAACTGGAGAACATCGCCCGCAGCCTGGGCCGCACGCCGATGCAGGCCTTGTGGGGTGTCACCGTCCGCTTTGCCGCACCGGGCGCCGCAGCGGGCGTCGCCCTGGTGTTCCTGGCCATCGTCAACGAACTCACTGCGACGCTGCTCCTGTCGCCCAGTGGCACCTCGACGCTGGCCACCGCCTTCTGGTCGAAAACCAGCGAGATCGACTACGCCGCGGCGGCGCCTTACGCCCTGCTGATGATTCTGCTGTCCCTCCCCCTGACCGGGATTCTCTACCACCAATCCAAGCGAGTAGCAGGTCGATGAGCACACTCGAACTGAAGTCCGTGTCCCGGTTCTTTGGCGCCTATGCAGCGATCGAGAACTTCAACCTGACCGTGGCCAGCGGCGGCCGCACCGCGATTGTCGGCCCGTCGGGATCGGGCAAGACCACCCTGCTCCGGCTGATTGCCGGCTTCGAGGTACCTGACCTGGGGACGATCACGCTCGACGGGGTGACGCTTGCCGGTGACAGCACCTTCGTCCCGGCACACCGCCGGGTCATCGGCTACGTTCCGCAGGACGGCGCGCTATTTCCTCACCTGTCGGTGGCCGAGAACATCGGTTTCGGCCTGCCCAGGGGGACGGAGAATCGCGACCGACGAATCCAGGAACTGCTGGAAATGGTCTCGCTCAATGCGTCCATGGCCAGCCGCTGGCCCCACGAACTGTCCGGCGGCCAGCAGCAGCGCGTCGCGCTGGCCAGGGCGCTGGCGCAAAGCCCGAAGCTGATGCTGCTCGATGAGCCCTTCTCAGCCTTGGACAGCGGCCTGCGCGTGTCCATGCGCAAGGCGGTATCGAAAGTCCTGAGCGATGCCGGGGTTACCGCCATTCTGGTGACCCACGACCAGGAGGAAGCGCTGTCGTTTGGCGATCAGCTGGCGGTCATTCGCCAGGGGCGGCTGGTGCAGGCCGGGGCGCCGAAGGACCTCTATCTGCGGCCCGACGATGAGGAAACCGCCGCGTTCCTGGGGGATGCCCTGGTGTTTCGCGCCCATGTCAGCAACGGTTGGGCCCGCTGTGCGCTGGGCAATGTGATCGCGGGCAACGCCGCGCTCAACGGGCATGCAAAGATACTGCTGCGCCCCGAACAGCTGCATCTGAGCCGCAGCACGCTTTTCCCCAACAGTGCCGACGGCTGTTACGGCGTCGTGGTGGGCAGTGACTTTGGCGGCGACAAGTGCACGGTGATGGTCCAACTCCAGGCTCCCCTGTCGGAAGACGAACTGACGATTCCGGTCCGGGTGCCGGCCATGGACTGCCCCGGACCGGGAACACGCGTTCACATCCTCGTCAGCGGCACCGCTCACTCCTTCACAGCGGACAGGCGCGCCCTCAGTCCCAGCTAGTTTTGCCCCGTAGGCTCTCCTCCACGCCACCCAGTTGCCGCGAAGGAGAGAACCCCGGTAAGAAAGCCTTCTGGCTGAACAAGGTCCCGGAGGTCACGCTGGCCTTCCGGGTCATCAAGATCATGTCCAACACCGTGGGCGTAATGCTGTTCGGCGCCCTCCTCGCCGCCACTTTCGCAGCCTGGAAGCTCGGCGTGGATGCCGTGCCGAGCTTCTGGGGCGCCTACATCCTCACCCGCCTCTTCGGGCCTCGCTTACCACGTCACCCGAACGCCGACCTTGGCGCCGACCGAGTGGCTGTCGCCGAAGTCCTGCAGGCTGGTGCGGCCCAGCAGTTCGCCGAAGAGCATGGAACGGTCGTCGTCCCAGTTCAGCGATGCGCCGACACCCAGGCCGGCCCACAGCGCCTGTTCCTCACTCTTCACATGCAGGTCCGACACGTCGGCCGAAGTCCCGTTGGCGAAGTCGTAGTACAGGTTGGTGATGCCGTAGAGGTGCGAACGGCTGGTCTTGCCGTTGCTGGCGATCCACCGGGTTTCGCGGTCCAGGGATACGCCCAGGCGCGAGACCAGGCTGTCGCCGTTGTCGTCGGAGACCTTGGCGTCGTAGTCGTCGCGGAACGAGTCGAAGCTCACCTGCGACCAGCTCAGCTGGGCCTGCGGCGTCACCGACCAGGTCTGGCTGAGCGCCACGCGATGGCCGACCTCAACGCCTACGGCCACGCCGTTGCCACGGTTGCCGTTCTCCAGCTTCTTGCCCAGCTGCGAAGAGCGCAGGTCGCTGTCGTACCAGCTGACAGTCGCCTGGCCGTCCACGTAGGTACCGTCGTTGCCGTACCAGGTGGCCGCGCCGCCGAAGCCGTAGCCGGTGACGTCGATGGAGCCATCGCCGTACTTCGAGGCCACGCTGGAGTTGGCCGTGCCGTAATGCAGGGTCGGGCCGACGACCAGGGTGCCGGCGTCGCTCTCATAAACCGGTGCGTCGAAGCCGGCTTCGAACTTCCACAGGTGTACGTCGTAGTTGGCGCTGCTGGTGCTGGACGATGGGTCGATCTGCGAATCGGAGCCCTCTGCCCTCACCCACGCGCCGCGACCGATGGCAGGCCGGCCATCTTTCGCTTCGCTTTGCAGCTCGGCGTCCGGCTGCCAGTAGCGGTTGCCGACGCGCTGCTGCAGGGTGCCCAGTTCGTTGAAGCGCTGCAGGACGCTGGAGTAGCTCTCGTACAGGGCAACTGTCGGCGCCAGCAGCGGTCCGGACGGCGGCGTCACCGGGGGGACTACGGGCGGGGTCACCGAAGGCGTTACCGGCGGCACCACGGGCGGCTCAACAGGCGGGGTCACGGGTGGCGTGACGGGCGGAGTCACTGGCGGAGTCACGGGTGGAGTGACCGGCGCATCCAGCGAGGAGCGCAGGTACCAGCCGCCGTCATTGGAGGCCGTCACGCCGTTCTGGTACAGACGATAGGCGTAGGCGCCCGCCACGACAGCCGGCTGGCCCTGATAGGTGTAGTTGCCAGCCAGGGTGAACAGGCCGTTGGACAGGCCCTGGACGTCGATCAGTTTGATGCCTTCCACGGTCGGTGCGCCCAGCCCGCCGACGTTGGTGACCCGGATGGTGCCAGTGCCGGAGGTATCGCCGGTGATCACCAGGCGGCCAGTCGCCGAGCTGTCGTCGCCCAGCACGGTGTTGACGGCCACCACGCCGCCATTGCCGATGTAGTCGCCATCGATGGTCAGCACGCCGGAACCGCCGCCCGGGGTGATAGTGCCACTGTTGCTGACGTTGCCGATCACAGTGCCGTTGCCGGACAGGGTGCCCAGGGCATTCACCGTCAGCGGGCTGGTGATCGAGCCGTCGATGGCCAGGGTGCCAAGGTTGACAGTGGTCGGGCCGGTGTAGGTGTAGACGTCGGTCAGGAGCGTAGTGCCGCTACCGTTCTGCGCCACGCCACCCGCACCGGTGATCTGCCGGTTGAAGGTATAGGTGTCGCTGCGGTTGAAGGCGAAGGTGGCGCCGCTGTCGACGACTACATCGCCGGCGAGGGTGCCGCTGGTGCCGCCGTTGCCGAGCTGCAGGGTGCCCTGCTGTACGTTCCAGGGGGCAGTGACAGTGCTGTCGCCGATCAGCGACCAGGTGCTGCTGCCGGTTTTCTGGAAGATATCGAAGTTCTGATACTGCGCGCCGAGGCTGGATACGTCGAACTGGTCATCGAGGTTCCCGCCCAGGCGGAAGATATCGGCGGTATTGGTCGCGCTGGCGATTACATTGCCGCGAATGTCCGAGCCTGCCTGCAGCTCCAGCGTCGAAAGGCCGGCGCCGGTGGCGAACTCGACGGCGTTGGCATAACCGCTGCCCGCATGGATACGCCCGGAGTTGACGATGGTGAGGTTGCCGGTGGGCCTGAACATGTAGATCGCCGCAGCACCGTCACCGGCCTCGATCAGCCCGGAGTTGGTGATCGTGCTGGTGCCCTGTGTGAGGCGGATGCCCATGCCGCCGGTACCGCCGTTCAGAGCGGCTCCGCCGCGGATGAGGCCCTGGTTGATGATACTGGTGCCGACCGACACTCCATTGAAAACCCCTGCGGCAGACACGCCGCCGTCGCTGGTCCCGCCAACGATGACGCCGCTACCGGAGTTCACCAGGCTGGAAGCGGTGCTCGCCAGCGAGACCCCCGAACCCAGGCCGGTGCTGGACGCATTGAAATTGGTCGCAGCGCCGCCGGTTATCGTGCCGTTGTTGGTGAGCGTCGCTCTGGTCGAAACGGCGAGGCCGGTATTGCCGGAGACGTTGCTGCCAATGCCCTGGCCGCCGGTCACCGTGCCGTTATTGACGAACACGCCATTGCCAACGGCGAGGCCATATCCCGGCGTGGTTGCACTCGCCGCGCCGACGTAGGTGCCTTCGAAGGTGTAGTTCGAATTGATCGGAATGGTGCTGTAGATGTTGGTCAGCACGAAGCCCTGGGTATCGATGGTGATGGACTTCGTCGTGACAAGGGTCGCGCCAGTGAAGGAAAAGCTGGCGGTCAGGTTGATCGTGGAGCTGCTGTCGGCGTCGGCGTTGGCGGCGACGACCGCTGCCTGCAACTCGCTCTGGTTGGAGGCGGTATAGACCCCTGCACAGGCAACCTGGGGAGCCAGGTTCGCTGCGACGAGGGCAAGAGTGATTGCAGAAAGTTGAGGCGCACGCACGCAAGTGCGCTGCATTCCATGGCGCTTATAGGAGGACTTCATGTGATCCCGCTCGGTGTGTTTTATTTGTTACAGGGTTGAAGCGGCGGCGAGCTTAGATCACGGCTTGAACAGGAGATGCGAACGGTTAACAGCGGGGGGATTTAATGTTGTCAGCAGAACTCAATATTTATCAAACACCCGTCATTACTGGGTTTTCTGCGAATTTCCGGCACGCCGGTACTGGCACGATCGTAACGCGTTACCCGAAAATCGCTTGACTCAAGGTAACGCGTTACCAGGCGCATTCTTGTAGCTTATCCTGTACAGAATCCGCGCAGGCATTCGAGCCGGAGCACTGGGTGCGTGCCGGCAGCGCCTAGTCGGCCAGTTCCGCCAGCACGCTTTTCAGACGCTCCAGCGTTGTCGGCGTGCAAGCCTGCATCGGTTCGCGCACCTCGTTGGCGATCAGCCCCTGGAGCGCCAGCGCACCTTTCACGGCAGCAGGATTGGGCTCGGCGAAAGCCGCCTGCATCCACGGCAACAGCCGGTAGAAAGTACGTCGCGCGGAGATCAGCTCGCCCTCTTCCATCTGCCGGAACATCTGCACATAGAGATCGGCGCGCACATGGGAAGAAGCCGAGATGGCGCCGGCGCCGCCCAGGCAGAGGTTGGTGTAGATCTGCAGGTCTTCGCCGGTGAGCACCGAGACCTGTCCGTCCGCAATCAACGCCAGGGTGGTTTCCACATCGCCCGCACAATCCTTGATCGCCACGATGTTCGGGTGGCGCACGATGCGGCGCAGCGTCTCGCGTTCGATGCGCGCGCCGGTGCGGTAGGGAATGTCGTAGAGCACCAACGGGACGCTGGCGGCGTCGGCCACGGTGCGGAAGAACGCCTCCAACCCGGCCTGGGATGGGCGGATGTAGTACGGCGCCGGCACCAGCACGCCCGCCACCGGGCGGCGCTGAATATCCTGCAGGAAGGCCAGCAGCTCGCGCTGATTGTTGCCTGCCAGCCCCATGATCACCTGCTGCGCGGGCACCCACTGCAACACGGCATCGAGCACTTCCAACTGCTCTTCATGGCTCAGCGCGGCCGCCTCGCCTGTGGTGCCGCAGACCACGAAGCCCGCGACGCCTTGTTCCAGCAACTGCGCTACCAGCCCCTGCAGCGCCGGGTAGTCCACCGCGCCATCACGAAAGGGAGTGACCAGTGCCACCCAGATCCCACGAAAATTCGACATGCAAAAACTCCTGTTGGCTGACCGTCGGGTCGCCGTCAGGGAGGGATGCGGGAATCAAGCGGGAGGGAGGTTCGACCTTGCGCCTTGTGTCCTGTCAGCCCATCTGACGGGACAGCGCCCCGGTCAAATGAGCGACTGTTTCTTCGATTTCTTGGCAACGACAACGCACGCGCAGGCCCGGGCAAGGAAGCCCGAAGCGGAGAGCGAGTGGTTGAAGATGGAGAACATGGAGCTCTCTTACCCAATATCAGGTTGCGCGAAATTTCTGACGGATACTGCTGAAGGAGCGGGAGAGCTGTCAACTCCCCCGCTTCGCTTTGCGTGTCCGCAGGTAGTGCCGGTCAGTCCTTTCCGCAACGGCTTTCATCGTGCTGCAGGCTGGCCTGACTGACCTGGCTGCCCGGCGGAACGCTGCGGGTCAGCCAGACGTTGCCGCCGATGGTCGAGCCCTTGCCGATGGTCACGCGGCCGAGAATGGTGGCGCCGGCGTAGATCACCACTTCGTCCTCGACGATCGGGTGGCGCGGTTCGCCCTTGTGCAGCTGGCCGGTTTCGTCGGAGGTAAAGCGCTTCGCACCCAGGGTCACGGCCTGATAGATGCGCACCTGTTTGCCGATGATCGCGGTTTCTCCGATCACCACACCGGTGCCATGATCGATGAAGAAGCTGCCGCCGATCTGCGCGCCAGGGTGGATGTCGATGCCGGTCGCCGAGTGGGCCAGCTCCGAGATGATCCGCGCCAGCAGCGGCAGGCCGGCGTTGTACAGATGATGCGCGAGGCGGTGGTGAATGATCGCCACCACGCCCGGATAGCACAGCAGTACCTCGTCAACGCTGCGTGCTGCAGGATCGCCCTGGTAAGCGGCCATCACGTCGGCATCGAGCAGCCTGCGCATCTCCGGCAGCGCGCGTGCGAAGTCGCGCACCAGCACCACGGCATGCTCGTCGACCCGGCCGTCCACCACATCACCGCGCTGCCGCGCGCTGTAGCGCAGCTCCAGCCGGGCCTGCACCAGCAGCGCATTCAGCGCGGCGTCCAGGGTATGCCCGACGAAGAAGTCCTCGCTCTCTTCGCGCAGGTCGTTCGGGCCAAGACGCATGGGGAACAGCGCGCTGGCCAGGCGCTCCACCACTTCCTCGATGGACTGGCGCGAAGGCAGTTCGCGACCGCCCTGCTCCGGGTGGCGGCCCGTGCGGCTGCGCCATTCATTGCGGGCGCCACGCAGGTCCTCGACGATCTGCGCCAGTTGCCAGTTCACCGGGCCATTCTCGTTCAGTCGATTGGCGTCGTTCATCGCTTGCTGTATTCCTTGATTCACGGGGGCTTTCAATCACGATTGCCTATCCTGATCGGTCGCGCCGCGCAGGACAAATCGCCGGAAGGCATAACCTAATGCCTTTTTCGTAGGACGAAGTGTTTCTGCAGCAACAGCGAATCAACAGTGATGTTGTTGCGGCAACACCCTTTTGCCGTCAGAAGCGCGAAAACCGTGGCCTCCCGCTCTGGCACAGGCCTTGCTGCCGTGCAATGCCCGCCATGCAGCCGCACTCTTCTCTTTCTGCCTGACCGAACTCACCGACAACGACGGCTGCCGGGCCCGAATTCCAATGAAGACTTGCCACGCGTGCACCAATGGGGCGACGCCCCCTTTCGACGATGGCAACGAGGACATCCCATGAGTCTCGATATTTTCTGGTTCCTGCCGACTTCCGGCGACACCCGCTATCTGGGTCATTCCAGCAGCGGCCGCCCGGCCACCAACGAATACATGCGGCAGATCGCCGTGGCCGCCGACCAGCTCGGCTATGACGGCCTGCTGATCCCCACTGGCAGCAGCTGCCTCGATCCGTGGGTGACCGCCGCCAGCCTGGTGCCGGTCACCCAGCGCATCAAGCTGCTGGTGGCCCTGCGCACTTCTCTGGGCAACCCCACCGCCTCGGCGCGCCAGGCCGCGACCCTCGACCAGGCAAGCGGTGGCCGGCTGCTGCTCAACGTCGTCCCCGGTGGCGACAGCACTGAACTGGAGGCTGACGGCGTGTTCCTCAGCCATGATGAGCGTTACACCGCTTCCGACGAGTTCCTGACCATCTGGCGCCGTCTACTGTCAGGTGAAACCGTGGACTTCGCCGGCAAGCATCTGAAGGTCAATGGCGCACAGAATTTCTTCCCGCCCGTGCAGAAACCCTACCCACCGCTTTACTTCGGTGGCTCCTCCCCCGCCGCTCATGACCTGGCCGCCAAGCACGTGGATGCCTACCTGACCTGGGGCGAACCGCCTGCCGCCGTGGCCGAGAAGATCGCCGACGTGCGCGAGCGCGCGGCGCGCCAGGGGCGTACGGTTCGCTTCGGCGTGCGCCTGCATGTCATCGTTCGCGAGACCAACGAGAAAGCCTGGGCCGCCGCGGACGAACTGATCAGCCACCTGGATGACGCCACCATCGCCGCCGCGCAATCCAACTACGCGAAGATGGATTCGGTCGGTCAGCAGCGCATGGCTGCGCTGCATGGCGGTGATCGCAACAAGCTGGAAGTGGCGCCGAACCTCTGGGCCGGTGTCGGACTGGTGCGCGGTGGCGCGGGAACTGCACTGGTGGGCGATCCGGAAACCGTTGCCGAACGCTTGCTGGAGTACGCCGCGCTGGGCGTCGACAGCTTCGTACTGTCGGGTTATCCGCACCTGGAAGAGGCTTATCGTTTCGCCGAACTGGTGTTCCCGCTGCTGCCCGGCAAGGGCCGCGTGACGGTGGACGGCGTACTCACCGGCGGCGCCTTCGACGTACGTGCCGGGCGCGAGAAAACCACGGAAGCGGCCGCCTGAAGCTCAATCCAGAGCGCTCGGCCGATGGCCGGCATTGCCCCTGAGTGATCAGGGGCTACTCTTGCCCAAGCCCATTCTGCAGGTCGGCTCTGCCAAGGAAGCAGGACGACATGCACTGGCTGATCGAGTATCGATTCAATGGCGAGGACCGCCATCTGTTCATGCGCCCGCGAACTCTCCCTCACATCAAGGCCGTCGCCTTTTCCATCTACGTCCGTGAATTTCCCGAGCAACCCCGTCCGTTGCACGCCACCGCGGAGGTCGAATCGTGGCTGGGCGCCTGCGGCATTACCATCAGCGACGTAAGCCTCGCCGCGCTCAAGTCTGAGGCACTTTCCTAGTCGCCAGCCCCCACCGCTCGAAAGGAAACGTCCTGCACGTTGTGCGCCTCCACATTGCGCCGGATGGTGTGGTAGCGCTTCTGGTAGCCGCGCAGGTCGTGGGTCGGAATATGCAGGTGTCGCGCGACATGGCTCCACGCCCGCGCCTCGCTCATGGACTCGTCTTCGGCCTCGAATTCGAACGCCCGTCCATCTCTCACAAAGCTGACGTGGTACCGCTTTGTCAGGGATTCGTCCTGCATGGCGCCTCCGGGTATCTGGCTGTATTTCAAGCACTGACCGGGCGTCGGCGTGGGCGGTTCAAAGAGAATGGCGACCAGGCCATCGGCATGCGGCTCAGTCCATCACGACCAGGGAGATCGTGCCGCCTTCGGCAGGTGCATGGTGCAGGACGAGGTCGATCCGGTGGGCGGCGTGAAGCAGGGTTTCGGCGTCGTGTTCCAGCAACAACGCGGCCGCCATCAGCGCCGTTGCCGTATCGGGAGTGGCGGCCTTGAGTGCGGCCTCACGCAGCACCTGAACCACGCAGGTCTCGTTGAAAGCCGAGGCCATCAGTACCTTTCGCAGTCGTTCCACGTCAGCCTCCTTCCTTGTCGGTGCGTGCTTGTGGGTGTGCATTGCAGGAATAGCCCGGTTTTATCTTCCCCACCCCGCCAGCCGACGATTGGCGGGGCCTGCAGCTACAGCTATTATTAGTAACGCGTTACCATGGGATCGATCAGATTTCGGTAACGCGTTACCAGCCCTTCAAGAGAGCCAGCATGAAAGACGCCAAGGACAAAGCCACTCGCGACGCCTTCGAAACGCCGCGCAAGGGCCGCCCCCGCAAGGAAGGCGCCATGACCAACGCCGAGAAACAGGCCGCGTATCGCAAGCGCCGGGCGGAGTCCGGTGGCGGTGCAGTGATGCTCAACAACGAGGAAATCTGGCTGATCTGCCATGCACTGGACGGCAAGGTCTGGGAAGCAGACAGCGAGCAGCGGCAGAAGCTCATTGCCCGACTGCGTAAACGAGTCGTCTGAAAATTCCTACATCAACCCGCAAATCAGCTCCATGCCAAGGTCTCTTACCTGTCGGTCGGTGCGCAGCTCATTGCCGTGAATGCCGATCACATTGGTTGGCGGTGTGGAGGTATAGCGGCTCTGCAGGCTGATCAGGTAACGGCCGTCTTCCTGTCGGTCGCAGGTGAAGTCGAACAGCGGATAGCTCCGGTGAAGGAGCTCGGCGACATCGTGACAGCTTGGCGGATTCATGGGGTTCTCCTGCGTTGCTGCGCCTATCCTGCGCCGCTGCGCCGGGAATGGAACCGCGGCCACTGGCCATCACCCGTTTCGCCTATTTCGTCGCCACCGCGCAAAGGTCAACGATTTGAGCGGCTTGAGCCGGGCGCTACGGCCATTTTCCGGCTTCGCCAATAAACCAGCCCGGACCGACGGCAAGACTTTACATATAACGATTTTTTGCCGCCGCCATGACGGATCGTTCTGAAAAAGAGTCGAACACCCCTGCGCGATATGTTTCGGATGAAGGGAATGCACGGCATTCGCCTATTCATTTCTCACATACATTGCCCACGGAGTAGTTCCCATGGCCGAACATAGAGGCGGTAAAGGCAACTTTGCAGAAGACCCCCAACGTGCTTCCGAAGCCGGCAGGAAAGGCGGCCAGCACAGTGGCGGCAACTTCAAGAATGATCCGGCGCGCGCATCCGACGCGGGCCGCAAGGGAGGTCAGCGCAGCCACAGCGGCCACTGATCGCCGGGCTGGCGAGGCGTTGCGACGCTCGCCAGCTCGTTGCACATCGCGCAAGTACGAAAACGGCGCCGAAGGATCGGCGCCGTTTTTCATGGAGCGTCAGGCTCCCGATCACTGGGTGCAGAGCACCTCGCTCACCTGGATATCCGAGCGCGAATCGCGCCCGACCGGGCCATGCAGTGCGCGGACGAATTTCTGTGCCTGCTCGCGACTCAGGCTTTCCTGTCGCAACACGGTGCTCATGGACTGGCCATTGCGGCTGTAGCGGATCAGGTATGCATGCATGGTGCTTCTCCTCCCCGGTGAAGGCGGCCGTTCCGCTGATCGGACGGCCTTTGTTGCGCAGGAGTCTAGTTCAGCATCCAGGGTTGCACGGGCGGGCTGAGCAACGTGCGCTGAATGGCACCTTCGAGTTCGTCGAGGTCCGCCGACTTGGGCAGCACGGGGTAAGGCGCGCCCTCCTCGCCCTTCTCTGCCCAGGGCGACAGCACCAGCACGCGCATGCGCGGGCGCAGCGGCAGGCAGGCTTCGATCAGGGCAGCGCCCGTCAGTGGCCCGGTGAGTTGCTCGTCGATCAGGAACAGGTCGATGACCGAGGACGACACCAGGTGCTCGATGGCTTCTTCCTCGCTTAAAGCGCTGAGTACCGCGTGGCCCTGGCCGAGCAGGTGGTCTTCCAGGCGCTGGAGTTGCTCGGGCCTTTCCTCGAGGACCAGCACCATCTTGCTATCGTGTGTCTGCATGTTGTGCCTCTTCCTTTTCGAGTCAGGGCTTCAGAGAGGTTCGTGCAGCAAGTTCCACGCCTGTTTGGCGCTGTCGGCCAGAGGCTCGGCGCAGAGCGGTTTGCACATCAGGTGATTGCACGGCGCCAGTAGCAGAACGCCCGAATACGCCGATTGTTCGATGCAGAATGCCCGGTCGGGGCGGGGGTGAATTCGAAGTCGAGGCACCGCCTGATGGCGATTCGCGGGCATGGCCCGCTCCTACAGTCGAGGTAGCGGCAGGGGCTACCTTGTAGGAGCGGGCCGCGCCCGCGACCCGTGAGCAGGGCTCACGGGGTTGAAGGTCGGAGGAAGGCGCGGACTTTGTCCGCGGTTCGCGGGCATGGCCCGCTCCTGCAGGGTGTTGCAGGGGCGGGCCATGCAGTGCTTTCAGCGCCCTGCCCGCTCCTCGCCCTCCAGCAGGCGCGCGGCGTCGCTCAGGCGCATCCAGACGCCCCCCTGCCATTGCAGCATCGCCAGTGAATGGCCCTGGACCTCGCGCTGGAAATGGCGCGGACCGGTACCGAACTGCTGCTGCGAATCGCGCAGCACGGGCACCACTTCGTTGCTCAACCACTGGCGCAGGTTACGGTTCTCCGGGTGGAAGAAGTACACCAGCAGCAGTGTGTAAAGGCCGCTTTCGCTGACCAGAAGTTCGTCCTCGCGCCCGCCGGCCAGTCGTTCCCGACGGTACTGGTCGGGGTCGAGCTTGCGCGGGACGTGGGCGCTCAAATGGGTATTGGTCAGGCGGGCCAGGTCGCGGGCGACGAACCACGGCTGGCGGTCGAGCATCAGCCCGCGCAAGGTGCGGTCGAAGCGCTGGAAGTTCTGGCAGTGCAGGCCGTTGTCGGCCGGGAAATCAAGGGATTTCATCTTGCGGTCACTCCATGTACAGCTGGATGAGCCGCCCCCCCCGAAAGGGAGGCGGACCGTGCAAGGGTGGAAGCCGGTGGACAGAGTCATAGACCGGTCGGGCAATAGCCCGCCTTACACGGTCCGCCATAGAAAACCAGAGCCAATCCGGCAGGCAAAAAACAGCCGTAACGGCTCTGCTACAGCGAAGACTCATTCCACAGGCTTCCACACCTGGCCACGGCTGTTCCGTGGCGGAGAGAACGCTAAGCAGCAGGCTTGTAAGACCGCAATGCGGTTGGTGTGTCAGGGGTTTCCGTTCTGTGCCAGGTCAATCTGTCGGATATCAACTGGCTGAAGAAGCGCGGCTCCGATTGGTGCGGCGATTTCCTCGACGATCATCATGCCGCCCGGTGCACGCACCGCGAGGGTGACGGAATTTTCCGCGATGGCCTTCACCTCGATCTCGATGCCCTGGGTCAGCAGCAGGTGCATGAACCGCTCCCCGGCTTCGCCCTGAAGGATGTTGAGGGACAGTACGTCGCCGACCTTGCTTTCGCCCTGATGGATCTGCATGTCGAACTCCTCCGCCGCATGCCGATGAAGTGCGGTGGAGGATGGCGGGATATCGGGTGAGGTGTATGTAGGCTCGTTCTTTTCAGCCGTGGAGAAAGGTCCGTATGCGCAAGATCGCCTGTCGGCGATTTCGCGGGCATGGCCCGCTCTTACAAGGGGCGTCGCTGCCGGCTTCGTCACGACGGGGCATATGCCCTCAACCGAAACGGCCTATCGCCACAAGTTGCTTGGCACGACAGGCCAGGCTGTTAGGGTAAGGACACTTCCCAGACTTTCCCCTGGCCCCTTTCCGACGGGGCCTTCTTTTTGCCCTGCCGGTGCACGCTGGCTCGGCGCTGGGCTGACCTAACCTGCCGCCACCCGGGTTTTCTCCAGCAGGCGAGCCAGGCTTTTCCGGTCCACCGCTTCGCTGAACAGAAAGCCCTGCACTTCGCCACATTGCTCGTCTTCGAGGATGCGCAGCTGATCTTCGGTTTCCACACCCTCGGCAGTGACCGCCAGGTTCAGCGCCCTGCCCAGGCCGATGATGGCCTGGACGATGGAGCGGTCGCGGCCGGTCGTGTCGAGGGTGGCAACGAAGCGGCGGTCGATCTTGATGCTGTCGAACGGGTACGCGCGCAAGTAGCCCAGGGACGAGTAGCCGGTGCCGAAGTCGTCCATGTTCAGCTTCACGCCCAGTTCCTTGAGCGCCTGCATGGTCAGCAGCGCGCACTCCACGTCGCCCAGCATGGTGTTCTCGGTGACCTCCAGTTCCAGCCGCTCGGCGGCCAGTCCCGAGTCCACCAGCGCCCGTTTTACCTGACTGACGATGTCGGCATGGGTGAACTGGCTGGGCGAGATGTTCACCGACACCAGCATCGAACCCGGCCAACCGGCCGCTTCGCGGCAAGCCTGCGCGAGTACCCATTCGCCGATATCGATGATCAGGTCGCTCTCCTCGGCCAGCTTGATGAACTCCTCCGGCCCCACCAACCCGCGCGAGGGGTGATTCCAGCGCAGCAGCGCCTCGGCGGAGACGATGGCCAGGTCACCGATGCGGTAGCGCGGCTGGTAGTACAGCTCCAGCTGGCCCTCGCGCAGGGCCTCGCGCAGTTCGGTCTCGCTGCGCTTGCGCGCCTTCAGTTGCAGGTCCATGTGCTCGGAATAGAAGCGCCAGGCGTTGCGTCCGGCGGTCTTGGCTTCGTACATCGCCACGTCCGCGCAGCGCAGCAGGTTCTGGGCGTCGCCCTGGGCATCGCCCGAGAGCACGATGCCAATGCTGGTGCCGATGTGCAGCAGGTTGCCGTTGTACTCGATGGGCTGATTGATGATGGCCACCAGGCGCCGGCAGAAAGCCTCGGCGTCATCGCGCCCCTGGGACTGGCTGTCGACGATGACGAACTCGTCGCCGCCCAGCCGCGCCACCAGGTCCTCGCCGCGGATCGAATCGCGCAGGCGCTCGGCGACTATCTGCAGCACCGCATCGCCGGCCGGGTGGCCTAGCGTGTCGTTGATGGGCTTGAAGCGATCCAGGTCGAGCATCAGCACGGCCAGTTGCTCCTCGCGACCGCTGCCCAGCAGGTCATCCATGAAACTGGCGAGCTTGGCGCGGTTGGGCAGCCCGGTCAGGGCGTCGTGCAGCGACAGGTGCTGGATACGCGCGTGGGCTTCGACCTCGTGGGTGATGTCGGCGCTGGTGCCGCGATAACCGAGCCCGCCCGCACCGGACGCCGTGAACTTGCAGATGCGCCGCAGCCCGTGGGCATCGCGAAAACCGCAGGTCAGCGTGGTGGAGTGGCCTTCCTGGGGGATCTTCTCCAGCCAGGCGACCAGGCTCGTCGTGTCGCAGGTGATCAGGTCATCGATCCGCCGCCCGATCCAGTCATCGATGCGGTAGCCGGTCAATGTCTCGAAGCGCGCGGAAAGATAGGTCAGCCGGAAGCTCTCGTCGGTTTCCCATATCCAGTCGGAACTGGCCTCGGCAACAGCCTTGAAGCGCTGTTCACTGGTTTCCAGCGCCTGATTGGTGCTCTTCAGGCTGCGCTGATAGTGATCGACTACCCGCGCGTTGGTCAGCGAAGCGCGGATCAGCCAGACCAGGAAGACGAACACCAGCACCACCACGGCCGCCCACACGCCGGCCATTCGATGCAGCATGTCGCTGCCGGGCGTGGGGGTGCGCCAGCTGAGTTCGAAACCGGAATCACCCAGGTCGACGGCGCTGCCGTCGCTGACCCGGACATCGTCAGCGCGCACCTGCAGCGCGATCAGGCCGAAATCCCGCGAGATCTTCTGCAGCTTGGCGGGGGTGAGCCGGTCAACGAAGATCATCAACGGGCCGTCCAGCGGCGGGTTGGCTCTTGTGGGGCGGACCAGTGCGGCGGTGGCAATGGCTGGCTGATCGCCCAGGGTCACATAACGCGTTACCACTGCGTCACGCCGCGCAGCCACTGTAGCGGCATCGCGCAACTCGTCGAGGTTCACCGGCATCTCGCGGGTGCAGTGGCTGCGCACCGGCTGGCCGTCGCGCATTACGTACTCCTCGCCGGCCTGGTTGAGCACACAGACCATCTCATACTCGTTGGCGGTGTACAGCAGCGGGCCGACGTTGTCCTCGCGGTAGGCCCAGTCAGCATTGAGCGGCGGATTGAGGTACCGGTAGGCGTCATTCCAGAAGGCGTAGGTGCGGATCAGGGATTCCGAGGCGGCGATGCGGTTCTGCAGCGCCTTGCCGGCGTAGAACCGCGTCTGCTCACGGGCCATCTCATCCTGCAGCGCAGCGATGTGCCCCATTACTGCCCCGCTCACCCCCAGCGCCCCGATCAGGATCAGGATGAACAGCGTCAGATGCCAGGTGACGGTACGCTGGGCGGATATTTCGCGTGGTGCGGCGAGCCGGGTGACATGGGTATTCATCGGCGTCTCTTCTGGGAGGACTTACCACTAGGAGTGACGGGGCGTGCGGATGTTCAAACCGAAGGAGCGGCGGCGCACCGACCACTCAGGCGGATTTTCCGAACCATCGGCTATCCCCTCACTCACAGCCCAGGCAAGCCACCCATCCTTCGGAGGCTCCATGCCTGGGAATCGCGAGCCGTCCATGGCGGCACAGAGCATTCACCTGACCCTCAACGGCGAGGAAAGGCAGCTGCAAGTGCTGCCCTGGACCACCACCCTCGACTTGCTCCGCGAGCAGCTCGAACTCACCGGCAGCAAGAAAGGCTGCGACCACGGCCAGTGCGGCGCCTGCACGGTGCTGCTGGACGGCCGCCGGGTGAACGCCTGCCTGCTGCTGGCGGTGATGCTCGACGGCCACCAACTGACCACCATCGAAGGCCTGGCTCACGGCGAACGCCTGCATCCGATGCAGGCCGCATTCATCCGCCACGACGCGTTGCAGTGCGGTTACTGCACGCCGGGGCAGATCTGTTCGGCTGTCGCCCTGGCCCGGGAGCAGGCGCCCCATGATCGTGATGAACTGCGCGAACGCATGAGCGGCAACCTGTGCCGTTGCGGCGCCTACCCGAACATCCTCGACGCCATCGGGGACGCCTTGCCCGCCAGCCGCCTGGAGGACCTATGAGCCCCTTCGCCTACAGCCGCCCTGCCGGCATCGACGAGGCCGTGGCGTTGGCCGGCCCGCGCAGCCGCTTCATCGCCGGAGGCACCAACCTGGTGGACCTGATGAAAGAAGAGGTGGAACGCCCGGAGCGACTGATCGACATCAACGCCCTGCCCCTGCGCGAACTTCGTGATACGAAGACCGGAGGGCTCTACGTCGGCGCACTGGTGGACAACGCCACCCTTGCCGCCAGCCCGCAGATTGTCGAACGCTACCCCCTGATCAGTCGCGCCATTCTTGCCGGCGCCTCACCACAGCTGCGCAACATGGCCAGTACCGGCGGCAACCTGCTGCAGCGCACCCGCTGCCACTACTTCTACGACCGCGCCGTACCCTGCAACAAACGCGAGCCCGGCAGCGGCTGCCCGGCCAAGGACGGTCTGAACCGCCAGCACGCCATCCTCGGCGCCAGCGAGTACTGCGTGGCAGTGCATCCCTCCGACCTGTGTGTGGCACTGGCCGCGCTGAATGCCGTGGTCCACGTGCGCGGCCCGCAGGCGCAACGCCGCCTGTCCTTCGAGCAGTTCCACCGCCTGCCCGGCAGCCGCCCGCAGGAGGACAACATCCTTGCCGACGACGAACTGGTGCTGGGCGTCGAACTGCCTGGCGAAGGCTTCCCGCAGCACTGCGCCTACCTCAAGGTGCGTGATCGTGCTTCCTACGCATTCGCCCTGGTGTCGGTGGCGGTCGGCCTCCTGCTCGACGGCGGAGGGCGCATCGCCCAGGTCAACATCGCCCTGGGCGGCGTGGCGCACAAACCCTGGCGCGATGCCGAGGCGGAAGAGCTGTTGCTGGGTAGCGCTCCCGAAACGGTACACTTCCAGCGTTGCGCCGAGCACTTTCTGCGCAACGCCAAACCGCTGAGCAACAACGCTTTCAAGGTGGAACTGGCCCGGCGCAGTATCGTCCGCGCGCTGCAACAGGCGGCAGGAGGTGCGCGATGAACAGCCAACTGCCCGCGGCCATCGGTACGCCGCTGGACCGCATCGACGGCCCGCTGAAAGTCACCGGCGGAGCGCGCTATGCCGCCGAGTACCGCGCCGAGGGCCTGCTGCATGGTGCGGTAGTCAGCAGCAGCATCACCCTTGGCCGTATCCTCGCCATCGACAGCAATGCCGCCAGCGCCATCCCCGGCGTGCACTGGGTGATGACGCACCTGAACCGGCCGCCGCTGGCCGCCGATGACGACAGCTATGAAGACCAGGACTCCGCCGACGGTTCGTCCTTCCGCCCGCTGTTCAACGATCGCGTGCTGTACAACGGCCAGCCGGTGGCACTGGTGATTGCCGATGACCTGGAAACCGCGCGTCACGCCGCTGCGCTGGTGCGGGTCGAGTACGAGTCGCGGCCACACTCCACCGACCTGCGCAAGAACCAGGCGGAGGCCATTCCCGCGCCCGCCGAACCACCCGGCCCGCGCGGCGACGCCGATGGCGCGTTGTGCAGCGCTCCGGTACGTATCGAGGCCGAGTACGAGCTGCCGGTGGAGCACCACAACCCCATGGAACCTCACGCTTCCACGGTGATTTTCCAGAGTGACGGCAGTCTGCTGGTCCACGACAAGACCCAGGGCGCGCAGAACAGCCAGAGCTACCTGTGCCAGATTCTCAAGCTCGAGCCTTCGCGGGTACGGGTGCAGGCAGCCTTCGTCGGTGGGGCATTCGGTTCGGGCTTGCGCCCGCAGTACCAGTTGCCGCTGGCGGCCATGGCAGCTATCAAGCTCAAACGCTCGGTACGTGTCGTGCTGACCCGCCAGCAACAGTTCACCTTCGGCTATCGTCCGCGCACCGTGCAGCGCCTGACGCTGGGCGCCGACGAAACCGGACGACTGCTCGGCCTGGTGCATCAGGTAACGGGGCAGACCTCGCGCTTCGAGCAGTTCACCGCCCACGTCGCGCAGTGGTCGGGGATGCTCTATCGCTGCGACAACGTTCGCCTCACTTATCGACTGGTGCCGCTGGACGTCTATACGCCGCTGGACATGCGCGCGCCCGGCGCTGCCGAAGGGGTCCATGCGCTGGAGTGCGCAATGGACGAACTGGCCTGGGCCGCCGGAATCAATCCGCTGCACCTGCGCCTGATCAACTTCACCGACACCAACCAGAATCTCGGCAAGCCATACTCCAGCAAGGCACTGCGCGACTGCTACAGCGAGGGTGCGCGACAGTTCGGCTGGCCGACGCAAATGCCCGAACCCGGCACCTTGCGCGAAGGCGACCAGCGCATCGGCCTCGGCATGGCCACCGGCGTCTGGGAGGCGTTGCAGATGCCCGCCAGCGCCAGCGCAGCTCTGGCAGTCGACGGCAGCGTGGTGGTCGCCAGCGCCACCACCGATATCGGTACCGGCACCTACACCGCCATGACCCAGATCGCCGCCGAGGCCCTTGGCCTGCCCCCGGAAAAGGTGCGCTTCGTGCTGGGCGACTCCTCCCTGCCGAAGGCCCCATTGCAAGGCGGTTCCTTTACCGTCTCGTCGGTGGGCAGCGCGGTGCGCGAAGCCTGCCTGGCACTGCGGCAGAACCTGCTGGATGCGGCGCGACAGCTGCCTTCCAGCCCCTTCCAGCATTTCTCAGACGATCAGGTGCAATGCAGTGACGGCCGACTCCAGGCGAAGACTGCGGAACACCGGGTGGGCTTCGTTGAGCTGTTCCAGCGCTACGGCAGCCTGCGGGCCAGCGCCACCGCTCACCCATCTGCCCTGCGTCAGCGCTACGCCACGGCTACCCACTCGGCGGTGTTTGTCGAGGTCGCGGTGGACGAGGCGCTGGGTACGGTGCGCGTGCGCCGGGTGGTCAGCGCCATCGCAGCAGGCCGGGTGGTCAACCCGAAGACCGCGCGCAGCCAGATTATCGGCGGCGTGATCTGGGGCGTGAGCATGGCGCTGCACGAGGCCAGCCTGATGGACCACCGGCTGGGCCGTTTCATGAACCACAACCTCGCCGAATACCACCTCCCGGTGCAGGCGGATATCGGCGATATCCGCGTGCTGTTCGTCGACGAGCCGGACCCCGTGGTCAACCCGCTGGGCTCCAAAGGCGTTGGCGAGATCGGCATCGTCGGCGTGGCGGCAGCGGTCGCCAACGCCGTCTACCATGCAACCGGTAAACGCATCCGCGAGCTGCCCATCACCCTGGACAAGCTGCTGTGACTCGCGAAAGGAGGTTCAGATGCCCAGTCCGCGCTACACCAACCGTCGTCACGCCGGAATCGCCCTGGCGATGGTCCTGCGCGACATGCCTCTGGTCGCCCCGCTGATCCTCGCCCTGCCCCGTGGCGGCGTGCCGGTTGCCAAGGAAATCGCCCGCATCCTCGGCGCCCCGCTGGACGTGCTGCTGGTGCGCAAGATCGGCGCACCGGGCAACGAGGAGTTCGCTCTCGGCGCCATCGTCGATGGCCCCGAGCCGAACTGGGTGGTGGACGAGCAGATGATCGAGCGCTTCGACCCGCCGCCGGAGTGGTTCGAGCAGCAGGTGCTGGAGCAGATCCGCGAACTGGAGCGTCGCCGCGTGCTCTACCGCGGCGTGAAGGCCCCGGCACAACTGGAGGACCGCGACCTGATCGTGGTCGACGACGGCCTCGCCACCGGCAGCAGCATGCGCGCCGCGCTCAAGTGCCTGCGTGCGCAGCACCCGCACAAGGTGGTGCTGGCCGTACCGGTCGGCCCGGCGGAAACCGTGCAGAAGCTGCGTGAGGAGGTGGATGCGCTGGTGTGTCTGGATACCCCATCGCCGTTCCGCGCGGTGGGTGACCATTACCGCGACTTCCATCAGCTGAGCGATCAGGAAGTGATCGAGCTGCTGGCAAAATAATGGACAAGCGCTCCTGCCAAGGTGCTTTTCAACCGCTTTCGCGTTCCAGTACCCGGCAGCTGAGCAGGTTCAACCGTTCCACCGCGCCTTCCAGCGGCACCACGCCAATCGACTGCAGCACGCGCAGCGCGGCGATCTCGCCGATCTCGCGGGCCGGTGGTTTGATGGTGGACAGGCTCGGCAGCAGCATCGGCGCGAAGGGGTAGTCGCCAAAACCCAGCACCGCGCAATCCTCGGGAATTCTCAGCCCGGCGCGCTGGCCTGCAAGCAGGCCGCCGGCGGCGAGGTTATCGTTGGCGAAGATGATCGCCTCCGGCCGCTGCGCCCCCCGCGCCATCAGCGCCTCCATGGCCTGCCGCCCGGCTTCGAAGGGCGCGCTTTCGGTGGGCACGAACATCCACGGCTCTCCCCCCAGTTCGCGCAGGGTGTCAGCGTAGCCGTCGCGACGGTCCAGGGCGCTGAAGTCACCGGGCGCGCTGTTCTGCACGAAAGCGATGCGTCGATAACCCTTGCCGTGCAGATGGCGCACCGCATCCACCCCGACCTGATAATGAGAAAACCCGACCTGGATAGGTGCGCGCGCGGGCTGATAGTCCCAGACCTCCACGACGGGCATGTCCGCGCCGGCAATCAGCTTCTCGGTGGCGGCGCTGTGGAAGTGGCTGGTGAGCACCAGCGCCGCCGGGTTCCAGCCGAGGAAGGCGCGCACGGCGCTTTCTTCCTTGTCCTCGGAGAAGTAGCTGGAGGCCAGCAAAAGCTGATAGCCGTGGGTCGCCAGGGTGTCGCTGAAGGCCTGGATGGTATCGGCGAAGATCGGCCCGGAAATGTTCGGCACCACCATCCCCACTACCCTGCCCCGCGCCGAAGCCAATCCGCCAGCCACCTGGTTGGGCACGTAGCCCAACGCCTCCACCGCAGCGCCGATCCGCTCGCGCAGGTCATCCGACAATTGCGCCGGCTGGTTGAAATAGCGCGACACGCTGATAGCGGAAACGCCGGCGCGCTCGGCGACTGCAGTCAGCGTCACGCGTCCTGCGCCACGGCGCTTACGGGGTGTCTGGTTGGCCAACGCGGCTCTCCTGCTGCTGGGTGCGAAAACGACACTACAGGAATATAAACGTAATTTTTAATTATTTGACGATCTATCAGGCGATTCAGGATACTCGTCGATGTTAGCGCTAACAACACCAACTGTCCGCAACGATTCCAGCCACTCGCACGAGCGAGCGCTCGTGACAGTCCCGCAGAAACAGGCGCCCCGGCAAAGAGAACCGAGGGCGGACCAGGGCACGAAGGAGTGGCTATGCAATCGCAACAACGGGGGACGCTCGGCCGTCCACAATTCACCGGCCGGCGCAGCGCACTGGCGCTGGGCATCGCCAGCGTGATCGGCGCTCTGGCCTGCAGCGTGCAGGCAGCCGAAACCAGCCATGGCGACAACCAGTCCGCTGATTCGGCGCCGACATTGAAAGCCGTTACCGTCACCGCGACCCGCCGCGAAGAATCGCTGCAGAAGGTGCCGGTGGCCGTCTCGGTGATCGATGGCGAGCAACTGGAACGCGACAACCGCAACAACGTGTCGAGTATTGTCCAGCAGGTACCGACCCTGAACTTCCGCACCGGTGCCTCGAACAAGGACACCTCGCTGTTCGTCCGCGGCGTGGGCACCATCTCCACCTCCCCCGGCGTCGAGCCGAGCGTGTCGACGGTGATCGACGGCGTGGTACTCGGCCGCCCCGGCCAGGCGACCCTGGACCTGCTCGACGTCGAGCGCATCGAAGTGCTGCGCGGCCCGCAGGGCACGCTGTTCGGCAAGAACGCGTCGGCCGGCGTGCTCAACGTGGTCACCCGCGAGGTGCCGGACGAAACCACCGGCTACATCGACTACTCGCATTTTGGCGGCGGCAACGAGAACCGCACCCGCTTCGGTATCGGCGGCACGCTGATCCCCGGCAAGCTCAAGGCCAGCGTCACCACCCTGCTGGGCAGCTACGAGGGCAACGTGGACAACGTCTACAACGGCCACGAAGTAAATGGCTACAACCGCGCCGGCGCGCGCACGAAGTTCGAGATCACCCCGAACGACGACCTCAAGGTCACCCTGATCGCCGACTACATGAAGGGCAACGACGACAGCCCGAGCGGCGTCATCACCAGCACTTCGAGCGCGGCCTTCGCCAATGCCCTGCGCCCGGTGACGGCGGACAGCGACAACCGCAAGATCAACAGCGACTACCGCACCCACGTCGACGACACCAACAAGGGCCTGTCGGCGCAACTGGACTGGAACCTGGGCGACTACACCCTGACCTCCATCAGCGCCTGGCGCGGCTGGGACAACACCCAGTGGCAGGATGGCGATCGTCTTTCCCAGGTCACCGCGAGCATCCCCAGCTCCCACGACAAGGGCGAGCTGAACTACGACCAGTATTCCCAGGAACTGCGCCTGGCCTCGCCCAAAGGCGAGTTCCTCGAGTACGTCGGCGGCCTGTACTACATGCACGCCGTGGACGATGAGACCTACCGCCGCGTGGTGACCTCCACCACCGCGCAGAACACCGGCGTGGCCGACTACAGCACGCGCAGCGACACTTACGCGGTGTTCGGCGAGAGCACGCTGAACTTCACCGATGACTTCCGTGGCATCGCGGGCCTGCGCTACACCCACGATGATCTGGAATACGACCATCGCCGCCGATCCACCTCGGCCACGGCGGTGACCGGCATCCAGCCGTCCACGTCCAGCTCCGGCTCCACCGATGAAGACGGCTGGTCCGGCCGCCTCGGCCTTCAGTACGACCTCAGCGACCAGCTCACCAGCTACCTGACCTACTCGCGCGGCTACAAGGGCCCGGCCTACAACGTGTTCTTCAACATGCAGCCGCGCGACACCGAGGCGCTCAAGCCGGAGACCTCCAACTCCTGGGAAGCGGGCCTGAAGGCCACCGCGCTGGACAACCGCCTGACCGCCAACCTCGCGGTCTTCCACACCGTCTACGACAACTACCAGGCGAACTTCTACGACACCGTCGCAGGCCAGGTGGTGACCCGCCTGATCAACGCCGGCAAGGTGAAGTCCGAGGGCGCCGAGCTGGACTTCAGCTACCAGGCCACCCGCCAACTGAAGGTCTCCGGTGCCGTTGCCTACACCAAGGCGCGCATCGACAGCTTCGCCTGCCCGGCGGGCGCCGCGGCGGCCTGCAACGTCGACGGCAAACCGCTGCCCTTCTCGCCGGACTGGAAGAGCTACGTGCGCGCCGACTACAGCATCCCGCTGGACAACGGCCTGGATGTGGAGCTCGGCACCGACTACAGCTGGCAGGACAAGGTGCAGTACGACCTCAGCCAGAACCCCGACACCATCCAGGGCGCCTACGGCCTGTGGGGCGCCAGCATCGCCCTGGCCGACTACAACGACGGCTGGCGCGTCGCCCTGCTGGGCAAGAACCTCACCGACAAGTCCTATTCGCCCCTGCTGGCCACGGGCGGCAGCTACGTCTACCGCATGGTGCCGCGCGACGACGGCCGCTATTTCGGCGTCGAGTTGCGCAAGGATTTCTGATCGCCACCCAGGCTGAGCAACTCGCGGCGCCGGCTCGCCCCGGCGCCGTCGACAACAACACCCACGCCGCCTTGCGTCCCTCCCGACGGACACACAGGAAAACCTCACATGACACGCACCCTTTCCCTTGGCGCCTTTCTCATG
Organism: Pseudomonas sp. PDM17; assembly: GCF_014851985.1. NCBI lineage: Bacteria > Pseudomonadati > Pseudomonadota > Gammaproteobacteria > Pseudomonadales > Pseudomonadaceae > Pseudomonas > Pseudomonas sp. PDM17. Next base: position 780,351 of record NZ_JACVAT010000002.1, read on the forward strand.
GCCACCGGTCACCACGTCTCGGCGTGGCGCCACCCGGACGTGCCGGCCAACGGCGGCCTCGACTTCCGCCTCTACAAGCGCCTGGCGCAGGTGGCCGAAGCGGCGAAATTCGACGCGCTCTTCGTTGCCGACAGCGTGGCCGCGCCCACTGGCGACATCGCCAGCCGCATGGCGCGCTCCGATCACTTCGAGCCGCTGACCCTGCTCTCGGCGCTGGCGGCGGTGACCGAGCGCATCGGCCTGGTGGGCACCGTGACCACCAGCTACAACGAGCCGTACCACGTGGCGCGCAAGTTCGCCTCGCTCGACCATCTCTCCGAAGGCCGCGCCGGCTGGAACCTGGTGACCTCCGACGCGGCCGCCGAGGCGCTGAACTTCAACCGCCAGGAACACTTCGGCCACGCCGAGCGCTATGCCCGCGCGCGGGAATTCCACGAAGTGGTCACCGGCCTGTGGGACAGCTGGGAAGACGACGCTTTCACCCGCGACAAGGCCAGCGGCCAGTACTACGACCCGGCCAAGCTGCATGTGCTGAACCACGAGGGCGAAAACTTCCGCGTACAGGGCCCGCTGAACGTCGCGCGCTCGCCCCAGGGCCGCCCGGTGATCGTCCAGGCCGGCAGTTCCGAGACCGGACGCGAGCTGGCCGCGCAGACCGCCGAAGTGGTGTTCACCGCGCAGACCTCACTGGCCGCCGCCCGCGATTTCTACAACGACCTCAAGGGTCGCCTGCCACGTTTCGGTCGCAGCGCGGATGACCTGCGCATCATGCCCGGCGTGTTCGTGGTGGTCGGCCAGAGCCAGGCCGAGGCGCAGGAGAAGTTCGAGGCATTCCAGGAGCTGGTGGAGCCGCAGGTCGGCGTCGCGCTGCTGTCACGCATGCTTGGCAACTTCGACCTCTCCGCCTACCCGCTGGACGGCCCGCTGCCTGAGCTACCGCTCACCGACAGCGGCCAGCGCAGCCGCCAGCTGCTGCTCACCGAACTGGCCGGGCGCGAGAATCTAACGCTCGCCCAGCTGGGCCGGCGCATCGCCGGCGGACGCGGGCACTACAGCCTGATCGGCACGCCGGCGCAGATCGCCGACGAGCTCCAGGCCTGGTTCGAAGGTGGCGCCGCCGACGGCTTCAACGTCCTGGTGCCGCACCTGCCCGGCGGGCTGGAAGACGTGGCCAACCATGTCGTCCCGGAACTGCAACGACGCGGGCTGTTCCGCCGCGAGTACAGCGGCAGCACCCTGCGCGAGCATCTCGGGCTCAAGCGCCCGGCCAACCGCTACACCCTCTGACGATCCACGGGCCGCACTGGCTGCGGCCCGTCCCCACAGGAGTCCCCATGACCTATCTCGCCCACCCCGACCGCTACCAGCGCGTCCCTTACCGCCGTGTCGGCCGCAGCGGCCTGGTGCTGCCCGCTCTTTCCCTAGGCCTGTGGCACAACTTCGGCGACAGCGTGCCGCTGGACCGCCAGCGCGCCCTGCTGCGCACCGCCTTCGACCTGGGCATCAACCACTTCGACCTGGCCAACAACTACGGCCCGCCCTACGGCAGCGCCGAGATCAACTTCGGCCGCCTGTTGCGCGAAGACTTCGCCGCCTACCGCGACGAACTGGTGATCTCCACCAAGGCCGGCTGGGACATGTGGCCCGGCCCTTACGGCCAGGGCGGCAGTTCGCGCAAGTACCTGCTCTCCAGCCTCGACCAGAGTCTCAGGCGCCTGGGCGTGGACTACGTGGACATCTTCTACTCGCACCGTTTCGACCCGGACACGCCGCTGGAGGAAACCGCCGGCGCGCTGGCCAGTGCCGTGCAGCAAGGCAAGGCGCTGTACGTGGGCATCTCGTCCTATTCCGCCGGCAAGACCGCCGAGCTCGCCGCGCTGCTGAACGACTTGAAAGTGCCACTGCTGATCCACCAGCCGGCCTACAACCTGTTCAACCGCTGGGTGGAAAAGGACCTGCTGGCCGCCACCGACGAGCTGGGCGCGGGCGTCATCGCCTTTACACCGCTGGCCCAGGGGCTGCTCACCGATCGTTACCTGAACGGCGTACCGGCCGATGCGCGGGTCAACCAGCCGGGCGGTGCCTCGCTGCGGCCGGACCACCTGTCCGAGGACAACCTGCGCCGCGCCCGCGCGCTGAACGAAATCGCCCGGCGCCGTGGCCAGAGCCTGGCGCAACTGGCGCTGGCCTGGGTGCTGCGCGACGCCCGCGTAACCTCTGCGCTGATTGGTGCGAGCCGGCCGGAGCAGATCGTCGAGAACGTCGCCGCGCTGGATAACCTCGTGTTCAGCAGCGAGGAGTTGGCGGAGATCGATCGTCATGCCGTGGAAGGCGGGATCAACCTCTGGGAAAAACCCTCCCACGACTGGAAGGAATAAGCCTGTGAGACTGCTCAATCGACTGCTCGCCGGATTACTGCTGCTCGTGGCTGGCACCGCCCAGGCGCAGGACCCGGCGCACCTGCGCATCGGCTACCAGAAGGCCTCGGTCAGCCTGGTGCTGGCCAAGGAGCACGGCCTGCTGGAGAAGCGTTTCCCGCAGACGCAGGTCCAGTGGATCGAATTCCCCGCCGGGCCGCAGATGCTCGAAGCGCTGAACGTCGGCAGCCTGGATATCGGCTCCACCGGCGACATCCCGCCGATCTTCGCCCAGGCCGCCGGAGCCGACCTGCTCTACGTCGGGGTCGAGCCGCCCAAGCCGCAGGCTGAAACCGTGGTGGTGCCCAGGGACAGCCCGATCCGCAGCGCCGCCGAACTGAAGGGCAAGCGCGTGGCATTCCAGAAGGGCTCCAGCTCGCACAACCTGCTGCTGCGCCTGCTGCAGAAGGAAGGCCTGAGCCTGAAAGACATCCAGCCGCTGTACCTGACGCCGGCCGATGCCCGCGCCGCGTTCGAGAGCGGCCGGGTGGATGCCTGGGCGATCTGGGACCCCTGGTATTCGGCGCTGCTGCTGGACGGCCATGCGCGCTTGCTGGCGGACGGTTCGGCGGTGGGCCTGAGCGGGCCATTCTACCTGTCCAGCCGGGAATACGCGGGCGCCAACCCGTCGTTCATTCACCAGGTACTGGACGCTCTCAACGAGGCCGAAGCCCTGACCCGCAGCGACGAAGCCGGCAGCCTGGCGATCATGGCGCGCGTGACCGGGCTGGCGCCGGCGGTGATCGAGGAAACCTTCAGGCACCGTCCGCCCTCGCCCATTCAACCTGTGGGTGATGCGGATATTGCCGCGCAACAGCACACCGCCGACCTGTTCCTCGCCGAGCGCATCCTGCCTCGCGCCGTGGATATCAGCGCAGCGCGCTGGGCACCCTGATTGCAGGAGCGGGGTTGTAGCCGGTGATTTGCTGCAAAATAGTTATCTAACCGGTTACTTTATATTTCTTCCGGTTATGAGCTAGACCAATTCATTCCTTCTCCGCGCCACCGCCGCGCTGCCACACTCGGCCTCGCCGGCGGGCCATCCCCGCCGCTCTGGAACGGGCCTTCCCACCCTCGAAGGCCCGCACTCGATCATCACGGGAACCCGTCGCACGAACGGGGCCCGAGAAGGAGCTGGATGTTCATGAAGAAACTTACTGCCGTTACCGCCCTCGCCCTGGCCGTCCTCTCCGGACTGGCCCACGCCGACCGCCTGGAAGACATCAGAAAGGCCGGTGTGCTGCGCGTCGCCGCATTCGACAGCAACCCGCCGTTCGGCTTCGTCGATGGCAAGAGCAAGCAGATCGAGGGCCTCGACGTGGATTACGCCAAGGCGCTGGCCGACAAGCTCGGCGTCAGGCTGCAGGTCCTGCCGACCAACCCCGCCAACCGCATCCCGCTGCTGACCGCGAACAAGGTCGACCTGGTGCTGGCCAACTTCACCATCACCCCCGAGCGCGCCGAACAGGTGGATTTCAGCATCCCCTATTTCGCCTCCGGACAGCAGTTCATCGTGCGCAAGGGCAGCCTGAAGTCGCCGGAAGACCTGAACCAGTGGCGCGTCGGCGTCGACAAGGGAACGGTCAACGAAGGCGTGCTGCGGGAGAAATTCCCCGGCGCCAAGGTCATCGCCTACGACGACACGCCCTTCGCCTTCACCGCCCTGCGCAATGGCCAGGTCCAGGCCATCACCCAGGACGGCCCGAAGCTGATCGGCCTACTGGCCAACGTGCCGGACAAGGACAAGTATGAAGTGCCGCCCTTCACCATCTCCAATGACCTGATCGGCGTCGGCATTCCCAAGGGTGAGAACGCCCTGGGCGAGTTCGTCAACCAGAGCCTTACCGAGCTGGAAGCCAACGGGCAGGCGCAGAAGATCTACGACACCTGGTTCGGCCCGACCACCAGGACGCCCCTGGCGCGCCTGTACAAGATCGGCGACAAGAGCTGACCCCCGCCCCGCGCACCGCATCACCGCACGCCCCACACCCGTGGGGCGTTGCCTTTCCCGCCTTCTGATGGACTCTGACGATGTTCGGCGAACTGCTCGCCCCGACCTACCTGAGCTGGCTGCTCGACGGTTTCCTGCTCACCCTCGGTATTTCCCTGTTCTGCTGTGTGGTCGCCACCCTGCTCGGCGCGCCGCTGGCCATTGCCCGGCAGGCGAAGTCGCGCTGGCTGGCGTGGCCCGCGCGGGCGTACCTCGCGCTGCTGCGTAATACGCCGCTGCTTGTGCAGCTGTTCTTCTGGTACTTCGGCGTGCCGGCACTGCTGCCGGAGGACTTCGTGTTCTGGCTGAACACACCCCATGAGCTGGGCTGGCTGGCGTGGCCGTCGTTCGAATTCCTCGCCGCTGCCTGGGGCCTGACGCTCTACACCACGGCGTTCATTGCCGAGGAGTTCCGCGCCGGCATCGCCTCGGTCAGCGCGCAGCAGCGTGAAGCCGGCATGGCGTTGGGCCTGCGTCCGCTCCAGGTGTGGCGTTGGGTAATCCTGCCGCAAGCGCTGCGTACCGCACTGCCGCCGCTGATGGGGCAATACATGAACGCACTGAAGAACTCCTCGCTGGCCATGGCCATCGGGCTGGCGGAGCTTTCCTACGCGTCGCGCCAGGTGGAAACGCAGACCTTCAAGACCTTCCAGGCCTTCGGCATCGCCACCCTGCTGTACATCGGCGCCATCGCGCTGATCGAGGCGCTGGGCCAGGCGCTGCAGCAAACCCGCCGCTACCGCCAGGGAGCCTGACATGGACTTCTCCGTCATTCAGGACAACCTCGCCTACTTCCTCGTCGGCGCCTACCCGGACGGCCCGCTGGGCGGCGCCGCGCTGACCATCCTGCTTGCGCTGGCCTCCGGCATCGTCTCCGCGGTCATCGGTCTTGCGCTGGGCATTGCCTTGTCAGTGCTGCGCGGCAAACCGCGCCTGCTGCTGGTGGCCTTTCTCGGCTTCTTCCGCGCGATCCCGGTGCTGATGCTGATCTTCTGGACCTACTTCCTGCTGCCCATCGTCTTCCACTTCGACGTGCCGGCGCTGGGTACGGTGGTCTGCGCGCTGTCGCTGATCGGCGGCGCCTATCTGGCGCACTCGGTGCACGCCGGCATCGAAAGCCTGCCCAAGGGCCAGTGGGACGCCGCCCGCGCGCTGGGCCTGCGTCCATGGCAAGTGCTCACCCTGGTGATTCTGCCGCAGGCACTGCCGATCATGCTGCCGTCGTTCCTCAATCAGTGGGTCTCGCTGATCAAGGACACATCCCTGGCCTACGTGATCGGGGTTGGCGAGCTGTCCTTCGTCGCCACCCAGGTGAGCAACCGGGTGATGGTCCACCCCACGGAAGTCTTCCTGTTCGTCGCCCTGCTCTACTTCCTGCTGTGCTCCGCGCTCGACCTGGCGGCAGTGCTGCTGGCGAAGCGGCGGCCGGACTACCGCAAGGCGGTGTGAGGCTCAGTACTCGTCGTGACGGCGCCACCAGATGCCCTGCTCGTTGCGCCCCAGCGGCGCGCGGTCGAGCCACTGGAACAGGCCCCAGAGCGAGTCCAGGCCACGGGCATAAGTGGAGTAACAGTGATAGATGTTGTTGCCTTCACGCACGAAGCTGCTCATCCCCGGCAGGTCGCGGGTGAAGGTTGCCACGTCAGTGCCGCAGCAGGCGGCGGTTTCCACCACGGGTGCCGGCGCCGGACCCGCGGCGGGTCCTTCGCGGCGGAAGTTGTAGTCGACTTCCCCGCCACGTTGCTGCGCTTCGGTGAACGACACGTTGAAGTCGTAGTTGAAGCCGCTGCCGTGGGATGACGCCCAGGGGAAGCTCCAGCCCATGCGCCGGCGGTACGCCAGCAACTTCTCCAGCGGCGCGCGGGAGACCGCCAGCAGGCTCACATCGTGGTTCGCCAGGTGGGTGGCGTAGCCGTCGAAGCCGTCGGCGATGTTCGAACAGGACGGGCAGCCGGCGCGGTAGTCCGGGCCAAACATGAAGTGGTAGACCAGCAACTGCGAACGGCCGGCGAAGAGGTCGGCAAGGCTCGCCGGGCCCTGCTCGGTGTCGAAGCGGTAGTCCTTGTCGACCAACACCCAGGGCAGCGCCTGGCGCTTGCGCGCCAGTTCGTCACTGCGCCGGGTCAGGGCCTTTTCCTCGGCCAGCAGGTCCAGGCGTGCGGCCAGCCATTCTTCGCGGGTAGCGGTGGGATGGGCAGTCATGGCAGTTCTCCTCCGCCAGCGGCGGCTCGGTGGGCATGGCTTAGACTAGGCAGCGGGCCGTGCCCGACGGGAGTGACAAAGTTGGCAGGATTTCCATGGATTCGCTGATCACGGCGGCAGCCTGTGCCCTCGCGGCCGGCGACCCGCTGGGCGCACTGAACCGCGTGGCGCTGCGCGAAGACCCGCCGGCGCTGGCCCTGCGCGGTATCGCCATGGCCCAGCTGGGTGATTTCCCTCGCGCACGTACCCTGCTGCGCCGCGCCGCCCGCACCTTCGGTGCCCACGAGCCGATGGCGCGCGCCCGCTGCCGGGTGGCCGAAGCGGAAGTGGCGCTGGCCAGCCGCGAGCTGAACTGGCCGACGGCACCGCTGGAGCAGGCGGCACAGGTGCTGCGCAGTCATGGCGACAGGATCAACGCTGCCCATGCTCATTACCTGCTGATCCGCCGCGTGCTGCTGATCGGCCAGCTCGATCAGGCCCATACAGCACTTGCCGAACTGCAGCCGGAATCACTACCGGCGCCGCTGCGCGCGGTGCATTGGCTGATTGCATCCGGCATCGCCGTTCGCCGATTGCAAGCGGGCGAGGCCCGGACCGCGTTGCGCAAGGCTGCCGAGGCAGCCGCCACTTCAGGCATTCCCGCCCTGCGTGCTGAGATCGACCAGGCGGCGCGCACGCTCGAAGCGCCGGCCGCCAGGCAGATCGACAAGCAGCACACCCGCCTGCTGTCGCTGGATGAAGTGGAAAGCCTGCTTAACTCCGACGCCCTGGTGGTGGACGCCTGCCGCAACCGCATCGGCGACCTGTCGCTGAACAGCCGCCCGGTGCTGTTTGCCCTGGCCCGCGCGCTGGCCGAAGCCTGGCCCGGCGATGTGACCCGCACCGAGCTGATCGGCCGGGTGTTCCGCACCCGTCACCCGGACGAAACCCACCGGGCGCGCCTGCGGGTGGAAATCGGCCGCTTGCGCCGCCTGCTGCAACTCCTGGCCGGCATTGAGTCGACGCCCCGCGGTTATCGGCTGGTCGCCGCCAATCCGGTGGTCCTTGCGCCACCGCGAGAGGACGCCAACGCTGAAGTGCTGGCACTGCTCAGCGATGGCCAGGCCTGGTCCAGTTCGGCCCTGGCAATGGCGCTGGATACCAGCCAGCGCAGTATCCAGCGTGCCCTTGAAACCCTGGCCGAAGCCGGTCGGGTGCAGGCGCTTGGACAAGGCCGAGCACGACGCTGGACGCTGCCAGCGACGCCGGGTTTCGCGACGACCTTGTTACTCCCCGCGCCCTTCGGTGTCTGAATAGGCTGAAGGCTCCCACCCACAACGTGCAGGGCAACATCATGACCACCCACTACAAGCAATCCCCGGCGCAGGTGCTGCAGGAGTACGGTCCCTTCCCCGGCGTCAGCACCGTCCACGGTCTGACCTTCGATGGCCAGCGCGTCTGGTTCGCCGTGGGCGAGCGCCTGCAAAGCCTCGACCCGAGGGACGGCCGCCTGGAACGTGCCATCGAAGTGCCCGCCCACGCCGGCACCGCCTTCGACGGCACGCACCTCTACCAGATCGCCGAAAGCCGCATCCAGAAGATCGACCCGGCCACCGGCAAGGTCCTCTCGACCATTCCCGCGCCGGGCAATGGCGGCGATTCCGGCATGGCATGGGCGGAAGGTTCGCTCTGGGTCGGCGAGTACCGCGCACGGAAGATTCATCAGATCGACCCGGAAACCGGCGAAATCCTCCGTACGATTGATTCAAATCGTTTCGTCACCGGGGTGACTTGGGTCGAAGGTCAACTCTGGCATGGCACCTGGGAACCGGAATCGACCTACAGCGAGCTACGCCGTATCGACCCGCAGTCCGGCGCGGTTCTGGAGCAGCTGGACATGCCCGAAGGCGTGCATGTTTCAGGCCTGGAAGCCGACAGCGGTGAGCGTTTCTATTGCGGCGGCGGCAACAGCGGCAAGGTCCGCGCAGTGCGCCGGCCGCGCTAAGGGCATCGATCTGGGCTAGTGTGGGCACCTCACTGGAGATGGCCGCACTGGCCCGGAGACCGAGCATGGATTGGCTGGAACACCGTATTCCCCCGCCCTTGGTGGCAATCATCACCGCCGTGCTGATGTGGCTGGCGGTGCGCCCGATCGATCCGCTGGGCAACCGTCTGTGGCTGGCCCTGCTGGTGGCGCTGGCCGGGATTGCAGTCTGCCTGGCCGGCGTTGCGTCGTTTCGCCGCGCGCGCACCACGGTCAACCCGTTGAAGCCGGAGTCCGCCTCTTCGCTGGTGGTCGCCGGTATCTACCGGCATACGCGCAATCCCATGTACCTGGGCTTCGCCATCGTCCTGCTGGGCTGGTGCGTGTTCCTCGGTTCGGCGCTGGCGGTGCTCGGTGTCGCGGTTTTCGTGCTGTACATCGGGCGCTTCCAGATTCGCCCGGAAGAGCGGGCACTGCGCGAACTGTTCGGTGCGGAGTTCGAGGCTTTCTGCAGCCGAGTGCGGCGCTGGGTCTGAGGCTATTTCTGACAGATCTCAGGCAAATCGCCATTGCCTTCTGACGGAAAGGGGTGAGATATTTGCAAATGGTAAATATTCGCATCAAGGCCTGCTGTGTCCCCTTCGCTCTTGCTGGTGGAAGACGATTCCCGTCTTCGCCTGGACCTCGAACGTCATTTCTGTCAGCGCGGCTTTGCCGTCACTACTTGCGCGAACGGTGACCAGGGGCTGGTGGCCGTCCACCAGAACGACTTCGACCTGGTCCTGCTGGACATCATGTTGCCCGGCGTCGATGGCCTGTCCCTGCTGGATAGACTGCGCAGCGCGCGCACCACGCCGGTGATGCTGATGTCCGCCCTGGGTGCGGAGCAGGACCGCATCACCGGCTTCACCCGCGGTGCCGACGATTACCTGCCCAAGCCCTTCAGCCTGGCGGAACTGGATGCGCGCATCGATGCGCTGCTGCGCCGGGTCAGTCTGGATCGCTCGCGCACGGCGCAGAGCGAGCCTCAACGGCACAGCTCGCTGCAGTTCGACGATGAACGGCAGGACGTTACCCGCAACGGTGAACACGCTGGTCTTACGCATTCCGAGTACCGCCTGCTGGTGACGCTCAACGCCCATACCGGCGAAGCACTGAGCAAGAGCTTCCTCTACCAGAGCGTACTGCACCGAGCCTACACGCGGCTCGACCGGGGGCTGGACGTGCACGTCTGCAACCTGCGCCGCAAGCTGGCGGCCATCGGTGCGCAACAGGTGCAGATCCAGGCCGTGCGCGGCCAGGGTTACATCCTGGTAGACGCGGAACGTCACTGATGCGCCGTCACCCGCTGCTGTGGAAAATCGCCGCGCTGCAGGTTGGCTTCTGCCTGCTGCTGACCTGGCTGATCTGGACCTGGGGCCTGTCGCTGGAGCGCAGCACCTATTTCCTCGGCACCGAGGACCGCGACTATCTGGCGCGCTATGCCGAGCAGGCCGAAAGGGTCTGGGAGCAGCAGGGCGCCGAGGGCGTGGAGCGATTCCGCCAAGAGCTTTCCGCTGCCGAGGACACCTGGGTTGCGGTGATCGGCGAGCACTTGCAGAGCCTGGGCACCACGCCGCTGACGGCGGAGGAATCCAGCCACCTGACCTTCATGCGCATGCTGCACTGGCCCATGAGCCGGCGCCTGCAGGACGAGCTGCCCTATGTCAGCATCGAATTCCCCCGGCATCCCGAGCGCGGCCGGCTGGTCATGCAGTTGCCCGAGCGCCTGCTGCCGGGCGGCCTGACACCCTGGACGCACCTGTTCAGCCACGGCGTAGTGCCGACCCTGCTGGCCGCCCTCCTCGGCCTGCTGATCTATCGCCACCTGGTGTTGCCGCTCAATCGCCTGCGCGCCCGCGCCGATGCCCTGCGCGCCGACGACCTGGACAGCGAGGGCCCCGGCACTCCGCTGGCCCATCGCCGCGATGAGCTGGGCGAACTGGCGCTGGCCTTCGACCACATGGCTGACCGCCTGCGGCACAGCCTGGCGCAGCAACGCCTGCTGCTGCGCACGCTATCTCACGAGCTGCGCACGCCGCTGGCGCGCCTGCGCATTGCCCATGACAGCGATCTGCCGGCGGACCAGCTGCGGCAACGCCTGGACCGCGAGATCCAGGACATGCAGCGCCTGCTGGAAGACACCCTCGACCTCGCCTGGATGGACACCGAGCGTCCGCAGCTGGAGCGCGAGCCGGTGCTGGTGTTGTCGGTCTGGGAAGCGCTGCGCGAGGACGCCTGCTTCGAAAGCGGCTGGGAGCCCGAGCGGCTGCCCTGTTCGCTGGGCACCGACTGCGTGGTGCAGGTGCACCTGGACAGCTTCGCCCAGGCCATCGAAAACCTGCTGCGCAATGGCATCCGCCATTCTCCGCGCAGTGGCAGCGTGCGCCTGGACGGCTGGCGCGAGGGCGCGTTCTGGCACCTGTGCGTCAGCGACGACGGCCCCGGTGTGGACGACGCAGACCTCGAACGCATCTTCCAGCCCTACCAGCGGCTGCAGCCGTCGGAGTCCAGCGGATTCGGCCTTGGCCTGGCCATCGCCCGGCGCGGTGTCGAGCTGGCGGACGGGCGGCTGTGGGCGGAAAACGGCACGGCCAATGGCAACTTGGGGCTTTGCTTGCACCTGCTGTTGCCCGCCGCACTCTCACCCTCGAGCAAACTTGGCCAACAAAGCGTCGCAAGTGTTTAGAAAGTTAATGCGCTTTACTAGCAAATAGCAGTCATTATCATTTGTGATCTCTTAGTAATCGCCCTCCTTCGGAGATCACCGATGTCGTCCCGTCCGATGCAGTTCCTTCCGCCCTTCCTGCTGCTGTCCAGCTGTCTGCTGTCCTTCGCCGTACAGGCCGCCAGCGCCGATTCCGATGTCGTCGAGTTCGACAGCGAGACCATCGTCGCCACCGCTGCGGAGGAAGCCAAGCAGATGCCGGGCGTGTCGATCATCACCGCCGAGGACATCAAGAAGCGCCCGCCGGCCAGCGACCTGTCGCAGATCATCCGCACCATGCCGGGTGTCAACCTGACCGGTAACTCCACCAGCGGCCAGCGTGGCAACAACCGCCAGATAGACATCCGCGGCATGGGCCCGGAAAACACCATGATCCTGGTGGATGGCAAGCCGGTCTCCAGCCGTAACGCCGTGCGCTACGGCTGGCGCGGCGAGCGTGACTCACGCGGCGACACCAACTGGGTGCCGGCCGACCAGGTGGAGCGCATCGAAGTCCTCCGTGGCCCGGCGGCGGCGCGCTACGGCAACGGCGCGGCGGGCGGCGTGGTGAACATCATCACCAAGCAGGCCGGCAAGGAAACCCACGGCGACGTCACCGTCTATAGCAACTTCCCGCAGCACAGCGACGAAGGCGCCACCCAGCGCATGACCTTCGGCCTCAACGGCCCACTGACCGACAGCCTGAGCTACCGCGTCTACGGCAACGTCGCCAAGACCGACTCGGACGACTGGGACATCAACGCCGGCCACGAATCCAACCGCACCGGCAACCAGGTCGGCACCCTCCCCGCCGGCCGCGAAGGCGTGCGCAACAAGGACGTCAACGGCCTGCTCAGCTGGCACCTGACGCCCGAGCAGACGCTGGACTTCGAGGCCGGCTTCAGCCGCCAGGGCAACATCTACACCGGCGATACGCAGAACACCAACAGCAACGCCAACGTGAAGTCCATGCTCGGTCACGAGACCAACCGCATGTACCGCGAGAACTACTCGATCACCCATCGCGGCGAGTGGGACTTCGGCAGCTCCATGGCCTACCTGCAGTACGAGAAGACCCGCAACAGCCGCATCAACGAAGGCCTGGCCGGCGGTACCGAGGGCATCTTCAGCAACACCGATTTCTACACCGCCACCCTGCGCGACCTGACCGCACACGGCGAAGTGAACCTGCCGCTGCACGCCTGGCGCGATCAGACCCTGACCCTGGGCAGCGAATGGGTTCAGCAGAAGCTCGACGACCCCAGCGCCAACACCCAGACCACCAGCGAAGGTGGTTCGGTTCCGGGGCTGACCAGCAGCGACCGCGACACCACCTCACAGGCGCAGATCTTCTCGCTGTTCGCCGAAGACAACATCGAGCTGATGCCCGGCACCATGCTCACTCCCGGCCTGCGCTGGGATCACCACAGCATCGTCGGCGACAACTTCAGCCCGTCGCTGAACCTGTCCCACGCGCTGACCGATACCGTCACCCTGAAGGCCGGCATCGCCCGCGCCTACAAGGCGCCGAACCTGTACCAGCTGAACCCCGACTACCTGCTCTACAGCCGTGGCCAGGGCTGCTACGGCCAGAGCACCAGCTGCTACCTGCAGGGCAACGAGGACCTCAAGGCGGAAACCAGCGTCAACAAGGAACTGGGTATCGAGTTCCAGAAGGACGGCCTGATCGCCGGCCTGACCTACTTCCGCAATGACTACAAGAACAAGATCGAGTCGGGCCTGTCGCCCATCGATCAGGCCAGTGGCGGCACCGGCAGCTATGCCAACGCGGCGATCTACCAGTGGGAGAACGTGCCCAAGGCGCTGGTCGAGGGCCTGGAAGGCACCCTGACCATCCCACTGATGGAGCAGCTGAAGTGGAGCAACAACTTCACCTACATGCTGCAGTCGAAGAACAAGGAAACCGGCGACGTACTTTCGGTGACGCCCAAGTACACCCTGAACTCCATGCTCGACTGGCAGGCCACCGACGCGCTGTCGCTGCAGGCCAGCGTTGCCTGGTACGGCAAGCAGACGCCGAAGAAGTACGACTACCACGGCGACCGCGTCACCGGCAGCGCCAACAACCAGCTCTCGCCCTACGCCATTGCCGGGCTGAGCGGCACCTACGTGTTCACCAAGAACCTGAGCTTCACCGCCGGGGTGGACAACGTCTTCGACAAGCGCCTGTTCCGCGAAGGCAACGCCCAGGGCGTAAACGGCATCGAAGGTGCCGGTGCCGCCACCTACAACGAACCGGGCCGTACGCTGTACACCAGCCTCACCGCGTCGTTCTGATCAGAGAAAAAGCCCGATGAGAATTCGCCTCCTGGCCCTGGCACTGGCGTTCGCCGTGCCGGGGCTGGCAGCGCACGCCGCGCCTGCCCCCGACCAGAAAATGGACACCCACCTGCTGCAACGCCACGATCTGGCCTACCGCTTCAGCGAGCTGAAGCTGGACTCCGCCGACGGTCAGCGTCACTACCAGCTGTGGATCGCCCGCCCGAACCATCCCGCCCCAGCCGCCGGTTACCCGGTGGTGTGGATGCTCGACGGCAACGCCGCCATCGGCGCGCTGGACGAGAAACTGCTCACCGACCTGAACAGTGGCAAGGCACCGCTACTGGTCGCCGTCGGCTACCAGACGCCGCTGCGCATCGACCGCAGTGGCCGCACCCGCGACTACACCCCGACGCGCCCGCAACAGGCCGAGCAAAAAGACCCGCTCACCGGTGATCCCAGCGGCGGCGCCGACGCCTTCCTCGATCTGATGCGCGACCGGATGCTCCCGGCGGTAGCCGCCCAGGCGCCCATCGACCGCTCGCAACAGACGCTCTGGGGCCATTCGTACGGCGGCCTGCTGACGCTCCACGCGCTGCTCACCCGGCCGCAGCAGTTCAGCTTCTACGCTCCGGCGAGCCCTTCGCTGTGGTGGGGCGACGGCGTCATCCTCAAGGAGCAGGACGGCTTCGCCCAGCGGCTGGCCGGTCACTCTGCACAACTGCTGCTGATGCGCGGCGGTGAAGAACCCTTCCGCCCGCGCGAGGACATCACCCCCAGCGCACCCCGCGCCGCCCAGCAACTGGTGGAAGACGTCGCCAGGGCGCCCGGCATGCAGGCGCAGTTCCATGCCTTCGACGGCATGAGCCACGGGCAGACGCTGGCCGCTTCGCTGAAGTACCTGTTGCGGACGAAGTTCGTGGACTGACTGGATATCCACCGCAGGCTGAATCCCCTCACCCCAGCCCTCTCTCAGAGGGAGAGGGAGCAGTCCGTGCCGGCTGACGCGATGGCTTCATCCTGCTCCGAACGGTCCCCTCTCCCTCTGGGAGAGGGTTAGGGTGAGGGCTTGCCCAGCCGTGATGCCGCCAGCAAGCCCATTCGCGAGCAAGAACAAGGCGTCCCCTCGCTCCTACGAAAAGCACCCCGTCAGACCGATGCCGCAATCTGCTCCCGCAACCACCGATGCGCCGGGTCACGGTGCGAGCGCTCGTCCCAGAGCATCGACATCTCATACCCCGGCACCGCCACCGGCGCTTCCACCACCCGCAACGCCGGGTTATCCCGCACCAGTCGCGCCGGCACCATGGCCACCAGGTCACTGCTGGCCAGCGCCGAGATGACAAAGAGGAAATGCGGCACTGACAGCGCTACACGCCGGCTCAGGCCAGCTTCCGCCAGCGTCTCATCGGTCACGCCGCTGAAGCCGCCGCCGTCGGGTGACACCATCACATGCTCCAGCTGGCAGAACTGCGCCAGGCTCGGCTTGCGTTTGAGCTTCGGGTGCCCGGCGCGGCCGGCCAGCACATAGCGTTCGCTGAACAGCGTACGCCGGCGCATGTCTGGCGGGCTGCCTTCGGTGGTATGGAAGGCCAGGTCGATATCGCCCTGCTCCGCCTGCCGGGCGATGCGCGGCGGCGACAGCTCCAGCAGGGCCAGACGGGTGCCCGGCGCGCTGCCGCGAATGGCGCTCAGGGCCGGCAGCAGGATGGTGGATTCGCCGTAGTCCGTCGCCGCGATGCGCCAGGTGTTGTCCGCCTGTGCCGGGTCGAAAGGCGCTGAGGGCGCCACCGCCTGTTCCAGCGCCTCCAGCGCGATGCGCAAGGGTTCGCGCAGGGATTCGGCCCGCGCCGTCGGGCGCATGCCGCGCGGGCCGGGGAGCAGCAGCGGGTCGTCGAAGATGTCGCGCAGCTTCGCCAGATGCACGCTCACCGAGGGCTGCGAGAAGTTCAGCCGCTGGGCCGCGCGGGTCACGTTGTGCTCGGCAAGCAGCACGTCCAGGGTCACCAGCAGGTTGAGGTCGAGCCTGCGCAGATTATTCATTCATATACCTGGGATTCCGGATATTCATTTCCACTATACCTGCGGCAATCGCATCCTGCGCACACCCCCTTCTCAACGGAAGCAGCCGCCATGAATGTACTGATCGTCTACGCCCACCCCGAACCGCGCTCGCTCAACGGTTCGCTGAAGGATTTCGCGGTGCGCCGCCTGCAGGCCGCCGGCCATGAGGTTCAGGTCTCGGACCTCTACGCGATGAACTGGAAAGCCACGCTGGACGCCTCCGACAGCCTCGATCGCGATCCCGAGGCGCGCTTCGATCCATCCCTGGATTCCAAACGCGCCTACGCCGCCGGCCGGCAGAGCAGCGACATTGCCGCCGAGCAGGAAAAACTGCGCTGGGCCGACACGGTGATCCTGCAGTTCCCGCTCTGGTGGTTCACCATGCCGGCGATCCTCAAGGGCTGGTTCGAACGGGTCTATGCCTACGGATTCGCCTATGGCGTTGGCGAGCACTCCGATGCCCGCTGGGGCGACCGCTACGGCGAAGGCAACCTCGCCGGCAAACGCGCGATGCTGGTAGTCACCACCGGTGGTTGGGAATCGCACTACAGCGCGCGCGGCATCAACGGGCCGATCGAGGACCTGCTGTTCCCGATCCACCATGGCGTGCTGCACTACCCCGGCTTCGACGTGCTGCCGCCTTACCTGGTGTATCGCACCAGCCGCGTGGATGCGCAGCGCTACGCGCAGATCGAGCAGGAACTGGGCGAACGTCTGGACAACCTCCAGACCACCGCGCCCATCCCCTTCCGCCGGCAGAACGGCGGTGATTACGACATCCCCGCGCTGACCCTGCGCGAGCAGATCGAGCCGCAGGCCCGTGGATTTGCCGCGCATCTGGAGTGAGCCACTGTCCGCGAGCAACAACCCGCAGTAGGGCGCATAACGCGACAGCGTTATCCGCCGAGCGGCTGGCCGGCGGATAACCTGTTCCCGGTTGTTCGCCCTACCTTTCTGCGCACCTTCAGGGCTGAACTCGCGGTTCCGCCTCGAAGGCTCGGCGCAGCAACTCGACAAACTCCGGCGCCGGCGGAATCTCCGCGTCGCCAATGCGGCTCACCGGCACCGCCGGCGTCCAGGAGTTCATCACCACTGCACCGGCCAGACGCGGAAGGTCCTGGCGGTCGATGCTCAAAGACGACTGGCGCGCGCCGAGCCTGTCCAGCTGGCGCTGGAGGATGCCCATGGTGGTACCGGTGAGCAGCCTCGCCCGCGGCCAGATCACCGATTCGCCGTCCCAGAAGGCCAGGTTCCAGATGGTCGCCTCGCTGAAGCGACCACGATGGTCGGTGAACACTGCGTCATCGAAACCGGCGGCCGCCGCTTCGCGCAGGTACCAGGTCTTGGCGATCTCGCCGACGTGCTTGATCTCCGGCAGCACCCGCTCGTGCCCCGCAACGGCCAGTGCCAGCGGGCCCTGCGGCCCATCCGATGGTGGCGCGGTGCGCACCAGCAGCTCGGGTCGGTGCTCAGGCCCTGCGACAGTGAACTCCCCGGCGGGCGAGTACACCGTCGCCATCAGCGAAGTATCGTCCGGCGCTTGCTCCAGCGCGGCTCGCAAGGCAGCGCGGATTTCCTCGTCGGCGTGGCTCTGGCCGAACAGCCGCTGCGAAGCGTTGCGCAGGCGCTCCAGGTGCAGGTCCAGGCCACGGATGCCACCGCCGCGCACCTGCATCGCGGTGAAATGGGCGTAGCCGGCGAAGGCCAGGGGCGCGAGATCGTCGGCGCCCGCGGGTTGGGCATTACGCTGGGTGACATAGGGATGGATGGCGGCTGACATGGCTTTGGCTTCCTCTGCTCGGTGTTTCACTGTCTGGACATCTGCATATCCAGCATCAAGTGGAATCACTATCGGGCTTTGACGAGGCCAGGAGAAACGAGTATTTCTCGACAGATCATCAAGAAGGATTTGAAGATCGATGAGCCGTTCCTTTCCCGGTATCCGCTCGCTGCGCACCTTCGAGGCCGCCGGCCGCCACCTGAACTTCACCCGTGCCGCGGAAGAAGTGGGCCTCACGCCGGCGGCCGTCAGCCACCAGATCAAGGAGCTGGAAGACCAGCTCGGCCTCGGCCTGTTCGTGCGCACCAGCCGCAGCATCCAGCTGACCCCGGCGGGCGCTTTGCTGCTGGAGGCGGCGGCGGAGTCCCTCGGCCTGCTGCATCGCGCCACCGTGCGGGCGCGGCGACTGGCGCGCACTTCGGAACAACTGCGGGTCTCGCTCACCGCGCGCTTCGCCACCCACTGGCTGCTACCGCGCCTGCCGCAGTTCCGCGCGCTGCATCCGGGACTGAAGCTCAGCTTCGACGTCAGCGACGAGCTGCGCGACTTCGCCGTCGACGACATCGACCTCGCCATCCGCTTCGGCAGCGGGCGCTATCCCGGCTTGCTGGCGGAGCGCCTGTTCGACACGCAGATCGTCCCGGTGTGCTGCCCGAGCCTGCTGGAAGACGGCCCGCCCTTGCGCGAGCCGCGCGACCTGCAGGCCCACACGCTGTGCCATGTGGTGTGTGAAACCGAAGGCGCGCCCTGGCCGGACTGGTCACGCTGGATGGAAGCGGCCGGCGTGGAGGACTTCGACGCCAGCGGCTGCGTCACCTTCGAGGACACCAGCCATGTGGTGCAGGCGGTGCTCGAAGGCGGCGCGGTCGGCCTGGCCGACCACGCCATGGTCGCCCGCGAGCTGGAACAGGGCCTGCTGGTGCAACCGTTCGAATTGGGCGTGCGGGTCGCCGAGGACTATGCCTACAACCTGGTCTATCCGCAGGCCAGCGCCGACGAGCCGCGCGTCAAGGCCTTCCGCGAATGGATTCTCGGGGAAATGGCGGTCTAGGCGCTCCGCGCCATTCACTCACGGAGGTATTGCCGCAGGATATTTCCCGTCTAAGCTGTGCGACGACGGAGTCCATGGGCTCGGATTGCTCAGCGTACCGATAGGAAAGATTCGCCTATGACAGAAAACATCGATACTGCTGCTGCCTTTGGTGCTCCCAAGGAAACCGCCCGTGAAGGCCGGCTTGGCTACCTGCCCGTCGCCCTGTTCGGCTCGGTGATGGGGCTCGCGGGCCTGTCGTCGGCCTGGAAACTGGCCACGCTGATCTACGGCGCACCACAGTGGGTATCGCAAGCCATCGGCCTGCTGGCGCTGCTGGCCTTCGTCGCGGTCGCCATCGGCTATGCGATCAAGGCATCCACCGGCCCCCACGCGGTGAAGGCCGAATTCCTCCATCCCATCGCCGGCAACCTGTTCGGCACGCTGTTCATCAGCCTGCTGCTGTTGCCCATTCCTCTGGTCGACTACAGCCTGTTCCTGGCCCGCGCCTGCTGGCTGATCGGCACGGCCGGGATGCTGCCGTTCGCCTGGCTGATCATTTCCCGCTGGCTCGGCCAACGCCAACAAGCGGCCCACGCCACACCGGCCTGGATTGTCCCGGTGGTGGGCCTGGCGGATATCCCGCTGGCGGTGCCGCTGCTGCAGTGGCCGGGCGCCGCCGACGTCGCCTTCTTTTCCCTCGCAGTGGCGCTGTTCTTCGCTGTGCCGCTGTTCACCCTGATCCTCTCGCGGCTGCTGTTCGAAGAGCCGCTTGGCGTTGGCCTGCAGCCTTCCCTGCTGATCCTGCTGGCGCCCTTCGCGGTCGGCTTCTCCGCCTACGTCAGCCTCGTCGGCGAGATCGACCGCTTCGCCAGCGCGCTGTACATGCTCACCCTGTTCATGCTGGCGGTACTCGCCGGGCGTCTGCGCCATCTGGCGCGCAACTGCCCGTTCCGCCTGGCCTGGTGGTCGGTCGGTTTCCCGCTGGCCGCCGCGGCCGGCTGCGCGCTGCGCTACGCGGGTCATGCGCCCGGGCCTTTCACCAATGGCGTGGCGCTGTTCCTGCTCGCCGCCGCGACGGTCGTCATCCTCGGCATGGGCCTGCGCACGCTGATCGGCGTGGCGACAGGCCAGCTGCGCAACCTCGCCACCTGAGTCGCACGGCTTGCCATTGCCGACGAATCCTGCGAAAACGCACGCCCTCGCGGCGCTCGTGCCGCACCCGCAGTACCGGAGAACGCCATGAGCAGCGAACTGCAGATCGAAGATATCGTCGTCGGCGACGGCAAGGCCGTGGTCAAGGGCGCCCTGATCACCACCCAGTACAGGGGCACCCTGGAGGACGGCACCGTCTTCGACTCGTCCTGGGACAAGGGCCGCCCGTTCCAGTGCGTGATCGGCACCGGCCGGGTAATCAAGGGCTGGGACCAGGGCCTGATGGGCATGAAGGTCGGCGGCAAGCGCAAGCTCTTCGTACCCGCGCACCTGGCCTACGGCGAGCGTCAGGTCGGCGCGCACATCCAGCCCAACTCCAACCTGCTGTTCGAGATCGAGCTGCTGGAAGTCCTCACCCGCGACGACTGATCGCCCTCTTCGGGCTCAGGCCGTCGCGGTTTCCACGTTGCGCCGCAGCGCCAGGATCGCCGTGGGCCCCTGGGCCTTGCGGGTGAACCAGAAGACCCGGCTCACCCCACGGGTGATCGCCACATAGGCCAGGCGCAACTGCTCGTCCTGCTGGGCCTGGTCGTAGCTGCTGGCGAAAAACCCGCAGGCCGCGTACAGCGCGCTGCGCAGCGGGTGTTTCTCCGGCGGCGCGCAGTCGTCGACGATGATCGCCACTTCCGCCTGCAAACCCTTGGCGCGGTGGATGGTCATGCCTTTCACCGGCAGCTTGCGGTCCAACTCGCCAAGGATGGTCTGCAACGTCTCATTGCGCCGACTGAGCAGCAGCACGGCGGTTTTCTCCCGCGAGCCGCGCGCGGCGACGTGCTCGCACTGCTTGCGGATTTCTTCCAGCAGCAGCGGCAGGCTGTTGCGCGCGTCAAAGCGTTGCACCAGTTTCACCCCGTGGTCGCCCGCCTCTGCTGTCTTGAACGCCCGGCAGGTCTTGGCCTGCTTGTTGGCCACGCCAACCAGCACCCGCTCGCCGTCGCGGATCACCGGGTCGATGCTGCGGTAGTTGGTCTCCAGCAGCAGCACGCGGCTCTTGCGCCGGCCCTTGCTGGGGAAGTGCCGGTCGAAGTCCATGAACAACTCCGGCGAGCTGCCACGCCAGGCGTAGATGGACTGCCAGTCATCACCGATGGCCATCAGGCTGACGGCTTCGCCGCGCTTGGCGAGGTCGCGGTGCAGCGCCTGCAGCCATTGCACGATCTGCGGCGAGACGTCCTGGAACTCGTCGATCAGCAGATGCTGGAACGGCGCAAGCGCTTCGGCCGGCAGCTTGCCGTCGCCGAGCTGGTCGGTCAGGCGCTGGAAGGCCAGGTTGAAGGTCAGCAGGCCCTGCTCCTGCAAGGCCGCATCGAAGGCCGCCCAGAACAGCTGCAGGGCCTCGATGAACTGGCGCTCACGCGGCGGGCAGGCGAGTTTCTGCGGCTGCAACTGATCGATGCGCAGGCCGATGCTTTCGATGAAGCCGGACTGGGCGTAGAACGCCTCGAACAGCGGCAGCGCGGTGAATTCGCCCGACAGCTTGAAGACATCCAGCGGCGCCTTGCCGATGCGTGGCGGCTTGCCGTCTTCGCCGTCCTGCGGCGGTGGCGGCAGCTCCAGCAACTGGTGCGCCAGGGCGCGGAACGCCGGCTGATCGGCGTAGCACTGCTGGTAGACCTGCTTGAGCAGGCGTTGCTGCGCCGGGCGCAGGCGGCCGGCGAGCAAGGGGTTGTCCAGCTCGCTGGCCGGGTCGCGTTCGTCCAGTTGCTCGAACCAGCGCGGGTTCTTCAGCGCAACTTTCGCCAGGGTGCCCATGGCCGAATGGAAGGTGCGCACGCACTGCCGCGCCTGCGCCGCATCGAACGGATGCCCCCAGTAGCCAAGCACCTTCACCAGTTGCTCGCGCAGCTGTGCGCAGGAAGCGTTGGTGAAGGAAATCACCGTCACCTTCTCCGCGTCTATCCCCAAGTGGCAGAGCATGTAGACCACCCGCAGCACCAGGGTGGTGGACTTGCCGGAACCGGCGCCGGCGAAGATGCGGGTCAGCGGCTCGGGCGCGAGGATCATCGCCCACTGTTCGTCCGACGGCAGGCTGACTATCCCGTGGGCAGCCGCCTGGGCCACGCGCTGGCGCATGTCGAGGGCGCGCTGCTCATCCGCTGCGCTGGCGCTGCCGTAGATGCCGGCTACGGCCGGAGCGCGCACGCGCTTGGGCGCAGGCGCCTCGCCATCCTTCCGGGCCTTGGCGCCGCGCTTGGCGGGCGTCTTGCCCGCCGCTTTCGCCTTGCCCTTTGCCTTGCCGCGCGCGCTGGCCTTGGGCTGCGCCGCCTCGCGCTCGGCGCGCAGGTATTCGGTGGTACGGGGGAAATAACGCGCAAGGGCTTCGGCAACCAGCCGCTTGTAGCGTTCGACAGCAGACTCCATGGGCCCTACCAGATCAGTTACAGCGTTGAATCATAAGCGCTTTCGGACAAGGACAGGCAATCCTTCCGGCGGTTCCGCGAGCCCTTTGAAAATTGATAACCATTAGCGATTGGATTAGAGTCGGACTCCCGCTTTTTCCGGCCACGCCGCCCCTACGGATGACCCCATGTTCGAACTGGAAAATGTCAGTTTCAGCGTCCCCGGTCGCACCCTCCTGCAGCCGCTGAGCCTGCAGCTGGCCGACGGCAACATGATCGGCCTGATCGGTCACAACGGTTCGGGCAAGTCCACCCTGCTCAAGCTGCTGGCCCGCCAGCAACAGGCCAGCGGCGGCAGCATCCGCCTCGACGACAAGCCGCTGCAGGACTGGGGTAACCGCGATTTCGCGCGTCAGGTGGCGTACCTGCCGCAGCAACTGCCGCAGACCGACGGCCTGACCGTGCGCGAGCTGGTCGCCTTCGGCCGCTATCCGTGGCACGGCGCACTGGGCCGCTTCACCGGCGAGGACCGCAAGCAGATCGACCGCGCGCTGGACCTCACCGACACCCTGGCCTTTGCCGATCGCCCGGTGGACCTGCTCTCCGGCGGCGAACGCCAGCGCGTCTGGCTGGCCATGCTGCTCGCGCAGAACAGCCGCTACCTGCTGCTGGACGAGCCGACTTCGGCGCTGGACATCGCCCACCAGGTGGAGGTGCTCTCGCGCGTCCACGAACTCAGCCGCGAGCTGGGCCTGGGCGTGCTGGTGGTGCTGCACGATATCAACATGGCAGCACGCTACTGCGACCACCTGATCGCCCTGCACGGTGGCCGCCTGCTGGCCCAGGGCACCCCGGCGGAGCTGATGCGCGGAGAGACGCTGGAAGACATCTATGGGATTCCCATGGGCGTACTGAACAACCCGGTGGATGGGTCGCCGATCAGCTACTTGCGCTGAACCGCTATAGGGGCAAACCGCCGCCCTCCCCGGCAAGCACATTTGCAGGATGGGTGGAGCTTGCGATTCCCATGCTGCTGCGGGTGCGCGAAATTCGATGGGTATCGCTGCGCTCCACACCATCCTACGTCCGTACGCCACCGTGATCCCCTGTGAGCGGAAGCGCCGGTCGCGGGCATGGCCCGCTCCTACAGGTAGACCTGTGCCACGCCGACGCAGGGTACGTTACAGGTCGCTCGCTTCCGGCGGCGGCTCGTCGATCAGCGGGCAGTTGTCGCAATGGCCGATGGTGCCCAGCCGATAGCGAATGCAGCAGGTCCGCCGTTGCCGCCATAGCCCGTTGGCCCGCTGCTCGCAGGACACCTCGACATACTGGATCGGCTTGAACAGCGGGTTGCGCGTGCCGTCCGGACGGCGCTCGGTCTCCAGCAGTTCGCGGCCGTGGCCGAGCATCGGGGCCAGGGGCGGCAGCCTGGCCATCTCGCCGAGGAACCATTCGAGGTAGTTGCCGGCATTGCTCCAGAGCACCTTCGGCGACAGGCGCGCCTCGGCGGCCAGGGTCTGGATGAAGGGCTGCAGGTGGCCTTCCAGCAGATGGGCGAAGCGCTGGAACGGATCGCCCGGCGTCGCGGCGAAGGGTCCGCCTTCTCCCGGCAACTTGAACGCCTCGGGAATACCCTGGGCATCCAGCACCACCTCCACCTCATCGAACGCCAGCGGCAGCGTGCGACCGAGCACCAGCGCGGCGGCCACTACCGGTGGAATGAGGCGCACCAGGTACCACTTGGACCACTGCGAAGCCAGCGCGCGTCGGTCACCATCGGCGTGGGGCGGGTCGAAGCGACGCAGCACGCTGTCGAGCATCTCCCGCTCCAGCAAGGCACGCGCCGGGATAGAAGGACGGGGATCGTCGCGGGTCACCAGCACCTCGCGGTAGCCGACGAACTCGCCGAAATACAGGGGAGCGAGGGCTGCAATCACCGGCAGCCCTCAGGCGCACAACGAACCGCTGTCAGCACAGGCCACAACGCTCGAAGAAGGTTTCCCGGCTCTGCACCATCAGCGCGGCGCGCTTGTGCGGGAAGTTGAATTCCTTCTCGCGCCAGAAGCCCAGACGCTGCATGTGGCCGATCATCTTCGCGTTGTCGGCTCGCGGCTCGGCGACGATGCGCTGGGTGCGCGGGTCGTCCAGCAGCAGGTAGTGCACCAGCGCGGTCATCCAGCTTTCCACCTTGTGCGGGCCACGATGGCTTTCTTCGCCCACCAGCATGTGGATGCCACGGTCGTAGTCGCCCACTTCGTAGAACGGCGCGATGCGGTCTTCCTTGGCCCAGTAGGCTTCGTAGTAGGCGAAAGGCTCGTCGTCGATGCAGCCGATCAGGGTAGTGGTGTGCGGGTCGGCGGCGGCTTTTTCCAGATAGGCGCGATGTTGCTCAAGGGTGCCGCCTTCCTGCCAGAACTCCAGCACGCGCGGGCTGTTCTGCCAGCGACTGAAGCGCTCCAGGTCCAGTTCGATGTCGAGGGTGCGCAGGGAAATCCACTGGCCCAGCTTGGCGTCGAAGCGGCGATAGACCTCGCCCTGCGGCTTGGGAGCGCGAAGCGGGTGGCGGCGGCCGCCGCTCATGCGATAGACCTGCGGGTAGTTGGCGCTGGCCAAGCCCTTGTGCCAGGCGGCGGGCAGTTGCCAGAACGCGGAACGCTCGATCTGCAGGCGCCCACCGACTTCGTCGAGGCTCACCAGGCCTTGCTCGAAAGCTTCGACCGGGACATTGGCGGCAGCGAACTGCACGCGTTCGCTCTGTGCATCGCCAGCGAAGGTCCAGTAGGCCAGCATCCACAGCGCCTCCGTGGTTGGTGCTGAACTCAGCTGCCAGCACTCACCTTCGCGTTGCGCACTCAACATAGGCTGGCCGTCCAGCAGCAGCGTCAGGCCTTGGGTGCCGTGGTCAGCGGAGAGCTTGCGGCCATCGGGCAGCGGCAGGGAAAAACTGGGCGTCATGGTGGGTCCCCTTTTCGTGAATGCAACGACCCCGCCCGTATGACGAGCAGGGTCAGCCGAAATTTAGTCGGCCCGGGCATCGATTCCGGGCCTTGCGGGTCAGGCGCTTTCCGCAGTCAGCGGGCGCGTCGGCTTGTGTGCGGTTTCGTGCGGCGGCAGATGCTCGAACATCGACGCAGCGATTTCCTGCGCGCGCATCGGCAGCACCGACAGCAGTGTGTCGCTCAGGCCGTGGCTGTCCTGGGTGAAGCCTTGCAGGTAGATGCCGGCATGCAGGCGCTTGTCGGCCAGCACGCGGTAGTCGCGGCCTACTTCGAAGTCACCCAGGTACTCCTGCAGCGGGGCGAGCAGTTCGCGGTGCGACTTGCGCTCGTAGCCGGTGGCGAGGATCACCGCATCGTAGCGGTGGGTTTCCACCGCGCCAGTGGCGCTGTCGCGCAGGGTCAGCTCGATGCCATCGGCGTCAGCCTTTGCCGCCTCAACATTGCGGCGGCAGAGGAAGGCATGGCGATCCACACCGGCCACTTTCTGGCGATAGAAGATGCCGTAGATGCGCTCGATCAGGTCCAGGTCCACCACCGAGTAGTTGGTGTTGTGGAATTCCTGGATCAGCTTCTCGCGCTCGGCCTTGGGCTCGTTGAACACCAGGTCGGTGTAGCGCGGGGCGAAGATTTCGTTGACGAAGGGACTGTCGTCGGCCGGCTTGAGCACCGCCGCGCGCAGGACCATGTCGACCTTCACCGAGGGGAAGCTGTCGTTCAGGTCGATGAAGGCTTCGGCCGCGCTCTGGCCGCCGCCGATCACCGCGATGCGCATCGGCTCGTTCTGGTTGCAGCGCTGCCTGGCCATGCATTCCAGGTAGCGGGCATGGTGGAACACGCGCGGATCGTCACGCAGGTGGCTGAAGGCCGACGGGAAGCGCGGCGTGCCTCCGGTGCTGACCACCACGCTGCGCGCCAGGCGGAAGCGCTCATGGCCACGGGCGTCAGTGGACAGCACCTTGACCAGCTCGATGCCATCCGGACCCTGCACCGGCTCGACGCGGCTGACGGTCTCGCCGCAGACACGCTGCTCGGCGAACTGCTCGCTGACCCAGCGCAGGTAGTCGTTGTACTCCATGCGGCACGGGTAGAAGGTGCCCAGGTTGGTGAAATCGATCAGCCGGCCCATCGCGTGCAGGTAATTGACGAAACTGTACGGGCTGGTGGGGTTGCGCAGGGTCACCAGGTCCTTGAGGAAGGAAATCTGCAGCTCGCTCTGCGCCACCAGGGTGTTGCCGTGCCAGCGGTAGTCGGCCTGCTTGTCGAGGAACAGCGCGTGGTAGTGGCGACCCTCGCGTCGCGCCTGCTCCTGCAGGGCGATCGCCAGCGCCAGGTTGGAGGGGCCGAAACCGATGCCGAGCACGTCGTAGGTCGGGGTGATCATCTGGGTCATGGTGCCAATGTCCTGTATCGCGATGGCCGTGGGGCGTGACCACGCGGGAGTCGGCGGCTTACTGCTCTGCCCGGAGCGCCCCGCCAGCCGGCGGTCGGCGCTCGCTCCTGCGTGTCGCCCATGATTTGCGCTGTCGATAGCGCGTTATCTGGAGAGACGAGACAGGCTTGGGGAAATTTAGAATGATTCTCACTAAGTCATGAAAATTTCAGAATGACGGTCAGTTATCGAGGGCGGAATCTTTCCCAGAAAACCCGCGCGGGCCGCGTGGGACTAATTCCTGAGCGTTTCCATGCGTCTGTGTAGGTAAAGGGGCCGCGGCGATCGAGGTTGGCTCTGTGCAGTGCGGTTCGCGAGGCGGCGCCCCAGGCAACACTGAAAAGAGGGCTTCAGTCCTGACCGCTCCAGGCTTTCAGGCGCAGCCGGCAATGTTTCATCGCGTTGACGATGTGTTTCTCCACCATGTCGCGGGAGATGCCCAGGGCTTGCGCGATCTCGACATGGCTGCAGCCCTCGACCTTTCGCAGCACGAAGGCGCGGCGACAAGCCTCGGGCAATTCGCCGAGGGCCCGCTGGAGCAATTGCAGTTGCTGCTGCTGGCTGGCTGCCTCCTGCGGGCAGCGCTCGTCGAGGCAACCTTCGCGGTCGAGGGTTTCCAGCTCTTCGGTGCGGCGCACGCGGCCGCGCCGGTGCAGGTCGATGCTGAGGTTGACCGCCGTGCGATAGAGAAATGCACGGGGTTGTTCGATATGCTCGTCACCCTTGCGGTCGAGCAGGCGCAGGAAGGCTTCCTGTGTCACATCGGCAGCCGCCTGGCGGTCGCCAAGGCTGCGATTGAGGTACAGGACCAGCTCCTTGTAATACCGGATGAACGCGCTTTCCACCCCGTCGGGCATCCTATGAAAAACAGTCGAGGCTGCAGGCGCCTGCTGACAGTCCGAGTCAGGCTTATTTATAATCACTCGCATCAACGCGAAAAGAAAGTGTGATATCGGCCGCAAACGGCCTTACCGAGATTCCCGATGACCAGCTCCCCCGCCCCGTTCGACGATGACCGCATCAGCGCCGAAGCTGCGCACTGGTGCACGCGTCTGCACGACGAAGAGTGCAGCGATGCCGAGCGCGCCGAGTTTGCGCAATGGCTCGCGCTCGATACGCGGCACGAGGTCGAATACCAGGCGATGCTGGACATCTGGCAGCTCTCGGAGCTGCTGCCGCCGACACCACGAGCCGCCCCCGCACCGATAGCTCCCGCGCCACTGAGCGGCCGCCGCCTCCGCAGCAGCGCTCGCCGCCCTCGCAGTGGCAAGCGCATCGCCGCCGTGGCCGCTGGCGTGCTGGTGGCCATCGGCGCCGTATGGTCGGCAGGCTGGTCCGCCGGCTGGCTGCCCTCGAAGGTCGGCTACTACGCCGCGCAGCCCGGCGCGCGCGAGGTGGAACTGGCCGACGGCTCGAAAGTCGAGCTCAACAGCAACTCGCAACTGTACTTCGCCGACTTCCGCGACCGCCGCAGCGCCTGGTTGAAAAGCGGCGGCGAGGCGTACTTCCGGGTGACCCACGACACCCTGCAACCCTTCTCGGTCTACACCGACAACGGCAGCGTGCGGGTTACCGGTACGCGCTTCAACGTCTGGACCGACCCGCACCAGATGCTGGTCACCCTGCTCGAAGGCTCGGTGGTGGTCAGCCCGCCCGACAGCGTCGACGGCAACAGCGCCCAGCTCACGCCGGGCATGCAGGCGCGCTACAGCCAGGGTAGCCAGCGCATCGAACTGGCCCAGGTCGCACCCGCCGGCGCCATTGCCTGGATCGAAGGCAAGCTGGTGATCGATGACCTGACGCTGCAGTCGGCCATCCCGCTGATCAACCGCTACCTCAAGCAGCCGGTGTTCCTCGACGATGCCGCCGTTGCCGCTATGCGCATCGGCGGCATCTACCGCACCGACGACCTGCAGGCGCTGGTGGATTCGCTGCCCAAGGTGCTGCCGCTGGAGCTGCGCAAGGACAACCAGGGCCGCACCGTACTGGCCAGCCGTTACGCGCAGCTCTAGCCAGGCTGGCGGATAACCCGTTGCGGGTTCTGCGCCCTGCACTGCCGCACCGTAACTCCCCGTAGGGCGGATAACGCGCCAGCGTTATCCGCCGTCTAGCGACCGAGAACTGACGAGTCCACCCCCCGCTTGTTTGAGAGGCTTTCGCAAATTCTCTTCAGTTTTTCCCACGCTCATTCGTCTTGATAGGAACGATTCGGATTTGCCGATGATTTCCTGATTCGCGCGCCGTCTCGCCCCGTTGTGCGGCCTGCCCCCTGGCAGGCTGGATCCAGGAAAAGACGATGCAAACACCCGCTCCAAGCGCCTTTCGCGAGATGCTCAAACTGCTGCGGCCTCACTGGTTGCCGCTGACCGCTGCCACCTTGCTGGGGATTCTCGGCGGCTCGGCCATCACCGCGCTGCTGGCCACCATCAACTACAGCCTGCATTCGCAAGGCGGCATGCCCGCCGGCCTGCTGCTGGGCTTCGCCGGGCTGTGTGTGCTGGCGCTGCTGGGCTCGATCATTTCCGACATGGGCACCAACTACGTCGGCCAGCACGTGATCGCGCGGCTGCGCAAGGACCTGGGCAGCAAGATCATCTCCGCACCCATCGAGCAGATCGAGCGCTACCGCAGCCACCGGCTGATCCCGGTGCTGACCCACGACATCGACACCATCAGCGACTTCGCCTTCGCCTTCGCGCCGCTGGCGGTCGCCCTGACTACCACGCTTGGCTGCCTGGGCTACCTGGCCTGGTTGTCGCCGCCGATGTTCCTCGCCACCGCCGTCGCCATCGTCGTCGGCAGCGCCGTGCAGTACGTCGCGCGAGCCAAGGGCATCAAGGGCTTCTTCGAGGCACGGGACAAGGAAGACGAACTGCAGAAGCACTACCGCGCCATCGCCGAGGGCGCGAAGGAGCTGCGCATCAGCCGTCCGCGGCGCTTCCAGCACTACAGCGAACGCCTGCAGGGTACCGCCGACGAAATCTGTGACATCCAGCTGCGCTCGATCAACCTGTTCAACGTCGCCAAGGGCTTCGGCTCGACGCTGTTCTTCATCGTCATCGGCGTGGCGCTGGCCTACCAATCGCTGTGGCCGAGCACCGACCAGGCCACCCTGTCCGGTTTCATCCTGGTACTGCTGTATATGAAGGGGCCGCTGGAAGGCCTGATCGGCCAGCTGCCGGTGGTGACCCGCGCCCAGGTCGCGTTCCGCCGCATTGCCGAGCTGTCGGTGCGCTTCTCCTCGCCGGAGCCGAACCTGCTGCTGGCCGATGACGGTCGCAAGCCACTGGACTTCCAGTCCATCGAGCTGCGCGACCTGGCCTACCACTACCCCACCGACGACGGCTCCCGTGGATTTGGCGTCGGCCCGCTGAACCTCAAGGTCAGCCGTGGCGAAATCCTCTTCATTGCCGGCGAGAACGGTTGCGGCAAGACCACGATGATCAAGCTGCTGCTCGGCCTCTACGCCCCACGCGGCGGGGAGCTGCTGCTCAACGGCGAGCCGGTGACCGATGCCGGCCGCGACGATTACCGCCAGCTGTTCACCACCATCTTCGCCGACTATTTCCTCTTCGAAGACCTGCTCAAGGGCAGCCAGGACGTCCCGGCCGAAGCCGGCCGTTATCTGGAACGCCTGGAGATCGCCCACAAGGTCAGCCTTGAAGGCCAGGAGTTCTCCACCACCGACCTCTCGACCGGCCAGCGCAAGCGCCTGGCGCTGGTGCAGGCATGGCTGGAGAAGCGCCCGGTGCTGGTGTTCGACGAGTGGGCGGCGGACCAGGACCCGGAATTCCGCCGGATTTTCTACACCGAGCTGCTGCCCGAGCTTCGCGCCCAGGGCAAGACGCTGATCGTGATTTCCCACGACGACCGCTACTTCGACGTCGCGGATCGCCTGCTGCGCATGAGCGCCGGGCAGATCGTGGAGATCGAGGACCACCGCGCTACAGCGCCACGAGGTGGTTCCGGCATGGCCATGCACTGACGGCCCGGCGGCCAGGAAGGCCGCCCTTTCCTGCCGCCGTCACTCAGCAACAAAAAAAGATCGAAAGGATTTTTCCGGTTTTCTCCAGCCGGCGCGTCACATAAAGCTGAATCATTCTTATTAGAAATTGCATTACAAGATCATGCCTTCAAGGTTAAAGGAGCTAAACAAGTGAGTCGCAATCGCTACGCGCTGCAATCCCAGCACAAGGTGAAGCCTCTGGCCCGTCTGGTCCGCGCCACCGCCCTGGGGATGGTATTGGCGGCTTCCGCCGTCGAGGCCGCCCCGGTCCGCATCGACATCCCGGCCCAGTCCCTGGCTTCCGCGCTCACCAGCCTGGGCGCGCAGTCGAACCTGCAGATCGTCTTCAACCAGAGCCAGGTGCAGAACCTGCGCGCACCCGGCGTGCGCGGCGAGATGGAGCCCGCCCAGGCGCTGGAGCGCCTGCTGCAGGGTACCGGCATCAAGTACCAGGTCGAAGGCAGCCGCGTAACCCTGCTGGGCGCCGACTCCGCCAGCGGCGACACCCTGAACATGTCCGCCCAGGTCATCACCGGTACTGTCGAGGGTGAAGACAGCTACGTGCCGCGCACCTCCAACAGTGGCAGCAAGACCGACACCCCGCTGCTGGAAATCCCCCAGTCGATCTCGGTGATCACCCGCAAGCAGATGGACGCTCAGGGCGCGCAGACCGTGACCGAAGCGCTGCGCTATGTGCCCGGCGTCAAGGTGGAAGCCTATGGCCTGGACCCGAAAGGCTTCGACTGGCTGTACATCCGCGGCTTCAACGCCCAGGCCACCAGCGACTACCTCAATGGGCTGCGTCAGCAGAACAACAGCTACGCCTTCTTTCGCAGCGAGCCCTATGCCTTCGAGCGCATCGACGTGGTCCGTGGCCCGTCCTCCAGCCTGTTCGGCATGGGTGACGCCGGCGGTATCGTCAACCGTGTGAGCAAGAAGCCCACTGCCAACCACATCAACGAAGTCGAGCTGACTGGCGGCAACCATGACCGCAAGCAGGGCCAGTTCGATCTCGGCGGCGCGCTGGACGACCAGAACCAGTTCCTCTACCGCGTGGTGGGCCTGGCCCGCGACGCCAACACCCAGGCCGAGTACGACGACGGCCACGAGGTCGAGGACGACCGCTACTACATCGCCCCGTCCTTCACCTGGGCGCCTGACGAAGACACCAGCCTGACCCTGCTCACCGACTTCCTGCGGGACCGCAACTCCGGCTCGATCTTCGACTACAGCGTCAACGGCCACCCCACCGGCACCCTGCTCGGCGACCACAACTACAACCACTTCGACCAGGATCAGTACACCCTGGGCTACGAGTTTCGCCATCGCTTCAACGACACCTGGGAATTCCGCCAGAACGCGCGCTACGGCCAGGTCGACCTGATCTTCAACAACCTGCTGCCGCAACTGCAGGTGGGGCGGAACATCATCCGCACCGCGGATCGCTTCGACCAGCACATGGACACCTTCAACCTGGACAACCAGCTGCAGGCCAACTTCGACACCGGCTCCATCAAGCACACGCTGCTGATGGGCACGGACTACAGCTGGCAGGACGCCAATGTCGCGCGCTGGCGCACCCTCGGCCCGTCGCTGAACCTGGATAACCCGGTGTACGGCCAGAGTGTTCCGCGTCCGAACAAGGGCAACAGCATCCAGTCCATCGACTACGACCAGAACATCGAGCAGATCGGCGCCTACCTGCAGGACCAGGTCAAGTTCGACGACCACTGGATCCTCACCGCCGGTGGCCGCTACGACTACGTGCGCAATGACCTGGACAACCACGTCGGCGCCCACAGCATGCAGAAGGACAACGCCTTCACCGGTCGCGTCGGCCTGACCTACCTGACCGACTTCGGCCTGGCGCCCTACGTCAGCTACTCCGAGTCCTTCGTGCCCAACACCGGCATCAGCTCCGACGGCAGCGCCTTCAAGGCCAGCGAAGCGCACCAGTACGAAGCGGGCGTGAAGTTCCAGCCGGACGAAACCCTGCTGATCACCCTCGCCGCCTACGAGCTGACCAAGGAGAACATCCTCACCAACCAGCTGAACGCCAACGGCGTGCCCACCGGCTTCAGCGAAGCCACCGGCGAGCAGCGTTCGCGCGGCATCGAGGCCGAGCTGAAAGCCAAGCTGGACCAGAACTGGGACCTGCTGGCCTCGTACACCTACACCAAGGCCAAGATCACCAAGAGCAACGACGCCAACGAAGGCAACCGCCCGGCCAACGTGCCCGAGCACATGGCCAACGGCTGGCTGAATTACACCTTCCACGAAGGTGCGGTCGACGGTCTCTCCATCGGCGGCGGCGTGCGCTATACCGGCTCGCTCTACGGCAACAACGCCAACACCTACCACGTCGACAACTACACCCTGTTCGACGCCGGCGTGAGCTACCCGCTGAACAAGAACGTGACCCTCTCGGTGAACGCCCAGAACCTGCTGGACGAGGAATATGCCGCGACCTGCGACAGTCCGATTTCCTGCTACCCGGGCCTGCGCCGCACCGTCATGACCAGCGTGAAGTACAGCTGGTAAGGCACCGACGGAGGCGGCCGCGCGCCGGTTCCGCCTGCTGTTTCCGGGCTCCCTGTTCGCAGGGGGCCCTTTGCCGTTTCAAAGGCGTGTTGTTTCAAGAGCCCCGTTTTACGCGAGGAGTAGTGCATGTCCCTCACCCGTCGCCACCTGCTGCAGGGCCTCGCCATCGGCGGGCTGGCCTGCGCCTCCGGCCTCCCGGTACTCGCCGGCGAGCGTCTGACGCGAATCGTCGCGCTCAACTGGGTGGCCGCCGAGACACTGCTGACCCTGGGCGTGCCGCCTCTGGCGATCTCCGACGACCATTACTACCGGGTACGCATGCCCACTCAACCGTTGCCCGAGAGCGTGCGCGACGTGGGGCCGTACTGGGAACCGAACCTCGAACTGATCCAGCAGCTGCAACCGCAACTGATCCTCAGCGACCCGATGACCCCGACCCTGGAACGCCGCCTCAACGGCATCGCGCCGACCGAGCGGGTGGCCATCTACCCGGCCGCCGACGGCGCCTGGCGCGCCACCACCGAATTCATGAACGACCTGGCACGGCGTCTCGGCGTCGAACAGGTCGCCGCTGATTACATCGCCGCAGGCGAGCAGCGTCTGGCCGAGCTGCGCGGGAAACTGGCGAGCCGCCCGCTGCCGCCGGTGTGCGTCGCGGTGCTCAACCAGGACGGCCGCCACGCTGCCGTCTACGGGAAAAACAGCATGGTGCAGGACGTGCTCGACCGCCTCGGCGTCGAGAATGCCTGGCAAGGCCCCGTCGGCCCGGTGGGGCTGGCCATGGTCAGCATCGAAAGGCTGGCTGAGCGCCCGGACGCGCACCTGGTCTACGTCGACATCCCCACCACCTCGGCACGCCTGCAGAGCCTGCGACAGCCCAACGATCTCTGGGCCAACCTCCCCGCCGTACGCCAGGGCCACACGCTAACGCTGCAGCGTTTCTACCCCTATGCCGGCGCCGCCTCGGTGCTCGACCTTGCCGAACGCATCGCCGCCTACCTGGACAGCGCCACGGAGGTCGCCCATGTCTGAATCGACTCTCGACCTCGCCGCCCCACGCAGCGCTCTGCCGCTGGGCCCGGCGATATGCACGCTGGTGCTGGCGACCCTCGCTGGCCTGCTGGTGTTCCATGGCCTGCAAGGCGCCCTGCCCCGCGACCTCTGGTGGCAGGCACTGTGGTCGCCGGACCTGGACGACGTTCGCCAAGTGCTGCTGCACTTCAGCTTCTTCCCGCGCCTGGCGGTGAGCCTGATGGCCGGCGCCGCACTGGCCCTGGCCGGCACGCTGTTCCAGCAAATCCTGCGCAACCCGCTGGCGGAACCGGTGACCCTCGGCGTCTCTGCCGGCGCCAACCTCGCCCTATCGGCCGCCACCATCTTCGCCCCGACCCTACTGGTGCACGGCCTGGAAGCCGTCACCCTGACCGGCGCGGCACTGGCGGCCTGCCTGCTGTTCGCCTTCGCCTGGGGCCGCACCCTGTCGCCGCTGCGCTTCATCCTCGCCGGCATGGTCATCAGCCTGTACTGCGTGTCGCTCAACGCGCTGCTGGTGCTGTTCAACCACGATTACCTGATCGACCTGCTGCTCTGGCAGGCCGGTTCGCTGAACCAGAGTGGCTGGGACGGCGTGCTCTATCTCTCCCCGCGCCTGGCAGTGGCCATGGTCATCGCGCTACTGATGGTGCGCCCGCTGGCCGCGCTGGGGCTCGAAGATGAAGGTGCCGCGGCGGTGGGCGTGAACCTGCTGCGCACCCGCGTAATGGGCCTGGCCGTGGCTGTGGCGCTGAGCGCGTTCGTCACCAGTGCCGTGGGCATGCTGGCTTTCGTCGGCCTTGCCGCGCCGGCCATTGCGCGGCTGTGCGGTGCGCGCACGCTCAAGCAACGCCTGATCTGGGCGCCGCTGCTGGGCGCCGCGCTGCTCTGCGTGGTGGACCAGATCGCCCGCGAACTGTCGCGCTTCGCCGGGGAAATTCCCGCCGGCATTCTCACCGGCATCTTCAGCGTGCCGCTACTGCTGTGGCTGCTCAGCCGCCAGCGCAGCGGCGGCATCGTCCCGCGTCCGGCGCCGGCCAAGCCGCAGCGCGAGCACCCGTGGCGGCTGATCACCGGCGCGGCGGTCCTGCTCGGTCTGCTGACCTTGCCGGCCATCTACTTCGCGGTGGACGCCAATGGCTGGCACTGGGGGGATGCCGGCCTGAGCGACGCCATCGCTCAATGGCGCCTGCCGCGCGTGCTCGGTTCACTGGCAGCCGGCGCCATGCTCGCCGTGGCCGGCCTGCTGGTGCAGCGCCTGACCGGCAACCCCATGGCCAGCCCGGAAGTGCTGGGCGCCACCTCGGGTTCGGCGATCGCCGTGCTGGTGCTGTTCCTGGTGATACCGCAGCCGCAGGCCTACATGGTCCCGGCAGCCAGCATCGGCGCACTGCTCACCCTCGGCCTGCTGCTGTGGTTCGCCTGGCGCAAGACCTTCAATGCCGAGCGCCTGCTGCTCACCGGCGTGTGCCTGACCACCCTGCTGCACTCGCTGAGCACCTTGCTGCTGGCCAGCGGCGACCCGCGCATGACGGCGATGATGAGCTGGATGACCGGCTCGACCTATCAGGTGGACGTGCTGTCGGCGAGCACCGGGCTGGTAGTCGGCGCGGTGATGATCGGCGTCAGCCTGCTGCTCGCTCGCCCGCTGGACCTGCTGACACTGGGCAACGGCACGGCGGCTGCGCTGGGATTGCGGTTGCGTCTGAGTCACCTGACGATCCTGCTGACTGCCGCGGTGCTCACGGCTACCGCGACCATCATCGTCGGCCCGCTGAGTTTCGTCGGTCTGATCGGCCCGCACATCGCCCGCCACCTCGGCGTACGCCGCGCCGCCCCGCAAGTGCTGCTGAGTGCGGTGGCCGGGGCGCTGATCATGGTGGTGGCGGACTGGCTGGGGCGGAACATCGCCTATCCTTGGCCGGTGTCGGCGGGATTGCTGGCGGCGTTCATCGGTTGCCCGTACTTCCTCTGGCTGATGCATCGGGAGCGACGGGGCTGAACTGAGCGTTTCCGAATACAGCGGACCTTGTCCGCTGTTCGCGAGCATGGCTCGCTCCTACAGGTGTGCGCCGGATCTGAGCTTGTAGGAGCTGGCCATGCCTGCGACAGCCCTAACGCCGGAACGACAGAGAGCTTTGCGTAGGATGGGTGGAGCGCAGCGATACCCATGCTGCAGGTGCACGGAATGATGGGTATCGCTGCGCTCCACGCCATCCTACGGTGAGGATTTCGGCAAGGCCGATGCGTTGGCGGGAATCAGGCTTCCTGCAGCGCGCGGGGACGGTTGCTGCGGTCCTCGGCATCGACGGAAACCGCCTGCTGCAGCTGGAAGTCGAACTCGATCTCGGCGAAGCGCCCTTCCACACCGCGAGCCTTGGCAGCAGCCGCGTCTTCGACGAAACGCACCTCGCCGATCAGCCCGTCTCGGGTGGCGTAGGCGAAGTCGTCCCACAGGTACTGATCACCCGCGAGGTTGATCTGCGTGGTCAGGTGGCGATGCCCCGGCGCGGAGATGAAGAAGTGGATGTGCGCCGGGCGCTGGCCGTGGCGACCGAGCTGGTCGAGCAGCTCCTGGGTCGGGCCGTCCGGCGGGCAGCCGTAGCCGCTGGGCACGATGCTGCGGGCCTTGTAGCGGCCTTCGGCGTCGGTGACGATGCGCCGGCGCAGGTTGAACTCGGACTGGGTGCTATCGAAGTACGAGTAGGTACCCTGGGTGTTGGCGTGCCAGAGGTCGACCACGGCGCCAGCCAGCGGCTTGCCCTGGGGGTCGAACACGCGGCCGGAAAGGAACATCACGGTACCCGCGTCCTTGCCGTCGTCCATCCGCGCTTCGCCTTCGGACAGCGGCGCGCCGGCCACATACAGCGGGCCTTCGATGGTGCGCGGGGTACCGCCGCCGATGCCGGCAGCCGCGTCCTGGGCGTCCAGCAGCAGGTCGAGGTAGTGCTCGACGCCGAGGCCGGCGACGACCAGGCCGGCTTCCTGGCGGGAGCCGAGTCGGTTGAGGTAGTCCACCGCTTTCCAGAACTCGTCGGGGGTGACGTTCATGTCTTCGATCAGTTTCGCGGAGTCCTGCAGGATGCGCAGGACGAGGTTCTTCACGCGCGGGTTGCCCTGGTCATTCAGGGCGCCGCTGGCCTCTTCGAAGAACTTCTGGATGTCGGCAGTCTGGGAAATCTTCAGGGTCACAGTGATTACCTCGTTCTTGTTGTTAGATAGGGATCAACTGGCGCAGCGCACGGCCTCGCGGTCGACGCGATGGAAGACGCGGTTGAAGTACACGAGGCTGTCCTGGCGCTCGCGCACCGCGACCTTTTCCAGCTCGACGAACATCACCGTGTGCGAGCCGACTTCCTTGCAGTCGCTGATCCGCCCTTCCAGGCTGACCAGCGCCTGGCGCAGCACCGGCAGGCCGGCGTAGCCGTCATCCCAGAGGTCCCAGGTGAAGCGCTCTTCCATGGACACCTTGGTCATCCCGGCGAAGTGCTTCGCCAGTTCTTCCTGCTCTCCGCACAGCACGTTGACGCAAAGATGGCCGTTGCTGCGGAACACATCGTGGGTAGCGCTGCCGCGGTTGACGCAGACCAGCACGGTGGGCGGCGAGTCGGTGACCGAGCAGACCGCGCTGGCGGTGATGCCGCAGCGGCCTTCCGGGCCGTTGGTGGTGATGATGTTCACCGCCGCGGGCAGCTGCGCCATGGCGTTGCGGAAGTCGATCTGGGTCTGGCTGAGGGTGTTGGCCATTTCTTCGCTCCTATTTGCCGGAGTGGCATGTGCTGGAGTGGCCGGCACGCCCGGCCTTTCTTGTATGGGGCCAGCGTAGGGCAGCGCGGCGGCGCGCCATATTCAGACGATCACCACGCTTTGCGGTGGTGGCCGCTAGTCATCTAGGTGGTTTCTTTATCGTCAGCACCGGCGACTATGGGTATGCTCCGGGCATGCCATTCCGACGACCGCGGCAAAAGCCCGGCGTACGCGGCCTACGTGCAGCTCTACAACGATAAGAAAGAAAGTGGCAACGCCTGATGGAAGCTAGAAAACCCGTGGTCTACATCGTCGACGACGACAAGGACCTGCGCACCTCCCTCGCCTGGCTGCTCGAATCAGTCAGCATCGAATCGCTTTGCTTTGGCGGCGCCGAGGAGTTCCTGCGCGAATACGACCCAAGGCTCCCCGCCTGCCTGGTGCTCGACGTGCGCATGCCCGAGACCAGCGGCTTTCAGCTGCAGGAGATGCTCAACGACAAGGGCATCAACCTGCCGACCATCTTCGTCACCGCCCATGGCGACATCCCGATGTCGGTGAAGGCGATGAAGAACGGCGCGCTGGATTTCGTCGAGAAGCCCTACAACCCGCAACAGATGCTGGACCGCATCCAGGCGGCGCTGAAAAGCGCAGTACAGGTGCACGCGGGCCAGGAGCAGAAGCAGAACCTGCAGCACAAGCTCGACCTGCTCACCGGGCGGGAACGGGAAATCCTGATGATGGTGGTGGACGGCAAGGCCAGCAAGGTCATCGCCCGCGAGCTGAACATCAGCGTCAAGACGGTCGATGTGCACCGCACCAAGATCAAGGAAAAGATGGGCGTCAGCAGCATCGCCATGCTGGTGCGCGAGGTGCTCAACGTACCGGTGGAAGAATCGCGCCCCTGAGCGGGGCGCGTTCCTTTTCGGTCAATCAATCAGTCGATCAGTCGACTCGCTCGCCGCACAGGTCGAGGGCGAACAGTCGCTCCACGTCCGCAGCAGCCAGGCCGCAGCCCAGCAGGCTGAACAGCTTGCCCAGTGCCGCTTCACGGGTCATGCCGCCACCAGACACCAGTCCGGCATCGCGCAGGCGGCTGCCGGCGGCATACACGTCGAAGGCTACATGGCCCTGCGGGCACTGGCTGATCGCCGCCAGCACCACGCCTCGAGCGTGGGCTTCGCGCAGCGCGGCCAGCAGGTCTTCATTGTCCGAAGGGCCAGTGCCGCTACCGAAACACTCCAGCAGCAGCGCCTGAACGCCGCTACTCAGCAGCGCCCGCAGGTGCTCGGCGCGCAGTCCAGGGAACAGCGGCAGCACCGCGAGATTCACCGCTTGCCGCGGCTGGCGGTAGCTCAGCTCGGCGGGCAGCGACTCAACGCGCTCCCCATTTCGCTCGCGCGGCAGTACGGCGAACGCATCGAAGGCATCACTGCGCAGCTTGGTGATACGGGCGCCATGCATCAGCTCGCCGTTGAAATACAGCCATACACCCGGCTCGACGCCGGTTTCCAGCGCCTTCAGTGCGCCCAGCAGGTTGCCCGGCGCGTCGCTGCCCGGCGCGCCCATGGGCTGCATGGAACCGGTCAGCACGACGGGCACATCGAGACCCAGCAGCAGGAACGACAGCGCAGCGGCGCTGTAAGCCAGGGTGTCGGTGCCGTGCAGCACCAGTACGCCGTCATGGCCGCTCTGCTCCACCGCATTGACGATGGCGTCGCGCATGGCCAGCCAGTTGGCCTGGGTCATGTTGGCGCTGTCGAGCAGCGGTTGCAGCTCCGCGAAGGACCAATCGAGGCGAATCTCGCCATGGCCTTGCAGCTGTTCGCGCATGCGAGCTTCGAAGCCGCCAGCCGGCGCCAGGCCTTCGGCGGTCTGCAGCATGCCGATGGTGCCGCCGGTATAGAGGACGAAGAGGTTCTTCACGCGACGCATGCCAGTGCTCTTGTAGGAAAGTTCACAGGATAAACCGCGAGGCCGGGAGAAGTCCCGGCCTCGCGTGTCAGACCTTGGTCCGAGAAGGATCAGCCCTGAGCCGGCAGGCTGCCGTGGGCCGGAGCGGTCGAGTTGATCTTGTGGGCATCGCGCCAGGCATCGTGGTCGATGTCCAGGTCGGCGAACTTGCTGGCGTCGAACACCGGGCGCTCGATGCCGGCGGCGCGCTGCTCGTCGTAGTCGCGCATCACGCGCAGGCCGGTCTTGATCAGCATCGCCAGGGCCACCAGGTTGACGAAGGCCAGGCAGGTCATGGTGATGTCGGCGAAGGCGAACACGGTGCCCAGGTTCTGCATCGAGCCCCAGAGGATCAGGCCCAGCACCAGCACGCGGAAGGCGATCAGCGCGGAACGGCTGCGGCCGACGATGAACTGCAGGGCGTTCTCGCCGAGGTAGTAGTTGTAGGTGATGCAGGTGAACACGAACAGCGACAGCGCGACGCTGACGAAGATGCGGCCCCAGTCACCGACCACCGCGGCCAGCGAGTTCTGGGTCAGGGTGATGCCGTCGCCTTCGAAGCCCGGCGTATAGAAGCCCGAGAGCAGGATCAGCAGCGCGGTGCAGGTGCAGATGACGAAGGTGTCGAGGAACACGCTGAACGCCTGGACCACGCCCTGAGACGCCGGGTGACGCACGGCGGCGACGGCGGCCACGTTCGGCGCACTGCCCAGGCCCGCTTCGTTGGCGAACACGCCACGCTTGACGCCCATCACGATGGCCGCACCCAGCAGGCCGGCGAACGCCGGTTCCAGGCCGAAGGCACTCTTGACGATGGTGGTCAGCATGCCCGGCACCAGTTCGATCTGGGTGACGATCACGTAGAGGGTCACGGCGATGTAGGCCAGGGTTTTCACCGGCACCAGCAGGTCGGAGACCGCAGCGATGCGCTGGATGCCGCCGAAGAACACCACGGCCAGCAGCACGGCCAGGGCGATGCCCGAGTACAGCACCGGGATGTCGAAGGCGTTCTGCAGCGAGTGGGTCACGGTGAAGGCCTGCAGGCCGTTGAAGGCGAAGCCGTAGGTAACCAGCAGCAGGACCGCGAAGGTCATGGCCATCCAGCGCAGCTTCAGGCCGTGCTGGATATAGTAGGCCGGGCCGCCGCGGTACAGGCCATCGCCGTCGCTGCGCTTGTAGACCTGGGCCAGGGTGCACTCGAAGAAGCTGCTGGACATGCCCACCAGCGCGGTGACCCACATCCAGAACACGGCGCCGGGGCCGCCCAGGGTCACGGCGATGCCGACACCGGCGATGTTACCGGCGCCCACGCGGCCGGCGAGGCTCAGCATCAGGGCCTGGAACGAGCTCAGCTGGCCGGACTGGCCGCGGATCGATTCCTTGAACACGCCGAACATGTGGCCGAAGTGGCGGAACTGGACGAAACGGGAACGGATGGTGAAGTACGCACCGAGTCCTACGATGAGGACGATGAGGACTTTCCCGGAGAGAAAATCGTTGATCGCGTCGAGCATGTGCTGGGGCCTCGATTGTTATTGTGGGAGCACGGACCTGGGGCTGGCCCGCTCACTGGGGGCGCATGGTTGCGCCCGAAGCCTCCCGAAACAATTTCGCGGCTTGCTACGAATTGATGCTACCTGACGCTATAATTGCGCCAGTCGCATCACCTGGACCTGGCACAAATGTCCGAAAACCTCGGCCCCAACCTCAAATTGCTTTGCGCTCACTACCGCTCTATCTCGGAGGTTTGCCGCAAGCTCGCGATCAATCGCGCGCAGTTCAACAAGTACCTCGGCGGGCAGAGCCAGCCCACTCCTTTCAACCTCAAGAGGATTGGAGATTTCTTCGGCGTCGAGGATTACGAACTGCAATTGCCGCCGGAGCAGTTCGCCCGCCTGATCGGTGCGCGCGGCACTTCGCCGGCCAACGTGCAGCGCGACGACCCGCTGCTGGAGATGCTTCGCCCGCTGCGCGACCACGCGGGCAACCTGTCGCGCTATTGCGGCTATTACTTCGAGTATTCCAACTGCATGTCGGTGCCCGGCTCGATCCTGCTGTCGCTGGTGCACCTCTACGAGCAGGACGGCAACTTCCTCTTCGAGCGTCAGGAGCGCCAGGAGCGTTCCAGCAGCACCGACGTGCAGGCCGAGGACTGGGTGCGCTGCCGCTACCTGGGCGCGGCCTTCCAGCTGCAGGACCGGCTGTTCCTGATGGACTACGAGTCGCTCACCGTCAACGAGATGAGCCAGACCATCCTCATCCCCAGCTTCAAGAGCCGCATCACTCGCCTGAATGGCCTGAAGACCGGCGTCTCCAGCGGCGACCGCCGCACTCCGGCGTGCACCCGCGTGGTCTGGGAATACCTGGGCCCGGAGATCAATCGCATCAGCGCCTATCGCCAGGTGAAGCTGTACCAGCCGGACGATCCGCGCATCGACGATGACGTGCGCCAGCGCCTGCAGGTCGGGCCGATCCGCCACGGCCTGTTCGAAATCGAGTAACGACGACTTTCGCAGGAGCGTCCCCTGGCTACCCTTTGCGGCTCTGCAACCACGCCGCCGCCAGCCCGCTGCCGCAGATCACCGCGATACCCAGCAGCGCGGACGGCTCCGGCGTATGGCCGAAGATCACGAAGCCCAGCAGCCCGGCGAAGACGATCTGGCAATAGCTGAAGGGTGCCAGCAGCGCCGGCGCGGCATGCTTGAAGGCCTGGGTCAGGAACAGGTGCGCAGTCATCCCGCAGGTGCCCAGGGCCAGCATCATCAGGCCATGCACCAGCCCTGGCCATTGCCAGAAGAACGGCACCAGCGCGCTGACGATCAGGGTGTTGCACAGTCCGGCGAAGAAGTTGCTGGTGGTCGGGCTGTCCACCTGGCTGAGCTTGCGCGTCAGCAACTGGTAGAAGCTGAAGCACAGCGCCGAGCCGAACGGCAGTAGCACCGCCGGGGTGAACAGGTCGCCACCGGGGTGGACGATGATCAGCACGCCGAAGAAGCCGACTATCACCGCCGACCATTGCCCGAAAGTCACCCGCTCGCCCAGCAGCGGCACCGACAATGCCGTCACCAGCAGCGGCGCGAGGAAGTTCACCGAGGTCGCCTCGGCCAGCGGGATGTACTGCAAGCCAGTGGTGAACAGGAAGCTGGTGCCCAGCAGGCACAGTGCGCGGGCTGTCTGCAGGAGCGGATGGCGGGTGCGCAGCACGGCAAGGCCGGCACGCGGCAGGAAGATGCCCGCCATCAGCAGCGTGTGCACCACGTAGCGCGCCCACACCACCATGACGATGGGATAAATGCTCGCCAGGTACTTGGACAGCGCGTCGTGGCTGGAGAACAGGAAGGTCGCCAGGACGATGAGCAGGATGCCCCTGAAGGGCTGGTGGACGCCGGACAACGGCGATTGGCTGGTACTCATCGACTCACGGGTTCATTAGGCAGATGCGGCTGGCGCGGGAAGCTCGAAAGCCTAGCAGGACGCACCGCAGAAAGAATCCGCCATGCCGCGCCGGGAGCACCTCGCGGGTCCGCTGGAAGGCCGGGCGATACGAGTCCCGCACGGCGTTGTTGCAGGCATCCTACCCGCAATGCCGGTGGACAAATGTTCCACTTGGTTAATTCATGTTCGAACAGCGAACAGTTACGCCTCGGGCGAATTGCGGCGAGCCTCCGCGGACTACCACTATGGCCCCAGCCGCCGCCCCGATGCGGCGCCAACAACTATAAGAAAGGTCCGTTCACATGCTCACGCTTTCCCTGGCACGCCTGCGCGCGTGTATCGCCTCCATTCCTTGCCTGCACCCTCACCCTCGCATTTCCGTCGCGCCTGGCTGACCGGTTGACCCGCGCTCACTGATCGCCTTGAACCTCCATCC
Organism: Pseudomonas sp. PDM17; assembly: GCF_014851985.1. NCBI lineage: Bacteria > Pseudomonadati > Pseudomonadota > Gammaproteobacteria > Pseudomonadales > Pseudomonadaceae > Pseudomonas > Pseudomonas sp. PDM17. Next base: position 823,955 of record NZ_JACVAT010000002.1, read on the forward strand.
GCCGCTCCCGACAGAGCCGCGCGGAGGGCTCCGTTCGCCCCGAACAACGACAAGAATGCCGAGGGAACACCCATGCTCCGCTACCTGCCCCACCTCACCATCAGCGTCTGCCTGCTACCCGCCCTGCCCGTCCTGGCCCATGCCGAGGATGGCGGTTTTCTCGAAGACGCCAAGGCCAGCCTGCTGCTGCGCAACTTCTACATGAACCGCAACTACGTCGGCGAGGCTCGGCAGGACAAGGCAGAGGAATGGACCCAGAGCTTCATCCTCGATGCCCGCTCCGGCTACACCCAGGGCACCGTCGGGCTCGGCCTGGACGTACTCGGGCTGTATAGCCTGAAGCTCGACGGCGGCAAGGGCACGGCCGGCACCCAGCTTTTGCCGACCCACGACGACGGCCGCCCCGCCGACGACTTCGGGCGCCTGGCGGTAGCCGGCAAGGCCAAGGTATCGAAGACCGAAATCAAGGCCGGTGAATGGATGGTGGTACTGCCGATCCTGCGCTCGGACGACGGCCGCTCGCTGCCGCAGACCTTCCAGGGCGCGCAGGTCACCTCGAAGGAAATCGACGGCCTGACGCTCTACGGCGGTCAGTTCCGTCAGAACAGCCCGCGCAACGACGCCAGCATGGAAGACCTGTCTCTGTTCAACCGCCCGGCCTTCACCTCGGACCGCTTCAACTTCGCCGGGGGCGAATACCGTTTCAACGGCGACCGCACGCTGATCGGCCTGTGGAATGCCCAGCTGAAGGACATCTACCAGCAGCAGTACCTGCAACTGCAGCACAGCCAGCCGCTGGGCGATTGGGTGCTCGGTGCGAATATCGGCTACTTCTGGGGCAAGGAGGACGGCAGCGCCCGTGCCGGGGACCTGGACAACCGCACCTTCTCCGGACTGTTCTCGGCCAGATACGGTGCGAGCACTTTCTATCTCGGCCTGCAGAAGGTCATGGGCGAGGACGAGTGGTTCCGCGTCAACGGCACCAGCGGCGGCACCCTGGCCAACGACAGTTTCAACGCCAGCTACGAGAGCGCGAAGGAGCGTTCCTGGCAACTGCGCCATGACTACGACTTCGCCGCTTTCGGCGTTCCCGGCCTGACCCTGATGAACCGCTACATCCAGGGGCGCAACGTGCACAACGCCAGCACCGACGAGGGCAGTGAATGGGGCCGCGAGAGCGAACTGGCGTACACCGTGCAGAGCGGCACCTTCAGGACGCTGAACATCAAGTGGCGCAACTCCACCATGCGCCGCGACTGGGGCAACACCAACAGCTTCGACGAGAACCGGCTGATCATCAGCTATCCGCTGTCGCTGCTGTAGTCACCGCCGATTGCCACCCGCCGCTTCGCCAACCCGCTCGTGGCGGATAACGCTGGCGCGTTATCCGCCCTGCGAAACCGGCGGTCCGCTCCTACAGGCAATCCCGTTTCAACAAAAAGCCCCGGCATGCCGGGGCTTGTCCGTTCAGTTGGCGGCTTATCAGCCGGCCGGCTTGTCCGCGTCTTCCGCTTCGATCTCTTCCAGTGCCAGTTCCAGCCCCCAGCTGGAGGCTTCCACTGGCTGGGCGGCCACGGGCGGCGCAACCGGTGCCGGTGCGGCCGGCTTGGCTGCGGCGGGAGTGGCGGCACTACCGACGCTGCCCGGATTGTCCTTGTAGAGCTTGAGCTTCAGGCGCAGGTTGTTCGCCGAGTCGGCGTTCTTCACCGCTTCATCCTCGGTGATCGCCCCTTCCACCGCGAGGTCGAACAGCGCCTGGTCGAAGGTCTGCATGCCGAGGGCACGGGACTTGTCCATGATCTCCTTGATCGAGCTGAAGTCACCGCGCTTGATGATGTCGCTGATGGTCGCCGTGCCCAGCAGCACCTCCACCGCCGCACGGCGTTTGCCGTCCTGGGTGCGCACCAGGCGCTGGGAGACGAAGGCCTTGAGGTTGTTGCCCAGGTCGTTGAGCAACTGCGGCCGGCGCTCTTCGGGGAAGAAGTTGATGATGCGGTCCAGCGCCTGGTTGGCGTTGTTCGCGTGCAGGGTGGAGATCGCCAGGTGGCCGGTGTCGGCAAAGGCCAGGGCGTGCTCCATGGTCTCGCGGTCGCGGATCTCACCGATCAGGATCACGTCCGGCGCCTGGCGCAGGGTGTTCTTCAGCGCGGCGTGGAAGCTACGTGTGTCCACGCCCACTTCGCGCTGGTTGATGATCGACTTGCGGTGCCGGTGTACGTACTCGATGGGGTCTTCGATGGTGATGATGTGGCCGCCGCTGTTGCGGTTGCGGTGGTCGATCAGCGCCGCCAGGGAGGTGGACTTGCCCGAACCGGTGCCACCGACGAAGAGCACCAGGCCGCGCTTCTCCATCACCACCTTGAGCAGCACTTCGGGCAGGTTCAGGTCGGCGAACAGCGGAATATCCAGCTTGATGTTCCGCGCCACGATGGAGACTTCGTTGCGCTGCTTGAACAGGTTGATACGGAAGCGACCGACGCCGGCGACGGAAATCGCCAGGTTCATCTCCAGCTCACGGTCGAACTCCGCGCGCTGCTCCTCGTCCATCAGCCCGTAGCCGATGCGGGCGACGTCGCCGGCCTTCATCGATTCGTTGGTCAGGGGCTTGAGCACCCCATTGAACTTGGCGCAGGGCGGAGCGCCGGTGGAGAGGTAAAGATCCGAACCATCCTGGGTGGCCAGGATCTTGAGCATCGCTTGGATATCCATTGAACTGCATCCGTACGCAAGGTGGCGGCGGACGCCGTCTGTAAGCAGCGTCCTATAAATAAGAATTGGCTTATTGACTCTATGGAGCGCTCCTGCGCCAGACAATGCAACCCATCGCGAAATGCGACCTGTGTCACTGCTGCCGTACAATGCTGCTCAGACGCTTTCACTCAAGGACCCAACCAATGCCCGTCGCCATGGCCCGCCACATCCTGGTCAAGACCTCCGCCGAAGCCGAGCAGATCAAGCAACGCCTGGCCAAAGGCGAGGACTTTGCCGCCCTGGCGCGCAAGCATTCCACCTGCGCTTCCTGCAAGCGCGGTGGCGACCTGGGCGAGGTTCGCCCCGGCCAGATGGTCCGCAGCATCGACCAGGTGATCTTCAGGAAGCCGGTCGGCGTGGTTCACGGGCCAGTCAAAAGCCAGTTCGGCTACCATCTGGTCGAAGTCTATTTCCGTGACTGAGCAAGGCCGTGACTGATCGAAGCCGCGCCTGACCGAAGGAACGCACGCCCATGACGCCGCAACAGATCGCCCGCTTCTGCCTGGACCTGCCCGGCGCCCGCGAAGACATCAAGTGGGGCAGCAACCGGGTATTCTCGGTGGCCGGCAACAAGATGTTCGCCATCCTCGACTTCCTCGACAGCGGAAACGGCGGGCTCGCCTTCAAGGTCGGCCCGGAGCTGTTCCTGGGCTACGTCGACCGTCCCGGCATCCGCCCGGCGCCCTATCTGGCGCGCGCCTTCTGGATTTCCATGCAACGCCCTTACCCCATGGGCGACGCCGAATTGCGCGAAGCGCTGACCCGCTCGCACCAACTGGTGGTCGCCCGCCTGCCCAAGCGCCAACGCCTGGGCCTCATGCTGGAGACTTCCTGATGCGCACGCTCGACTGGGAAGGCATCTGGCACGCGCCGACGGCCAGCTGGGAATCGCTGCAACTGGGCGAGCTGCGCGCCGAGAGCCAGCTGCGTGCCATCGATGAAGCGGGCGGGCCGTCCTATCAGCTCGATTACCAGTTGGATTGGGACCACCAATGGCGCTTGCGGGAGGCGCGTTTCAGCGTGGAAAACGCGCGCGGCACGCATCAGTTGCACCTGCTGAACGATGGCGAAGGCCACTGGCAGAACGCTGCGGGCGAGTCACTGAAAGACCTGGAGGGCTGCCTGGACATCGACATCTGGCCGTCGCCCTTCACCAACACCTTTCCCATTCGCCGACTGCAGCTGGACGACGGCGAGCGCCGCGAGCTGGCTGTCGTCTACCTCGAAGCGCCCAGGCTCAAGCCGGTGCGGATGCGCCAGGGCTACACGCGAATCGATGCCCATCACTATCTGTACGAGAACCTCGAAGGCACCGATTTCAAGGCGCTGCTGAGCGTGGATGACGACGGGCTGGTGATCGATTACCCGACGCTGTTCCGCCGAGTCTGACCCCATTGTTTTCTGTAGATGCGCGCGATCGCGAGCGTGGCCCGCTCCTACAATCAGTCGGCAACTGAAGGTGCCTGCGTAGGGCGCATAACCTGGAACAGGTTATGCGCCGCCCCAAACAACGGCGGATAACGCTGACGCACTATTCGCCCTACGGACAGTGGATATTTCAGGTAGTTCGTTAGCTAGCTTTCCTACACGCCACACGCGGTCCATCATGTAGGACCACTCGCCGTACCGAACCGCAGCAGATGTCCGCCGATTCCCGCTCGTCCTCGTCCACCACCCTGCAAGTGGTGTCCGTCGTCCTTTTCACCTTCATCGCCTACCTGACCATCGGCATCCCGCTGGCCGTGCTGCCCGGCTACGTGCACAGCGACCTGGGCTTCGGCTCGGTGATGGCCGGCCTGGTCATCAGCATCCAGTACCTGGCCACCCTCCTCACCCGCCCGTACGCCGGCAAAGTCATCGACACCCTCGGCCCCAAGCGCGCCGTGCTCCACGGCATGGTCGGCTGCGCCGGCAGCGGTGCGCTGATGCTCGGCTCCTGGGCGATGCAGGGGCTGCCATTACTCAGTCTCGGCCTGCTGATGGTCGCGCGCCTGGTGCTGGGCACCTCGGAAAGTCTGGTCGGCAGCGCCTCGATCGCCTGGGGCATCGACCGCGTGGGCGCGGCGAACACGGCAAAAGTCATTTCCTGGAACGGCATCGCCAGCTATGGCGCCCTGGCCATCGGCGCGCCGCTGGGCGTGCTGATGGTCGGCCAGCTCGGGCTGGCCAGCCTGGGCGGCAGCGTGGTCCTGCTGGCCGCGCTCGGCTTCGCCCTGGCCTGGCCCAAGCGTGCCGCCGCTCTGGTGCATGGCGAGCGGATGCCTTTCCACCACGTGCTCGGCCGGGTATTGCCCCACGGCCTGGGCCTGGCACTGGGCGGCATCGGCTTCGGCACCATCGCCACCTTCATCACGCTCTATTACGCCAGCCTCGGCTGGAAAGACGCGGTCTACTGCCTGACCGCCTTCGGCGGCTGCTTCATCGGCGCACGACTGCTGTTCGCCAATGCCATCAATCGTCACGGTGGCTTCCGTGTCGCTATCGCCTGCCTGTCGGTGGAAAGCCTCGGCCTGCTCCTGCTGTGGAGCGCCCCGACGCCCTGGATGGCACTCGCCGGCGCAGCGCTGACGGGCTTCGGTTTCTCCCTGGTGTTCCCCGCGCTGGGCGTGGAAGCCGTGGGCCTGGTGCCCGCTTCAAGCCGGGGTGCCGCACTGGGCGCCTATTCGCTGTTCATCGATGTGTCCCTGGGTATTACCGGGCCACTGATGGGGGCCGTCGCCAACGGCTTCGGCTTCGGTTCGATCTTCCTCTGCGCCGCACTCGCAGCATTCAGCGGACTGATCCTCAGCCTCTGGCTGTTCCAGCGCTCGTTTGCTCGCTGAGCCAGTCACGCGGCAATCTGCCGCGACTTCGCCCATCCCCCGCGAGCCGCCGCGATCCAGCAGGCAAAACCGCTGATCAGGTAATCATGACGGGAGCGTGACAGAGGCTGGACGAAAAAGTTCGAACCTCTGCTATCATCCCGCGGCGCCGGGGCGACCACGCCCCGAATACAACCAAAAGAATAGGCCAGCACAGAACTCCACCTACCCCGATCACGCACTTCGGGGCGGAGAGCTTTTTTCTTTCTGCTCGCTGGCGCTGCACCATTAAGGAAATCAAGATGCTGAACCACCGGATCAGTCTGCTCGCACTGGGGATCCTCGCGTCGACCGCTGCAATGGCCGATGACCAGTCCGCCGCCAAGGGCTTCACCGAAGACAGCCACCTGGACCTGTTCTTCCGCAACGCCTACATGAACCGTGACTACAAGCACGGTCGTGACGACAAGGCCGAGTGGGGCCAGGCCGCCACCGCCACCTTCACCTCTGGCTTCACCCAGGGCACCGTAGGCTTCGGCGTTGACGCGTTCGGCATGTACGCCCTGCGTCTGGACGGTGGCCAGGGCAAGAGCGGCGCTGCCGGCATCGACTTCTTCAAGCAGGGCGACAGCGGCGAAGCTGCCAACGACCTGGCCCGCGCCGGTGGCGCAGTGAAGGCTCGCTTCTCCAACACCGTGATCAAGTACGGTGACCAGATGCCGGCCCTGCCGATCCTGAGCTACGACAACTCCCGCCTGCTGCCGGAAAGCTTCACCGGCACCCTGATCACCTCCAAGGAGATCGAAGGCCTGGAGCTGAACGTCGGCCGCTTCACCTCGGAAACCCGCAAGAGCGCCGAAGGGCGTGACAGCGGCGGCCTGAAGCGCATCGACGTATTCGGCGGCAGCTACAAGTTCACCGACAACTTCAGCGGCTCGCTGTACGGCTACGAGAGCGAAGACGTCGCTCGCAAGCAGTACATGAACCTGAACTACGTCATCCCGGTGGCCGACAAGCAGTCCCTGACCCTGGACTTCAACGGCTACCGCACCCGTGTGAACGAAGACTTCGCTTCCGACAACGGCATCGACGGCACCAAGAACACCATCTGGAGCCTGTCGGCCGCCTACAACATCGGCGTCCACACCTTCATGATCGCGCACCAGCGCAACAACGGTGATTCCGGCTACAACTACGGCTGGTACCAGAACCAGGGCGGCCTGGGTGACGGCGGCACCACCATCTGGCTGGCCAACTCCTACTGGTCGGACTTCAACGGTGAAGACGAGCGCTCCTGGCAGGGCAGCTACAGCCTGGACTTCTCCGAGTACGGCGTACCGGGCCTGAGCTACACCGTGGCCTACGTCTACGGCGACAACATCAAGACCGCCGAGACCAGCAATGGCAAAGAGCGCGAAATCTTCAACCAGTTGAAGTACGTCGTACCGAGCGGCCCGGCCAAGGACCTGTCGGTCAAGCTGCGCGGTTCCTGGCTGCGCGTGTCCAACGACGCCCGCTCCTACAACGACGACGGCAACGAAGTACGCGTCTTCGTCGAGTACCCGGTCAACATCTTCTGATGATTTGATCAGGCTCTAAGGAAAACGCCCCGTGGCAGCGATGCCACGGGGCGTTTTTCATTCCGGCGCCTTTCTGGCCCAGGCGATCTACTCCAGAGAACGGCGCCTGTGCAGCCAGGGCAACGGCGGCAGCGCCATGCGCAGGATGTGGAAGCACAGCAGCAGGATCAGCGCGCCGGCCACGAACGAGCCCAGGCGCTGGGCTGGTTCGAGCGTGTCATTGAGCACGTTGAGGAACAGCATCGCACTGCCGCCCAGCATGCAGGCCAGCAGGAACACCGAGAGGATGTAGATCTTCAGTGTCAGCAGCCGCCAATGCCAGCGCATGCGGCGGCGGACGGGGACTTCATCGGGGGGAAGTTGCGGCATGATCCATTGCCTCCTGACAGGTTTCTGACGGGCTCACGCAACTGCAGCATGCGACGTCGAGATATTGGCAGGAGGCTAGCCATCATCGTGCAGAATGCCAAGTCGTACAGCGTGCGACCGTCGGATCGCAGGCTGTGCGCCGATGAATGGCTGCTTAGCGCACCACGCTATTGATGTCGTGGCGATTGAGCGAGGTGCGCATTTCTTCGTACCACTCCGGGATCACGTCCTTCAGGCGCTCCTTGGCGTCCTCCAGCTTGAACGGCTGGGTGTAGCGCTTCTTGCGGTAGGAGTAGATGTAGTAGGTGCCGTCGCGGTAGAGGATGCGATCGAAGGTGTAGAAGCCGATGTGCGTGCCGTTGCAGCGTGCGGTCAGCACCATGTCACCCTCTTCGTAGGGCAGCACGCCTTCGGCGCACTCATAGGTGAAGAACTCGCGCACGTCGTCCCAGTCCACGCCATCGCTGCTGGCGTGCAGGAAGGCCTCGGCCTTCTCCTCGGAGTCGTCGGAATGGTCGCTGTACCAGATGAACAGCGGGATACTCTGGTTGGTCTCATCGCCCAGCCAGCTCTCGCCGTCCAGGTACTGCGCACTGCGCGCGAGGCTGGCCTGCACGCGGCGGTGGCTCTGGCGGTATTCCTCCAGCTGCTCGTCGAAAGCCGGCGAATCCTCACCCAGCACCACGCCTTCCATGCCCTTGATCTCGGCCACGCGCGCCAGGTACTTGGCGTAGAGCGCCGCGTCCTGGATCACGGTGCAGGTGTCCCGGGTCAGGCTCAGGCCGACTTCGGTGAAGTTGGCGCTGCCCAGCACGACGACATCCGGCTCGATCAGGATCAGCTTCCAGTGCACGCTGTTCTGCGCACGGAAGTCCACGTGCAGGGTGACGCTGGCGCCTGCATCGCGGACGCAAAAATCGATGAAGTCCGGCGAGCTGAACGAGTTGATGGTGCCCACCAGCAGGTCCAGGCGATTGCCCTTCTCCACCAGGGTTTCGATCAGTGACTCGGTTTCACTGGCGGAGGCCGAGACCACAGTGATCAGCTTGCCGCTGACCTGCTCCAGATAATGCCTGAGCGAATGTTGAGCGTTTAGGATTTTCATACAGCCCCCACCAGAATTCTGAACACCGAATTCTGATGCAGGACCATGAGCGGTTTCAACTGTCTGATATCGCCATAAGCCCGCATCACGGGCGCTGCAGCGGCAAAGCATGCAGCACGGGGCCGGCTGTGGCATAATGAGCGGCTTTGCCAGGCGCCTGTCGGCCTTCTTCGACAGCGCAGGCCTTTCCTGCCCGCCCGCGCCGTCCGCGCCCGGCGCGCACCATGTCCAGCCAAGGGTCAGTCAGTTGATTTCCACCGCCAATATCACCATGCAGTTTGGCGCCAAGCCGCTGTTCGAAAACGTTTCCGTCAAGTTCGGCAACGGCAACCGCTACGGCCTGATCGGCGCCAACGGTTGCGGCAAGTCCACCTTCATGAAGATCCTCGGCGGTGAGCTGGAGCCTTCGGGCGGCCAGGTAATGCTGGAAAACGGCGTGCGCCTGGGCAAGCTGCGCCAGGACCAGTTCGCCTATGAAGACTTCAGCGTGATCGACACCGTGATCATGGGCCACGAGGAACTGTGGAAGGTCAAGGCCGAGCGCGATCGCATCTACTCCCTGCCGGAGATGAGCGAGGAAGACGGCATGGCCGTGGCCGAGCTGGAGGTCCAGTTCGCCGAGTTCGACGGCTACACCGCCGAATCCCGAGCCGGTGAGCTGCTGCTGGGCCTGGGCATCCCGCTGGACCAGCACTTCGGCCCGATGAGCGCCGTCGCTCCGGGCTGGAAGTTGCGCGTGCTGCTCGCCCAGGCGCTGTTCTCCGATCCGGACCTGCTACTGCTCGACGAACCGACCAACCACCTGGACATCAACACCATCCGCTGGCTGGAAAACATCATCACGGCGCGTAACAGCACCATGATCATCATTTCCCACGACCGTCACTTCCTGAACAGCGTCTGCACCCACATGGCGGATCTGGACTACGGCGAGCTGCGCCTGTTCCCGGGCAACTACGACGAGTACATGACCGCGGCCGAACAGGCCCGCGAGCGCCTGTTGTCGGACAACGCCAAGAAGAAAGCCCAGATCGCCGAGCTGCAGACCTTCGTCAGCCGCTTCTCGGCCAACGCCTCCAAAGCCAAGCAGGCCACCAGCCGCGCGCGCCAGATCGACAAGATCCAGCTGGAAGAGGTCAAGCCGTCCAGCCGCGTCAGCCCGTTCATCCGCTTCGAGCAGCACAAGAAGCTGCACCGCCAGGCAGTGACCCTGGAAAAGGTCAGCCAGGGCTTCGACGGCGGCTCGCTGTTCAAGAACCTGAGCATGCAGGTGGAAGCTGGCGAGCGCATCGCGATCATTGGCCCCAACGGCATCGGCAAGACCACCCTGCTGCGCACTCTGGTCGGCGAGATGGCGCCCACCGCCGGTGAAGTGAAGTGGACCGACAGCGCGGACGTGGGCTACTTCGCCCAGGACCACGCCGAGGACTTCGAGGACGACTACAACCTGTTCGACTGGATGGCCCAGTGGACCCAGGGCGGCGAGCAACTGGTACGCGGCACCCTCGGCCGCATGCTGTTCTCCAACGACGACATCAAGAAGTCGGTGAAGGTGATCTCCGGTGGTGAACAAGGCCGCATGCTGTTCGGCAAGCTGATCCTCAAGCGCCCCAATGTGCTGGTGATGGACGAGCCGACCAACCACCTGGACATGGAGTCCATCGAGTCGCTCAACCTGGCGCTGGAAAACTATCCGGGCACCCTGATCTTCGTCAGCCATGACCGCGAGTTCGTGTCCTCCCTGGCCACCCGCATCATCGAGCTGTCGGAAAACGGCGTGACCGACTTCAGCGGCACCTACGACGACTACCTGCGCAGCCAGGGCGTAATCGTCTGATCAGCGCCACACCGCGATGAAAAAGCCCCGCCAGGTGCGGGGCTTTTTCTTGAGCGCTTCTCGGCAGGCACGGGCTTGGCCCACACCGTCAGGAGCGAATCGCGGGAGATCAGCGCCCTGACGTCTGCATCGTCGCGCTGCCCAGGCTGACGTCGAAGAACTCCGCCGCCGAGGCCGCTAGGTCACGGTGGATGGCCTTGCGATCCAGACCCTGGGTGTCGGTGCACAGGTCCGGGGTGGCCTCCACCTCCTCCTCCGAACAGGGCGACATGAAGACGAAGTGCCCTGCTCCGTCCAGCACCCGCAAGTCCGCTTGCTGCGGAAGTTTGCGCGCCAGCGCGCCGGCATTCTTCTTCCAGTCGAGGATCCGGTCATCGTTGCCGGTGTAGAGCAGCACTGGCACCTGCACATCTTCCAGCTCGTGGACGCCATACATCAGGCTTAGCGGCGCGAGCAGGAGCAAGGCGCCGATGCGCGGATCGGCCATCGGCACCAGGTCGTTGCGATCTGCGCGTACCTCGCCCTTCTCGCTGCAGGCGTCGGCGTCGTCCGGGCGCTCCTTGCAATACTTGATCAGCCGTTCCAGGCGCGGCTGGGCGCCGGCCAGGATCAGCGCCGTTTCACCACCGGCGGAATAGCCGATTACCCCGACCTTGCGCGGATCGGCAATGGCCGCGACCTTGGGGTCTAGCAGCGCGGCACTGATGGTTTCCGACACCTGCAGCGGCCGTCCGTAGAGGTTGCTCTTGGCGCCCAGGCGGCTGTGGTCATGCAGATTGTCGCCGGGGTGCAGCAAGGTCACCACCACGAATCCCTTGCGCACCAGCGCCTCGATCAGGTCACGGTGGGCCAGCGGAGTGCCGTAGTTACCGTGGGACATCACCAGCAACGGGAAGCGTCCGTTGGCGGTCTGCCCTTCGTAGGCGACGTCGAGGATGAAGTTGCCCAGGTGCAGGGGTTGCTCCGGCGCGCGCGTGGGGTAGAAGGCGATGGCCTTCATCGGCTGCTGGTCCAGCGGGTCGCTGACCTGCAGGCGGTGAAAACCCACATTCCAGCCCTGTGCCGCCCAACTCGCGGTACTGAAGGTAACGAGCAGCAAGAACCAGAACACGCGCCTCGCCATGGTGCAGTTCGCTCCGATTTGACTCCGGATCAGGCGCCACGAGGCTTGCTGGGGAATGCAGAGGTCGTCGGACGCCGCCTGGAGGGAACCTCTGCATAGTACGCGCCAGTGAGACTCGCTCCGTGCCCGCAGACAGGCGGTACCGACCGGCCACAAAAAAGCCCCGCATCGGCGGGGCTTTTCTTCTGCTGGCAGCGATCAGGCGGCGGCGAACTGGCTGGCGATGCTCGCCTGGGCGCCCGCGATGGCGTTGCGGCGCGGTTCGTCACCGTAGGCAAGGCCCTCAGCACGAACGACCTCGATGTCGGTAATGCCGAGGAAGTTCAGCACCAGCTCCAGGTAGCTCTCGTGGGCGATGCCAGTCGGTTGGCCAGCGTGGATGCCGCCTGCGGTGGAGACGATGATCACTTTCTTGCCGCCCGCCAGGCCTTCCGGGCCGTTCTCGGTGTAGCGGAAGGTCCTGCCGGCGACGGCGATACGGTCGATCCAGGCCTTCAGCTGGCTGGGGATCGAGAAGTTGTACATCGGTGCACCGATGACGATGGCGTCGGCGCCGAGGAACTCCTCGATGCTCTTCTCGCCCAGCGTGGCTTCGTGTTTCTGCGCAGCATCGCGCAGCTCGGCCGGGGTGCCGGCGGCAACCAGGCTGGCGGAGGACAGGTGGCTGATGGCGTCGGCAGCCAGGTCACGGTAGGTGACTTCGACGCCCTGCTCGGCGGCAGCCCAGGCAGCCACCAGTTCGGCGCTCAGTTGGCGGGAAGCAGAATTGTCGCCGAGGATGCTCGAGTCGATGTGCAGCAGTTTCATGTGTGCTCTCCAGGAAAGGTGCCAGGTGGGTTGGCGGAGGAATTCGTCGTTGGAGGCAAGACTACGCATGTAGCCAATCTTCGATAAGTCGGCAAAAATGCAATGATTCGTCTCACCAGCAGGACAATCCCATGCAGGACCTCAATGACCTCTTCTACTTCGCCAAGGTGGTCGAAGCCGGTGGCTTTGCGGCCGCAGGGCGCCTGCTGGGGCTGCCGAAGTCGCGCCTGTCGCGGCGTGTAGCCGAACTGGAAGCGCGCCTGGATGTGCGTTTGCTGCAGCGCACGACCCGCAAACTCGCGCTCACCGACCTGGGCGAACGCTATTACCGGCACTGTCAGGCGATGCTGGTGGAAGCCGAGATGGCGGATGAAGTCGCGGCGCAATTGAGCGCGGAACCGCGTGGACGAGTGCGCCTGTCGTGCCCGGTGGCGTTAGCGGAAACCTCGCTGAACGAGATGCTGCCTGGTTTTCTCGCAGCCTATCCGCAGGTGAATCTGGAGCTGATGCTGACCAACCGTCGCGTCGACCTGCTCAATGAAAGCATCGACGTCGCGCTACGCGTGCGGGCACCGGGGGATGAGGACCTGTCGCTGATCTCGCGGCGCCTGCGCCTGGCGAAGACCGCGCTGGTGGCCGCACCGTCACTGCTCAAGGGCGTCAAGCTGCGTGCGCCGGAGGACCTGGCTGCCCTGCCCGTCCTCGGCGCCATCGACAATGATCGCCGCGTGCACATGAAGCTGACCGGCCCACAAGGCGAGGTGAAGGAAGTGGCACTGGAGGCGCGTCTGGCGGTGGAAGACTTCAACCTGCGCAAGAACGTGGCGCTGGCGGGATTGGGCGTGACACTCCTGCCGCTGCACTACTGCACCGAGGAACTGGAGGATGGCCGGCTGGTGCGCGTGCTCCCCGCCTGGAGCGAGCCGGAGGCCTACCTGCAGGCGGTATACCCGCACCGACGCGGCATCCTTCCGGCGGTGCGGGCGCTGCTCGACTATCTGCAGGAAGGCTTCTCGAAGGACGACTGGCCGGTCTGACGCCGGTCCAGTCCCTGAATGGGGACGCCGTTTACGCGGGGCTGACGCCCAGGCCCATCAGTGCGCCGATCCAGCTCAGCAGACGGCCGCCACTCAGCCAGTCGATCCAGAACAGCTGGTGCAGCACGACGATGGCCCAGAACACCAGCTGGAAGGACAGCTTTCGGGTCTTGTGGCGAAACACCTGCTGGGCTAGGAAAGCACCCGGCCAGCCGCCGAGCAGCTCCAGCAGGTGCAGGCTCTGTTCGGGAGTACGCCAGTCGTTGCGCTCGGCGCTGCGCTTGTCACGCCAGTAAGCGAAGAAGGCCAGGACGCTGAAGACCGGATAGAGCAGCAGGAACCAGACGAAGTAGGCCTCCTTCAGCCAGAGCACCGAGCCGATGACGGGCAACGCGAGCAGCACGGCGAGGACCACCAGCGCCTTGCCCAGAGAACGCCTTGGCGCACTGGGGAAGGCGACTTCGCGACCACTGCGAGCGCGCTCGCGGGTGGCTGTCGCCGCGGGCTTGCGGCGAATTGCCGGGGTATCGATGGCCAGCCCGGCAAGGCGGGCATGATCGGCGCGGGGGCGGCCGTCCTTGCCGGTGCCTTCGACGTAACGGACCTGATCGCCCGTTTCCGGGCGGCGGTCGCCACGGAAGTCGGAGATGTGCAGGAAGACTTCCTTGCCGCCGGCCTGGGGGCGGATGAAGCCGAAGCCTTTGTCATCGTCCCAGCGGCTGATGGTGCCGTTCTTTTCCACGTTTACTCACTATCGGATCAGGGTTTGACGCTGCTCCAGTCGATCAGGGCGAACTGCCAGGTCGCCAGGATCAGCAGGCCGAACACGATACGGTACCAGGCGAAGGCCGCATAGCTGTGGTTGGCGATGAACTTGAGCAGGCCGCGCACCGCGATCATCGCGAAGATGAAGGAGGTGACGAAGCCGATGGCGAATACCGGCAGGTCCGAGGGCTGGAAAATGTCACGGTACTTGTAGCCCGAGTAGACTGCGGCGCCGACCATGGTCGGCATGGCGAGGAAGAACGAGAACTCGGTGGCCGCCTTGCGCGACAGGCCGAACAGCAGGCCGCCGATGATGGTGGCACCGGAGCGCGAGGTGCCCGGGATCAGCGCCAGGCACTGGCAGCAGCCAACCTTCAGGGCTTCCTTCCAGGTCATGTCGTCGACGGTTTCGGCGTGGACCACGTGCTGACGTTTCTCCGCCCAGAGCATGATCACGCCGCCCACCACCAGCGCCACGGCCACGGTGATCGGGTTGAACAGGTAGTGGTGGATGTAGTCGGCGAAGGCCACGCCCAGGACCACTGCCGGGAAGAAAGCTATCAGCAGGTTGATGGTGAAGCGCTGAGCCTTGCGCTGGGTGGGCAGGCCGACGACGATCTCGAGGATCTTGCGGCGAAATTCCCAGACCACCGCCAGGATGGCCGCCAACTGGATGATGATGTTGAAGGCTTCGGCACGCTCACCGCCAAATCCGATGAGGTCCGCCACGATGATCTGGTGGCCGGTGCTGGAGATCGGCAGGAACTCGGTAAGCCCCTCGACCACGCCAAGAATGAAGGCCTGAAAGGCGCTCCACAGATCCATACTACTGTCCCCCGCGAGGCACGCTGGCTCGCACGTTTCTAATGATTTTGTCCCGCTGCCTGCTCCTGGCGCGTGAGCGCCGCAGCGGCGTCGGCATGCTAATGCATTGCCCGCAGATCGCTACGAAATTCACAAAAATTTCTCTTCCACGGCACGGGCAGAGTAAGCGTTGGCAGTTCGGCAAATTCGAGCTGCCTTTCATCGCCAGGAAGATGCAGACAACCTCGATCCGGACGGGTTCGCGCCATCATGCAAAATGCCTAATTCATTGAAAAGCCTGCTGCACTCAAGTACCAGAAAGGCTACAAACCAGCCGATTCTGTTAACGACGCGAAACACTCGAATCGCCGCAAACGCTGGCGGGCCATGCCTTGGGCCTTCCCACCCAAAGTTGTGTATCAGCCACGTAACAGATTTCGCTTCTCCCGTGAGACGAGCCCCGTTCTAGGGGCCGCGCAGGGCTTTCGTACGCTCGTCCTGTATCAACGTCGAGACATCCGCTCCGTGATGGCTCATGTGGCCTAACGCCATGTCATTGATTCTCAATAGCTGATTAAAAGCGGCACGGCCCCTGCTCCACCTTGGTACCGCTGGTTAGGGCTCAGCGCACCAAGAAGGAACCGCCATCATGGGGAACATCGACTCACGGATAGTCGGCATTCTCGTCACGCTCGTTTGCGGCGCGGCCAGCGTCCCGCTGTGTCCGCTCGCTCAAGCCGGCGACGGCACCATCGTCCTGCAGCGCCAGGTGCAGCCACGCGTCGCCACCCGGCCGACCGACATTCCCGACCCGAACCCGATCACCGTCAACCCGAACATCTCCGACCAGATCGTGCGCCAGACCGGTAACGCCGAGCTGAGCGACAGCGATTTCGCCGGCGTCACCAGCGGCTCCAGCCTGCAGCGGCACATCCTGCCAGGCGGACAGCTGGTGGGCATGGACAACGGCGCCAACCAGACCCTCAACGGCAATGGCCTGGGGGCTGGCGCGGCTGGCGGCGGCGCCGGCATCTCCAACTCGGTGAACCGCACCGTCCAGCAGGGGCTCTCGCCCCTGCGCATGCTGACGGGGGACCGCTGAGATGAACGCCCGCCTGCTCGCTCTTCCACTCCTGCTCTGCAGCGTCACGGCCCTGGCCGCTGATCCTTCGACGGTCAACAACGCCAGCATCGACAGCGCCGTGCGCAACTACCACGGCGTCGCCAGCGTGAATCAGGCCGCCGGTGACTCCCAGCAACAGGCCAACGGCCGCGCCATCGCCATCGGCAGCAATGCCCAGGCCACCACCCAGTTCCGCCAGGCGGTCAACGCCAGCGTCGACCTCAACCAGGCCGCGTCCGCCAGCATCACCGGCAACGCCTTCACCAACGGCAACGGCGCACTGGGCGTGAACCAGGCCGCCGGGGCTGCCAACCAGCAAGTGAACGCCATGCGGATCAGCGTCAGCGCCATTCCGCAGAGCGTCGATGACAGCGTGCTTTCCCAGCAGAACGTCGCGCTGCCAGTGAACTCAGGCTCGAAGGACTCCACCACGGGTAGCCGGCAGGTCGTCACCAGCGACCAGGCCTTTGCCGGCAGCCGGGGTGTCGTGCAGATGAGCCAGAGCGCCGGGGTCGGCAATCGCATTGCCAACACCCTGAGCATCCGGGTCGCGGATTGACCCAAGCCAACTCCAATAACACTAAACACGCCAAACAAAGCAAAGGAGATACACCATGAAACCAAGAATGGCTCTGAAGCCTCTGGTTTTCGCTGTTGCAGCGGTCATGGCTGTAGCAGTGCAAGCAGATAATCGCGACAACGACCGTGGTCGTGGCCATCACGACAACCATGGCCATCATCACCAACAACCCAAGACCCCGTACGATCCCTACAAGGACCCGCGGATCGATGCAGGCGCCAGCGCCACGGTGGAAGACACCCAGGAGAGCAGCGACAACACCGTGGTGAACATGGGTACCAAGAACAACGCGACAGTCGACGGATCGTTGGGGAACGCATCCGGCAACGTGGGCGTCAACGTCGCCGCTGGCGACATGAACCAACAGGCCAACGCTGCCGCCCTGGCGACTGCCGATGAGAAATTCATCTTCGGTACCGCCTATGCGTCGACTGAAGTGACCCAGAACAACACGGACAACCAGGCCTGGAACTTCTCCACCACCAACAAGGCTTCACTGAACAACTCCGGCAGCAACTCCTCCGGGAACATCGGCATCAACATCGCCTCGGGCAACTACAACCAACAGAAAAACGACATGGCAGCGGCCGTGTCCGGTGGTCGTAGTGCCGACTCCTACAGTGGCGCCACCCAGACCTCCAGTGGCAACACCGTGGGCAACGTGGCCTTCCTGACCTACGAGAAGGAAACCCTGCGGTCCACCTTCAGCGCCCATGGCACCTACAAGGGCGCAGGCGCAGGCTACGTGGTCGACGAGTCGGGTCGTGGCGGTCATGACGACAGCCGTAACAGCGGTGGCAGCAAAACCGACAAGGATCCGCTGTTCTTCGTCGAAGCTGGCACTGTTGATCTCAGAGGCCAGGCCACCTATCAGGTGCTGATCCCCACCGGCTGGAAAGACCCGGTGCGCAACGATGCCTCCATCAACAACTCGCTCAACAACGTCTCGGGCAACCTGGGCGCGAACGTTGCGGCTGGCGTAGGCAACCAGCAGAGCAACTCGCTGTCCATCGCCGCAGGCTGCAAATCCTGCCTGTAAGCGAATTGGCGTAGCACCTGGAGGCTCCGGCGACGGAGCCTCCTTCTCCGAAGGCCACCCCAAGGCGTCACGATCATGCGTACGTCCGCCCTGCTTTTGCTCGCCCTTTTCAGCCTCACGACGCAGGCCGCGCAACTCCCCTTCGCCATTCTTCCCGGCGGGTCGATGGCCTACAAACACGTCGAGAGCATCCGCGAGCGCAAGTTCAGCAACCTGGTCCAGCAGAAGACCGACTTCAGCTGCGGCGCCGCCGCGCTGGCGACGATCCTCCGCCAGGCCTATGCGCTGGACGTGGACGAGGAATTCGTGATCAAGGGGATGCTGGTCCGGGCCGACCCGGACCTGGTGCGCACACAGGGTTTTTCGATGCTCGACATGAAGACGTATCTCGAAGGCATCGGCATGCGCGCACGCGGGTACCGAATCCCGCCGGCGTCTCTGGAGAAGCTGACGATCCCGGTGATAGTGCTGATGGATATCCGTGGCTACAAACACTTCGTCGTGATGCAGCGTGCCTATAAAGGTTACGTCTATATCGGCGACCCGGTGCTGGGTCACAAGCGCTTCACCCAGGAAGATTTTCTCAAAGGCTGGAACGGCATCATCTTCGCCGTCATCGGTCCGGGCTACGAACAGGCCAACGCCCTGATGAACCCGCCCGACCCACTGACGGCCAGGGACCGAATCAATGCGTTCAGCCCGGTCAAGGATGCAGAGCTCATGGAATTCGGTTTCATCCAGAGCGACTTCCTCTGAGACCGCACAAGAATGGAAGGCAGGAATCCTTCCGGGGAGAACCCTAATGAAAGTGATCCCGCTGCTTGCCGCCACCTGCATAGTGGCCTGCCTGCCGGTCCAGGCGGAAAGTGTCTTCAAGCCGATCGAACTGAAGGATCATGAGCTGGCCCAGCTGCGCGGCAAATATGTGATGCCGGGCCGGGTCATCAGCTTCGGCATCGTCATGAGCAGTACCTGGAAGAACGCCGTGGGCGACAACATCGGCGCCAAGGTCAGCATGCAGATCCAGGAGTCCACCATCAAGCCGCAGTTCTACGTCACCACCATCGACGAGAAAGGCAGCGGCGCGGCACCGGCCGCAGGCACCGGTACCGTCACCGGTGGCGCCGGACTCAACCAGACCCAGGGCGTCACCCAGAGCGTTCGCGCCGCGGGTGATTACAACACCGCTTCCAACAACGTCAGCATCGACGTGAAGGAAGCCAACCAGGCCCCGCCGGTAGCAGCCCCGCAGGGAACGCCGCTGGACTCCGCCCCCGTCACCGCCAGCAATGCGGCCGGTACCGTCAGCGTGTCGCCGAGCAACGGCGGCGTGCAGATGGCGATCAACGCCAACGGCCAGGGCGCCGCCATGCAGCAACTCGCCGCCGGCGGCCTGCTCCAGGCCGCGCAGATGGTGGGTGGAAATAATGCCGTCAACAACCTGGCACAGCTCAGTGTGGTACTCAAAAACAACCTTCCGTCGTCTGGAGCGCTGGACTGCAATCTCGACCAACTCAAAGGGCTTCGCACCATGGGTATGTGATCTACGCTCCAGTGCGACTGTGAGGTCCAACCTATAAGAAGGACAGCGCGCCATGCACCGATCGCTAACGCTAGGAACTGCAATCTGTGTATCCGCATTACTCCCCTCGACCTTCGCCGCCGCCGCGACGGAAGCCGAGGTGGAGACGTTGAAGCAGGAGCTGCTCGAACTCAAGCAGCGCTACGAGGCCCAGCAGAAGGCCCTGATGGTGCTGGAGCAGCGGGTCAGGCAGGTCGAGGAGGCTCCGGCCACCCCCGCCCAGCCCAAGCGCCTGGTCACCTCCACCGGCAAGCCGACACCGCCCGGAACCGGCAACACCGTTGCCTCCAGCGGCAGTTCCTACGGCGAGTCGCTCAAGGACGACGCCAGTCCGCCCAAGAGCGTGGAGAACCTCTACGACGAAGCCAGCGGCTTCTTCGGCAACGGCGCCTTCAGCTTCGAGACGGGCATCACCTACACCCACTACGATGCCAAGCAGCTGATCCTCAACGGTTTCCTGGCGCTGGATACGATCTTCCTGGGCAACATCGGCGTGGACAACATCAACGCCGACAACTGGACCCTGGACCTCACCGGCCGCTACAACTGGAACAACCGCTGGCAGTTCGACATAAACGCCCCCGTGGTTTACCGCGAGAGCACCTTCGAATCGTCCGGCGCCGGCAACTCCACGGCGCAGTCCACTGACGAGAAGGTCACCCGCGACCCGACCCTGGGTGACGTCAACGTCGGCATCGCCTACAAGTTCATGGACGAAACCGAATCGCGCCCCGACGCGGTGGTCAGCCTGAGGATCAAGGCCCCCACCGGCAAGGAACCCTACGGCATCAAGCTCAAGCGCGCCTCGGACAACGACAACCTCAACGTGCCCGAGTCCCTGCCTACCGGCAACGGTGTCTGGTCGGTCACCCCCGGCATTTCGCTGGTCAAGACCGTCGACCCGGCCGTGCTGTTCGGCAGCTTCTCCTACACCTACAACTTCGAAGAATCCTTCGATGACATCAGCCCCACCCAGGGCGTGAAGCAGAAGGGCAAGGTCGACCTCGGCGACTGGTTCCAGATCGGTGCAGGCGTTGCATTCGCCCTCAACGAGAAGACCAGCATGTCGTTCTCCTTCTCCGACCTGATCGCCCAGAAGAGCAAGATCAAGGCCGACGGCGGCGACTGGACCACCGTCACCGGCAGCGACGCCAACGCGGCGTACTTCAACTGGGGCCTGACCTACGCGTGGAGCCCCAACCTGACCATCGTGCCGAACCTGTCCATCGGCATCTCGCCGGATGCGCCGGATTTCAGCTTCAGCGTGAAGTTCCCGTATTACTTCTGACGGCTCGGCTGTCCAACCGCAAAGGCCCCTGTTCGGGGCCTTTGTCATTCCTGCCACCGCAGGCGTTGACCGCGCCTGCCTTCTGTCGGAGCGGGCCATGCCCGCGATCCGCCGGCGGGGCCGGCGCTTCTTTTGCTCCGCCGTTGCAGCCCCCGTGGCTTGGGCTTGATCGATGGGTATCGCTGCGCTCCACGCCATCCTGCGTTGGCGCGCCATTGTGATATCGGTGTGAGCGGAAATGCCTACAGATGCCGGCACGAAGCCAACCTGAAGGAGCGCCCCTCGGAGCTCCTTCAGTACTACGGCCACCCCGCCCTAGCGCAACTGATGCTTGTGCAACAAGCGATAGAAAGTCGGCCGCGAGATGCCCAGCATCCGCGCCGCCACGCTGAGGTTGTCTCCGTGCCGGGCCAGCGCATCGCACATGGCCTGGCGCTCGGCGCCCAGCTTGTACTCCTCCAGGGTCACCAGCGGCAGATGCGCCGAGCGCCCCTTCTCCCGCTCCAGGCCCAGGTCGCGGGCCTCGATCTGTCGCCCCTCGGCCAGCACCAGGCCGCGCCGCACCCGGTTGGCCAGCTCGCGCACGTTGCCCGGCCAGCTGTGCTCAGCCATCGCCGCCAGTGCATCGTCCGAGAAGCGCCTCGGACGGCGACCAGTCTCGACGCTGTAAAGGTGAGCGAAATGATTGGCCAGCAGCGCCAGGTCGCCATTGCGCTCGCGCAGCGGCGAAGTGGACACCTGCAGAACGTTGAGCCGGTAGTAGAGATCCTCGCGGAACAACCCGGCGCGGATCGCCTGTTCCAGGTCGACATGGGTCGCCGCCAGCACCCGCACATCGACATCAATCGGCTGGCTGCCGCCGACACGCTCGATCTGCTTCTCCTGCAGCACCCGCAGCAGGTTGGCCTGCAACTCCAGTGGCAGGTCGCCCACCTCGTCGAGGAACAGCGTGCCACCGTTGGCCTGTTCGAAGCGCCCGATCTTGCGCTGGTGCGCCCCGGTGAACGCGCCCTTCTCATGGCCGAACAGCTCGGACTGGATCAGCGCCTCGGGCATCGCCCCGCAGTTGATCGCCACGAACGGCCTGACCGCCCGCCGCGACTGGCGGTGCAACGTGCGCGCCACCAGTTCCTTGCCGGTGCCACTCTCGCCGCGGATCAGCACGGGAGACTCGGTCGGCGCGAACTTCGCCAGCAGCTTGCGCAGCTCGCGCACATCGCGGCTTTCACCCAGCAGCTCGTGCTCGTGCTCGTCACTGTGCACGCTGCCGCGCCCGCGCAGACGGGCCATGCCGAAGGCGCGGCCGAGGGTGACCTGCACCCGCGCCACATCGAAGGGCAAGGTATGGAAATCGAAGAACCACTCACTGACGAAATCGCCGACTTCATTGAGCGGCAAAGTGTCCGGGCTGAGCACGGCGATCCACTCCGTACCGCTGCGGCTGATGAGTTCCTTGACGGACTCCCGGCGTTCGAGATGCCGGGGTTGAAGGCGCAGCAGGCCGACGTCACAACCGCGATTGCCGGCGTTATCCAGCTCGCAGCTGTCTACTTCCCACCCTGCTGCCCGTAGTCCGGGTAAAAGCCTGCGGCAGTCGTCGCACGGATCGACCACCAGCAGGCGACGAAGATTCGTGGCTGCCTCGAGCATGCTCCCTTCCTTGGCGCCATTATTTTGAAAAACTTTAAAAAACAGTCGGTTGGCGCTCCAATTTGTAACGCTAGCAATATCTTGACGCAGCCCATTGACCGTTTTCCTATAAGGTCAATGCCGAAACGATCTCACCACCCGCGACCACGCCGCTTGACTTCCAGCCGCCGCACGAACTCCTCGAGCACCAGCTTGTAGAGATCGTCCCCCAGGTAGACGTCCTCTACCCCACAGTCGATGTTCGGGTTGTCGTTCACCTCGATGACCACCACCCGGTCCCCCGCCTGCTTCAAATCCACGCCGTAGAGCCCGTCGCCGATCAGGTTGGCGGTTTTCACCGCCAGTTCCACGACCTTGCGCGGCGCCTCATGGACCGCCATCGTGCGGAAATCACCGCTCACTTCCTGGGCGTCCGGGCTGTGGTCGTAGATCTGCCAGTGCCCCTTGGACATGAAGTACTGGCAGGCGAATATGGGTTTCTGGTTCAAGACGCCAATCCGCCAGTCATATTCGGTATAGAAGAACTCCTGGGCGAGCAGCAGCACCGAGCGCTCGAACAGTTCTGCACTGGCCTTGAGCAACTCCTCCTGGTTGGCCACCTTGATCACGCCGCGGGAGAAGCTGCCGTCGGGAATCTTCAGCACCAGCGGGAAGCCCAGGCGTTCGCCGACCTTCTCCAGTTCCTGCGGGTTGTCCTTGTAGAGGATTTCGGTGGCCGGCATGCCCAGCTTGTGGCTGCGCAACAGGTCGGCGAGGTAGACCTTGTTGGTGCAGCGCAGGATCGACACCGGGTCGTCCATCACCACCATGCCCTCGCTCTCGGCCTTCTTGGCGAAGCGGTAGGTGTGGTCGCTGACGCTGGTGGTCTCGCGGATCAGCAGGGCGTCGTACTCCGCCAGGCGCGAGTAGTCCTTCTTTTCGATCAGCTCGACGTCGATGCCCAGGCTGCGGCCGATGCGGATGAAGTTCTTCAGCGCCTTGCGATCGGACGGCGGGAAGGCTTCTTCCGGGTCGTGCAGGATCGCCAGGTCGTAGCGGTATTGCTTGCGCGAACGAGGCTTGCGCCAGATCTGCCGGCTGAAGCCGTCCAGCGCGTTGGCGAACTGTTCCTCCTGGTCCTCGCGCAGCTTGTGGATGTTCCCCGGCTTCACGCCCTCGATATGCCAGCCCCGGTTCTTGCGGAACTCCACCAGCAGCATCGGGCACGGCAGCGCCTCGAACAGCTGGCGCGCCAGGTCCTGCAGCGGCTCGATGTCGGTACGGCCGAAGTACAGCGTCAGGGTGAAGCCATCAGTGCTGCCGTAGGGGTGGTCGGCCAGCGCCTTGTCGAGGGTCTTCTCCAGGTCCTCCAGCGCCAGGCTGTAGAGCGATTTCTTCGCCAGCTCGCTGATGCTGCGCACCGACGGGATCACCTTGTGCCCGCGCGCTTCGGCCAGCAGCGAGCAGTAATAGCCGTGGCCCAGGTACTTGTAGTTGCGGCACAGGTTGATTACCTGCACGCGCTTGCCGTTGTCGTCGTCGATGGGCATCTCCAGGTACTCCTGGGCGCTGACCACGTCTTCGCTGGGATAGTAGGAGGCCCAGTCTTCCTTGCGTTCCACGATGATGAACAGCTTGCTCACGACACCTCCGAAGCTGACTGGCGCGCTTGCCGCGCCCTGCCCCTGGGACAATACTGGTTGAGCTTCGACCACACGACGCAACGCCCGTTCGCAGCCAGCACCGGACAAGTGCGCCCTCCGGATTAACGAATGCTTACCCTATGAAACTCCAGTTCCGCGCCGCTTCAGCCGACGACCTGCAAGCCCTGGTCGAGATGGAAAACCGCTGCTTCGAACACGACCGCCTGTCCCGCCGCAACTTCCAGTGGATGATCACCCGCGCCCACGCCAGCCTGACCGTCGCAGTATCCGACGGCCAGTTGCTGGGCTACGCGCTGGTGCTGTTCCACCAGGGCACCTCGCTGGCGCGCCTGTATTCCATTGCCGTGGACGAACGGGCCCGCGGCATCGGCCTGGGCCAGAAGCTGCTGGACCGCGCAGAAGCCGAGGCGCTGGAGAATGACTGCGCCTACCTGCGCCTGGAAGTGCGCCCCGACAACCGTGGCGCCATCGCCCTCTACGAGCGCAACGGTTACCGCCCCTTCGCCACGGTGCGCAACTACTACGAAGACCATAGCGAAGCCCTGCGCTTCGAGAAACGCATCCGCCACATCAACGAGCGCACCCACCGCCATGTGCCTTATTACCGCCAGACCACCGAGTTCACCTGCGGCCCCTCGGCGCTGCTGATGGCCATGGGCGCACTGGAGCCCAAGCGCCGCCTGGCGCGCCGCGAGGAGCTGCGCCTGTGGCGCGAGGCGACCACCATCTACATGACCGCCGGCCACGGCGGCTGCAGCCCGCAAGGTCTGGCGCTGGCGGCGCTGCGCCGGGGCTTCCGCGTGCGCCTGTTGCTGTCGGAAGACGGCCCGCTGTTCCTCGATGGCGTGCGCAGCGAGGAAAAACGCGAGGTCATGCGCCTGGTCCATGAGGACTTCAGCGCCGAGCTGGCGCAAAGCGATGTCGAGCAATTGCTGGTCAACCAGCTGGATATCGAGGGCGCGCTGGAAGCCGGCGGCCAGCCGCTGGTGCTGATCAGCAGCTATCGGCTGACGCGTTCCAAGGCACCGCACTGGGTGGTGGTCACCGACTGTGACGAGGACTTCGTCTACCTGCACGACCCCGACGTCGACCACAGCCAGCACCGCGAACCGCTGGACTGCCAGCACATCCCGGTGAGCCACGCGGAGTTCGAGCAGATGAGCCGCTTCGGCCGCAGCAAGCTGCGCGCGGCGGTGATCCTCTACAAGCGCTGAAGACGGTGTTCTACGGCGCGCCACGACAGGTCGTGATGCAACCCACCGGCGCCACGGGCGCACGCAGTTCCGCCGCCGGCAGGTAGCCGTTGCGGGTATAGAGGAAGTCGAAACCGAACAGGCTGAGCATCAGCAGGATCGGCAGGACGAGAGTGACGGCGATACGCATGGCGACGCTCCTCTTCTGGTTCTTGTAGCGCCATCCTAGGACGCGGGCGCGGCGCACAACCTACTACCTTGGTACTGCCCCAACCGGTACTTTCTGCATATTTGCCGCACCCCTGACGCTTCCTATGCTGGCCGCACAAGAACCAGAAAGGAGTCGTCCCATGCGCCAGTTCGTCCTGCACGGCGTGGCCTATCTGCTGGCGGTTGCGTGCGCCGCCGCCTTCGGTCTCGACGCCCGCGCCGAAGAAGCTCCCACGCTGGAAGTCCGCATTGGCTATCTGGGCTACACACCCGACCCCGGTCCGCTGCTATCCAACGTCATCCCGGAACCTAGCGACGCAGGCCTGCGCGGCGCGGAGCTGGCAATCACCGACAGCAACAGCACCGGGCGCTTCCTCAAGCACCACTACAGCCTGCAAGCCGCCAGCACCGACACCCCGGAAAAGCTGCTCACCGAGGCCCAGCGTCTGCACGACGCCGGCTTGCGCCTGTTCGTGGTCAACGCTCCCGCCGACACCCTGCGCCAACTGGCC
Source organism: Pseudomonas sp. PDM17 (assembly GCF_014851985.1). Lineage (NCBI taxonomy): Bacteria > Pseudomonadati > Pseudomonadota > Gammaproteobacteria > Pseudomonadales > Pseudomonadaceae > Pseudomonas > Pseudomonas sp. PDM17. Next base: position 849,754 of record NZ_JACVAT010000002.1, read on the forward strand.
GCCGCGCTGCCGGACAGCCTGCTGTTCAACGCCGGCGCCGCCGATGACGAGCTGCGCGCCAGCCAGTGCGCGGTGAACGTGCTGCACACCCTGCCCAGCCGGTTGATGCTGACCGATGCCCTCACCCAGTTTCTGGTGCTGCGCAAGTGGACGCGCTGGCTGCTGATCGTCGGCAAACGCCCGGAAGATGCCTTGTACGCCACCGCCCTGCGCCGTTCGGCCAAGCGCTTCGGCGCGAAGATCGTCGAGGAAAAGCCCTTCACCTTCGACAACGACCAGCGTCGCAGCGCCCAGGCCGACATGGCCCTGTTCACTCAGTCCAGCGAGGACTACGACGCCGTGCTGGTGGCCGACGAGCACGGCGACTTCGGCGAATACGTGCCCTACAACACCTGGCTGCCGCGCCCGGTGGCAGGTACCCAGGGGCTGGTCGCCACCGGCTGGCACAAGACCGTGGAAACCTACGGCGCCGCGCAGTTGCAGAAGCGGTTCGAGGAACATGCCGGACGCTGGATGAACGATCGCGACTTCGCTGCCTGGATCGCCGTACGCAGCATCGCCAGCGCCGTGACGCGGCTGCGGGACGCCGACCCGATGGCGATCCGCAAGCTGTCGCTGTCCCCCGACCTGCCGCTGGACGGTTTCAAGGGCTACAAGCTCGGCTTCCGCCCCTGGGACGGTCAGCTGCGCCAGCCCATCCCGCTGGTGCAGCCGCGCGCGCTGGTCAGCACCTCGCCGCAGGAAGGCTTCCTGCACCCCGCCAGCGAACTCGACAGCCTCGGCCTCGATGCACCGGAAAGCCAGTGCCGCCTCGCCGAAGCCAATCCATAAGAAGAACTCCCATGAGGACCCTGCCCATGCCGCGCCTGCTTGCCCTCTCCAGCCTGAGCCTCGCCCTCTCACTGGTGTCACCGGCCTTCGCCGCCACCGCCTATGTGTCCAACGAGAAGGACAACAACCTGAGCGTCATCGACCTGAACAGCATGAGCGTCACCGGCACCATCGACACCGGCAAACGTCCGCGCGGGTTGGCGCTGTCCCACGACAACAAGCTGCTGTACATCTGCGCGAGCGACTCGGACACCGTGCAGGTGCTCGATCTCGCCACCCGCAAGATCATCAGGCAGCTGCCATCGGGCGCCGACCCCGAGCAGTTCGCCCTGCACCCCAACGACCGCTGGCTGTACGTCTCCAACGAGGACGATGCACTGGTCACGGTGGTCGATACCCAGACCGCTCAGGTGCTCGGGCAAATCGACGTCGGCGTCGAGCCCGAGGGCATGGCGGTGAGCCCGGACGGCCAATGGGCGGTAAACACCAGCGAAACCACCAATATGCTGCACTGGATCGACACTTCGACCCAGAAGCTGGTGGACAGCACCCTGGTGGACCAGCGCCCGCGCCACGCCGAGTTCACCCACGACGGCTCGCAGGTCTGGGTCTCGGCGGAAATCGGTGGCACCGTCAGCGTGGTCGACACCGCCAGCCGCAAGATCCTCAAGACCCTGCGCTTCGCCATCCAGGGAGTACACCCCGACAAGGTGCAACCGGTGGGCGTACAACTGACCAGCGACGGCAAACTGGCCTTCGTCGCCCTCGGTCCGGCCAACCATGTGGCGGTAGTGGATGCCAGGACTTTCGAGGTGCTCGACTACCTGTTGGTGGGCCGTCGCGTCTGGCACCTGGCGTTCACCCCGGGTGAGAAGACGCTGCTGGCCACCAACGGCGTCAGCGGCGACGTGTCGGTGATCGATGTCGCCTCGCGCAAGGTCACCAAATCGATCAAGGTCGGCCGCTACCCGTGGGGCGTGGTGGTGACGCCATGAACGCAGCCAGTATGAGTGCACCTGCCATGAATGCGCTGGCGGTCCGCGATCTCGGCTTCTCCTACGGTCCGCGCCGTGCCCTCGACGGCCTGGAATTCGAGCTGCCCGCCGGACGCTTCACCGCCCTGCTCGGCCCCAACGGCGCCGGCAAGTCCACCCTGGTTGCCCTGCTCACCCGCCTCTACGACCTGCAGCAGGGCGAGATCGACGTGCTCGGCTGCAGCCTGCGCCGCCAGCCGCGCCTGGCCCTGCGGGAGCTGGGCGTGGTGTTCCAGCAGAGCACCCTGGACCTGGACCTGAGCGTGGAGCAGAACCTGCACTACCACGCCGCCCTGCACGGCCTGCCACGCAGCGTGGCGAACGAGCGGATCGACGCCGAACTGGCCCGCCAGCAATTGCACGAGCGTCGCCGCGACAAGGTCCGTGCGCTCAATGGCGGGCACCGCCGCCGGGTGGAGATCGCCCGCGCCCTGTTGCATCGCCCGCGCCTGCTGCTGCTCGACGAAGCCAGCGTCGGCCTCGACCCGGCAGCGCGCCAGGCACTCAACGAACACGTACGCCGGCTTTGCCGCGAGGACGGCCTCGCCGTGCTCTGGACCACCCACCTGCTCGATGAAGTACGCGACGAGGATGCGCTGCTGGTGCTCGATCGCGGGCGTCTGGTCGCACGGGGCGAGGCGCGGGATATCTGCGCGCCCGACGCCGGCAACCTGGAGCGTACCTTCGACCGCCTGACCCGCCTGGAGGCCTGCACATGAGCGCCCTGGAGAACCCGCGCCTCGGCCCCGCCGCCTACTGGCAATGCCTGCGCGGCATCGTCATGCGCGAATGGCTGCGTTTCGTCCTGCAGCGCTCGCGATTCCTCAGCGCGCTGGTGCGGCCGCTGCTCTGGCTGCTGGTATTTGCCGCCGGTTTCCGCGCCGCACTGGGCATTTCGATCATCGAGCCGTACGACACCTACGTCACCTACGAGACCTACATCGTTCCGGGGCTGTGCTGCATGATCCTGCTGTTCAACGGCATGCAGGGCTCGCTGTCGATGGTCTACGACCGCGAAATGGGCAGCATGCGCGTGCTGCTGACCAGCCCGCTGCCGCGCGCCTTCCTGCTCGCGAGCAAACTGCTGGCCACCGCGCTGGTGTCGCTGCTGCAGGTCTATGCCTTCCTGCTGATCGCCTGGCTGTATGGCGTGCAACCGCCGCCCATGGGCCTGATGGTGGCGCTGCCGGCATTGCTGCTGGCCGCCCTGCTGCTGGGCGCGCTGGGCTTGCTGCTGTCCAACGGCATCCGCCAGCTGGAGAACTTCGCCGGGGTGATGAATTTCGTCATCTTCCCGCTGTTCTTCCTCTCCTCCGCGCTCTACCCGCTGTGGAAGATGCGCGAGGCCAGCCAGTGGCTGTACTGGCTGTGCGCGCTGAACCCGTTCAGCCACGCGGTGGAGCTGGTGCGCTTTGCCCTCTACGAGCGCTTCAACCTGCTGGCGGCAGGCGTCTGCCTGGGGCTGACGCTGTTCTTCACCGGCCTTGCCGTGCTGACCTTCAACCCGCAGCACGCCACCCTGCGCAAGGGCTGAAACCTACTACTTTGGTACCGGTTCGCCCCTCCTGACGTCGAATTTCCAAAGCCGCACAGCCGGCATCTAATGGCCACTACAAGAAGAACGAACAGAGATACCGCCATGCCTCGCCTTGCGACTGCACTGAATGGCCATGTGGGCGGCTGCCTGGCCGCGTGCCTGCTCAGCCTGACCCTCGCGCTGCCGACCGCGCAGGCCGAGGACGCGCAGCTGTTTTCCGCCGACGGCTACCGACAGGCCCAGTACCGCAGCCCGACACCGCCCTCCGCCGACCACGCCACCACCCTCGACACCTCTGCCCTGCAGGCGCTGCTCCAGCGCGAGCCACAGACCCGGCTGGTGGACGTCTACCGCCGTACCTTCCTCAACGGCCAGTTCGTCGAGGACGAAAAGCACCGCAACCTGCCCGGCAGCCTGTGGCTGGCCAACGTCGGCACCGGCACTCTGGAACCACAGTGGCAAGCCTACCTGGAGCAGAATCTCGCCCGCCTCACCGACGGCGATGCCAAGCGCCCGCTGGTGTTCTACTGCCGTTCCGACTGCTGGATGAGCTGGAATGCCATCCGCCGCGCACATGCGCTGGGCTATGCCAGCCTCTACTGGTACCGTGATGGAATCGACGCCTGGGAACAGGCAGGACTGCCCCTGCAGGATGCGCAACCGCAACCCCTGAAGTAACTTGCGATCACCGCCCATAACGACAACAACGAGGTGCAGGCCATGTACAAGATCCTGATCGCCGACGATCACCCGCTGTTCCGCGAAGCCATCCACAACGTCATCGCCGACGGCTTCCCCGGCAGCGAAGTAATGGAAACCGCCGACCTCGACAGCGCCCTGGGCCTGACCCAGGAACACGACGATCTCGACCTGATCCTGCTCGACCTGAACATGCCCGGCATGCATGGCCTCAACGGCCTGATGAGCCTGCGCAACGAGGCGCCGACCATCCCGGTGGTGATCGTCTCCGCCGAGCAGGACAAGCAGGTCGTGCTGCAAGCCATCACCTACGGCGCAGTGGGCTTCATCACCAAGTCGTCACCGCGCGTACAGATGACCGAGGCCATCGAGCAGATTCTCAACGGCAACGTCTACCTGCCGTCGGACATCATCCGCACGCAGAAATCCTCGCCGCGCCGCAGCGGCCAGGAAGACCACAGCATTCCACCGGAACTGCTGCAGGCGCTGACCCGCAAGCAGCTGCTGGTGCTGGAGCGGATGACCAAGGGCGAATCCAACAAGCAGATCGCCTACAACCTGGAGATCGCCGAAACCACGGTGAAGGCCCACGTCTCCGCCATCCTGCGCAAGCTGAAGGTACACAACCGCGTGCAGGCCATCCTCTGCGCGGGCGATATCGACTTCGCCGCCTACCTGCGCCGCTGAAACGAGGCGCCGCTGATTCATAACGTGCCGTTGCGACCGCTACCGGGAACCACTCGATGCCCTCCACCCGCACCCTGAGCCTCACCGGCCTGGCGATGATCGCCTTCGCCGGCAATTCCATCCTCTGCCGCCTGGCCCTCAAGGCCACCAGCATCGACGCGGTGAGCTTCACTGGCATCCGCATCTTCTCGGGCGCACTGATGCTCGCTCTGCTGCTGAAACTGCGCCATCGCGCCGCCAGCGACGGCGGCAACTGGCGCGCAGCGGCGGCGCTGTTCGTCTATGCAGCGGCGTTCTCCTACGCCTACGTGCAGCTGGATGCCGGCACCGGCGCCCTGCTGCTGTTCGGCGCGGTGCAGGTGACCATGATCCTGGTCGGCCTGCTGCGTGGCGAAAGCCTGCGCGGGCAGGCGCTGGCGGGTTTTCTGCTGGCCCTGGGCGGCCTGCTGGCCCAATTGCTGCCCAGCGCCAGCGCCCCGCCGCTGGCGGGTGCGCTGCTGATGCTGCTGTCCGGCGTGGCCTGGGGGCTGTACTCGCTGCTCGGGCGCAGGGGCAGCGATCCGCTGGCGATCACGACGGGCAACTTCGTGCGCGCCATTAGCTTTGCGGCCGTGCTGGCGGTGTTCTTCCACGCCGATCTGCGGGTGGACACGCTGGGCGTCGTTTATGCCGTGCTGTCCGGAGCGGTGGCTTCCGGGATCGGCTATGCCATCTGGTACAGCGCGCTGCCGGGGCTCTCGGCCATCCAGGGCGCTTCGGTGCAACTGAGCGTGCCGATTCTCGCGGCACTCTCCGGCGCCGCGCTGCTGGGCGAGGCGATCAGCCTGCGGCTAGCGCTGGTGTCGCTGGCGGTGCTGGGCGGGATCGCCCTGATCCTGCTGGCCAAGGTGCGCGCGCCCGTCGCGCAGCGCGCCTGATCCACAAGGCGTACAACCGTGCGCGGTTGTACGCTGCTTCATCTCTGCTCGCCGCGCGCCCAGCTTGATTCCGGAACACGATGAAACCACGGCCAAACGGCGGATAACGTCGAACGTTTTCCAACCTACGGAGACATCCGGGAGCGCACCAGTGGGATGGTGTGGAGCGCAGCGATACCCATCGATCCGGCGCGGTTGCAGCATGGGTATCGCCTGGGCTCCACCCATCCTGCGCAGAGTCCATCCTGAAAGCAGGGTGATGGGCTCGATGCGAAACAACACGCGAGGCCTGTTCAGCGTGCGCTATCGATCAGATGGCACAGCGCCGTCTTCAGCTTCATCGGCCGCACCGGCTTGTGCATCAGCGTGTGCCCCAGCTCGCGGACCTGCTGCTTCAGCTCGTTGCTGTAGTTGGCAGTGATCATCAGCGCCGGTAGCGGCGTGCCGCGGCGTGCGTTGATCGAGGCCACCGCGTCGACCCCGTTCAACCCATCGTCGAGGTGGTAATCGACGATCAGCAGGTCCGACTCGGCGTGGAAGTTGTCCACCTGCCGCGCCAGGTCCTCCTCCGACAGCGCCGTCACCACCCGGCAGCCCCAGGTTTCCAGCAGCGTGCGCATGCCGGCGCAGATCGAGGCATCGTTATCCAGCACCCACACGCGGGAGCCGCGCAGGCGCTCCACCAGGTCGTCGGCGGTGCGCTCGGGTTCCGGCGCGCTTCGGGCCACACGGCGCGCCAGCGGGATTTCGATGGCGAAACGCGAGCCTTTGCCCGGTACCGACTCCACCTGAATGCGATGGCCGAGCATGCGCGCGATCTTCTCGACGATGGCCAGGCCCAGACCCAGCCCGCGGTCCTGATGGAGACGCTGCACATCGCCGCGCTTGAACTCCTGGAATATCTCGCCGAGCTTGTCGGCAGCGATGCCCACGCCGGTGTCCCAGACTTCGATCCACAGGCTGTGCCGACGCCGCCGGCAGCCCAGCAGTACCCGGCCCGACGGCGTGTAGCGGATGGCATTGGTCAGCAGGTTGCGCAGGATCCTCGCCAGCAGCTGGATGTCGCTGCGCACCTGCGCGCCACAGGGTACGAAGTCCAGCGCCAGGCCTTCGCTGGCGGCCACCTGACGGTACTCGGCGGCGAGGTTGCCGAGCAGTTCGCTGACATCGAACGAGGCAATGTCCGGCTTGATCACCCCGGCATCCAGCTTGGAGATGTCCACCAGGGTGCCGAGCAGCGTCTCCACGTCTTCCAGCGACTGGCTGATGTTGCGCACCAGCACTTCGCCGCTGCGCTCCTGCAGCGCACTGGTGAACAGCCGCGCGGCGTTCAGCGGTTGCAGCAGGTCGTGGCTGACGGCGGCGAGGAACTTGGTCTTCGACAGGTTCGCTTGCTCCGCCTCGCGCTTGGCTTCACGCAGGCGTCCTTCGACCTGGCTGCGCTCGTCGATCTCGCGCTTGAGCTGGTCATTCAGGCTGGTCAGCTCGGCCGTGCGTTCGCGCACCCGCTGCTCGAGGTTCTGGTAGGCCTGGTGCAGCGCCTCGGCGGTGCGGCGGCGCTCGGTGATGTCGCGGATCAGCACGAACAGGCCGGTCACGGTGCCGTCGGCCTGGCGGTTGGGCACGTAGGAGCGCTGCATGTAGCGCTCCTGCCCGGCGAGGTTGGTCTCGGCGATCTCGAAGGTTACGCTCTCGCCCGACAGCGCGCGCTCGAAGTACGGTTCCAGGCGCTGGCAGTGTTCGGCGCTGTGTACCTCGCGCAGGTTGCGCCCGAGCATCGAGCCGCTGGGCCAGCGGTACCATTCCTCGTAGACCTTGTTGGTGAAGTCGTAATCCAGATCGGCGGTGAGGTAAGCGATCAGCGCCGGGACCTGGTCGGTGATGAGGCGAATCCAGCGTTCGCTTTCACGCAGTGCCTCGGCGTGGCGGTAGCGCTCGGTGATGTCGGTGAAGGTGTTGACGAAGCCCCCGGTCGGCAACGCGTGGGTGCGGATTTCCAGCATGCGTCCGTCGAACAGGCGCTGCTCGATCACCCCTTCCGCCTCGCCCTTGCACGGTCGGCTGCGCGGTGTCAGCAGCGGCAGTTCGCTGTCGGCCATGACCTCGGCGAACGGCCGGTGCGCCTCGATCGGCGCCAGCCCGCAAAGCTCCAGGAAGCGCCGGTTCCACAACTCCAGCGCGCCATCGGCGCCGACCATGGCTACGCCCTGGGACAGGTTGTCGACGGCGCGTTGCAGTAAATGCGATTTCTGCGCCACCGCCTGTTCGCGGCGGGCCATCTCGTTCTGCTTGATCTCGGTAATGTCGCTGTAGAGCACCACCAGCCCGCCGTCGCGGGTCGGCCGTTCGGTGACGCGCACCCAGCGGTCGTTGCGCAGGCGATAGAGGGTGTGCTCGTCGTCGCTGCTGCGCTGTTCCTCGACGATCAGCCCGCTGCTCTGCGCCAGCCGGCGCACCTCGGCGAGCCGCGTTCCCGCGCCGACACGGGCGCGGGTCTGCGCCCAGAAGGCCCGGAACCGTTCGTTGTAGAGGACGATGCGCTGCTGCGGGTCGAACAGCACGAAGGCATCGGAGATGCTCTCGATGGCATCGAGCAGATGCTGGTGCGCAGTCTCGGCGCGCAGGCGCGCGTCGCTGAGCAGCTGGTTGCTGGATTTCAGCTCGACCATCGCTTCGCTCAGCGCATCGGTGCGCTCTCGCACCTGCTCGGCCAGCACCACCGAATGCTGGAAGGCGCCATAGGCGTTGTCGCCGCGCAAGGTGGCCGACTCGACACGTTCGATCAGCGCCGCATTGATCCGCTGCAGCTTGTGGTTGTCGCGCTCCAGCTCGTCAATGCGCGCACGCAGCTCAGCGTCCGGCGTTGCCCCGAGGACGGCCAATGGCGACACCGGTGAAGGTCTGGTTGATATGCATGCCATTGAATTGTTCCCCGTAGGTGTTGAAGCCGATCACCTGCTGGCTGCGCAGAAACTCGGCGGTGGGCCCGGTATCGCCGGCCACCTCCAGCTCCAGGCGGCGCAGGAAGCAGTCGCAGCCGATGGTCAGCAATGGCGGGCCGAGGCGTTCGTGCAGGCGCTGGAACTGCGCCTGCAGCCCGGGCAGCAGCGGGCCGGTGCTCATGGCGGTGAGGACGATGCCGTTCTCCACCGCGCAGTAGAACGTCAGGCTGAGGTCTTCGTTGACCTGCTGGATCGAGCGCACGTAGTACTGGTCACGCACCCGCACCGCCAGCGGATGCGCCGGGAACAGCGAGAAATCCAGCTGCTCCAGCGGCACTCCGACCAGCCGGGCGAACTCCAGCGCGGCCGGCTCGGCGTTGAGCTCCAGCACGCGGCGGCTGTCGCTGTCGGCGCGGGTGACCACCAGTTTCTCCTCGCTGGGCAGCACGTGGTGGGTGGTGAACACCTCGAAGTCCAGCCAGGTGTTGAACAGCACCACCACCGCCGCGCCGGTGTGGAACTGGCCCTGGTAATAGACGTGGGTGTGGGTCAGGTGGTTGTCGTCGCCGGCCGAGCCGCCGAAATGCGGGATAGCGCCCAGCGCGGCACTGAGCGCGGCGAGCACCACTTCCTCGCGGCTGGACAGGCCGTCGAGCAGGGTCAGGGCGAAGCTGTGGTCCTTGATCGGCGCCAGCCCGGCGCTGCGGCAGTCCGCCACCAGCGACTCGACCATCTGCTGCGCATCGATCAGGCTGAAGCGCTCCATCTCGTCCACCAGCGCGCAGGAGATGGCGAAGGTGCGCAAATCGAAGCCGACGGCGGTGACGCAGCCACGCCCATAGCCCTGCGGGGTGATCTCCCCGGCGGTGGTGCAGCCGGCCAGGTCGATGCCGCCGAAATACTGCTCCAGCGCGGCGGCCAGCGTCGGCAGGTCGTATTCGGCGGAACAGAAGAACAGCACGAAGCCGAGGTTGGGATGGATCAGCTGGCGCGCCAGGTCCTGGGCAACCGCCTCGACGTCGCGGGCACTGGACATGCCGCGAACGACTCCTTGTGTTTCGTGCATGGCGTACGCCCAGTCAGGATATCGACGTTGGCATTCTACGAAGCAGCCGGAGCGCGCCCCATGCTACTTGGGTCGTGGCGGGTTTATCCCAAAGTAGCGGGGTCGTAGGGGCGACGCCCCCGTAATTCCCCCACCCACGGACTCCTGGAAATTGATATCGGCATTTCCAGACACAAGCGGACATCGTCCGCGATGCTTGGGGTTCGGTGTTGAGCGCCGCTTCGGCATGCGCTGAGAGATTTTGTTTCGCCCCCTCGGGCGACCTACTTTGGAAAGACCCAAAGTAGGCAAAGGTCTCGCCCCTGGCATCCGGCTTTTCGCTTCGCGAAAAGTACCCTCGGTTCTTCGGAGTTCCAGGGGCCCGCGTTGACGGGCCATCCCTGGCCCGGCAACGCTCTCGCGACATCCATGTCGCTCAACCCCTGAAACTCCGATCACCTTCGGCCTCCTGAAAGGGGCACTCCGGAGCGTGCGGATGTTTCTCTGGAAGACTTCAAAATCCAAAGCTAGCGCCAGAACCAGTTCGTAGGGCGCATAACCCGGAACGGGTTATGCGCCGACGCCAATGGCCGCATCGGCGGATAACGCTGGCGCGTTATACGCCCTACGGTCCGTGCAGTGCGGTTCGCGAGCAAGCTCGCTCCTACAGGTTGGACATCGGCGTGCCTTTCGCAGGAGCGAGTCGGCTCGCGAACCCAACTGAGGCACCGGGCCTGCCGGCTCAGCAATCTGGCCGGGCCTTTCGATCGGCCTTCCTTGAGCGAAAGGAAAAAGGCGGGCGACACACCGTGCCGACCCGCCGAAATGGAGCCAAAGGTGTTGGGGGATTACCAGTTGAGGACGGCGCCCACCGCGAAGGTGTCAGTGTCTTCGCTGACGGTGGAGCCCTTGCGACCGTCGATCTCGTAGACGTTGTACTCGGCCACCAGCTTCAGGTTGTCGTTGATGGTGCGGAAGTAGGCGATGCCCTGGGTGGAGTAATCCGCCGCGCTGCCCAGGCCGTTGCCGTCGTCGCGGGTCTCGCCGGTGGACAGCGCCACACGGTTCTTGCCCCAGCTGTAGGAGCCCTGCAGCAGCACGCCACGGCTGTCCACTTCACGCAGCGCAGCTTCACCCGCGTTGTTGGTGAAGAACGGGTTGATGCCCTTGGCGGTGAAGCCCGACCCCGTGAGCGAGAAGCCGCCCATCTTCGCCTGGAGGCCATAGCCCAGGCCCTTCGAGGTCACGCTGTCGACTTCGTCGTTGGTGTTCTTCGAGGTCTGGTAGGCGCCGTTGACCCAGCTGTAGATCTTCGCCCCGCCGACGTCGAACTGGTAGCTGATCTCGCTCTCGTAGCGCGGGTTGTCCTGGTAGGCCTTGTCGTCGAGGCCGTCACTGGCGTCCTTGTCGATCTGGTTGGTGTCGATCGGGTCCATGATGCCCACCGCGATGTGCAGGCCTTCCACCAGGTTGTTGTTGCGGTAGGTGATCTGCGAGGTCGGGAACGGGTACGGGTAGCCGGTGCCGATGTTGCCGAAGGACACGCCCTTGCCATCCACCAGGCCGAGGGTATCGCTGGCGTTGCCGAAGCCGGCGAGCAGTTCGTCGAGGAAGATGTTGGAACGCGAGAACAGGCCGAAGTCCTTGCCGATCAGCACCTCGCCCCAGTCGCCGGCGACATTGCCGTAGAACTGGCGGACGTCGATGGCGGTGTCGGTGCCGTCCTGCTCGCTGTCGTTGATGGTCACCCAGAACGAGGAGCGCCCGGTGAGGGTCAGGCCGTCGATCTTCTTGCCGAAGTTGAAGCCGATGTAGTTGGGCAGGAAGCCCATCTTCACCCGCGACTGGCGGCGGTCGTAGGTTTCGCCGTTGCGATCGACGTCGCTGTTCACATAGAAGGCGTTGAAGTAGCCGTCGGTGGAAAAGGTCGTGTCGTCCTTGTCGTACAGCATGATGTCGGCGCTGGCTCCGCTCGACACTGAAGACAGGGCCAGGGTGGACAATGCCAGCGGCAGCAGCTGGCGGCGGACGGCGATCTTGTTCTTGTTCATGGCGCTCTCCGGGTGGGGGGGTCGACTGCGGCTCAGTCGTGTCGGAGGCGATTATCGAAACGCTCGCGGCCTTGCCATACGCTGCTTTGGCGCCGGTTCCACGGGCCTTGCAGGCGTCTTGCGGGAGCACTGCGCAAGGCTCTGCGACCACCGCTTCCTCAGGCGCGCGGCGATGGTCGCGGGTAGTCGTGACCGCCGGGCAGCTACCTTGGGCCAGCACACCGGGCGTAAGGCAAAAGTCGACCGTGGCACCGCCTTGCGGACGGCACCCCAGGTCGAAAGTACGAGGATCAGGCGTGGCTGAGCAGCAGCCAGTGACCGCCCTGGGCGGAGCTGAGCGCCGAATGCGCGGCGCGCAGCTCGGTGGCGCAGAGGTTGCCGAGCGCCTGGACCATGGCCTCACGGTGCGACGATGCGACGCCGGCCAGCTGGTCGTTCCAGGCCTGATGCAGGCGTTCGGCGAAGTCGTCCGGCGCGCGCGCCAGCTCAGCGGCCAGCGGAGCGCGCAGGCTGTCGACTCGTTGCGGGTCGATCCGCAGCAGGGCTTCGCCCTGGCGGTAAAGGAAGCTGTCGACCTCGGCCTGCAACTCCACCGCCGACAACAACGGCGACTGCACCGCGAAGAGAATGCCGCGGCGCATGCCCACTTGGCGGAAGCCGCAGTACAACGCATAAGCCAGCTGCCGCTCACCGCGCAGCCAGTGGAAGAAGGCCGGTTCCAGCACGCGGGCCAGCAAGCGCCACGCGGCTTCGTCGGCCGCCGAGCGCGACGCCAGCGGGCAGAACAGCAACAGCGCCGCTTCGCCCGCCAGCTCCAGTACCTGGCGATGCCGACCGGCCGGGCCGCTGCGCGGCGGCAACGCGCTGGTGGTCGAGTAGCCTGCCAGGGTATCCGGCAACTCGATGCCGCGAGTCAGGTCGTCCCAATGGGCGGCGGACCAGTCCGGTGATGCATCGCTGTCTCCGGCCAGCATCTGCGGCAGCAGATCGAGCAACTGTCGGATCGGCATTTCACCTTCGCGGCGACGGCGCTCGGCAGCGTGCAGACGCGCGCCCTGCCCCAGCACAGCGGCGGCAGGATGCTGAAGCGCATGGATCGCGCACTCGGCCAGCTCGGCAAGGTGGTTCTTCGCCCCCGACAGCATCAGTGTCCAGTCACTTTCCATGGCCTCCAGGCGCAGGCTGGCGCCCTCGTGCCGTGCTGCGCCTGCAAGCGGACGCAGCGCCTGCCTGGCGCAAAGGAATGCCGGCCGGCTTGGCGGCTGCGGGAAGCGCCAGCGCAGGTAAAGGGCAGCGGGCTCGGCCTGCTTGGCCGCTTGCTTCGGCGTGAAGGACCACGGCTCGCCCCGCAGCGGTTCGATACTGCGCTGCGGGCTACGGCCGACATCGAGGATGAAGCCGGCCGAGGTCATCGACTCGCCGATCACCGGCTCGCAGGTCAGCAGGCGGATCATCCGCGGTGTTACCAGTTGGCCGATCCATGCCGAGGGATTGGCGCTTCCCGCGCGGCGTTGCAGCTGTTCCAGGGCGCCGGTGGGCTCATCGACAGGAGCGGCGGCGAGGATATCCTCCGGCAATTTGCGCAGCGCCTCCAGCCAGGAAAGGAAGGCTGATTCGACGAGATCGGCGGTGGCGGCTTCGGCCAGTTCGAAATCGAAACGCAACAACGCCTGGCCGTTGGCGAAGCGGCTCAGACGCACACGGGCGCTGTCGGCAAGCCCGTTCTGCCCCAGGCAGGCCAGCAGTGATCCGGGCGCCTCGTCGGCCAGCCAGCCCTGCAACTGTTCCAGCAACGCACCGCCCTCACCCGCCACGCCCTCCAGGGCGAAGGCCAGCACCAGTCGCGGGGCGCCGGTCAGGCGCAGCTTCAGTTCCTGACCGGCCAGTGGCAGGAGGGATTCGTCACTGGCGGGCTCGACCAGCGCGCCGGACGGGAGCACAGCGGCTTCGCGCTCGACCAGTGCCGCCAGTTCTTCCAGCGGTTGCGGGCCCTGCAGCCAGAGTTCCAGCGCCCCGCCCACCTGACAGGAGCGGATGAAGGCACGCAGCGCCTTCTGGAACTCGGCGTTTTCCACCTTGAGGCTGTCGCGGCGACCGGCCACGAAGCGCCCCAGGGGGTGCCGCGGCGCCACCGCCAGCGCCAGGGCGGCGTCGATCAGGGTGTCAGGATCGCGGCCGCGGGCAAGGAATTCGGCTTCCAGCACTTCCCGCTCGGCGACCTGCACGGCTTCGTCCAGCAGCGGCCGCGCCAGCATGTCCACCAGCCGCGCCAACCCGTCCCCCAGATCGGCGGCCGGTACCTCGAAGAAGTAGTCCGTCTGCCGGGCCCGGGTGCTGGCATTGAGCCGACCGCCACGGGCCTGCACCCACGGCATCAGGCGCTCGCCCTCGACGAAGCGCTCGCCACAGAGGAACAGCAGGTGCTCGATGAAGTGCGCGAGGCCGGGGAAGGCTTCCGGCTCGTCGTGGCTGCCACGGGCGATCCGCAACAGCGCGGCGGCGCGGCTGGCGCCGGGAGCCTGGATGACGGTGGCGCGCAGGCCGTTGGCGAGGGTCAGGGTCTTGGCGGGAAGGCTGTTCATCGGCATCCGGTCCGGTTGATGGCCGTCACCATCGCCGAAGGCGCGGCAAAGGGAAATACGGCTTTGGCAGCAAACGCTTGCCGGCATTGGCCCACGCCATCAGGCGGGCTACCATTCCCGACGCCACTCGACCTTCGCCATTCTCTTGAAAGGAATACGCTCGCCATGAGCACCGCCCTGCTGATCATCGACGTCCAGTCCGACCTGTGTACCGGCGACTGCGCCTGTTTCGACATCGACAATGTGCTGCAGCGCATCAATGGTCTGAGTCGAGCGGCGCGTGGGGCCGGCGTGCCGGTGGTGCTGGTGCAGCACGAGGACGATGACCTGCAGTATGGCAGCGCCGGCTGGCAGCTGGAATCGCGACTGCTCACCGCCCCTGCGGACCTCCAGGTGCGCAAGACCACCCCGGACTCCTTCCTGCGCACCGACCTCGCCGACCTGCTGCAAGCGCGCGGCATCGATCACCTGGTGGTCTGCGGCCTGCAGAGCGACTACTGCGTCGACACCACCACCCGCCGCGCCCTGGCGCAGGGCTACGCCGTGACGCTGGTGGGCGATGCCCACTCCACCGTCGACAATGCCGTGCTCAGCGCCGCGCAGATCAGCGCGCACCACAACGCGGTACTGGGCAGCATCAGCAGCTTCGGCCCGCGCGCCAAAGTGGTCCCGGCCGCCGACGTGCATTTCTGAAGCCCGCGAGGTCATCCCCGTGAATTTCGACTGGAACGACATCCCGATCCTCCTCGCCCTCGCCCGGCACGGCAGCATGAGCGCCGCCGGCCGCGCGCTGGGCGTCGACCCCTCGACCATGAGCCGGCGCCTGGTGGCCGCGGAAAGCGCGCTGCAGACCCGCCTGTTCATCCGCGACAACGCGGGCTACAAGGCCACCGACGCCGGCACGGCCTTTCTTGGCTACGCCGAGCGCATCCTCGGTGATGTGCAGAGCATGCTGCTGGAAACGCGCAACGAAGCCAGCGCCATCAACGGCTCGGTGCGCATCACCGCGGTGGATTTCCTCTTCAGCCACTGGCTGGTGCAGCACATGCCGCAACTGGCGCGCACCTATCCCAACCTGCAGTTGCAGCTGATCCCGGCGAACCGCGCGCTGTCCTTCACCCGTCGCGAAGCCGACTTCGCCCTGCGCCTGGCGCGCCCGGCGGAAGACGCCGCGCTGGTGATGCGCAAGGTCGCCGACATCGGTTTCGCCATCTACGCCGCCACGCCTTTCGCCCAGGTGCCGCCTGAGCAATGGCCGCAGCAGCCCTGGCTGGGCTACGGCGAAGACCTCGATGACACCCCGGAGATGTGCTGGCTGCGGCGCTTCGTCCCGGATGCCAATTTCGCCCTGCGCGCGAGCAGTGTGACCACGCTGATCCACGCCTGCGAAAGCGGCCTGGGCATGGCGCTGCTGCCGTGCTTCCTCGGCGAGCGCGAGGGGCTCGTGCGCCTCTCCGGTGCGGTGGTCGTGCGGGAAATCTGGCTGCTCGCTCACCGCGACGCCGGCCGTATCGGTCGCTTCCAGGCGGTCAGCGACTGGCTGCGCGAAGTGTTCGACCAGGACGCCGCGCAGCTCAGCGGCGAACACCTCGACGGCCGCACGCTCGGCGCGGTGGAAGTCAGCCGGGGCTGACAGTGCCCGGAAGAAAGAAAATGCCCGGATGTCGCGAGACATCCGGGCTTTTTGCCGTCGGGGCCGAATGCGTGGTTACGGCTGGACCGGCGGCAGGTACTGCAGGGTGGTGCCCAGTGCCCAGAGCAGGAACAGCACCAGGGGCACGTGGACGAGCAGCTGGACGAAGCTGAAGCCGATCAGGTCGCGGGCTTTCAGGCCCAGCACGCCGAGCAGCGGCAGCATGTAGAACGGATTGATCAGGTTCGGCAGCGCTTCGGCGGCGTTGTAGATCTGCACCGCCCAGCCCAGGTGGTACTGCAGCTCGTTGGCTACCTGCATCACATAGGGCGCCTCGATGATCCACTTGCCACCGCCGGACGGGATGAAGAAGCCCAGCACCGCCGAGTACACACCCATCAGCAGCGCATAGGTGTCGTGGGAAGCGATCTGCACGAAGAAGGTGGAGATGTGGTGAGCGATGGTGGAGCCGTCGCCGCCCTTGACGGTGGTCAGGATCGCCGCGATGGAGCCGTACAGCGGGAACTGGATCAGCACCCCGGTGGTGGTCGGCACGGCGCGGGCCACGGCGTCGAGGAAGTTGCGCGGGCGCCAGTGCAGCAGCGCGCCCACCATGAGGAACAGCAGGTTGTAGGTGTTCAGCCCGGAGATCGCGGTGATCGCCGGCTTCGTGCTGAATTCGTGGACCAGCCAGCCGGCGGCCAGGGCAACCAGCATCAGGATCAGCAGCGGGCTGTGTTCCAGCCATTCGCCCGGCCGGGTCGCCTTCGGCGCACTCGGCGGAGTGAAGCTGACGTCCACGCCGCAGGCCTTCGCATCACGGGCGCTGGCCGCGCCGGGTGCGGTCATGTAGGCGATGACCAGCGACACCAGCACCAGCGCCAGCAGCATCACGCCGGACTGCCAGAGGAAGATGGTCTCGGTGAACGGGATGACACCGGTGATCGCCAGGATCGACGGCGGCAGGCTGGCCGGGTTGGCCTGCAGCTGCGCGGCGGAGGACGACAGGCCAAGCGCCCACACGGCGCCCAGGCCCAGGTAGGCGGCGGCGCCGGCGGCGCGGTAGTCCATCTTCAGGTCTTCGCGACGCGCCAGGGCGCGTACCAGCAGGCCGCCGAACACCAGGGACAGGCCCCAGTTGAGCAGCGAAGCGACCATGGAAATGACCGCGACCCAGGCGACTGCCGAGCGGCCGTTCTTCGGCACGCGGGCGAACAGGTCGATGAGTTTGGACGCCGGGCCGGAGCTGGCGACCACGTAGCCGCCGATGACCACGAAGGCCATCTGCATGGTGAAGGGGATCAGGCTCCAGAAGCCGTCACCGAAGGCCTTGGCGGTTTCGGTGGCCGGTGCGCCGATGGCCAGTGCGGCCACGCTGACGATCAGCACCGCGAGCGCGGCGAAGACCCAGGAGTCGGGGAACCAGCGCTCGGCCCAGTTGGAACAGGCCATGGCGAAGCGCGCCGAGCGGCTGTCCTGAACGGCTGTGCCGGGGGTTTGGGCGTGGGAATTCATAATGGTCTACCTCGTTGTTCTTGTAATGGCTCATCGTCGAACGGGGCTTGTGGCAATACCCGTCCTGGAATGAAAAACCGCCCGGCCTGCGTGGGGCCGAGCGGTGACGCAAGGGTTTGCCGGCGCCGGGGGACGCCGAAAACCGCGGCAGGATGTTCGTCTGTCGGTGTGCCCACCCACCATCCTGCCTACCGGTACGACATGGATACATGCCGCCCGGCGCTCGCCAATCAATCGTTGGTCGCTTGGTCCTCGGTCGCGCCTTCAGTCCCGGATCAGGGCCATGGCGACACCCTGACCGCCGCCGATGCACAGGGTCGCGAGACCCTTCTTCGCATCACGGCGGAGCATTTCGTGGAGCAGCGTCACCAGCACGCGGGCGCCCGAGGCGCCGATCGGGTGGCCAAGGGCGACGGCGCCGCCGTTGACGTTGACCTTCTCGGCGTTCCAGCCCAGCTCCTTGCCGACCGACAGGGCCTGCGCGGCGAAGGCTTCGTTGGCCTCGATCAGTTCGACGTCGTCGAGGCTCCAGCCGGCCTTTTCCAGGCAGCTGCGGGTCGCGGTCACCGGGGCGATGCCCATGATCGACGGGTCGACACCACTGCTCGCATAGGCTTGGATGCGCGCCAGAACCGGGAGGTTCAGACTGCGTGCGCGCTCGGCACTCATCAGCAGGACGGCGGCGGCGCCATCGTTGAGGGTGGAGGCGTTGCCGGCGGTGACAGTGCCATCCTTCTTGAAGGCAGGCTTGAGCTTGCCCAGGGATTCGGCGGTGGTGCCGGCGCGCGGTTGCTCATCGGTGTCGAAGGACAGGGGCTCTCCCTTGCGTTGGGGAATCAGCACCGGGGTGATCTCGTCCTTGAAGCGGCCGGCCTCGATGGCCGAGGCGGCTTTGAGCTGGGACTGCGCGGCAAAGGCGTCCTGCGCCTCGCGGCTGATACCGAACTTTTCGGCCAGGTTCTCGGCGGTGATGCCCATGTGGTAGTCGTTGAAGGCGTCGATCAGGCCGTCGCGCAGCAGGGTGTCCTGCAGCTCGGCGTGGCCCATGCGCAGTCCGGTACGGGCCTTGGGCAGCACGTAGGGCGCGAGGCTCATGCTTTCCTGGCCGCCGGCAATGATGGCGTCCGCGTCGCCGCAACGGATCGCCTGGACGCCGAGGAACAGCGCCTTCAGGCCCGAGCCGCAGAGCTTGTTGATGGTCATCGACGGCACTTCCACCGGCAGGCCGGCGCCTATGGCGGCCTGCCGCGCGGGGTTCTGCCCGGCGCCGGCGGTGAGCACCTGGCCGAGGATGACTTCGTCGATCTGGTCCGGCTTCACGCCGCTGCGTTCGAGCAGCGAGCGGATGACCAGACTGCCCAGTTCATGGGCGGGAATGTTCGCCAGGCTGCCCTGGAAGGCGCCGATGGCGGTGCGGGTGGCGGCGACAATAACTACGTCTTGCATCTGGGAACTCCGAAGCTGGCTTTACCTGTAGGAGCGCGCCATGCGCGCGAATCGCGGGCATGGCCCGCTCCTACACAGGGGATCAGAAGGTCATTTCCTTCACATCGTCCGGCACAATGAGGCGGCCGGCGGTCTTCTCGGCGATCTCTTCGACAGTCACTCCCGGCGCGGTCTCGCGCAGGATGAAGGCACCGTTCTCGATTTCCAGGTAGGCCAGGTCGGTCAGTACCTTGCGGATGCAGCCGGCGCCGGTCAGCGGCAGCGAGCAGCGGTCGAGCAGCTTGGACTCGCCGTCCTTGGAAGCGTGGGTCATGGTCACGATGATGTTGTCCGCGCCGGCCACCAGGTCCATGGCGCCGCCCATGCCCTTCACCAGCTTGCCGGGGATCATCCAGGAGGCGATGTTGCCCTGCACGTCCACCTCGAAGGCACCGAGCACGGTGAGGTCGACGTGACCGCCACGGATCATCGCGAAAGATTCGGCAGAGGAGAAAATCGACGCGCCCTTCACGGCGGTCACGGTCTGCTTGCCGGCGTTGATCATGTCGGCGTCGACCGTGTCTTCGGTGGGGAACGCGCCCATGCCGAGCAGGCCGTTCTCCGATTGCAGCATCACTTCCATGCCCTCGGGCACGTAGTTGGCGACCAGGGTCGGGATGCCGATGCCCAGGTTCACGTAGAAGCCGTCCTGCAGCTCGCGCGCCACGCGCTGAGCCATCTGTTCGCGGGTCAATGCCATCTTCTTGTCTCTCTTGTCCGGTGGGCTCAGGAACGAACGGTGCGCTTCTCGATGCGCTTCTCGAAGGTGCCTTGGATGATGCGGTCGACGTAGATGCCGGGGGTGTGGATCTGGGTCGGGTCCAGTTCACCCGGCTCGACGATCTCCTCCACCTCGACGACCGTGATGCGGCCTGCGGTGGCGACTACCGGATTGAAGTTCTGCGCGGTGTGGCGGTAGATGACGTTGCCATAGTGGTCGGCCTTCCAGCCCTTGACGATGGCGAAGTCGCCGGTGATGGCGCGCTCCATCACGTAGTGGCGGCCGTCGAACTCGCGCACTTCCTTGCCGTCGGCGACCGGGGTGCCGTAGCCGGTGGCGGTGAAGAAGGCCGGGATGCCGGCGCCGCCAGCACGGAGTTTTTCCGCCAGGGTGCCCTGCGGGGTCAGTTCGACCTCCAGCTCACCGGACAGCAGCTGCTGCTCGAACAGCGCGTTCTCGCCAACGTAGGACGCGATCATCTTGCGGATCTGGCGGTCCTCCAGCAGCACGCCGAGGCCGAAGCCGTCGATGCCACAGTTGTTGGAGACCACGGTCAGGCCCTTCACGCCCAGCTTGCGGATGTGCGCGATGAGGTTTTCCGGGATGCCGCAGATGCCGAAGCCGCCCGCCAGTACCGTCATGTCGTCGGTGAGCCCGGCAAGGGCTTCCTCGTAACTGCCTACACGCTTGTCGAGTCCTGCCATGTTGCTGCTGCCTCTTGTATTTGGAATGTCCGACCCATCGGTCAGAGAGCGTCTGCAGCTTCACCGGCAGCGACTGATTTGTTAAGTTTGTTTTTCCAATTGATTGATATGGTTTGCTTATCAATATGACTGTGAAGCAACTGCGCGCCTTCCTCGCCGTCGCCCAGAGCCTGAGCTTCGCCCAGGCCTGCGAGCGCTTGCACCTGTCGCAGCCGGCGCTGAGCCTGGCGATCAAGAGCCTGGAAGAGTCCCTGGGCGGCCAGTTGCTGGTGCGTACTACCCGCAGCGTGGCGCTCACACCGGAGGGCGAAACGCTGCTGCCCCTGGCGCGCCGGCTGCTGGCGGACTGGGACAACGCCGAGGAAGTGATGCACCAGCACTTCACCCTGCAGCTGGGCAGGGTCTCCATCGCCGCCATGCCCTCCTTCGCCGGCAACCTGTTACCCGCCGTGCTGCGCACCTTTCGCGACCGCCACCCGAAGGTGAACGTGGCGGTACACGACGTGATCAACGAGCAGGTGCTGGAGATGGTGCGCAACCATCGGGTGGAGCTGGGCATCGCCCTGGAGCCGGACAGCCTCGACGGGCTGACTTTCACGCCTTTCTACACCGACCGTTTCGTTGCCGTGCTGCCCGCGGACTCAGCGCTGGCAAACGAATCCCGGATCACCTGGGAGCAGTTGCTGGCAGACCATTTCATTACCCTGCAACGTCCATCGGCCGTGCGTCTGCTGCTCGAAGAGCAGTTGCAGGGGCGACTGCCGGTGGCGTTCGAAAGCCACCAGTTAGTCACGGTGGGCCGGATGGTGGCCGAAGGGCTGGGCGTCAGCGCCGTGCCGCGCCTGTGCCGGCAGCAGATGGAAGAGCTGGGCGCGCGTTGCGTGGCGCTCGACGAACCGCGCATCGAGCGCCGGGTGGGGCTGTTCTGCCTGGCGGAGCACAAGCTTTCCAGTGCCGCGCAGGCGCTGGGCGATGTGCTGGTGAACGGGACGGACTGGGCGGGGATGGAGCAGGAGTGACAGCGCGCCGTCAAACCTCTCCGCCCATCCGCAAACTGACTTCCCGCGCCATCTCCAGCAGGGTCCGCGCCGCCTCGCCATGAGCTTCGGCGGCAAAGCTTGCCTGCGAACCGACCACGGTAATCACCCCGGCCAGTTCGCGGCCGGTCTTGAACAGCGGCACCGACAGCGCATTCACC
Source organism: Pseudomonas sp. PDM17 (assembly GCF_014851985.1). Classification (NCBI taxonomy): domain Bacteria; kingdom Pseudomonadati; phylum Pseudomonadota; class Gammaproteobacteria; order Pseudomonadales; family Pseudomonadaceae; genus Pseudomonas; species Pseudomonas sp. PDM17. Next base: position 871,335 of record NZ_JACVAT010000002.1, read on the forward strand.
CCCGGCATCAGCAGGCCGTGGATGGCATGCAGGCCCTCACTGCGAATGCCCTCCAGCACCGCCAAATCAGCGCCCTCCTCCAGCCCATCCTTGTAGGCCGCGAATACGAGCCCGGTGGACGAACCGTGCAGCGGCAGCACCGAGCCGACCTGGGTCACCAGCGTGACCATGCCCTGGGCCGGCTCAACCTGTACAACGGTCGGCCCGTGGCTGCCCCAGATGGCGAGGAAGCAGGTCTGCCCCAGCACATCGCGCAACTCGGCCAGCACCGGGCTCGCAACCTTCACCACGTCCAACCGGCGGATCGCCGCCAGGCCGACGTACAACGCCTCGCGTCCCAGGCCGTAATGGTTGGTCAGCGGGTCTTGCTCGGCGAAGCCGCTGGCGATCAGCGCCTGCAGATAGCGGTGGACCTTGGCCGCCGGCATGTCCAGGTACTCGCCCAGATGCTTGAGCGAAGTGCTCGGCGCAAGGTCCGCCAGGGCCTTGAGGATCTGCGTGCCCACCTCGGCGGATTGCACCTTTGCGCCCTTCGTCGGGACGGAGTCTTCTGCGTCGTTCATGGTCTTCAACTTAAAGGAACTCCCAGACGGACTTGACGGCCCGCCGTCACGAAATTACGTTAATCGTAATTCAATTACGATAAAAAGAGTGAAACCACCATGACCGCCTCTCCTGCCTACCAATCCGGGTTCGGCAACGAATTCGCCAGCGAGGCCCTGCCGGGCGCCCTGCCCGTAGGCATGAACTCGCCGCAGCAGGTGCCGCTGGGGCTCTACGCCGAGCAGTTCTCCGGCACCGCCTTCACCGTCCCGCGCAGTGAGGCCCGGCGCACCTGGATGTACCGCATCCGGCCGTCCGCCGCGCACCCGCGCTTCGAGCGCCTGGAGCGGCAGATCACCGGCACCGCCCTCGGCCCCGTCACGCCCAACCGCCTGCGCTGGAACAGCTTCGCGACGCCCGAGGAGCCTACCGACTTCGTCGACGGCCTGCTATGCATGGCCGCCAACGCCGACGCCGAGGCCTGCAGCGGCGTCAGCCTGTACGCCTACCGCGCCAACATCTCCATGCGCCGGGTGTTCTTCAATGCCGACGGCGAGCTGCTGATCGTGCCCCAGGCCGGCCGCCTGCGCCTGGTCACCGAGCTGGGCGTGCTGGAGCTGGAGCCGCTGGAGATCGCCGTGATCCCCCGTGGCATGCGCCTTCGCGTCGAACTGCTGGAAGCCGGGGCCGCCGGCTATGTAGCGGAAAACCACGGCGCCGCGCTGCGCCTGCCCGACCTCGGCCCCATCGGCAGCAATGGCCTGGCCAACGCCCGCGACTTCCTTGCCCCGGTGGCGCACTACGAGGACGTGGAAGGCCCGGTGCAACTGGTGCAGAAGTTCCTCGGCGAACTCTGGGCCACCCAGCTCGACCACTCGCCGCTGGACGTGGTCGCCTGGCACGGCAACAACGTGCCGTATAAATACGATCTGCGCCGCTTCAACACCATCGGCTCGATCAGCTACGACCACCCGGACCCTTCCATCTTCACCGTACTGACCTCGCCCAGCGATACCCACGGCATGGCCAACATGGATTTCGTGATCTTCCCGCCGCGCTGGATGGTGGCCGAAAGCACCTTCCGTCCGCCATGGTTCCACCGCAACCTGATGAACGAATTCATGGGCCTGATCCAGGGCGTGTACGACGCCAAGGCTGACGGTTTCGTCCCCGGCGGCGCCTCACTGCACAACTGCATGAGCGCCCACGGCCCGGACAACGCCACCACCGTGCAGGCGATTGCCGCCAACCTCAAACCCCACAAGATCGACAAGACCATGGCCTTCATGTTCGAGACCGGCCGCGTGCTGCGCCCCAGCCGCTTCGCCCTCGACTGCCCGCAGTTGCAGCGTGACTACGACAGCTGCTGGAGCGGCATGCAGAAGACCTTCGACCCTTCCCAGGAGCAGTAACATGAGCGCCGCCCACAACGCACAAAGCTGGATCGAATCGGCCAACGGCCACCCGGACTTCCCCCTGCAGAACCTGCCGCTGGGCGTGTTCAGCCCGCCAGGCGACTCGCCCCGTGGCGGCGTCGCCATCGGCGACTACATCTTCGACCTGAAGACCGCCTGCGAGAGCGGACTCTTCCACGGCGCCGCGCACCAGGCCGCGCTGGTCGCCAGCGGCGACAGCCTGAACGCCTTCTTCGCCGCAGGCCCTACGGCGCGCCGCACCCTGCGCGACGCGCTGATCCATTTGCTCAGCGAAGGCAGCGGCGAACAGAAGCGCATGGAGCACCTGGGCGCCGCGCTGCTCAAGCCGCAGGCTGCGTGCCGCATGCACCTGCCGGCCAAGGTGGGCGACTACACCGACTTCTACGTCGGCATCCACCACGCGCAGAACGTTGGCAAGCTGTTCCGTCCGGACAACCCGCTGTTGCCCAACTACAAGTACGTGCCCATCGGCTACCACGGCCGCGCGTCCACCATCGTGCCGTCCGGCACCGAGGTGCGCCGCCCCAACGGCCAGACCCTGCCCGCCGGCCTCGACGTGCCGGTGTTCGGCCCCTGCGCGCGGATGGACCTGGAGCTGGAGCTGGGCATCTGGATCGGCCAGGGCAATGACCAGGGCAAGGCCATCCCGATCAATGCCGCCTCCGGGCATATCGCCGGCTTCTGCCTGCTCAACGACTGGTCCGCGCGTGACATGCAGGCCTGGGAATACCAGCCGCTGGGGCCGTTCCTGTCGAAAAGCTTCGCCACCACGGTGTCGCCCTGGGTGGTCACCGCCGAGGCGCTGGAGCCTTTCCGCGTCGCCCAGCCGGCCCGCCCGGAAGGCGACCCGCAGCCGCTGCCGTACCTTTACGACGAAGGCGACCAGCAGCGCGGCGCACTGGATATAGAGCTGGAAGTCCTGCTGCACACCGCGCGCATGCGCCGCGAACACCAGGCCCCGGAGCGCATCACCCTGAGCAACACGCTGAACATGTACTGGACCGTCGCGCAGATGGTGGCGCACCACAGCGTCAACGGCTGCCGCCTCCAGGCGGGCGACCTGTTCGGCTCCGGCACCCTCTCCGGGGAAACCCCGGACAGCTTCGGCAGCCTGCTGGAGCTCACTGGCGGTGGCAAACAGCCGGTGGTGCTGGCCAATGGCGAGGAGCGGCGCTTCCTCGAGGACGGCGACGAGATCATTCTGCGCGCCCGCTGCCGCCGCGAGGGCCATGCCTCCATCGGCTTCGGCGAGTGCCGTGGACGGATTCTGCCGGCCCACTGACGCCATCGCTCAGTCCGTAGGACGCATAACGCGCCAGCGTTATCCGCCGTGCAGCTGGCGGATAACCTGTTCCAGGTTATGCGCCCTACGCTTCATCGCGCTCTGCGTAGGATGGGTGGAGCGCAGCGATACCCATGCTGATGGAGCAGGGATTTGATGGGTATCGCTGCGCTACACACCATCCTACCGATCGCCACTCCCTGTTCCGCTGTGGCTGGGCGGTTCGCGAGCAAGCTCGCTCCTACAGGTTCCCCCCCAAAAAAATCCTGCGCAAAAAAACGGGCCCGAAGGCCCGCTGCTAAACGAGGGTGTTGCTCTCACTATCAATCAGTGCGCGATGCACACCGACTTGATCTCGGTATAGGCCTCGACCACGGCGCGGCCGAACTCGCGGCCCATGCCCGACTGCTTGACGCCGCCGAAAGGCATGCTCGGGTCGAGCAGCACGTGAGCGTTGACCCACACAGTGCCGGACTCGATGCGCGGGACCATGTTCATCGCCTTGGACAGGTCGTTGGTCCACAGGCTCGCGCCCAGGCCGTACTCGCTGTCGTTGGCCATCGCGATGGCCTGCTCGTCCTCGTCGAACGGCAGGACCGCCAGCACCGGGCCGAATACTTCGTCGCGGGCCACGGCCATCTGCATGGTCACGTCGGCCAGCACGGTGGGCTGCACGTAGAAACCACTTCCACCAACCTGCTCGCCACCACAGACGATGCGCGCGCCCTGCTCGCCGGCACGGGCAATGTGGTCGAGTACGCTGCGCTGCTGCTTGGCGGACACCAGCGGGTTGATCTGCGCAGTCGGGTCCATGCCCTCGCCCAGGCTCATGCCGGCCACGGCGGCGGCCAGCTTTTCGACGAACTCGTCGTAGCGCGAACGGTGCACGTAGAAGCGCGAAGCCGCGGCGCAGACCTGGCCGTTGTTCAGCAGGCCGCCGAGCAGCGCGCCCTGTACGGCGTTGTCGATGTTGGCATCGGCGAGGACGATCATCGGGTTCTTGCCGCCCAGCTCCAGGGCGAAGCGGGTCATGTTCTGCACGGCAGCCAGTCCGACGCTGCGACCCACCGCGGTGGAGCCGGTGAAGGAAACCTTGTTGACCAGCTTGTGGCTGGCCAGGCCGCCACCGATGCGCGGGCCGTCGCCGGTCACCAGGTTGAACACGCCAGCCGGTACACCGGCCTCAAAGGCAAGTTCGGCCAGGCGCAGGGCGGTCAGCGGGGTTTCCGAAGCGGGCTTGATCACCACGCTGTTGCCGGTGGCGAGCGCCGGGATCAGCTTCCACACGGCGATCATCAGCGGGAAGTTCCACGGCACGATGCCGGCCACCACGCCCAGCGGCTCGCGGCGGGTATAGGCGGTGAACTTGGCGCCGGGCGGCAGCGGGATAGAGACGTTCAGCGACTGGCCTTCGATCTTGGTCGCCCAGCCGGCCATGTAGCGCATGAATTCGACGGTGGCGCCGACATCCAGCATCCGCGAGATGTTGATCGACTTGCCCTGGCTGAGGGTTTCCAGCTGGGCCAGTTCCTCGCCGTTGGCTTCCACCAGGTCGGCGAAGCGCAGCAGGATGCGCTCGCGGTCGGCCGGGCGCAGGTCAGCCCAGACGCGGGACTTGTAGGCCGCCTGGGCAGATTTCACGGCGCGGTCGAGCAGATCGGTATCGATATCGGCAACGCTGGAGATCGCCTCGCCGGTGGCCGGGTTCAGCACGTCGGTGCGGGCGCCCTCGGGCACCACCCAGGCGCCGTCGATGAAGCAGCCATGCTTGCGTGCCAGGAAGGCAGTGACCTGAGGCAGGGTCTGTGTGACGTTCATGGTCTCTCCTGATTGATCAGTGCTGCTGGCTCAGCCAGCAGGTGAGTGCCCGCCGCTCGGCCGCATCGGCCAGGCCTGCGAAGGGCATGTAGGTTCCGGGCACGGCGGCCTGGGGCTGGCTGACGAAGGCGTCGAGGTTGTCACGCGACCAGGCCGCGCCCTTGCCTTTCATCGCCTGGGAATAGCTGAAGCCGGCGAGTGATCCGGCCATGCGGCCGACTACGCCATGCAGGTTGGGGCCCATCATGCCGGGGCCGTCGGCCTTGGCGGTGTGGCAGATCGAGCAGTCACGGGCGAAGACGGTTTCGCCCTTCTGGGCGTCGCTGGCCGGGCAGTCACCGGCGAACGCCAGGACCGGTTGCAGCAGCGCGCCGGCCAGCAGCAGGCCGAGGGCGCGGAGTCGGAGCTTGTTGCGGGACATCGGGAAATCACCTTCGAGTACAGCTTGCGGCCGGATGGCGCGCGTCATCGAAGGTGATTGTTGCCAGCGGCGTCGGGGAGGGTCTTTTCCTCTGTGCCAGACGTGTTGGCGGGAGTGCCAGGATGGCGCTCAGCTGACGAGGGTCATGGCGGGAAAGCGTTCGCGAGCAAGCTCGCTCCTACGAAGAGCGGCTGCTGCGTAACCAGGGGCCTGTAGGAGCGAGCTTGCTCGCGAACCCGCCTGGCGTAGGAGCCGGCAACAGGCAGCATGGGTATCGCTGCGCTCCACCCATCCTACAAGGGTTCAGTCGGGGGACGGTGGTGCAAGCGGGCGTTTACGTAGGATGGCGTGGAGCGTAGCGATACCCAACAATAGGCGGCACAAGACCGCCGGGTATCGCCGTCCACCACCCGAGTCAATTCGCGTAGCGCTTGCGATACTCGCCCGGCGACACCCCGAAGCGGCCCTTGAAGGCCGTGGAGAAGTAGCTCGAATCGGAGAAGCCCCAGGCATAACCGAGCGCCGACAGCTTCTGCTCGAACTGGGCGTTGCGCAGGGTCTCGGCGCAGAAGTCCAGGCGGCGGTTCTTGATGTACTGCGCCACCACCAGGCCTTTCTTGGCAAACATGCGGTACAGGCCGCGCACCGAGATGCCCACCTCACGGGCGATCAGCTCGGGGCAGAGTTCTTCGGCGCCGATGTGCTGGTCGATGAAGGCCGTGGCCTTGCGGAACATGCGCTCGTGGTTGTCCTGCTCGGCGTCCTGGCTGGCCAGCGCGGGGCGCAGCAGCGTCACCAGGGCATCCAGGGTCGCCTCGCTTTCCAGCATGCCGAGGCTTTCCTGCTGGCTGGTCTCGACGATCAGGCGGTTGGCGAGCACGGCGATCGGCGAGCTGGCCGGGATCTTCGACGCACAGGTCACTTCCGACATGCGCAAGCCACGCTCGATCACCTGGCGCGGCAGGATCAGCGAGAGCTGCCGGGATTCCTCCAGGTAGGTCATGTCACTGGGCCGGCTGGCGTCGATCAGGCTGATGTCGCCGCGCGACAGTTCCACGCGGTTGTCGCCCTGCTCCAGGCGCGAGCGCCCTTCGAGCTGGAACACCGCGTAATAGTGCCCGCCGGCGCTGGTGCCGACTTCCTTGCTGGTCCGGTACAGGTGCACCTGGGCCATGTCGACCACGGAAAGCTTGATCGCACCGCCCTGGTATTCGCGCAACCGTCCATGGAACTGGGGGCCGAGGGTGCGCGCATCGAAACGACCGCACGCCCGGTTGACCTGTCCCAGCCACGCCTCGAAAGCGTCATCCCTCAATGTCGATGAAGAATTCATGACCTGCAAAGCCTCACACGCATTGTTTGTTGTTATTCAGCGACGGCCTCCAGGGCCTGTCGTCATCGTTCGCGGCCGCCTTCTATAACGAAAGTCGCACCGCGCTGTCCCCGCCCTGCAACCGCAGCGTTGCAAAGCGAGAGGCATTTTTCACGCCAACTCCTGTCAGTTCAATCCGCCGAAGCGCTTGTAGAAGCTCTCGCCGACGTCCGGTAGCGGGCCGTCGGCGGTCTCCAGGTTGCGGTTCAGCCAGTCTTCGGCCTTGGCGTGGATCAGTCGGTAGATGTTGCGGCACAGCTGCCGCGCCGCGCGCCCTTCCCAATCCCCCGGCAGCAGTTCGTCGGGCAGTTGTGGGTCACGCAGGAGCAGCCGGCGGTATTCGTGGATCAACAGGGTGCGCGCCAGGAAGCAGTCTTCCGGACGCAGCTGGTCCTGCTCGCGCAGCGCTTGCCAGAGCGGGCGGAACAGCTGGATGAATTCGCTGTAGTGCTCACCGAGTTCGTCGATCTTCCAGCTCTCGCGCACCTGCATGCGCATGGCGCGGGAGGCCAGCACGTCCTGGGCGCGGGTTTCGAAGACGATGCAGTCATCGGCCACGTCGAGGTCCTGCAGGGTCGCCATGACATCGCTGCGGTCGGCCCGCGGGCAGGCCATGACGGTCGGCGAGAGCGCGCCGAAGCCTTGCCATTCCAGCTCCTCGCGCACCTGCTTGCGCTTGTCGGCGGCGATCTGCGAGAGCATCACCAGGGTCCAGGAACCATCCCAGGCCGGCAGGCTGGAGCTGTAGACGCGCTTGAAGGCCTTCTCGAAACGCCGCCGGCCGGTGCCGGTCAGGCTGTAGTAGCTGCGCCGGCCGACCTTCTCGGCAGTCAGCCAGTCTTCCTTGGTCAGGCGGAAGATCGAGGTCCGGATCAGCCGCTCGTTGATACCGAAGGGTTCCAGCAGATTGATCAGGCTGCCCAGCCAGACGGTGCCGCCGTGGGGTTCGATGGCATCGCCATAGAGGGTGATGATCAGCGAGCTGGCGCGGATCGGCGTCTGCTCCTGGAAGCGATTGATCAGCTGATTCAGCGGTGCTAGAGCGGTCATGGCACGTTGCGCAGTCGAAGGAGCGGCGACTATACCTGCCCGCCGCACCGCCTGGCCATTGGAGCGAACCCCAGTACTCATGCGCCCTTCCCTACGCCTGCCTCGGCCTTGGGCCGGAAACCGGAATCACCCAGGCGCGGACGCGCTTCTTCTATTTCCGCCAGAGGCTGGCACTCCACCAGGCTATCGATGCAGCGCTTGGCCAGGGCCTGGTATTCCTCGGTGCCGCGGCGCTTCCAGGCGATCTCTTCGTCGCTCAGGCTGCGCTTGACGCTGGCCGGCGCGCCCATCACCAGGCTTTGCGGCGGGCAATCGAACTTGGCCTTGACGAAGGCGGCGGCCGAAACGATGGAGCGCGCGCCGATCTGCGCGTAATCCATCACCACGGCATTCATCCCCACCAGGGCATCCTCGCCGATACGGCAGCCGTGCAACACCGCGCCATGACCGATGTGGCCGTTGCGCTCAACGACGGTGTCGCTGTCCGGGAACCCGTGCATGACGCAGGTGTCCTGAAGGTTCGCGCCCTCTTCGAGGACGATCCGCCCGAAGTCGCCGCGCAACGCCGCCAGCGGGCCGACATAGCAGCCGGGGCCGACGATGACGTCGCCGATCAGCACGGCGGTGGGATGGACATAGGCGGTCGGATGAACGACCGGGCGCACGCCTTCAAGGCTGTAGCAGGGCATCGGGTTCTCCTGCGGCGCTGCCGGCGCTCCGGCATCACCGCACAAAGCGATTTGTTCTTTTGCAAGTTTTGTATCACATCAAGACAAGTACCTCCAATCTAAATCTTACGTATCACTTCCGGATGACGTTTGCAGGACAACGAAAAGGCTTGTAGAACCAGTAAACACGCTGCATGAAAGGCATTCCCCAGCCACCCGCCTGCCCACTCGGCGGCACCGACAGAAATACTTTAGACACGCGATTAAACTTTTGTAGTTGTTTTTCCGTATCGATTTAGGCCTATACTGCGAGAAGGCCGGAGACGGGCAACGCCTGCCTCCAATAATTCCAATACAGCCGGCCACGAAGCCGTGCGTGCAGCCTGAGGACGATGTCATGCCTCGCACCCTTGACGTTCAGATGCCTGAAGCGGGCGTTCGCCTGATCACCCTGCAGCGCCCCGAGGCGCTCAACGCACTGAACACCGAACTGCTCGGCGAACTGGCCGCCGAACTCGACGCCGCCGAGCAGGACAGCGAAACCCGCGCCGTGGTGCTGACCGGCAGCCGCAAGGCCTTCGCCGCCGGCGCCGATGTCAAGGAAATGGCCGAGCGCGACCTGGTCGGCATCCTCAATGACCCGCGCGTCGGCTACTGGCAGCGCATCGCCGCCTTCTCCAAGCCACTGATCGCCGCCGTCAACGGCTTCGCCCTGGGCGGCGGCTGCGAGCTGGCGATGCACGCCGACATCCTCGTTGCCGGCGAAGACGCCCGCTTCGGCCAGCCGGAAATCAACCTCGGCATCATGCCCGGAGCCGGCGGCACCCAACGCCTGCTGCGCGCCGTGGGCAAGCCGCTGGCGATGCAGATGGTACTCACCGGCGAAGCCATCGACGCCCGCCACGCCCAGCGCGCCGGCCTGGTCAGCGAAGTCACCCAACCCGAATTCTCCGTGGAGCGCGCCCTGCAGATCGCCCGCAGCATCGCCGCCAAGGCACCGCTGGCCGTGCGCCTGGCCAAGGAAGCGCTGCTCAAGGCGCAAGACACCGACCTGGCCAGCGGTCTGCGCTTCGAACGTCACGCCTTCACCCTGCTGGCTGGCACCGCCGACCGCGACGAAGGCATCCGCGCCTTCCAGGAAAAACGCCAGCCGGCCTACGAAGGTCGCTGAGCGCCACCCCTTTCTGCCCATTGTCTGCCCTTTGATGGAGCGAGCACGCCCATGAACTTCGAGCACATCCTGTTTTCCATCGAGGACGGCGTCGCCCTCCTCAGCCTGAACCGCCCGGAGCAGCTCAACAGCTTCAACGCCGCCATGCATGGCGAAGTGCGCGAGGCGCTCAAGCAGGTTCGGCAGAACCCGGACGCCCGCGTCCTGCTGCTGACCGGCGAAGGCCGCGGCTTCTGCGCAGGTCAGGACCTGTCCGACCGCAACGTCGCCCCCGGCGCCGAAGCGCCGGACCTCGGCCAGTCCATCGAACAGTTCTACAACCCGCTGATCCGCACCCTGCGCGACCTGCCGCTGCCAGTCATCTGCGCCGTCAACGGCGTGGCCGCCGGTGCCGGCGCGAACATCCCGCTGGCCTGCGACCTAGTGCTGGCGGCGCGCTCGGCCAGCTTCATCCAGGCCTTCTGCAAGATCGGCCTGATCCCCGATTCCGGCGGCACCTGGACGCTGCCGCGCCTGGTCGGCATGGCCCGCGCCAAGGCGCTCGCACTGCTGGGCAATCGCCTGACCGCCGAACAGGCCGAGCAATGGGGCCTGATCTACCAGGTGGTGGATGAAGCCAGCCTGCGCGAGGAAGCCCTCAAGCTCGCTCGCCACCTGGCTACCCAGCCGACCTACGGCCTGGCGCTGATCAAGCGCAGCCTGAACGCCAGCCTGAACAACAGCTTCGACGAGCAACTGGAGCTGGAACGCGACCTGCAGCGTCTCGCCGGCCGCAGCGAGGACTACCGCGAGGGTGTGTCTGCCTTCATGGAAAAACGCACCCCCAGCTTCAAGGGCCGCTGATCGATGAGCGCACTTTCGAAAGACGCAAAAGTCGCAGTGATCGGTGCCGGCGCCATGGGCGCGGGCATCGCCCAGGTCGCTGCGCAAGCCGGCCACCCGGTAAAGCTCTACGACAACCGGCCCGGCGCCGCCGCCCAGGCCATTGACGGCATCGACCGCCAGTTCGGCCGCCTGGTAGAAAAAGGCAAGCTCGACGCTGATGCCCGCAGCGCCATCATGGCCCGCCTGCAACCGGTGGAAGCCATTGAGGCGCTGGCCGATTCGAAGCTGGTGATCGAGGCCATCGTCGAAAACCTGGAGGTCAAGCGCGACCTGTTCCTGCAGTTGGAAGCGCTTTGCCCCGAGGACTGCATCCTCGCCAGCAACACCTCTTCGCTGTCCATCACCAGCCTGGCTGCCGGCCTCAAGCGCCCGCAGCAAGTGGTCGGCATGCACTTCTTCAACCCGGCACCGCTGATGGCGCTGGTGGAGATCGTCTCCGGCCTCGCCACCGATCCAGCGCTGGCTGACAGCCTGTATGCCACCTCGCTGGCCTGGGGCAAGAAGCCGGTTCACACCCAATCCACACCGGGCTTCATCGTCAACCGCGTGGCGCGCCCCTTCTATGCCGAAAGCCTGCGCCTGCTGCAGGAGGGCGCCGCCGACTGCGCCACGCTGGACGCATTGATGCGCGACGCTGGCGGCTTCCGCATGGGCGCCTTCGAGCTGACCGACCTGATCGGCCATGACATCAACTACGCCGTCACCTGCTCGGTGTTCGCCGCCTACTACGGCGACTTCCGCTTCCAGCCCTCGCTGATCCAGAAGGAGCTGGTGGACGCCGGCCGCCTCGGCCGCAAGAGTGGCCGGGGCTTCTACGACTACGCCGAAGGCGCCGAGCGCCCGCAGCCGGTGAGTCTGAGCAGCAGCGCCAGCGTCCCTTCCTGCGTACTGGAAGGCGACCTGGGCGTCGCCCAACCGCTGGCGCAGCGCCTGGAAGACGCCGGCATTGCGATCACCCAGCGCGCCGGCAGCGGCCTGCTGCGTGTGGGCGACGCAGTCGTGGCGCTGTCCGACGGCCGCCTCGCCAGCCAACGCGCCGGGGAAGACGGCCTGCGCAACCTGGTGCTGATCGACCTCGCCCTGGACTACAGCAAGGCTGCGCGACTGGGCGTTTCCGCCTCGGCAGACACCACGCCCGCAGCACTGGATCAGGTCGTCGCCCTGCTCGCCAAGGCCGGCATCGTCGCCAGCCGCCTGAGCGATACACCCGGCCTCGCCGTGCTGCGCACCGTCGCCATGCTCGCCAACGAAGGCGCCGACGCGGTGCTGCAAGGCGTGGGCAGCGCCAGCGATATCGACCTCGCCATGCGTGCCGGGGTGAACTACCCGCAGGGCCCGCTGGCCTGGGCCGCGCAGATCGGCATCGGTAACGTGCTGCGCGTGCTGGACAACCTGCAGGCCGCCTACGGCGAGGACCGTTATCGCCCGTCCCTGCTGCTGCGCCGCCTGAACGCTGAAGGAAGAAGTTTCCATGACTGACGCCACCCAGCTGGCCCGCGACTGCGCGGAAGCCATGTACGAGCGCGACCAGGCCACCCGCCGCATGGGCATCCAGTTGCTGGATGCCGGCCCGGGCAGCGCCAGGCTGTCGATGCGCGTGCGCGAGGACATGATCCAGGGCCACGGCACCTGCCACGGCGGCTACCTGTTCGCCCTCGCCGACTCGGCCTTCGCTTTCGCCTGCAACAGCTACAACGACGCCACCGTCGCCATTGGCTGCAGCATCGATTACGTGGCACCAGCCCGCGAAGGCGACGAGCTGATCGCCAGCGCCTTCGAGCAAAGCCGCAGCGGCCGCACCGGCAACTACGACGTGCGCATCGAGAATTCCCAGGGCCAGCTGATCGCCCTGTTCCACGGCAAATCCTACAAAGTGCGCGGCACCGTGCTGGCGCAGGAGACCTCCGAATGAGCGATATGACCGACGCCCTGATCATCGACGCCGTGCGCACGCCCATCGGCCGCTACGCCGGCGCCCTGTCCGGCGTGCGCGCCGACGACCTCGCGGCGATCCCGATGAAGGCCCTGATGCAGCGTCACCCGGAGCTGGACTGGAGCGCTATCGACGACATGATCTTCGGCTGCGCCAACCAGGCCGGCGAGGACAACCGCAACGTCGCTCACATGGCCTCGCTGCTGGCCGGCCTGCCGGTGAGCGTGCCTGGCACCACGCTCAACCGTCTGTGCGGCTCGGGGCTCGATGCGGTGGGCAGCGCCGCGCGTGCCCTGCGCTGCAATGAAGCCGGCCTGATGCTGGCCGGCGGCGTGGAATCCATGTCCCGCGCGCCGTTCGTGATGGGCAAGTCCGAGCAGGCTTTCGGCCGCAGCGCGGAAATCTTCGACACCACCATCGGCTGGCGCTTCGTCAACAAACTGATGGAGCAGCAGTTCGGCATCGACTCCATGCCCGAGACGGCAGAGAACGTCGCCGAGCAGTTCAACATCAGCCGCGCCGACCAGGATGCCTTCGCCCTGCGCAGCCAGCACAAGGCCGCCGCCGCCCAGGCCAATGGCCGCCTGGCGAAGGAAATCGTCCCGGTGGAAATCCCGCAGCGCAAAGGCCCGGCCAAGGTCGTCGAGCAGGATGAACACCCGCGCGGCGACACCACCCTGGAGCAATTGGCCAAGCTCGGCACGCCGTTCCGAGAAAACGGCAGCGTCACCGCCGGCAACGCCTCAGGCGTCAACGACGGCGCCTGCGCCCTGCTGATGGCGACCCCGGCTGCCGCCGCACGCCACGGCCTGAAGGCCCGCGCCCGCGTGGTGGCCATGGCCACCGCTGGCGTCGAGCCGCGGATCATGGGCATCGGCCCGGTACCGGCGACCCGTAAGGTGCTGGAACTGGCCGGCCTCTCGCTGAACGACATGGACGTGATCGAGCTGAACGAAGCCTTCGCCGCCCAGGGCCTAGCGGTCCTTCGCGAGCTGGGCCTGGCGGACGACGACGCACGAGTAAACCCCAACGGCGGCGCCATCGCCCTCGGCCATCCGCTGGGCATGAGCGGCGCGCGCCTGGTCACCACCGCCCTGCATGAGCTGGAGGAACGCGGCGGCCGCTACGCGCTGTGCACCATGTGCATCGGCGTCGGCCAGGGCATTGCCCTGATCATCGAGCGAATCTGATCCATCGGCGGGATCGAACCCCGCACCGCCAGTCGCCTCCGTGCAGCGACTGGCAGGCAGAGCAAAGCCTCTGGCAGGGGTTCGAATCCTTCCGCGAACGGGGGCGCTATGCTGCTCCCATGACACTCGCAGCCCTCACCAGGGCTGGCGTACAAGAACAAATCGAGTGAACCCATGAACATGTACCATGATGCCGAACGTGCCCTGCTTGACCCGATGGAAACCGCCAGTGTCGACGAGCTGCGCCAGCACCAGCTGGAGCGCCTGCGCTGGAGCCTCAAGCATGCCCACGACAACGTCCCGCTGTACCAGAAGCGCTTCGCCGAAGCCGGTGTACACCCGGACGACCTGACCTCCCTGGACGATCTCGCCAAGTTCCCCTTCACCGGCAAGAACGACCTGCGCGACAACTACCCCTACGGCATGTTCGCCGTGCCGCAGAACGAGATCGTGCGCCTGCACGCCTCCAGCGGCACCACCGGCAAACCCACCGTGGTCGGCTACACGCAGAACGACATCGACACCTGGGCCAACGTGGTCGCCCGCTCCATCCGCGCCGCCGGCGGCCGCAAGGGGGACAAGGTGCATGTGTCCTACGGCTACGGCCTGTTCACCGGCGGCCTGGGTGCGCACTACGGCGCCGAGCGCCTGGGCTGCACCGTGATCCCGATGTCCGGCGGCCAGACCGAAAAGCAGGTCCAGCTGATCCGCGACTTCCAGCCGGACATCATCATGGTCACCCCGTCCTACATGCTCAACATCGCCGATGAGATCGAGCGCCAGGGCGTCGACCCGCACAGCCTCAAGCTGCGGCTGGGCATCTTCGGCGCCGAACCCTGGACCGCCGAGCTGCGCCGCGCGGTCGAGGAGCGCATGGGCATCACCGCCCTGGACATCTACGGCCTCTCGGAAATCATGGGCCCGGGTGTTGCCATGGAGTGCGCCGAGACCAAGGACGGCCCGACCGTCTGGGAGGACCACTTCTACCCCGAGATCATCGACCCGGCGACCGGCGCCGTGCTGCCCGACGGTGAATACGGTGAGCTGGTGTTCACCTCGCTGTCCAAGGAAGCGCTGCCGATGATCCGCTACCGCACCCGCGACCTGACCCGCCTGCTGCCGGGCACCGCGCGACCGATGCGGCGCATCGACAAGATCACCGGGCGCAGCGACGACATGCTGATCATCCGCGGCGTCAACGTCTTCCCGACCCAGGTCGAGGAGCAGGTGCTGAAGGTCAAGCAGCTCGCCGAGTGCTACGAGATCCATCTGCACCGCAACGGCAACCTCGACTGCATCGATATCCACGTCGAGTTGCGCCACGACCTGCAGGGCCTGTCGGCAGACGAGCAGAAGGCCATCGGCAGCGAACTGGGCAAGCAGATCAAGACCCATATCGGCGTCAGCGCCCGCGTGCTGGTGCAGCCTTCGCATAGCCTCAAGCGCTCTGAAGGCAAGGCCTGCCACGTGTACGACAACCGGCCCAAGGGCTGAGTGTCGGCATGATCGGACAGCCCCGCTTCGGCGGGGCTTTTCATTGCGCGCTCCCACATCCCTCCTCGCGCGGCGAAGACCGCCCGTCGCCCCACCACCCGCCCCTGTCGATCCTCAATCCCGTCCTTCGACTATTCCTCAAAAGCAGGCGGCATCCGGCCGTCCGCCCACCCGCAGGAGATGAACGATGAACTATGTCGATGGCTTCCTCGTACCGGTACCCACCGCCAAGCGCGAACACTACATAAAGGTGGCGCGCAAGGCGGCGGCCATGTTCCGGGAGTACGGCGCGCTCGGCGTCGTGGAGTGCTGGGGCAACGACGTGCCCGAGGGCAAGGTGACCTCCTTCCCCATGGCGGTGAAGCTCAAGGAGGACGAAACCGTGGTGTTCTCCTGGATCACCTGGCCGAGCAAGGAGGTGCGTGACGCGGGCATGAAGCAGTTCATGGAAGACCCACGGATGAAGACCGAATTCAGCGATATGCCCTTCGACGGCCAGCGCATGATCTTCGGCGGCTTCGACGTGATAGTCCAAGCCTGACCCACCCCGCTCCTGCAGACGACCCCACCTGTAGGAGCAACTGTCTTTCCCTGGTAGTTCCGTGTTTGTGCTTTCCCCCTCACCCCAGCCCTCTCCCTCAGGGAGAGGGAGCAAATCGTGCCGGCTGACGCTGTGGTTTCATCCGGCACCGAACGGTCCCCTCTCCCTCTGGGAGAGGGTTAGGGTGAGGGCCGATCCGAGCACAGATCTATCCGGTAGTAGCGGGCCACGCCCGCGATCCGCCGGCAAGGCCGTCGCCAAGCCGCAACGCCGCCCTTCAAGCCCTCAGCGCGACACAGAAATTATTCACGAAAAGAATAGATTTACGTATCACTTCGTCGCCTTATAGCTCCATCCCCAGGGCATCAACGCACCGCGACAGAACGCAGCAAGCTCCAGATCATTACCCGCACAATTACGACATTTATCGGAGTAAATACCGACAAATGCGTCTCTTATCGCCCGCAGAACCTCCGGGAAATCCATCAAAGCGATACCAAAACCAATTACGACACATCATTTAGTGTTAGACATTCATTTCTGTATCATTTAAAAATACAGCCATGGCCAAGGCCGTCCCACGAACAAGACAAAAGGCTGGAGACACAGCATGTACGCACAACTGGTTGAGACCGGCGTGAAGCGCATCAAGGCGCTGGAGGAGATGTCCCCCGAGGAACGCGCCTTCCAGGAAAAGATCGATGCCGAGGTAAAGATCGAGGCGAAGAACTGGATGCCCGACGCCTACCGCCAGACGCTGATCCGGCAGATTTCCCAGCACGCCCACTCCGAGATCGTCGGCATGCTGCCCGAGGGCAACTGGGTGACCCGCGCACCAACCTTGAAGCGCAAGCTGCAGCTGATGGCGAAGATCCAGGACGAGGCCGGCCATGGCCTCTACCTCTACAGCGCCATGGAAACCCTGGGCGCCGACCGCGACGCGGAGATCGCCAAGCTGCATTCGGGCAAGGCCAAGTACTCGAGCATCTTCAACTACCCGACGCTGAACTGGGCTGACATGGGCGCGGTGGGCTGGCTGGTGGACGGCGCCGCCATCGTCAATCAGGTCGTGCTGCAGCGCACCTCCTACGGCCCCTACTCCCGCGCGATGATCCGCATCTGCAAGGAAGAGAGCTTCCACCAGCGCCAGGGTTACGAAATCCTCCTGACCATGATGCGCCACGGCAACCAAGCGCAGAAGGACATGGTCCAGGACGCCATCAACCGCCTCTGGTGGCCAGCCCTGATGATGTTCGGCCCGAGCGACGCCGACTCACCCAACAGCGCCCAGTCCATGGCCTGGAAGATCAAGCGCCAAAGCAACGACGAGCTGCGCCAGCGCTTCGTTGACCAGACCGTGCCGCAGCTGGAGCTGCTCGGCTGCACCGCCCCGGACCCGGACCTGAAGTGGAACGAGGAGCGCGGTCACTACGACTTCGGCGACATCCAGTGGGAAGAATTCTACGAAGTGCTCAAGGGCAACGGCCCGTGCAACACCGAGCGCGTCGCCACCCGCCGCAAGGCCATCGAAGACGGCGCCTGGGTCCGCGAAGCCGCGGTCGCCTACGCCCGCAAACAACAACAGAAACGCGACGCCGCCTGAGCCGCGAGGAGAGAGAAGTCATGTCCGAGTGGACCCTTTTTGAAGTGTTCGTGCGCAGCAAGCACGGCCTGAACCACAAGCACGTTGGCAGCGTCCACGCCGCCGACGCCGCCATGGCCATCGAGAACGCCCGCGAGCTGTACACCCGCCGCAACGAGGGCGTGAGCCTGTGGGTCGTGCCCTCCGCACTGATCACCGCCTCCTCCCCCGACGAGAAGGACCCGCTGTTCGATCCGTCGCAGGACAAGGTGTACCGCCACGCCAGCTTCTACGAGCTGCCGCCCGAAGTCGGCCACATGTGAGGTCGCGTGCATGAATCCGTATAACGACAAGATCGAATACCTGCTGCGCCTCGCCGACAGCGCCCTGATCCAGGGCCAGCGCCTGTGCGAATGGTGCGGCCACGCCCCGGCGCTGGAAGAAGAACTGGCACTGATGAACGTCGGCCTCGACCTCGTGGGCCAGGCGCGCAACTGGTACGAGTACGCCGTGGAACTGCTGGACGACGGCCGCGACGCCGACGCCCTGGCCTTCCGCCGCGACGAGCGCGCCTTCCGCAACCTGCTGCTGGTGGAGCAGCCCAACGGCGACTTCGCCGTGACCATCACCAAGCAGTTCCTCTATGACGCCTGGCACTTCCACGTGCTGCACGCCCTGAGCGCCTCCAGCGACGAGCGCATCGCCGCCATCGCCGCCAAGGGTCTGAAGGAAGTCACCTACCACCTGCGCCGCTCCGGCGAGTGGATGCAGCGCCTGGGCGACGGCACCGAGCAGAGCCATACGCGCATGCTCGCGGCTATCCCGCAGGTATGGCGCTTCACCGTCGAACTCTGCAATGCCGACGAGATCGAGCAGCGCCTGTTCGCCGAAGGCGTCGCGCCGAACCCGGAAGAACTCGCCGCCGCGTGGAAGGCCAAGGTCGCCGACATCTTCGCCGCCGCCACCCTGCCGCTGCCTGAACCTGCGGTGAACTTCTACCTCAGCGGTCGTCGCGGTGTGCACACCGAGCACCTGGGCATCCTCCTGGCCGAGATGCAGTTCCTTCAGCGGGCCTACCCCGATGCGACCTGGTGAGCTGATTACCAGCGACCGTGGCGCACGCGCAGGCTCCGCTGAAGACCTCAGCCATGCCTGGAACGTGCTCGGCGCGGTGATGGACCCGGAAGTGCCGGTGGTCAGCGTCGTCGAGCTGGGCATCGTGCGCGGGCTCGACTGGCAGGACGGGCACCTTCACGTGGTGGTCACCCCGACCTACTCCGGCTGCCCGGCCACCGAGGTGATCGAGCAGGACATCCAGCACGCCCTGGAGCACGCCGGCTTCGCCGCGCCACAACTGGAGCGCCGGCTGAACCCGGCCTGGACCACTGACTGGATCAGCGACAGCGGCCGCGAGGCCCTGCGCGTCTACGGCATCGCCCCGCCGGCCGGCAGCACCAGCAAGCGCAGCCTGCTCGGCGAAAGCCCGGAAGTCTGCTGCCCGCAGTGCGGCAGCGCGCACACCGAGCTGCTCAGCGAGTTCGGCTCGACCGCCTGCAAGGCGCTGTACCGCTGCGTCGACTGCCGCGAACCGTTCGACTACTTCAAGTGCATCTGAGCGGCGCCGCCGCCGGAGAAGAACAATGAGCAAGTTCCACAGCCTGAAAATCAAGGAAGTGCGCGCGGAAACCCGCGACGCCGTGTCCATCGCCTTCGACGTCCCGGCGGACCTGACCGACAGCTTCCGCTTCCAGCACGGCCAGCACCTGGTCATGCGCACCCAGCTCGACGGCGAGGAAGTGCGCCGCTCCTACTCCATCTGCAGCGGCGTCAATGACGGTGAACTGCGCGTGGCGATCAAGCGCGTGCCGGGCGGGCGTTTCTCCGCCTATGCCAACGAAGTACTGAAGGTCGGCGCCAGCCTGGAAGTCATGCCGCCAGCCGGCCATTTCAACGTCCAGCTCGACCCGGCGCGCCGCGGCGACTACCTGGCGGTCGCCGCCGGCAGCGGCATCACGCCGATCCTGTCGATCGTCAAGACCACCCTGGAAACCGAGCCGAACAGCCGCGTCACCCTGCTCTACGGCAACCGCTCGAGCAACGCCGCGATGTTCCGCGAGCAGCTCGAAGACCTGAAGAACCGCTACCTGCAACGCCTCAACCTGATCTTCGTGTTCAGCCGCGAACAGCAGGACGTGGACCTCTACAACGGCCGTATCGACGCCGACAAGTGCGGCCAGCTGTTCAGCCGCTGGCTCGACGTGAAGAGCCTCGACGCCGCCTTCATCTGCGGCCCGCAGGCGATGACCGAGACCGTGCGCGACCAGCTCAAGGGCAACGGCATGCCGGCCGAGCGCATCCACTTCGAGCTGTTCGCCGCCGCCGGTAGCGAAAGCAAGCGCGAGGCCCGCCAGGCCGCTGCCGCGATCGACAGCGCGAAGAGCCAGATCACCGTGATCAGCGATGGCCGCGAGCTGTCCTTCGAGCTGGCCCGCAACAGCGTCAGCGTGCTCGACGCCGGCAACGAACACGGCGCCGAACTGCCCTACTCCTGCAAGGCCGGCGTGTGCTCGACCTGCAAGTGCAAGGTGGTCTCCGGCGAAGTGGAAATGGACAGCAACTTCGCCCTGGAGGACTACGAAGTGGCGGCAGGCTACGTGCTGAGCTGCCAGGCGTATCCGATCAGCGACAGCGTGGTGCTGGATTTCGATCAGCTCTGAGCCGTAGCTGCGGACTCAACCTGTAGGAGCGCCCCATGGCCCGCTCCTACTGGGAGCGTCGTGCTCCGAATGCTCCACCGCCAGCACCCCACAAGGACCCTGGCGGACCTTATCCGGCGGCTCGTCCCGCCACCTTGCTCTTCATATGAAGAATGCACCGCCAACGCCCATCCGGCGCGGCGGTCACCGGCACCAGCCGGCACCCTTGCGTAGCGATCCGGAGGAAGACAACCATGGCCCAAGAGCCAATCCTGCAAAGTTTCATCGGCGGCCGCTGGGTCGGCCAGCACGGCGCCCAGGCGCTGCGAAGTGCGCTCAACGGCCAGACCGTCGCGCGCACCCACGAAGAGGCGCTGGACTTTGCTGAAGCCGTCGCCCATGCCCGCGAGCAGGGCCTGAAAGAACTGATGTCCATGGACTTCCAGCAGCGCGCCCAGCGCCTGAAGGCCCTGGCGCTGTACCTGACCGAACGCAAGGAACAGCTCTACGAGATTTCCCGCCACAGCGGCGCCACCCGCGCCGACAGCTGGATCGACATCGAAGGCGGCGCCGGCACCCTGTTCGCCTACGCCGGCGTCGGCGGCCGCGAGCTGCCGTCGGGCAACGTCGTCCACGAAGGCCCGGCGATCCCGCTGGGCAAGACCGGCAAGTTCGCCGGCAGCCACATCCTGGTGCCGCGCGGCGGCATCGCCGTACACATCAATGCTTTTAACTTCCCCATCTGGGGGATGCTGGAAAAGTTCGCGCCGAGCTTCCTCGCCGGCATGCCATGCATCGTCAAACCGGCCACCGCCACCAGCTACATCACCGAAGCCGCCGTGCGCGTAATGCATGAGTCCGGCCTGCTGCCGGCTGGCAGCCTGCAGCTGATCATCGGCGGCACCGGCGACCTGCTGGACCGCCTGCAAGGCCAAGACGTGGTGACCTTCACCGGCTCCGCCGACACCGCCGCCAAGCTGCGCGTGAACCCCAACCTGATCCGCAACTCGGTGCCGTTCAACGCCGAAGCCGACTCGCTGAACTGCGCCATCCTCGCCCCGGACGTCACCCCGGACGACGAGGAGTTCGACCTCTTCGTCAAGGAAGTGGCCCGCGAGATGACCGCCAAGGCCGGACAGAAATGCACCGCCATCCGCCGCGCCATCGTCCCCGCCAAACACATCGACGCCGTGGCCGAGCGTCTGCGTGAGCGCCTGGCCAAGGTCGTGGTCGGTGACCCATCGGTGGAAGGCGTGAAAATGGGCGCCCTGGCCTCCCACGCCCAGCAGTCCGACGTCGCCGAGCGCGTCGAAGCACTGCTGAAGTCCAGCGAGCTGGTCTTCGGCGCCAACGATGGCTTCGCCCCGCGTGGCGACGGTGTCAGCGAAGGCGCGTTCTTCGCCCCGACCCTGCTGCGCAGCCTTGACCCGCACGCCGAAGGCGGCGCCCACGACATCGAGGCCTTCGGCCCGGTGAGCACCCTGATGGCCTACGACGACATCGACGAAGCCATCGCCCTCGCCGCCCGCGGCAAGGGCAGCCTGGTGGCGAGCCTGATCACCCGTGATCCGCAGGTGGCGGCGAAAGTCGTACCAGCGATGGGCGCGCTGCACGGTCGTCTGCACATCCTCGACCGTGAGTCCGCTGCCGAATCCACCGGCCACGGCTCGCCGCTGCCGGTGCTCAAGCACGGTGGCCCGGGTCGTGCGGGTGGCGGTGAGGAACTGGGCGGCCTGCGCGCGGTGAAACACTATCTGCAACGCACTGCGGTACAGGGCTCGCCGACCATGCTGATGGCCGTCACCGGCGAATACGTGCGTGGCGCCAAGGTCTACGAGACCGAAGTGCACCCGTTCCGCCGCTACTTCGACGACCTGAAGATCGGCGAGTCGCTGCTGACCCACCGCCGCACCGTCACCGAAGCCGACCTGGTCAACTTCGGCTGCCTGTCAGGCGACCATTTCTACATGCACTTCGACGAGCTGGCGGCGAAGGACTCGCAGTTCGGCAAGCGCATCGCCCATGGCTACTTCGTGCTTTCGGCGGCGGCCGGCCTGTTCGTCTCTCCCGGCGTCGGCCCGGTGCTGGCCAACTACGGCCTGGACACCCTGCGCTTCATCAACCCGGTGGGCATCGGCGACACCATCCAGGCGCGCCTGACCTGCAAGCGCAAGATCGACCAGGGCAAGAAGAGCCCCAAGGGCGAGCCGCAGGGCGTGGTGGCTTGGGACGTGGAAGTCACCAACCAGCTCGGCGAGCTGGTGGCCAGCTACGACATCCTCACGCTGGTGCTCAAGCGCTCGTGATGCGGGGAACCGCTGCGCCAGCTCGGCGCAACGGGAAATAGCCAGGGGATGGGCCACGCCCATCCCCTGCTCCTCAATACAGCCCGGTCGCGCTCCCCGGCTCGAAGACGGGAGTCTCGTTGGCCAGGATCATGTTGTAACTCAGCATGAACGTCACACCACCCTCGCTGGCCAGTGCCTGGCTGACCCAGCCGATCGGGTTGTTGAACAGCGAATCATCCGGGTTGAGCACGCCAATGGCCGCCGTATCGGGATCCTCGTCCCAGGTGACGTCGCCCCAGTGCCAGCCCAGCCCCAGCACGAACTGCCGCCCCAACAGTGCGCCAAGTGCGAACACCGTGTCATCGTCCACCTCGCGCTGCTGCGCCTTGGCATCACGCACGTACCGGGTAATCGCCGCGACCACCTCATGGGGTGGCAACTCGGGCGCCAGCTGAAGCAGCTCCAGGCCCTGCTGTTGCAGGTCTGCCAGTTGTTGTTCCAGCTCCGCCGACAGCGGAATGATTTCAGCCATGCTTCCTTCTCCTCCAACGGTTCCCGCTCTGTCCTGGCGGGCCCCTTACTGTTTAAACCTTAAAGCTGCCGCACGGGCCGACTGGCCAGCGCCGCTTACTTTGCGCGGCCCATCAGAACGTCCTGACTGCCTTCAGCCTTCTCCCGCAGGAAATCCCAGGTGGTGCGCATCCGCGCGATGTCCTTGAGCTCGGTCGGCATCAGCATCCAGAAGGTCCGCACGAACTCGATTTCCCCCGCCAGCACCGGTTGCAGCGATGGGTCTTCGGCTGCCGCGAACGCCGGCAGGATCGCCAGCCCGGCGCCCTCTGCCACTGCGCGCTGCTGGGCGAGGATACTGGTGCAGCGCAGCGCCATGTGCAGCGGCCGGCCGATCTCGTCGAGGTACTGCAATTCCTTGCTGTAGAGCAGGTCGTCGACGTAGCCGACCAGGGCGTGCTCGCGCAGGTCGTCGCGGTTGCGGATCGGCCCGCGCTCGGCGAGGTAGTCCTGCGAGGCGTAGAGGCGCAGTACGTAGTCGGTCAGCCGGGTAATCAGGTAAGGCCCGCGGCCGGGGCGCTCCAGGGTGATCACTATGTCCGCCTCGTGGCGCGACAGCTGTAACGCCCGAGGGACCGCCAGCAGGTCCACACCCAGGTGCGGGTGGCGCTGGTTCAGCTCCACCAGTTGCGAGGTCAGCAGCGTCGAGCCGTAACCCTCGGTCGCGCCGATGCGCACCTTGCCGGAGAGATTGTCTTCGGCGCCGGCCAGGCGCTTCTCGATCACCTTGCAGGCGCTTTCCATGGCCTCGGCCTGGGGCAACAGCCCGTGGCCGGCCTCGGTCAGCCGATAGCCGGCGGGCTCGCGTACCAGCAGCTGGGCGCCGATGCTCTTCTCCAGCGCCTGCAGGCGGCGGGCGACCGTGGTGTGGTCCACGCCCAGGCGGCGGGCGGCGACGGTCAGCTTGCCGGCCCGGGAAAGCTCGAGGAAGAACCGCAGGTTGTCCCAGTCCATATCTGCCCCAGCGCAGGCCATGTCTGCAAAAATGCAGAGCATACTTGCACATCACCTCATTGAGCACATCAAAAATGCACTGCTAGGATCGTTCCAGACAACAAGAAAGCCTTCAGGCTGGGAGAACCCCGATGACTGCAACTGCCGTCCCGACCGTCAAACTCTTCCTCGACGGCAAGCCCGTCGAGTCCACCACCTCCGAATGGCGCGATGTGATCAACCCCGCCACCCAGGAAGTCCTCGCCCGCGTGCCCTTCGCCACGCCCGAGGAAGTCGAGCGCGCGGTGGCCAGTGCCAAGGCCGCGTTCAAGACCTGGAAGAAGACGCCCATCGGCGCCCGCGCGCGCATCTTCCTCAAGTACCAGCAGCTGATCCGCGAGAACATGAAGGAACTGGCGGCGATCCTCACCGCCGAACAGGGCAAGACCCTGCCCGATGCCGAGGGCGACGTGTTCCGCGGCCTGGAAGTGGTCGAGCACGCGGCCGGCATCGGCAACCTGCAGCTGGGCGAACTGGCCAACAACGTGGCCGGCGGCGTGGATACCTTCACCATCCTCCAACCTATCGGCGTTTGCGCCGGCATTACCCCTTTCAACTTCCCGGCGATGATCCCGCTGTGGATGTTCCCGATGGCCATCGCCACCGGCAACACCTTCGTCCTCAAGCCCTCAGAGCAGGATCCGATGGTGACCATGCGCCTGGTCGAGCTGGCCCATGAGGCCGGCGTGCCGCCGGGTGTGCTCAACGTCATCCATGGTGGCCCGGACGTGGTGAACGCCATCTGCGACCACCCGGACATCAAGGCCGTCTCCTTTGTCGGCTCCACCCGCGTCGGCACCCACGTCTACAACCGCGCATCCCTCGCCGGCAAGCGCGTGCAGTGCATGATGGGCGCGAAGAACCACGCCATCGTGCTGCCCGATGCCAACAAGGATCAGACCCTCAACGCCATTGCCGGTGCCGCCTTCGGCGCGGCCGGGCAACGCTGCATGGCGCTGTCGGTGGCGATTCTGGTGGGCGAAGCCCACGACTGGATTCCCGACCTCGTGGCCAAGGCCAAGACCCTCAAGGTCAGCGGCGGCACCGAGGCCAATACCGATGTCGGGCCGCTGGTCTCCTGTGCGGCGCTGGATCGCGTCAGCGGCCTGATCGAACGCGGTACCCAGGAAGGCGCCAAGCTGGAGCTGGACGGCCGCAACCCGCAGGTGGCCGGCTATACCAAGGGCAATTTCGTCGGCCCGACCGTGTTCTCCGGCGTCACCCCGCAGATGACCATCTACCGCGAGGAAATCTTCGGCCCTGTGCTCTGCGTGGTGTCGGTGAAGACCTTCGACGAGGCCATCGAGCTGATCAACGCCAACCCCAACGGCAACGGCACCGCGCTGTTCACCCGCTCCGGCGCGGCCGCGCGGCACTTCAAGGAAGAGATCGATGTCGGCCAGGTGGGCATCAACGTGCCGATCCCGGTGCCGGTGCCGCTGTTCTCCTTCACCGGCTCGCGCGGCTCCAAGCTCGGCGATCTGGGCCCTTACGGCAAGCAGGTGGTGCAGTTCTACACCCAGACCAAGACCGTCACCGAACGCTGGTTCGACGAGAACGAGGTCGGCGGCGCGGTGAACACCACCATCAACCTCAAATAAATCAGCCTGCCCGCCCGCTCGCCCCGAGCCGATCCGGACTTCAGCAAGGATGCTGGTCCGGACCCGGTACCACGCGGGCGGGCACCTCCTTTCGCGCCTGATCGACCGGGCGCACCGAACAAGAAGAAGAGGACCAACCCATGCGCATCGGCTTCATCGGACTCGGCAACATGGGCGGCCCCATGGCCGCCAACCTGCTCAAGGCCGGCTTCGACCTGAGCGTCTTCGATCTCTCCGCCAAGGCCGTGGAAGCGGCCGTCGCCCTCGGCGCCCGCGCCCTGGCATCCCCCGCCGAAGTGGCGCGCGACGATGTCGAGGTGATCATCACCATGCTGCCCGCCGCCACCCACGTGAAGCAGGTCTTCCTCGGTGACGACGGCCTGCTGGCCAACGTGCAACCCGGCGTGCTGCTGATTGATTCGTCCACCATCGACCCGCTGAACGCCCGTGACGTCAGCGCCGCCGCCCTCACCCACGGCAACCCGATGCTCGATGCGCCGGTTTCCGGCGGCACCGCTGGCGCTGCCGCGGGCACCCTGACCTTCATGGTCGGCGGCGAGCAGGCTGACTTCGAGCGCGCCCGCCCGGTACTCGCGGCGATGGGCAAGAACATCGTGCACTGCGGCGGCGCCGGTAACGGCCAGGTGGCCAAGGTGGCGAACAACCTGCTGCTGGGCATCTCCATGATCGGCGTGGCGGAAGCCATGTCCCTGGGCGTGAAGCTGGGCATGGACGCAGAAGTGCTGGCCGGCATCATCAACACCTCCAGCGGCCGCTGCTGGAGCTCGGAAGTGAACAACCCGCTCACCGGCGCCCCGGCGGCGCGCGGCTACAGCGGCGGCTTCGGCACCGACCTGATGCTCAAGGACCTCGGTCTGGCCAGCGAGGCAGCGCGCCAGGTGCGCCAGCCCGTGCTGCTCGGTGCGCTGGCCCAGCAGCTGTTCCAGACCTTCAGCAACCAGGGCAACGGTCAGCTGGACTTCTCGGCCATCGTGAAGCTGTACGAACAGGGCTGATCTCGGGAATTCCCTGTAGGAGTGTCCCTTGGACGCGATCGCGGGCATGACCCGCTCCTACAGGGCCCGCGAACCGCATCCCCGTCTCTATCTCGGCTATCATGCGCGCTCCGCCCCACCGGATGCCGCCCGATGATCCTCCGCCCGCAAACCCCGACACTCTGGGTCCTGCTGTTCTCCCTCAAAGGGTCGATCATCCCCGCCATCTGGCGCAAGGTGCTGTACACGGTGCTGCTCAGCTCGCTGGTGGTGGCCACCCATGGCACGCTCTACCACTACAAGGTGATCATCACCTCCACACCCTTCACCCTCTGGGGCCTGACGCTGGCGATCTTCCTCGGCTTCCGCAATAACGTCGCCTACCAGCGCTTCTGGGAGGCGCGCACGCTCTGGGGCGAACTGCTGATCGTGACCCGCAACCTGGCGCGGCAGACCCGCTCGTTACTGCCGGACCTGGAAAGCGAAGGCCGTCGACAGCTGGGTAATCAGCTGATCGCCTTCACCTACGCCCTGCGCGACCAGCTGCGCGGCACCCCGCAAAGCGAGGACGTGCGCCGCCTGATGGGCGAGGAAGCCAGCGCCCTGGCCACCAGCCGCAGCCCGACCAACGTCCTGCTCGCCAACCTTGGCCAGCGATTCGCCGACTGCGGCCGTACCAGCGGCGCCAGCGACATAACCCTGGCCGCCATCGACCAGCAGATGACCCGCCTGTCGTACGTGCTGGGCGGATGCGAGCGCATCCGCAACACGCCGATCCCCTACCCCTACATCCTGATGCTGCACCGCATCGTGCACGTCTACTGCTTCCTGCTGCCCTTCTGCCTGGTGGACAGTATCGGCTGGTTCACCCCGCTGGCAGTGTGCGTGCTGGCCTACACCTTCTTCGGCCTGGACGCGCTGGGCGACCAGATCGCCGACCCTTTCGATACCCAACCCAACGACCTGCCGCTGGACGCCATGAGCCGCAACATGGAAATCGCCGTGCTGGAAATCCTCGGCGAAACCGACCTGCCCGAACCGCTGAAGCCGGTGGACGGCCTGCTGCTCTGATCCAGCACTGAGGACCCCTGAATGAACCACCTGAAAGACGTGCCGCTGAACAAGGCCTACCTGCTGCTCAACCACGGCCCGAGCACCATAGTCACCAGCGAGCACGAAGGCGTCGCCAACGTCATGGCCGCCGCCTGGGTCATGCCGCTGGACTTCGATCCGCCCAAGCTGATGCTGGTGCTCGATCGCAACACCTGGTCGCGCCATCTGGTGGAAGGCTCGGCCGCCTTCGTCATTCAGCTGCCGACGCGCCAGCAGGCTGACCTGACCCTGGCAGTTGGCTCGAGCAACGGTGGCGAGGGCAACAAGTTCGAGCAGCTGGACATTCGCACTTCCCGTGCGAAGCAGGTCGAGGCGCCGATCGTCGATGGCTGCGTCGCCTACCTGGAGTGCAAGGTAATCAGCGAGCCGCACAACCAGGAGAAGTACGACCTGTTCATCGCCGAAGTAGTCGCCGCCTATGCGGATGAGCGCGCCTTCTCCAATGGCCGCTGGCACTTCCCCAGCGACGAGCTGCGCACCATTCATTACCAGGCCGGCGGCGCCTTCTTCGCCACCGGCGAGGCGTTCCAGGTCAGTCGGGGCTGACCGGCTGCCAGGTTGCCGGCGCCGAGCCCAGCTCGGAGGCCGGCAGCTCCCAGTAGAGCGGCGAGCCCGCGACCTGCAGCGGTGGGCGCAAGCGCCGCGCGTGCCCCCAGGGCGTAGTCTCGATGCCCGGTGCCAGATCGGCAGTTGTCTCCGCCGCCAGCTCCAGCGAACCCACCGACGAAACTCCCGCCTCCAGCAGGCATTGCGCCGTGCGCGCCAGGGACAGGCGCCAACGACTCCCGCGGCCGCTACGCCGGCGCTCGGCCAATCCGCGCAAGGCCGCCGCAGCGATCAGGTAGCCGGTGGCGTGATCGAGCGCCTGCACCGGCAAGGGGACGGGTTTGTCTTCGCCCCGCCAGACGCGCCCGGCCTCGGCGATGCCAGTGCTCATCTGCACCAGGCTGTCGAAACCGCGCCTGTCGCTCCAGGGGCCCGACCAGCCGTAGGCATTCAGGCTGACATCCACCAATCCCGGCGCAATGGTCCGCCGTACATCGGCGCCGAACCCCAGCCGGTCCAGGGCATCGGCCCTATAGCCGTGCACCAGCACATCAGCGCTGGCGAGCAGCGCCTGGAAGCGCTCGCGGCCCGCAGGTTGGCGCAGGTCCAGACGCGCGCAGTGCTTGCCCAGGGTGACTTCCGGCACCACGCCAGGCTCATCCCAATCCGGCGGGTCGATGCGCAGGACCTCGGCGCCAAAGCCGGCAAGAAAGCGTGTGGCAATCGGCCCGGCCAGCACGCGGGTCAGGTCCAGCACGCGCAATCCGGCCAACGGGCGCTCGCGGTCGATCTCGATATCCAGAGAAGGCGCGGACACCAGCTGGAGATCGCGCAATACCAGCGGCTCGCGGGCAACGGCGAGGCCTTGCGGGTGCTGTTTCCAGGCGTCCCAGGAGCGCATCTCGGCCGCACAGCCGCCTTCCTTCACGATCGACAGCTCCAGTTCTCCCGCCTCCCAATTCGCCACGGCGTCTGTAACCCGATCACGATCATTCTCGGTACCGAGCACCCGAAGGGCGGCGGCGCGGTGGTGCGGGGCATTGGTGTGAAGGCGGATCCAACCGTCGCGGGTGCGGTAGTTGCCGGCGATGGCATCCCACAGGTCGGGAGGTATCCAGCCCTGGGCGCGCAAAGAGGTGGAGAACCAGAAAGAAGCCAGCCGGCGGTCCACGACCAGGGACGTGGCGGCACCAGAGTCCGGCTCCAGCCACTCGCCCAGCGCCAGCCCCGCGCTGGCGATGCTGGCGGCGGCCAGTTCGGTGACGAAGAAAGCCGAAGGCAGGGAGCCTTCGCTGCGAAAGGCCAGGTGACTCAGGCGTTCGGCCTGGCCGCCCAGGGCAATCCAAAGTCGTTCCGCAAGAACACGCTGCATCACTATCTCCGCCTTTTCCTTGGAGTTTTACCTTAGCCGTGCAGCGTCAGGCGGGCGAGCCGACCTTGGTCGACAGGCAATAAAAAGCCCGCAATCAAGCGGGCTTTTCGATGGGGAGCTAGTCCTTTAGCTGGTTTTCATCCTCTGCCCCCGAGTGTGAAAAAAACGTGAAGCGAAGGTCAGCCGAAACATTTTGTTGGAGATCGTATTGTCTGGGGGCTGGTGTTCAGCTCGAGTAATCCAGCGCGGTCCAGACACGGCTGAGCCCATCGCTGATCTGGCAGCTCGACAGGTCATCCGCTGCACCCCGCGAGGACAGGCGCACAGTGGAGTCGCCCTCGCCTTCAGTCAGCCACTGCAGGCGGCCACAGTTGGGTGTGTCGATCACATAGCTGGCAGCGATGGCTGAGCGCTCCTTCGGCAGGCGGATGGCGTCGCGTACCGTGCCGCGCTCCTCGATGCGCTTGCCGTCGGCCACCAGCACGGCCCAGGCCTCCTTGCCCTCGATGATGAGGTAGGCGCCATTGGCGCGCGGGACGTCCGCCTGGGGCTGGGCACAGCCCGCCAGCATCGCCACACCTGCGCAAAGCATCAGTTTCTGCAGCATCGCCATCGCTCCTGTTCTTCGAAGAGTGCCCGCCAAGCCAGTGGCGACGGGCACTTCAGGGTTTCTGTCAGACCGCGAGAGGGATACTAGGAGAAAATACTGTTCATGCATACAGTATTTTGCGAAAATTTTTTAAACCTCGACGAAAGGCCACAGTCCATTGGCTACGTCGATCACCTCGAATCACAGGGCATGGGCCAGAACCCCATTGAGGAGCAAGCGATGGTGAGCATCCATCAGCTGAAATACACCGTGAACCATATGGCCATCGAGGAAGTGAGCGAGGCCGTGTCGGAACTGCTGCTGGAGGGGTTGGTCACAGAGGGCAAGACGCCCTTCAGTCGCACCCACTTCAACGTGTGCTTCGCGGAAATCGAGGCCCTGATGCAGCGCGCCGGCTATCACCGGCCGCTGGATGTGGTGGGCTACCAGGGCCAGGCCTACGCCATGTTCGATCCCAGTCGCTGGGACGCCGTGGAAGTCCTGCGCTGGCTGAAGGAGTACGTCGAGGAATCGAAGGCGGTCAGCACCGCGTGAGCGCGCGGGCCTTTTTGCAGGTCGCAGTTGCGGGAGCAGCGACTTGCGAAGGCTCACCCGGCGCACTAATGTCCCATGCACTTTTCCCGCTTGCCGAATCAAGGACGATTCCATGAGCGACTCTTCCTCCGACGACAGCTGGCTCTGGGCCTACCGCAAACTCCGTAGCTGGGATGTGGGCCGGGTCAGCTCCGCGTTCCTCGCCACACTCTTCCACTGGCGCGGCGATACCGGGCTGTTCTACAGCCACGGCGGCCTGCGCAAATCCCGCCTGACCCGCGACGACCTGATCGACTGATCCGACTTACTGCTGCTGGTAATAACCATTGCCGCGCGGATAGACCGCGCCGTTGGGGTATTCGATGCTCTGCCGGATGCCGCCGCTGCCCTGGTCGATGATCACCGTTCCCGAGCGCGTCTCGCCGTAGCTGCGCGGCACCTGCACACCGCCATAACCGTCATTTCGCTGCCAACTGGAGGAACTCTCCACGCTGCCGCTCGCACCCGGGCTGATATAGATACGTTGGATCACTGGCGGCGGTTGCTGCCTTTGCGGCTGCCCCTGGTAGTTCTGCTGGGACTGTCTTTCCTGCGTGGAAAACTGCTGCGCGTAGACGGGTAGCGCCAGGGCACAACAGGCGATGGCCCCGAGGATCCTGAGACCGATCATGGCGATCTCCCGAATGATGGAAAGGCTCCAGCTTACCAAGCCTCGCCGCTCAGTACAGGGCAATACGTAAACTCAATATAAATCCTTACATTTCAATAACTTAAAACACTATTATCACGTTAAATATAGGAAATGGCCTCTTCAGGGTGCTGCGTGGCACCACGGCTCCGTAGGGCTCCCTAAGCTCTTGTTTAAACAAACGGATAGCGTCGACTCCTAAAGTCTTTTATAGAATATTTTTTCTTTTAAAAACAAACGCATAAGTAGACATCCTAAACCTTCACAAGAGGCTACGAAGACCTGTTGCGAAGCGTTCCCAGCGGCTCCATGGCGCGGCGCCCCAATCAGCGCCTCCATCCGGGCAATCCACCCCTTGCCATTCCATTGCCACGATTGGCATTTCTTTCTCAATCAGTAAGATGCAGCGACTTTCGTAAGGAACGCCTCATGTTCGGACGCTGCCTGACCCTGCTGCTGATCCTCGCCATCCCCATCGTCGCCTCCGCCGCCGCCCCGCGCACCTTCGAGGAAGCCAAGAAGGTCGGGCGCAAGCTGTATGCCCGCCAGTCGGTGGAGTTCTATTGCGGCTGCCGCTACAACGGCACCAAGGTCGACCTGAAGAGCTGTGGCTACACCCCGCGCAAGAATGCCAATCGAGCGTCGCGCATCGAATGGGAGCACATCGTCCCCGCCTGGGTGATTGGTCATCAGCGCCAGTGCTGGCAGAGCGGCGGGCGCAAGAACTGCTCGCGCAATGACCGGGTGTACCAGAAGGCCGAGGCCGACCTGCACAACCTGGTGCCGAGCATCGGCGAAGTGAACGGAGATCGGAACAACTTCAGCTTCGGCTGGCTGCAGCAGAAGCCCTCGCAGTACGGCGCCTGCCCGATGGTGGTGGACTTCAAGGCGCGCAAGGCCATGCCCCGCGCGCAGATTCGCGGCATGATCGCTCGCACCTACTTCTACATGAGCGACCGCTACGGCTTGAGGCTGTCCAACCAGGACCGCCAGCTGTTCACCGCCTGGAGCAAGCAATACCCGGTGGAAGCCTGGGAGCGTCAGCGCAACCAGATGGTTGGCTGCGTGATGGGCTGGGGCAACCCCTACGTCGGCCCGATCGAGACCGACCGCTGTCCCGCGCCGAAGGTGGCCAGGCGCTGAAGCCTGGCGACAGGCGCAAGCGCCAGCAGTAGACTCCGACAGCCGTCCAGCGTGACGAGCCCCACCTTTATCTGTCTGGAGTACGCAGCATGTCCTTCTCGATCTACCAGGCTTCCGTTCCCGTCTTCATCCGCATGCTCGGCAACCTCTCGGTGATCCTCGCCAAGGCTGCCGCCCATGCTGAAGCCAAGTCCATCGATCCTTCCGTCCTGATCAACGCCCGCCTCGCCCCAGACATGTTCGCCCTGGCGCGCCAGGTGCAGATTGCCTCGGACTCCGCCAAGGGCGCCGGCGCGCGCCTGGCCGGCGTGGACGTGCCGAGCTATCCCGATGACGAAACCACCTTCGACGAGCTGCAGGCGCGCATCGCCAGGACCATCGAGTTCCTCAAGAGCCTCAAGCCCGAGCAGTTCGACGGCGCTGACGACCGCACCATCGAGCTGAAGCTACGCACCCGCGAAGTCAGCTTCAAGGGCTCGGATTTCCTGCTGGGCTTCGTCAACCCGAACTTCTATTTCCATATCACCACGGCCTACGACATCCTCCGCCACAACGGCGTGGAAGTCGGCAAGATGGACTACCTGGGCGGCGTCTGACCGCTATGGGCGCCAGTCTCCCCGGCGCCCTTCAGCCGCGCGGCAGAGGCAACGTAGTGGTGGACTTGATCTCCGAGAGCGCCACGATGGAGTTGATCTCCTGCACCCCCGGCACCTGGGACAGCCGCTCGAAGAAGAATCGCTCATACGCTTCCACATCCTCCGTGACGATGCGCAGCATGAAGTCCACGGCCCCCATCAGGACATGGCACTCCAGCACCTCGGGAAACGTCTCCATGGCCTGTGCGAAATCCGTCAGGTGGTTGCGCCCGTGGGCGTTGAGCTTCACCTGCGCGAATATCTGGGTGTTCAGGCCGATCTTCTTGCGATCCAGCAGGGTCACCTGCTTGCGGATCACCCCTTCCTCCTTCAGCCGCTGAATCCGCCGCCAGCAGGGCGACTGGGACAGGCCGATGCGCTCGGCGATCTCCGCCGTAGAAAGAGTGGCCTCCTCCTGCAGCAGGGCGAGGATCTTGCGGTCATGGACATCCAGTGAAATTGGCATAAATGATTCTTCGTGGATTAATTCAGAGAATCATTAATGCATAGATTCCCGCCTAACAGCCAAAAACAGGCAAATAAATCCCCGGTACGGGCCGCAGAATATTTCTCACTTCTCCTGCATCGGCCAGCCGTCATGACGCTCCCCGCACTTCAACTCGTCGAATACTCCCTGGATCAACAGGACCGCCCGGTTCCCACCGAAGCGGCCGCCGATGTGCGCTACCTGATCCGCGCCGAGATCGATGCCGACATCCTCTGCCGCCTGCTGAACCAGTTCGCGCTCCAGGGCCACGTCCCGGCCGAGGTCGAATCCTCGCGCCGGGAGGACTGGCTGGACATCGCGCTGCGGGTGAACACCCTGCCGCGCTACCGTGCCGAGGTCATCGCCCAGCGCATGCGCGGCATGGTCAGCGTGTGCTCTGTCGATCTGCACATACAAGGTGCAGAATCTGTCCTTTCAGCGACATAAGCTGACTTTCTGGCGCTAGCCGGCACATCCTTCCGGGCTTAGAGTGCGAACCTGACCCTAGCGGTCTTTCACACACAACAACGATGAGAGATGTGCCCATGGCTCGCCCACGCCTGCTCCCCGACAACTTCACCCTGGCGCTGATCGCCACCGTGACCGTTGCCAGCCTGCTGCCCTGCGAAGGCACCGCCGCCGTGATCTTCGGCTGGATCACCAACCTGGGCATCGCACTGCTGTTCTTCCTCCACGGTGCGAAGCTGTCGCGCCAGGCGATCATCGCCGGCGCCACCCACTGGCGCCTGCACCTGCTGGTGTTCGCCTGCACCTTCATTCTCTTCCCGATCCTCGGCATGGCGCTCAAGCCGGTCCTGTCGCCTCTGGTGACCCCGGACCTGTACCTGGGCATGCTCTACCTCTGCGCCCTGCCGGCTACAGTGCAGTCATCCATCGCCTTCACCTCGCTCGCGCGCGGCAACGTACCCGCCGCGATCTGCAGCGCCTCGGCCTCTAGCCTGATGGGCGTGTTCCTCACCCCGCTGCTGGTACAACTGCTGATCGGTGCCCACGGCGACACCGGCATATCGACCCTCGACGCCATCGGCAAGATCACCCTGCAACTGCTGGTGCCCTTCGTGGCGGGCCAACTGCTGCGCACCTGGATCGGCGCCTGGGTCGAGCGCAACAAGCCGGTACTGAAGTACGTCGACCAAGGCTCGATCCTGCTGGTTGTCTACACCGCCTTCAGTGCCGCTGTGATCCAGGGCCTCTGGCACCAGATCCCGCTGCCCGCCCTGGCCGGCCTGGTGATCGCCTGCTGCGTGCTGCTGGCCCTGGCGCTGATCGCCACCAACCTGCTCGGCCGCTACCTGGGCTTTTCCCTGGAAGACCGCATCACCATCGTCTTCTGCGGTTCGAAGAAGAGCCTGGCCACCGGCGTGCCCATGGCCTCGGTGCTGTTCGCCAGCAGCACGGTCGGCGTGATCCTGCTGCCGCTGATGCTGTTCCACCAGATCCAACTGATGGTCTGCGCCGTACTCGCCCAGCGCTACGCGCAGCGCCAGGAAGACAGCCACGCATCGCTGGAACGCAGTAACTGACGACCTGACGCCCACAAAAAAGCCGGTGCAGATGCACCGGCTTTTTTGTTGCCGCCCTCGCCGTCAGGCGCCGACTGGCGTACGCATGGTGACGAACTCCTCGGCAGCCGTCGGGTGGATGCCGATGGTTTCGTCGAACACCCGCTTGGTCGCCCCGGCCTTCAGCGCAATGGCGATGCCCTGAAGCATCTCCCCGGCATCCGGGCCGACCATGTGGCAGCCCAGCACCTTGTCGCTGTCGGCATCGACGATCAGCTTCATCAGCGTCCGTTCGTGGCTTTCGGTGAGCGTCAGCTTCATCGGCCGGAAGCGGCTCTCGAAGACTTTCACCTTGTGCCCGGCGCTGCGCGCTTCGTCCTCAGTGAGGCCAACGGTGCCAATGTTCGGCAGGCTGAATACCGCAGTAGGAATCAGCTTGTAGTCCACCGGGTGGTACTCGTCCGGGCGGAACAGCTTGCGCGCCAGCGCCATGCCTTCCGCCAGCGCCACGGGGGTCAGCTGCACACGACCGATCACATCGCCGATGGCGTGGATCGACGGCTCGCTGGTGCCATAAGCCTCATCCACCTTCACGTAGCCACGGTCATCCAGCTCAACAGAGACGTTCTCCAGGCCCAGGTTGTCCAGCTGCGGACGGCGACCCGTGGCATAGAACACGCAATCAGCTTCCAGCACGCGACCATCCTGGAGGGTGGCGGCCAGGGTGCCGTCGGCCTGCTTGTCGATGCGCGCGATGTCGCTGTTAAATTGCAGGTCCAGCCCCTTTCTGGTCAGCTCGTCGCGCAGATGCTCCCGCACGCTGCGGTCAAAGCCACGCAGGAACAGCTCCTTGCGGTACAGCAGAGAGGTTTGTGCGCCCAGGCCATGGAAGATGCCGGCAAATTCGACCGCAATGTAGCCACCGCCGACTACCAACACCCGGCGCGGCAGTGACTCGAGGAAGAAGGCTTCGTTGGAAGTGATCGCGTGTTCCTTGCCGGGAATATCCGGCACCTGCGGCCAACCGCCGGTAGCGATGAGGATGTGCTTGGCGCTGAAGCGCTGCCCGTCGACCTCCACGGTGTGCGCATCCTGCAGCTTGGCATGCCCCTCCAGGAGGGAGACGCCGCTGTTCACCAGCAGGTTGCGGTAGATGCCATTGAGCCGGTGGATTTCGCGGTTTTTGTTGGAGATCAGAGTTTTCCAATCGAAGCTCGCTTCGCCCAGAGTCCAGCCGAAGCCTGCAGCCTGTTCGAAGTCCTCGTGGAAGTGCGCCCCGTACACCAGCAGCTTTTTCGGCACGCAACCGACATTGACGCAGGTGCCGCCCAGATAGCGGCTTTCCGCCACGGCCACCTTGGCACCAAAGCCTGCGGCGAAGCGCGCAGCGCGCACACCGCCTGAACCCGCACCGATGACGAACAGGTCAAAATCGAAAGACATCATGATTCTCCGCTTGGACATGTCAGGCAGCATACCTCATGGCGCCTGACCTATCCTGCCCACTGCCGGTCCCGAAGGAGGTATTGCCATGCGCCCGACCCTCACCCACCTGGCCCTGCACGTGCCCGACCTGGAAGCCTGCGTTGCGTTCTACAAGCGATTCTGCGGCATGCGCGTGATCCACGAGCGCGAAGGCAAGGGCTCGCGCATCGTCTGGATGGCGGAGCCAGGCAAGGAGCACAGCTTCATTTTCGTCATCATGCCCGGCGGCCAGGAACGCCACCTGGCAAGCGATGACTACAGCCACTTCGGCTTCGCCGTGGACACTCGCGATGAGGTCGACCGTGTAGCCAGGGATGCCGGGGCTGCCGGCTGCCTGATCTGGGCGCCACGGGAAGAACCCTACCCCGTAGGTTATTACTGCGGACTATAATGCGCTGTACACATGGGACAATTTCAGAGGCCTGCATGCCCGTCGCTATCCCCTACATCCGCTTCAGCACGAAGGAACAGTTGAGCGGATCGTCCTTGGATCGCCAGCAAAAGAAGGTGGATGAGTGGCTAGCTAGGAATCCCGGCTATGAACGCTCAACCGAGTCATATGACGATCGTGGCTTAAGTGGCACTGGCGCTCATATAGAACGTGGCCGCCTTGGCGCCCTACTAGAAGCAATCAAGAAAGGGATGATTGAGCCCGGCTCAGTAATTCTCATCGAAGCTATCGACCGTCTAACCCGACTAGAACCTTTAGAGGCCATTGAGCCCCTACGAACTATCATTCGTGCCGGCATAACGCTAATTGACCTTGAGTCCGATACGAGATACGACGCTGAGTCTTTAAAGGGTGACAGTTTACTTATGTTCCTTTTCAAAGCTCGTGGTGCCTATGAATACTCCATTAGGTTATCTGGCCGTATCGTAGACAGTTATGACGCCAGGGCGAAGGATGCGTCAGAGGGGAAACCAATCAAGAAGCGGCAGGGATTCTGGCTCGACTCTAACGGCGTCCTGATCCAAGAGAAGGCTGACATTGTTCGTGATGTTTTCAAGCGATTCTTGAATGGCGATTCTTTACGTTCAATTCATCGCGAGCATGCCTTAACTTTCGCCAATGTCGCAAGCCTGCGGAAGTTGCTACGAAACAGAGCTGTCATAGGCGACTGGCAGCGCAAGAAAAAAATCAAGATAGATGGCAAGAGCAAACTGGAAGATGGAGAGCTTCTGCAAAAGGTATTTGACCACGCAGTATCAGATGAGGACTTTTATCAAGCACAAGACTTGCTAGATAAAACCTCAGCACCTGGTTTCACTAACGCCAGAAAATTTTCACTTGCAGGACTTCTCTACTGCTCTGAGTGCAATGCGAAGATGCTATTCGTGAATGCCGGCCCCAACACTGTCACCGACAGATTGAAGTGCCCCAATAGGAACAGTGGAGTTCATAGCTGTTCAAATGGTTTTACATTGCCAGTCCCAGTTGCCAGATACTACGCATCTAGAACAACTTTGCCATATCTATTTAAGGGTTTTCAGGACTCTAGGCTACCAGAGCTAGCACGACAAAGAATAAAGCTACAAGGCCAGTTAGAGACAGCCGAGCGCGAAGTTTTTGCAACAGAATCCCTACTCCTAATCAATCAGAACGATACAGGCTTGCGGGAACGATATACTCAACGCGTTCGACAGCGTGACGAATTACGAGAGGCGATAGGCAAACTGGAAGCCACCCCAGACTCATCCATAGACCCTAGGATTATCAATGATTGGATTTCACTTATCACCCACGATGAGGCATCCGCACCACTGGTCAAGGAATTTATGACGTATTACTTCTCGCATGATTTCAATTCATACAATCGCTTGCTGCAATTAGGCGGCTATGGAGTGCTTGTACAGCCTGACGGCAAGCTATCACTCAGAGACACGAGACTACTACCACAAGCGTCAGAGGTTGCATTAGGTACACTGCACTACCTTGGCTACATTAGGAAAACCAAGTCCTTCAAGGTGCTCGCTAATGGTGTAGAAGAGCTACTGAACCCGGACAACTTCCCTGAAGCCTTCAATAATACGAACTCTCTCATATAAATATAACCGAGAGCCCCTAAATTCGCAAAAAGATCAACTTAATGCTAATTAACTCTTGCCTTTAATGGAACTTCTGGTATAATAGAGTTGTAGGGCAATAAAGTTTCTTACATCCTTTCAGATTCTTTCCAATCGTCGTCCTCCCGCTGGTCTTGCTGACTACGACTACCCATCCTCCGGTCGTAGCTCAGCACTCTATTCTAAGCATCACAAGCTAACTATTGTCTTGGGAGATTCGATAGTTGGCTTTGCCTCTGCCCCGTCCGTGCAGGTGATATACGGGCTCTAATTCCTTTTAGATGGTCATTATGACTGTTCCTTCCGCGACGCTTTGCAAGGCGTAATAGAGCTGCTTGGTTTACGCAGTGCGGGATGTAAACCTCCATGTTGATTAAGGGCACTTCGGTGCCCTTCTTTTTATACATTCAATCCGAATACTCACTCAAATTAATACGAGAGGCATCCTTATGCGTAAGATTTACCAAAAATTCTGTCACCGTTGTTGTACTCCTTTCTACACACGTAGCATTCTAACCAAATACTGTTCACGTAAGTGCAGCAATAAAGCCTTTAGAAGCAAGGCCGTTCCAACTCAAGCCGAGCTTAAACGAAAGTTCGATGAACAAAACAACATCGACGGTAACGATATTGAGCAGCAGGACGCGGCATGAGTTATTTTATCGTGCATCGTGACCATAACGTAATTCTCGGCACAGCCGACGTTATCTACACTAGCTTTAACAGCTATTTCGTAGAAGCAAATGAAGCCCAAGTTGAGGCTTACGAGAAACTAGCAGCTACTTTACCAACCGATCATTATGTTGAGCTTTCCGATATTATTCGACCATCTCGACAACTCAAATCACAATCAGAAGGACATAAGCCAGCAACTCCAGAGTTTAGGAAGTCCATTGCC
This sequence comes from Pseudomonas sp. PDM17, assembly GCF_014851985.1. Lineage (NCBI taxonomy): Bacteria > Pseudomonadati > Pseudomonadota > Gammaproteobacteria > Pseudomonadales > Pseudomonadaceae > Pseudomonas > Pseudomonas sp. PDM17. The sequence continues at coordinate 910,962 of NZ_JACVAT010000002.1, forward strand.
GGCATGTTCAGACAAAAAGGAAAATAATATATGACCCAGAAATATGTTTACGGCAAAGATGTTCTAGAGTTCGACCTGTATAAGTTTGACGCCGACAAACTGCAAGCAGTGATCCAAGATCATGAGGCCAGGTATCTGAAGGGTGTAACAACATTTGTTGAGGCCGGGTTAGCTGCCAACGTAAACTTCCGCGAGAGTCCCTTCAAAGTTGCTTTACCTAAGCTGCTAGAACTGCATGACCTTGGCTACACGCTCCGTCTCGATAAGTACGCTGATGTTGTCGATGGGGTGATTGATGTGACTTTGCGGAAGCCCCAACACGTTATCGACGCTGAGTTGGTCGAGATTCGCCGGGTAGCGACTGATCACTATGAAGCCGACCGCTATGCACTGAATGCAGCTGAGACGTCCAGACAGGTTGAAATTAGCCTTGAGCGCAACGCTAGAGATGCAGAGAAGCGGCGCCAAGCTGCTGAGCAGAAAGCAGCAGCGGAAGCTCGTGAACGTGCGCTTGCAGAGCTGAGAGCTGAGTACCATCCCACCTGACCATCATTGACAATTTCTATCGATCATGCAATGATGGTTGAATCCTTTGAAGAACGCACCCTGCGTGATCAAGCTTCCTTGAAAGAAGCCAACTGATCAGCGCGGGTTTTCTGCGCTCTGCGAAAAGCAAAAGTAGTGGCCGCAGGTAGGTAGGAATTTGTCGCAATTTCTCTCTCCATCCCTACTGCCGTAAGGGTTTCAACTTTTCGGAAATTACACAAAACCCATTTTTAGGAGGTAAGAAATGCGTATCGCATTGAACGAAAGATCACAAACGAATCTGCTCAGGATTATGGAGGCTAGAGGCGAGGTTAACCCTACCCACATGCTCAACATTCTGCTCAGCGAGGCAGCACAACCACTATTCATCCCAACGCATGAGGATTCCGATGACCAAGAGCAATACCGACAAGCAGCTTGAGCACATTTGCGAAAGCCCAAAGTGTCGAAAACCTTTCTTCAGACGGCCGGGCGGGCGTGCAACATGCAGTAGAGCCTGCTCAAAGGCTTTGGAACGCAGCGTAAAGGCACCCAAGCCGACCAAGGATCAGAGGCGGAAGGCGAAGTTCGAGGAAACGGGCACCCTCAACGTCATGGTGCGATTTTCTCAGCGCTGTGGTTCGGTCGAAACGTATCGCGGGATGACTGCTGAGGACTTGCACGAATTCGCTGCTCTAGTCTCTACGGCCAAGGCGTGCCGGGGCTGGATGCAAGATGGTCATCAGAACGATCAGTACCCCATTTGCCACGTTCAACAGTTGAACGGCACAGCTACGGTGGGCCTGTCGTACGGCTCCAACGTCTTCATCGGTCTTCGCAAGCTAAATGAGCAGCACGGGGCGAAGTCGGTCCCGCATTGGGCAGGCCGTAGCATCCCTAGAACGTCTTTAAGGCGGCGGTTCCTCGTAACTACGGAAACGCCTAAGAAGGTCGTTGTAGAGAAGTTATGTCAATTGCTGGGCAAGGAGTTGGATCGCTACCTGAGTATGGACGGGTTAGTTCTCAAACGTACCGGTCAGGCGGAGATGGCTCGGAGAATCCACAACCGGATTGGCACTGTTAGGGAACTGAATCCTCTGGACCGGCCCTACACTCTGGCTGAGTTGCTGGAGACGGATTTCGAAAAGCTACAGGCCCTAGAAGCTCAGCAGACAGGCCAGAAGACGTATGTCCCTGACTACGCTGCCAAGTTGCCGTTGAATGTCCTACGGTCCGAACTCCAGCGATTCGCCACGACGTTGCCCGTTGGCAGACACCGCGAGAACTGCGTTGCCATGCTTCCACTGGTCCAGGTCTTCTGCTTATGGAGGGCTCAGTATGGTTACGATTCCCTTATCCCCAATACATCGTGGAAACCGTTTCGCTACGCCTACTGCGATACCGAGTTGGGCGAGGTCGAAGAGGACACAGGTTTCAGTCAGTCGCGGATAGATGCGTTGGCTAGATCAGAGGCTACCCGATTGGAGACGGCTACGTTCATCCCCACTGCATACAACATGCTTCAGGGGTTGGATGTGTCCAGTTCCTTCTGTCGTGGAGTGCTACGCAGACGTATCAAGCTATCCTCCATTGCCCCTATACCGCTTGTGGACGAAGAAACCGACGTGCTGGGTATGTTCACCTACGTGCTAGAGGAGTGCAGACAGTATTGGAGCGCGATGGAAGCCTTGGGGTTATGTACTGCTCAAGAAGTTCACTACGCGCCCTTACAGCTCGCCGCCAACATGCAATCGGCTGTAGAGCATGCCCGGTTCGTATGGTCGAAGGATTGCTCTAGGCCCCCGTACCCGATACCAGCTATCGAGGAGCTTCTATCTGCTGCTGGCGTGGAGTACGCCCCGGACGAATACGCACCGGGTGAATACCGGCAAGCTGCCTGACATCAATTGCGAATCTATTCGAATTACATGAGCCCTGCCGGTAATCGGTGGGGCTTTTTGTATCTGGATACCGCTACACCTCCCCATCCATCACACTGTTACCCATACGGAGGCTAAGCAACCTTCCCTCGCCACTGATCGGAAGTTGTTCATCACTGCTGATACTTCCAAATCCATACTGCTGATCACTTTTTAACCACAGCCAAAACCATCAGGAATGGTGTTTTCCGGGTGTAGTCACAGGGTATACGTGAGCGACTACATCGAAAGTAGTCGAAAACATGCCCTTTTTCTGTAGTCGTAAATATGCATTTACAACCCTAACGACTACGTGTAGTCTTAACCCATCCAAACGACTACAGAGGGAACTCAACATGTTTATCCGCGCTTACCTTCGTGCTTCGACCGACGAACAAGATGCCAACCGTGCTCGTGCTGCACTGGTGAACTTCGCTGCTGAGCGTGGACAGAAGATCGCCAGTTTTTACGTAGAGAACGAATCCGGTGCGAAGTTGGATCGGCCCGAACTCTTCCGACTGCTGAACGATGCCCAACCGGGTGACGTACTTCTGCTGGAACAAGTGGACCGCCTGTCCCGACTCACAGAAGGCGACTGGAACAAGCTACGCGCAGAAATGAAGGTTAAGGGTGTACTGGTAGTGGCCTTGGACCTTCCGACCTCTCACCAGTACCTCGCCACTGCCAGTGCGGCAGATGAGTTCACAGGTCGGATGCTCGCCGCTGTCAATGAGATGATGCTGGATATGCTGGCCGCTGTAGCCCGTAAGGACTATGACGACCGCCGCCGTCGTCAGGCTGAGGGAATCGCCAAGGGTAAGGCTGAGGGTAAGTATCAAGGTCGCCCGGTCGATGAAGACAAGCACAAACGTATCAAGGTGCTGCTCTCGGAAGGCAAGAGCATCCGTGTTATCGCTGATCTTTTGAACGTATCCACTGCAACGGTTCAACGGGCGAAAAGAGCAATGACCGAAACCGCCTGACTCTTCTGATCCATACCTAGAGCCGCCCGAAGGCGGCTTTGTTGTATCTAGTGCTAGCCCATTCTCAGGGATCAACGCAAAGCCCTATAGGATGCTCTGTATTGTATTGTCGGTCAGGGGTAGTACCTACCAGCGGCATATTTTGGAGAACCTAGAACGCCATCCTGGGCCACCTAGCGCGGGGATTAAGCACCGAGCCAGCTTTGGCCGGCAGCTCCTAACACCGCAAACTGTTTCCAAATCTCCTCGTAAACCCATGGCCATCAGGGCTCAGGGTGCTCTACTATAATCTGCTGATGCAAGCCACAAGCTAGCAATTTCAGTGATATTTCTAAACCAACCGATATCTCAACCGGGATGGTTGTGCATGAAAAAGAATAGAAAGAAGAAGCGCAACAAGGACAAAAACATGCTTCCACGAAAAACGTGGATATACGGAAGCTCGGCCGGTGAAGTCTCATCGCTAACTATCCAGCTAGACCCAGCAACCAATCAATTGAATATTCTTGAAATTCACCCCAGCACCATTAGGCGGCAGATAACTCACAAGAGAGACGGAAAGGATGACAAGATTCTATATTCCGCCCCAGTCACCGACTTTTCACTGCTGTCAACAGACTTTTCAGAATTACAACAACGCTTCCATTACCTGATGGCTGTCGACACTAACACCCTGAACGAAATTCATCAGGGGTATAGGGTTAGCGCTTGCTGCATTTACGTAGTAAAAGAACCTCTACAGGTATTGTCTTCGGAAATCCCTTACCAGCATCACGCCTCCTACCTGATACTGAACTCCGACCATCAAGCAAAGAGCGAACCTATTGGCTGGCATCTCGCGATTACCCGCAGCATCCCCGGAGATTTTATACAGAGCAACAGGATCGGTATGATAGTTGATAGTGAGCTTGGTAAGCACGTCGACATTAACGCTCACAAGGAACCTTATTACGAGACGACTTATCTCCCACCAACCATGCAGCTAATCTATGCATCAAGCGACAAGTCTGCAACGTTCGCCAATGATATGATTCGGAATTGCGATTCCGGCGCCAAGATGCTACTCAATGAATTTCAAAAACACGGCATAGCGGAGGTACTTGAGCACAAACCGATTCGAATTGGTACTGCACTGTGCTTTCCGGTGAAGACATTAGACCTTCGCCGCCTTCCAGCAAACACGGCAACCCATTAAAAGCCCCTCAGCCTCTCCCGTTAAATTTCAAGGATGTCATCATGGACCTCAAGGACTTCATCGCTAGTAGCCTCACGCAAATTGCAGAAGGTATCTTGGCAGCAAACGAAGCACTCGCGGATACCGACGCAGAAGTTAATCCCATCAACCTAGCGACCCATTCAAACAACGCCCAAGGTTTCGGTCGCGTTATAGAACAACCAGAAGGTGAGAAGCGGGGACGCCTAGTTGAGCGAGTGACATTTGATGTGGCTGTAACCACCGAAGGCGAGACTAAAGGGACTGCGGGATTAAAGGTAGGTATTGCATCTTTCGGCCTCCAAACTGGCGGCGAACTAAAGGATAAGGTGGGCCAAGCATCGCGGATTCAGTTCGCCGTTCCCATGGTATTTCCTTCTAAGCGTAGAGAGGCGACTTAAAAGTAATCTTTTAAACTCTCGAACTTACGATGTCGAACCGCTGCCTGAACAAGATGAAAACCGATGCAAATAGGTGGGATCAGCAGCACTCGGCCATCTTCGGATACAATACCGCCGTCACGAATAATGTTTCAGCCGACCATGTAGTGAATACATCTGAAGTATACGGCGTATCCATATCTTCTTTATCCTTGAAAGTGAGAGCTGCCCATCCCTGGGCAGCTTGGCATTACAAATTGGAATCCAGCCACTCGTTTACTTCTTTCGGGCCAAAGCCAGTCCACGGCTTCGAAACGGTGATAATGTAAAGTTGATCATTTCGATCAATAATAGCTGCCAGCGCGTCATAAACTGCTTGGACAGTGCTATTTGTCTTAATCGCATAACAAGACTCAGAAATCCGCGCCCACCCCGGATACTTCTTGATAGCTTCCAGCAACTTCTGGTGCTTCTGCCCAGGAGTATTGAGGTCGTAGCTCACGAGATACACAGTCATGATCCGGCCTCCTTAGCGCTGCTCGTCAGACTGCGCAACTACCGTCGCAGCCAGAGTTTTCGTGGCGTCGCTGTACTTCGGCGACTTCAGCACCATCGAGGCAAACGCCTCCATGTCCTTGCCGGTTTGCTTATCACTGGACGACTGAGCCAGAGCGGAGCCCGCTAGCTTCTTAGCCGTAGCCGATGCATTGGGATCACGGAGGGTTTGGGCGGCTTGCTTGGCGACCTTGCCCGAGGTCTGCTTGGAATTTGCCATGGAGGAATCCTCTTAAAGGCAGTGAACAAGTCAGCCTGTCTAGAGGATCACCACTCGGCAGATTGCCCGTTGACTACTTTGGGCAATAGTGTGCTGAATGGCGTCCCCTATAGGGCTAACGACTTTGCTGTCGTGCGGCTCTGGTGGTACGGGTGGAGACGCCATGTTTTGGTCGACGGAAGCGTCTTCACTCGTAATCTTCTTACCTTATCCACAGCTAACAGCTAGACGGAAACCCCTAGATATCGGGTGCTTCTCGTCTACGGCACCCAAGATAATGGGCACCCGAAGTGCTTGCAAGGCGTGCGAAGTGGGAAATCCTGTGGATAACTTTTGGATAGGCCGGCAATCGGCCTGTACTCTCGTTCCAACCCCTTATGCCGCTTGGCTTCCGCCGTTCGTCGCTATTGGTGAATGATTTTTTCACGAGCGCCGAGCAGCCCGTCTGGGCCGCCATGCTGGGACATCAATCAGGATCATAGAGAAGGGGCGAACCGGGGCTGCTGCACAGCCGGCGAGGAGCTATAGAGAAGGCGATTAAAGCCCTTCAAAAAGGGTAGAGAGACTGACCTCTAGCGCGTCCGCAAGTGTCTTGATCGCATCAAGGCTTGGGTTGGCCCCACCGGTTTCAATCCGTGACATGTAGGTCCTGGCGAAGCCGCAGTGATCTGCGAAAGCTTCCTGCGTCCAGCCTCTGGCTAAACGAAGCTCTCGGACACGATGACCGAATTGATGGCGAAGAGATGGGGATTGCATTCGCGCATCGTCTTCTGATGTGATCTAATCGTGAACACACTAATCGTGACATTCAAAAACGAATGTATCGTCTGACACTTTTCACGCTTAGCTCAATCGCACCACTCAAGGAGGAATCATGCTCAGAAAAACAATCCTGGCCGCACTGCTGGCGGCAGCCATCCCTACACACGCTGTAGAGAAACGCAGTGAGTGGTCAGCCGAACCCACCTCGTTCCTTGGAATAGACCTTTTTCAGGGGATAGCCCCCCAGATTCCGGTGTGCCCAGACCTATATGACGGTCCAGCTCCAGCGACGCTTTGCCACGATAAGCCTTACGATGGAAAGTACTACAGCTTCAGAGGACTACCACAAATTGGGGTTGGATACACCATGGACGCCAATACCATTGACGGCTCTATTCAATACGTCTATCTGAAACTTCTATCTGACGACTTCGACAAGCTCAAGCTTACTTTTGAGAGCCGATATGGTAAACCCACAAAGACTGATCAGGAACTTGTAAGAACTGGAGCTGGCGGAGAGTTCACAAACGATATCGTCTGGTGGGAAGGGAAGAAAATCTCAATCAAAATTGAACGCTATACAGGCGACATAAGAAGCAGCTCGGCTACTGTCTACAACAATTCAGTCAACGATTTAGCCAAGAACAGGCTCAGGCAAGAGATAGACTCGGGAGCGTCTAATCTGTAAGGATTTTCGGATAATTGGGGGAGGGGCAAGGTAGCGCTCCCCTGCATCAAACCCTACAAGGAAATGGTGTATTAATTCGAAGGGGCCTTTCCCCAGGGAACAAGAACATCCTCAAGAAAAGGAAACTCGGGCACACACGCCGAATCAATCTGCCGTCGTATCACGTCATCGCCTGTATTGTGCGCCCCTAAGCACAAATAATAATTTTTCTCTTTGTGACAAGCATAGACGATCCACTCCCCTGTCATCTCTTTAGCTTCAAAGCGACGCTCGTAATTTCCGACAACCGCATCATTACAAATTTTTCTTATATCGTCCTCTGTAACGAAGCGCTCTTCGCCTGAGTCCATAGCCTCTTTAACAGATTTTTCCAGCCAAGGAATCCCATCTTTCCTTATGCCATTGAGCATATTCATCGCCATTGAAGAAATTCCATCTACGGTATGATGCTTATGCCACAACCCTTGTAGCGGGGGTTTTCTAAATGCGGTTGGGGCTTTCGTATGGCTTTGACGCATTCCTTCTAGTGCCTCAATTTCTACGACTACTCGCTCAGCATTTAAAACCCCTAGCTCAAAGGACTGAATAAATAATTGAGCTAAAAACAGCGAACTATACCTACCTTCTGCAGATCTATTCAGCCCCACCGTATTAGCAAACTGCCGCAGCTCTTGCGTTCGGTCCTCCCCTTTAATAAAAATCTCACTAAACATACCAAACCTCGATAACATAAGACCACTGGATCGACCCGATCAAATCCAACTAATCAATTTTCTTCGCCTTCATCATCTTACAACGATTCGCCATCATCCTCATCGTCGTCAGCTGTGATACTTCCTGCTGCGCCGCTTACGTATGACTCGCATCCCTCACTGAATGACTGCGAGGCAGTGCTACAAGACGACTCATCGCTGATGTCGTGTTCTTCTGCCCAATCGTAGCCAGCCTGATGGCCTGAACAGTCATCGGTACATTCGTAATCGTCGAAAGTGGCGGAATGGGCAACCGCTATGTTTGCCAAAAAAGTCAAAAGCAGAGCTTTAAGCATGGCTAGCGCTCCTTGCTGACCCGCACCAAAGTCAATAACCAAGAACCCAAAACTTATATCCCATTTTTAGCAGACTGAATATCCAGCAGATTCACCTTGCTAATCTTATCCTCATGCACGACTATAGTGAGTTTTGCCGGATACTTAAACCGCATCTCGCTAATTCTGAACGTCCACAGCATAATCTTCAGCAATTCTTCGTCGCTGATATTCTTATGTTCCTTAATGCGAGTTATTCCCGAACCAAAAACAGGAACTGAAACGCTCTTTTGGGCGTATACCGCATTTATCTTGTCCCAGAATTTTATTAAGAAGGCCAGATATTCTGGCATTGTGAGCACTGCTCTATTGGCTTCATCAAATTTCGAGAATGCTGTCAGTATGAATTCATGAAATACACATATCGTCCCTATTTCATACTTCTGTTTTTTTCCTAGAGTTCGTGCTTCGTTGACATCTACGAGATCACCCTCATCAAACTGATAGCTTTCTATGTAACGATCAAGACTCTCTACCGAATCTGGCAGCTTTTCTTTAATAAACACTCCATTAAGTGACTTATCGGATATCACCCTGTTATCAACCTGAGTATCAAAATACTCGTTGAAGGCAATGACCTTGAAGTCCTGCTCGGCGAATATATCTCCAGCCTTCACGACAACCGTACTTCCTTCAATATTCAGGCTAACTGACTTAAGTGAATTAGACCTGACCCAGTTGAAAACATAGAACAGTCCTAGCAGAGCTAAGAATAGCACCCCCAAAGCCAACTTGTATTTATCTGGAACGCTGACGAATATCAAAACCAAAGAAAGGACCGTACTAATCCAAGATACTTTCTCTTTGAAATTTGTTCGCAGCACCTTATCAAGAAAACCTACCTTGGCCAAAACCCTATCTCCCTAAGGCAATCAAATTAATAAAACTTAATTTCCGTAACGAAACACCCCTGCTTCCTTTTTTGTTGAAACAGAGAAATCCGGATTATTTAACGCCGCCGAAATAAGAGTTTTATCCAATGGGATATGGAGCGTGGGAACATTATCCATGAGCCTCTTAAATGCAGGAATTTTATCCCACAGGGCCTTAACTTCACTTTTTAAATTTCCATCGCGCAACAACTGGGATTTTTCTGAATAGTCGGGATAGATCACAATCACAGGGAGCTCTTGATTTTCTATTCCGTATTCAATCTCCTCTGTAAGAGCCTTGGAGGCCAAAGTATTTCCACTTAAAAACAGGACTATATTCTTAGACTCTTGCAGACGCGCTCGCAGCCTAGGCTTCAGCGTCTTCTCCCAATCACTACCATCTCTTACGCTATAAGTCTTTGCGTGAGAATCGTTGAATGGAAAGGTCGAATCTTTACCTTTCCACGCCCTTAGCATGTTGTAATAAACAAAGTCCGGAGATGCATAAGCCTTAAGCCCAGACTCGCTAAATGGTTCAGCCACGTAGAAAGCGCAGTAGTTTCCATTTCTATATGCCATAAGTATTATCCCTAATATCTTTGATGTAATTGCTAAAAACACTTTTTATTCTAAGTCAAAGCCCTAGATCAAAAGACCGTCATAGCATCCTAACATCAAAAGGCCACTGATTAACAACCACAACAGAGCATGCGACGGGCACCCCGTGCAGGTCGCCATTGCCGCGCTTCAGAGATAGATGCTCGGCGTCTACGCCTGACCTATCCTGCCGAGAGCAACGAGGAGGAAGTCGCCATGCGCCCTACCCTGACTCATTTGGCCCTGCATGTTCCCGATCTGGATGCCTGCATTGCCTTCTACAAACGCTTCTGCGGTATGCGCATCATCCATCAGCGCGAGGGCAAGGGCTCGCGGATCGTCTGGATGGCCGAACCGGGCAAGGAACACAGCTTCATCTTCGTCATCATGCCCGGCGGCGAGGCACGCCACTTGGCCAGCGACGACTACAGCCACTTCGGCTTTGCCGTCGACAGTCACGCGGAAGTGGACCGGATCGCGCAGGAAGCGCAGGACGCGGACTGCCTGATCTGGGCTCCTCGACAAGAGCCCTACCCTGTAGGTTATTACTGCGGTCTTCGTGACCCTGGAGGTAACTACGTCGAGTTCAGCTTCGGCCAGCCGCTGGGACCAGGATCGGAGGAAATGCCGATCCCATAAGAGACAGAGGCTGATACTCCTTCAGGTCGCTGTGCAGGAACATTCGTAATTTTCCCATGTACTGAGATTACTTTAGTGGCCTGCGCGACCCGGCCGGCAACTACGTCGAGTTCAGCTACGGCCAACCGCTCGGCCCGGGCTCGGAGACGATGCCGATTCCACGCTCGATGTAGGCCGGAAAAAGGAAAAGCCACCCGAAGGTGGCTTTCCCGTAGAGCGGAAAGGTCCGGGATTACCAGGCCTTGCCAGTCTTGTAGAGGTGCTCGTAGCAGAAGTTGGTCGCCTCGATGTAACCCTCGGCGCTACCGCAGTCGAAACGCTTGCCCTTGAACTTGTACGCCAGCACGCAGCCATCCTGGGCCTGCTTCATCAGAGCGTCGGTGATCTGGATTTCACCGCCCTTGCCCGGCTCGGTCTGCTCGATCAGGTCGAAGATGTCCGGAGTCAGGATGTAGCGACCGATGATCGCCAGGTTCGACGGGGCGTCCTCGGGCTTCGGCTTCTCGACCATGGTGTTCACGCGGTAGATGTCGTCGCGGATCATCTCGCCGGCGATCACCCCGTACTTGTTGGTCTCTTCCGGCGGCACTTCCTGGATCGCCACGATAGAGCAGCGGAACTGGTTGTACAGCTTGACCATCTGCTTGAGAACGCTGTCACCTTCGAGGTTCAGGCACAGGTCGTCTGCCAGCACGACGGCGAAGGGTTCGTCACCGATCAGCGGGCGGCCGGTCAGGATCGCGTGACCCAGACCTTTCATCTCGACCTGACGGGTGTAGGAGAAGGTGCATTCGTCGATCAGGCGACGAATACCGACCAGGTATTTTTCCTTGTCGGTGTTGCGAATCTGGTGCTCCAGCTCGTAGCTGATATCGAAGTGATCTTCGAGAGAGCGCTTGCCGCGGCCAGTGACGATACCGATTTCACCGAGACCGGCTTCCAGTGCCTCTTCAACGGCGTACTGGATCAGCGGCTTGTTCACCACCGGCAGCATTTCCTTGGGCATGGCCTTGGTGGCCGGGAGGAAGCGGGTACCGTAGCCGGCGGCCGGGAACAGACATTTCTTGATCATGGGAGTCCTTCGAGAGGGACAGGGGTGCGAGTTGCGCGCAGTCTAATCAGGCTGCGCCCGCCTTACAATGCCCCGGATTGCAAGCTGCACGACTCTTGTGAGGACTTGCGAAACCAGTGGCACGCGCATCTGACCATCAAGGCCCTGATTTAGTTCTCGAAGTTACTGGCAAATGGTCAGCATCCTGCTCCATCCCGCAGCAACTCTATGCCCAGGCGCCCTGCGCAACGTCGCTTCCGGAAAGCCGCTGGCGCACTACTCCCCATATTGAGAGTTGATCGCCTTCCTCGACCTTCAGCGTCGGATAGCCATCGCTCGCTGCCTGCAGCGCGAACGAACCGTCGACAATGGCTAAGCGACGGATCAACGCCTCACCGTTGAGCGCCGCCACCACGATCTCGCCAGGAGCCGCCAGCTCCGAGCGGTCGACCAGCAGCAGGTCACAGTCGTGAATGCCCGCCTGCGTCATGCCTTCGCCACATGCACGGACTATGTAGGTATGAAGGGACGCAGCGCCGACCACTCCGCCAGGCTGCACCACATCATGAACTTCCAGAATGGCTTGCTGCATGATCCTGCCCCATATACTGTATACGCATACAGATATCAGATACCGCTCGGCCAGACAAGTCATTGAATGGAACCTCCGGGGACAAATGCCGCTCAACCGAAAGGACAGCGCACCGATGACGGTGGACTACCCTTAGGGAGGGGTGAGGATATCGATATGAATCCAGGCACGTTCGTCACGCTCATGATTTTCGGCTGGGTCCTGCTGGCAGTGGTTACGCTGTGGGCCATCCTTCGCGTACCGATGCGCCGGGCCCGCCTGCAGAAGCCCAAGCACAAAGCGAAAGCGGACCCCTCGCGACACCACCCCATCCCGCATTGAAATCATCGGTCGTGCAAAATGCCATGGCATTTGCACCTTCCCATGCAAGCTGCATGGAAAGCGAGACGAGAAGTAATTTCAACCTGATGATTTTAAAGGATTTTTTATTTGACCCAGATTGGTACGTCCCCTGCAATGAAAAGGGAAGGAACCGCCCATTCACTGCCGAGGACGACACCATGCCAATCGACCATCTGCCGGCCGCCCAATACCTCTGCCAGGTCTTCTCCGATTTCGAAGTGAGCTTCACGGCTCGACCGGACGGCAATCTGATCATGACGCTGAGCAAGAACGCGGGCGAACACATCGCCTGTCGCGTGGTGCGCCTGGAAGAGCAACGTAATGAAGTGCTGCTGACCAGCCTGGTAGGGCGTATTCGCCGCGACCTGGCGACCGAATACGGCCCGCTCCAGGAGCATGATGCCGACCACTTCAAGGAAGAGGTCCCGCTGCAGAACTTCTACGAGACAGCCGAGCCGCTGCGCCAGCGCCGTATCGTCAAAGCCGGTGCAAAGCTACGCTCGATAGCCAATATTGGAGCCTGAATGGGCGAGCAATAAAAAACCCGGCCTCGGCCGGGTTTCTATTATTTGGAGTGCTCGCTCGACTCAGGCATGCAGTCTGTACCGAATCGGGAAAGAGGAAGATGGTGCCCGGAGCCGGAATCGAACCGGCACGCCCAAAGGGCGAGAGATTTTAAGTCTCCTGCGTCTACCGATTTCGCCATCCGGGCGGCAGCGCGTTGCAGTGTTTCCAGGAGCAAGCCTGGAAAGGGCTGGACTATATACAGCCCCACTCCCCCTGCGCAAGTTGCTGAAACTCGCAATCCCTGCAGCGGACTATTAAAGAAAAAGCCCTGTAAATCTTTGATTTACAGGGCTTTTCTATTGGAGGCTGAGGTCGGAATCGAACCGGCGTTCACGGATTTGCAATCCGGTGCATAACCACTCTGCTACTCAGCCATAACACGGATGACTCAAGCGAATCATCTAAATCTGGAGCGGGAAACGAGACTCGAACTCGCGACCCCGACCTTGGCAAGGTCGTGCTCTACCAACTGAGCTATTCCCGCGTTGTCGTGTTGACGGGCGCCATTCTAACGATTTGGAAATGCCTGTCAACTCCTTGATTCAAAAATACTTATTTCTCTTTCGGGGTCGTGTTCAGGTGCGGCCAGGCCGCCACAAGATAGTGCAGCATCGACCACAGGGTGAGGATGGCGGCAACGATCAGCAGCGCATACCCAACCAGGACCCAGAAGGTCATCAGCGGCGGATTGGCCAGGAGAATCACCAGCGCCAGCATCTGCGCCGCGGTCTTCCACTTGCCCAGACTGGAAACGGCGACATGCGCCCTCGCCCCTATCTCCGCCATCCATTCGCGCAGCGCAGAGACCACGATCTCTCGACCAATGATGATGGCCGCCGGCAGCGTCAGCCACAGGTTCGCGTGCTCTTCCACCAGCAGCACCAACGCAGTGGCGACCATCAGTTTGTCCGCCACCGGATCGAGGAAGGCACCGAAGGGCGTGCTCTGCCCCAGGCGGCGCGCCAGGTAGCCATCCAGCCAGTCGGTGGCAGCAGCCAGGGCGAATACGGAGCTGGCAGCCAGGTGGCTAGCCGGGAACGGAAGATAGAACAGCAGGATGAAGATCGGAATGAGCAGAACGCGGAGCAGTGTGAGCAGGTTCGGGATATTCATCGGGTCGGAAGGTCTGCGAGTTGAGCCGGCATTCTACTCGCTGTGCAGTGCAGCATAAATCTGCTCTGCCAGCTTTTTGCTAATACCGGGGGCTTTGGCAATTTCATCGATACTGGCTCTGCCCAGCTCCTGCAACCCGCCGAAATGCTTGAGCAGGTCACGACGGCGCTTGGGACCGACGCCAGCGACGTCTTCTAATGTGGAGGTGCGACGAGCCTTGCCGCGCCGGGCACGGTGGCCAGTAATCGCAAAACGGTGCGCCTCGTCGCGGATCTGCTGGATCAGGTGCAGCGCGGGCGAGTCGGCGGGCAAGGTGAATTCATGTTCGGCGTCATTGAGGTACAGCGTCTCCAGGCCGGGCTTGCGGGTAACGCCCTTGGCGACGCCGAGCAACGTCAGCCCCACTACTGCCAGTTCCTGGAGCACTTCCTGGGCCATCGCCAGCTGGCCTTTGCCGCCGTCCACCAGAAGAATGTCGGGCATCTTGCCCTCGCCTTCCTTCAGGCGGCTGAAGCGGCGCGTCAGCGCCTGGTGCATGGCGGCGTAATCGTCGCCGCCTGTGATGCCCTCGATATTGAAGCGGCGATAGTCCGACTTCAGCGCCCCCTCTGGCCCAAAGACCACACAGGAAGCCACAGTCGCTTCGCCACTGGAATGACTGATGTCGAAGCATTCGAGCCGCTGCGGCGGCTCCGGCAAGTCCAGCGCCTCGCCCAGCGCATCGAAGCGCGCAGCCATGTGCTGGCGGTTCGCGAGGCGGGCGGCCAGGGCCTGTTCTGCATTGGTCACGGCCAACTGCTGCCAGCGCGCACGAGTGCCTCGGACCCGCGGAGTAATTTCCAGCAGGCGACCACGGGACTCCTCAATGGCCGAAGCGAGGATCGGGAAGTCCTCATGCACGGCATTGACGATCAACTCGTTCGGCAGATCGCGCTCGTGATGACTGAGGTAGTACTGTCCGAGGAAGGCCAACAGGACGTCGCCCACCTCCTCCTCGATCGCAACCTGCGGGAAGAAATTCTTGCTGCCCAACACCCGCCCGCCGCGCACGCTGATCAGGTGAACGCAAGCGCCGCCCGGATTGACGATGGCTGCGACCACATCGACATTACCCGTGCCAAACTCCATGCTCTGCTGGTCCTGCACGCGGCGCAGGATCTGCACCTGATCGCGTAATTCCGCCGCCTTCTCGAAGTCCAGGCGCATCGCCGCCTGCTCCATGCTGGTGGACAGCTCTTCGGCCAACACATTGCTCCGCCCCTCGAGGAACATGATCGAGTGGCGCACGTCTTCGGCGTACTCCTCCTCGCTCACCAGCCCGACACAAGGAGCCTTGCAGCGCTTGATCTGGTACTGCAGGCACGGGCGCGTGCGGTTGCGGTAGTAGCTCTCCTCGCACTGACGCACGAAGAAGGCTTTCTGCAGCAGCGCAAGGCTTTCGCGAATGGCACCAGCACTGGGGTACGGACCGAAGTAACGCCCTTTGGCCTTCTTTGCACCACGGTGAATGGTCAGGCGCGGGAACGGGTCCTCGCTCGACAGGAAGACGTACGGGTACGACTTATCGTCGCGCAGCAGGATGTTGTAAGGCGGCCGCCACTCCTTGATCAGCGTCTGCTCGAGAAGCAGCGCCTCGGTCTCGTTGGCGGTGATGGTGGTCTCGACCTGGGCGATCTTCGCCACCAGGGCGGCCGTTTTCGGCGCGAGCCCCGACTTGCGGAAATAACTGGAGAGACGCTTCTTGAGATCCTTCGCCTTGCCGACATACAGCAGCTTGGCCTCGGCGTCGAACATGCGATAGACGCCCGGCCGCCCGCTGCAGGTGGCCAGGAACGCCGCCGAATCGAACGATTGCGCCATGATCAGTTGCTGGCGTCGACCATGCCGTGCCGGACAGCCAGCAACGCCAATTCGACGTCACTGGTGATCGAGAGCTTCTCGAAGATGCGGTAGCGGTAGGTATTCACGGTCTTTGGCGATAGGCACAGCTTGTCCGAGATACTCTGCACCTTGTGACAGTTGGCGATCATCAGCGCGATCTGGATCTCGCGCTCGGACAGCGTATCGAACGGCGATGCATTTCTTTCCGGCTCGAAGGATTTCAGCGCCAGGTTCTGGGCGATCTGCGGGCTGATATAGCGCTGGCCGGCAAACACCTGGCGAATCGCCTGGACCATCTCGTCCAGGGCCGCGCCCTTGGTGAGATAGCCGGCGGCGCCAGCCTGCATCAGGCGAGTCGGAAATGGGTCCTCTTCGCACACCGTTACCACCACGACGCGCACATCGGGCTGGCTGCGCAGCAGTTTTCGGGTGGCTTCCAGGCCGCCGATGCCGGGCATCTTCACGTCCATCAGCACAACATCGGGCTTGAGCTCACGCGCCAGTTGCAGCCCACGCTCGCCGGAGTCGGCCTGCCCGACGACCTGCAGGCCGTCGATATCAGCCAGCATGCGGGTAATTCCGGTGCGCACCAGATCGTGATCATCGACCACCAGCACCTTAATCACGCAGCACCCCTTGAACAGAATGGAATGGCGAGCCCCGAAAAGGGACTCCGAACAATTGCCGAACCTTAACAGAAAGCAGCTCTACGACCTAGCTTGGAAGCGGTTCGCCAAAATGCAAGCGCCAGAGAAATGCAGTGCAGGCGGGATAAATGCTGACAGATACCTGTCAGACCGTCTAGGACGGCCGTACCGGAAAATTCTCTGCCAGGAAGGATCGACTGCAATGCAGATGGAACTCAGGCTTCAACGGCATCCAACAGGGCCCACGGCTTGTAGCCTGCGGCGCGCGCTGCCTTTTCCGCCTCCAGGATCGCCTCGGTGCGACTCAGAGAGCGCGAACGGTGCTCGAAGCGAAAGGCGGGCCCACTTTCTGCGCGCACGCTCAGAACAATCAGATAGCCCCGCATGGGGTTGCTGGCTTCCCGAGTGGTTTTCACTTTCTTCGGAGCAACGCCCAGCGCTTCGCGCATCTGCCGCTCGAGATCTTCGACTTGGTTCATTCAGGATTTTCCGGAGAGTGGTGCTTGAAGTTTAACTGAGCGGATCAACGCCCTACAGAATCATCTATCGGGATGACTGCCTTTTCTGACGTTGTTCAACTTGCGCAATGCAATTGCCATGAGCGCGATGTGAAATTGGAAGGAGACCCCACAAGTGGTGCTTCATCGCCAGAAACGCGAAAGCCCCGCATTGCGGGGCTTTCAACGTTGTAATAGTGGCGGAAGCGTAGAGATTCGAACTCTAGGACAGTTGCCCGTCGACGGTTTTCAAGACCGTTGCCTTAAACCACTCGGCCACGCTTCCACATGAGCGGGCGGCAATATTACCGGATCGCAACACACTGTCAAACTCTGATGATTCAGCACGCTTTTCCCTCTGTTATGATGAGCACCACTACGGTCATGGATCCGTATCCCGCTTAAACAGGAGTGTCTCGACATGCAAGAACGGCAATATCTCGACTCCACAGCCGTGGAGCAGAAAGAGGTCAGCGGCGTCCTGCGCAACACCTACGGCCTGCTGGCCCTGACTCTGGCCTTCAGCGGCCTGGTAGCCTTCGCCTCGCAGCAGATGCGTCTGCCCTACCCCAGCTTCTTCGTGGTGCTGCTGGGCTTCTACGGCCTGTTCTTCCTCACCGTGAAGCTGCGCAACAGCGCCTGGGGCCTGGTCAGCACCTTCGCCCTCACCGGCTTCATGGGCTACACCCTCGGCCCGATCCTGAACATGTACCTGGGCATGGCCAACGGCGCGAGCATTATCTCCTCGGCCTTCTTCATGACCGCCCTGGTGTTCTTCGGCCTGTCCGCCTACGTACTGACAACCCGCAAGGACATGAGCTTCCTGTCCGGCTTCATCACCGCAGGCTTCTTCGTGCTGCTGGGCGCCGTCCTGGTCTCGCTCTTCTTCCAGATCAGCGGCCTGCAACTGGCCATCAGCGCCGGCTTCGTGCTGTTCTCCTCGGCGATGATCCTGTTCCAGACCAGCGCGATCATCCATGGTGGCGAGCGCAACTACATCATGGCCACCATCAGCCTGTACGTGTCGATCTACAACCTGTTCATCAGCCTGTTGCAGATCTTTGGCATCATGGGCAGCGACGACTGATCCTCGCGCCTCCCAGGAAAAAGCCCGTCTCGACGGGCTTTTTTCATTTTCGGCGCGGCAAACATCTGCATAGCGCCGTATCATCCAGCGAAAATTTGCCGATCAGGCCTGCTCCATGAAGTTCGTCATCGCCCTCTTCTCCCCGCCGCACTCGCCGGCAGCCCGGCGCGCCCTGCGCTTCGCCGAGGCTGCATTGGCCGGCGGCCATGAAATCACCCGGCTGTTCTTCTATCAGGACGGCGTGCACAGCGCCTCGGCAAACACCGTCACCAGCCAGGATGAGCTGGACGTCGCCGCCGCCTGGTCGCGCTTCGTCGCCGATTACCAACTGGACGGAGTGGTCTGCATTGCCGCTGCGCTGCGTCGGGGCGTGCTCAATCAGGAAGAGGCCAACCGCTATTCCCGTCCCGCCGCGAACCTGCACGCGCCCTGGGATCTGTCCGGCCTCGGCCAGCTGCATGAAGCAGCGCAACTGGCGGACCGCCTGGTCTGCTTCGGAGGCAACTGATGGCCAAGTCCCTGCTGATCATCAGCCGTCAGGCGCCCTGGGCCGGCCCCGCCGCCCGCGAGGCGCTGGATATCGCCCTGGCCGGCGGCGCCTTCGACCTGCCGATTTCGATGCTCTTTCTAGATGACGGGGTGTTCCAGCTCGCTCCCGGCCAGCGCCCGAGCACAGTCGAACAGAAGGACCTGCAGGCCAATCTGCAAGCCCTGCCACTGTTCGGCGTGGAAGCGCTCTACACCAGCAGCCACAGCCTTGCCGAACGCGGACTGGACAGCGCCAGCCTGACCCTGCCCGCTCAGGCGCTGGACGATGTCGCGCTGCGCAACCTGCTGCAAACCCATGACCAGGTGATCACGATCTGATGGCTACTCTCCACCTGCTCTCGCACTCGCCATTCAATGACGGCCGATTCGACAGTTGCCTGCTCCTGCTGGGGGCAGACGATGGAATCCTGCTGAGCGGCGATGCCACCTACGCGCTGCGACCCGGCAGCAAACCTGCACAGACGCTCCAGGCGCTACCCACTGGCAACGCGTTATTCGCCCTGCAGGAAGACCTTCAGGCCCGCGGCATGGACGATACCCCCGCCCACGTCGTTACCGTCGATTACCCCGGCTTCGTCGAGCTCTGCACTCGCTTCGACAAGGTGAACGCCTGGCTATGAGCACTCTACTGGTCAACGGCCACTCCCTGCCGCTGGACAAGGACGGCTACCTCGTCGATCTGAACGACTGGAGCGACGTCGCCGCCGAGGCCCTGGCGCACAACGAGGGCATCCACCTGACTCCCGAACACTGGGAAATCCTCCTGCTGCTGCGCGAGTTCTACGGCGAGTTCCAGCTCTCGCCGGCCAACCGTCCGCTGATCAAGTACGTCGCCCAGAAGCTGGGCGCGGAAAAAGGCAGCAGCCTGCACCTCAACCTCCTGTTCAAAGGCACACCGGCCAAGCTTGCCGCCAAGCTCGCCGGCCTGCCGAAGCCGACCAATTGCCTATGACCACCTCCCCGCTCGTCCTGCAGACACCCGCCGAACACCTCTTCGCCCAGTTCGTCCGCATCCTGGGCAAAGGCAAGCGCGGCGCGCGCGGCCTGACCCGCGAGGAAGCCCGCGAAGCCCTCGGCATGATCCTCGACGACAAGGTCGAGGAAAGCCAGCTGGGTGCCTTCCTGATGCTGCTGCGGCACAAGGAAGAAAGCGCTGAGGAACTCGCCGGCTTCACCGAAGCCGTGCGCTCCCGCCTACAGGCACCGAAGATCGCCGTGGACCTCGACTGGCCCAGCTACGCCGGCAAGAAGCGTCACCTGCCCTGGTACCTGCTGGCCGCCAAGTGCCTGGGAGGCAGCGGCACCCGTATCCTGCTGCACGGCGGCGGCGCGCATACCGCCGGCCGGGTCTACAGCGAACAGCTTCTGGAGCAGCTCGGCCTGCCGCTGTGCCGTGACTGGAATTCCGTCAGCGCTGCACTGGACGCCAAAGGCATCGCTTTCGCCCCGCTGGTCGACTGGATGCCGCGCCTGCAGCGCATGATCGACCTGCGCAACACCCTGGGCCTGCGCTCCCCCATGCACTCGGCCGTGCGCCTGCTCAACCCGCTGGGCGCAACCTGCGTCCTGCAGAGCATCTTCCACCCTGGCTACCAGGAGGTGCACCGTGAGGGCAGCCGCCTGCTCGGCGACTACGCCATCGTCATCAAGGGCGAGGGCGGCGAGATCGAGATGAACCCCGACGCCACCTCCCACCTTTATGGCTGCCGCAACGGCGAAGCCTGGGACGAGGAATGGCCGGCGCTGTCGCCGCTGCGCCACGTGAAGCCGGAAACGCTGGACCCGGCGCACCTGGCCGCCTTCTGGCGCGGCGAAGCCGAAGATGCCTACGGCGAACTGGCCGTCCGCGCGACCATGGCACTCGCCCTGCGCGCCATGGGAATGCAGCGCGGCGATGCCTTCGCGGAAGCCGATAGGCGCTGGGCTGCGCGGGATAAATCGATTTAGTCGATACTTGGAATCCTGTTTTTGCGCTAAACAATCGAGCCACAGCCGATAGACTGGTCCCATCTCCCCCGTGTTCTGGAGCAATGAGATGGGACAGTTGATCGATGGCCGCTGGCATGACCAGTGGTATGACACCAGCAAGGACGGCCGCTTCCAGCGCGAGAACGCGCAGCGCCGCAACTGGGTCACTGCTGACGGCCAGCCCGGCCCCACCGGCGAAGGCGGCTTCCGCGCCGAAGCCGGCCGCTATCACCTCTACGTATCCCTGGCCTGCCCCTGGGCCCACCGCACGCTGATCTACCGCCAGCTCAAGGGCCTGGAATCGCTGATCGACGTTTCGGTGGTCAGCTGGCTGATGCTGGAAAACGGCTGGACCTTCGACAAAGCCCTCGGCTCCACGGGCGACAAGCTCGACGGCCTGACCTTCCTCCATCAGCGCTACACCAGGGACGACGCGAACTACACCGGCCGCGTGACCGTGCCGGTGCTGTGGGACAAGCACGAGCAACGCATCGTCAGCAACGAATCGGCGGAGATCATCCGCATGTTCAACAGCGCCTTCGACGGCATCACCGGCAACCCGCTGGACCTCTACCCGGAGCCGCTGCGCACGCAGATCGACGAACTGAACGAGCGTATCTACCCGACAGTGAACAACGGCGTGTACCGCGCCGGTTTCGCGACGACGCAAGACGCCTACGAAGAGGCCTTCAAGACCCTGTTCAACGAACTGGACTGGCTGGAAGAGCGCCTGAGCAAGCAGCGCTACCTGGCCGGTAAATACCTGACCGAAGCCGACGTGCGGCTGTTCACCACACTGATCCGCTTCGACGCGGTCTACCACGGCCACTTCAAGTGCAACCTACGGCGCCTGGCGGACTACCCGAATCTGTCCGGCTGGCTGCGCGAGCTGTATCAACTGGAGGGCGTTGCCGGAACCGTGGATTTCCAGCACATCAAGAACCACTACTACGCCAGCCACCGCACCATCAACCCCACCGGCGTCGTGCCACTCGGCCCGCTGCAGGACTTCACCGGACCGCACGGACGGGACCACCTGCCGAGTAAAGGGATCGCGCGCAAGGGCTGACTAGCAGCACCGCTGCTGTGGGAGCGGGCCGCGCCCGCAATTCGCGGACAAGGTCCGCGCCTGCAGGAGCACCGAGTCAGATCGGTTTGTCGATACCGTCGTAGACCTTCTGCAGCGCGTCCAGGCGCTCCTGGTAGCGCTGCTTGAGGCAGGCCTTCTTGGCGCCGCAGGCGCGGCGCTGCTCCAGCCAGGCGAGCTGGGAGTCACCCAGGTTGCCGCGCATGCCCATGGCGAACAGGCCGCGCAGCAGACGGTAGGTAGTCGCCACCTGCACATCCATCTCGGAAAGCTGGCGATCCGCGCAGATGGCCTTCTCGTCCGCTTGCTTGGCCTTCTTGCAGTCGAAGCTGGCCGCATGGGCCGGTAAGGCGAAGCAACTCAGCGCACACGCAGCGCCCAGGATCGCAACGCGCAGGGATATCACTGCTGCCCCTCGAACCACGCCAGCTTCTCACGCAGCTGCACTACCTCCCCGACAATCACCAGAGTCGGTGCATGCACTTCATGCTCGGCCACCAGCTCCGGCAGGTTCGCCAGGGTGCCAGTGAACACGCGCTGATGCACCGTGGTGCCCTGCTGGATGAGCGCCGCCGGCGTATCGGCGGAACGACCGTGACGCACCAGTTGCTCGCAGATGACCGGCAAGCCAACCAGACCCATGTAGAACACCAGAGTCTGCCCCGGGGCGACCAGATCGTTCCACGGCAGGTCGGTGCTGCCGTCTTTCAGGTGGCCCGTCACGAAGCGCACGGATTGTGCGTAGTCACGATGAGTCAGCGGAATGCCGGCGTAGGCCGCGCAACCGCTGGCCGCCGTAATACCCGGCACGACTTGGAACGGGATGTCATTGGCCGCCAGTTCGTCGATCTCCTCGCCACCACGGCCGAAGATGAACGGATCGCCGCCCTTCAGGCGCAGCACGCGCTTGCCCTGCCGGGCCAGCTCGACCAGCTTGCGATTGATCTCGTCCTGCGGCACGGCGTGGTCCGCACGGCGCTTGCCGACGTAGAGTCGGTCCGCGTCACGGCGACACAACTCGAGGATGGCCGGCGCAACGAGGCGGTCGTAGAGCACCACGTCGGCCTGCTGCATCAGGCGCAGGGCGCGGAAGGTCAGCAGGTCGGGATCGCCCGGACCGGCGCCGACCAGATAGACCTCACCGCGAGGCTCGGCCTGCGGCGATTCCAGCTTGTCCGCCAGCAGGCGCTCGGCTTCGCTTGGCTGGCCGGCGATCATGCGCTCGGCGACCGGGCCCTGGAACACCTCCTCCCAGAACTTGCGGCGTTGCTGCAGGTCCGGCAGGCGCTGCTTCACGCGCTCGCGGAAGCGGCTGGCGAGACCGGCCAGCTGGCCGTAGGTCGCGGGAATCCAGGTTTCCAGCTTGGCGCGCAGCAGGCGTGCCAGCACCGGCGCATCTCCGCCACTGGAAACCGCCACCACCAGTGGCGACCGGTCGACAATGGCCGGGAAGATCACACTGCACAGGGCCGGCGCATCGACGACATTGACCGGAATGCCACGCTCGCTGGCGTCGCGGGAAACCTGGGCATTGAGCGGTTCATCGTCGGTGGCGGCAATCACCAGCACGCAATCCTGGAGGTCGCCCTGAGCGTAGGGGCGCAGGAGCAATTCACCCGCGCCCTCCTCGATCAGCTCACGCAGCTCCGAATGTACTTCCGGAGCCACGACTCGCAGCACTGCGCCGGCGTCGCTCAGCAGGCGCGCCTTGCGAAGTGCGACATCACCGCCGCCGACCAGTAGCGCGCGACGTCCGCGCAGGATGTGGAACAGCGGCAGGAAGTCCATCTCAGCCGATGACCTCGATGCCCGCCATGTACGGCTTGAGCACTTCCGGCACGCGGATCGAGCCGTCGGCCTGCTGGTAGTTCTCCAGCACGGCGACCAGGGTACGACCCACGGCCAGGCCCGAGCCGTTGAGGGTGTGCACCAGCTCCGGCTTGCCGGTTTCCGGGTTTCGGTAGCGCGCCTGCATGCGGCGGGCCTGGAAGTCGCCGCAGTTGGAGCAGGAGGAAATCTCGCGGTACTTGTCCTGGCTCGGCACCCAGACTTCGAGGTCATAGGTCTTGGCCGCACCGAAGCCCATGTCGCCGGTACACAGCGCCAGGGCGCGGTACGGCAGCTCCAGGGCCTGAAGGACCTTCTCGGCGTTGCCGACCAGGCTTTCCAGGGCTTCCCAGGACTTGGACGGCTCGACGATCTGCACCATCTCGACCTTGTCGAACTGGTGCTGGCGGATCATGCCGCGGGTATCGCGGCCCGACGCACCGGCTTCGCTGCGGAAGCAGGGCGTGTGGGCGACGAACTTCAGCGGCAGCTCCTTCGCATCGAGGATCTGGCCGGCAACGATGTTGGTCAGCGAGACTTCGGCGGTCGGGATCAGGTACAGGTCCGCTTCGTCTTCGCGCTGAATCTTGAACAGGTCTTCCTCGAACTTCGGCAGCTGGCCGGTGCCTTGCAGCGCCGGAGCCTGCACCAGGTACGGGGTGTAGGCCTCTTCGTAGCCGTGTTCGCGGGTATGCAGGTCGATCATGAACTGCGCCAGGGCGCGGTGCAGGCGGGCGATCGGGCCGCGCATCAGCGCAAAGCGGGCACCGGACAGCCGCGCGGCGGTCTCGAAGTCCAGCCAGCCGTGCTGCTCGCCCAGGGCGACGTGGTCCTTGATGTCAAAATCGAAGGTGCGCGGGGTACCCCAGCGACGGACTTCGACGTTCTCTTCCTCATCAGCCCCCACCGGCACGGACTCGTGGGGCAGGTTCGGGATGTTCAGCAGCAGGCTGTCCAGCTCGGCCTGGATGGCGTCCAGCTCCCGCTTGCCGGACTCCAGCTCCTCGGCCATGCGGTTGACCTCGGCCTTCAGCGGTGCGACGTCTTCACCATTCTTCATGGCCTGGCCGATGGCCTTGGAGCGCGAGTTGCGCTCGGCCTGCAGGGTCTCGGTGCGGGTCTGCACGGATTTACGCTGGCTCTCCAGCGCTTCGATGCGCGCCACGTCCAGAGTGAAGCCGCGGGTGGCCAGGCGTTCGGCCACTTCCTGCGGCTGGGTACGAACCAGTTTGGAATCGAGCATGGTGTCTTCTCGTGTCTAGTGTCAGGCGGCGCTCGCGGGCGCCACTTCAGGATTTTCTGCGACGGCGGGAACTGGCCTTGTCGAGGCTGGCCAGATGGCGCAGCTTTTCGCCGATCTTCAGTTCGAGCCCGCGCGGCACGGGTTGGTAATACTGGCGCGGTTCCATGGACTCGGGGAAGTAGTCTTCTCCGGCCGCATAGGCATCCGGCTCATCATGGGCATAGCGGTACTCGTCGCCATAGCCCAGGTTCTTCATCAGCTTGGTCGGTGCGTTGCGCAGATGCAGCGGCACTTCCAGCGAGCCGCTCTCCGCCACGTCACGACGCGCCGTGTTGTAGGCGTTGTAGACGGCATTGCTCTTCGGCGCGCAGGCCAGATACACGATAGCCTGCGCAATCGCCAATTCACCTTCGGGGCTGCCAAGGCGCTCCTGCACATCCCAGGCGTGCAGGCACAGGGTCAGGGCACGCGGATCGGCATTGCCGATATCCTCACTGGCCATGCGTACCACACGACGGGCGATGTACAGCGGGTCACAGCCACCATCGAGCATGCGCGAATACCAGTACAGCGCACCATCAGGACTGGAGCCACGCACCGACTTGTGCAGCGCGCTGATCTGGTCGTAGAAGGCCTCGCCGCCCTTGTCGAAGCGCCGACGCGAGTCGCCCAGCAGGTTCTGCAGCAGCTCGGCACTGATCTCGCTGTTGTCCTCGGCGAGGTCGGAGGCGTTCTCCAGCAGGTTGAGCAGGCGCCGGCCATCGCCATCGGCGGCAGCCATCAGGATGGCGAAGCTGTCGTCAGGCAGGCTCAGGTTGCGCTTGCCCAGCCCCTTCTCTTCGGTCAGCGCGCGCTCGACCAGTCGGCGCAGGGCCGCTTCGTCCAGGCTTTTCAGCACATAGACGCGGGCGCGGGAGAGCAGCGCGTTGTTCAACTCGAAGGACGGGTTCTCGGTGGTCGCGCCAATGAAAATCAGCGTGCCGTCTTCCACATAGGGCAGGAAGGCATCCTGCTGGCTCTTGTTGAAACGGTGCACTTCGTCGACGAAAAGGATGGTGCGGCGGCCGTACTGCGCGGCGTGCTGCTTGGCCACTTCCACCGACTGGCGGATTTCCTTCACGCCCGAGAGCACCGCGGAGATGGTCTCGAAATGCGCATCGGTAACCTGGGCCAGCAGCTTCGCCAGGGTTGTCTTACCGACTCCGGGCGGGCCCCAGAAGATCATCGAGTGCAGCGCGCCCTGCTCCAGCGCCTCGCGCAGCGGCTTGCCGCGGGCAAGCAGGTGCTCCTGGCCGACGTACTCGTCCAGGCTGGTCGCGCGCAGGCGCGCAGCCAGGGGCTGGGAAACGGGGGCGGAGCGGAACAGATCCAAGGTCTTACCTATTTATCACTCAAAGCCGGGTACTTGACGCAGACACGCAGTACCGGTCACTCCTGGATGACGTCGACACCCTTGGGCACATCGAAGACGAACTGCTTGGCGTCCATCGCCTCGTTCATCTTCACGTCGAAGAACAGGATGTTAGTGCGCTGGCCGACGCTGTCGATCAACTGCATGTCGTTCACCACGCCACTGCGGAAGGAAATCCGCAGGCTGTCGAACAGGGTGTCCTTGGACTTCGGCTTGAGGGTGAAGTCGACCACGTTGCCGCCATCTTTGGCGGTGATATCGAAGCTCTGACCGATTTTCGAAACATCACCGGAGAGCAGCAACGCCGGGGTCTGGGTCAGGCGCTGGTCGAGCTTCTGGATGGTCACCTGTTCCAGGTCCGGGTCGTACAGCCAGATTTTCTCGCCATTGGAGATCAACAGCTGCTCGTTCGGAGCATCGGTGTGCCACCGGAACAGCCCCGGACGTTTCAGGCCCAGGGTGCCGGCGGTTTCCTGCAGGCGGGTGCCGCTGCCGTCCAGGGTCAACTGGGAAAAGCGCGCGGTCATTGTCTGGGCCTTGGTGAGCATCCCGCTCAGGCGCTGCGCAGCAGCCTCGTCGGCATGGGCCTGGACGCCGGCAACAGCCAGCGCAGCAACGAACAACAGGCGGATCAGACGCATCGAAATCCTCGAAGTCGAATCAATCACGGATCGGGGCCGGCGCCATTACTTCGCGCGAGCCATTGGTATTCATCGGAGTAACCACACCGGCCATTTCCATAGCCTCGATCATCCGCGCGGCGCGGTTGTAGCCGATCTTCAGCTTACGCTGCACGGCGGAGATCGAAGCCCGGCGGCTTTCGGTCACGAAGCGCACGGCCTCGTCGTAGAGCGGATCGTCCTCGCTGCCCTCGCCGCTTTCGCCGCCACCGCCGCCTTCGAACGAACCGCCACCGCCTTCTTCGGCGCCGGCGAGGATGTCCTCGATGTAGTTCGGCGCGCCACGCAGCTTCCAGGCCTCGACAACGCGGTGTACTTCGTCGTCGGAGACGAAAGCGCCATGGACGCGAATCGGCAGGCCGGTGCCCGGCGGCAGGTAGAGCATGTCGCCGTGACCCAGCAGCTGCTCGGCGCCACCCTGGTCGAGGATGGTGCGCGAGTCGATCTTGCTGGAGACCTGGAAGGCGATACGGGTCGGGATGTTCGCCTTGATCAGGCCGGTGATCACGTCCACCGACGGACGCTGGGTCGCCAGGATCAGGTGGATGCCCGCCGCACGCGCCTTCTGGGCGATACGGGCGATCAGCTCTTCCACCTTCTTGCCGACAATCATCATCATGTCGGCGAATTCGTCGACCACCACCACGATGGTCGGCAGGGTCTGCAGCAGCGGTGCTTCGTCTTCCATGCTCTCGCGGCGGTACAGCGGGTCGGTCAGCGGGGTGCCGGCCTCCTCCGCGTCCTTCACCTTGCGATTGAAGCCTGCGAGGTTACGCACACCCATGGCCGCCATCAGCTTGTAGCGGCGTTCCATCTCGGCGACGCTCCAGCGCAGCGCGTTGGCGGCCTCCTTCATGTCGGTGACCACCGGGCAGAGCAGGTGCGGAATGCCTTCGTAGATCGACAGTTCCAGCATCTTCGGGTCGATCATGATCAGCCGCGCCTCTTCGGGCGTGGACTTGAACAGGATCGACAGCAGCATGGCGTTCACGCCCACCGACTTACCGGAACCGGTGGTACCCGCCACCAGCAGGTGCGGCATCTTCGCCAGGTCGGTGATGATCGGGTTGCCGCCAATGTCGTGCCCCAGGGCCAGCGGCACAGTGGACTTGTGCTCGTCGTATTCCGGCGTCATCAGCACTTCGGAGAAGCGCACCATCTGCCGGTCTTCGTTGGGAATCTCGATGCCGACGGTGGTCTTGCCGGGGATGACTTCCACCACGCGCACGCTGATTACGGCCAGCGAGCGCGCCAGGTCCTTGGCCAGGTTGGAGATACGGCTGACCTTCACGCCGGCGGCCGGCTGGATTTCGAAACGGGTGATCACCGGACCCGGGTGCACGGACTCGACGATAACCTCGACACCGAACTCCTTGAGCTTGATCTCCAGCAGGCGCGACATGGCCTCCAGGGACTCGGGCGAGTAGCTCTGTTTCTTTTCCGACGCCGGGTCAAGGATCGATAGCGGCGGCAGCGTGCCTTCCACGGCGGTATCGACGAACAGCGGCGCCTGCTTCTCTTTCAGCACACGCTTGCTCGGCTCGGCCGGCTTGGTGGGCGGTGGCGGGACGTCGATCTTCGGCGCCACACGCTTTTCGCGCTCCTGCACGCTCTTGACCAGCGCCTCCTCGCGCTCGATCAGGCGCTCCTTGACCTTGGCCTGCTCACGGCGGTCGGCAACGATGGGGGCAGCGACTTCGGCCACGCGTTCGTCGACTTCACGCAACTGGGCGACGAGCTGCTTGTGCTCGCTACGGGCGCTCCACCAGCGGTTGGTGGCGTTATGGATGAGCTCGAACAGATCGAGGGTGATCTTGCCGGTGACGTCCATCACCTTGAACCAGGACAGGTCGGCAAACACCGTCATGCCGAACAGGAACAGCGCCAGGAACAGCAGCGTACTGCCCTGCACATTCAGCGCATTGATGCCCAGTTGGCCAAGGCTCTCGCCCAGCGCCCCGCCAGCCGTGGCCGGCATATGGGCACCGCTGGTGTGGAAATGGATGTAAGCCAGCGCGGAGCCGGACAGGACCAGGAACACCAGGCCAATCAGGCGCCAGGAGAACAGCCAGCCGCTCCACTGCCAGGCCACGTGGCGCTTGCGGAAGACCTGATAGGTCTTCACCGCCAGCAGCAGCGGGAACAGGTAGGCGAAATAGCCCAGCACCATGAACAGGATGTCCGCGCTCAACGCGCCCAGGCGGCCGGCCGCGTTCTGCACCTGTTCGACGTGACTGGAGTGGCTCCAGCCCGGATCGGAGGAATCGTAGGTGAGCAGTGCCATCCAGAGGTAAAGGCAGAGCGCGCCGAGCGCGATCAGGGCCCCTTCCTTCAGACGGTAGTGCAATTGCTGGCGCCAGGCGGCGGCATGGCTTGCTGTGGTGTCCTTCAAAACGCTTCTATTCCTGCGCTATACGCGCGTCCGAGAGTCGTTGGGCCGCGAAACGGGCCTATTGTACGGCTTTGGCCGGCCGATGCCAGCGAACCCGGGTGTGCCTGACTGCGCTTTTGCCGGCTTTCCGGGGTTCGGTGTAGCATAGCCCAACACCGCTTTTCGGCTGCTCAATTGGAGCATGCATTCTCTTACGTGACAAAGGCTTATGGAGTCTTTTTATGAGTGAAGTCAAGCATTCGCGCCTGATCATCCTGGGCTCCGGCCCCGCGGGCTACACCGCGGCCGTGTACGCCGCGCGCGCCAACCTCAAGCCTGTTGTCATCACCGGCATCCAGCCCGGCGGCCAGCTGACCACCACCACCGAGGTCGACAACTGGCCCGGCGACGTCGAAGGCCTGACCGGTCCCGCCCTGATGCAGCGCATGGAGCAGCACGCCAAGCGTTTCGATACCGAGATCGTCTACGACCACATACACACCGCCGAGTTGCAGCAGAAGCCTTTCACCCTCAAGGGCGACAGCGGCACCTACACCTGCGACGCGCTGATCATCGCCACCGGCGCTTCGGCCCAGTACCTGGGCATGTCCTCCGAAGAGGCCTTCATGGGCAAGGGCGTTTCCGCCTGCGCTACCTGTGACGGTTTCTTCTACCGCAACCAGGTCGTCTGCGTGGTCGGCGGCGGCAACACCGCCGTGGAAGAGGCGCTGTACCTGTCCAACATCGCCAAGGAAGTCCACCTGATCCACCGTCGCGACAAGCTGCGCTCGGAGAAGATCCTGCAGGACAAGCTGTTCGAGAAAGCCAAGAACGGCAACGTACGCCTGCACTGGAATACCACCCTGGACGAAGTCCTGGGCGACAACATGGGTGTGATCGGCGTTCGCCTGAAGGACGCCGAAAGCGGCGAAACCCGCCAGCTGGACCTGTCCGGCGTGTTCATCGCCATCGGCCACAAGCCCAACACCGACCTGTTCAAGGGCCAGCTGGAAATGCATGACGGCTACCTGAAGATCAAGGGCGGCGCCGAAGGCAACGCGACCCTGACCAGCATCGACGGCGTGTTCGCCGCCGGCGACGTGGCCGACCACGTGTACCGCCAGGCGATCACTTCCGCCGGGGCCGGCTGCATGGCCGCGCTGGACGCCGAAAAGTTCCTCGACGACAACTGATCGGCGCAAGGGGAGGCTCACCCTCCCCTCCTCCCTATGCTCAAGTGGCTTTCCCGCAGCAATTTCGATTTTCCGCCCCTCGACAAGGCTCTGCACGAGCCCAACGGGCTGCTTGCGGCCGGCGGAGACCTCAACCCGCAGCGCCTGATCCAGGCCTATCGCCACGGCTGCTTCCCGTGGTACCAGGATGGCCAGCC
Organism: Pseudomonas sp. PDM17; assembly: GCF_014851985.1. Classification (NCBI taxonomy): domain Bacteria; kingdom Pseudomonadati; phylum Pseudomonadota; class Gammaproteobacteria; order Pseudomonadales; family Pseudomonadaceae; genus Pseudomonas; species Pseudomonas sp. PDM17. Next base: position 941,705 of record NZ_JACVAT010000002.1, read on the forward strand.
GATCCTCTGGTGGTCACCGGACCCGCGCACTGTTCTGTTTCCTGAAGAACTGCACGTCTCCCGCAGCCTGGCCAAGTTCATCCGCCAGCAGCAGTACCAGATCACCATCGACCAGGCCTTCGAGCAGGTCATCCACGGCTGCGCCGGACCACGCGATTATGCGGACGGCACCTGGATCACTACGCCGATGCAGGACGCCTACTGCCAACTGCACCGATTGGGTATTGCCCACTCAGCGGAAGCCTGGCACGGCAATGAACTGGTCGGCGGGCTTTACGGGCTAGCCATCGGTCGCCTGTTCTTCGGCGAATCCATGTTCAGCCGCGCCGACAATGCCTCCAAGGCCGCCTTCGTCGCCCTGGTACAGCGCCTGAAGGCCGCCGGTTTCGTGATGATCGACTGCCAGATGCCGACCCAGCACCTGCACAGTTTCGGCGCCCGCCCTATCTCCCGCCGCGAATTCGCCAGCTACCTGCGCCGTCATCTCGACGAAACACCCTCGCAGGACTGGACTTCGCAGGCGGACCCGCTCAGCCTGTCTTAAACTTGCCTGAGGGACCTCGCAGGGGTTGAAGATGACCGAGCTCGCCCGCCTGAAGTTTTACGCCACGCAACCGCATCCATGCAGCTATCTGCCCGAGGAGCAGGCCACCACCCTGTTCCTCGACCCCAGCCAGCCCATGGACGCGCAGTTGTACGCCTCGCTGTCCGAGGTGGGCTTCCGGCGCAGCGGCGAGCACCTATACCGGCCGCACTGCCAACACTGCACCGCGTGCATCCCGGCGCGCATTCCGGCCGCCGGCTTCCAGCCGAATCGCCAGCAGAAGCGCATCATCAAGCGCAACGCCGACCTGGAAGTCGTCCGCAAGCGCCCCGCCTTCACCGAGGAGTACTACGCCCTCTACATGCGCTACATCGAGCAGCGCCACGCAGACGGGGACATGTACCCACCCAGTCGCGACCAGTTCGCCACCTTCCTCGTGCGTGACCTGCCGTTCAGCTGCTTCTTCGAGTTCCGCCTCCACGGCAGACTGCTTGCCGTCGCGGTGACTGACGTCCTGCCCAACGGTCTCTCCGCGGTCTACACCTTCTACGACCCGGACGAAGAGCGCCGCAGCCTCGGCCGATTCGCCATCCTCTGGCAGGTCGCCGAGACCGAACGCCTGAACCTGCACGCCGTCTACCTGGGCTACTGGATCAAGAATTGCCGGAAGATGAACTACAAGACCCAGTACCGCCCGATCGAGCTTTTCGTGAACCAGCGTTGGGTAGCGCTGAACTGAAGCGAAAACAGCCATTGGCGTTGTGGGGCGATTTCAGGCACAATGTGTGCCTTTTTTAATGCCCTGAAACTTCAGGCAACCATAGATACCGAGGGTTCTACTGCATGTCGAAAGAAGACAGCTTCGAAATGGAAGGCACTGTCGTCGACACCCTGCCCAACACCATGTTCCGCGTGGAGTTGGAGAACGGGCACGTCGTTACCGCGCACATCTCCGGGAAGATGCGCAAGAACTACATCCGCATCCTGACCGGCGACAAAGTTCGCGTTGAACTGACGCCCTACGACCTGTCCAAGGGTCGCATCACCTACCGCGCTCGCTGACAGACGGTAGGTGCCGGCAAAAGCCGGCGCACAGAAGAACGCCCGGCAGTGCCGGGCGTTTTCGTTTGAGCCTGATTAATACTCGTCAGGCCGGTTCTGCGGCGATCACTTCGAACTCGAAGGCCAGCTCGCCATCCTTCAGATCCACATGGGCCACTCCGCCGTGCTCGGCCAGCTCGCCGAACAGGATCTCTTCGGCCAACGGCCGCTTGATCTTGTCCTGGATCAGCCGCGCCATCGGACGAGCACCCATCTGCGGATCGTAGCCCTTGTCGGCCAGCCAGCCGCGCGCCGAATCGCTGACCTCGATCTGCACGTGCTTGTCCTCCAGCTGCGCCTGCAGCTCGGTGAGGAACTTGTCGACGATGCTCTTGATGGTCTCGTGACTCAGGCGGCCGAACTGGATGATGGTGTCCAGGCGGTTGCGGAACTCCGGTGTGAAGCTCTTCTTGATCACTTCCATGGCATCGGTGGAGTGGTCCTGCTGCGTGAAGCCGATGGAAGCCCGCGCCGCAGTTTCTGCACCAGCGTTGGTGGTCATGATCAGGATGACGTTGCGGAAATCCGCCTTGCGCCCGTTGTTGTCGGTCAGAGTGCCGTGATCCATCACCTGCAGCAGCAGGTTGAAGACTTCCGGATGCGCCTTCTCGATCTCATCCAGCAGCAGCACACAGTGCGGCGTCTTGGTGATTGCTTCGGTGAGCAGGCCGCCCTGGTCGAAACCGACATAGCCCGGAGGCGCGCCGATCAGACGGGACACGGTATGCCGCTCCATGTACTCGGACATGTCGAAGCGCACCAGCTCCACACCCAACGCCTTGGCCAACTGACGAGCCACCTCGGTCTTGCCCACCCCGGTCGGACCGGAGAACAGGAAGGAGCCGACAGGCTTGTCAGGCGACTTGAGGCCGGCGCGTGACAGCTTGATGGCAGTGGACAGCGACTCGATGGCCGCGGCCTGGCCGAACACGGTCAGCTTCAGATCACGCTCCAGGTTACGCAGCAGCTCTTTATCGGAGCTGGACACGTGCTTGGGCGGAATCCGCGCGATCTTCGCGACGATGTCCTCGACCTGCGGCACTTCGATGCGCTTCACGCGCTTCTCTTCCGGCTGCAGACGCTGGTAGGCGCCCGCCTCGTCGATCACGTCGATGGCCTTGTCCGGCATGTGCCGGTCATTGATGTAGCGGGCAGCCAGCTCGGCAGCGGCACGCAGCGCTTCATCGCTGTACTCGATGTGGTGGTGCTGCTCGAAGCGCGGCTTCAGACCCTTCAGGATGCCGAAGGTATCCTCGACGGACGGCTCGGTGACATCGACCTTCTGGAAACGACGAGCCAGCGCGCGATCCTTCTCGAAGATGCCGCGGAATTCCTGGAAGGTAGTCGAGCCGATGCAGCGAATCTCGCCGGACGACAGCAGCGGCTTCAGCAGGTTGGACGCATCCATCACCCCGCCCGATGCCGCACCAGCACCGATGATGGTGTGGATTTCATCGATGAACAGCACCGCGTGCGGGCGCTTGCGCAGCTCATTGAGCAGCGCCTTGAAGCGCTTCTCGAAGTCGCCGCGGTACTTGGTGCCTGCCAGCAGCGCGCCCAGATCCAGGGAGTAGACGACACTGTCGGACAGCAGGTCCGGCACCTGGCCGTCGACGATGCGCTTGGCCAGGCCTTCAGCGATGGCAGTCTTGCCGACACCCGCCTCACCCACTAGGAGCGGATTGTTCTTGCGGCGACGAGCGAGGATCTGCGCGACGCGCTCGACTTCCGACTCACGACCGACCAGCGGATCAATGCGACCCTGGCGCGCCAAATCGTTCAGGTTGCTGGCATAGGCATCCAGCGGATGGCTGGAAGTGGAAGACTCGCCGCCCTCCTCGTCCTGCATCTCCTGCTCGCTGTCCTGATGCTCGGCATGACCCGGCACCTTGGAGATGCCATGGGCGATATAGTTGACCACGTCGATCCGAGCGACGCTCTGCTGCTTGAGCAGGAACACCGCCTGGCTTTCCTGCTCGCTGAAGATGGCGACCAGCACGTTGGCGCCGGTGACTTCGCGCTTGCCGGAACTCTGCACGTGGAATACGGCACGCTGCAGGACGCGCTGGAAACCCAGGGTTGGCTGGGTTTCGCGATCCTCGTCGTGCTGGGGGATCAGCGGCGTGGTGGAATCGATGAACTCCTGCAGGTCTCGCCGCAGTTTGTCCAGATTCGCACCGCACGCCTTCAGAACCGTTGCGGCAGCCTCATTATCAAGAAGCGCCAACAGCAAGTGCTCAACGGTCATGAACTCATGCCGCTTCGCCCGCGCCTCCTTGAAGGCGAGATTGAGGGTGACTTCGAGCTCTCGATTCAACATGACTTCACCTCGCTCCCAAACATCCGCATCAACCTTCTATCTCAATTTCGCACAACAGTGGATGTTGGCTCTCCCTCGCATATTGATTGACCTGCATGGCTTTGGTTTCCGCGACATCGCGGGTAAAGGTCCCGCAGTGCGCCTTGCCCTGGGTATGCACAGTCAACATGACCTTGGTTGCCTGCTCGCGGTTCATGTTGAAGTACAGCTCGAGCACCTCAACCACGAAATCCATCGGGGTGTAATCATCGTTGAACATGATGACCCGATACATGGACGGCGCCTTCAGGGCAGGTTTGGCTTCTTCAACCGCCAGCCCCGTCCCGTCGTCTTCCATTGGATCCGGGCGGTCCTGATTGAATGTTAGTCGAATCTGGCTACTTGCATGCATGCTGGAATAAAAGCTTTGCGAGTGGGTGAATGAGTGGGCCGGCCGGAGTTTGAATCGCCTCTCAGGCCCAGACGACGCCGCCTTGACTAACGGCAAAAGGGTGTTACAACCAAAGGATACCCCCCGGAGGGTATCAGGAGTTCCGGACGCCAGTCTTCAGAAAAAGGCATAGCGGAATAGTAGTGGATGATACTCCAGCGATGGAGTCCTTTGCAGAGGGATATCAGCATGCTTAGCGGTAAGGTCAAGTGGTTCAACAACGCCAAGGGCTACGGTTTCATCCTGGCTGATGGCCGAGATGAGGACCTGTTTGCTCATTACTCGGCAATCCAGATGGATGGCTACAAGACTCTCAAGGCCGGCCAACCCGTCAGTTTCGAGATCCTGCAAGGTCCGAAGGGGTTGCACGCGGTGAACATCCAGCCCGTCAACGCCAATGCATCCACCCCGTCCGCGCAGACTGCCCCGAGCAGCGAGGTAGAGAACCTCACGGCGGAAGCCTGATTCGTCAAGGATCAGACGAAACGAAAAAGGCCGGCAGCAAGCCGGCCTTTTTCATGGGCGACGAATCACCCGGTTACATCTTGGCGATGATCGCGTCGCCGAACTCGGAGCACGACAGCAGCTTGGCACCGTCCATCAGTCGCTCGAAGTCGTAGGTCACGGTTTTCGCGGCGATGGCGCCGTTCACACCATCGATGATCAAGTCGGCCGCTTCCGGCCAGCCCATGTGGCGCAGCATCATCTCGGCAGAGAGGATCACCGAGCCCGGGTTGACCTTGTCCAGGCCGGCGTACTTGGGTGCAGTGCCGTGGGTGGCCTCGAACATGGCCACCGAGTCGGACAGGTTCGCGCCCGGCGCGATGCCGATGCCACCTACTTCCGCCGCCAGCGCGTCGGACAGGTAATCACCATTGAGGTTGAGCGTGGCGATCACGTCGTACTCTGCCGGGCGCAGCAGGATCTGCTGCAGCATGGCGTCTGCGATCACGTCCTTCACCACGATATTCTTGCCAGTGGCCGGGTTCTTGAACTGCATCCACGGGCCGCCATCGAGCAACTGCGCACCGAACTCGTCACGGGCAAGCTCATAGCCCCAGTCCTTGAAGGCACCCTCGGTGAATTTCATGATGTTGCCTTTATGGACGATGGTGACCGAGCTTCGGTCATTGTCCACGGCGTACTGCAGGGCCTTGCGCACCAGGCGCTTGGTGCCCTCCTGGGAGACCGGCTTGATGCCGATGCCGCAGTTTTCGGTGAAGCGGATCTTCTTGACGCCCATTTCCTCGGTGAGGAACTTGATGACCTTCTGGGCCTCGGGAGTGCCGGCCTTCCACTCGACGCCCGCATAGATGTCTTCGGAGTTCTCGCGGAAGATCACCATGTCCACGTCACCAGGCTTTTTCACCGGGCTCGGCACACCTTCGAACCAGCGCACCGGGCGCAGGCAGACATAAAGGTCGAGTTGCTGGCGCAGCGCCACGTTCAGAGAGCGAATACCACCGCCCACCGGAGTGGTCAGCGGGCCCTTGATCGATACGACGTAGTCGCGAACGGCATCCAGGGTTTCCTGGGGCAGCCAGGTATCCTGGTCGTAGACCTGAGTGGCTTTCTCGCCGGCATAGACTTCCATCCACGCGATCTTGCGGTCGCCTTTGTAGGCTTTCTCGACGGCAGCGTCGACGACCTTGATCATGACCGGGCTGATATCGACGCCAATGCCATCACCCTCGATAAAGGGGATGATCGGGTTCTTCGGTACATTCAAGGACATATCGGCGTTGACGGTGATTTTGTCACCGGCCGGCACCTGGATCTTTTGGTATCCCATGCTGAACTCCGCTTTTTGATTGAAACCCTCTTGCAGCCACTGAGGGTAGCTCACAAGTCGGTAATCGAACTACATCATTCCTTAGTCTAAAAAAGGGACACGCTTCACCCTGCCTTTAGGGTGGTATACTGGCCGGCATGACTTAATGGTCATCGAGGTCCGAGCAGTCTGGGACCAGACTCTCTCCTCGCAGCGGCGCACGTCCTCACCAGGATCCCGCCGTACAACGCTCTACTGGCGCCCCAATATCCCCGCGGCAAATCTCGAAGGTCGGTCAACCACTTCGCTGACCGCAAGCGTGTACCAACGCGATTCGAGACTCTGTGCGCGCCCAGCAAAGAAGAGAGTTAGAACGAGATGTCCATCCGCTCGAAGATCACCTACACCTTCACCGACGAAGCACCCGCCCTTGCCACCTATTCGCTTCTTCCTATCGTAAAAGCCTTTGCCGCTTCCGCCGGCATCGACGTCGAGACCCGCGACATCTCTCTTTCGGGCCGTATCCTGGCCTCCTTCGCTGACAAGCTCGGCGACAAGGCGATCGAAGACGATCTGGCCTACCTGGCCGTACTGGCCACCGACTCCAAAGCCAACATCATCAAGCTGCCGAACATCTCCGCTTCGGTACCGCAGCTCAAGGGCGCCATCGCCGAGCTGCAGAAGCTGGGCTACGCCGTTCCGGACTTCCCGGAAGATCCGCAGACCGACGCCGAGAAAGACACCCGCGCCCGCTACGCCAAGGTCCTGGGCAGCGCCGTGAACCCGGTCCTGCGTGAAGGCAACTCCGACCGCCGCGCCCCGGCTGCCGTGAAAGCCTACGCTCGCAAGCACCCGCACAGCATGGGCAAGTGGAGCATGGCTTCGCGCTCCCACGCCGACTACATGCGTGGCGGCGACTTCTTCTCCAGCGAGCAGTCGGTCACCATCCCGAAGGCCGGTGAAGTCCGCATCGAGTTCGTCGGCAAGGACGGCAAGGTCGAGACCAAGAAGACCCTGAAGATGCAGGACGGCGAAGTCCTCGACAGCATGTTCATGAGCTGCAGCAAACTGCGCGCCTTCTTCGAGAAGACCCTGCAGGACTGCAAGGAAACCGGCGTCATGTGGTCCCTGCACGTCAAGGCCACCATGATGAAGATCTCCCACCCGATCGTCTTCGGCCACGCCGTCACCGTCTACTACAAGGACGTGTTCGAGAAGTACGGCCAGCTGTTCGAAGAGCTGGGCGTGAACCCGAACAACGGCATCTCCAGCGTCTACGACAAGATCAAGTCGCTGCCGGCCTCGCAGCAGGAAGAAATCCTGCACGACATCCACGAGGTGTACAGCCACCGCCCGGAAATGGCGATGGTCGACTCGGTCAAGGGCATCACCAACCTGCACATCCCCAGCGACGTGATCGTCGACGCCTCCATGCCGGCCATGATCCGCAACTCGGGTCAGATGTGGGGCAAGGACGGCAAGCAGAAAGACACCAAAGCGGTAATGCCGGAAAGCACCTACGCCCGCATCTACCAGGAAATGATCAACTTCTGCAAAACCAACGGCGCGTTCGACCCGACCACCATGGGCAGCGTACCGAACGTCGGCCTGATGGCGCAGAAAGCCGAGGAATACGGCTCCCACGACAAGACCTTCGAACTGGAAGCTGACGGCGTGATGCGCGTTGTCGATGCCGACGGCAAGGTCCTGATGCAGCACGAAGTTCAAGCCGGCGACATCTGGCGCGCCTGCCAGACCAAGGACGCCCCGATCCGCGACTGGGTCAAGCTGGCCGTTACCCGCGCCCGCGCCTCCAACACCCCGGCCATCTTCTGGCTGGACCCGGAGCGCGCCCACGACAACGAGCTGCGCAAGAAGGTCGAGCTGTACCTGAAAGACCACGACCTGACCGGTCTGGACATCAGCGTCAAAGGCTACAACGAAGCCATCCGCACCAGCATGGAGCGTCAGCTGCGCGGCCTGGACACCATCTCGGTGACCGGTAACGTCCTGCGCGACTACCTGACCGACCTGTTCCCGATCATGGAACTGGGCACCTCGGCCAAGATGCTCTCCATCGTTCCGCTGATGGCGGGCGGCGGCATGTACGAAACCGGCGCCGGCGGCTCGGCTCCGAAACACGTACAGCAGCTGGTGGAAGAGAACTACCTGCGCTGGGATTCCCTGGGCGAGTTCCTGGCCCTGGCCGTCTCCTTCGAGGAAGAAGGCATCAAGACCGACAACGCCAAGGCCAAGGTGCTGGGCAAGACCCTGGACATCGCCACCGGCAAGCTGCTCGACAACAACAAGTCGCCGTCGCGCAAGATCGGTGAGATCGACAACCGCGGCAGCCACTTCTACCTGGCCATGTACTGGGCCCAGGCCCTGGCCGAGCAGAACGACGACGCCGAGCTGAAGGCTCACTTCGCAGGCCTGGCCAAGACCCTGACCGAGAAGGAAGCGGCCATCGTCGCCGAACTCAACGGCGTTCAGGGCAAGCCGGCGGAAATCGGTGGTTACTACCGTTCCGACGCGGAGCTGACCAGCAAGGTCATGCGTCCGAGCGCGACCTTCAACGCCGCGATCGACGCACTGGCGTAAGCCATTTCGCGTGACACCAGAACCCCCGGGCCTTCCCGGGGGTTCTGCTTTCTGCGCCCCGCCACGTTAAACTCGCGCCCTTTCGCCCCAACGAGATCATCACCATGCGCTGGCTAGCACACGTCACCGTCGCCACCATCGTCGAAGACCAGGGCCGCTTCCTGCTGGTGGAAGAAATGTCCGCTGACAAAAAGCAGGTGTTCAATCAGCCCGCCGGCCACCTGGAGGCCAACGAAACCCTGCTAGAGGCCGCCGTGCGCGAAACCCTCGAGGAAACCGGCTGGGACGTAGAGCTGACCGCCGTCACCGGCATTTATCTGTACACCGCACCGAGCAACGGCGTGACCTACCAGCGCGTCTGTTTCGCCGCGCGCCCCCTGCGCCATCATCCCGAGCGCGACCTCGACGACGGCATCCTCGGCGCCCGCTGGATGACCCGCGACGAGCTGGCCGCACAGCCCGATCGCTGGCGCAGCCATCTGGTACTGCGCTGCATCGACGACTACCTGACAGGTGAGCACTTCCCGCTGGCCCTGATCCGCGACTGAGCCAAGCCCGAGCCTCTGCCGCTCGGCTCTGGTAGAATCGCCCTCTTTACCTGCGTTCGTGACCCGCTGCCATGTCTAGCTCATCCAAAGCCCCTCAGAACACCCGCGTCATCGTCGGCATGTCCGGCGGCGTGGACTCCTCCGTCTCCGCCCTCCTCCTCAAGGAGCAGGGTTACCAGGTGGAAGGACTGTTCATGAAGAACTGGGAAGAGGACGACGGCACCGAATACTGCACCGCCATGACCGACCTCGCCGACGCCCAGGCCGTCTGCGACCGTATCGGCATCAAGCTGCACACCGCCAACTTCGCCGCGGAATACTGGGACAACGTCTTCGAGCACTTCCTCGAGGAATACAAGGCCGGCCGCACGCCGAACCCGGACATCCTCTGCAACCGCGAAATCAAGTTCAAAGCCTTCCTCGACTACGCCGTCGCCCTGGGCGCCGACCTGATCGCCACCGGGCACTACGTGCGCCGCCGCGACATCGACGGCCGCAGCGAACTGCTCAAGGGTCTGGACCCGAACAAGGACCAGAGCTACTTCCTCCACGCCGTGGGCGGTGAGCAGATCGGCAAGACCCTGTTCCCGGTCGGCGAACTGGAAAAGCCCGAGGTCCGCGCCATCGCCGAGAAATACGGCCTGGCCACCGCGAAGAAAAAGGACTCCACCGGCATCTGCTTCATCGGCGAGCGCCGCTTCAGCGACTTCCTCAAGCAGTACCTGCCGGCCCAGCCGGGGAACATCGAGACCACCGACGGCACCGTCATCGGCAAGCACGTCGGCCTGATGTACCACACCATCGGCCAGCGCCAGGGCCTGGGCATCGGCGGCCTGAAGAATGCCGACGACAGCCCCTGGTACGTGCTGGAGAAGGACCTGGCGCGCAACGTCCTGGTCGTCGGCCAGGGCAACGACCATCCATGGTTGTTCTCCCGCGCCCTGCACGCCTCGCACATCTATTGGGTCAACCCCATCGACCTGGACCAGCCCAAGGCCCTGCGCGCCAAGGTGCGCTACCGCCAGGCCGACCAGGACTGCGTGCTGGAACGTACCGAGAACGGCTACCGCGCCGTCTTCGACGAGCCGCAGCGCGCCGTCACCCCGGGCCAGTCCGTCGTCTTCTATGACGGCGAAGTCTGCCTTGGGGGCGGCGTCATCGAATCCGCTGAACCCGCGTTCGCTAAGGACCGTAAATGAGCGATCTGCACGACCAGATCATCGCCCTCTCCGGCGTCTTCGAAGCCGCCTCCCTGGTAGACCGCCTCGCCCGCACCGGGCAGATCCCCGAGGCGCCGCTGGGCTGCATGCTCGGCAGCCTGCTGGTGCGCGACCCGAAGACCACCCTCGACGTCTACGGCGGCGACACCGCCAACCTGCGCGAGGGCTTCCGCGCCCTGGTCAGCGCCCTCGAGCGCGACCCCAGCAGCCTGCAGCGCGAGCCGCTGCGCTACGCCCTGTCGCTGATCGGCCTGGAACGCCAGCTCAACAAGCGTCCCGACATGCTCGACATCATGGGCACCCGCCTGGACCAGGTTCAGCAGCAGGTGCAGCACTTCGGCCTGGTCCACGAGAACGTCATCGCCTCCTGCGCCGGACTTTACCAGGACACCCTGAGCACCTTCCGCCAGCGCATCCAGGTGCACGGCGACATGCGCCACCTGCAGATCAACGCCAACGCCGCGCGCATCCGCGCCCTGCTGCTGGCCGGCATCCGCTCCGCGCGCCTGTGGCGACAGCTCGGCGGCAACCGCTGGCAGATGCTCTTCAGCCGGAAGAAAATGCTGAACGAGCTGCGCCCCCTGCTGCGCGGCTGAAACACGTCCTTCCGGTCGTCGCAAGGGCGACCGGTTCGCGCCATTCATGTATGATGTGCGCCCTTTTCGTTGACCGACAGCTACGAGAACGCCCCATGCAGCTTTCCTCCCTTACCGCGGTATCCCCCGTTGACGGCCGTTACGGCAGCAAGACCAGCGCCCTGCGTCCGATTTTCAGCGAATACGGCCTGATCCGTTTCCGCGTCCTGGTGGAGGTTCGCTGGCTCCAGCGTCTCGCCGCCCACGCCGGCGTCCCTGAAGTCGCGCCCTTTTCCGCCGAAGCCAACGCCCTGCTGAACCAGCTGGCCGACGACTTCCAGCTGGAGCACGCGCAGCGCATCAAGGACATCGAGCGCACCACCAACCACGACGTCAAAGCCGTGGAGTACCTGCTCAAGGAGCAAGCCGCCAAGCTGCCGGAACTGGCCAAGGTCAGCGAATTCATCCACTTCGCCTGCACCTCCGAGGACATCAACAACCTGTCCCACGCCCTGATGCTGCGCGAAGGCCGTGACACCGTACTGCTGCCGCTGATGCGCCAGATAGCCGACTCCATCCGCGAGCTCGCGGTGAAGTTCGCCGACGTGCCGATGCTCTCGCGCACCCACGGCCAGCCGGCCTCCCCGACCACCCTGGGCAAGGAACTGGCCAACGTCGTCTACCGCCTGGAGCGCCAGATCAAGCAGGTCGCTTCGGTCGAACTGCTGGGCAAGATCAATGGCGCGGTGGGCAACTACAACGCCCATCTGTCGGCCTACCCGCAGGTTGACTGGGAAGCCAACGCCCGCGAATTCATCGAAGGCGACCTCGGCCTGAACTGGAACCCCTACACCACCCAGATCGAGCCGCACGACTATATCGCCGAGCTGTTCGACGCCGTAGCGCGCTTCAATACCATCCTCATCGACTTCGACCGCGACATCTGGGGCTACATTTCCCTGGGCTACTTCAAGCAGAAGACCGTCGCCGGCGAGATCGGCTCCTCGACCATGCCGCACAAGGTCAACCCGATCGACTTCGAGAACTCCGAAGGCAACCTGGGTATCGCCAACGCCCTGCTCCAGCACCTGGCCAGCAAACTGCCGATCTCCCGGTGGCAGCGCGACCTGACCGACTCCACCGTGCTGCGCAACCTGGGCGTCGGTTTCGCCCACAGCGTCATCGCCTACGAAGCCAGCCTGAAAGGCATCGGCAAGCTGGAGCTGAACGCCGCACGCATCGCCGATGACCTGGACGCCTGCTGGGAAGTCCTGGCCGAGCCGGTACAGACCGTCATGCGCCGCTACGGCATCGAGAACCCCTACGAGAAGCTCAAGGAGCTGACCCGCGGCAAAGGCATCAGCGCCGAAGCCCTGCAGGTGTTCATCGAAGGCCTCGACATGCCGGCAGAAGCCAAGGCCGAGCTGAAGAAACTGACCCCCGCGAACTACATCGGTAACGCTGTCGCCCAGGCCAAGCGCATCTGAGATTCGCCCTGATTTTGCACGCCCGGCTGTGCCGGGCGTTTTTGTTTCAAGGACTTAACCATGAATCCTGCTATTCCTCTTCAGCTTTTGGGCGGCATCAGCGCCGACGAATTCCTCCGCGATTACTGGCAGAAAAAGCCCCTGCTGGTGCGCCAGGCCATCCCCGAATTCAAGAGCCCGCTGGACCCTGACGAACTGGCCGGCCTCGCCCTGGAAGAGATGATCGAATCGCGCATCGTCCTCGAACACGGCGACAGCCCGTGGGAGCTGCGCCGCGGCCCGTTCCAGGAAGACATCTTCAGCCAGATGCCCGAGCGCGACTGGACCCTGCTGGTGCAGGCCGTCGACCAGTTCATACCGGAAGTCGCCGAACTGCTGGAACACTTCAAGTTCCTGCCCAGCTGGCGTATCGACGACGTGATGATCAGCTACGCAGCCCCTGGCGGCGGCGTCGGCCCGCACTTCGACAACTACGACGTGTTCCTGCTGCAGGGTCACGGCCGCCGCCGCTGGAAAGTCGGCCAGACCTGCGACGCCAGCAGCCCGATGCTGCCCCACGCCGACCTGCGCATCCTCGCCGAATTCGAAGAGAGCGCCGACTGGGTGCTGGAACCCGGCGACATGCTCTACCTGCCGCCGCGCGTGGCCCACTACGGCATCGCCGAAGACGACTGCATGACTTACTCGGTCGGCTTCCGCGCGCCCAGCGCCGCCGAAGTACTGACCCATTTCACCGACTTCCTCGCCCAGTTCCTCTCCGACGAAGAGCGCTACAGCGACGCCGGCATGGCAGCGATGAAAGGCGACTTCGACCAGCACCAGATCCAGCGCGACGCCCTCGATCGCCTGAAGAACCTGCTGCAGGAGCACATGAGCGACGAACGCCTGCTGCTCACCTGGTTCGGCCAGTTCATGACCGAGCCGCGCTACCCGGAACTGGTGGCCGGCGAGGAGATCGAGGAAGACGACCTGACCGCGGCCATCGAAGACGGCGAAGTGCTGATCCGCAACCCCAGCGCCCGCATGGCCTGGAGCGAAGTGGACGTCGGCCTGCTGCTGTTCGCCAGCGGCCAGACCGTGGTCCTGCCGGAAAAACTGCGCGACCTGCTCAAGCTGGTGTGCTCGGCAGAGTCGCTGCACGAAGGGAATCTCGGCCAATGGCTGGCCGACGACGATGGGCGTAAGCTTATCGGAGAACTGATCAAACAGGGCAGTCTGGAGTTTGCCGATGAGTAGCAAGATCAGGGTTCGCGTCGCGGACTGGCAGAAGGATAATGCCGATCTGCGGCGCATTCGCGAGGCGGTGTTCATCGCCGAGCAATCGGTCCCGCCGGAACTCGAATGGGACGCCGAGGATGTCGAGGCCGTGCACTTCCTGGCTTTCGAAGGCGACTACGCCATCGGCACCGCCCGCCTCCTGCCGGACGGTCACATCGGCCGGGTGTCGGTCCTCAAGGACTGGCGCGGCCTGAAGGTCGGCGACCTGCTGATGCGCGCCGCCATCGAGCAGGCGGAAAGCCAGGGCCTGCAGCGCCAGTTGCTGACGGCGCAGGTCTACGCCATTCCCTTCTACGAGCGGCTAGGCTTCCAGGTGGCCAGCGGCGAATTCCTCGACGCCGGCCTCCCCCACGTGGACATGGTGCGCGAGAGCGCCTGAGCAACGACTCAAAGGAGCGACATGGAAAACGCCCCGGACCAAGACGACCTCCCGGTAGAACTGCCGGACATCGAGTTTCAGTCACCGGGGCGTTTTGCCGTCCACAACCCGCCCAGCGAAGCGCTGACGCCCGAAGCCCTTGAGCCAGCGCCTTTTCGCCTCGGCGAGGGCGACCAGCTGCACCGCTTCAGCAAGCCGGATGACGCCTGCGCCCATGCGCTGGCGCTGATCCAGCAGGCGCGCCGCACGCTCTACCTCTACACCCCCGACCTCGAGCCCTGGCTGTATCACCACAGCAGTATCCAGGAGGCCTGCACCCAGCTGCTGCTGGGCAATCCGCGCAATCGCCTGATGATCCTGGTGCGCGACAGCACCCGAGCCGTGAAGGAAGGCCATCGCCTGCTCAACCTCAGCCGACGCCTGTCCAGCTACTGCCAGATCCGCCGGATCAATCCGGACTACCCGAGCGAGGAGCACGCCTTCCTCCTCGCCGACGATTGCGGCCTGCTGCTGCGCCCCGAGCCTGGCGAATTCGCCGGCTACGCGCACTACAACAACGCGGGCCGCGTCCGCCAACTGATCGCGCAATTCGAACAGACCTGGAACACAAGCCTCCTCGATCCGAACCTGCGGAGTTTCCTGATTTGAGCCGACACCCTCTCGCCCTGATGCTCGCTTGCGCGATCAGCCTCACCGCCACCGCAGCGCCGCGCACCGAGATCATTCCGCTCAACTACCGCACCGCCGAAGACGTGCTGCCGGTGGCGCAGCAGGTGCTGGGCAACGAAGGCCGGGTCACCGCCTACGGCAACCAGTTGGTCGTGAATGCTGAGCTGGCAAAGATCCGCGAACTGCAGCAGGTGCTCGAACAACTGGATACGCGCCCACATCAGCTACTGATCAGCGTCGATACGCTCGATGGCAGCCAGGGTAGCCAGAGCGGCTACTCGGTGAATGGCTCGGTCAGCGCCGGCAATGTGGATATCCAGGCCGGCCGCGGCGAAGTCAACGGCCGTGACCAGGTCCACATCATCAATCGATCCACCAACAGCCGCGGAGGCGGTACCCAGCAGGTGCGCACCACTGAGGGCTCGCCCGCCTTCATCCAGGTCGGCCAGAGCCAGCCGGTGACCAACGCCGGCATCGGCCCCTACGGCCAGGTCTACAGCCAGACCGAGTACCGCGACGCCAACCAGGGCATGTACGTAACCGCCAGCCTCACCGGCAACCTGGTACACATCACCCTGAGCACCCGCAACGACCGCTTCAACGGCAATTACCAGGGCTCGATGAACACCAGCTCGGCCGACACCAGCGTCAGCGGCCCCATCGGCCAGTGGATCGAGGTCGGCGGCGTCAGCCAGAGCAACCAGAGCACGCAGAGCGGCTACACCCGCCAATACAGCACCCAGGGGCGCAGCGACAGCAGCCTGCGGGTGAAGGTCGAAGTGCTCGACTAATCCTTCCGTAGGTGACTTGGCAGTCCTCGTTAGACCTTCGTGTAGTAGTCCAAAAAAAACACTACAAAACGTTTGACGAACGCTCGTTTGAAAGTGCATGATGGCTTCGCTCCCGCTAACCAGAGGGTCTCAAAGCCCTCCGGACCGAGCCTGTGGCCCACCCGCCGCGCCGGTCCGTGTTGTTAAGCCCACAAGGCGGATCGACGAGGTTGCGACTGGCAAGAGGTTGTCCTGAGGGACGGGGAAGCAAGCCTTAGCAACAGTACGAAGTGACGGATTCAGCCGTCCACCATCGCCCAACGGCTGCCACGAGCCGGCAAGCGATTCTGGATGTCACCGCTGCAGTCACCCGTCTGTACGCCGCTCTACCCCACTCCTCCAGCGTCACTCCTTCTTTCGGTCGTACCTTCGCCATCCCGCGGCGAGCAATCCACAGTCAAATCCGTGCAGATACGGGCTTGAATGGGGAAGTCGGTGCTCAACCACACACATACTTTGAAGGATTGACCATGTCCGCTTATCAAAACGACATCAAGGCCGTTGCCGCTCTGAAAGAGAAAACCGGTAACAGCTGGAGCGCTATCAACCCCGAGTCGGTTGCCCGCATGCGCGCTCAGAACCGCTTCAAGACTGGTCTGGACATCGCCAAGTACACTGCGGCCATCATGCGCAAGGACATGGCCGAGTATGACGCCGACGCTTCCGTTTACACCCAGTCCCTGGGCTGCTGGCACGGCTTCATCGGTCAGCAGAAGCTGATCTCGATCAAGAAGCACCTGAAGACCACCAACAAGCGCTACCTTTACCTGTCCGGCTGGATGGTTGCCGCGCTGCGTTCCGACTTCGGCCCGCTGCCCGACCAGTCCATGCACGAGAAAACCGCCGTTTCCGGCCTGATCGAAGAGCTGTACACCTTCCTGCGCCAGGCTGACGCCCGCGAACTGGACCTGCTCTTCACCGCTCTGGACAGCGCTCGCGCTGCCGGCGACAAGGTCAAGCAGGACGAAATCCAGGCTCAGATCGACGGCTACGAAACCCACGTAGTACCGATCATCGCCGACATCGACGCCGGCTTCGGTAACCCGGAAGCGACCTACCTGCTGGCCAAGAAAATGATCGAAGCCGGTGCCTGCTGCATCCAGATCGAGAACCAGGTTTCCGACGAGAAGCAGTGCGGCCACCAGGACGGCAAAGTGACCGTTCCGCACGAAGACTTCCTCGCCAAGATCAACGCCGTTCGCTACGCGTTCCTCGAACTGGGTGTTGACGACGGCGTGATCGTTGCCCGTACCGACTCCCTGGGCGCCGGCCTGACCAAGCAGATCGCCGTGACCAAAGAGCCGGGCGACCTGGGCGACCAGTACAACTCCTTCCTGGACTGCGAAGAAGTTTCCGCTGCCGAGCTGCAGAACGGCGACGTGGTGATCAACCGCGGCGGCAAGCTGCTGCGTCCCAAGCGCCTGGCTTCCAACCTGTTCCAGTTCCGCAAGGGCACCGGCGAAGACCGCTGCGTCCTGGACTGCATCACCTCGCTGCAAAACGGCGCCGACCTGCTGTGGATCGAAACCGAGAAGCCGCACGTTGGCCAGATCAAGGGCATGGTTGACCGTATCCGTCAGGTCATCCCGAACGCCAAGCTGGTTTACAACAACAGCCCGTCGTTCAACTGGACCCTGAACTTCCGCCAGCAGGTGTTCGATGCATTCGTCGCCGAAGGCAAGGACGTTTCCGCCTACGACCGCGCCAAGCTGATGAGCGTCGAGTACGACGAGACCGAACTGGCCCAGGTTGCTGACGAGAAGATCCGCACCTTCCAGCGCGACGGTTCGGCCCACGCAGGCATCTTCCACCACCTGATCACCCTGCCGACCTACCACACCGCTGCGCTGTCCACCGACAATCTGGCCAAGGGCTACTTCGCCGACCAGGGCATGCTGGCCTACGTGAAGGGCGTTCAGCGTCAGGAACTGCGTCAGGGCATCGCCTGCGTCAAGCACCAGAACATGGCTGGCTCGGACATCGGCGACAACCACAAAGAGTACTTCGCTGGCGAAGCCGCTCTGAAAGCCTCGGGCAAAGACAACACCATGAACCAGTTCCACTAAGAACTGGCTCAACCAGCCCCTCGGGGCTGGGAGGCTCCGCAAAACCCCGGCCCCGGCCGGGGTTTTGCTTTTTGTGCCTGGCCGAGTTGCACTTGGCCGAACCGCCAGCCAGCCCCTCCCCGCCCGCCAAGGGCAGAATCGCTTCGACGTGCCAGCCTCGGGCTTCCTTTATATGAACGGAACGCCTTTCTATGAACGGTACGCCCAAGCGCAACCGCCTCGCCCTCGCCGCCCTCCTCATCCAGCGCCTACCCAGCCGCCTCCACGAGCCACTGCTGAGTCGCCTGTTCTGCTCCCAGGTGCGCTTTGCCGGAACCGCCGGCGTACGCATCCAGAGGCTCTCCAATGATGAAGTGAGAATGAGCCTGGCCAACCATCGTCGCGCCCGCAATCACATTGGCGGCTTACATGCCGCAGCCATGGCGCTGCTGGCCGAGTCCGCCAGCGGCTGCATGGTCGGCATGAACCTGCCCGATCACAAGCTGCCGCTGATCAAGACCCTCAAGGTCGACTACCTGCGCCGGGCCACCGGCAGCCTGCGCGCCATCGCCACGCTGACGCCGGAACAGCGCCGCGCAATGCAGGACGATGATCGCGGCGAGGCGCTGGTGCAGGTGACCCTTCTGGACGATTCGGGGGCCGAACCGGTGCGCTGCGAGATGCGCTGGGCGTGGATTCGGAAGGGAAATTGAACCACCCGGATGCGGGGGCGACCAACGAGTTCACAGAGCGATAATTCGAAGTCACATACCAGGCGAAATAAAAGCCGCGCCGCTTATATGTAGTAAAGTTACGGATATACGACACTGCAAATGATAATACTTATCATTTATAGCCTGCCGATTTATTGCGGCCAAATACCTCGAAAGTACTATTCGACCAAAGCCGAAGTGCCGTCACACTAGGCATCCAGAGCCGCGCAAACAGGGCGCTACGGGAAATGCAAAAGCCTTTTGCCCGAAATAGAAGCATCTGTTTGTGTTGGAAAAATTTACTTGCTGAAGGCTTTGGGCATAAAATTGGAAAGATGACCTGAACCCTTAGCTCACTATCCTTGAGTTGTCGGGTTCGCAGTAGTCGGGCGTTGCGCCCGGAACCCAAGACAATCGTTATTTGTAGGAAGGAGTATCGGCATGCCCAATCCAGCTGAACTTGCAGCTCAACACTGGGGACTCGCCGCCTTCCTTTTAGGAGTGCTGGGCCTGCTCGCCTTCATGCTAGGGGTTTCCAGCCTTCTTGGCAGTAAGGCATTTGGTCGCAGCAAGAACGAACCGTTCGAATCGGGGATCGTTCCTACCGGCAGCGCCCGCCTGCGTCTGTCGGCAAAATTCTATCTGGTCGCGATGCTCTTCGTGATCTTCGACGTCGAAGCCCTCTTCCTCTTCGCCTGGTCCGTGTCCGTCCGTGAAAGCGGTTGGGCAGGTCTGATCGAGGCAACCATTTTCATAGCAATTCTGTTGGCAGGTCTTGTCTACCTGTGGCGTATCGGCGCGCTCGATTGGGCACCGGCGGCACGTCGCGCACGGCAGGCGAAGCTAAAACAATGAGGCTTTGGCGATGCAATACAAACTTACCCGGATCGATCCGGATGCGCCCAATGATCAATACCCGATCGGCGAACGCGAAACGGTAGAAGACCCGCTCATCGAAGGGCAGGTCCACAAGAACATCTTCATGGGCAAGCTCGAGGATGTTCTCAACGGTGCGGTGAACTGGGGGCGCAAGAATTCCCTGTGGCCGTACAACTTCGGGCTGTCCTGCTGCTACGTGGAGATGACCACGGCGTTCACCGCGCCGCACGACATCGCCCGTTTCGGCGCCGAAGTGATCCGTGCATCGCCACGCCAGGCTGACTTCATGGTCATCGCCGGCACCTGCTTCATCAAGATGGCTCCGGTCATCCAGCGCCTGTACGAGCAGATGCTGGAACCCAAGTGGGTGATCTCGATGGGGTCGTGCGCCAACTCCGGCGGCATGTACGACATCTACTCGGTCGTTCAGGGGGTCGACAAGTTCCTCCCCGTGGACGTGTACATCCCCGGCTGCCCGCCCCGTCCGGAGGCGTTCCTGCAAGGCCTGATGCTGCTGCAGGAATCCATCGGCCAGGAGCGTCGTCCGTTGTCCTGGGTTGTAGGCGATCAAGGCGTCTATCGCGCCGACATGCCTGCCCAGAAGGATCTCAAGCGCGAACAGCGCATTGCGGTCACCAACCTGCGCAGCCCCGACGAAGTGTGATCCGGCCCTCCACGAGAGGCCCGTTTTCACTCCACCGTTGACCGAGTGACTTAAAGACTATGAATGCAGACTCCGCTCTGTACATCCCGCCTTACAAGGCAGACGACCAAGATATCGTCGTCGAACTGAATTCCCGCTTTGGCGCCGAGACCTTCACCGTCCAGGCCACCCGCACCGGCATGCCGGTGCTCTGGGTTGCCCGTGAGCGCCTGATCGACGTCCTCACCTTCCTGCGCAATGTGCCCAAGCCGTACGTCATGCTCTATGACCTGCACGGTGTCGACGAGCGCCTGCGTACCCACCGTCGCGGCCTGCCGGGCGCCGACTTCAGCGTGTTCTACCACCTGATGTCGCTGGAGCGTAATAGTGACGTGATGATCAAGGTGGCCTTGTCCGAAGGCGACCTCAACGTGCCCACCGCCACCCGTATCTGGCCGAACGCCAACTGGTACGAGCGTGAGGTCTGGGACATGTACGGGATCACCTTCAATGGTCACCCGCACCTGACCCGCATGCTGATGCCGCCGACCTGGGAAGGTCACCCGCTGCGCAAGGATTACCCGGCGCGCGCCACCGAGTTCGACCCTTACGCGCTGTCCGCCGCCAAGCAGGACCTCGAGCAGGAAGCCCTGCGCTTCAAGCCCGAAGACTGGGGCATGAAGCGCCACGGCGAGAACGAGGACTTCATGTTCCTCAACCTCGGCCCGAACCACCCGTCCGCGCACGGTGCGTTCCGCATCATCCTGCAGCTGGACGGTGAAGAGATCCTCGATTGCGTTCCGGAGATCGGCTACCACCACCGTGGCGCCGAGAAGATGGCCGAGCGTCAGTCCTGGCACAGCTTCATTCCGTACACCGACCGTATCGACTACCTCGGCGGCGTGATGAACAACCTGCCGTACGTGCTCTCGGTCGAGAAGCTCGCCGGCATCAAGGTGCCGCAGCGCGTCGACGTCATCCGCATCATGATGTCGGAGTTCTTCCGCATCCTGAACCACCTCCTCTACCTGGGTACCTACATCCAGGACGTGGGTGCGATGACCCCGGTGTTCTTCACCTTCACCGACCGCCAGCGCGCCTACAAGGTGGTCGAAGCCATCACCGGCTTCCGCCTGCACCCGGCCTGGTACCGAATCGGCGGCGTCGCCCACGACCTGCCGCGCGGCTGGGACAAGCTGGTTCGCGAGTTCCTCGACTGGATGCCCAAGCGTCTGGACGAGTACGAAACCGCCGCCCTGAAAAACAGCATCCTGCGTGGCCGTACCATCGGCGTTGCCGCGTACAACACCAAGGAAGCGCTGGAATGGGGCACCACCGGTGCCGGCCTGCGCGCCACCGGCTGTGATTTCGACCTGCGTAAAGCCCGCCCCTACTCCGGCTACGAGAACTTCGAGTTCGAAGTACCGCTGGCGGCCAACGGCGACGCCTACGACCGCTGCATGGTCAAGATGGGTGAGATGCGCCAGAGCCTGCGCATCATCGAGCAGTGCCTGAAGAACATGCCCGAAGGCCCGTACAAGGCCGACCACCCGCTGACCACGCCGCCGCCCAAAGAGCGCACGCTGCAGCACATCGAAACCCTGATCACCCACTTCCTGCAGGTTTCCTGGGGCCCGGTCATGCCGGCCAACGAAGCCTTCCAGATGGTGGAAGCGACCAAGGGCATCAACAGCTACTACCTGACGAGCGATGGCAGCACCATGAGCTACCGGACCCGCATCCGGACGCCCAGCTTCCCGCACCTGCAGCAGATTCCGTCGGTGATCAACGGCAGCATGATCGCTGACCTGATCGCCTATCTGGGCAGTATCGACTTCGTTATGGCCGACGTGGACCGCTGATCATGAGTACCCTTATCCAGACTGATCGTTTCGAACTCAGCGAAACCGAGCGCTCGGCCATCGAGCACGAAATGCATCACTACGAGGACTCCCGCGCGGCGTCCATCGAAGCCCTGAAGATCGTCCAGAAGCAGCGCGGCTGGGTGCCGGACGGCGCCATTCCGGCCATCGCCGACATCCTCGGCATACCGGACAGCGACGTCGAAGGCGTGGCTACCTTCTATAGCCAGATCTTCCGCCAGCCGGTCGGCCGCCACATCATCCGCGTCTGCGACAGCATGGTCTGCTACATCGGCGGCCACGAGTCCGTGGTTGGCGAGATCCAGAAGCAGTTGGGCATCGGCCTCGGCCAGACCACCGCCGACGGCCGCTTCACCCTGCTGCCGGTGTGCTGCCTGGGCAACTGCGACAAGGCCCCGGCGATGATGATCGACGACGACACCTTCGGCGACCTGCGTCCCGACGGCGTCGCCAAACTGCTGGAGGCCTACGCATGAGTCGCCTCACCTCCTACGGCACGCCCAACCGCACTGCGCGCGCGGCCGAAACCCATCCGCTGACCTGGCGCCTGCGTGACGACGGCGCCCCGGTCTGGCTGGAGGAGTACCAGTCGAAGAACGGCTACGCTGCCGCGCGCAAGGCGCTGGCGCAGATGGCCACCGACGACATCGTCCAGACCGTCAAGGACTCCGGCCTCAAGGGCCGCGGTGGTGCGGGCTTCCCCACCGGCGTGAAGTGGGGCCTGATGCCCAAGGACGAATCCCTCAACATCCGCTACCTGCTGTGCAACGCGGACGAGATGGAGCCCAACACCTGGAAGGACCGCATGCTCATGGAGCAGCTGCCGCACCTGCTGGTGGAAGGCATGCTGATCTCCGCGCGCGCCCTCAAGGCCTATCGCGGCTACATCTTCCTGCGCGGTGAGTACGTCGACGCCGCCCGCAACCTGAACCGCGCCATCGATGAAGCCAAGGCCGCCGGCCTGCTGGGCAAGAACATCCTCGGCAGCGGCTTCGATTTCGAGCTGTTCGTGCACACCGGTGCCGGCCGCTACATCTGTGGCGAAGAGACCGCGCTGATCAACTCGCTGGAAGGGCGCCGCGCCAACCCGCGCTCCAAGCCGCCCTTCCCCGCCGCCGTCGGCGTCTGGGGCAAGCCGACCTGCGTGAACAACGTCGAGACCCTGTGCAACGTGCCGGCGATCGTCGAGCACGGCGTCGACTGGTACAAGGGCCTCGCCCGTCCGGGCAGCGAAGACATGGGCACCAAGCTCATGGGCTTCTCCGGCAAGGTGAAGAACCCCGGCATCTGGGAACTGCCCTTCGGCCTTCCTGCCCGCGAGCTGTTCGAGGACTACGCCGGCGGCATGCGCGATGGCTACAAGCTCAAGGCCTGGCAGCCGGGCGGCGCCGGTACCGGCTTCCTCCTGCCGGAACACCTGGACGCCCTGTTCTACGCCGGCGGCGTCGCCAAGGTTGGCACTCGTATGGGTACCGGCCTGGCCATGGCAGTGGACGACAGCGTCAACATGGTTTCCCTGCTGCGCAACATGGAAGAGTTCTTCGCCCGCGAATCCTGCGGCTGGTGCACTCCGTGCCGCGACGGCCTGCCGTGGAGCGTGAAGGTCCTGCGCGCGCTGGAGAAAGGCGAAGGCGCCCAGGGCGACCTGGAGACCCTCGAGCAGCTCGTCAACTTCCTCGGTCCAGGCAAGACCTTCTGTGCCCACGCACCGGGTGCCGTCGAGCCGCTGGGCAGCGCACTGAAGTATTTCCGTCCCGAGTTCGAAGCGGGCATTTCCCGCCAGGCTCAGGCCGTACAAGCACCGCAGACCGTCGGCGCTTGATGCTTTGATCGCCGGGCGCTGCGCCCGGCGTTGTTTCGTTGTAGTGCCGCGGCGTGCCGCCGGCCCGATGAAACCGTGATTTCTATTAGCCACGCCCGCTGACAACGGGCCAACGAAGACTTAGACCCATGGCCACGATCCACGTAGACGGCAAGACGTTAGAAGTCGACGGAGCGGACAACCTGTTGCAGGCCTGCCTCTCCCTCGGTCTCGACATCCCCTACTTCTGCTGGCACCCGGCGCTCGGTAGCGTCGGCGCCTGCCGCCAGTGTGCGGTCAAGCAGTACACCGACGAGAACGACACCCGCGGTCGCATCGTCATGTCCTGCATGACTCCCGCCACCGACAACACCTGGATTTCCATCGAAGACGAAGAATCCAAGGCATTCCGTGCCAGCGTCGTCGAATGGCTGATGACCAACCACCCGCACGACTGCCCGGTCTGCGAGGAAGGCGGTCACTGCCACCTGCAGGACATGACGGTGATGACCGGCCACAACCAGCGCCGGTACCGCTTCACCAAGCGCACCCACCAGAACCAGGAGCTCGGCCCGTTCATCGCCCATGAGATGAACCGCTGCATCGCCTGCTACCGCTGCGTCCGCTACTACAAGGACTACGCTGGCGGCACCGACCTGGGCGTCTATGGCGCGCACGACAACGTCTACTTCGGCCGTATCGAAGACGGTGTGCTCGAGAGCGAATTCTCCGGCAACCTGACCGAGGTCTGCCCGACCGGCGTGTTCACCGACAAGACCCACTCCGAGCGCTACAACCGCAAGTGGGACATGCAGTTCGCCCCGAGCATCTGCCATGGCTGCTCCAGCGGCTGCAACATCAGCCCCGGCGAGCGTTACGGTGAAATCCGCCGCATCGAGAACCGCTACAACGGCTCGGTGAACCACTACTTCCTGTGCGACCGCGGCCGCTTCGGCTACGGCTACGTCAACCGCGAAGACCGCCCGCGTCAGCCGCAGCTGATGCTGAGCAAGCAGAAGCTCTCGCTGGACGGCGCCCTGGACCAGACCGCAGCGCTGCTCAAGGGCCGCAAGGTCATCGGCATCGGTTCGCCGCGCGCCAGCCTGGAAAGCAACTACGCCCTGTCCGCACTGGTCGGCGCGCAAAACTTCTACAGCGGCATCTCCGCTGACGAGCTGCAACGCCTGCAGCTGGTCCTGAAGGTGATGCAGGACGGCCCGCTGCCGGTGCCGACCATCCGTGACATCGAAGACCACGATGCGGTATTCGTGCTCGGCGAAGACCTGACCCAGACCGCTGCCCGTATCGCCCTGGCCCTGCGTCAGTCGGTCAAGGGCAAGGGCGAGGACATGGCCGCCGCGATGAAGATCCAGCCGTGGCTCGATGCCGCGGTGAAGACCATCGCCCAGCATGAGATGAACCCACTGTTCATCGCCAGCCTGGATGAAACCCGTCTCGACGACGTTGCCGCCGAGTGCGTGCACGCCGCTACCGAAGACCTGGCGCGCCTGGGCTTCGCCGTGGCACACGCGATCGACTCAAGTGCTCCGGCCGTCGCCGACCTTGACCCCGAAGCCGCCGCCCTCGCCCAGCGCATCGCTGATGCCCTGGTCGCCGCCAAGCGTCCGCTGGTCGTCTCCGGCACCTCGCTGGGCAGCAACGCCCTGATCGAAGCCGCGGCGAACATCGCCAGTGCGCTGAAGAACCGCGAGAAGAACGGCTCCCTGAGCCTGGTGGTCCCGGAAGCCAACAGCCTGGGCCTCGCCCTCTTCGGTGGTAACTCCGTCGAAGCCGCCCTGGAACAGCTGACCTCCGGTGCCGCCGATGCCGTGGTGATCCTGGAGAACGACCTGTACCGCCGCGCCGACGCTGCCGCCGTCGACGCCGCACTGGCCGCCGCGAAGATCGTCGTCGTCGCCGATCACCAGCAGACCGCCACCAGCGCCAAGGCCACCGTCCTGCTGCCGGCCGCCAGCTTCGCCGAAGGCGATGGCACCCTGGTCAGCCAGGAAGGCCGCGCCCAGCGCTTCTTCCAGGTCTACGATCCAACCTACTACAACGCCGACAACCTGGTCCGCGAAGGCTGGCGCTGGCTGCATGCCCTGCACAGCACCCTCGAAGGCAAGCGTGTCGACTGGACCCAGCTGGACCACGTGATCGACGCCGTCGTCGCCGCCAAGCCGCAACTGGCCGGTATCCGCGACGCCGCGCCGAACGCCGCGTTCCGCATCAAGGGCCTGAAGCTGGCGCGTGAACCGCACCGCTACTCCGGCCGTACCGCCATGCGCGCCAACATCAATGTCAGCGAGCCGCGTCAGCCGCAGGACATCGACTCCGCGTTCGCCTTCTCCATGGAAGGCTACGCCGGCAGCGCCGAATCGCGTCAGCAGATTCCATTCGCCTGGTCCCCGGGCTGGAACTCCCCGCAAGCCTGGAACAAGTTCCAGGACGAAGTCGGTGGTCATCTGCGCGCCGGCGATCCGGGCGTGCGCCTGATCGAGGCCAAGGGCGAGGCCCTGTGGTTCAGCGAGATTCCGGCGCCGTTCCACACCGCCGCCAGCCAGTTCAAGGTGGTGCCGTTCTATCACCTGTTCGGCAGTGAGGAGAACTCCTCGAAAGCCACCCCGGTGCAGGAGCGCATCCCGCAGACCTACGTCACCCTGGCCAAGGCCGAGGCTGACCGTCTGGGCGTCAACGAAGGCGCGATCATCCGCCTGACCGTCAAGGGCCAGGAACTGCGCCTGCCGCTGCGTGTGAGCGAAGAGCTCGGCGCCGGCCTGGTCGCCCTGCCGATCGGTCTGCAAGGCATTCCCGCCGGGGTCATCGGCGCCGTCGCTGAAGGTCTGCAGGAGGCTGCGCAATGAGTTGGCTGACACCTGCCATCGTCGACATCCTGATCGAGGTCATCAAGGCCATCGTCATCCTGCTCGCCGTGGTCGTCTGCGGCGCGCTGCTCAGCTGGGTCGAGCGTCGTCTGCTCGGCCTCTGGCAGGACCGCTACGGTCCGAACCGGGTCGGCCCCTTCGGTGCCTTCCAGCTCGGCGCCGACATGCTGAAGATGTTCTTCAAGGAAGACTGGACCCCGCCGTTCGCCGACAAGATGATCTTCACCCTCGCGCCCATGATCGCCATGGGTGCGCTGCTGGTGGCCTTCGCTGTCATCCCGATCACCCCGACCTGGGGCGTGGCGGACCTGAACATCGGCATCCTGTTCTTCTTCGCCATGGCCGGCCTGACTGTGTACGCGGTGCTCTTCGCCGGCTGGTCGAGCAACAACAAGTTCGCCCTCCTCGGCAGTCTGCGCGCCTCGGCCCAGACCATCTCCTACGAGGTGTTCCTGGCCCTGTCGCTGATGGGCATCGTGGCCCAGGTCGGCTCGTTCAGCCTGCGCGACATCGTCGATTACCAGGCCGAGCACGTGTGGTTCATCATCCCGCAGTTCTTCGGTTTCATGACCTTCTTCGTCGCCGGCGTCGCCGTGACTCACCGTCACCCGTTCGACCAGCCCGAAGCCGAGCAGGAACTGGCCGATGGTTACCACATCGAGTACGCCGGCATGAAATGGGGCATGTTCTTCGTCGGCGAGTACATCGGCATCGTGCTGGTGTCCGCGCTGCTGGCGACCCTGTTCTTCGGCGGCTGGCACGGTCCCTTTGGCATCCTGCCGCAGATCCCGTTCTTCTGGTTCGCCCTGAAAACCGGCTTCTTCATCATGATGTTCATTTTGCTGCGGGCTTCCATCCCACGCCCGCGCTATGACCAGGTGATGGCCTTCAGCTGGAAGTTCTGCCTCCCGCTGACCCTGATCAACCTGCTGGTGACCGGCGCTGTCGTGCTGGCCAGCCAGTAAGGAGTAGGACCATGATCAAGTACATTTTCGACGTGGTGCACGGCACCTACACCCAGCTGCGCAGCCTGGTGATGATCTTCGGTCACGCCTTCCGCAAGCGTGACACCCTGCAGTACCCGGAAGAGCCCGTGTACCTGCCGCCGCGTTACCGCGGCCGCATCGTGCTCACCCGTGATCCCGACGGCGAGGAGCGCTGCGTTGCGTGCAACCTGTGCGCCGTAGCCTGCCCGGTCGGCTGCATCGCCCTGCAGAAAGCAGAAGCCGAAGACGGTCGCTGGTACCCCGAGTTCTTCCGCATCAACTTCTCCCGCTGCATCTTCTGCGGCCTGTGCGAAGAAGCCTGCCCGACCACCGCGATCCAGCTGACTCCGGATTTCGAGATGGGCGAGTTCAAGCGCCAGGACCTGGTGTACGAGAAGGAAGACCTGCTGATCTCCGGCCCCGGCAAGAACCCGGATTACAACTTCTACCGCGTTGCCGGCATGGCCATCGCCGGCAAGCCGAAAGGCGCCGCGCAGAACGAGGCCGAACCGATCAACGTCAAGAGCCTGCTGCCGTAAGGAGACGTCGCGTGGAATTCGCTTTCTACTTCGCCGCCGGCGTCGCCGTGCTGGCAACCTTCCGGGTCATCACCAACAGCAACCCGGTGCATGCCCTGCTCTACCTCATCATCTCGCTGCTCGCGGTTTCGATGACCTTCTTCAGCCTCGGCGCCCCGTTCGCCGGCGCCCTGGAAATCATCGTCTACGCCGGCGCGATCATGGTGCTGTTCGTCTTCGTGGTCATGATGCTCAACCTCGGCCCGGCGATTGCCGAGCAGGAGCGCAAGTGGCTCAAGCCCGGCGTCTGGATCGGCCCCGGCGCCCTGGCTGCCGTGCTGCTGGTCGAACTGCTGTGGATGCTCTCGCGCACTCCGAGCGGCATCGGCATCGGCCACACCACCGTGGACGCCAAGGCCGTGGGCATCAGCCTGTTCGGCCCGTACCTGCTGGTCGTCGAACTGGCCTCGATGCTGCTGCTGGCGGCACTGGTCGCCGCCTACCACCTCGGCCGCCACGAAGCGAAGGACTAACACCATGAATGCAATCCCTCTCGAACACGGACTGGCGCTCGCCGGTGTGCTGTTCTGCTTCGGCCTGGTGGGCCTGATGGTACGACGCAACATCCTGTTCGTACTGATGAGCCTGGAAGTGATGATGAACGCCGCCGCTCTGGCCTTCGTGGTCGGTGGTGCCCGCTGGGGCCAGCCTGACGGCCAGGTGATGTTCATCCTGGTGCTCAGCCTGGCTGCGGCCGAGGCCAGCATTGGCCTGGCGATCCTGCTCCAGCTGTATCGCCGCTTCCATACCCTCGATATCGACGCTGCCAGCGAGATGCGCGGATGAACCTGCTGCCCCTTACTTTCCTGTTCCCCCTGGTCGGCTTCCTGCTGCTCTCGTTCTCCCGTGGCAAGTGGTCGGAAAATCTCTCGGCACTGGTGGGTGTCGGCTCCGTGGGCCTCGCGGCCCTCTCCGCCTTCTGGGCGATCTGGAGCTTCCACAGCAACCCGCCCGAAGGTGGCGCCTACAGCCTGGTGCTGTGGCAATGGATGAGCGTTGGCGACTTCAAGACCAACTTCACTCTGTACCTGGACGGCCTGTCGGTCACCATGCTCGGCGTGGTCACCGGCGTCGGCTTCCTGATCCACCTGTTCGCCTCCTGGTACATGCGCGGTGAAACCGGCTACTCGCGTTTCTTCGCGTACACCAACCTGTTCATCGCCAGCATGCTGTTCCTGGTGCTGGGCGATAACCTGCTGTTCATGTACTTCGGCTGGGAAGGTGTGGGCCTCTGCTCCTACCTGCTGATCGGTTTCTATTACAACCACGTACCCAACGGCAACGCAGCGCTGAAGGCCTTCATCGTGACCCGCGTGGGTGACGTGTTCTTCGCCATCGGCATGTTCATCCTGTTCCAGCACCTGGGCACGCTGAACATCCAGGAGTTGCTGGTCCTGGCTCCGCAGCACTTCGCCAAGGGCGACCTGTGGATCACCCTGGCAACCTTGATGCTGCTCGGCGGCGCCGTCGGCAAATCTGCCCAGCTGCCGCTGCAGACCTGGCTGGCGGACGCGATGGCCGGCCCGACTCCGGTTTCCGCACTGATCCACGCCGCCACCATGGTAACCGCGGGCGTCTACCTGATCGCCCGTTGCCACGGCCTGTTCGAGCTGGCTCCGAACGTCCTGGAACTGGTTGGCGTCATCGGTGCAGTGACCCTGGTCCTGGCCGGCTTCGCCGCCCTGGTGCAAACCGACATCAAGCGTATCCTCGCCTACTCGACCATGAGCCAGATCGGCTACATGTTCCTGGCCCTGGGCGTTGGCGCCTGGGGTGGCGCGATCTTCCACCTGATGACCCACGCCTTCTTCAAGGCCCTGCTGTTCCTTGCTTCGGGTGCGGTGATCGTCGCCTGCCACCACGAGCAGAACATCTTCAAGATGGGTGGTCTGTGGAAGAAACTGCCGCTGGCCTACGCGAGCTTCGTGGTCGGTGGTGCCGCCCTGTCTGCCCTGCCCTTCCTGACCGCCGGCTTCTACTCCAAGGACGAGATCCTCTGGGAAGCCTTCGCCAGCGGTCACCAGAACCTGCTGATCGCAGGGCTCGTCGGTGCGTTCATGACCTCGCTGTACACCTTCCGCCTGATCTTCATCGCCTTCCACGGCGAAGCGAAGACCGAAGCGCACGCCGGCCATGGCGTCAGCCACTGGCTGCCGCTGGGTGTCCTGATCGTGCTCTCCACCTTCATCGGCGCGCTGATCACTCCGCCGCTGGCCGGCGTCCTGCCGGAAAGCGCCGGTCATGCCGGTGGTGAAGCCAAGCACAGCCTGGAAATCGCCTCGGGCGCCATCGCCATCGCCGGTATCCTGCTGGCGGGCCTGCTGTTCCTCGGCAAGCGCCGCTTCGTCACTGCCGTCGCCCAGAGCGCACCGGGCCGCTTCTTCGGTACCTGGTGGCTGCATGCCTGGGGCTTCGATTGGCTGTACGACAAGCTGTTCGTGAAACCCTATCTGCTGATCTGCCGCCTGCTGGCCGCGGACCCGATCGACAAGACCCTGGTCCTGGTCCCGCTCACCGCCCGTGGTGGTCACAAACTCCTCAGCCTCACCGAGAACGGCCGCCTGCGTTGGTACGCCGCTTCCCTGGTGGGTGGCGCCGCGCTGCTCCTCGGCGCGCTGCTGCTGGCTTAATGAATTCACGAAAGAGATTGAGCCCGACATGATTCTGCCCTGGCTAATCCTGATCCCCTTCATCGGCGGCTTCCTTTGCTGGATCGCCGAGTACACCAGCAAGACCCTGCCCCGCTGGGTCGCCCTGGGATCGATGGTCCTCACCCTGGCGCTGAGCCTGTGGGTGTGGCACACCGGTGACTTCCAGCTCGCCCCGGCACCCGGTGGCGAGCCGCAATGGACCCTGCAATTCCAGGTACCCTGGATCTCGCGCTTCGGCATCAGCGTGCACCTGGCAATGGACGGTCTGTCCCTGCTGATGGTCGCTCTGACCGGCCTGCTCGGCGTGCTGTCCGTCCTCTGCTCGTGGAACGAGATCCAGCGTCGCATCGGCTTCTTCCACCTGAACCTGCTGTGGATCCTGGGCGGTGTGATCGGCGTGTTCCTCGCCGTCGACCTGTTCCTGTTCTTCTTCTTCTGGGAAATGATGCTGGTGCCGATGTATTTCCTCATCGCACTCTGGGGTCATAGCTCGGACGACGGCAAGAAGACCCGCATCTACGCCGCCACCAAGTTCTTCATCTTCACCCAGGCCAGCGGCCTGGTGATGCTGGTGGCGATCCTGGGCCTGGTGTTCGTGCACTACAACAGCACCGGCGTGCTGACCTTCAACTACGCCGACCTGCTGAAGACCCAGCTGCCGCCGCACACCGAATGGCTGCTGATGCTCGGCTTCTTCGTCGCCTTCGCGGTGAAGATGCCGGTCGTGCCGGTGCACTCCTGGCTGCCGGACGCCCACGCCCAGGCGCCGACCGCCGGTTCCGTGGACCTGGCCGGCATCCTGCTGAAGACCGCCGCCTACGGCCTGATCCGCTTCGCCCTGCCGCTGTTCCCCAACGCCTCGGCCGAGTTCGCTCCGATTGCCATGACCCTGGGTCTGATCGGCATTTTCTACGGCGCCTTCCTGTCGTTCGCACAGACCGACATCAAGCGCCTGGTGGCGTACTCCTCCGTGTCGCACATGGGCTTCGTGATGATCGGCATCTACTCCGGCAGCCCCCAGGCGCTGCAGGGTGTCGTCGTGCAGATGATCGCCCACGGCCTCTCCGCTGCCGCGCTGTTCATCCTGTGTGGCCAGCTGTACGAGCGCCTGCACACCCGTGACATGCGCAAGATGGGCGGCCTGTGGTCGCGCATTCCGTACCTGCCAGCCGTGGCCCTGTTCTTCGCCACCGCGTCGCTGGGCCTGCCGGGCACCGGCAACTTCGTCGGCGAATTCCTGATCCTGCTGGGCAGCTTCAAGGTCGTTCCGGTGATCACCGTGATTGCCACCTTCGGCTTGGTGTTCGGCTCGGTCTACTCGCTGATCATGATCCACCGCGCCTACTTCGGCCCGGCCAAGTCCGACACCACCATCGCTGGTCTGAACTTCCGCGAGCTCTCCATGGTGCTCGGCCTGGCGGTGCTGCTGATCGTGCTCGGCGTCTACCCGCAGCCGGTCCTCGACACCTCCGCGGCAACCATGCACGGCGTCCAGCAATGGCTGGGTGCCGCCCTCTCCACTCTGGCAGCACGGTAAGCGCGAAATGACCTTCACGATTCAACACTTCATCGCGCTTCTGCCACTGCTCATCACCAGCGCCACCCTGGTGGTGGTGATGCTCGCGGTAGCCTGGAAGCGTAACCACTCGATGGCCGCCACCCTCTCGGTGATCGGTCTGAACCTGGCCCTGCTGTCGATCATCCCGGTGCTGAAAGTCACCCCGATCGAAGTCACCCCGCTCATGGTGGTCGACAACTTCGCCTGCTTCTACATGGCCCTGATCCTGATCGGCGCCCTGGCCTGCACTACCCTCGCCCACGCCTACATGGAAAGCTTCCCGGGCAACCGCGAGGAACTGTACCTGCTGCTCCTGCTCTCCACCGCAGGCGGCCTGGTACTGGTCAGCGCGCAGAACCTGGCCGGCCTGTTCATCGGTCTGGAGCTGCTGTCGGTGCCGGTCTACGGCATGGTGGCCTACGCCTTCTTCAACAAGCGCACCCTGGAAGCGGGCATCAAGTACACCGTACTGTCCGCCGCCGGCTCCGCGTTCCTGCTGTTCGGCATGGCCCTGCTCTACGCCGAGTCCGGCAACCTGGGCTTCTCCGCCATCGGCGCGTCGCTGGCCGAAGGCACCAGCCACGGCCCGCTGCTGGCCATCGGCGTCGGCATGATGGTCGTCGGCCTGGGCTTCAAGCTGTCCCTGGCGCCGTTCCACCTGTGGACCCCGGACGTCTACGAAGGCGCCCCGGCTCCGGTCGCCACCTTCCTGGCGACCACCGCCAAGGTCGCCGTGTTCGCCGTGCTGCTGCGCCTGTTCCAGATCGCTCCGGCGGCCCTGAACAACGGCCTGCTGCATGACGCCATCGCGGTCATCGCTGTCGCCTCGATCCTGATCGGTAACCTGCTGGCGCTGACCCAGAGCAACATCAAGCGCCTGCTCGGCTACTCGTCCATCGCCCACTTCGGCTACCTGCTGATCGCCCTGGTGGCGAGCAAGGGTCTGGCCGTGGAAGCGGTCGGCGTCTACCTGACCACCTATGTCGTCACTACCCTGGGCGCCTTCGGCGTGGTCACCCTGATGTCCACCCCGTACAGCGGCCGCGACGCCGACGCGCTGTTCGAGTACCGCGGCCTGTTCTGGCGCCGTCCGGTGCTGACGGCGGTAATGACCGTGATGATGCTGTCCCTGGCCGGCATCCCGCTAACCGCCGGCTTCATCGGCAAGTTCTACATCGTCGCCACCGGTGTCGAGTCCCAGCACTGGTGGCTGGTCGGCGCCCTGGTACTGGGCAGCGCCATCGGCCTGTTCTACTACCTGCGTGTCATGGTGACCATGTTCCTGGTCGAGCCGAACATGAAGCGCCACGACGCGCCCCTGGACTGGGCCCAGCGCGCCGGCGGCATCATGCTGGTAGCCATCGCCCTGCTCGCCTTCTTCCTCGGCGTCTACCCGCAACCGCTGCTGGACATCCTCCAGCACAGCGGCCTGGTAGCCATCGCCGGCTAAGGTCGACAGGCAACAAAAAACCCCGCTTCGGCGGGGTTTTTCATTCGGCTGATTTATTGCCGTGAGGCGTTGCGGCTTTTCGTAGGATGGGTGCTCTGCCCTACTCTGCCGGCTTGGCTGCTTCGCCTTCACGACCGGTGAACAGGTCCCAGGAGGCCATGAACAGCGCGGCGATCAGCGGGCCGATGACGAAGCCATTGAGACCGAACAGCGACATGCCGCCGAGGGTGGAGATCAGCACCACGTAGTCGGGCATCTTGGTGTCCTTGCCCACCAGGATCGGGCGCAGGATGTTGTCCACCAGGCCGATCACCACCACGCAGAACAGCGTCAGCACAACGCCCTGCCAGATCGCCCCGGTGAGCAGGAAGTAAGCCGCCACCGGGACCCAGATCAGCCCCGCGCCAATTGCCGGGAGCAGCGAGAGGAAGGCCATCAGCGTGCCCCAGAGCAGCGAGCCCTGGATGCCGAGGAACCAGAAGATCAGCCCGCCCAGCGCGCCCTGGGTCGCAGCCACGGCGATGTTGCCCTTCACCGTGGCGCGGATCACCGTGGTGAACTTGGCGAACAGGTGTTGCTTGTGCTCCCCGCTCAGCGGTACCGCCTGCTTGATCCGCTTGCCCAGGGTCGGGCCGTCGCGCAGCAGGAAGAACAGCAGGTACAGCATGATGCCGAAGCTGATGACGAACTCGAAGGTGTTCTGGCCGATGCTGAAGGCCTTGGTGGCCACCAGCTGGCTGGCCTGCATCGCGCCCGCCGAGAGCTTTTCCTGCAGGCTGGAGAGGTCCGCCAGATCAAAGCGCTCCAGCAACTGGTGCGCCCAGCCCGGCAGCGCGGCGACCGCCTGCTGGTAGTAGGCGATGAAGTTCAGCTCACCGGACTTCAACCGCTGGTAGACGGTCGCCCCCTCCTGCACCAGCGCTCCGGCGATGAAAGTTACCGGCAGGATCACGATCAGGAAGCACACCGCCAGGGAGATCAGCGCGGCAAGGTTGTTGCGCCCGTTGAGTTTGACTCGCAGGCGGCGCTGCAGCGGGGCGAAGATGATCGCCAGGATGGTGCCCCAGAAAACCGCCCCGTAGAACGGCAGCAGGATCCAGCCGAAGGCGAGCGTCACCACCAGCAACAGGGCGAGGAACGTCCGGTATTCCAGTTTCGATTCGAACATGAGCGGGTCCATGGAGGGATAAACCTGCTCATTAGTCAGCAGTTGCACCGCCAAGTGCAACTTTCAGCGCGCGTTCCGTGCGCGCGAGCGCTCTAGAGCACCATTGCGGCCACCCAGCCGAATACCAGCAGCGGCAGGTTGTAGTGCAGGAAGGTGGGCACCACGGTGTCCCAGATGTGGTTGTGCTGGCCGTCCACGTTCAGGCCCGAGGTCGGGCCGAGGGTGGAGTCCGACGCCGGCGAGCCCGCATCGCCCAACGCGCCCGCAGTCCCCACGATGCTGACGATGGCCAGCGGGCTGAAGCCCAGGTGCACCGCCAGCGGCACGAAGATCGCGGCAATGATCGGCACCGTGGAGAACGACGAGCCGATGCCCATGGTCACCAACAGGCCCACCAGCAGCATCATGAAGGCGCCCAGCGCCTTGCTGCTGCCGATCCAGCCGGCGGCGCTGTCCACCAGGCTGGAGACCTGCCCAGTGGCGGTCATCACCGCAGCGAAACCCTGGGCGGCGATCATGATGAAGCCGATCATGGCCATCATCTTCATGCCTTCGGTGAACAGGTCGTCCGCTTCCTTCCAGCGCACCACGCCGGACAGCGAGAACACCAGAAAGCCCACCAGCGCGCCGAGGATCATCGAATCCAGCAGCAGTTGCACGGCAAAGGCCGCCGCGACCGCGACGCCCGCCACCACCAGGCTCATCCTGCTGTACGGCGTATCGACCCGCTCGGCCTGCTCGATACGTTCGAGGTCGTAGTCACGCTTGCGCCGGTAGCTGAAGAGCACCGCGATCAGCAGGCCGCAAACCATGCCCAGCGCCGGAATCAGCATGGCATGGGTAACGTTGATGCCCTGCACGTCGACGCCCGCGCGGGCCACGTTGGCCAGCAGAATCTGGTTCAGGAAGATGTTGCCGAAACCCACCGGCAGAAACATGTAGGGGGTGATCAGGCCGAAGGTGATGACGCAGGCAATCAGCCGGCGGTCGATCTGCAGGCGCGTCAGCACATAGAGCAGCGGTGGCACCAGCAGAGGGATGAAGGCGATGTGGATCGGCAGGATATTCTGCGAGGAGATCGCCACCACCAGCAGCAGGCCGACCATCATCCACTTGAAGCCATTGGAGCCATTCGCCTCGTGGCGGCCGAGCATCGCCAGGGCGCGATCGGCCAGCGCGTGCGCCATTCCGGAGCGTGCGATGGCCACGGCAAAGGCGCCGAGCATGGCGTAGGACAGCGCCACCGTCGCACCGGCGCCCAGGCCTTCGTTGAACGCCTTGAGCGTGCCGTCCATGCCCAGGCCGCCCAGCAAACCACCGGCCACCGCGCCGGCGATCAATGCGACCACCACATGCACGCGACACAGGCTCAGCACCAGCATCAGGCCAATGGCGATCAGCACCGCATTCATCTTCACCACCCCTCTCACGGATTGCCCCACCTGTGCGCGGGCAAAAAAGGCGCGCACTCTGCCAAACCCCTGGCGGGGTGTCAAAACCTGTGTCGAATCAGGACGTTTCCGAAATCAACTGGGCGGGATTTTCACCGTAGTGCGCACGTTTTTTGCCTTAAAGTCGCCGCCCGTCGTAACGGCACGCCAGAATCGCCTGTTTTCCGGCGTTTCGCCCCGTCACGGGTCAAGAAGATGCGGGAAAGGCCGATATATCGGGCATCCCAGGGCTTAGTTCAAACAAGGATTCCCCTCCATGCTGCTGCGCCGTCTCTCCATCCAGTGGAAGATCACGTTGCTTGCCGGGCTGTGTCTGCTCGGCGTCGTCTCGCTGCTCTCCGGCCTGTCCGTCTACCGCACGCAAACCAGCACCGCGCTGGTCAAGCAATCGAGCACCGAAATGCTCGATGAGGCGGCCAAGGCCCGCCTGCAATCGCGCGGCGAAGTCCAGGCCATGCGTATCCAGCGCTACATCATGGATGCCTACCAGTACGGCAAGGGCTTCTCGCGGCAGGTACTGTTCCTGCGCGACCAGGCGCAGAAGCGCTTCCTTGACGCCTATGACCTGCGCGAAGACCTGACCCGCCAGGTGAAGACCGCGCTGGAAGGCAACCCGGAGCTGCTGGGCCTCTATGTCGCCTTCGAACCCGATGCGCTGGACGGCAAGGACAAGCTCTTCGCCGGCCAGGGCGAGCTGGGCAGTAACGACGCTGGACGCTTCTCCATCTACTGGTCGCAGGCCACCCCGGGCCATCTGGAATCCGAAGCCATGGCCGAGTCGCTGCTGCAGGACACCAGCCCCGGCCCGAGCGGCAGCGCCTACAACGCCTGGTTCACCTGCCCCAAGACCACCGGCCAGCCCTGCGTACTTGACCCGTACTTCGACGACGTCGGCAACAAGCGCATGCTGATGACCAGCATCGCCTTCCCGCTGGAACTGGACGGCAAGGTCATCGGCGTCATGGGCCTGGACATCAGCATGGAGAAGCTGCAGGAAATCAGCGTCGAGGGCAGCCAGGAGCTGTACGACGGCCAAGGTCGCGTCAGCATCGTCAGCGCCGCTGGCCTGCTCGCCGGGCACAGCGCGGATGCCTCCAAACTGAGCAAGAACCTCAAGGAGGTCTACCCCAACCAGGGCGCCGACCTGCTGCAGGCCATCGCCGCCAACCATGAGCAGGTGTTCCGCCAGGACGACCAGCTGCGCGTGGTCGAGCCGCTGCAACCGATCCCCGGCTCCAAGCCCTGGGGCGTGCTGCTGGAAGTCCCGCAGAACGTCCTGCTCGGCCCGGCCATCGAGTTGCAGAACGAACTGGACAACCAGCGCGTGCAAGGCACCGTCTCGCAACTCGGCTTCGGCCTGGTTGCCATCCTGATCGGCCTGTTCGCCATGTGGCTCACCGCCCGCGGCGTGACCCGGCCGATCCTCAACGTCGCCGCCATGCTGCGCAACATTGCCAGCGGCGAAGGCGACCTGACCAAACGCCTGGACTACAGCGGCAAGGACGAGCTGGGTGAACTGGCCGGCTGGTTCAACCGCTTCCTCGACAAGCTGCAGCCGATCATCCGCGACGTGAAGTCCTCGGTGCAGGACGCCCGCGCCACTGCCGACCAGTCCTCGGAAATCGCCAGCCAGACCAGCGCCGGCATGCAGCAGCAGTTCCGCGAAGTCGACCAGGTCGCCACAGCCTCGCAGGAAATGAGCGCCACCGCCCATGACGTCGCCAACAGCGCCGCCATGGCCGCCGATGCCGCCCGTGGCGCCGACGGCGCGACCCGCGATGGCCTCAGCGTGATCGACAACACCACCCGCCTGATCG
>NZ_JACVAT010000030.1:0-329 GCF_014851985.1 Pseudomonas sp. PDM17
CAGAAGATCGGTGGTGACATCGCTGTCCTGGTCGCTGGCCAGAACGTCGGTGGCGTGGCTGAAGCCGCTGCCAAGATCGCCGGTGTTTCCAAGGTGCTGGTCGCCGACAACGCTGCCTACGCTCACCAGCTGCCGGAGAACGTCGCTCCGCTGATCGCTGAGCTCGGCAAGGGTTACAGCCATGTGCTGGCCGCCGCCACCACCAACGGCAAGAACTTCCTGCCGCGCGTCGCCGCTCTGCTGGACGTCGACCAGATCTCCGAGATCATCGAAGTGGTCAGCGCCGACACCTTCAAGCGTCCGATCTATGCCGGTAACGCCATCGCTAC
>NZ_JACVAT010000031.1:0-270 GCF_014851985.1 Pseudomonas sp. PDM17
TGGTGTTGATGCCATCAATTGCCTGGTTGGTGGCAAACAGCTGCGAACCGTTAATGGCGTCGGTGCTGTCCGCGCTCAGGCGGCCAGCGGCAACGTTGGTGATGGTGCGCTCGCTGCCCTTGCTGCCGACCGAAACAGTGCTGGTCGGAGTCGCGCCGGCGAAGCTGTAGTCGGTACCGGCAATGGTGGTGCCAGCAGTGCCGACAGCTACGTCAGTGGTGGAGCCTGCACCCAGAGCCACGTCATTGGCGTTGTTGGCCTTCGACTCAC
>NZ_JACVAT010000032.1:0-267 GCF_014851985.1 Pseudomonas sp. PDM17
GCGCCATCGACAAGCCGTTCCTGATGCCGATCGAAGACGTATTCTCGATCTCCGGTCGTGGCACCGTGGTAACTGGCCGTGTTGAGCGTGGCATCGTCAAGATCCAGGAAGAAGTGGAAATCGTCGGTATCAAGGCGACCACCAAAACTACCTGCACCGGCGTTGAAATGTTCCGCAAGCTGCTCGACGAAGGTCGTGCTGGTGAGAACGTTGGCGTTCTGCTGCGTGGCACCAAGCGTGAAGACGTAGAGCGTGGCCAGGTTCTGG
>NZ_JACVAT010000033.1:0-258 GCF_014851985.1 Pseudomonas sp. PDM17
TCGCCTCCAAGGTCGAAGTTGCTGGCGACAAGGTCAACGTCACCCGTGAAGTCGACGGCTGCCTGCAGACCGTTGCCCTGAACCTGCCGGCCATCGTCACCACCGACCTGCGCCTGAACGAGCCGCGTTATGCGTCGCTGCCGAACATCATGAAGGCGAAGAAGAAGCCGCTGGACGTGGTGACCCCGGACGCCCTGGGTGTTTCCACCGCTTCCACCGTGAAGACCGTGAAAGTCGAAGCTCCGGCTGCCCGTAGCG
>NZ_JACVAT010000034.1:0-255 GCF_014851985.1 Pseudomonas sp. PDM17
CGGTGATCGCCGGTACCCTCCCGGCGCGCGTCACGAGCCCCGAGCCGAATGACCTGTACGGCCACATCGACATGGAAGGCCGCTACAAGTGCCATTTCGTCTTCGACCGCGACACTTGGCCCGCAGGCCGCGAGTCAATGTGGCTGCGCCTGGCCCGCCCCTACTGCGGCGACACGTATGGGCTGCACCTGCCTTTGATACAAGGCACCGAAGTACGGATCGCCTTCGAAAACGGCGACCCGGACCGGCCCTACA
>NZ_JACVAT010000035.1:0-255 GCF_014851985.1 Pseudomonas sp. PDM17
CGGGCCAAGTGTCGCGGTCGAAGACGAAATGGCACTTGTAGCGGCCTTCCATGTCGATGTGGCCGTACAGGTCATTCGGCTCGGGGCTCGTGACGCGCGCCGGGAGGGTACCGGCGATCACCGGCTTGGCCGGCACTTCCGGGCGGAAGCAGACCTGTTCGTCGTAGGGGATGGCTTCGAATTGCACTTCGAAGCTGCGGTCGCGAGCAGCGCGGCACTGCAGGTCGACAATCACCGCGCCCGCCGCGAAGCGCT
>NZ_JACVAT010000036.1:0-255 GCF_014851985.1 Pseudomonas sp. PDM17
GCTGGCCGCCTGAGCGCGGACAGCACCGACGCCATTAACGGTTCGCAGCTGTTTGCCACCAACCAGGCAATTGATGGCATCAACACCAACATCGACGTCCTGGACAAGGGCACGGTCAAGTACGACACCAATACCGACGGCACCGTCAACTACAACAGCATCACCCTGGGTGGCGACACCTACAACAGCACCACCAAGACTGGCGGCACCAGGATCACCAACGTTGCTCGCGGCGTGGATGACAGCGATGCAGTG
>NZ_JACVAT010000037.1:0-255 GCF_014851985.1 Pseudomonas sp. PDM17
CGGCCGCCGTCAAGGTCATCACCGTGCGTGGCACCGGCTTCGACGCCGTGGCTGCCGAAGGTGGCTCCGCCGCTGTTGAAGCCGTTTCCGGCCCGGCCGATGCTGGCAAGTCCGCCTTCGTGGGCGAGGAACTGGCCAAGTCCGACCGTCCGGAACTGACCGCTGCCAAGATCGTCGTTTCCGGCGGCCGTGGCATGGGCAATGGCGACAACTTCAGCATCCTCTACTCCCTGGCTGACAAGCTGGGCGCTGCCG
>NZ_JACVAT010000038.1:0-255 GCF_014851985.1 Pseudomonas sp. PDM17
CAACGCCTTCCGGCAGTTCGCAGTTGCCGGTTACGTCGGTGGTACGGAAGTAGAACTGCGGGCGGTAGCCTTTGAAGAACGGGGTGTGACGACCACCTTCTTCTTTGGACAGCACGTACACTTCGCATTCGAACTTGGTGTGCGGCTTGATGGTGCCCGGCTTGGCCAGAACCTGGCCACGCTCTACGTCTTCACGCTTGGTGCCACGCAGCAGAACGCCAACGTTCTCACCAGCACGACCTTCGTCGAGCAGCT
>NZ_JACVAT010000039.1:0-255 GCF_014851985.1 Pseudomonas sp. PDM17
GGAGCTGGTCGTTGACCTGGTAGTCGGCCTGGTAGGAGTCGAAGCGGTTGCCGGTGGTATCGCAGGCGTAGCGCTTGTTCTTGCAGTTCAGGCGCACGTCCTGGGCATCGGTGGAGTCGCGCGCGGTGTAGCGCTCCAGGCGTGTGGCGGTGAACTTGAGGTGGGCGATTTCCTCGCTGGTCAGCTGCGCGCCGTGGAACATGTTGGGCAGCAGGCGGCCGTCGTTGTACTTGAGCAGCGGCATGTCCGGCAGCA
>NZ_JACVAT010000003.1:0-872775 GCF_014851985.1 Pseudomonas sp. PDM17
AATCTGAGCCATGATCAAACTCTTCAGTTCAATACTGCTTGGGTTTTGAGAAAACCCTAAACTTGGCTCAGCAATCGCATGCTCTATTTAAAGAGCTAAAACTCTCGAATTCACGAGTGTTACTTGCATTGCTGATAATCAGTCGATCATCAGTCTTACATCACAAGCACCCACACGAATTGCTTGATTCAACTTGTTAAAGAACGTTTGGCTGAGGCTTTCGTCTCAACCGAGGCGCGCATTCTACGCCAACCCCATCTTCCGTCAAGCTTTATTTTTCGAAAATTTCTTTTCTACTCAATCGCTTGTGCTTCAGCGAAGGAAACCTTCTCATCAGCGGGAGGCGCATTCTACAGCGATCAAACTCGCTGTCAACCACCTCGGCGATCTTCTTTTCAGCTCGCTGCCGGAGCAGCTAATGAAGAGCGGCAAGTGAATCACCTGCCTGACCACCACCCTCAACTTCGAATCTCTGTAAGTACTTGATTTTCAAGTTCTTTCAGCGCTTCGTCG
The DNA here is from genome assembly GCF_014851985.1 of Pseudomonas sp. PDM17. NCBI lineage: Bacteria > Pseudomonadati > Pseudomonadota > Gammaproteobacteria > Pseudomonadales > Pseudomonadaceae > Pseudomonas > Pseudomonas sp. PDM17. The sequence goes on from NZ_JACVAT010000003.1 coordinate 514, forward strand.
CTGGGAGTGGTGCGCATTATAGGGAGTTTAAATCGGCCGTCAACGACTAATTTAAACTTTCTTCAGTTAGCAGCCAGACGGCCCCGCAACAACGGCAAACGCCGGGCCACTGGCGGCACCCGCAAGAGCAGCAGGACCAGGCCTATGGCTGCATAGATCGCCCAGCGCTCCAGATCGGACCGTACGACCCACAGCATATGGAGTAATCCCAGACCGAGGATGACATATATCAGTCGATGCAGTTTCTTCCAGCCCGTCCCCAGCCTCCGCATGCTGTAGCGGTTGGAAGTGATCGCCAGGGAGAGCAAGCCGAGGAAGGCAACGACCCCGACAATGATATAGGGACGCTTGCGCAGTTCGACGCCCAACTGCGCCCAGTCCAGCCCCAGAATGAAGACGGCATAGGCGCTCAGGTGCAGCACTATATAGGTGAAGCACCATAGCCCCAGCTGCCGACGGACCTGTACCCAGCCTCCCCAGCGGGTAATCTTCTGCAGGGGAGTCATGGTCAGGGTTATGAGCAACAGGACCAGGCCGCCTTGCCCCAGCAGGTCGACCAACGCCTTGCCCGGATCCGGGCCAAGATCGAAGATCCACGCCTGGTACAGCCAATAAAGCGGCGGCAGCAACGCAGCCAGAAACACCCCGGCCCGCCAGAACGGATAGCGCATCAGTAATCCTTCCTCAGGTCCATGCCTGCATAGAGCGGAGCGACTTCATCGGCATAGCCGTTGAACATGAGGGTGGGACGAACATTGGGGCTGAATAGTCCACTGGGCAGGCGACGCTCGCGCGCCTGACTCCAGCGCGGATGGTCAACGGCTGGATTGACGTTGGCATAGAAGCCGTACTCATCCGAGGCCAGGCTCTGCCAGGTGGTCTTCGGCTGCTCCTCGACGAAGCTGATCCGCACAATGGACTTGGCGCCCTTGAAACCATATTTCCACGGCACCACCAGGCGAAGCGGTGCTCCGTTCTGGTTCGCCAGCACCCGGCCATACATGCCGACTGCCAATATCGCCAATGGATGCATTGCCTCATCCATGCGCAGCCCTTCTACGTAAGGCCAGTCGATCAAGGCGAAATTGGACTGCACACCAGGCATGTCCTTTCGATCCACCAGGGTTTCAAAGCGCACGTACTTCGCCTTGCTGGTCGGCTCCACGCGCTTAATCAGGTCGGATATCGGGAAACCAATCCAGGGAATCACCATCGACCAGGCCTCGACACAGCGCAGCCGGTAGATGCGTTCCTCCAACTGATAGGGCTTGATGAAGTCTTCGAGCCCATACTTGCCAGGCTTGCCCACTTCCCCATCGATCACCACCGACCACGGCTCGGTCTTCAGCGCGCCGGCATTGGCGGCAGGATCGCCCTTGTCGGGGCCGAACTCATAAAAGTTGTTGTAAGTGGTCGCATCCTTGAACGGCGTGATGGCTTCATCTTTCACTGTCACGGCATCCCAGCGGGTAGCCGACAGCCTCTCCGCCAACCAGGAAGGAGCAGCCGCTTGGGCCACATCGGCATAGCGACCGCCATCGGCGAGACTCAGACGCGGTAATCCGGATAACGCGGCAACCGCCATCGCACCACCGAGAAAGTGGCGACGGGAGAGATAGAGGGATTCGGGAGTGACTTCCGATTCGTGGCAATCGGAAAGGCGGGACGACTTGATCAGCATGACGGGCTCCGCAACGACTGGCTGTATGCGCCAGTAGACTGCGGAGCCCGCTGGAAATTACACGGCAGGCGGCTGCTTGCGACGGCGCAATTGCAACAAGTATTGCACCGGGCCGGAGGTGGCGTAAGCAAGGAACAGCAGGAGCAGGATGCGCGGCGGGTCGGTGAAGACCACCGCGAATGCCAGCACCACCACCAGGATCGCCATGAACGGCACGCGACCACGCAGGTCGAGATCCTTGAAGCTGTAGTACTTGATGTTGCTGACCATCAGCATGCCGGCGGCAGCGACCATCAGGGCAACCAGCAGGGAAACCTTGGCACCCTGCACGTCGAAGTCGGCGAACGCCCACACCGTACCGGCAACCAGCGCTGCGGCGGCCGGGCTGGCCAGACCAATGAAGTAGCGCTTGTCGGCCTTGCCCACCTGGGTATTGAAGCGCGCCAGGCGCAGCGCCGCACCCGCCACATAGATGAAGGCGACCATCCAGCCGACCTTGCCCAGACTGCTCAGCGCCCACTCGAAGGCGACCAGTGCCGGCGCGACACCAAAGGCGACCATATCGGACAACGAGTCGTACTCGGCGCCGAAAGCACTCTGGGTATTGGTCAGGCGGGCCACGCGACCGTCGAGGCCGTCGAGGACCATGGCGACGAAGATGGCGATGGCGGCGTTGGAGAAGTCGCCGTTCATGGCATTGATGATGGCGTAGAGGCCGGTGAACAGTGCCGCGGTGGTGAACAGGTTGGGCAGCAGGTAGATGCCGCGATGACGAACCTTGCGACCTTCGGCGTCATGGCCCTCTTCGATGTGCTCATCGATGGGCAGCAGACTTTCTTCGGTGTCGGAAGCCTTGTTCGGCTCCTCGTGACCTTCACTCATGGACGATTCCTTGAGAACTCGTTGAGGCTGAGATTCGCCGGGGCACGCTACTGCGCAGACTCACCCGACGCCCCCGCTTTATACCAGATCACCGCCCCTAAACGAAAAAACGCGGCAAGCGCCGCGTTTCTTCGTTCGTCGAAAGGACCTTAGTTCTTGGTCTTGTCGACGATCTTGTTGGCAGCGATCCACGGCATCATGGCGCGCAGCTGCTCGCCGATGACTTCGATACCGTGAGCGGCGTTGTTACGGCGCTTGGCGGTCATCGACGGGTAGTTGGTGGCGCCTTCGGAGATGAACATCTTGGCGTATTCGCCGTCCTGGATGCGCTTCAGAGCATTGCGCATGGCCTGACGGGATTCGGCGTTGATGACTTCAGGACCGGTCACGTACTCGCCATATTCGGCGTTGTTCGAGATCGAGTAGTTCATGTTGGCGATGCCGCCTTCGTACATGAGGTCAACGATCAGCTTCAGTTCGTGCAGGCACTCGAAGTAGGCCATTTCCGGAGCGTAACCGGCTTCGACCAGGGTTTCGAAACCGGCTTTCACCAGCTCGACGCAACCGCCGCACAGAACAGCCTGCTCGCCGAACAGGTCGGTTTCGGTCTCGTCCTTGAAGGTGGTTTCGATGATGCCGGTACGGCCGCCGCCAACGCCGCAGGCGTAGGACAGAGCGACGTTCTTGGCATTGCCCGAAGCGTCCTGGTAGATGGCGATCAGGTCAGGGATGCCGCCGCCCTTGACGAACTCGGAGCGCACGGTGTGGCCCGGAGCTTTCGGCGCGATCATGATCACGTCGAGGTCAGCGCGCGGTACGACCTGGTTGTAGTGGATGGAGAAGCCGTGAGCAAAGGCCAGGGTAGCGCCCTTCTTCAGGTTCGGCTCGATCTCATCCTTGTACAGGCGGCCCTGGAATTCGTCCGGGGTCAGGATCATGACCAGGTCGGCAGCGGCAACGGCTTCAGCCACTTCGGCGACTTTCAGGCCGTGGTTCTGTGCCTTGGCAACGGAGGAAGAACCCGCACGCAGGCCGACGGTAACGTCGACGCCGGAGTCTTTCAGGTTGCACGCGTGGGCGTGGCCCTGGGAACCGTAACCGATGATGGCAACTTTCTTGCCCTGAACGATGGAGAGGTCACAGTCTTTATCGTAGAAAACGCGCATTTGGGTAATCCCCTGTCAGTTGGCCTCGTGGGCCGTATTTCAAATCAGATGCTGAGAGTCTTGTCGCCACGGGCAATACCGGTGACGCCACTGCGGACAACTTCGAGGATCGACGCGGTGCCGACGGCCTGGATGAAGCTGTCCAGCTTGTCGCTGGTACCGGCCAGCTGCACGGTGTAGACGCTGCTGGTGACGTCGACGATCTGGCCGCGGAAGATGTCGGTGGTGCGCTTGACCTCGGCGCGCTGGGCGCCGGTGGCCTTCACTTTCACCAGCATCAGCTCGCGCTCGATGTGCGCGCTCTCCGAGAGGTTCACCAGTTTTACCACCTCGATGAGCTTGTTGAGGTTCTTGGTGATCTGCTCGATGACCTCATCCTGACCGGCGGTGGTCAGGGTCAGGCGCGACAGCGTCGGGTCCTCGGTGGGGGCGACGGTCAAGCTTTCGATGTTGTAGTTGCGCTGGGAGAACAGGCCGACCACGCGGGAGAGCGCGCCGGGTTCGTTTTCCAGCAGCAGGGAAATGATGTGTCGCATGATCAGGTACGCTCCGTCTTGCTCAGCCACATGTCGCGCATCGCACCACCGCGGATCTGCATCGGGTAGACGTGCTCGCTGGTATCGACCTGGATGTCGAGGAAGACCAGGCGATTCTTCATCGCGAAGGCTTCTTCCATCATCGGTTTCAGGTCCTTCAGGTCGGTGATGCGCATGCCGACGTGGCCATACGCTTCAGCCAGCTTGACGAAGTCCGGCAGCGATTCCATGTAGGAGTGCGAATAACGGCTGTTGTACTGCATGTCCTGCCATTGGCGGACCATGCCCAGCGCACCGTTGTTCAGGTTGACGATCTTCACCGGCAGGTCGTACTGCAGGCAGGTGGACAGCTCCTGGATGTTCATCTGGATGCTGCCTTCACCGGTCACGCAGGCGACGTCGGCTTCGGGGAAGTTCAGCTTCACACCCATGGCGGCCGGGAAACCGAAGCCCATGGTGCCCAGGCCACCGGAGTTGATCCAGCGATTGGGTTTGTTGAAGCGGTAGTACTGCGCCGCGAACATCTGGTGCTGGCCCACGTCGGAAGCGACGAAGGCATCACCGTTGGTGACTTCGCAGAGGGTCTCGATCACGGTCTGCGGCTTGATGATGCTGCCGTCGCCCATGTTGTACGGGAACAGGCCACGGGTGCCGCGCCATTCCTCGATCTGCTTCCACCAGGCAGCTTGCGCTTCCTTGTTCGGGGTCTCGCCGATTTCCTTGAGGATCGCGACCATTTCGGTCAGGACGCTGTCCACCGGACCAACGATCGGGATGTCGGCCTTGACGGTCTTGGAGATCGAGGCCGGGTCGATGTCGACGTGGATGATCTTGGCGTTCGGGCAGAACTTGGCAGCGGTCTCGCCGTTGATCACGCGGTCGTCGAAGCGTGCGCCGACAGCGAAGATCACGTCCGCGTGATGCATCGCGAGGTTCGCGGTGTAGCTGCCGTGCATGCCGAGCATGCCGACGAACTGGCGATCGGTACCCGGATAGCCACCCAGACCCATCAGGGTATTGGTGACCGGCACGTTGAGCATGCGTGCGACTTCGGTCAGCGGCTCGGCGGCATTGCCCATGATCACGCCACCACCGGCGTAGATGATCGGGCGCTTTGCAGCCAGCATCATCTCGGCAGCCTTGCGGATCTGGCCGGAGTGGCCACGGACCGCCGGGCTGTAGGAGCGCAGCTTGACCTTCTTCGGGTAGTTGTACTCGAACTTCTGGGTCGGATCGCCCATGTCCTTCGGAATATCGATCACCACCGGACCGGGACGGCCGGACTGGGCGATATAGAAGGCCTTCTTGATGACCTCTGGGATTTCCGACGGATGCTTGATGATGAAGCTGTGCTTCACGATCGGGCGGGAGATACCGACCATGTCGGTTTCCTGGAACGCGTCGGTGCCGACCATGTTGCTCGCTACCTGGCCGGAGATCACCACCATCGGGATGGAGTCCATGTAGGCGGTAGCGATGCCGGTGACGGCGTTGGTCGCGCCGGGACCGGAGGTCACCAGCACCACGCCCGGCTTACCGGTGGCGCGCGCATAGCCGTCGGCCATGTGGGTGGCGGCCTGCTCGTGGCGAACCAGGATGTGGGTTACTTCGTTCTCTTTGAAGAGAGCGTCGTAGATATGCAGGAGGGCACCGCCCGGGTACCCGTAGATGTACTTAACGCCTTCGTCACGCAGGGAGCGGACGACCATTTCAGCGCCGGATAAAAGTTCCACGTTGTCACCTCTAGAACGCTATATACGGAAACCCCCAACGTGGGGGACCGACTTGGATGGCTGCCCGGCAGACATGGGCGAATGTAATCGCCGGCTACGTCGACTGCCGATTGAGCAGAACCTGGAGGCGCTCCTGTTTGTGTTACGGAGAGCCTCCACCCAGCGCGAGGTAACGCGAAACAGGGTGAAACTTTGCGGCGCGGGTAGCACCTCTTGTCTGCCGAGTAAAACCAGCTTGCGGCCGGCCCACTGCAGCGAACCTTGGATTCTTCTGAAACGAAGCGGCCAAGTCAAGCCATATATGGCTTTGAATGAAGCGGGGATGTGAACTTTCTCAGAGTGAATAAGCGCACGATTTGGTTATAGTTACCGACAGACTCCGCATCCCAAGGATCGACAAAGCATGCGACGGACGATTTTCCTGGGCAGCCTGCTGCTCGCACTGGCCCCGACCGTGATGGCCGCGCAGGTCTACAAGTGGGTCGATGCCCAGGGCATCACCCATTTCGGCGCTCAGCCGCCGGAAGGCACCGATGCCGCCACCGTGAACACCAATACCGCGCCGCCCAAGGCCAGCAGCAATTTCCCGCCGCCGGCCGCCGCCAAGCCGACGCTGCCACCCAGCGCAGACGAAAAGCAGAAGGCCGCCGACGAGAAGGTGCGCCAGGAAGTGGCGCAGCAGGAAGCCGAGCGAGTCCAGCAATGCGAGAAGCTGCGCGCCGACGTGGCCCAACTGAAGAACAACCCGCGCGTCCGCGTGGACGACGGCAATGGTGACCTGCGCCGGATCACCGAAGAGGAACGTCAGGGGCGCATCGCGGACAGCGAAAAGAGCATTCGCGAGAACTGCAACTGACGCCCGCTCAGGGCGTCGGGCTGATCAGCTGATCGAAGGCGCCGAGCGCATCCAGCAGCGCCGCCACGCGCGCGCCCTCATTGGCGTAAGCCATTTCCGCGATGGCGCGGATACCCGAAGCACTGGGCAGATCCGCGCCGCTCTCGATGATCAGTTTCATCCGCGGCAGAAAGATCCACTGCAGCCACTCCTCCAGCGCCAGTGTGTCCACGCAGAAGGGTTCGATGCTGGAAAGCCTGTCCGTCGACGGGCTCTCGACTCCCCACATCCCGATCGTACGCAACTCCCGTTCTATCAACAGCAACTGATCGGCAACCGCCAGCACGCGCGTGTCCATTACAGGGTCACCTTGGCTTTCTGACGCGCTTCGGCAGCGCCGGCAGCGTTGCCCTGCTGGTCACGGCACTTGGCGATCAGATCCCACAGGCTGGCCTGCATGGTCGGGCGACCATTGGCCAGCGACAGGCCGCGCAACGCGACCTGTTCGGCTTGCGCGGCATCGCCCTGGGCCAGGCGAACCTGGGCCAGCTTGTAGAGAACCTGCGGCTCGCGCGGTGCGATGCGCTGGGCACGCTCCAGGCTCGCGGCAGCGCCGTTCAGATCACCACCACCCTGCTGCTGCGAAGCGGAGGTCAGTAGCGCAAGCACCGGTCCATCCAGTTGCTCGTCCGCCGACAGGCCGGAGTTGCTCCGCGGAATCCCCGACGGCCCCTGGTAGGTGCTGCCCTGGCTCGACGGCGCGGCCTGCTGGGCCTGGTACGCCGGCTGCTGGTAGGTCTGCGACTGGAAACCACCATTGGAGGTGATACCACCACTGGTGGAGATCGGCTGCTGCGAAGAATAGGTCGAGCCGGCAGCCCCCGGAGACGTGGTCATCGGCGCGGTGCTGATCGGCGCGGCGCCGGTCTGTGCGGGGAAGGTCTGGATCGGCGCCATGCCGGCATCCTGCGGGACCATCACGGTAACGCCGGAGTCACCCTGCGGAATGCTCTGGCCGGCACCAGCGCGCACCGGCGCCTGGGTGTTGCCACCGCTGCGGCCGACGCGCTCCGAGTTGGAGACGGAGGTACCGGAGTCCTGCACGGGAATCGCACCGTGCTGCGGGGACGCGCAACCGGACAGAAGCGCCAGAGTCGCCGACGCTGCAAACCAAGCTTTTCTCACTTCCAATCCTCTTGCATCAGTTCAACCAGCCGCGCACCCAGTCCATGACTTCGCCGGCCGGCGTCTGGTTTCCGCAACCTGCGCCCAGCGCAGGCTCGCTTCCTCGAATATAAGGCATCTGTACTGCACCGGGGCAGTTGGCGTCAGTGCCCTGCCCGGTATGCGGATCGACCCAGGCCTGCACGACATTATCCGGCATCGGCATGTCCAGCGGTGCCGGATTGGCCTTGCGCATGAAACTGGTCCAGATCTGCAGCGCACCGGTGGCACCGGTGAGCGGCGTCTTGCCGTTGTCATCGCGACCGATCCACACCACCGCCAGCAGGTCCTGACCGAAGCCGGAGAACCAGCTATCGCGGGAGTCGTTGGTGGTGCCGGTCTTGCCCGCCAGGGTCAGGGACGCCGGCAACTGGTTGTAGACGGAGCGGCCGGTGCCCTCGCGCATCACGCGCTGCATGGCGCTCTGCAGCAGGTAGATGGCGCCCGGATCGAAGCGCTGCTGGACCTGGAACGGATAACGCTTGAGCGGCTGCCCGTCGGCCGCCAGCACGCTGCGAATACTGCGCAGCGGCGTGTTGAAGCCGCCGCTGGCGATGGTCTGGTACATGGCCGCCACCTGCATCGGGCTCAGTGCACCGGCGCCCAGCAGCATCGACGGATAGGCCGGCCAGTTCGGCGAAACGCCCAGGCGCTCCAGCGTCTTCAGAACGTTCGGTACGCCCAGGTCAAGACCCAGCCTGGCAGTGGACAGGTTCAGCGAACGAGCCAGCCCCTGGTAGAGGAAGATCGTGCCGTTGGCGGTGCCTTCATAGTTCTTCGGCGTCCAGACCTGGCCATCCTTGCCCTTCACCTGGAACGGCTGGTCCTGGATGTAGCTGGTCAGGGTGTACTGGCTCGGCTTTTCCAGTGCGGTCAGGTAGACCGCCGGCTTGACCAGCGAACCGATTGGCCGTACCGCATCGACAGCGCGGTTGAAGCCAGCGAAACGCGGATCACGACTGCCGAGCAGCGCCTGGATCTCACCGGTTTCCGGGTTGGTCACGACCATCGCGGTTTCGGTTTCGGCAACGCCCTTGCGGCCTTCGAGACGCTTGAAGGTTTCGCTGACGGCGGACTCGGCCTTCATCTGCAGAATGGGGTCGAAGCTGGTGAAGATACGCAGACCTTCTTCGGTCAGGTCCTCGTCGCGGTAATCCTCGCGCAGCTGGCGTTTCACCAGGTCGAGGAACGCCGGATAGGAACTGTTGGCCATACTGCCCTGGCGAGTCACCCCCAGCGGCGTCTGCTTGGCGGCAGCGGCCTCGTCGGCAGTGATCACGCCCTGCTCGGCGAGCACGTCGAGCACGACGTTGCGGCGCTCCAGCGCACGCTCGGGATTGCGGCGCGGGTTGTAATAGGAGGGCCCTTTCACCATGCCGACCAACAGAGCCACCTGGGGCAGCTTGAGCTCCGACAGCGGCTGGCTGAAGAAGTACTGGCTGGCGAGGCCGAAGCCGTTCACCGAACGCTGGCCGTCCTGGCCGAGGAACACCTCATTGAGGTAGCCCTCGAGGATTTCGCGCTTGTCGTAATGCAGTTCAAGCAGCACCGCCATCATGGCTTCGGTGAGCTTGCGCGACAGGCTGCGCTCGTTGGTCAGGAAGAAGTTCTTCACCAGCTGCTGGGTCAGCGTGCTGCCGCCCTGGCGCAACTGGCCGGCGCTGGCGTTGACCCAGACGGCGCGGGCGATGGACTTGATCGAAACCCCGTGGTGGGTCCAGAAGTCACGGTCCTCCACGGCGACCAGAGTATCGATCAGGTACGGCGGCACCTGGTCGAGCTTGATCAGGATGCGGTCTTCGTTGTGCGCGGGGTACAGGCCGCCAATCAGCAGCGGCTCCATGCGCGCGACAGCGAGGTCGCCACCGTTGGCGCGGCTCAGGCCGGCCACATAGTCGCCGGAGAAGCGCACGCGAATGCGCTGCGCCGGCTCGGCACCTTCATAGAACTGGAAGCCGCGTGTGTTCAGGTCGACGGCATTGCCGGCCACCGACACCGCGCCCGGCCCTGCGACCGAAGTCTCGCGCCGATAGCCCAGGGCATCCAGCTCGCGCAGGAAGTCGTCCTTGCCCAGTTTCAGGCCGACGAACAGTTCCAGCGGCCGGGCATAGACCTTGGCGGGAATGGTCCAGCGTTTGCCGGAGAACTTCTCCTGGACAACCGCATCGAGGTACACGGCAAAACCGGCCAGCACCACCACGCCAACCAGACCGAGCTTAAGAGCCCAGCCCAGCCACTTGCGCATGGCAGGCGACGATTTGCCGCTTTTTTTACGAGGTTTGGAAGATCGGGGACGCGTCATGGCGGCGCATTATACGTACTTTATCCACAGGAGACAGACGCCACTCCAGCGGGCGTCCAGGCTTGATGCGAACTGCCGCGCATCTCGCGGTTACGGCAGTCGCCGAGCTATGACCCCACGATGGCCATTTGGTTGCCGGTCGGCCGCAGAGTTTGCAGCTACCGACCCAGCCGCCATAATGCCTGCCTTCAAAAATTCGACCGGAAAGGACATCACGTGAGCCAGACCTTACTCGCAGCCCTGCAGAATCCCACCCTCTTCCCTCATCCGGTCGAAGGCTTCCGGGTCATCGAAACCCACATTTCCTGGGTGCTGCTTACTGGCTCCTACGTCTACAAGATCAAGAAGCCGGTGAACTTCGGCTTCCTCGACTTCACCGACCTCGCCCAGCGCAAGCACTTCTGCGAGGAAGAGCTGCGCCTGAACCAGCGCCTGACCGACGGTCTGTACCTTGACGTGATCGCCATCACCGGCAGCGAGAGCGCACCGCAGCTGAACGGTGAAGGCCCGGCCATCGAGTACATGCTCCAGTGCCGCGAATTCCCGCAAACCCAGCTGCTCAGCGAGGTGCAGGCACGCGGAGAACTGGGTTCCGCGCACATCGACGGGCTGGCCAAGCAGATCGCCGACTTCCATCTGCGCACCCCCATCGTACCTACCGAGCACCCGCTGGGTACCCCGGAAGCCTGCATGGCGCCCGTGCGGCAGAACTTCGAGCAGATTCGCCCGATGCTCTCCGACAAGGTCGACCTGCAACAGCTCGACGCCCTGGAAGCCTGGGCAGAATCCAGCTTCGAACGCCTGCACAGCGTGTTCGAGCAGCGCAAGGCGAACGGTTTCATCCGCGAATGCCATGGCGACATTCACCTGGGTAACGCCGCGATCATCGACGGCAAGGCCGTACTGTTCGACTGCATCGAGTTCAACGAGCCGTTCCGTTTCACCGACGTCACTGCTGACTACGCCTTCCTCGCCATGGACCTGGAAGACCGTGGCCTGAAATGCCTGTCGCGGCGCTTCGTCAGCCAGTACCTGGAATACACCGGCGACTACCAGTCTCTGGCCCTGCTGAACTTCTACAAGGCCTACCGCGCTCTGGTCCGCGCCAAGATCGCGCTGTTCAGCCTGGCGCACCAGACCGACGCCGTACAGAAGGCCGCGACCCTGCGCCAGTACCGCAACTACGCCAACCTGGCGGAAAGCTACAGTGCCATTCCCTCGCGCTTCCTGGCCGTCACCGTCGGCGTTTCCGCGGTCGGCAAGAGTCAGGTTGCCCTGCGCCTGGTGGAAGCGCTGGGCGCCGTGCGCCTGCGCTCGGACGTGGAGCGCAAGCGCCTGTTCGGCGAACAGAAGGCCGATCAGCAAGGCCAGCTCAAGAGCGGCATCTATGATACCGACGCCACCACCGCGACCTACCAGCGCCTCAACGAACTGGCCGTGGACATTCTGCGTGCCGGCTACCCGGTCGTGCTGGACGCCACCTTCCTCAAGCGCGAGCAGCGCGCCGCCGCGTGGGAAATTGCCGAGGAAACCGGCGTGCCCTTCCTGATCCTCGACTGCCACGCACCGGAAGCCGTGATCGCCGGCTGGCTGGCCCAGCGCCAGAACGACGGCAACGACCCGTCCGACGCCACCCTGGAAGTCGTCCAGGCACAACTGGCCAGCCGCGACGATCTCAGCGCCGAGGAGCAACAACACAGCAAGCGCGTCGACACTCCGGACGCCGCCAGCCTCGACGCCCTGGTCGCCAGCATCCGCCAGCGCCTACCCGGCCTCTGATCCACCGCCTGTCGGCCGGAGTCGCCCCGCGCGGCGATTTCCGGCCGTTGGCCACGCCGCACGACCAGCCTTCGACGACGACAACGCCCTGCCCCGCATTCATGGCGATGTCACAAAGCCACGTTTTTCCCAGTCACCGCTACACTTCCTTCTGAGTGTCCGGCCGCTACGAGCAGTTCTCGGCCCCTTCAAGACCCGACACCCATCGCGCCCATCGCAAGGACAGACGATGAACGACGAACTGCTGCACCTGAAGAACCTAGGCAAGACCTCCGCCCAATGGCTGCATGCCGTGGGCATTCACAGCGCCAGCGATCTGCGCCGTCTGGGGGCGGTCGGCGCCTATCGGGCCGTGCGCGCAAGGGGCTTCCGCGCCTCGAAAGTGCTGCTCTATGCCATCGAGGGCGCGCTGCTGGATGTGCACTGGAACGACCTGCCGCCCGCGCACAAGGCTGCTCTTCTTGGCGAGCTTGAGACATTTCCCGCACGTAACAAGAGCTAGCTCACAAGCTCTGTGTGAAAATGTTTACGCAAGGTACCTGTCCGCTTATGGTTTCAGGGCCCTTCGTGCGCCCTCGACCGTCGCCATATCAAGGAATTACGGCCATGTACCTACTCGGTGAACAACCCGCCTATGCCGATCGACTGATCAATCGGCTGCAGGGCATTCCGGCGCAATTGCTCGCCGGCCTTGAGCCCGCAGGCGAAGCCATTCGCCTGGAGCGCTCCGACGATCTGGAGGGCGAGCTGCCCGGCAAGCATCTGTTCCTCATCGAGAACGGTCTGGTCCATGCCCTGGTGGATGAACGCCCGCTGTTCTACCTGCAGGAAGGCGACCTGGTCGGCCTGCGCCAGGGCATCGAGCTGCCGCCCTGCCGCTATGTCAGCGAAGAGCCGCTGTGCCTGATTCCCTATTCGCGCAGCGACGTGTTCCGCCATATCCACAGCCACGAACAGCGTCAGGAGCAGTTCCTGCACTACCTGATCGGCCACACCGCGCTGCTGTCGGATGCCCTGGCGCACCTCAAGCAGCCGGAGATTCGCCCGGCCACCGGCTTCCAGCACTTCGCCGCCGGCGCCCAGCTGATCCAGCAGGGTGACGACGCCGAGCACGTGTTCATCATCATCGAGGGCCACGCCGAAGCCTTCGTCGACGGGCAGAAGGTCGGCGATGTGCAGAAGGACGAGATCTTCGGCGCCATGGCCGTGTTCACCCGCGAGAAACGCAGCGCCTCGGTGATCGCCAGTGAGCCGTGCACCGTGATGGTGATCCCCAAGGACCAGTTCCTCAGCCTGATGCAGAGCAACCCGCGCATCGCCCACAGCCTCATCGAAGGCATGGCGCGGCGCATTGACCTGCTGAACAAGGAAGTCACCCAGCTGCGTCTGCAACGCCAGGCCGACTGATCCGCTTCCACCTGAGAAAGCCCGGCCCAGCGCCGGGCTTTTTCGTTTGTGCAGGCGGAATTTCGCGGGCGAGAAAAAATCTGCAGAAAAGAGGTTGACTCTCAAATGATAATGATTATTATTGAGTCATCTGGTCGCGAGGCCAGATCGATAACCTCAAGAGACCACGCAGTCGGACTCTTCAGATTATCTCCTCATCAGGCTAATCACGGTTTCGACCCGGCACTTTGCCGGGTCTTTTTTTGCCTCGATTTTTTCCTTCGCGCGGCGCATTCACGTCCACCAGAAAATCTTCGGATCGGTCGAAGAAAAGGTGTTGACTCTCAAATGATAATGGTTATTATTACAACCACTGGCTGCGAGGCCAGTTGGATAAGCTCGAGAGACCACGCAGTCGGACTCTTCAGATTATCTCCTCATCAGGCTAATCACGGTTTCGACCCGGCACTTTGCCGGGTCTTTTTTTGCCCGCGATTTCTGCCACGACCGTCCTTCATCCACTCATGAAAAAGGGCCTTTCGGCCCCTTCACATATTGCCGCGCATCTGCGCGCAGTAATCCGTCGGCGGCTGCGCCGGTGTGTACCAGGCGAAGTCCGCCTGGGCCGGCTCCACCACTCTGCCGACTTCCGCCAGCATCACCACCTTCAGCCCTTGTGCTGCGCCCAGATCCTGTAGATGCAGCGGAACACCCAGGTCACGGCGCGCGTGGAAGCCGCCGGCAATCAGCAGAGAGGGGGCGGGCGCCGCCTTGAAACGTTCGGCCAGGCGCCGATCGCGCTGCTGCTGCACTGCCAGCATCGCCGGCAGCTGACTGTCCGGCAGCAGGCCACAATGGGAATCACGGATATCCTGCAGCAATGCATCGCGCACCGGAGCGGCCGTGGAGGCCGGGCCCTGCAATTCAGGCTTGCCCCGGTAGATGCCCATGATCTCGCTGCGATCCAGGTTGGCCGCCAGCAACGGCGCCGGCTGCTTCACCAGCCAGGTCACCAGCGGGCCGTACTGCGACCAGTCCCAGCCTGGTTGCCAGCGCAGCGCACCGATCAGGTCTTTCGGCGTATCACCCTTCGCCGCCGAGGACTGGGCAGCGGTCACGGCGCTCTGCTGATCGGGGTTGAGCATCTCCAGCAGCACGCTGCCAGTCGGGCGGCGATCGGCCAGTGCGCGCGCCAGCCAGAGCTCGAGTGCATGGTGATCGGGGTTGTCGTGCTGCTCGCCGACTATCACCCGCGGCGCGGCAGCCAGTCGGTCGAGCAGTTGCGCTGGCGACAGCTCTTCACCGCTACGCAGATCGCGGATTACGCCCAGCTCGGCACTGCCGCGCCCTTCCGGGCTCTGCCAGACCGGTAGCGGCGGCACGCTCACCTGACCCTGGCAGGCGGTGAGAATAGCCAGCAGCGGGACGAGCAGGACTTTCTTCATGGCGACTCCCTTCAGCGCGCGATGATCAGCGGATGGCCGCGTTCCGGGTGCTCCTGCACCAGCACATCCAGACCGAAGACAGTGCGCAGCGGCTCGGCCTGCAGCACTTCGCGAGGCGTGCCGAGCAGATGCGCGCGTGTCTCGTGCAGCAGCAGCAGGCGATCACAGTAACGCGCCGCAAGATTCAGGTCGTGCAGGATTACCAGCACCGCCGCGCCGCGCCCGGCGAAATCGCGCACAGCTTGCAGCGTAGTGTGCTGGTGCAGCGGGTCGAGCGCCGAGGTCGGCTCATCCAGCAGCAGCACCTGTTCCGCCCCGCCCGGCCACAACTGGGCCAGCACGCGGGCCAGATGCACCCGCTGGCGTTCTCCGCCGGAGAGCGCCAGGTAGCTGCGCCCGGCCAGGTGCGAAGCATCGGCGGCGACCATGGCTTCGCGGATGATTTCCTCGTCGCGCTGGCGGCCACTGTCGTGAGGCAAGCGTCCGAAGCCAACCACCGCCTCGACAGGGAATGCGAAGTTCAGCGAAGACGACTGCGGCAGAACAGCCAACCGGCGTGCGCGCTCGGTGCCTTGCCAGGAGTCCAGCGGGCGGCCGTCGAGGCTCACTGATCCGCCGGCCAGCGGTAGTTCCCCGTTCATGGCGCCAAGCAGGGTGCTCTTGCCCGCACCATTGGGGCCGAGAACGCCGAGCACTTCGCCCGGCTGCAGCGTCACGCTCACCTCCCGCAGGACGGTCTGGGCGCCGCGCTTCACCAGCAGCTTGTCTGCGCACAGCATCAGGAACGCCCCCGGATCAGCAGGTAGAGGAAGAACGGCGCACCAATCAGCGCGGTAACGATGCCGATCGGCAGTTCCGCCGGCGCCAGCGCCAGCCGCGCGATCAGGTCGGCGAGCAGAAGCAGGATCGCGCCGCCGAACATCGAGGCCGGCAGCAGCACCCGGTGGTCCGGACCGACGATCAGGCGCAGTACATGCGGCACCACCAGACCGATAAAGCCGATCATCCCGGCGGCAGCCACCGCCGCCCCGACGCCCAGCGCGGTGCAGAGGATCAGTTCGACTTTCAGCCGCTCGACGTCGAAGCCCAGGTGACGCGCTTCGGATTCGCCCAGCAGCAGCGCATTCAAGGCATTCACCCGGCGCGGCAGCCAGCAGGCCACCAGCAGGGTGATCAGCAGCAGCGGCCACAGTCGCGGGTAGCTCGCGCCGTTGAGGCTGCCAAGGTTCCAGAACGTCAGGGTGCGCAGGGTGGCATCGTCGGCGAGGTAGGTGAACAGGCCGATCAGTGCGCCCGCGAGCGCCGTCAGCGCGATGCCGGCGAGCAGCATGGTCGCCACGCTGGTCTGGCCGCTGTGGCGCCCCAGGCGATAGACCAGCGCCGTCACCAGCAGGCCGCCGGCAAAGGCACATGCAGACAACAGGTAAGGAGCGAAAGCCTCGGGCAATCCACCGATGGACGCACCGAAGACGATGGCGATGGCCGCCCCCAGCGCGGCACCGCTCGAAACACCGATCAGGCCGGGATCGGCCAGTGGGTTGCGGAACAACCCCTGCATGGCCACACCGGCCAGCGCCAGCACGCCCCCGGTCGCAATGCCCAGCAAGGTGCGCGGCAGGCGGATCTGCCCGACGATCAGCTCGGCCTGGCCGAGGCCATCGGCAGAGACTGGTAGCCCGGCCATGCGCGCCAGCGCGCGCAGGGTATCGCCCAGCGGCAGGCTCACCGGCCCGAGAGCCAGTGAGAGCCAGACGACCAGCAGCAGGAGGAAACCGAGGAGCAGGAACAGCGGTCTAGCGGTAACGATCCGGGTCAAGGACGACTTTCCGTGTTCAGGGCCTGCGCGGAAGGATAAAAGGCCTGGGAGAGGCTAGCCAGCTCGTCCGGGATGCGCGGCCCGAGGCCGCCCACCAGCAGGGTCGGGTCGAGCACCAATACGCGGCCGTCACGCAGCGCGCTGGTTGCGGCCAGTCCGGGGTTCTGCTGGGTCAGCGCGGCGCGGGCCTTGTCACCGTCCAGGGTACGGTCGCTGAGCACCACCACCTGTGGATTCAGCGCGGTGAGGGCTTCGGTGGACAGCGTCTTGTAACCGGTGTGGGTCGCCAGGTTGCGGCCGCCGGCATGCTGGATCAGCCAGTCGCCGGCAGTGTCCTGCCCGGCCACCAGCAGGTTGCCGCCCGCGTGCCCGACCAGCAGGACGACACCGGGCGCGGCTTGAGCGGACTGGGCTTTCTTCACCCAGGCGTCCTGCGCGGCGAGGCGGGCATCGAAGTCCGCCTCGACCTGCCTGGCCTTGTCTGGCGCACCAAGCAGTTCGCCCAGACGCTGAATGGTGTTGTGCACGGTTTTCTCGTCAGCCGTGGCCGACAGCGTCTCGATCCGCACGCCGGCGGCACGCAATTGCTGCAGTACCGGCGGCGGGCCCATCTCCTCGCTGCCCAGCAGGATGTCCGGTTTCAGCGCGAGGATGCCTTCGGCGGCGAGTTGCCGCTGGTAACCGATCTTCGGCAGCGCGTGAAGCGATGCCGGGTGCAGGCTGGTGGTGTCGACGCCCACCAGCTTGGCCTCGCCGCCCAGGGCGACGACCCATTCACTCAGCGAACCACCGGCGCTCACCCAGCGTTGCGGCAACGAGTCGGCCAGCGCGCTGGTGGCGGTCAGGCAGAGGCCGGCGAACAGCGCGCGTGCAGTCATGGAAGTCTTCATGAGTCGTCCTCAGCGTGCCGGGAAGGATTCAGCGAGTTCGCGCCAGCTCTGCAGTTCCGGAACGCCGGGCTTGCGCGCACCAAACACCTGCAGCACCAGCTCACCATGGGCATCGAAGGCTTCCCAGCTGGTGACCACGCCGTCGCTGCTGGGCTTGCGCACGCGCCACAGCTCGACCACGCCCGGGGTTTTCAGGTGCAGGTTGAACAGCGGGTCGAGGACGTTGAACCAGTCGTCCATCCACTTGAGGTTTTCCACGGTACCGGTATGAATCTGGATGCAGTGGGCGTTGCCGACGAAGATCATGATCGGCAACTGGTTGACCCCAGCTGCTTCCAGCAGGCGCGGCAGTTCGACGGTAGCCAGCGGCTCGGCCCACTCGCGGCCGGCGAGGCGCAGCGCCTGGGTGCGCTGGACCTTGTGCTTCTTCAGCAGGGCGAAGAAGTGGTGGGTGTCCTTCAATGCCGACCAGCCTTCGCGCAGAGCGGCGACATCAATCTCGCCATCGGCCAGCGACGCGGCCTTGGGCTCAAGTGGGGCCAGGTCGAGTGCGGCGCTCTGCTCGGCGGCAGTGAAGCTGCGCACCAGCGGGTCCCAGGCGGCGAGGTCACTCTGCTCGGTGAGGAAGACCTTGTGCACGGCGGTGCCCTGGCGATCGAACACCTGGACGCTGCGCTGGATGCCGTGGGCGGTCTCCTCGCTGATGGCGAAGGCGCTGGCCCAGCCGCCGAGGAACAGGCGCAGGTCGATGTCCGGAGACACCACCAGGCCCATCTGGCCATTGGCGGAAACGGTCACGTCGCGGTACGGCCCCTTGCGCTCATGCACGCAATGCTCGTTGCGGGTCAGCGCCATGATCTGGCCCAGCTCCCCCAGCGCCGGCAGCAGCTCGGTCCAGTCAGTTCGCAGGCGCACGGCGTCCACGCCCAGGCGGCAGGCAGTCAGCTCGGCTTCGCTCACGGCCAGGTGTTGCGCGGCATCGCGGGCGCGCAGGCGCGGCTTCTCGGCGCGCAGGGTTTGCCAGGCGCGGTACAGCTCGGAGGCCGGCGCAGTCAGGGTGGTCATCGCAGAATTCCTCGTTCGAAAGGTAGCCTGCCGCGGCGCAGCAGCATGGACGAACCTTGCCACAGGAAAACCAGGAAATCTATTTGATAATTATTTGCATTAAATGTCAGAGAGGCTTAAGGTCGGCGCCGCTTTCGCTGGCAAGACGCCAGCCCAGCCCCTCTTCAGCACACGGAAGTGCACCCTCTTCCGGTACCGCCCTGCAGGCGCGGATAATGTCCGCCTCGTGATGCCGTACCTGAATGGAAGACCCGGATGATCCTGCTCTGCGCCCCGCATGACCTGGCCGAAGGCCAGAGCCGGGGCTTCAAGGCCGCTGGCCTGAATCTCTTTGCCGTGCGCCGCCAGGGCCGTGTCTATGCCTACCGCAACAGCTGCCCGCACCGGGAAATCCCGCTGGGCTACGACGCTGAGCAGTACCTCGATGCCAGCGGACGCCTGCTGCAGTGCGGCCACCATGGCGCGCTGTTCCTGATCGAGACAGGCGAGTGCATCCAGGGGCCGTGCCTGGGGGATGTACTGGAGGCGTTGCCCTGCCGGGAAGATGAGAACGGCATCTGGCTGGAAGATCAGGAAGAAGATCAGGCGTAGGGCGCATAACGCTCGGCGTTATAAGCCGCCAGGCTGCTGCCGATACCAATGGGCGTAAGACCGCGAACAGCTGTACACCCTACGAAGCTGTCCGGCCCTGCGCAGTAGCGAGCCTGTTCGCGAACAGCCCTCGCACCGAGTCTTGCCTAGAGCAGCACCTGCATCGGCCGCTCCAGCCGGATTTCCTGCGTATCAATCCGCGCCCCATACGCCAGCACCTCCACGCCGGCGTTGCGCGCCTGCGCCAGCGCAGCGGCGTAGGCCGGGTCGATTTCCACCGCCGGGCGAACCGCGTCGATACCCGACAAGTTCACCGCATACAGCAGCACCGCACGCATGCCCTCGCGCGCCAGCGCCGCCAGCTCGCGCAAGTGCTTGGCACCTCGCAGGGTGACGGCATCGGGGAAGGCGGCGACCATGGTGTCATCGAACCCCAGGGTGACGCTCTTCACTTCCACGTACACCGGCTTGCCGGCATACATCAGACGGAAGTCCGCGCGGCTGTTCTCCTGCCCGTAAGCCACTTCGCGGCGCAGTTCATCGAAGCCGGCCAACTCGGTCACCGTACCGGCCAGCAGCGCCTCTTCCACCAGACGGTTGGCCCGCCCGGTGTTCACGCAGGCCAACCGGCCCTGCGGGGTTTCCACCAGCTCCCAGGTCCCCGGCAGCTTGCGCTTGGGGTCATCGGAGCGGCTGAACCAGACTCGGCAACCTTCGCTCATGCAGTTGAGCATCGAGCCGGTGTTCGGACAGTGGATGGTGAGCTGCTCGCCACTGGCGGTCTCGATGTCCGCCAGAAAGCGCTTGTAGCGTTTGATCAGGCGCGCCTCTTCCAGCGCCGGTTCGAAGCGCATCAGGGACGCCAAGTCTTCAGGCCGCGCGCGATGCGTTCCACCGCCTGCTGCAGGCGCTCGACGCTCTGGGTGTAGGCGAAACGCACATGGTGCGAAGCCTGGTAACGCCCGAAGTCGATGCCGGGCGTGAAGGCCACGTGTTCGGTCTCGATGAAGTGCTGGCAGAAGGCGTAGGCGTCGCCACCGAAGGCGCTGATATCCGCATACAGATAAAAGGCACCCTCCGGCTCCACGGCGATGCCGAAGCCCAGTTCACGCAGCGCCGGCAACAGGTAGTCGCGGCGGCGACGGAATTCTTCGCGGCGTTCTTCGAGGATCGCCAGGGTCGCCGGCTCGAAGCAGGCCAGCGCGGCGTGCTGGGCCATGCTCGGCGCACTGATGTAGAGGTTCTGCGCCAGCTTCTCCAGTTCGCCCACCGCTTCGGGCGGCGCCACCAGCCAGCCCAGGCGCCAGCCGGTCATGCCGAAATATTTGGAGAAACTGTTGAGGACGAAGGCGTCGTCATCCACTTCCAGCACGCTGGGCGCATCCAGGCCGTACGTCAGGCCGTGGTAGATCTCGTCCACCACCAGATGGCCGCCGCGCGCCTTCAGGGCGCGAGACAGCGCGGCGAGTTCGTCCTTGTGCAACAAGGTGCCCGTAGGATTCGCCGGTGATGCGGCCAGAGCGCCTACACTGTCCTGATCCCAGTGCCGTTCGATGAGTTCCGGGGTGAGCTGGTAACGGCTCTCCGGCCCCACTGGCACCAGTTGCGCGGCGCCTTCCACCAGGCGCAGGAAGTGGCGGTTGCACGGGTAGCCCGGATCGGCCAGCAGCCAGTGCCTGCCCGGATCCACCAGCAGGCTGCTGGCGAGCAGCAGGGCGCCGGAACCGCCGGGCGTAACGAGAATGCGTTGCGGGTCGACCGACAGCCCGTAGCGCTGGGCGTAGAAGCCGGCGATGGCTTCGCGCAGGGCTGGCAGGCCACGTGCGGCGGTATAGCGTGTGTGACCATTTGCCAGGGCCTTCTGCCCGGCCTCGACGATGGGCGCGGCGGTGGTGAAGTCCGGCTCGCCGATTTCCAGGTGGATGACGTCGTGGCCCGCAGCCTGCAGCTCGTTGGCCCGCGCCAGCAGCGCCATGACGTGGAAGGGTTCGATGGCGCGGCTGCGCGCACTGAAGGTGGTGGCCATGGAATATTCCGAACTTTGCGACAGAGCCGGGATTCTAACAGGCCACTGATGAATTCTGGGCGGCCGCGCCTGTGATGTGCGGCTTCCGGGAACTTGCAGGCTTCGTCTGGCGAACGCCGACGATTCTGCTCAGGTTTGCAGAAAAACCCACTGGCGATGACCGGTGGGTCGCCGACCTGGCGATCAGGTCATGTGCGGGCACTGGCAGGCTCGATAACCGGGAGTAGCATCGCGGTTATCGTTCTGGTAAGTTCGCCCGCTGCGAGCGCGGGGCCGGCGGTGCCGGAGAGGGACCATCCGCGAGAGGATTAGCGAGAGTGAGAGGCGGTCATCCATGCCCACCAAAGCAAAGCAACAGAGCAGCCAACTGATTCGTGGCTTCGAGCCCTACCAGGAAACCAAGGGCGAGGAGTACATGAGTGATCGCATGCGCGCGCACTTCACCTCCATCCTCAACAAATGGAAAGTTGAGCTGATGGAAGAAGTGGACCGCACCGTGCACCACATGCAGGACGAAGCGGCCAACTTCCCCGACCCGGCCGACCGGGCCAGCCAGGAAGAAGAGTTCAGCCTCGAACTGCGCGCCCGCGACCGCGAGCGCAAGTTGATCAAGAAGATCGACGAGACCCTGCAACTGATCGAAGACAACGACTACGGCTGGTGCGATTCCTGCGGCGTCGAGATCGGCATCCGTCGTCTGGAAGCCCGCCCCACCGCCACCCTTTGCATCGACTGCAAGACCCTGGCGGAAATCAAGGAAAAGCAACTGGGCTCCTGAGCCTGGTTGATCCCGGACGGGGCGCTGCGGCGCCCCGTTTCGTTTCTGCGTTTTATAGATAGTCTTCCAGCAGAGAGCCTCCATGCCCGCCTCCCGCTACGTCGGACGCTTCGCCCCTACGCCCAGCGGCTACCTGCACTTCGGCTCGCTGGTGGCGGCAGTGGCTTCCTACCTGGACGCCCGCGCCGTGGGCGGCAAGTGGCTGGTGCGCATGGAAGACCTCGATCCGCCACGCGAAATGCCCGGCGCTCAGGCCGCCATCCTGGAAGCCCTCGAACGCTACGGTTTCGAATGGGACGGCCCGGTGGAGCACCAGAGGGAGCGTGGCGACGCCTATGCGGCCCAGGTCGAGCAATGGCTGCGCAGCGGCCTGGCCTATGCCTGCACCTGTTCGCGCAAGCAGCTCGAAGGCAGCCACGGTATCTATCCCGGCTCCTGCCGCGACGCCCAGCATGACTGGCACGGCGACGTCGCCATCCGTATCCGCGTGCCGGAACTGGACTACCGCTTCACCGATCGCCTGCAGGGTGAATTCCACCAGCACCTGGGCCGCGAAGTGGGCGACTTTGTCATCCGACGCCGCGACGGGCTGTTCGCCTATCAACTGGCGGTGGTGCTGGACGATGCGTGGCAGGGTGTTACCGACATCGTTCGCGGCGCCGACCTGCTGGACAACACCCCGCGCCAGCTCTACCTGCAGGAACTGCTGGGCATCGCCGCGCCACGTTACCTGCACGTGCCGCTGATCATCCAGCCCGACGGCCACAAGCTCGGCAAGTCCTACCGCTCGCCGCCGCTGCAGGCCAATCAGGCCGCGCCATTGCTGGTACGCGCACTCAAGGCGCTGGGCCAGGAGCCGCCCGCCGAACTGCTGCAGGCCACGCCCCACGAGGTGCTTGCCTGGGGCATCGCGCACTGGGATGCCAATGCCATCCCCCATAGCCTGACGCTGGAAGACGCGCAGCTCTAGACTTGTACCCGTCCCCACCGGCGGCCGGCTTGCCGGCAACTGTGCGCACAGGTAGCCTGCCCGCCGAACAAAGAGAGAGACGACATGTACATCTACCGACTGGTGTTGCTCCTGGTCGTGGGCATCTACCTGTTCTCACCGGCCATCATGGACTGGTGGATCGATCCCCACGGCGCCTGGTACCGCCCGTATCTGCTGTGGCTGATCCTGATCGTCGTCACCTTCATCCTGCAGAGCCAGCGCGATGCTGACGAGCTTTAGCCTTACCCAGCTGATCCTGATCAGCGCCTCCTACCTGATGGTCCTCTTCGGTGTCGCCTGGATCACCGAGCGCGGTTTCATTCCGCGCCGGCTGGTGCGCCATCCGCTGATCTACACCCTGTCGCTGGGCGTGTACGCCAGCGCCTGGGCCTTCTACGGCACGGTCGGGCTGGCCTACCAGTACGGCTACGGCTTCCTGGCGATCTACCTGGGCGTCTCCGGCGCGTTCCTGCTCGCACCGGTGCTGCTCTATCCGATCCTGCGGATCACCCGGGCCTACCAGCTGTCGTCGCTGGCCGACCTGTTCGCCTTCCGCTTCCGCAGCACCTGGGCCGGTGCGCTGACCACGTTGTTCATGCTGATCGGCGTGCTACCGATGCTTGCATTGCAGATCCAGGCGGTGACCGACTCGATCAGCATCCTCACCCGAGAATCCGAACCCAACCGCGCAGCGCTGGCGTTCTGCGCGCTGATCACGCTGTTCGCCATCCTCTTCGGCGCACGCCACATTGCCACACGCGAGCGTCATGAAGGGCTGGTGATGGCGATCGCCTTCGAATCGCTGGTGAAGCTGGTGGCGCTCTGCTCCATCGGCCTGTTCGCCCTCTACGGCGTATTCGGCGGACCGGATGGCCTGGAAGTGTGGCTGCTGCAGAACCAGGAAGCCCTGAGCACCCTGCACACACCGCTGGCCGAGGGGCCGTGGCGGACGCTGCTGCTGGTGTTCTTCGCCTCGGCCATCGTCATGCCGCACATGTTCCACATGACCTTCACCGAGAACCTCAACCCGCGCGCACTGCTCAGCGCCAGCTGGGGCCTGCCGCTGTTCCTGCTGCCGATGAGCCTGGCGGTGCCACCGATCCTCTGGGCCGGCCTGCACCTGGGCGCCTCGACCAACCCGGAATACTTCACCCTCGGCCTGGGCATCTCGGTGGACAGCCCGGCCCTGGCACTGACTGCCTTCGTCGGCGGCATCTCCGCCGCCAGTGGCCTGATCATCGTGATGACCCTGGCGCTCTCGGGCATGGTGCTCAACCATCTGGTGCTGCCGCTCTACCAGCCCCCGGCCGAAGGCAACATCTACCGCTGGCTGAAATGGACCCGCCGCGCGCTGATCGCCGCGATCATCATGGCCGGCTATGCCTTCTACCTGCTGCTGGGCGCCGAGCAGGACCTGTCCAACCTGGGCATCGTTTCCTTCGTTGCCACCCTGCAGTTCCTTCCCGGCGCGCTGGCCGTGCTCTACTGGCCGACCGCCAACCGCCGCGGCTTCATCGCAGGTCTCGTGGCGGGGATGCTGGTGTGGGGCGCGACCATGCTCACCCCGCTGGTGGCGAACATGCAGAGCATCTATCTGCCGCTGTTCAACTCGCTCTACGTGCTCGACGACACCACCTGGCACCTCGCGGCGCTCGCCTCGCTGGCGGCCAACGTACTGGTGTTCACCCTGGTCTCGCTGTTCACCGAAGCCAGCGATGAAGAGAAAGGCGCCGCCGAAGCCTGCGCCGTCGACAACGTACGCCGCCCGCAGCGCCGCGAGCTGATTGCCGTCTCCCCGCAGGAATTCGCCAGCCAGCTGGCCAAGCCGCTGGGCGCGAAGACCGCCCAGCGCGAAGTGGAACAGGCCCTGCGCGACCTGCACCTGCCCTTCGACGAACGCCGCCCCTACGCCCTGCGCCGCCTGCGCGACCGCATCGAGGCAAACCTCTCCGGCCTGATGGGCCCGAGCGTGGCGCAGGACATGGTGGAGACCTTCCTGCCCTACAAGGCCAGCAGCGAAGCCTACGTCACCGAGGACATCCACTTCATCGAGAGCCGCCTCGAGGACTACCACTCCCGACTCACTGGTCTGGCCGCCGAGCTCGACACCCTGCGCCGCTACCACCGCCAGACCCTGCAGGACCTGCCGATGGGCGTGTGCTCGTTGGCCAAGGACCAGGAAATCCTCATGTGGAACCGCGCCATCGAGGAACTCACCGGCGTCAGCGCACAGCGCGTGGTCGGCTCGCGCCTGGCCGCCTTGCCCGACCCGTGGCGCGGCCTGCTGGAAGGCTTCATCGACGCCCCCGACGAACACCTGCACAAGCAGCGCCTGACCATCGAGGGCCAGACCCGCTGGCTGAACCTGCACAAGGCGGCGATCGAGGAGCCCCTCGCGCCCGGTAACAGTGGCCTGGTACTGCTGGTCGAAGACCTCACCGAAACCCAGTCCCTGGAAGACAAGCTGATCCATTCCGAGCGCCTGGCCTCCATTGGCCGCCTGGCCGCCGGTGTAGCCCACGAGATCGGCAACCCGATCACCGGCATCGCTTGCCTGGCGCAGAACCTGCGGGAAGAACGCGAAGGCGATGGCGAGCTGACCGAGATCAGCGGGCAGATCCTCGAACAGACCAAGCGCGTCTCGCGCATCGTGCAGTCGCTGATGAGCTTCGCCCACGCCGGCGGCAAGCAGGTCGCGGCCGAGCCGGTGTGCCTGGCGGACGTCGCCCAGGAAGCCATCGGCCTGCTGTCGCTGAACAAGCGCAGCATCGACGTGCAGTTCTTCAACCTGTGCGATCCGGAACACTGGGTGGAAGGCGACTCCCAGCGTCTGGCCCAGGTGCTGATCAACCTGCTGTCCAACGCCCGCGACGCCTCCCCGCCCAACGGCGCGATCCGCGTGCGCACCGAAGCTTCCGAGCAGACCATCGACCTGATCGTCGAGGACGAAGGCAGCGGAATACCCAAGTCGATCATCGACCGCCTGTTCGAGCCCTTCTTCACCACCAAGGACCCTGGCAAAGGGACCGGCCTGGGGCTCGCTCTGGTCTATTCGATCGTGGAAGAGCATTATGGGCAAATCACCATAGACAGCCCGGCTGACCCCGAACGCGAATGCGGAACCCGCATCAGCGTCACCTTGCCGCGGCATCCTGGCCCGACGGCCGAGCAGTAAACGAGCACGTCGAGAGAGCTGAATACATGGCACATATCCTCATCGTCGAAGACGAAACCATCATCCGTTCCGCCCTGCGACGATTGCTCGAGCGCAACCAGTACCAGGTCAGCGAAGCTGGCTCGGTACAGGAGGCGCAGGAGCGCTACAGCATCCCGTCGTTCGACATGATCGTCAGTGACCTGCGCCTGCCCGGCGCACCCGGCACCGAGCTGATCAAGCTGGCCCAGGGCACTCCGGTGCTGATCATGACCAGCTATGCCAGCCTGCGCTCGGCAGTGGACTCGATGAAGATGGGCGCGGTGGACTACATCGCCAAGCCGTTCGACCACGACGAGATGCTCCAGGCCGTGGCGCGCATCCTCAAGGATCGCCAGGAAAACCGTAACGCTCCCGCCGAAGCCCGCGGTAACGCCAAGGCCGCCGACCGTAGCAGCGGTAACACCGCGCCCGCAGACGGCGAGATCGGCATCATCGGCTCCTGCGCGCCCATGCAGGAGCTCTACACCAAGATCCGCAAGGTCGCGCCCACCGACTCCAATGTGCTGATTCAGGGCGAGTCCGGTACCGGCAAGGAACTGGTCGCCCGCGCGCTGCACAACCTGTCCAAGCGCACCAAGGCGCCGCTGATCTCGGTGAACTGCGCCGCTATTCCGGAAACCCTCATCGAATCCGAACTGTTCGGCCATGAGAAAGGTGCGTTCACCGGCGCCAGCGCCGGCCGTGCGGGCCTGGTGGAAGCGGCCGACGGTGGCACTCTGTTCCTCGACGAGATCGGCGAGCTGCCGCTCGAGGCCCAGGCACGCCTGCTGCGCGTGCTGCAGGAAGGCGAGATCCGCCGAGTCGGCTCGGTGCAGTCGCAGAAGGTCGACGTCCGCCTGATCGCCGCCACCCACCGCGACCTGAAGATGCTGGCCAAGACCGGCCAGTTCCGCGAAGACCTCTATTACCGCCTCCACGTCATCTCGCTGAAACTGCCGCCCCTGCGCGAGCGCGGCCCTGACGTGATGGAGATCGCCCGCTCCTTCCTGGCGCGCCAGTGCTCCCAGATGGGGCGCCCGTCACTGACCTTCTCCCACGAGGCCGAACAGGCCATCCGTCACTACCCGTGGCCGGGTAACGTGCGTGAGCTGGAGAACGCCATCGAGCGCGCGGTGATCCTCAGCGAAAGCCAGGAAATCCCGGCCGACCTGCTGGGCATCGACATCGAGCTGGATGATCTGGACGACGACTTCGGCGATGACGGCGACCTGCGCCCGACCAACGGCAGCGCCAGCAACCACGAGCCTACCGAGGACCTGTCGCTGGAGGACTACTTCCAACACTTCGTCCTCGAGCATCAGGACCACATGACCGAGACCGAGCTGGCCCGCAAGCTGGGCATCAGCCGCAAATGCCTGTGGGAACGCCGCCAGCGCCTGGGCATCCCGCGCCGCAAATCCGGCGCATCGGCTGACTCGTAAGACGTTTCACACTGTTACCGGAGACAAGCTCCGTAACAAAAGCCGGGTTCATCGGTAACGGAAACCCGGCTTTTTTGTGCCTGCCGTTCGGGGGTGAATCCTCGCAAACCCTTGAAAAATAAGGATTCGCAAAAGTTGGCACGGCATCTGCTTTGTTATTGGTACAACAACAATAACAAGCACGACCACTCACAATAAGAACAAGACGAAACGACTCCAGCACAACAAAAACAAGATCGCGGAGGCGCAGCTAACTGATTCTTTTGGAGAAGGGTAGCCGTCGGGACCAGTCCCGCAACCAGTCAAGAAGAATAAAACTGTCTTGAGACAGCACGCAAAACTGGTTGGATCGAAAGATCATTGCTCACTCAGCGACCAAAGCAATCCGTTTGCTATTGAACACCTTCCAAGTGTGGAAGGTTCCCCGAAGCAGGTAGCTTCGAGGGTCGGGTCTACAAACAAAAACAACAAGCCCGGTAATCATAATAAAAACAAAGCACGCACCTATTTGGGGGGGAGCCTCGGCTCCCCCAGTAGCTTTCGCTACACCCTCCCGCTCCCTCCCCGCAAGTCCCTTTCTTCAGTTTTCTTCATCATCCCACCCCACGATGCTAGAATCGCCGCGGCGCAGACGGCATTCGATTTGCTGCCATTTGTTTCAAGGCAGCGGCAGACACCCGCTATCCTCCAGGAAACGCCGTAATCAGGCGGCTTGCCGAGACCTGCGTATGCCATCCATACACCTATTCCCGATAGTGCACACATGCTGAAAAAGCTGATCCAGTCCATCCGATCCCCACTGCGCCGTCCGCGCGCTGTCCGCACTACTCCGGAAGTCGTTGGCAATCATCAGCACTCGCTGCGGCGGGAACAGTTCAGCAGGAACGCGGTGAACGTCGTGGAGCGCCTGACCAAGGCTGGCTACCAGGCGTACATCGTCGGCGGTGGCGTACGTGACCCGCTGCTGGGCATTCCGCCCAAGGACTTCGATGTGGCCACCAGCGCCACCCCCGAGCAGGTGCGTGCCGAATTCCGCAACGCGCGGGTGATCGGTCGCCGCTTCAAGCTGGTCCACGTCCACTTCGGCCGCGAGATCATCGAGGTTGCCACCTTCCGCGCAAACCATCCGGTCAGCGAAGACGACGACGCCAATAGCGCCCACGCCTCCCGCAACGAGGCCGGCCGCATACTGCGTGACAACGTCTACGGCACCCTGGAAGACGACGCCCAGCGCCGCGACTTCACCATCAACGCCCTGTACTTCGACGTCACCGGCGAGCGCATCCTCGACTACGCCCACGGCGTGCGCGACATCCGCAACCGCCTGATCCGCCTGATCGGCGATCCGGAGCAGCGTTACCTCGAAGACCCGGTACGGATGCTGCGGGCCGTGCGCTTCGCCGCCAAGCTGGACTTCGAGATCGAAAAGCACAGCGCCGCACCGATTCGCCGCCTGGCGCCGCTGCTCAATGAAATTCCTTCGGCGCGCCTGTTCGACGAAATCCTCAAGCTGTTCCTCAGCGGCAAGGCCGAACGCACCTTCGAACTGCTCAACGAGTACGAACTGTTCGCCCCGCTGTTCCCGGCGAGCGCCAAGGCGCTGAAGGACGACCCGGAGTACGCCGGCAAGCTGATGCGCCAGGCCCTGGCCAACACCGACGAGCGCATCCGCATGGGCAAGCCGGTTACCCCGGCCTTCCTGTTCGCTGCGCTGCTCTGGCCGGCCCTGCCTGCCCGCGTGCTGAAGCTGCAGGACCGTGGCATGCCGCCGATCCCGGCGATGCAGGAAGCCGCCCACGAGCTGATCCTCGAGCAGTGCCGCCGCACCGCGGTGCCCAAGCGCTTCACCATCCCGATCCGCGAGATCTGGGACATGCAGGAGCGCCTGCCGCGCCGCCAGGGCAAGAAGGCTGACCTGCTGCTGGAGAACCCGCGGTTCCGCGCCGGCTACGACTTCCTGCTGCTGCGCGAGAGCGCCGGCGAGGAAACCGGCGGCCTCGGCGACTGGTGGACCGACTACCAGGAAGCCAGCGACGGTGAACGCCGCGGGATGATCCGTAACCTGGCCAGCCAGCAGGAAGAAGGCGGCGCCGCCGCACCGCGCAAGCGCCGCCGTGGCGGTAGCAACCGTCGCCGTCGCGGCCCGCGCACCGAAGGCGCCAGCAGCGAATGAGCGAACGGGTGTACATCGGGCTCGGCAGCAACCTCGCCGAGCCGCGCCAGCAGCTGGAAGCCGCGCTGAAGGCGCTGTCGCAAGTCCCCGCCACCAAGGTGGCGGTGGTCTCCCCGCTCTACGCCAGCGACCCGCTGGGCCCGCCGGACCAGCCGCGCTACGTCAACGCCGTGGCCGCCCTGGATACCGACCTGGAGCCACTCGCGCTGCTCGACGCCCTGCAGACCATCGAGCTGGAGCAGGGCCGCGTACGCAAGGATGAGCGCTGGGGTCCGCGCACCCTCGACCTCGATATTCTGCTGTTTGGCCAGCGCCTGATCGAAGAGCCGCGCCTGACCGTGCCGCACTACCACATGCACGCCCGCGCCTTCGTGCTCTACCCGCTGGCGGACCTCGCTCCGCAACTGCGTTTCCCCGACGGGCGCACCTTGGCCGAGCTGCTCGCCGCCTGTCCGTTCAGCGGCCTCGAGCGCCTGTCCTGATGCATGCTGCGCCCCAGGCGTGGGGCGCACTGGCAGTAACGCCGTAACAGTCCGGTAACACCTGCAATTGACTTAGCCTTTTTCGATCCGGACTATAGGGCCCCGTTTGCCCCTGCCCGGCGCAGAACCGAGGACACTTTCATGCCTGATGTCACCCTGACCACCCTGCAAGGTCTCAAGCAAAGCGGCGAAAAGATCGCGATGCTGACCTCCTACGATGCCACTTTCGCCCACACCGCCAGTCTGGCCGGTGCCGAAATGCTGCTGATCGGTGACTCCCTGGGTATGGTGCTGCAAGGTCACGACAGCACGCTGCCGGTGACCGTTGAGGACATGGCCTACCACACCGCCGCCGTGAAACGCGGTAACAAGGGCGCACTGATCGTCACCGACCTGCCGTTCGAATCCGGCACCTCGCTGGACCAGCTGCTGCGCGACTCGGTGAAGGTCATGCAGGCCGGCGCCCACATGGTCAAGCTCGAAGGCGGCGCCTGGCTCGCCGAGCCGATCATCCGCCTGGCCCAGATGGGCATCCCGGTGTGCGCACACCTGGGCCTCACCCCGCAGGCCGTCAACCTGTTCGGCGGTTTCAAGGTCCAGGGCCGCCAGGAAAACCAGGCGCGCCAGCTGCGCGCCGACGCCATCGCCCTGGAGCAGGCCGGTGCCGCCGTACTGCTGCTGGAGTGCGTGCCATCCGCACTGGCGAAGGAAATCACCGAAGCCGTAAAGATCCCGGTCATCGGCATCGGCGCCGGCGCCGGCACCGACGGCCAGGTGCTGGTGATGCACGACATGCTCGGCCTGTCGCTGTCCGGCCGTTCGCCGAAGTTCGTGAAAAACTTCCTCGACGGCCAGCCCGACATTCAGTCCGCCTTCGCCGCCTACGTGAAGGCAGTCAAGGACGGCACCTTCCCCGGCCCGGAGCACGGTTTCGCCTGATGAATACAGTCAAGACAGTCCGTGAGCTGCGCGCCGCCGTGGCGCGCGCCCGTAGCGAAGGCAAGCGTATTGCTCTGGTCCCGACCATGGGCAACCTGCATGCCGGCCACGCCGCGCTGGTGACCAAGGCCAGCCAGCGCGCCGACTTCGTAGTGGCGAGCATCTTCGTCAACCCGCTGCAGTTCGGCCCCAGCGAAGACCTGGACAAGTACCCGCGCACCCTGGCGGCGGACCAGGAGAAACTGCTCAACGCCGGCTGCCATCTGTTGTTCGCCCCCACCGTTGAGGAGATGTATCCCGACGGCATGGAAGGCCAGACCAGACTGCATGTCACCGGCGTCTCCGAGGGCCTGTGCGGCGGCAGCCGTCCTGGTCACTTCGATGGCGTCGCCACGGTGGTCTGCAAGCTGTTCAACATGGTCCAGCCCGACATGGCGCTGTTCGGCGAGAAGGACTTCCAGCAACTGGCGGTCATCCGCAAGCTGGTACGCGACCTGAACCTGCCGATCCAGATCTTCGGCGAGCCCACCGTGCGCGCCGAGGACGGTCTGGCCCTTTCGTCGCGCAACGGATACCTCACTGAGGAACAGCGCGCCCTCGCGCCTGTCCTGCAGCGCACCCTGAAGCAACTGGCCGAGCGTATCCGCCAGGGCGAGCGCGACTTCCCCGCGCTGCTGTCCGAGGGCAGCCAGCAGATCGAAGCGGCCGGCCTGCGCATCGACTACCTCGAGGCGCGCGAGTCCGCCGGCCTGCGCCCGGCTACGGCGCAAGACCATCAGTTGGTGATCCTGGTCGCCGCCTTCCTGGGCACCACCCGGCTGATCGACAACCTCGCCTTCCACATCGACTGATTCCCCGCCCGATACCCGAATTTTCGCCTCGAAGCCGCGCCAGTCGCGGCCTTGAGCGACTTCGGGTGCTCGGGCATACTCGCCCCGCTCTCCTCGACCAGAAGAAAAACAGGAGCCACGCCATGCAGAGCATCATGCTCAAAGCCAAACTGCACCGCGCCGAAGTCACCCACGCCGTGCTCGACTATGAAGGCTCCTGCGCCATCGACGGCGAATGGCTCGATCTCGCCGGCATCCGCGAGTACGAACAGATCCAGATCTACAACGTCGACAATGGCGAACGTTTCACCACCTACGCCATCCGTGGCGAGGAAGGTTCGCGGATGATTTCCGTCAACGGCGCCGCCGCCCACAAGGCCAAGGTGGGTGACCGGGTGATCATCTGCGCGTACGCTCAGTTCAGCGACGCCGAGCTGGAAGGCTACCAGCCGCGCATGCTGTACATGGCGCCCGGCAATGAACTCAGCCACACCAGCAACGCCATCCCGGTTCAGCTCGCCTGAGCCACTGGGAAGGTTCGGAACCACCGGGCCTTCCCAAGTTCCAAAGCCTCGTTCAAACACGCCCGTCTTACCCGAAGGTACGTCATGGAACACCACCTCACCCCGCTGGATGCCACCAAACTGGCAAGCTGGCAGGCATTGGCGGCCCACCGCCAGGATCTGCAGAACTTCACCATGCGCGAGGCATTCGCCGAGGACCCGGAGCGTTTCAAGCGCTTCTCCATGAGCGCCTGCGGTCTGTTCCTCGACTTCTCGAAGAATCTGATTCGCCAGGACACTCTCGACCTGCTGGTGAAGCTCGCTGAGGAAGCCAAGCTGGGCGAGGCCATCCAGTCGATGTTCCGTGGCGAGGTGATCAATGCCTCCGAACGCCGCCCGGTGCTGCACACCGCGCTGCGCCGCCCCATCGGCGACAAGGTTCTGGTCGACGGCATCGATGTGATGCCCGAAGTGCACCGCGTGCTGCACCAGATGACTGAGTTGGTCGCCGCGGTACACAACGGCCTGTGGCGCGGCTATACCGAAAAGCCGATTACCGACGTGGTGAACATCGGCATCGGAGGTTCCTTCCTCGGCCCGCAACTGGTCTCCGAAGCGTTGCTGCCTTTCGCCCAGAAAGGCGTGCGTTGCCACTACCTGGCGAACATCGACGGCAGCGAATTCCGCGAGATGACCGCCAAGCTCAACGCCGAGACCACGCTGTTCATCGTCTCCTCGAAGTCCTTCGGCACCCTGGAAACCCTGAAGAACGCCCAGGCAGCCCGCGCCTGGTACCTGGCCCAGGGCGGCAGCGAGGCGGAGCTGTACCGCCACTTCATCGCCGTCTCGAGCAACAAGGAGGCGGCCGCCGCCTTTGGCATCCGCCCGGAGAACGTCTTCCCGATGTGGGACTGGGTCGGAGGTCGTTACTCACTGTGGTCGGCCATCGGCCTGCCGATCGCCATGTCGGTGGGTATCAACAACTTCAAGGAGCTGCTGTCCGGCGCCTACAGCATGGACCAGCACTTCCTGACATCCCCGTTCGAGAAGAACATCCCGGTGCTGCTGGGCCTGCTCGGCGTCTGGTACGGCGACTTCTGGGGCGCGCGCAGCCACGCGATCCTGCCCTACGACTACTACCTGCGGAACATCACCGATCACCTGCAGCAGCTGGACATGGAATCCAACGGCAAGAGCGTGCGCCAGGACGGCACCCCGGTGTCCGCCGGCACCGGGCCGGTGATCTGGGGCGGCGTGGGCTGCAACGGTCAGCACGCGTACCACCAGTTACTGCACCAGGGCACCCACCTGATCCCGGCCGACTTCATCGTCCCGGTGTCCAGCTACAACCCGGTCGCCGATCACCACCAGTGGCTGTACGCCAACTGCCTGTCGCAGAGCCAGGCCCTGATGGTCGGCAAGAGCCGCGCCGAGGCCGAAGCCGAGCTGCGCGCCAAAGGTGTGGACGAAGCTGAAGTGCAGCGCCTGGCGCCGCACAAGGTGATCCCGGGCAACCGCCCGAGCAACACCCTGGTGCTGGAGCGCATCAGCGCCCGCCGCCTGGGTGCACTGATCGCCATGTACGAGCACAAGGTCTACGTACAGAGCATCCTCTGGGGCATCAACGCCTTCGACCAGTGGGGCGTGGAACTGGGCAAGGAGCTGGGCAAGGCTGTCTACGGCCGCCTGGTCGGCAGCGAGGAAAGCGCCGCCGAGGACGGCTCCACCCAAGGCCTGATCGACTTCTTCCGCGGCCGTCACCGCGGCTGATAGCGAAACGGACGGAGGCGCGCCTGCGCGTCCGTCCCGCTCCTAGCGGCAGAAGCGCTGACGAAACTCCGCGGGCGTCACGCCCAGCGCCTGCACGAAAGCGCGTCGCAGGTTGTATTCGTTGCCGAAGCCTGCGTGCTGTGCCACCCGCTTGAGCGACGATTCCCTCGCCTCCAGCAGCTGGCTCGCCTTCTCCAGACGCAACTCCAGCAGCAGCTTCGCCGGGGTCATCCCCATCTCCGCCTTGCAATGCCGATGCAGAGTGCGCGCTGACATGGCCATCTGCGTCGCCATCTCCTCGACATCGAGGGCCTCCGCCAGCCGTCCCCGCAGCCACTCCACCAGGCGCTCCATCTGCCCGCCCGGCGGCGCCTGCTGCGCCAGCAACTCGGCACTGAACTGGCGCTGGCCGCCAGGACGGCGCAGGTACATCACCAGCCCACGGGCAACCCGCAGCGACAGGGAGCGACCGTGGTCCTCCTCCACCAGACTCAGGCACAGGTCCATCCCGGCCGTCACACCGGCAGAGCTGTAGAACTTCTCGTCGCGGACGAACAGCGAGTCGTGCATCACCCGCAAGCGAGGAAACAGTCGCTGCAACAGTTCGGCGTAACGCCAGTGGGTGACCACCGATCGCCCCTCCAGTAGCCCTGCCTGTGCCAGCAGAAAGGCCCCGGTGCACACCGAGCCGCAACGCGCGGCGTGGATTGAGGCCTGCGTCAGCCAGCGCGCGACTTCGCCTTTCTGCAGGAGCGCCTGCACCCCATGGCCGCCCGCCACGAGCACAGTGCAGCCCGCCACTTGCTGTGGCTCTGGCAAGGCCCTGGTCGCCAGTTCCAGTCCGGTACTGGAGCGAACCAACCCGCCAGCTGGCGATACCGCCTCGAGCTGGTAGGCGGGACGGGCAGCGGCCGGCAGGTGTTCGTCCACTGCCGAGAACACATCGGCCGGCCCGGTGGCATCGAGCAACTGGAAGTCCGGGAAGACCAGCAACAGAACGCGGTGAGGAGCACTCATCGGGGCAAGTCCTGGGAACGATTGGCAGATATTCATCCATCAGCGTCAGAAGTGACAGACGTATCGCCGGCAGGATGGAAATCCCCCCTCGGAGATGGCCATGCGCACTGTCCTGCTGTTTCTCATCCTGCTGCTCTGCACCCACGCCGCCCAGGCTGACGACGAGACGCTTGCACCCTATCAACCGCGTCTCGGCCGCGAACGCCCGGTCATCGCCGTCGTCGCCCAGAACCGCATGACCGAGCTCGCGGATTACGTCATCCCTCTCGGCATACTGCGCCGTTCGGGAGTGGCGCAAGTGCTCGCCCTTGCGACGGAGCCAGGACCTGTGCAACTGATGCCCGCCCTGCGACTTCAGCCACAGGCCACGCTGGAGGAGTTCATGCAACGTTATCCGCAGGGCGCCGACTATCTGATCGTGCCCGCCGTGCACGACAGCCAGGACCCTACCCTGCTGGCCTTCATCCAGGCGCAGGCAGCGCGGGACGCGACCATCGTCGGCGTCTGCGATGGCGTCCTGGTGCTGGGCTACGCGGGGCTGTTGCACGGCCGACGCGCCACCGGCCATTGGTACTCGCGTAGCCAGCGCCTGGAGGACTTTCCCGATACTCACTGGGAGGAGAATCGCCGCTACGTAGCGGACGGCAAGGTGATCACCACCTCCGGTGTTACCGCTGCACTACCGCTATCACTTGCACTGGTGGCGGCCATCGCCGGCGAACCCAGAGCCGCCACGCTCGCTCGGGAGTTCGGCGTACAGGACTGGTCGCCGCGGCACGACAGCCAGCGCTTCAGCCTCGGCGTCAGCGGCTACCTGATCGCCGCCGCCAACTACCTCGCCATCTGGAACCACGAGGTCTTCAGCGTCCCCCTGAAGCAGGGCTTCGACGAAGTCAGCCTGGCACTGACAGCGGACGCCTGGGCGCGGACCTTCCGAACAGAAGTACGGGGCAGCGCCGCGCACCCCGTCAGCAGTGCCGGTGGCCTGCTGTTCCTGCCGGATCCACCTGACGACCACCCAGCATTGCCGGGACTTGGCGCCACGGCGATCCCGACGCTCGACAGCACACTTGACGCCATCGCCCGGCGCTACGGCGAATCGACCCGGCGCCTGGTCGCCTCCCAGCTGGAATACGCCCCGCCTGAACGATCCGACCGCCTGGCGCGTCGAAACAACATGGACAACCCTTGAACCCGCCTGGCCTTGGATGCACCCTTGGGGGCATCTCGGCTCAACAACAACAAGGATTCCCCATGTACGAGATCAGCCTTCACCCCGTGCCGGAGGCCGTACGCAAGCGTGCCTACCTCGATAACGACGCGTACCAGCGCCTCTACAAGCAGTCGGTAGACGACCCGGAAGCCTTCTGGGGCGAGCAAGCCAAGGCCTTCCTCGACTGGTTCAAGCCCTGGCACTCGGTGCACCACGGCGACCTGGCGAAGGGCCAGGCCACCTGGTTCAAGGGCGGTCAGCTCAACGTCACCTACAACTGCATCGACCGCCACCTGGAACAGCGTGCCGAGCAGGTCGCGATCATCTGGGAAGGCGACAACCCCAGCGAATCCGCCAACATCACCTACCGCAAGCTGCACAGCCATGTCTGCCGCCTGGCCAACGTGCTCAAGAGCCGCGGCGTAGGGAAGGGCGACCGGGTCTGCATCTACATGCCGATGATCCCCGAGGCGGCCTACGCCATGCTGGCCTGCGCGCGGATCGGCGCGATCCACTCGGTGGTGTTCGGCGGCTTCTCCCCGGACGCCCTGCGTGACCGCATCAACGATGCCGACTGCCGCACCGTGATCACCGCCGACGAGGGTGTGCGCGGCGGCAAGTACGTCCCGCTGAAGAAGAACGTTGAAAAGGCCCTGGCCGACTGCCCGAACGTCTCCACCGTGGTGGTGGTCGAGCGCACCCAGGGCGAGATCCCATGGGTCGAAGGCCGTGACATCTGGTACCACGAGGCGCTGGGCGAGGTCAGCGAAGACTGCGCCCCCGAGCCGATGGACTCCGAGGACCCGTTGTTCATCCTCTACACCTCCGGCTCCACCGGCAAACCCAAGGGCGTACTGCACACCACCGGTGGCTACCTGCTGGGCGCGGCAATGACCCACAAGTACGTGTTCGACTACCACGACGGCGACATCTACTGGTGCACCGCGGACGTGGGCTGGGTCACCGGCCACAGCTACATCGTCTACGGCCCGCTGGCCAACGGCGCCACCACCCTGATGTTCGAGGGCGTGCCGAACTACCCCGACGCCTCGCGCTTCTGGCAGGTGATCGACAAGCACCAGGTGAACATCTTCTACACCGCGCCGACCGCGATCCGCGCCCTGATGCGCGAGGGCGAAGCCCCGGTGCAGAAGACCGACCGCAGCAGCCTGCGCCTGCTCGGCTCGGTTGGCGAGCCGATCAACCCGGAAGCCTGGGAGTGGTACTACAACGTGGTGGGCGAAAAACGCTGCCCCATCGTCGACACCTGGTGGCAGACGGAGACCGGCAGCATCCTGATCACCCCGCTGCCCGGGGCCACTGACCTCAAACCCGGCTCCGCCACCCGCCCCTTCTTCGGCGTGCAACCGGTGCTGCTGGATGAGCAGGGCAAGGAAATCGCTGGCCCCGGTTCCGGCGTCCTCGCCATTAAATCAAGCTGGCCGAGCCAGATCCGCAGCGTCTATGGCGACCACCAACGGATGATCGACACCTACTTCAAGCCCTACCCCGGCTACTACTTCACCGGCGACGGCGCGCGCCGCGACGAGGATGGCTACTACTGGATCACCGGCCGCGTGGACGACGTGATCAACGTCTCCGGCCACCGCATCGGCACCGCCGAGGTGGAGAGTGCGCTTGTCCTGCACGACTCGGTGGCCGAGGCCGCCGTGGTCGGCTATCCGCACGACCTCAAGGGCCAGGGCATCTACGCCTTCGTCACCACCATGAACGGCATCGAGCCCAGCGACGCGCTCAAGCAGGAACTGCTGGCGCTGGTGAGCAAGGAGATCGGCAGCTTCGCCAAGCCGGAAATGCTGCAGTGGGCGCCGGGCCTGCCCAAGACCCGTTCGGGCAAGATCATGCGTCGCATCCTGCGCAAGATCGCTTGCAACGAGCTGGAAAACCTCGGCGACACCTCGACCCTGGCCGACCCCAGCGTGGTCCAGGGACTGATCGACAACCGCCTCAACCGCTGACGCGCGCTACAGGCCAAGGGTGCAAAGATGCTAGGTTTAGCAAACAGACCTGTCGTCCTTGCCCCGAGGCCTGTCCGCCGCAATGGAAACCGTCCGCCGTCATATCGAAAGCCAGGTACTCAGCCTGACCGGCCTCGCCCTGGGCGGGGTCGACTTCGAGTCGCCCAAGGGCGACCCCGGCCTGTTCGGGCCGGACTCCGTGAGCTGGAGAGTCCACGGGGACTTCAGCTCGATGCTCATCGGCGGTATCAGCGCCCTGCTCCTGCAGATGCTGCACCCCGCTGCTCTCGGCGGTGTCTGGGACCACTCCAACTTCCGCGCCGACATGCTTGGCCGCCTGCGACGCACCGGGCAGTTCATCTCCGCCACCACCTATGGCTCGCGCAGTGACGCCGAGAAGCTGATCGAGCGGGTGCGACGCATCCACGACAATGTGCACGGCACGCTGCCCGACGGTACATCCTATGCCGCCAGCGACCCGGACCTGCTGACCTGGGTGCATGTCGCCGAGGTCAGCTGCTTCCTCGCCTCGCACCTGCGCTACCTGAACCCGGACCTTTCCGGCGAAGAGCAGGACCGTTACTACGATGAGATCGCCCGCATCGCCGAGCGTCTCGGAGCACGCAACGTGCCGCGTTCGCGGGCCGATGTCGCCGCCTACCTGCAACGCATGCGCCCGCAACTGCGCTACGACGAGCGCACCCGCGAAGTGGTCAGCGTGCTGTTCAACGCCCCCGCCCCGAGCTTCCTCGCCAAACCCTTCGGCATGCTGATGATGCGCGCTGGCATAGATCTGCTGCCGGACTGGGCCACGGATCAGCTCGGCCTGAGCCTGGGGAGCCTGCAGCGGCAACTGATCCGTTCCAGTGTGAGGCGCAGCGTGCCACTGCTGCGCTGGGCGGTCCGCAACGGCTCGTTGCACCGCGCACGCCGGCGCATGGGTTTACCACCTCTGCGCTGAAGCGTGACCACCCGGTTCGGAGGGTGGTGAGCCGGCGGCGGGCATGCAACCATGACCGTTCGCTGCGGCCTCGCCGCTTCCGACAGAGGATTCGTGTCATGCAAGAAGTCGTCATCGTCGCTGCCACCCGTACCGCCATCGGCAGCTTCCAGGGTTCGCTTTCCGCACTGCCGGCCCATGAACTGGGCGCTGCAGTCATTCGCAGCCTGCTGCAACAGACCGGCCTGGACCCGGCTCGGGTCGACGAGGTGATCCTCGGCCAGACCCTGACCGCCGGCGCCGGCCAGAACCCGGCGCGCCAGGCATTGATCGCTGCCGGCCTGCCCAACAGCGTCCCCGCGATGACCGTGAACAAGGTCTGCGGCTCCGGGCTCAAGGCACTGCACCTGGCGACCCAGGCGATTCGCTGCGGGGACGCCGACATCATCATTGCCGGCGGCCAGGAAAGCATGAGCCTCGCCCCCTACGTCATGCCCGGCGCCCGCACCGGCCTGCGCATGGGCCACGCGAAGCTGATCGACAGCATGATCCAGGATGGCCTGTGGGACGCCTTCAACGACTACCACATGGGCATCACCGCCGAGAACCTGGTGGAAAAGTACGGCATCAGCCGCGAGGAGCAGGACGCCTTCGCCGCCGACTCGCAGCGCAAGGCGACTGCGGCCATCGAGGCGGGCCGATTCAAGGCCGAGATCACCGCCATCGAGATTCCCCAGCGCAAGGGCGAACCGCTGCGCTTCGACACCGACGAACAGCCACGCGCCGGCACTACCGCCGAGTCCCTGGCCAAGCTCAAACCGGCGTTCAGGAAGGACGGCAGCGTGACTGCCGGCAATGCTTCCACCCTCAATGACGGCGCCGCCGCCGTCCTGCTGATGAGCGCCGCCAAAGCCGGCGAACTGGGCCTGCCGGTCCTGGCCCGTATTGCCGCCTACGCCAACGCGGGAGTCGACCCGGCCATCATGGGCATTGGCCCGGTCTCGGCTACCCGCCGCTGCCTGGAGAAGGCCGGCTGGCAACTCGCCGACCTGGACCTGATCGAAGCCAACGAAGCCTTCGCCGCCCAGGCGCTGTCCGTGGGCAAGGAACTGGGCTGGGATGCTTCGAAGGTGAATGTGAACGGCGGCGCCATCGCCCTCGGCCACCCCATCGGCGCCTCGGGCTGCCGCGTGCTGGTCACCCTGTTGCACGAAATGCTCCACCGCGACGCGAAAAAAGGTCTCGCGACGCTCTGCATCGGCGGCGGGCAGGGCGTGGCGCTGGCTCTGGAGCGCTGACAACCGTTGGCTTGCTGCGCAGAATTCACTCTGCGCGGCAAGTCTCTGCGCACGCTGGCAGGGCGACTCCCTGCCAACTTGATTCCCCGCATGCTTTCAGTCCTACGCATAGGAATATTCCGTAGGTGCTTGAACAACTGGTCTATCTTCAAGATCAATGCGCGCAATTATTCGGACTCAGGGAGTCAGTTATGAAGAAGCGTGTGGTGCTGATCGAGGACCACCCCGCAATGCGTTTGGCTATCCGCTCGCTGCTGGAGCAGGATCCGCAGTTCGAAGTAGTCCGTGAAGCGGCCGATGGCCATGGCGGGCTGGATGCCGTGCGCAAGGAACGCCCCGATCTGGTGATACTCGACCTCAACCTCCCCGGCATGGATGGCCTCGACCTGCTGGCGCGCATCCATATCTTCGACGAGAACATCCGCCTGCTGGTGTTGAGCTCGCAGGATGAACGTCTGTACTCAAGCAAGGTCGAAGCGGCGGGCGCGCATGGATTCGTCAGCAAGAACAAGGACACCAGCGCCATTCTCAACGCGGCACGCATGCTGGTTTCGGGCTATCGCTGCTTCCCGGAAAAGGCCCTGAGCATCGACAAGAATACCGATCCGGTGGCCAGCCTCACGCCACGCGAACTGGTCGTGTTGCGCAGCCTGGTGAGAGGCATGAGCAACAAGGACATCGCCGAGGAACTGTTCCTCAGCCAGAAGACTGTCAGCACCTACAAGACGCGCATTCTTGAGAAATTGAACCTGGAAAGCCTCGTGGACCTGGTCGAATTCGCCCGCACCCATCGCCTGAATGACTGACAGACATCACTGAAAACCGCGTCCGCAGGCGACTATCGAATCGAAGAATCACAGCCGTGCCATACTCCTGTGGCACGTCACGACGGAAACGACTCTCGCCATGCCCAAAGGATTGAAACGCGCGATCGGCGCGGTAGTGCTGTTGGTCCTCTTCTATTGCCTGCTGGGTTTTCTCATCCTGCCCGGCGTTGGATTGCGGATAGCCAACCAGCAACTGGCCCACTACTCGACGGTCCCGGCACGCCTGGAACGCATCGAGTTCAACCCGTTCAGCCTCGAACTCACCCTTTGGGGCCTGCATCTGGGAGACGATGGACAAGAGCAGGTACGCTTCCGTCGCCTTTACGCCAACCTCGAACTCGACAGCCTGTGGAAACGCAGGCTGCACCTCGCCGACGTTGAACTGGACGCCCCGCACACCGAACTGCTGTTCGCTGAGAACGGCACGCTGAACCTGAGCAAACTGTTCAAGTTGCCGCCCAGTGAGCCGGCCCCGGCCCAGGAAGAACCCAGCGATCCCTTCCCGCTGCGCATCGACCGCATCCGCCTCGCCGAAGGCAGCTTGCACTTCCTCGACCGCCGCCCCAGCGATCCGGTGGAATTCGTCTTTGACCCGATGGGTTTCGAGCTGCACAACCTCAGCACCCTGCCTGAAGACGGCGCCGAAATGACCCTGGTCGCCACCGGTCCCCACGGCGGCAAGCTCGACTGGAAGGGCGACCTGAGCATCGTGCCCTTCACCTCCAAGGGCAGCTTCACCCTCGACGGCGTACCACTGAAGGCCTGGTGGCCCTATGTGCGGGACAACGCACCGCTGAACCTGAACAACGGCATCCTCAGCGTGGCCTCCGACTACCACCTGGACCTCTCGAAGGGGACGCAACTCCTGCTGGACAAGGCCGCCATCAAGCTGCGCGACCTGGATCTCAGTTCCCCCGAAGGAAAACCCCTGGCCAAGCTCGCCACCCTGGATGTCGCCGACACCACCCTGGACCTCGTCAAGCAGGAAGTGGTGGTGGGCCAGATCCGCAGCCAGGGGCTGGAAGCCT
This sequence comes from Pseudomonas sp. PDM17, assembly GCF_014851985.1. Classification (NCBI taxonomy): domain Bacteria; kingdom Pseudomonadati; phylum Pseudomonadota; class Gammaproteobacteria; order Pseudomonadales; family Pseudomonadaceae; genus Pseudomonas; species Pseudomonas sp. PDM17. Next base: position 43,277 of record NZ_JACVAT010000003.1, read on the forward strand.
GGGCGGCTCGGGAGAAGGACGGCCAGTTGGACTGGCAGAAGCTCTTCGCCGACTTCAAACCCTACAAGCGCCCCGAGGAGCCCACGCCGCAGGCGCAGGCCGCTGCCGAGCCAGCGCCCGCCACCGAGGCGACAGCTGCAGCCGGCAAAGAGCCGGAGGCCCCGACAGATCAACCGGAAGCCCAGCCCGGCGCCCGTACCAGGACGGCCCAGACCGAGCCAGCCAGCCCCGCCGCTCCACCCCAGCCAGAAACCAAACCCGAAGCTAAACCCGCCGGGGCTGATAAACCTGTGCAGACGGCCGAGCCGAGCGCACCGGCCGAGCCGCAGAAGCCATGGCACGTGGTTTTGCGCGATACCCAGCTACGCGGCTACAAGGCGCATCTGGCCGATCGCGCACCGGGTAAACCGGTGGCCCTGGAGATCGGCCCGCTGGACCTGGACCTGCAGAACGTCGACAGCGGCCTGACCTCGCCACTGCAGCTCAAGCTCAAGACCGGCCTCGGCCCGCGCGGGCAGATCGAGGCCAGCGGCCAGGTCATCCCCAGCCCGGTCAGCGCCAAGCTCAAGGTTTCGACCCGCGACATCGACCTGCGCGTCGCCCAGGCCTACATCGATCCGTTCATTCGCCTGGAGCTGCGCAGCGGCCTGCTGTCCAGCGACCTGGACGTCGACCTCAAGGGCACCGAGCCGCTGGCCTTCAGCGTCGCCGGCAGCGCCCAGGTGACCCAGTTGCACACTCTGGACACCCTCAAGAGCCGCGACTTCGTCAAATGGACCAAGCTGACGCTCGACGGCCTGGCTTACAAACATGGCGACAGCCTGGTGATCCAGACCGTTTCGCTGGAGGAGCCCTACGCGCGCTTCATCATCAACGAGGACCGCAGCACCAACGTCAGCGAGCTGATCATTGCGCAACCGGAATCCGCCTCGTCCACAGCGAGCAAGGGCAGCGCCGCGGGCAGTAACAGCAAGCCATTGGGCATTCGTATCGGTGGCGTGAAGATCAACAACGGTTCGGCCAACTTCGCCGACCTGACTCTGCGCCCCGACTTCGCCACGGCCATCCAGCAACTCGCTGGCGAGATCGGCACCATCGACAACCGCAATCCGGCACCGGCCTCGGTGGACGTAAAGGGCAAGGTCGACAAGTACGCGCCGGTCACCATCAAGGGCAGCCTCAACCCATTCTCGCCGCTGGAGAAGCTGGACATCGCCACCAGCTTCAAACGCGTCGAGCTGACCACCCTGACGCCCTACTCCGGCAAGTTCGCCGGATACCGCATCCGCAAGGGCCGGCTGAACCTGGACCTGCACTACCAGATCACCCAGGGCAAGCTCAAAGCCGACAACAAGGTACTGGTGGAACATCTGCAGCTGGGCGAGAAGGTCGACAGCCCGGACGCGGTGGACTTGCCGGTGAAACTGGCGATCGCCCTGCTCAAGGACGCCAACGGCAATATCGACATCCAGCTGCCGGTGGAAGGCGACCTGAACAACCCGCAGTTCAGCGTCATGCCCATCGTCTGGCAGACCCTGCGCAACCTGGTCGTGCGCGCCGTGCAGGCGCCCTTCAACTTCATCGCCGGCCTGGCCGGTGGCGGTGGCGGGCCGGACCTGAGCAATGTGGTGTTCGCCCCCGGCTCCAGCGAGCTGGACGCCAGCGCCCAGGGCAATCTCGACAAGCTGGCCGAAGCCCTCAAGCAGCGTCCGGCGCTGAAGCTGGAAGTCGAAGGCGTCGCCGCCGCCTCGAGCGACGGCCCGCTGCTGGCCGACAAACGCCTGAAGCAGGAATACCAGAAGAACTACTACAGCATGTTGCAGCGCCGGGGCGACAAGGTGCCCAGTGACGCGAGCCAGTTGGAAGTGCCGGAAGACCTGCAGCCGGTTCTGCTCGAAGGTGTCTACCGCGCGCGCCTGAAGAAGCAGCCGCCAGCGCAATGGCAGGACCTGAGCAAGGACGAGCGTTCGGCGAAGATGCGCCAGGCCGTGCTCGATTCCTGGAGCGACAGCCAGTTGCTGCTGCGCAAGCTCGGTCAGGAGCGCGCAACCCAGATCAAGGACTACCTGGTCGCCAAGGGTGGCCTGGGTGACGACCGCATCTACCTCATCGACGTCAGCTTCGGCGAAGCGGAGAATGGTGGCAGTGTGGCCACCCAGCTTCACCTTGATAGCGAATAAGGAGTCGTTCGATGAAAGCCCTGACCTGGATGTCCTGCGCCCTGCTGCTTTGCGCGGCGGGCGCCCAGGCGGAAAGCATGCGTTGCGGAAGCGCCCTGATCAACGCTGGCGACCGCGCCTGGGAAGTCGAGCAGAAGTGCGGTGCGCCGGATCACCGTGATGAGGTCGGCTATACCCTCGGCGGCTATGATCGCCGCGAGTACCGGGTCGAAGAATGGGTCTACGGCCCGCGCAACGGCACCAGCTACATCCTCACCTTCGAAGCCAACAAGCTCAAAAGCATCGAGTTCAAACGCAATTGAAGACGCCTCTTGTACTGCGCCTGGCAGCCCTGCTGCTACCCCTCACCTTCACGCCCCTTGAGGCACAGGCCGCCAGCCTGCGCTGCAGCAGCAAACTGATCAGCACCGGCGATGTCACCAGCGACGTACTCAGCCGATGCGGCGAGCCGGTCAGCCGCTCCTTCCTCGGCTACAAGCAGGTACCCGGCCCGCGTTATGGCGAATCGATGGAAGTAGCCGTAGAGGAATGGATCTACGGCCCCTGGAGCGGCATGCTGTATTTCGTCCGCTTCGAAGGCAACCGCCTCAGCGATATCCAGAGCAAGCGCAGCGGCAACTGACAGCCGTGGTGGCGGGTGCTAGTCTCGCCGCCACTCAAGCATTCACGCCATTCGGGCCAAGGACCGGTCGCCATGGTAATCGTCCCCGCCGAGCACCCGCTGGACTGGAAGAAACCTCCCGTCATCACGCTGCTGCTGATCGTCATCAACGTCCTGATCTACTTCGGCTACCAGGGTGGCGACAGCACCCGGCGCGAAGAAGCCGTGCGCCTCTACCTCGAACAGGACCTGCTGAGCCATGAGCGTCCACTGTTCAGCGCCTCGCTGGAGCGTCGCGACCGGTTGGAAGCCGACCAACAGCGCGCCCTCGAAGCCCTTCCCCGCCAGCGATTGGCCTGGCTGATACTCTCGGACCTGGAGTTCGGCCACGAACTGCGTACCCTGCCAGCTTTCCAGCAGGACGCTGCCTGGCAGGCTTCGCGCCTCAGGGCCGAAACAGCGCGCGACCAGACCAGCAGCCTGCGCTTCGGTTTTATCCCCGAGCGTTTCACCGTGCAGGGCCTGTTCGGCTCGATGTTCCTGCATGGCAGCTTCTGGCACCTGGCCGGCAACATGGTGTTCCTGTTCATCTTCGGCTTCGCCCTCGAAGCGGCACTGGGTCGGGCCCTTTATCTGGGCCTCTACCTGTTCAGCGGCCTGTGCTCCGGCCTGCTGTGGTGGGCGCTCGATCCTTCCTGGGTGCCGGGCATCGGCGCGTCGGGCGCGATCTCCGGCCTGATGGGCATGTACATCGGCGTCTACGGCCTGCGGCGCATCCAGTTCTTCTACTGGCTCGGGCCCCTGATGGGCTACCTCAAGGCACCGGCGCTGTGGATCCTGCCACTGTGGCTGGGCAAGGAACTGTTCGGTCTGGTCCGCGCCGCCGACCATGTGAACTACTACGCGCACATCGGCGGCCTGGTTTCTGGTTTTCTCACCGTCTGGCTACCGCGCACCCTGGGGCGCATGCCGGTGGACGAGGCCTACCTGAGCAAGGAAGACCCGGACGCCCCGTTCAAGCGCGCCCTGGCCTCGCTGGACGAACAGATCGGCCGCTTTGCCCTCGACCAGGCTGCTGCACGCGGCCCGGAGCTGCTGCGGCAGTTTCCCGGCCAGCCGGTACTGGTCGAACGCCTGTACGGCGTCGCCAAGGGGCGGCAGGACCGCGCCCTGATGGGGGAAACCCTCAAGCAGTTGTTCGCCCTGCCACCTTCCGCGTCAGCCGATGCGCTACTGCGCCGCCTCACCGAGGAAAGTGCCGCCGCCGACGCCGGACTGCTGGCCCACCCGGCGATTCAGTTGCACCTGTTGCGCAAACTGCTCCAGCGCAATGAATCCGCTCAGGCGTTGCACAGCTGGCGGCGCCTGTCACGCTCGGGCCAACTGCCCGAACCGCTACCCGGCCTGACCCTGCAACTGGCCAAGCAGATGGGGCAAAAAGGCGACCTGCAGGCAGTGCGCGAACTCTCGCGCTTCCTCCGCCAGCACTACCCGGAAGCCGATCCAACCCGGCAGCTGACGATCTACCAGCAACACCTCGCCCCCTGATCTGCCCATGAAAAAGCCCCGCCGGCGAACCGGCGGGGCTGGGGGCATGCCTTTTCTGGGTGCTACAGACGGCTGCTGAAGTCGCGAACTTCCTCTTCCGCTTTCTCTTTGGTCCAGCCGTAGCGTTCCTGCAGTTTGCCTACCAGGTACTCGGCGTGTCCGTCTGCCGCTTGTACATCGTCGTCGGTCAGCTTGCCCCACTTTTCCTTCATAGTGCCGGACAACTGCTTCCACTTGCCTTTGATCACGTCAGTGTTCATGGCGATCCTCCTATTCGAGGTTGGATGGGGTGAGAAGCTGTGGTTCTTACTCGACCGATTTCAGGCCATCGGCCGAGACAGCGGTCACGCCCTTGATCCCTTTGGTGGTCTGAATGGCCAGTTCCTTCTCGGCGTCGGTCTTGACGTTACCCGAGAGGGAAACCACACCCTTGTTGGTCTCGACCTTGATGTTGGTACCGCTGATATCCTTGTTGGCGATCAGCGAAGACTTCACCTTGCTGGTGATCCAGGTGTCGGAGACCGCCTCTTCGGTTTTCTGAACTGTCTCGTTTGCGGCCAGAGTCGTCGGCTGGGCGAACACCGAGTTGGCGAACGAGAAGCTCAGGGCGGTTGCAGTGGCAGCGGCGAGAGCCAGTTTGTTGAAACGTTTCATGGCGGTTTCTCCTGAATTATTGGAAAACTGCGGCCCGTGCCTGGCAGCAGTTGCACTAGGACTATCGCAAGCCCTGTGCCAGCTTTTCCAATTCATAAAAAACCTTATAAATCAGTGCGTTGCGAAAACTCCAACAGCACCCTTCGCTTGCAGTTTGCAAAGCCCGCCGCTGCGCTTCATGCAGCTTGCACGATTAGGTCCCGGAGCTTCGACCCAACTTCGCCAGCACGGCCTCGAGTTGCACCACCTCGCCCATCTGCTCGAACGCCGGGTAGCGCTGCCGAATAAAAGCCAGCAGTTGCTGCGCCGGCTCCACCTGGCCCAGCTGTTCGGAGAAAGCCCGCGCCGCCATCAGGTAGGCACGTGGTAGGCCGGGGTACTCCGGGAAGCGCTTGTGCAGGTTGCGCAGCAGGCTCAGCCCCTCGCGGGCCTTGTGGCGCTCGATCAGGACCTCGGCGACACGCTCGCACACGCCTGGATCCTCCGGCAGGTAATCCGCCTGCAGCTGCCGGGCATTGAGGAAGGCGCTGGCAGCCAGCTGCGGATTGAGCCGGCTGGCCAGGCCCAGATAGTGCGGCAGGTGGTTCAGGCACTCGGCGCGCTCGTTCAGGGCGAAGAGCAACTGGTGATAACGCTCGTTCAGCTTGAGGTCCTGGCGACCTTCACGCAGGGCGGCGACCAGAATCTCCAGGGCGGCACCGGTCTGCCCCTCCTTGACCCGCACTTCCGCCTCGGCCAGCGCCTTGCGGCGGTGCCATTCCGGCGCGGCAAAGCCGGCTGGTGCGTCTTCCCCGGCGGAGACGTAGCCCAGTTCACCCTGATACTGGAACACGGCGTAGCCCATCATGGCGCACATCACCACGGCGAAATAACCGGTCAGCCCCGCCACCACCGGGACCATCACCACGCGCGGTAGTCCGTTGGAGAGCAGCCAGCCAACATAGGTGGGCGACTGCCAGAGGATGAACAGGAACACACAGAGGATCAGGTAACGCCAGCCCATGGCGGCGATGACCTGCCCCACTTCACTGGGGCTGAGCGCAGCGCCCAGGCTCTTGTCCAGGGACAGGCGGATGATGCTCGCCGGCAGCACCAGCATGAGGCCGATGTTGGCGGCCCAGTAGACGGCCTCGCTGTGGAAGTCGGCTGCCAGCCAGAGCAGGACCAGGGCGATCAGAAACACCGCCAACTGCTGGAAGAAAGTGCGCAGGCTGTCGGCACTGAAGGCTTCGATCAGGCCTGGGGCGTCCTGGCCACCAAAGCTCGCGGCCTCGATCACGCTGTGCAGGTACTTGGTTGCCACGCTGAGCAACGCGACCCAGAGCACGATCATCGCCGGCATGAACACGCAGGCCAGTGCCAGCAAGGTGCAGAAGGCCAGCGGCCCGGCCTGGAAGCCGTAGGCGAAGAATTTCGGCAGGCGCTCCCAGAAGGGTTGCGCGGTATTGGCCGCGCCGAGGAAGCGCAGGTGGCCGCGGCACAGCGGGCACGCCGGTGCGTACTCCGGAGCGTCGGCATTGAGGGGAATACAGCAGTCGCCGTAATGACGCTCGCAGGGCTGGCAATGCCAGGTCGCGGGCTGGGCACTGTGGTAGTGACAGTAACGCTTGTCCATCTCGGGGCATCCTTGGAGCGAGATCGGCGAATAGCGCATTTTCAAGGCAAAAAAAGAGGGCCCGCAAGGGGCCCTCTTTCATTTCACCGATTGCTTACACGCCAGAGGCTTCAGCAGCGGCTACGTCCTTGATGGACAGCTTGATACGGCCACGGTTGTCCACGTCGAGAACCAGGACTTTGACTTCCTGGCCTTCCTGCAGAACGTCGGTGACCTTATCGATGCGCTTGTCGCTGATCTGCGAGATGTGCACCAGACCATCCTTGCCCGGCAGGATGTTGACGAAGGCACCGAAGTCCACGATGCGCTCGACCTTGCCGACGTAGATCTTGCCGATCTCGGCTTCCGCGGTGATACCCAGGACGCGCTGCTTGGCGGCCTCGGCAGCTTCCTTGGTTTCGCCGTAGATCTTCACGCTGCCATCGTCCTCGATGTCGATCGAGGCCTTGGTCTCTTCGCAGATGCTGCGAATGGTGGCGCCGCCCTTGCCGATGACGTCGCGGATCTTGTCGGTGTCGATCTTCATCTGGATCATGGTCGGAGCGTTTTCCGACAGCTCGGCGCGCGGAGCGGCGATGATCTGGTTCATCTGGCCGAGGATGTTCAGGCGAGCTTCCAGGGCCTGGCCCAGGGCGATCTCCATGATCTCTTCGGTGATGCCGTTGATCTTGATGTCCATCTGCAGGGCGGTAACGCCCTTGTCGGTACCGGCAACCTTGAAGTCCATGTCGCCCAGGTGGTCTTCGTCACCCAGGATGTCGGTCAGGATGGCGAACTTGTCGCCTTCCTTCACCAGACCCATGGCGATACCGGCAACCGGCGCCTTGACCGGAACACCGGCGTCCATCAGAGCCAGGGAAGCACCGCAAACGGAAGCCATGGAGCTGGAACCGTTGGATTCGGTGATCTCGGAAACGACGCGGATGGTGTAGGGGAACTCGTCCTGGGTAGGCAGCATGGCAGCAACGCTGCGGCGTGCCAGGCGGCCGTGGCCGATTTCACGACGGCCCGCGCTGCCCATACGGCCACACTCGCCTACCGAGAACGGCGGGAAATTGTAGTGCAGCATGAAGGGGTCTTTGCGCTCGCCTTCGAGGGTGTCGAGCAGCTGGGCGTCACGGGCGGTGCCAAGGGTGGCAACGACCAGAGCCTGGGTTTCGCCACGGGTGAACAGCGCCGAACCGTGGGTCTTGCCCAGTACGCCGACTTCGATGCGCAGCGGGCGCACGGTGCGGGTGTCGCGGCCGTCGATACGCGGCTTGCCGTTGACGATGTTCTCGCGAACGGTGCGGTATTCCAGCAGACCGAAGACTTCTTTGACTTCACCTGCGGAGAACTGGCCTTCGCCTTCACCGGCGAACTTGGCGACGATCTGCTCGCGCAGGGCGTCCAGGGCCGCATAACGGTCCTGCTTGATGGTGACGGTGTAAGCTTCGGAGATGGCAGCACCGAACTCGGCCTTGATGGTGTTGACCAGGGCGGTGTTCTCGACCGGAGCGGACCAGTTCCAGGTCGGCTTGCCGGCTTCGGTTGCCAGTTCGGCAACGGCGCGGATGACGGCCTGGAATTCTTCGTGGGCGAACAGAACGGCGCCCAGCATCTGGTCTTCGGTCAGCTCGTCGGCTTCGGACTCAACCATCAGTACGGCGTCGGAGGTACCGGCCACGACCATGTCGAGACTGGAGCTCTGCTGCTGCTCGTAGGTCGGGTTGAGGATGTAGCCGATTTCCGGGTGGAAGCCAACGCGGGCAGCGCCGATCGGGCCGGCGAACGGAATGCCGGAGATCGCCAGGGCGGCGGAGGTGCCGATCATGGCAGCGATGTCCGGATCGGACTTCTTGTTGGTGGAAACGACGGTGCAGACAACCTGCACTTCGTTCATGAAGCCTTCCGGGAACAGCGGGCGGATCGGACGGTCGATCAGGCGCGAGGTCAGGGTTTCCTTCTCGGAAGGACGGCCTTCACGCTTGAAGAAACCACCGGGGATGCGGCCGGCTGCGTAGGTCTTCTCCTGATAGTGCACGGAGAGGGGAAAGAAGCTCTTGCTCGGGTCGGCCTGCTTGGCGCCGACGACGGTGCAGAGCACGGTGACGTCGTCCATGGTGACCAGGACGGCACCGGTGGCCTGGCGGGCGATGCGGCCAGTCTCGAGGGTTACGGTCGACTGACCGAACTGGAATTTCTTGGTTACCGGGTTCACGGTTGCTCTACCTTCTCTTTAGTTGCCTTGGGGGAAATTGTGGAAATGCCGGGAGTCGGACCCGATTTCATTCCCTGTAAAAGCGAGAAAGCCGGGAGCCAGAGCCGATGAGCGGTTTACACCGCCCATCGACCCCGGACTCCCAGCTTCCCACTTCAGGCTTGCCGTCTTAGCGACGCAGGCCCAGGCGACCGATCAGGGCGCTGTAACGAGAGGTGTCCTTGCTCTTCAGGTAGTCCAGCAGCTTACGACGCTGGTTAACCATACGGATCAGGCCACGACGGGAGTGGTGGTCTTTGCCGTTGGCCTTGAAGTGGTCCTGCAGCTTGTTGATGTTGGCGGACAGCAGTGCAACCTGCACTTCCGGGGAACCGGTGTCGCCTTCAGCTTGCTTGTACTCGTTAACGATCTGGGCTTTTTCTTGGACGCTCAGTGCCATGATGGGGCTTCCTCTGAGGTAACAGGCCAGGGACTTATCCCTGTGTTCATAATAAGAGGAGTGACCGTGCCTGCTGACAGCCACCCTCGGTTTCGGTCTTAAGACCGAATCAGTCGACGCGGCGCCAGGCGCCCGTCTTCGACCACTTCACCGATACCGATGAAGCGGCCCTCATGATCCTGCACCCGCAACATGCCGAACTTCGGCATATCGGGGGCGCGTACCGGCTGACCATGCAGCCAGTAATAGGCGCTGTGCTCCGACAACTGCAGCAGCGGCCAGTGTTCCAGGCCGGCATCCACCGGCAGCAGGAAGCGGTCGAGAGCTTCGTTGCCACCCTCGGCATGGGCTTTCTCGAGTTCCTCAAGCGTCACCGACTGGTTCAGCTGGAAGGGACCTGCCTGTGTCCGGCGCAGGGCGGCGACATGTGCGCCACAACCGAGTTCGCGGCCCAGGTCTTCGACCAGGGTGCGAATGTAGGTGCCCTTACTGCAGGAAACCGCCAGGGTCGCACAGGGCGACTCGAACGCGAGCATTTCCAGGCGCGCAATAGTAACAGAACGCGCCTCGCGCTCCACTACCTCTCCCGCACGGGCCAGCTTGTACAACGGCTGGCCGTCCTTCTTCAGGGCCGAGTACATCGGCGGCACCTGCTCTATGTCGCCACGGAAGCGCGGCAGCAGGGCCTCGATGGCTTCCCGACCAGCGGTAACTTCGCGCTGCTCGACCACCTCACCTTCGGCATCGGCGGTGGTGGTCGTGACGCCCAGCTTGGCAATCGTCTCGTAGGCCTTGTCGGCGTCGAGCAGGTACTGGGAGAACTTGGTCGCCTCGCCGAAGCACAGCGGCAGCACGCCGGTGGCCAGCGGATCGAGGCTGCCGGTGTGGCCGGCCTTCTCGGCATTGAGCAGCCAGCGCACCTTCTGCAGCGCCTGGTTGGAGCTCATGCCGAGCGGCTTGTCGAGAATCAGCACACCGTTGACCGCACGGCGAATGCGTTTCACCTGGGCCACGCGTTACTCCTCGGAATCGCCGCCGCGACGATCGGCAGCCACAGCGCGTTCGATCAGCGCCGACAACTCGGCACCGCGACGGATGCTGGCGTCGTAGCTGAAGTGCAGTTGCGGCACGGTGCGCAGCTTCATCGCCTTGCCTAGCTGCATGCGCAGGAAGCCTGCGGCATCGTTGAGGATGCTGGTGTTCTGCTTCACCACTTCGGCATTGTCGTCCTGCCCCATTACGGTAACGTACACCTTGGCATGGGACAGGTCACGGGCCACATCGACGCCGGTGATGGTCACCAGGCCGAGACGCGGGTCCTTGATTTCACGCTGGATCAGCAGCGCCAGTTCGCGCTGCATCTGGTCGCCGATACGCTGGGTACGGCTGTACTCTTTAGCCATTTTTCTAACCTGCTTACCCGAGCCGCGAGGCTCCGGGTCTGAAAGCGGCAAACGCCCGGGGCAGCAATTCAGCTGGCCCGGGCGCTGCGTTCACGCTCGAATACCCTTACAGAGTACGAGCGACTTCGACCTTCTCGAACACTTCGATCTTGTCGCCGACGCGGACGTCGTTGTAGCTCTTCACGCCGATACCGCATTCCATGCCGGCACGGACTTCGGAGACGTCATCCTTGAAGCGACGCAGGGACTCCAGCTCGCCTTCGAAGATGACCACGTCGTCGCGCAGGACGCGGATCGGACGGTTGCGGTGCACCAGACCCTCGGTGACCATGCAGCCGGCGACCGCGCCGAACTTCGGCGAACGGAACACGTCACGCACTTCGGCGATACCCAGGATGTTCTCGCGAACATCGCTGCCGAGCATGCCGGTCAGGGCTTTCTTAACGTCTTCGATGATGTCGTAGATCACGTTGTAGTAACGCATGTCGAGGCCTTCGGACTCGACGATCTTGCGCGCACCGGCGTCAGCACGGACGTTGAAGCCGAACAGCACCGCGTTGGAGGCCAGCGCCAGGTTGGCATCGGACTCGGTGATACCACCGACGCCGCCACCGACCACGCGAACCTGCACTTCGTCGTTGCCCAGGCCGCTGAGCGAGCCCTGCAGGGCCTCCAGCGAACCACGGACGTCGGACTTGAGCACGATGTTGAGGGTCTTCTTCTCTTCCTGGCCCATGTTCTCGAAGATGTTTTCCAGCTTGCCGGCGTGGGCACGAGCGAGTTTCACTTCGCGGAACTTGCCCTGGCGGAACAGAGCGACTTCGCGGGCCTTCTTCTCGTCGGCAACCACGGTCATCTCGTCGCCGGCGTCCGGGGTACCATCGAGGCCGAGGATCTCGACCGGAATGGACGGACCGGCTTCCTTGATCGGCTTGCCGTTCTCGTCGAGCATCGCACGGACGCGGCCGTAGTTGACGCCGACCAGGACCATGTCGCCCTGACGCAGGGTACCGTCCTGGACCAGCACGGTGGCTACCGGGCCACGGCCCTTGTCCAGACGGGACTCGACCACCACGCCACGGCCCGGGGCCGACGGAGTGGCTTTGAGTTCGAGTACTTCAGCCTGCAGCAGCACGGCTTCGAGCAGCTCGTCGACACCGGTACCCAGCTTGGCGGAAACGTGAACGTACGGAGCATCGCCGCCCCACTCTTCCGGGATCACGTCCAGAGCGGCCAGGCCGTTCTTGATGTTGTCCGGGTTGGCGTCGGGCTTGTCGATCTTGTTCACCGCGACCACGATCGGCACGCCAGCCGCTTTCGCGTGCTGTACGGCTTCCTGGGTCTGCGGCATCACGCCGTCATCCGCTGCCACCACCAGGATGACGATGTCGGTCGCCTGGGCACCACGGGCACGCATCGCGGTGAACGCGGCGTGGCCAGGGGTGTCGAGGAAGGTGACCATGCCGCGGTCGGTTTCCACGTGGTAGGCACCGATGTGCTGGGTGATGCCGCCGGCTTCGCCAGCTGCAACCTTCGCACGACGGATGTAGTCGAGCAGCGAGGTCTTGCCGTGGTCGACGTGGCCCATGACGGTCACGACCGGCGCGCGGGAAACCGCTTCACCTTCGAACTTCAGGGATTCGGCCAGTTGCTCTTCCAGGGCGTTCTCGCTGACCAGCTTGACCTTGTGGCCGAGTTCTTCGGCGATCAGCTGGGCGGTTTCCTGGTCGAGGACCTGGTTGATGGTCACCGGGGTGCCCATCTTGAACATGAACTTGACGACCTCGGCACCCTTCACCGACATCTGGGCAGCGAGATCGCCCACGGTGATGGTCTCGCCGATATTCACTTCACGCACAATCGGTCCTGTCGGGCTCTGGAACCCGTGCTGGTTACGCTTCTTCAGCTTGCCTTTGCCACGGCCACCGCCGCGACGGCCAAAGCTGTCGTCGTCGTCGCCACCACCGCTGCGTACAACGCGCGGAGCAGTGGTCTTTTCCTTTTCCTTGATCGACGGGCGATGCTGGGCATGCTTGCGATCACGGCGCTCGTCCTCTTCGTCGCGCTTGGGCGCGCGGCGCACTTCGTCCTTCTTGCGGTCGTCCGCAGCAGGAGCGGCAGCGGCCGGGGCAGCAGGAGCGACAGCCGGAGCTGCGGCGCGCGGCGCCTCGACAGCGGCCGGAGCGGTAGCAGCAGGAGCGACATCAGCGGCCTGCCGAGCGGCGTCCGCCTGACGGCGAGCCTCTTCCGCAGCGGCGCGCTGGCGGGCCTCTTCCTCGGCCTTCACACGTACGGCTTCTTCAGCGGCACGCTGCTCTTCCAGCTCGCGCTGGCGCTCGGCCTCAAGCTCTTCAGGATCTCGCTTGACGTAGGTCTTCTTCTTCCGAACCTCGACGCTGACGGTCTTGCTGCCAGCGACCCGAATGGTCGAGGTGGTCTTGCGTTGCAGGGTGATCTTGCGCGGTTCATCCGCGCGATCACCATGGCTGCCTTTCAAGTGGGCCAGCAGCGCTTGCTTCTCGCTGTCGGTCACCACCTGCTCGGCGTTGTTATGCGGCAGACCCGCTTCGCGCATCTGCTGCAGCAGGCGCTCTACCGGCGTATCGACCGTCTTGGCCAGTTCTTTCACCGTGACTTGCGTCATGCACTTCTCTCCTCAGGCCGCGAATGCTTACTCGAACCAATGGGCCCGGGCGGCCATGATCAACTTGCCGGCACGCTCTTCGTCCATGCCGTCGATGTCGAGCAGGTCGTCAATAGACTGCTCGGCAAGATCTTCACGGGTGGTTACGCCACGCAGCGCCAGGTCCACGGCCAGCTCTTTGGTCATACCATCGAGGCTGAGCAGGTCTTCGGCAGGTTGTGCGTCGGCGAGTTTCTCTTCAGTGGCGATGGCTTTGGTCAGCAGGCGGTCCTTGGCACGCGAGCGCAGCTCGTTGACGATGTCTTCGTCGAAGCCGTCGATGCTGAGCATCTCTTCCATCGGTACGTAGGCAATCTCTTCCAGGGTGGTGAAACCTTCTTCAACCAGAACCTGGGCGAGTTCTTCATCGACATCCAGCTCGTCGACGAAGCGCTGCAGGATGTCGCCAGTTTCAGCCTGCTGTTTGGCCTGGATATCGGCCTCGGTCATCACGTTCAGGGTCCAACCGGTGAGCTGGCTGGCCAGACGGACGTTCTGGCCACTGCGGCCGATGGCCTGTGCCAGGTTGTCCTCGGCGACGGCGATATCCATGGTGTGGGTATCTTCGTCGACGATGATCGCCGCCACTTCGGCCGGGGCCATGGCGTTGATCACGAACTGCGCGGGGTTATCGTCCCAGAGAACGATGTCCACACGCTCGCCGCCCAGTTCGCCGGAGACGGCCTGGACGCGGGAACCACGCATACCGATGCAGGCGCCCTGCGGATCGATACGCTTGTCCTTGGAGCGAACGGCGATCTTGGCACGCGAACCCGGATCACGGGCGGCGGCCATCACGTCGATCAGTTGCTCGGCGATTTCCGGTACTTCGATGCGGAACAGCTCGATCAGCATTTCCGGCGCGGTACGCGACAGGATCAGCTGAGGGCCACGGTTCTCGCTGCGGATTTCCTTCAGCAGCGCACGCACGCGGGTGCCGACGCGGAAGGTTTCACGCGGGATGATCTGATCGCGGGCCAGCAGCGCTTCGGCGTTGTTGCCCAGGTCGACGATCACGTTGTCGCGGGTGACTTTCTTGACGGTGCCGGAGATGATCTCGTTGACCTTCTCGCGGTAGGCGTCAACGACCTGAGCGCGCTCGGCTTCGCGAACTTTCTGCACGATGACCTGCTTGGCGGTCTGTGCGGCGATACGGCCGAACTCGATGGATTCGATCTTCTCTTCGATGACCTCGCCGGCTTTCATGCCGGGGTGCTCTTCCTGCACGTCTTCGACGGTCAGTTCCGACGCCGGATTGGAGTAGTCCTCGTCTTCGACGATGGTCCAGCGACGGAAGGTTTCGTAGTTGCCGTTGGCGCGGTTGATTTCCACGCGCAGGTCAACCTCGTCCTCGAAACGCTTTTTGGTCGCGGTCGCCAGAGCGAGCTCCAGCGCTTCGAAAATCACGCCAGGCGGTACACCCTTCTCGTTGGATACCGACTCAACAACCAGCAGTACTTCTTTGCTCATCGTACGCCTCGCCTTTCAATCCATTGGAATCCGCGCTCTGGCGGCTCACTCAAATCGGGGAATGATGTTGGCCTTGTCGATCGAGTCGACCGGCAGCAGGTATTCATGGTCATCCACCAGGACCACCACATCCTGCTCCTCCACACCACGGAGAATGCCCTGGAAATTGCGACGCCTTTCGAAAGGCGTGCGCAGCTTGATCTTCACCTGCTCGCCGACGTAACGGGCGAACTGTTCGAGTGTGAAGAGCGGCCGATCCATGCCGGGCGAAGACACCTCCAGGGTGTACTCGCCACTGATCGGGTCTTCCACGTCGAGGATGCCACTGATCTGACGACTGACAATTTCGCAGTCATCGACCAGGATGCCTTCGGCACGATCGATATAAACCCGGAGCAGGGAATGGCGACCTTGGGAAATGTACTCCAGGCCCCAGCACTCATAGCCGAGCGCTTCTACTACAGGGGCCAACAAGGCCTGCAACTGTTCTAGCTTGCTCGACACCTGATCGCCTCGCGTATGCTGTAGAAACAAAAAATGGGCGAAACGCCCATCCCTTAAGGACCGCCCTGATCTGGCGGCGCGGACTGTCCAGCTAGCAAAAAGCCCCTGAAAAGGGGCTCTGCCAAACTGGTTGCGGGAGCAGGATTTGAACCTACGACCTTCGGGTTATGAGCCCGACGAGCTACCAGACTGCTCCATCCCGCGTCAAAGCTGGTGCGAAATTATACGGTCGAGCCCCTTGAAGGTCAACCGAAACTCCGGAACGAAAAGGCCCGCACTGCGGGCCTTTTCGTAATATGGTACCGAGGAGGGGACTCGAACCCCTACAGCCTATGGCCACTACCACCTCAAGGTAGCGTGTCTACCAATTCCACCACCTCGGCAAAAACTCTTGCCTGCTTACTTCTGCTCAGGAGCCGCCGGAACGTCGCCGTTACCGCCTGCAGGGGCTTGAGGTTGCCCTTGCGCGCCCGGCACATCGCTAGCTGCCGGAGCTTGTTCCTGCTTCTGCTCCATCACTGCCGGATCAGGAAGCCCAGCGTGACGAATCATATCAGCTTTTTCTTTAGCAAAATACGCTAAACCCAAGCTGGTAATAAAAAAAACTGCGGCCAGCACAGCGGTGAAGCGACTCAGGAAGGTAGCAGAGCCCTGACTACCGAAAACAGTACCCGAAGCGCCAGCACCAAACGACGCACCTGCGTCGGCACCCTTGCCTTGCTGAAGCAGGACCAGCACAACCAGACCCAGCGCCATCAGCAGGTGAATCACGATTACAACTGTTTCCAGCATCTTCAGTTTCCTGCGGCGCGACAGATCGCACCGAACTCATCTGCATTCAGGGAAGCTCCACCAATGAGCCCCCCATCGATATCCGGCATGCCGAAAAGCTCGACAGCGTTGGCGGCCTTGACACTACCGCCGTACAGGAGACGAAGGCCGCGAGCCACCTCTGCGTTTTCCGCCGAGATCTGCGCGCGAATCGCCGCATGTACTTCCTGGGCCTGCTCGGGAGAAGCGGTCAGCCCCGTCCCAATCGCCCACACCGGCTCGTAAGCCACAACGGCGCGGGAGAAAGCCCCGACACCGAGATCTTCGATCACCGAGCCCAACTGGCGCCCGACAACCTCAAGAGTCTTGCCCGCCTCACGCTGCTCGCGGGTCTCGCCCACGCACAGGATCGGAACCAGGCCACACGACTGAACCGCCGCAAACTTGCGACTGATCACGCCATCGCTCTCACCCAGGATCAGGCGACGCTCGGAGTGACCGACCAGCACCAGGGAGCAGCTCGCATCCGCCAACTGGCTGGCTGCGATCTCGCCCGTCAAGGCGCCCTGCATCGGCTCAACCGCGCAATTCTGCGCACCAACGGCAACCGCCTTTCCATTCAGGCCTTGTACGACCTGATTGATGTACAGACAGGGCGGGAACACCGCCACATCGACACCCGTAGGGAGAGCCAGTTGACGCAGGCCTTTGATCAGCTCCGTTACGCTGGAGCGGGTACCGTGCATTTTCCAATTACCGGCCACCAAGGGTCGACGCATGCTGTACCTCGCTGAGCAAAGTGGGCGCAGATATTACTCGACGCTTTGGGAACTGACAAGAGAAATCAAGCACATACCTCTGTAACGACTTTTGCCAGCTGCTCGGCATAGGCGCGAACGCGAGCTTCCTCATCACCCTCGACCATCACCCGAACCAGCGGTTCTGTGCCGGACTTGCGCAGCAGAACGCGGCCGCGCCCGGCCATTTCTTCGGTCACCTTGGCACAGGCGTCCTTCACCGCCGGATGTTCCAGCGGATCGACGCCACCGCCCGCGAAACGCACGTTGATCAGCACCTGCGGACACTTGCGAATGCCCATGCGCGCCTCCGCAAGGTTCTGCCCGCGGGTCTTGAGCGCCATCAGCACCTGCAGCGCCGCGATGATCGCATCGCCCGTGGTGGTGTGCTGGTAGCACACGACATGGCCGGAATTCTCACCCCCCAACTGCCAGTTGCGCGACTGCAGCTCGGACATCACGTAGCGGTCACCCACCTTGGCGCGTGCGAACGGGATGTGCAGCTCCTGCAGAGCCAGTTCGAGCCCCAGGTTGCTCATCAGGGTCCCGACCACGCCGCCATGCAGCTTGCCGCGATCGAGCATGTCACGGGCGATCAGGTAGAGAATCTCGTCGCCATCGACGATGGTGCCCGTGTGATCGACCATCATCACACGGTCGCCATCGCCGTCGAAGGCGATACCGATATCCGCGTGATTAGCCAGAACAGCTTCCTGCAGCGCGCCCATGTGGGTGGAGCCGCAATTGTGGTTGATGTTCAGACCATTGGGCTCGGCACCGATGACGAATACCTCGGCACCCAGCTCACGGAATACGTTGGGAGCGATCTTGTAGGTCGCTCCGTGGGCGCAATCCAGCGCGATGCGCAGACCGGCGAAACTGGTGTTCGAGGGCACGCTGCTCTTGCAGAACTCGATGTAGCGGCCAGCCGCGTCATTGATTCGCGAGACCTTGCCCAGGCGCGCGGACTCGACCACGGTCATCGGAGCGTCCAGGAGCTCCTCGATGATCAGCTCTACCTCATCGGGCAGCTTGGTACCCTGGCCGGAGAAGAACTTGATGCCGTTGTCGTCATGGGGATTGTGCGAGGCGCTGATGACGATGCCGGCTTCAGCATGGAAGGTGCGGGTCAGGTAGGCGATACCGGGAGTCGGCATGGGGCCCAGCAGCATCACGTCGGCACCGGCGGCAGACAAACCAGCCTCCAGCGCAGATTCGAACATGTAGCCGGAAATCCGCGTGTCCTTGCCGACGAGCACACGGCACTTGCCCTGCTGACGAAAGGCCATGCCCACGGCCCAGCCCAGCTTTAGCACGAAGTCCGGCGTGATCGGCGGAGTGCCTACGCGCCCGCGAATTCCATCGGTGCCAAAATACTTCCTGCTCATGCGGGCATCCCCTCTTCCGTTGCACTTTCCACTGCGTGAATCATTCGAACCACATCCACGGTCTCGGCGACATCGTGGACGCGGATAATGCTGGCTCCCCTGGTGACCGCAAGGGCGGCCAGCGCCAGGCTGCCATAGAGACGCTCGCCCACCTCACGGCCAAGCGCGCGCCCGACCATGCTCTTGCGCGAGACACCTACCAGCAGCGGGCACCCCAGGTCCATCAACCTGTCCATCTGTCGGAACAGTTTCAGGTTGTGGCTCTGGGTCTTGGCGAAACCGAAGCCAGGATCGATGACAATCCGCTCGCGGGCAATGCCCACGGCCTCGCACAGCGCGATGCGCTCCTCAAGGAAGCCACGGACCTCCTGAAGGATATCCGGGTAACGCGGGTCGTCCTGCATGTTTCCCGGCTCACCGCGCATGTGCATCAGGCATACCGGGAGCCCGGTATCGACGGCAGCATCCAGCGCGCCGTCGCGCTGCAGGGAGCGTACGTCGTTGATCAGCCCGGCACCAAGGCGCGCGGTCTCGCGCATCACGGCCGGAGTGGAGGTATCCACCGAAATCACCACGTCCAGCTCGCGGGCAATGGCCTCGACCACCGGAGCGACACGTTCCAGCTCCTCGGTGGGCGAAACCACGCGAGCGCCCGGACGCGTCGACTCGCCGCCGATATCGATCAGCGTGGCGCCCGCCGCGACCATCTCCGCTGCGTGGCGCAACGCAGCATCGTGCTGGTTGAAGCGCCCGCCGTCGGAGAAGGAATCAGGGGTGACGTTGAGGATGCCCATGACGTGCGGGCGACTTAAATCAAGAACCCGGTTGCCGCAAGGCAACCGGGTCGGGTGGTACAACGAACTCATTCAGTGCTCTCAGTGTTCGCCGGCGGGCCCGCCAATCGGGTTTTCCTGGCGACCTTCGTCGCGTGGCGAGGCGGCGTTGCCGGAGGAACCGGAGTTGCCACCCTGCCAGTCACGCGGCTCGCGCGGAGTGCGGCCGGCCATGATGTCGTCGATCTGATCGGCATCGATGGTTTCGTACTTCATCAGCGCGTCGGCCATCATGTCGAGCTTGTCGCGGTTCTCTTCCAGCAGACGCTTGGCGGTACCGTAGCAGTCGTCGATGATGCGGCGCACTTCCTGGTCGATGAGCTTGGCGGTCTCACCCGAGATATTCGAGTGCTGGCCACCGGCGCTACGACCGAGGAAGACCTCGCCCTCCTCTTCCGCATACATCAGCGGACCGAGCTTCTCCGACAGGCCCCACTTGGTCACCATGTTCCGTGCCAGCTGCGTGGCCCGCATGATGTCGTTGGAAGCGCCGGTGGTCACGCCCTCGAAGCCCAGGGTCATCTCTTCGGCGATACGGCCACCGAACAGCGAGCAGATCTGGCTTTCCAGGGCGCGCTTAGACAGGCTGTAGCGGTCCTCTTCCGGCAGGAACATGGTCACGCCCAGGGCGCGACCGCGCGGAATGATGGAAACCTTGTAGACCGGGTCGTGTTCCGGCACCAGGCGACCAACGATGGCGTGGCCGGCTTCGTGGAACGCGGTGTTCTTCTTCTCCTTCTCGGACATGACCATGGTCTTGCGCTCGGCGCCCATCATGATCTTGTCCTTGGCCAGCTCGAACTCGCGCATGTCGACAATGCGCTTGTTGGCGCGGGCGGCGAACAGCGAGGCCTCGTTGACCAGGTTGGCCAGGTCGGCGCCGGAGAAGCCTGGGGTACCGCGCGCGATCACGGCGGGATCGACGTTGTCGCCCAGCGGGACCTTGCGCATGTGCACTTTCAGAATCTGCTCGCGACCACGGATGTCCGGCAGACCGACCACCACCTGGCGGTCGAAGCGGCCGGGACGCAGCAGCGCAGGGTCGAGCACGTCCGGACGGTTGGTCGCGGCGATGACGATGATGCCGTCATTCATCTCGAAGCCATCCATCTCCACCAGCAACTGGTTGAGGGTCTGTTCGCGCTCGTCGTGACCGCCACCCAGGCCGGCGCCACGATGGCGGCCGACGGCGTCGATCTCGTCGATGAAGATAATGCAGGGCGCGTGCTTCTTGGCCTGGTCGAACATGTCGCGAACGCGCGAGGCGCCCACGCCGACGAACATTTCCACGAAGTCCGAACCGGAAATGGTGAAGAACGGCACCTTGGCTTCGCCGGCGATCGCCTTGGCGAGCAGGGTCTTACCGGTACCGGGCGGGCCGACCATCAGCACACCGCGCGGGATACGACCGCCCAGGCGTTGGAACTTGCCCGGATCGCGGAGGAACTCCACCAGTTCGCTGACTTCTTCCTTGGCCTCGTCGCAGCCGGCGACGTCGGCGAAGGTGGTCTTCACCTGGTCTTCCGACAACAGGCGGGCCTTGCTCTTGCCGAAGCTCATCGGGCCGCCGCGTCCACCGCCGCCGCCCTGCATCTGGCGCATGAAGAACATGAAGACCGCGATGATCACGAGGATCGGGAAGCTCGCTACCAGCAACTGAGTCCAGATGCTCTGCTGCTCGGGCTGCTTACCCTCAACAACGACGTTGTTGTTGACCAGGTCGCCGATCAGGCCGTTGTCCTGGATCGCCGGGCGGATGGTCTTGAAGGTGTCACCATCCTGGCGTTTGCCGGTGATGACATAGCCGTCGACGGTCACGCGCTCGACCTTGCCATCCTTCACCTGCTGGATGAAGTCGGAATAGTTGAGCGTCTGCGGCTCGCTCGGGCTGGAGAAGTTGTTCATCACGGTGACGAGTACCGCCGCGATGATCAGCCACAGAATCAGGTTCTTTGCCATGTCGTTCAATTGACTACCCTCTGAAGCCGGCTCCGCCCTGGAAACCGCTTCTCACGACGGCCAGACTCCTTCCGGCCAAAATTACTACACAACGCCCGCCGCCAGGCAGGCGCCGTCTGTAACCCTTTATGAACCCCGGCTTTCACCGGTACAAGCAAAACCTGCAAGGCATAGACCAGAAGCCGGCCCAATCATTCCAGTCTAGGCGCCGCGAAAGCCCCGTGCGAGCAGATACTGCTCCCGCGAACGGTCGCGGGACGACAGCGGTTTGCGCATCTGCACCTTCTCGAAGTTCTCGCGAACCATCTTGTGGTAAGCGTCGAAACCCTCACCCTGGAAAATCTTGATCAGGAAATCGCCGCCCGGACGCAGCACGCGGGTGCAGAGGTCCAGGGCCAGCTCGCAGAGGAACATCGCACGGGGCATGTCCACGGCGGGCAGTCCACTCATATTGGGGGCCATATCGGAAATCACAAGGTCTACCGGATTTTCTCCGATGGCCTCGAGCAACTGGGCAAAGACCTCGTCCTCGGTGAAGTCACCCTGGATGAAGGTGACGTCCGGGATACTGTCCATCGGCAGGATGTCCGACGCGATCAGGGTGCCCTTGTCGCCGATCACCCGACTGGTGACCTGCGACCAGCCACCCGGCGCCGCGCCGAGGTCGACCACAGTCATGCCGGGGCGCAGGATGCGATCCTTCTCCTGGATTTCCAGCAGTTTGTAGCTGGCGCGCGAGCGATAGCCGTCGCGCTGTGCCATCTTCACGTAAGGATCGTCGAAATGTTCTTTCAGCCAGCGATGGCTAGTCTTGGAACGGGCCACGTATTACCTCGTCTGAGCGGCATCCCGGTATAACCGAAACTCGGGTAGAATATCCGCCTTTTTTCCCAGGGGTCAGATTATGGCGCTCTCTCAGGAGCAGAAAAAGCAGTTCAAATCTATCGGGCATCACCTGAAACCCGTATTGACCGTTGCTGAAAACGGTCTGTCGGAAGGCGTGATGGCCGAGCTTGAGCGTGCGCTCAACGATCATGAACTGATCAAGGTGCAGTTCCGCATCACCGAACGCGACGATCGTCGTGCGCTGATCGACGAACTCTGCCAGAACGGCAGCTGCGAACTGGTTCAGTCCATCGGCAAGATGGCGCTGATCTATCGTCGCAATCCCAAGCCGAACAAGAACCTGTCGAACATCAGCCGCTTCAGCGGTCTCTGACAGTCAAGACCGGCAACGCGGAGCCGGCAAGGCTCCGCCGCGTCAGCTCCGCTCGTCCCGCCCGGGTGCCGGTTGCAGCACCAGCAGCAAGCCGCACAGCGCCACTACCAGGTAGTTGAACAACAGCCAGCGCTGAGCGTCCGGCGCTACCTGGCGCACCACGAAATAAGCCGCCGCCATCACCAGTACGGTCAGCAGCAACTGCCCCCGCGTTTCACGGGCGAAGGCAGCGAACCCGCGCGCCTGCCAGAGCACCAGGGCCTGGAGCAGCACGCAGAAACCGGCGAAGCCCAGCAGCAATGGCTTCAGCGCGTCGGCGACGGCCTCCACCAGCAGTGGCGCCAGGCCGATCTTGTCCAGCGCCGGCAACACCACGAACTGAAGCAGCCACAGGCCGCCGACCCAGAATGTCTGGGCCAGCAGCCAGCTGATGGTGCCTGCGTTCAGGGTTTGCCGATCAGGCGTGGCGGACTTCAACGATCTCGTACTCGACGTCGCCGCCCGGAGTCTTGACCAGAACAGCGTCGCCTTCGGTCTTGCCGATCAGCGCACGGGCGATCGGCGAGTTGACCGAGATCTTGCTGTTCTTGATGTCCGCCTCGTCATCGCCGACGATCTGGTAGGTCACCGTCTCGTCAGTCTCGACGTTGGCGATATCGACGGTAGTACCGAAGATCACCTTGCCGCTGTGCGGAATGGTGGTCACGTCGATGATCTGCGCGTTGGACAGCTTGGCCTCGATGTCGCGGATGCGAGCTTCGGACATACCCTGCTGCTCACGGGCCGCATGGTATTCGGCGTTTTCCTTGAGGTCGCCCAGTTCACGCGCTTCGGCGATGGCCTGGGTGATCTGCGGGCGCAGAACGGTCTTCAGGTATTTCAGCTCTTCTTCCAGGGCGCGGGCGCCCTGGACGGTCATTGGAAATTTGCTCATGCGTTGATTCCTGCATGGAGATCCTGCAGACGGCGAACGGTCTTCTCGGGACCGAACTTGAGCGCCTCACAGATCGCCTGCCCCGCCGCAATGGTGGTGGTGCAGTAGATCTTGTGCTGCAGGGCGTTGCGACGGATGGAATAGGAGTCAGCGATGGACTGGCGGCCTTCGGTGGTGTTGATGATCAGGGTGACTTCGTCATTCTTGATCATGTCGACCACGTGCGGACGGCCCTCGGTCACCTTGTTCACGCGACGTACCGGCAGACCGGCAGCCTCGATCACCTTGGCGGTGCCAGCAGTGGCAACCACCTCGAAGCCCAGCGCGACCAGGTCGCGGGCGACCTGAACAGCTTGCGGCTTGTCGTCCTCGCGGACGCTGATGAAGGCGCAACCGGCGTTCGGCAGGATTTCGCTGGCGCCCAACTGGGCCTTGGCGAATGCCTCACCGAAGCTGTCGCCGACCCCCATCACCTCGCCAGTGGATTTCATCTCTGGGCCGAGGATCGGGTCGACGCCGGGGAACTTGGCGAACGGGAATACCGCTTCCTTGACGCTATAGTACGGCGGGATCACCTCCTGGGTGAAGCCGACTTCGGCCAGGGACTTGCCAGCCATGACGCGAGCCGCGACCTTGGCCAGCGATTCGCCGATGCACTTGGAGACGAACGGCACGGTACGGGACGCGCGCGGGTTCACCTCGATCACGTAGATGTCTTCCCCCTGCACGGCCATCTGCACGTTCATCAGGCCGACCACGCCGAGCTCCAGGGCCATCTTCTTGACCTGCTCGCGGATCTCGTCCTGGATGTGCTGCGGCAGCGAGTACGGCGGCAGCGAGCAGGCGGAGTCACCGGAGTGCACACCAGCCTGTTCGATGTGCTGCATGATCGCGCCGATCACCACGGTCTCGCCGTCGCACACCGCGTCGATGTCGACTTCGATGGCGCAGTTCAGGAAGCGGTCCAGCAGCACCGGGCTGTCGTTGGAAACCTTCACGGCCTCGCGCATGTAGCGCTTGAGCTCTTCTTCCTGGTAGACGATTTCCATTGCGCGGCCGCCCAGTACGTAAGACGGACGCACCACCATCGGGTAACCGATGTTCTTGGACAGCTCCAGGGCCTGGTCTTCGCTGCGCGCAGTGGCGTTGGCCGGCTGGCGCAGGTTCAGGCGCTGAACCATGTGCTGGAAGCGCTCGCGGTCTTCGGCGCGGTCGATGGCGTCCGGGCTGGTACCGATGATCGGGACGCCGGCTTCTTCCAGAGCACGGCAGAGTTTCAGCGGGGTCTGGCCGCCGTACTGCACGATCACGCCCTTGGGCTGCTCGACGCGGACGATTTCCAGCACGTCTTCCAGGGTCACCGGCTCGAAGTACAGGCGATCGGACGTGTCGTAGTCGGTGGAGACGGTCTCCGGGTTGCAGTTGACCATAATGGTCTCGTAACCGTCTTCACGCATGGCCAGCGCGGCGTGTACGCAGCAGTAGTCGAACTCGATACCCTGGCCGATGCGGTTCGGACCGCCGCCCAGGATCATGATCTTGTCGCGAGTCGACGGATTGGCTTCGCACTCTTCCTCGTAGGTCGAGTACATGTAGGCGGTATCGGTGGCGAATTCGGCGGCGCAGGTGTCCACGCGCTTGTACACCGGCAGCACCTTGAGCTTGTGGCGGTGGTTGCGCAGGTTCTTCTCGGTCACACCCAGCAGAGTTGCCAGGCGGGCGTCGGAGAAGCCCTTGCGCTTGAGCTTGTACATCAGCTCGCGGTCGATGGCGGACAGACCCAGGGTCTTGACGCGCTCTTCATCCTTGACCAGGTCCTCGATCTGCACCAGGAACCACTCGTCGATGCGGGTCAGGTCGAAGACTTCGGCGATGGTCTTGCCAGCGCGGAAGGCGTCGGCGACGTACCAGATGCGGTCGGCATTGGGCACGGTCAGTTCGCGCTTGAGGATGCTCTCGGCTTCCGGGTTGCTCAGGTCGAGCTTCGGGTCGAAGCCGGTGGCACCGACTTCCAGGCCGCGCAGGGCTTTCTGCACGGACTCCTGGAAGGTACGGCCGATGGCCATGACTTCGCCCACGGACTTCATCTGAGTGGTCAGGCGGGCGTCGGCTTTCGGGAATTTCTCGAAGGCGAAACGCGGGATCTTGGTGACGACGTAGTCGATCGCCGGCTCGAAGGACGCCGGGGTGCGACCGCCAGTGATGTCGTTCTGCAGCTCGTCGAGGGTGTAGCCGACGGCCAGCTTGGCCGCGATCTTGGCGATCGGGAAGCCGGTTGCCTTGGAGGCCAGCGCCGAGGAGCGCGATACGCGCGGGTTCATCTCGATCACGACCATACGGCCGGTGTTCGGGCAGATGCCGAACTGCACGTTCGAGCCGCCGGTTTCTACGCCGATCTCACGCAACACCGCCAGCGAGGCGTTGCGCATGATCTGGTATTCCTTGTCGGTCAGGGTCTGCGCCGGAGCCACGGTGATCGAGTCACCGGTGTGCACGCCCATCGGGTCGAAGTTCTCGATGGCGCAGACGATGATGCAGTTGTCCTTCTTGTCGCGGACAACCTCCATCTCGTATTCCTTCCAGCCGATCAGCGATTCGTCGATCAGCAGCTCGTTGGTCGGCGACAGGTCCAGACCACGGGTGCAGATTTCCTCGAATTCTTCGCGGTTGTAGGCGATACCGCCGCCGGTGCCGCCCATGGTGAAGGACGGACGGATGATGCACGGGAAGTTGACCTTCTCCAGCACACCGTAGGCTTCTTCCATGGTGTGTGCGATGCCCGAGCGCGGGCAGGCCAGGCCGATGTCGCGCATAGCCTTGTCGAAGCGCGAACGGTCTTCGGCCTTGTCGATGGTGTCAGCGTTGGCGCCGATCATTTCCACGCCGAACTGCTCGAGCACGCCGTGGCGCTCCAGGTCCAGGGCGCAGTTCAGAGCGGTCTGGCCGCCCATGGTCGGCAGCAGCGCGTCAGGGCGCTCCTTCTCGATGATCTTGGCGACGGTCTGCCACTTGATCGGCTCGATGTAGGTGGCGTCGGCCATGGCCGGGTCGGTCATGATGGTGGCCGGGTTGGAGTTCACCAGGATGACACGGAAGCCTTCTTCCTTCAGGGCCTTGCAGGCCTGTGCGCCGGAGTAGTCGAACTCGCAGGCCTGGCCGATGACGATCGGGCCGGCGCCGAGGATCAGGATGCTCTTGATGTCTGTACGCTTGGGCATGGGACTCTCGTTGCAATATTCAGGAAAGGGTTGCGCTGGCCAGCTTCACGCCAAAGCCGACGAACAGGGCGCCGACGCCACTCGAGGCGCCGGCAGCCAGCCGTTGCCGCCGACGGAACCAGGCCGCCAGACGCACACCGGAGAAAATCAGGAAACTCAGGTACAGGGCGCTGATGATCTCGAGGATCGTGCCCAGCACCAGGAACGACAGGCCGGGGTAGGCGTAACCCGGGTCGACGAACTGGATGAAGAAGGAAATGAAGAAGAGGATCGCCTTGGGGTTGGACAGGCTCAGCAGCAGCGCCTTGCGGAACGGCTGGTTGACGTCCACTTCCTTGGCCGGCGCGGCGGCCGCCTCCAGCGGGTGGCGCAGCTTCTGCCAGCCACCGCGGAGCATGCCGATCCCCAGATAGAACAGGTAGGCGGCGCCGACGTACTTCAGGCCCAGGAACAGCATCGGCTCGGCCTTGAGGACCGAGGCGATGCCCAGCGCCGACAGGAACATCAGGATCGCATCGCCGAGGAATACCGCGCTCGCCGCCCGGTAGCCCGAGGCCACACCGCGCTGGGCGGCGGTGGCGAGGACGAACAGCGAGTTCGGCCCCGGCAGCAGGACGATGAACAACGTGCCCAGGACGTAGGTCCAGAGATCGGTGATTCCCAGGGTCGGCATCATCTTCTTCTACCTCTTCGAGCTCGTACTCAGCGACGCTCCGCCATCGCCGCGATGAAGCGGTCGAACAGCGGAGCCACGTCGTGCGGGCCTGGGCTGGCTTCCGGGTGACCCTGGAAGCTGAAGGCCACCTTGTCGGTGCGCTCGATACCCTGCAGGGTGCCGTCGAACAGCGACTTGTGGGTGGCGCGCAGGTTGGCCGGCATGCTGCCTTCGTCGACGGCGAAACCGTGGTTCTGGCTGGTGATCATCACCACGCCCGAATCCAGGTCCTGCACCGGGTGGTTGGCACCGTGGTGGCCGTGCCCCATCTTCAGGGTCTTGGCGCCGGAGGCCAGGGCCAGCAGTTGATGACCGAGGCAGATGCCGAAGACCGGGATCTCGGTGTCGAGGAACTCGCGGATGGCCTGAATGGCGTAGTCACACGGCTCGGGGTCGCCAGGGCCGTTGGAGAGGAAGATGCCGTCCGGGTTCAGGGCGAGCACTTCGCTGGCCGGGGTCTGCGCCGGCACCACGGTCAGGCGGCAGCCACGGGCAACCAGCATGCGCAGGATGTTCAGCTTGACGCCGAAATCGTAGGCGACCACATGGTACGGCAAGTCGGCGGCCGCGATTTCCGGATGGCTGTCGGTTTCCAGGTTCCACACGCTGGAGCGCCACTCGTAGCGCTCGGTGGAGGAAACGACTTTCGCCAGGTCCATGCCTTTCAGGCCCGGGAAGCCGCGCGCCAGCTCGAGGGCTTTCTCCTCGGTAGCGTCGTCGCCGACCAAGATGCAGCCGTTCTGCGACCCCTTCTCGCGCAGGATGCGGGTCAGGCGGCGGGTATCGATGCCGGCGATGGCAACGGTGCCGTTCTCTTTCAGGTAATCCGGCAGGGACTGCTTGTCGCGCCAGCTGCTGGAGAGCAGCGGCAGGTCACGGATGATCAGGCCGGCAGCCCAGACCTTGTTCGACTCGGCGTCTTCCGGCGTAGTGCCGGTGTTGCCGATGTGCGGGTAGGTCAGGGTGACGATCTGTTGGGCGTAGGAAGGATCGGTGAGGATTTCCTGGTAGCCGGTCATGGCGGTGTTGAACACCACCTCTCCGACGGTCTGGCCGTCGGCGCCGATGGCGTCACCGCGAAAAACGCTGCCGTCGGCAAGTGCAAGTATGGCTGGCTTAGTCAAGAAGACCTCCCGTAGTTCAAGCCTGGCTGGGCGTGCGCAGATTGTAAAAAAGCGGGATGACATCAGAAGAAGTCATCCCGCTTTTTATGTGATCATGCTGCGCTACTTTTAGTGGACACACTAAAGCTGTAGTTTACAGAAATGCGACATCATGGTCCACCTTTTGCACGACGTACGGCCATGCCGCTCAGCGAAGACCGAGTACGTCCTGCATGTCGTACAGGCCGTTGGCCTGCCCATCCAGCCACTGCGCAGCACGCACGGCACCGCGAGCAAAGGTCATGCGGCTCGAAGCCTTGTGAGTGATTTCCACGCGCTCGCCGTCGGCAGCGAACAGCACGGTGTGATCGCCCACCACGTCACCCGCACGCACAGTGGCGAAGCCGATGGTCTCGCGCGGACGCGCACCGGTCTGGCCTTCGCGACCGTACACGGCCACTTTTTCCAGATCACGACCCAGCGCATTGGCAACTACTTCGCCCATGCGCAGCGCGGTACCGGACGGCGCATCGACCTTGTGGCGGTGGTGCGCTTCGAGAATCTCGATGTCCACGTCATCACCCAGAACGCGGGCGGCGGTGTCGAGCAGCTTCAGGCAGAGGTTCACGCCGACACTGTAGTTGGCAGCGAAGACGATCGGGATGTCCTTCGCCGCCTCGCCGAGCAACTCCTTCTCCGCCATGGAGAAGCCGGTCGTGCCGATGACCATGGCCTTGCCGGCCTTGCGGCAGACCTCCAGGTTCTTCAGGGTCACGGTCGGGTGGGTGAAATCGATCAGCACGTCGAACTCGTCGACCACCTTGGCCAGATCACCCGACAGCGGCACACCGATGCGGCCCAGGCCAGCCAGCTCACCCGCATCGGCGCCCACCAGAGTGCTGTCCGGACGGTCGACCGCCGCAGTCAGGCCGGCGCTGCCATTGGTTTGCTGAACCGCCTCGATCAGGGTCTTGCCCATGCGCCCGGCGGCGCCCATTACGGCTATACGTCGCATATAAAACAGCTCCAAAGCTAAAAAAGCCCCGGACGATTCGCACCGCCGGGGCCTTGCATCATAGATCGTCGAAGAAGCGCTTCATGCCTTCGAACCAGCCACTGGCCTTCGGCGAATGGGAAGAGTTGCCCTGCAGGGTATTGCGGAACTCTTCGAGCAGCTCGCGCTGGCGCTTGTCCAGATTGACCGGAGTCTCGACGACGACGCGGCACATCAGGTCGCCGGCACCACCGCCGCGCACCGGGGCAACGCCCTTGCCGCGCAGGCGGAACAGCTTGCCGGTCTGGGTGCCCTCAGGGATCTTCAGCTTCACGCGACCATCCAGGGTCGGTACTTCCAGCTCTCCGCCCAGGGCCGCGTCGGCGAAGCTGATCGGCACTTCGCAGTACAGGTGCTTGCCGTCGCGCTGGAAGATGTCGTGCTCGCGCACGTTCACCACCACGTACAGGTCGCCCGCCGGGCCACCATGGGCACCGGCCTCACCTTCGCCGGTGAGACGGATGCGGTCACCGGTATCGACGCCGGCCGGCACTTTCACCGACAGGGTCTTGTGCTCTTCCACACGCCCCTGACCGTGGCACGAGCCACAGGGGTCGGTGATCATCTTGCCGCTGCCATGGCAACGCGGGCAGGTCTGCTGCACCGAGAAGAAGCCCTGCTGCATGCGCACCTGACCGATACCGCCACAGGTAGTACAGGTGACCGGCGTGGTGCCAGGCTTGGCGCCGCTACCGCTGCAGGTCTTGCAACCGACCAGGGTGGGAACACGGATGGTCACGGTGGTACCGCGAACCGCGTCTTCCAGGTCCAGGTCGAGGGTGTAGCGCAGGTCGGCGCCGCGCGCCGGGCCGCCACGGGAGCCGCCGCGCCCGCCGCTGCCACCGAAGAAGTCGCTGAAGACATCACCGAAGATGTCCGAGAAGCTCGCGCCACCGAAGCCCGCACCGCCGCCACCCATCTGCGGGTCGACGCCGGCATGGCCGTACTGGTCATAGGCCGCGCGCTTGCTGGCGTCGGACAGGACCTCGTAAGCCTCGTTGGCCTCCTTGAATTTGTCCTCGGCTTCCTTGTCGCCGGGATTACGGTCCGGGTGGAACTTCATGGCGAGCCGGCGATAGGCCTTCTTCAGGTCCGCTTCGCTAGCGCCGCGCTCGACACCCAGTACCTCGTAAAAATCACGTTTGGCCATAAATTCTTTGCACCTTGAAAACCTTTCCCCCAGACACGCCAACGCGGGAGCAAGCCCCCGCGTGACGTTTCATGCGCACCGACACGCTGGTCGGTGCGCCGGGGCGGAAGTAAGCACGCGGCTTACTTGTTCTCCTTGACCTCTTCGAACTCGGCGTCGACGACATCGTCGCCAGCCTTGTCATCAGCGGCCTCGCCCTGAGCGGCAGCGCCCGGCTGCGGCTGCTCGGCGTACATCTTCTGCGCCAGCGGAGTGGATGCCTGGGACAGCGCATTCATCTTCGCTTCGATCTCGGCCTTGTCGTCGCCCTTCACGGCAACTTCCAGCTCGCCCAGCGCCTTGTCGATGGCCGCCTTCTCTTCGGCTGTGGCCTTGTCGCCAGCCTCGGTGACCATCTTGCGAGTCGCGTGGACCAGTGCATCACCCTGGTTGCGGGCAGCGGCCAGTTCCTCGAACTTGCGGTCTTCCTCGGCATTCGCCTCGGCGTCGCGAACCATCTGCTGGATCTCGTCTTCGGACAGACCCGAAGAAGCCTTGATCACAATGGACTGCTGCTTGCCGGTGGCCTTGTCTTTCGCACCAACGTGCAGAATGCCGTTGGCGTCGATGTCGAAGGTCACTTCGATCTGAGGCACACCGCGCGGAGCCGGCGGAATGTCGGCCAGGTCGAACTTGCCCAGCGACTTGTTCTGGCCGGCTTGCTTGCGCTCGCCCTGCAGCACATGGATGGTCACGGCGCCCTGGTTGTCATCGGCAGTGGAGAACACCTGCGACTTCTTGGTCGGGATGGTGGTGTTCTTGTCGATCAGTGCGGTCATCACGCCACCGAGGGTTTCGATACCCAGGGTCAGCGGGGTGACATCGAGCAGCAGCACGTCCTTCACGTCACCGGCCAGAACGGCGCCCTGGATGGCAGCACCCATGGCAACGGCTTCGTCCGGGTTGACGTCCTTGCGCGCTTCCTTGCCGAAGAACTCGGCAACGGTCTTCTGCACCAGCGGCATGCGGGTCTGGCCGCCGACCAGGATCACTTCGTCGATCTTCGAGACGTCCAGGCCTGCGTCTTTCAGCGCAACGCGGCACGGCTCGATGGTGCGGGTGACCAGGTCTTCCACCAGGGACTCCAGCTTGGCGCGGGAAACCTTGACGTTCAGGTGTTTCGGGCCGGAAGCGTCAGCGGTGACGTACGGCAGGTTGACGTCGGTCTGCTGGGTCGAGGACAGCTCGATCTTGGCCTTCTCGGCAGCTTCCTTCAGGCGCTGCATGGCCAGCGGATCGCCCTTGAGGTCCATGCCGGACTCTTTCTTGAACTCCTCAACGAGGTAGTCGATCAGGCGCAGGTCGAAGTCTTCACCACCCAGGAAGGTGTCGCCGTTGGTAGCCAGTACTTCGAACTGGTGCTCGCCATCGACTTCGGCGATTTCGATCACGGAAACGTCGAAGGTGCCGCCGCCCAGGTCATAGACGATGATGGTATGGTCGCCCTTGGCCTTGTCCAGGCCATAGGCCAGCGCAGCCGCGGTCGGTTCGTTGATGATGCGCTTGACGTCCAGACCGGCGATGCGACCGGCGTCCTTAGTGGCCTGACGCTGGCTGTCGTTGAAGTAGGCCGGAACGGTGATGACCGCTTCGGTGACCGGCTCGCCCAGGTAGTCCTCGGCGGTCTTCTTCATCTTCTTCAGAACTTCGGCGGAGACCTGCGGGGGAGCCATTTTCTGACCCTTGGCCTCGACCCACGCGTCGCCGTTGTCAGCCTTGACGATCTTGTAAGGCACCATCTTGATGTCTTTCTGTACGACGTCTTCTTCGAAGCGACGGCCGATCAGGCGCTTCACCGCGTACAGGGTGTTGGTCGGGTTGGTCACGGCCTGGCGCTTCGCCGGCTGACCGACCAGGATTTCGCCGTCGTTGGCGTAGCCGATGATCGACGGGGTGGTACGAGCGCCTTCGGCGTTCTCGATGACCTTGACGTTACCGTTCTCCAGGATGGACACACAGGAGTTGGTGGTCCCCAGGTCGATACCAATGATTTTGCCCATATTTCACTCTCCAGAAATTAGATTCCGCGCTGACCCTGTTGCGGGTCTTTGGCTCGGTTGATTACCCAGATGGGGACCGGGTGGTGGATTTCAAGCCTTCTCGTCGATCGAAGGCGGAGTTTGTTCCGGTGCCTTGCTGACCACGACCATGGCCGGACGCAGCAGACGACCGTTGAGCAGATAGCCCTTCTGGAACACCTTGACCACGCTGCCCGGCTCGAGACGAATGCTCTCTTCCATGGCCATGGCCTGGTGGTGTTCAGGGTTGAACGGCTCGCCGTGCGGATCGACCGGCTCGAGGTTGTAGCGCTTCAGCGTGTCGTGGAACATCTTCAGCGTCAGTTCGATACCTTCGCGCATCGGCTTGATCACTTCGTCTTCCGGGTTCGACATCTCCAGCGCGCGCTCGAGGGTATCGACGATCGGCAGCAGGTCGCCGGCGAATTTCTCCAGGGCGAACTTGTGCGCCTTCTCCACGTCCTGCTCGGCACGGCGGCGGACGTTCTGCAGTTCGGCGACGGCGCGCAGGCTCTGGTCCTTCGCCGCGGCTACCTGCTCTTCCAGTTCCAGCACGCGGGCGTTCAGATCCCCGGTAGCGCCGGTGTCCGGCTGCTCGTTGAACTGGGAATCCTGAGTCTGTTGTTCGTCAGACATGCCACTCTCCTAAAAAAGAAAATAAGCCTTTGAAAACAAAGCGAACCCTATGGTCCGCGGCTCTGCCGTGTATATGGGGCGGAAATCCCCGAGTTCAAGGGCACCTGCCTCAGGAGCCCCTCCGGGCGTCGTGAAGAAAATTGCCAGCGCCTGAAAATACTGTATAAATAACCAGACCTTTCTGCGGAGCCGCCGCCATGCTGGTTCATCTGTCTGTGCACAACTACGCCATCGTCGAGCACCTCGATCTCGAGCTCGCCGCCGGCATGACCGTGATCACCGGCGAAACCGGCGCCGGCAAGTCGATCATGCTCGACGCCCTCGGGCTCGCGCTGGGCGACCGCGCCGACAGCGGCGTGGTCCGCCCCGGCTCGGACAAGGCAGACATTCTCGCCAGCTTCGATGTCAGCGCGATTGCCGAAGCCCGCGACTGGCTTGCCGAGCGCGACCTGGAGCAGGACGGCCCGTGCATCCTGCGCCGGGTGATCACCGCCGAAGGCCGCTCCCGCGCCTACATCAATGGCACGCCCTGCCCACTGGGCGACCTCAAGCACCTGGGCGAGCTGCTGATCGACATCCACAGCCAACACGAGCACCAGTCACTGCTCAAGGCGGACACCCACCGCCGCCTGCTCGACGAATTCGCCGGCAGCCAGGACCTGGCGCGCCAGGTGCACCTCGCCGCCCAGCGCTGGAAGCAGACCCGCCAGGAGCTAGACCGTCTGTCGCGCAATGGCGACGAGCAACGCGCCCGCCACCAGCTGCTCAGCTACCAGCTGGAAGAGCTGGAAAACCTCGGCCTGGGTGACAACGAACTGGAGTCGCTGGAAGCCGAACACAAGACCCAGAGCAACGCCGGCAGCTTGATCGCGGCCTGCCGCCAGGTCGTCGAGTTGTGCAGCGAAAGCGATGCCGGCAACGTGCTGTCGGCGCTGACCTCCAGCCTCAACCGCCTCACCGCCTTCCCGAGCCAGCCGACCGCGCTGGGCGAAGCGGTGAACCTGCTGTCCAGCGCGCAGATCCAGGTGGAAGAAGCCATCGGCGAGCTGAACCGCTTCGTCGACCACTTCGATGCCGACCCCATGCGCCTGCAGCAACTGGAAGAGCGTATGGACGCCATCTATAGCCTCGCGCGCAAACACCGCGTGCAGCCCCACGAACTGCAGGACCTGCAGCAGCGCCTGCTGGACGAACTGGAAGCGCTGAACGCCGACGATGAAGCCGTGGAGCGCCTGGGCGACGAACTGGCCGCCTACGCCCGTCACTATCAGGAGAAAGCCGACGAACTCAGCCACATCCGCCAGGATGCCGCGCCGAAGCTGGCAAGGGCCGTGGAAGTGGAGATGCAGCGTCTGGGCATGCCTGGAGGGCGGTTCGCCATCGAGCTGCGCCAGTCCAGCTCGGACGAGCCTCAGGCCAGCGGTCTGGAGCAATTGGAGTTCCTGGTCAGCGCCAACCCCGGGCAGCCGATGAAGGGTCTGGCCAAGGTCGCTTCGGGCGGCGAATTGTCACGCATCAGCCTGGCGATCCAGGTGATCACCGCGCAGACCTCACGCACCCCCACGCTGGTCTTCGACGAAGTGGACGTCGGCATCGGCGGCCCCACCGCCGAAGTGGTCGGTCAGTTGCTGCGCCGCCTCGGCGATCGCGGCCAGGTGCTGACCGTCACTCACCTGCCGCAGGTCGCCGCCCAGGGCCACCAGCACCTGTTCGTGCACAAGGACCGCGACACCAGCGAGACCCGCACCGCCGTGGCCAACCTGAAGAAGGCCGAGCGCATCGAGGAAATCGCCCGCATGCTCGGCGGTGTCGATCTGACCAAGGAATCCCTGGCCCACGCCCGCAAGATGGTGGATTCGGCCGTCCAAGGCTGAAGCGCTTCCACTCAAAAACCGCACAAACGAAAACGGCGACCCGAAGGTCGCCGTTTCTGCATCTGCGCGCGCTTACTTCTTCTTGCGCACGTAGAGCACCAGGTTGTGATCGACGAGCTCGAAGCCGCGCTCTTTGACGATCTCTTTCTGGCGTTTCTCGATTTCCGAGTCCATGAATTCGATGACTTCGCCGGTATCGACGCAGACCATGTGATCATGGTGACCGCTGTCGGCCAGTTCGAAGACGGCATGGCCGCCATCGAAGTTGTGGCGCACCACCAGGCCGGCGGCTTCGAACTGGGTCAGGACGCGGTAGACGGTGGCCAGACCGACGTCTTCACCCGCCTCCATCAGCGCTTTGTAAACATCCTCTGCGCTCATGTGGCGCTGCTCGGCGGAATCGAGCATCTGGAGGATCTTGACGCGCGGCAGTGTGACCTTAAGTCCGGCTTTGCGCAGTTCGCTATTTTCAACCATGTGTGCTTTCTCGGCGCGGAATGCTTCGCAGCATCTCTCAATACAGGTATGATCGGGATTTCGTCGCTCAGCCAAGATAGTGGAAGTCACCCCTTGATGCAAAACGCCAAGCTCATGCTGACCAGTCTCGCTTTCGGGCTGGGACTCGCCGCACTCGCCGGTTGCTCGTTCCCGGGGGTCTACAAGATCGACATCCAGCAGGGCAACGTTGTAACGCAGGATATGATAGACCAGTTGAAGCCCGGAATGACCCGGCGCCAAGTGCGGTTTATCATGGGCAACCCCCTGATCGTGGATACCTTCCACCCCAATCGCTGGGATTACCTCTACAGCATCCAGCCCGGCGGCGGTCAGCGCCAGCAGGAGCGCATGAGCCTGTACTTCGGCGAAAACGACCAGCTGGTCGGCCTGAATGGCGACTTCATGCCCGGCGTCAGCCGCGACGAGTCGATTCTGGGCAAGGAAGGCACCCCGGCAACCTCACCGTCGCAGCCAACCCAGCAGCAGCCCGAACAGCCCAAGGAAGAACCGGCCAAGCCCGGCTCCGTGGAAGAGCAGATCCAGAAGGAAGTCGACCAGGTGGAAACCGTGCCGATCCCGACTCCGGAACCGCTGGACAAGAATCCGCAGTAAGGATTCGCACCAACGAAAAAGCCCGGCCAATGCCGGGCTTTTTGTTGCCTGCGCTTTCAGTACACAAGAATCAGCAGCGCAGAAGAATCAGCCGCGCGCCGCCTTGGCCCGCGCAGCCCGCTGCTTGCGTACTTCCTTGGGATCGACGATCAGCGGACGGTAGATTTCCACTCGCTCGCCCTCCTCCAGCACACGCTCCTCGGGCCTGGCCACCGCCTTGCCGAAGATACCCAGCGGGCAATCCTGCACATCCAGGCCAGGAAATTGCGCAGCGATGCCCGACAACAACACCGCTTCGCGCATCCGCGTGCCGCGCGGAACACTCAGGCGCAGCAGTGACTGCTTCTCCGGCAACGCGTAGACGACCTCGATGGCGATGCTCGCGGACTCAGCCATGCAGCTGCTTGGCGCGCTGGCAGAAGGCGTCGACCATGGTGTTCGCCGCCTGGGTGAACAGTGGCCCGAGGGTCGCTTTCACCAGGGCGCCGGCGTAGTCGAAGGTCAGGTCCAGGGAAATCTTGCAGGCTTTGTCGCCCAGTGCCTTGAAGGTCCACACGCCGTGCAGCTGAGAAAACGGGCCTTCCTCGAGGTTCATCTCGATGCTCTGCCCCGGCACCAGCGCATTACGCGTGGTGAAGCGCTGGGTGATGCTGCCCTTGGCCACGGTCAGCTCGGCGCGCATGGCCGTATCGCTGGCCTCCAGCACGGTGGAGGCGGAACACCAGGGCAGGAACTCCGGGTAGCGCGCCACATCGTTGACCAGGTCGTACAGCGCCTTCGCCGGATAGGGCAGCAGCGCCGAACGCTGGATATGCGTGCTCATAGACGTCTCGCTTGGTTGTGGGGCGTTGCATACGCCCGCTGCTCAAAAAAACAGCGCGCATTGTCCGAGATTAGCCACACACCCTCAAGCTTGCATGCCGTCGCACGTTGTCCCGATAGCGGCGCGGCGAGCGACTCCCTATAATGCGCGGCCTATGGCTAAACAGAAGAAACACCCTTCGGGGACCATCGCGCAGAACAAGAAGGCTCTGCACGACTACTTCATCGAGCAGCGCTTCGAGGCAGGCGTCGCCCTGGCCGGCTGGGAAGTGAAAAGCCTGCGCGCCGGCAAGGCGCAGCTGGTGGACAGCTACGTGCTGCTCAAGGATGGCGAAGCCTGGCTGCTGGGCAGCCACATCACGCCGCTGACCACTGCCAGCACCCACGTCATCGCCGACCCGGTGCGCACGCGCAAGCTGCTGTTGCACAAGCGCGAGCTGGGCAAGCTGTTCGGTGCCGTGCAGCAGAAAGGCTACGCCTGCGTCGCGCTGTCGATGTACTGGAAGAAGCACCTGATCAAGTGCGAGATCGCACTGGCCAAGGGCAAGAAAGAGTACGACAAGCGTGGCACCGAGAAGGAGCGAGACTCCGACCGGGAAATCCAGCGCGCGATTCGTCACGGCAAGGACGACTGAGTCCTTTCGCGCCCTCCTGCGAGAGCGCGTTGCCGATCAGGCGTCCACTGAGCCTTGGCGTCGCTGTGCCCGTTGCAGGCGCAACTCCTTCGCCTGCACCTCGGCCAGCACTTCCTGCACGTAGTCGATATGTCGCTGGGAAATCTCCCGCGCCGCTTCCGCGTGCCCGCCGATAATCGCCTCGTACAACTCGCGGTGCTGACGCATCAGCTGCTCGCGGGTCTCGTCGCGCTGCGCGTACATCCCGCCGATGTTGGTCACCACGTTGCGCTTGAGCAGGTCGAACAGGCCGCGAATGGTGTGCAGCAGCACCGCGTTGTGACTGGCCTCGGCAATGGCCAGGTGGAAGGCCGCGTCCGCCGCACCCTCTTCCGCTCGACTGACTTTCCCCACGCGCAGGTAACAGTCCTGCAGCGCATCGAAGGCCTGCTGCAGGCGCTGGTGATCCACCTCGGTCGCGCGTTGCGCTGCGTAGAAGGCGCATGAGCCCTCCAGGGTATGGCGAAATTCCAGCAGGTCGCGCTGGGCCTCCGGGTTGCTCTCCAGCAGATGCAGCAGCGGATCGCTGAACATTGAGCCCAGCCCTTCGCTGACGTAGTTGCCGCCGCCCTGACGACTGACCAGCAGGCCCTTGGCGCCGAGCTTCTGGATCGCCTCGCGAAGTGACGGCCGCGAGACGCCGAACTGTTCGGCCAGCACGCGCTCGGCGGGCAGTCGCTCGCCAGCCTTGAGCGTGCCCTCGAGGATCATCGCCTCCAGCCGCTCGACGATATCGTCCGACAGACGGCGCTGCTTGACCTGACCAAAACTCATGCGGGTGAACTCCTTCGCTCTCTCACTCTAGGCCGCGACCTGCGCGGCGCGCGGCAGCCTAACCAGTGCCGCCAGCGGCAACAAGACCAGCGTACCTATCCGACCACGCTCGACAAAAGTCGCAGGGCAGCAAATTGACATGCCGCCAGCAGGGCTTTTACCCTGAGCGCTCGGCTTTGTAAATTGGTCATACCAATTTACCGGAAGTCGAATTGCACGACAACACATGCACGAAAAACAACAAGCCGCGATCAGTCGACCGTCTGCCCAACGCGCCACAAGCGCATCGGAATCGCCCGACCGGCAACCAGGCCCTCCACCCAAAAACAATTAGGGAGCCAACCAGATGCAAACCTGGCAGCAGATCTACACCCCGCTCGGCAGCCTCGGCCTGTCCGCGCTGGTCGCCGTCATCCCGATCGTGTTCTTCTTCCTCGCCCTCGCTGTGTTCCGCCTCAAGGGCCACGTCGCCGGCAGCATCACCCTCGCCCTCTCGATCATCGTCGCCATCACCGCCTTCGGCATGCCCGCCGACATGGCCATCGCCGCTGCCGGCTATGGCTTTGCCTACGGCCTGTGGCCGATTGCCTGGATCATCGTTGCGGCGGTGTTCCTCTACAAACTCACGGTCAAGAGCGGCCAGTTCGAAGTGATCCGCAGCTCAGTACTGTCGATCACCGGTGACCAGCGCCTGCAGGTGCTGCTGATCGGTTTCTCCTTCGGCGCCTTCCTCGAAGGTGCGGCGGGCTTCGGCGCACCGGTGGCGATCACCGCCGCCCTGCTCGTCGGCCTGGGCTTCAACCCGCTGTACGCCGCAGGCCTGTGCCTGATCGCCAACACCGCGCCGGTCGCCTTCGGCGCCCTGGGTATCCCGATCATCGTGGCGGGCCAGGTCACTGGTATCGACGCGTTCAAGATCGGCGCCATGACCGGCCGCCAGCTGCCGTTCCTGTCGATCCTCGTGCCGTTCTGGCTGGTGTTCATGATGGACGGTCTCAAGGGCGTGAAGGAAACCTGGCCGGCCGCCCTGGTCGCGGGCGGCAGCTTCGCCATCACCCAGTACTTCACCTCCAACTTCATCGGCCCGGAACTGCCGGATATCACCTCCGCCCTGGTCAGCCTGATTTCCCTGACCCTGTTCCTGAAGGTCTGGCAACCCGCCAGCGAGCGTGAAGTGGTCGCCACCGCCGGCGGCACCGCCGTGCTGGGCGGCAACGGCCCGCGCAGCGCCGAGCCGACCCCCTACAGCTTCGGCGAAATCCTCAAGGCCTGGTCGCCCTTCCTGGTGCTGACCGTGCTGGTCACCATCTGGACCCTGAAGCCGTTCAAGGCGCTCTTCGCTCCGGGCGGCGCGCTGTACAACCTGGTGTTCAACTTCGCCATCCCGCACCTGGACCAGCTGGTCGTGAAGACCGCACCCATCGTCGCCAACCCGACGCCGATCGCCGCCGTGTTCAAGCTGGACCCGGTCTCGGCCACCGGCACCGCGATCTTCTTCTCCGCGGTGATCTCGATGCTCATCCTGCGCATCAGTGCGAAAACTGGTCTGACCACCTTCAAGGAGACCCTGATCGAGCTGAAGTGGCCGATCCTCTCCATCGGCATGGTGCTGGCCTTTGCCTTCGTCACCAACTACTCGGGGATGTCCACCACCCTGGCACTGGTCCTGGCCGGCACCGGTGCGGCGTTCCCGTTCTTCTCGCCGTTCCTCGGCTGGCTGGGCGTGTTCCTGACCGGTTCGGATACCTCCTCCAACGCCCTGTTCAGCTCGCTGCAGTCCACCACTGCGCACCAGATCGGGGTCAACGACACCCTGTTGGTGGCGGCCAACACCAGCGGCGGCGTGACCGGCAAGATGATCTCGCCGCAATCCATCGCCGTGGCCTGCGCCGCCACCGGCATGGTCGGCAAGGAATCCGATCTGTTCCGCTTCACCCTCAAGCACAGCCTGATGTTCGCCGCCCTGGTGGGCCTGATCACCCTGGCCCAGGCGTACATCTTCACCGGCATGCTGGTGCATTAAGGCAAGACCCGACTCCGCGCCTGCGCGCGGAGATTCGTCCAAAGCAGCTAAGGTCTTTCGAGGTCACGCGCGCCAGCGCAGTGGCCTCGACAAGCCCCACAACGATGAGACGCCCATGATCATCTCTGCCTCTACCGACTACCGCGCCGCGGCCCAACGCAAGCTGCCGCCGTTCCTCTTCCACTACGCCGACGGTGGCGCCTACGCCGAGCGCACCCTGCGCAACAACGTCGACGACCTGGCCAACATCGCCCTGCGCCAGCGCGTGCTGAAGAACATGTCCGAGCTGAGCCTTGAGACGAAGCTGTTCGACGAGACGTTGAGCATGCCCATCGCCCTGGCCCCCGTCGGCCTGACCGGCATGTACGCCCGGCGCGGAGAAGTACAGGCAGCCCGCGCGGCCGCCGCGAAAGGCATCCCGTTCACTATGTCCACGGTGTCGGTCTGCCCCATCGAGGAAGTCGCCCCGGCCATCGACCGGCCCATGTGGTTCCAGCTCTATGTGCTGAAGGATCGCGGCTTCATGCGCAATGCCCTCGAGCGCGCCAAGGCCGCCGGCGTGAAGACCCTGGTGTTTACCGTCGACATGCCGGTGCCCGGCGCCCGCTACCGTGACGCGCACTCCGGCATGAGCGGCCCGAACGCGCCCCTGCGCCGTGTCTGGCAGGCCATGACCCACCCGTCCTGGGCCCTCGACGTCGGGCTGCTGGGCAAGCCCCACGACCTGGGCAACATCTCCAAGTACCGCGGCAACCCCACCGGCCTGGCCGACTACATCGGCTGGCTGGGCGCCAACTTCGACCCGTCGATCTCCTGGAAGGACCTGGAGTGGATCCGTGAATTCTGGGACGGCCCGATGATCATCAAGGGCATCCTTGACCCGGAAGACGCGAAGGATGCAGTGAAATTCGGCGCCGACGGCATCGTCGTCTCCAACCACGGCGGCCGCCAGCTCGACGGCGTGCTTTCCAGCGCCCGCGCCCTGCCGGCCATCGCCGATGCGGTGAAAGGCGACCTGAAGATCCTCGCCGACTCAGGCATCCGCAACGGCCTGGACGTGGTGCGCATGATCGCCCTGGGCGCGGACACCGTGCTCATCGGCCGCGCCTTCCTCTACGCCCTGGCGACCCACGGCGAAGCCGGCGTGAAGAACCTGCTGGACCTGTTCGAGAAGGAAATGCGCGTGGCCATGGTGCTCACCGGCGCCAAGACCATTGGCGAGATCACCCGCGACTCGCTGGTGAGCGAACTGGGCGCGTGATCCATACGCCCACACGAAATACAGCCTGATTGACCGGGGTACGTGGCGCGCCAGACGCCATGGCCCCGCGAGGAGATTGCATGAGCCTGCCCGCCGCGTTCCTCGACACGGTAGAACACCTGATCCCCCGCGAGCGCCGCTTCGACGATGCGCTCTCGACCCTGGCCTTCGGCACCGACGCCAGCTTCTATCGGCTGATCCCCCAGCTGGTGATCCGCGTCGAAAGCGAAGACGAAGTCGCCAGCCTGCTCAAGTCCGCCCACACCAACAAGGTCGCGGTGACCTTCCGCGCCGCAGGCACCAGCCTCTCCGGCCAGGCAGTGAGCGACTCGGTGCTGCTGGTGCTGGGTGACAACTGGAACGGCCGCGACATCCGCGACGGCGGCACGCAGATTCGCCTGCAGCCCGGCGTCATCGGCGCTCAGGCCAACGCCTGGCTGGCTCCGTTCGGCCGCAAGATCGGCCCGGACCCGGCGTCGATCAACGCCTGCAAGATCGGCGGCATCGTCGCCAACAACGCCAGCGGCATGTGCTGCGGCACCGCGCAGAACAGCTACCACACCCTGGCTGGCATGCGCCTGCTGCTGGCCGACGGTACGCTGCTGGACAGCGAGTTGCCCGACAGCCTCGCGGCCTTTCGCGAAAGCCACGGCACACTGCTCGACCAACTCGCCGAGCTGGGCCGGCAAACCCGCGCCAACACCGAGCTGGCCGCGAAGATCCGCCACAAGTACCGCCTGAAGAACACCACAGGCCTGTCGCTGAATGCGCTGGTCGACTACGACGAGCCGCTGGATATCCTCACCCACCTGATGGTCGGCTCCGAAGGCACCCTGGGCTTCATCAGCGCGGTCACCTACGACACCGTGCCCGACCACCCGAACAAGGCCAGCGCGCTGATCGTCTTCCCCGACGTGGAGACCTGCTGCAAGGCCGTGACCGTGCTCAAGCAGCAACCGGTGTCCGCCGTGGAACTGCTGGACCGCCGCAGCCTGCGCTCGGTGGAGAACATGCAGGGCATGCCGACGTGGGTGAAGAGCCTCTCCGAAGGCGCCTGCGCGCTGCTCATCGAATCCCGCGCAGCGACCCAGTCGCTGCTGCATGAACAACTCGTGCAGATCAGCGCCTCCATCGCCGGTTACCCGGTGGAGAAACAGGTCGACTTCAGCGAAGACCCGGCGGTCTACAACCAGCTCTGGCGCATCCGCAAGGACACCTTCCCGGCCGTCGGCGCAGTGCGCGAGACTGGCACCACGGTGATCATCGAGGACGTCACCTTCCCCGTCGAACAGCTGGCCGAGGGCGTGAACCGCCTGATCGAGCTGTTCGACAGGCACGGCTACGACGAAGCCATCCTGTTCGGCCACGCGCTGGAAGGGAACCTGCACTTCGTCTTCACCCAGGGTTTCGAATCGCCTGAGCAGATCGCGCGCTACTCGGCCTTCATGGACGACGTCGCGCACCTGGTCGCCGTGGAATACGGCGGCTCGCTCAAGGCCGAGCACGGCACCGGGCGCAACATGGCGCCCTTCGTCGAGCTGGAATGGGGCCACGACGCCTACCAACTGATGTGGCAGCTGAAGCGCCTGCTCGACCCCACCGGCATCCTCAACCCCGGCGTGGTGCTGACCGACGACCCGCAGCTGCACCTGAAGAACCTCAAACCGCTGCCGGCCGCCGACGAGATCGTCGACAAGTGCATCGAGTGCGGCTTCTGCGAGCCGGTCTGCCCATCCAAGGGGCTGACCCTCAGCCCACGCCAGCGCATCGTCATGTGGCGCGACATCCAGGCCAAGCGCCGCGCCGGCGTCGACACCACCGAGCTTGAGCGCGACTACCAGTACCAGGGCATCGACACCTGCGCCGCCACCGGCCTGTGCGCCCAGCGCTGCCCGGTGAACATCAACACCGGCGAGCTGGTCCGCAAGCTGCGCGGTGAAGAAGCGCACCACGCCGGCACCGCCACCTGGCTGGCACGCAACTTCGCCACCGCACTCAAGGGTGCGAAGTTCATGCTGCACGCTGCCAACGGTGCGCGCATGGTGCTCGGCGCGCCGCGCCTGGCCCGCCTCAGCGCTTCCATCAGCCATGCCAGCAAGGGCCGCGTACCGCAGTGGACGCCGGCCATGCCGCAGCCCGTGCGCCTGGCTGCCGCTTCGCAGCCTGTGGATAACGGCAAGCCGCGCGTCGTCTACCTCACCGCCTGCGTCTCCCGCGCCATGGGCCCGGCGGCGGCGGACGAAGAGCAGATGCCGCTGATCGACAAGACCCGCCAGTTGCTGGAGAAAGCCGGCTACCAGGTGGTCTTCCCGGACAACGCCGATAACCTCTGCTGCGGCCAGCCGTTCGCCTCCAAGGGCTACAAGAGCCAAGCCGACGCCAAGCGCGACGAACTGCTCGCCGAATTGCTGCGCGCCAGCCGGGGTGGCCTCGACCCGATCTACTGCGACACCAGCCCCTG
Organism: Pseudomonas sp. PDM17; assembly: GCF_014851985.1. Taxonomy (NCBI): domain Bacteria; kingdom Pseudomonadati; phylum Pseudomonadota; class Gammaproteobacteria; order Pseudomonadales; family Pseudomonadaceae; genus Pseudomonas; species Pseudomonas sp. PDM17. The sequence continues at coordinate 87,407 of NZ_JACVAT010000003.1, forward strand.
CACCCTGCGCCTGGTGCAGGAACTGGCGGACGACCGGCTGAAGATCTACGACCCGGTGAAGTTCATCCGCACCCATCTGGTCGAGCGTCTGGACTTCCAGCCGCAGGACAAGCCGGTGGCCGTGCACGTCACCTGCAGCACCCAGCACCTGGGCGAAAGCCAGGCGCTGATCGACCTGGTCAAGCGCTGCACCCGCGAAGTGGTGATCCCCGAGGGCATCCACTGCTGTGGTTTTGCCGGCGACAAGGGCTTCACCACGCCCGAGCTGAACGCGCATTCGCTGCGCACGCTCAAGGACGCGGTGCAGTATTGCGAGGAAGGCGTCTCCACCAGCCGCACCTGCGAGATCGGCCTGTCCGCCCATGGCGGTATCGACTATCGCGGCGTGGTCTATCTGGTGGATCGCGTGACTCGCGCGCGTTCGTCCACAGTCCAGGCGTAGGGCACACAACGTCTCCAGCGTTATCCGCCGTTCCCACGGGCGGCGGATAATCGGTTCCGGATGCTTCGCCCTGCTTTCTCCGTCCACGGCGCAGAAAGCCTTAACACCCCGTTAAGCGACCGCTGTCACCCTCTGCCCTAACCGGATCACGCCAGCTATCCTGCTGCACAGGCCGGTAGAGGGGACGAAGATGAGAATCCTGTTGGCAGAAGACGACCAGCTGCTGGGCGATGGCATTCGCGCGGGGCTCGGTCTGGAAGGCGACACCGTGGACTGGGTGAGCGATGGCGTGGCCGCCGACCAGGCGCTGGCCACCGATGAGTTCGACCTGCTGGTCCTCGATCTCGGGCTGCCGCGCAAGGACGGCCTGGAAGTGCTGCGCGGCCTGCGCCGCCGTGGTGACCTGACGCCCGTGCTGATCCTCACCGCCCGCGACAAGGTGGCCGACCGCGTCGCCGGCCTGGACGCGGGCGCCGATGACTACCTGACCAAACCCTTCGACCTCGACGAACTGCTCGCCCGCGTCCGCGCCCTGACCCGCCGCCACACCGGCCGCGCCGCGCCGCTGCTGCAACACGGCGAACTGGCACTGGACCCGGCCACCCACAAGGTCAGCCTCAGCGGCGAACCGGTGGACCTGGCTCCGCGCGAATACGCGCTGCTGCGCCTGTTGCTGGAACAGCGCGGCAAGGTGCTGTCCCGCGCCCGCCTGGTGGAAGCCCTCTACGGCTGGGACGGCGATCTGGAAAGCAACGCCATCGAAGTCCATATCCACCATCTGCGGCGCAAGCTGGGCAACAGCCTGATCCGCACCGTGCGCGGCATCGGCTACGGCATCGACCGTCCCGAAGGCGCCGCACGAGCTTGAGCGGCACGCCCCGCCGCGCCGGCTCCATCAGCCGGCGCCTGCTGCTGACACTGATCGGCGGTGTTTCCCTGCTGTGGCTGGTCGCCGGCCTGTTCACCTACCACCTGACCCGCGAGCAGGTGAACCGCCTCTACGACCAGGACATGATCGACTTCGGCCAGGCAGCCCTGAGCCTGATCGATGTCGCCGACGCAATAGACCCGCAGTCCAGTGACGCCATGGAAATCCTCGCGCGCAGCCGCAAGGCCATCGAAGGGCTGCCGTTGATTCGCCGCGAAGCCACACTCGGCTATGCCGTCTGGTACCGCGGCCAACCGCTGCTGGCCACCCACAAGCCGCCCAGAGGAATCGAGGCGCAGCCGCCAGGCTTCTCCGACCTGCTCAGCGGCGGGGTCAACTGGCGCGTGCTGCACATGGCCACGACGGGGACCGACGAGGTGCGCATCTGGGTCTTCGAGGACCTGCACTACCGCCACAAGACCCTGCACCTGCTGCTGTTCAGCGCCCTTTTCCCGTTGCTGCTGGCCCTGCCGCTGTTCGGCGTACTGGTGTGGTTCGGCGTCCGCCAGGGCCTTGCGCCGTTGCGCGGCCTGATCGAACAGGTGCACCAGCGCGGCGCCCACAGCCTCCACCCGCTGGCCCTGAGCCGCGCACCGGTGGAGGTGCACAGCCTGGTCAACGAACTGAACCTGCTGCTGGAACGTCTGCACTCGGCGATGGAAGCCGAGCGCCGGCTGACCAGCGACGCCGCCCACGAAATCCGTACGCCTTTGGCCAGCCTGCGCACCCACGCCCAGGTGGCGCTGCGCTCGTCCGACCCGGCCGCCCACGCCCACGGGCTGCAGCAGGTCAGCCGCAGCGTCGAACGGATCAGCGCGCTGATGGAGCAGATTCTCCTGCTGGCGCGGCTCGACGCCGAAGAGCTGCACGAAATCTTCGCCCCGGTGGACCTGCGCCTGCTGGCCGAAGACACCATCGCCGATCTCGCGCCACAGGCCATCGACAAGCAGATCGAACTGACCCTCGATAGCCAGGAGGTCACGCTGCGGGGCGTAGCGGCGTGGCTCGGGCTGATGCTCACCAACCTGGTCGGCAATGCCCTGCGCTACACCCCCGAAGGCGGCCGCGTGGCCGTCAGCCTGGAGAGTGCGAGCGACCGACTGACCCTCTGGGTGCGCGACAGCGGCCCCGGCGTGGCGGCGGCCGAACAGGCAGCGATCTTCACCCGCTTCTACCGCAGCCCCAGCGTCGCCAGCAGCAACGGCAGCGGTCTGGGCCTGCCCATCGTCAAGCGCATCGTGGAAATCCACCACGGGCGCATTTCCCTGCACGAGGGGCTGGACGGCGCCGGCCTGGGCGTCTGCGTCGAACTCCCGACAACCGCCGGGCCGATTCTCTGAACCCCGCGTGAATGGTGGCAGTCCACCCTGTACGGCCCGCTCGTTCGGTCCGCGACAACGGTCAAGTTGACAGGAGTACTGCCATGAAACGTGCCGCCCTGCTCATTACAGCCGCCCTGCTGGCGTCGCCGGCTTTTGCCGCCGACCTGTGCAGCGACAATCTGCAGAAAGTCGATGACGCGGTGAAAACCGTCACCAACAACACCCAGGCCCAGGAACAGGCCATGCGCCTGCAGGAAAAGGCCGCCCAGGCCCAGGCCGCGGGTGACACAAAGGCCTGCATTGCGCAGACCGAAAAAGCCCTGCAGCTGCTGAAGAAAAACGCCGGCGACGGCGGAGCCAACGGGTGATCCCGCACGCGGTGGCCGGCTCCAGGCCGGTCACCGCTCATAAGGCCCACTAAGCCTGCGCCATTCGCGACGCCGTACTTGATTCCCCACCCTCCTCGCCCGCCTAAGATGGTGCGATTGCCGACCACAAGAACCACAACCGGAATCGCCATGCCCGTCACCCGCCTGCTCATCGCCAACCGTGGCGAGATCGCCATCCGCATTGCCCGCGCCGCCGCCGAGCTGGGTATCCAGACGCTGGCGATCTTCGCCGAGGACGACGCAGCCTCGCTGCACACTCGACAGGCCGACCAGGCCGCGGCCCTGAAAGGACGTGGCGCCAGTGCCTATCTCGACCAGCAGCAGATCATCGACATCGCCCTGGCCCAGGGCTGCGATGCGGTGCATCCAGGCTATGGCTTCCTTTCCGAGAACGCCGGCTTCGCCCGCCGCTGCGAAAGCGCCGGACTCACCTTCGTCGGCCCTTCGGCGGAAGTACTCGACGTCTTCGGTGACAAGGCCCGCGCCCGCGACCTCGCTCGTGATCACGGCGTGGCGCTGGCCGCCGGCAGCAACAGTGCCACCTCATTGGAAGATGCCGAACGCTTCTTCCGCGAACTGCCTGCCGGCGCCGGCATGATGATCAAGGCCCTCGCTGGCGGCGGCGGTCGTGGCATGCGCGCGGTGCGCAGCGCCGAGGAGATCGCCGACGCCTACGCCCGCTGCCAGGCCGAAGCCCGCGCGGCCTTCGGCAATGACAGGCTCTACGTCGAACGCCTGATCCAGCGCGCCCGCCACATCGAGGTGCAGGTGATCGGCGACGGCCGCGTCGTCAGCCATCTGGGGGAGCGCGACTGCACCCTGCAGCGGCGCAACCAGAAGCTGCTGGAGATAGCTCCCAGCCCCAACCTGCACCCGCGCCTGCGCGGCGCCATTCTCGCTGCCGCCGTGCGGCTGGCCGAAGCAGTGAACTATCGCGGTCTGGGCACCTTCGAGTTCCTGCTCGACGAAGACAGCGGCGACTTCGTATTCATGGAAGCCAACCCGCGCCTGCAGGTGGAACACACCATCACCGAAGCAGTGACCGGCGTCGACCTGGTCCAGGCGCAACTGCGCATTGCCGATGGCGCCAGCCTCGCCGAGCTGAACCTGACCCAGGCGGAGATTCCCGCGCCGCGCGGCCACGCCCTGCAGCTGCGGATCAACCTGGAAACGCTTGCCAGCGACGGCACGCCCCACCTCGCCTGCGGCACCCTCAGCGCCTACGAGCCGCCCAGTGGCCCCGGCCTGCGCGTGGATGGCTACGGCTACGCCGGCTACCGCAACAGTGCCGGCTACGACTCGCTGCTGGCCAAGCTGATCGTCCACGGCAACGGCAGTTATCCGCAGCTGGTGCAGCGCGCCTATCGCGCCCTCTGCGAATTCCGTCTCGAAGGCGTGGCAAGCAACATCCCGCTGCTGCTCAATCTGCTGCGCCAGAGCGCGGTCGCGGACAACCAGGTCACCACTCGCTACATCGAAGAACACCTGCCCACGCTGCTGGGCGCACAGGAGCACGCGCACCCGCATCGCTTCTTCAGCCATGCCGGCGCCACCACACAAGCCCAGCGCAGCAGCGAAGCGCCGGCCGGCTGCCTCCCTCTCGCCACGCCCAGCGCCGGCGTGCTGGTCAGCCTGAACGTGGCTACTGGCGACGCCGTTGCCCAGGGCCAGACCATCGCCGTGGTCGAGGCGATGAAGATGGAATTCGAGGTAAAAGCCAGCGCCAGTGGCATCGTCCACAGCCTCGCCGCCACCCCCGGCGACAGTCTCGGCGAGGGCGACGCGCTGCTGTTCGTCGAGCCGGCGGAGATCGAAGCGCAGCACGATGAAAGCAGCGCAGCGATTGATCTCGACGCTATCCGCGCCGACCTCGCCGAAGTGCTCGAACGCCACGCCATCGGCCTCGACGAGCGTCGCCTGGACGCCGTCGCCAAGCGCCACCGGATCGGCAAGCGCACCACCCGCGAGAACCTCGCCGACCTGCTTGATGACGGCAGCTTCATCGAGTACGGCGCCCTGGCCATCGCCGCCCAGCGCCGTCGCCGCAGCGTCGAGGAACTGATTGCCAGCAGCCCGGCCGACGGTCTGGTCAGCGGACTGGGCAGCATCAACGCCGCGCAGTTCGGCGAGGAGAAGGCGCGCTGCCTGGTGCTGGCCTACGACTACACGGTGTTCGCCGGCACCCAGGGCGTGATGAACCACAAGAAGACCGACCGCATGCTGCACCTCGCTGAGCAGTGGCGCATCCCGCTGGTGCTCTACGCGGAAGGCGGCGGTGGGCGTCCGGGCGACACGGATTTCGTCGGCGTGGCCGGGCTGGACAACATGAGCTTCGTCGGCCTCGCGCGGCTCTCCGGGTTGGTGCCGCTGGTGGGCGTGGTCTCCGGTCGCTGCTTCGCCGGCAACGCTGCGCTGCTGGGCTGCTGCGACGTGATCATCGCCACCCGCGATACCAGCCTGGGGATGGCCGGCCCGGCAATGATCGAAGGCGGCGGCCTGGGCAGGTTCGCTCCCGAGGAAGTCGGCCCCAGCGACGTGCAGAGCGCCAATGGCGTGATCGACGTACTGGTGGAAGACGAGGTCGAAGCCACCCGCATCGCCCGCCAGTACCTCGCCTACTTCCAGGGCGACAGCGCAGACTGGCAGTGCGCCGACCAGCGCCTGTTGCGCCATGCTGTGCCGGAGAATCGCCTGCGGGTCTACGACATCCGCCAGGTCATCGAGCAACTGGCCGACAGCGGCTCGGTGCTGGAACTGCGCCGTCACTTCGCCGCCGGGATGGTCACCGCGCTGGTGCGTATCGAAGGCAAGCCGTTCGGCCTGATCGCCAACAACCCCATGCACCTGGGGGGCGCCATCGACGCCGAGGCCGGCGACAAGGCCGCACGCTTCATGCAGCTGTGCGACGCCTTCGACCTGCCGATCATTTCGCTGTGCGACACCCCCGGCTTCATGGTCGGCCCGGAAGCGGAGAAGACCGGCACCGTGCGCCACGTCTCGCGCATGTTCGTCACCGCCGCCAGCCTCAGCGTGCCGTTCTTCACCGTGGTCCTGCGCAAGGGTTATGGCCTCGGCGCGCAGGCCATGGCCGCCGGCAGCTTCCACGCCGCGCTGTTCACGGTCGCATGGCCCAGCGGCGAGTTCGGCGCGATGGGGCTGGAGGGAGCGATCCGCCTCGGCTACGCCAAAGAGCTGGCCGCGATTGAAGACCCGCAGGAGCGGCAGAAGCTGTTCGACAAACTGGTCGCCGCCGCTTACCGCAACGGCAAGGGGCTGAACATGGCGAGCTACCTGGAAATCGACGACGTCATCGACCCGGCCGATACCCGTCGCTGGTTGCTGCGCGGCCTGGCATCGACGCCGAAGCCCGTACCGCGCCAGGGGAAAAAGCGTCCACTGATCGATACCTGGTAACCCATGGGTTGAGCTGCTCGCCCGATCCGCTAGAATGCGCGGCGTCATTGGGGAGTAGCCGACCGTTCGACGAACGGGGGCGACGTCAACACACTTGGCCCGCAGGCCATGGCGTCGTCAGCAGTTTTGCCTGGCAAGACCTTTGACCACGTGATCTCCGCAACGGCCGGGGAGATGCGTGGTCATGGGTACTTACACCGGCCGGGAGCTTCACCGTGATGCACCACCCCACCCTTTGCTCCATCCCTCTGGAGCTGCGCGCATGCTGACCTTCATCCTCGAACTGCTCGGCATGCTGCTGGTGATCCTGATCGCCGCCGAACTCTTCACCAACGCGCTGGAACACTTCGGCGAGCGCCTGGGCATCTCCGAAGGCGTTACCGGTTCGCTGTTCGCCGCCATCGGCACCGCCCTGCCGGAAACCCTGATTCCTCTGCTGGCCCTGTTCGCCGGTACCAGCAACGTCAACCTCAATGAGGAAGTCGGCGTCGGCGCGATCCTCGGCGCACCGCTGATGCTCTCTACCTTGTCCACCTGCCTCATGGCGCTCGCCGCCTGGCGCGCGCGCGGCCTGTTCGGGCGCATCCGTCCCGAGCGCACGGGCATGCAGCGCGACCTGAACTTCTTCCTGGTCGCCTTCAGCTTCGCCACCATCGCCATGTTCGTCCCGGCTGAACTGCACTCCGTGCGCGTCGCCCTCAGCGTACTGCTGATGCTCACCTATATCGGCTACATCACGCTGACCATCCGCGCCTCGCAAAGCCTGGTGGAAGACGGCCACGGCACCGAAGCCGACCACCATATGTACCTGTCGCGCATCGGCCTGCCGACCAACCTCGCCACCATCCTGCTGCAGCTGCTGCTGGGCCTGGCGCTGCTGGTGCTGGGCGCCAAGGGCTTCATCCATGGTGTGGAAGGCCTGTCGCACATCCTGGGTATTTCCGCGCTGCTGCTGTCGCTGCTGATCATCCCCATCGCCACCGAACTGCCGGAGAAGATCAACAGCATCCTCTGGGTACGCCGCGGCAAGGATACCCTGGCCTTCGGCAACATCAGCGGCGCCATGGTCTTCCAGGGCACCCTGCTGCCCGCGATCGGCATCCTGCTCACGCCCTGGCAGCCGCGAATCGAAGTGCTCACCGGCGTGCTGGTGACCCTCGGCGCAGCGCTCTGGCTACGAATCAACGCCCAGCGCGGCGGCGGCCTGCCGATCTGGGTACTGATGCTCAACGGCGTGCTGTACGCCGCCTATCTGGGTATCACCCTGTCGCGCTGACGCAGACGGCTCATTGCCTACACTGACAGTCCGGGCTGCCGTTTCGGCGGCAGCCGCACGACTAGCGATACGCCGAAGGAGTGAGCATGAAAATCCTGGTAGTCCTGACCTCCCACGACCAGCTGGGCAGCACCGGCAAGAAAACCGGCTTCTGGCTCGAGGAGTTCGCCGCGCCCTACTACGTGTTCAAGGATGCCGGCGCCAGCCTGACCCTGGCCTCGCCCAAGGGCGGCCAGCCGCCGCTCGACCCCAAGAGCGACGAGGAAGGCGCGCAGACCCCGGCCACCCTGCGCTTCCGCCAGGACGGCGACGCCCAGGCCGCGCTGGCCAGCACCGTGAAGCTCAGCGAAGTGAAGGCCGACGACTACGACGCCGTGTTCTACCCCGGTGGCCACGGCCCGCTCTGGGACCTGGCCGAGGACCGCACCTCGGTGGCGCTGATCGAAGCCTTCCACTCCAGCGGCAAGACCGTCTCCGCCGTCTGCCACGCCCCGGCCGTGTTCCGTCACCCGCGCGGGCTCGACGGCCGGCCGCTGGTACAGGGCCGGCACGTCACCGGCTTCTCCAACAGCGAGGAGGACGCTGTCGGCCTCACCGACGTGGTGCCCTTCCTCGTCCAGGACATGCTCAAGGCCAACGGCGCCCGCTACAGCAAGGGCCCGGACTGGCAGAGCCACGTCGAGGTGGACCGCGGCCTGATAACTGGGCAGAACCCCGCATCCTCCGAGGCCGTGGCCGAAGCCGTGCTGAAATTCCTGAGCTGACAACGGCTTGCGCCGCCCCGGGTGGCTATCGGGGCGGCTTTCCCGTAGAATGGATCTCGACCTTGACAGGTTTTGGGGCCGATTAGGATTCGACGCCGGTAACAAAACTCGAGGGGCATGCCGAGTAGGTGACAGTTCTCGTAAATCAGCTGCCACAACTTTATAGTTGCCAACGACGACAACTACGCCCTAGCAGCCTAAGTGCCGCTAGCAGACCCTAGGGGATGCCTGTAAACCCGAAGATTAGGTCTGTCATATAGAACAGGATCGCCGCCAAGTTCGCTGTAGACGTAACGGCTAAAACTCATACAGCTCGCTCCAAGCGCCCTGCCACTCGGGCCGCAAGGAGTTAACCTAATAGAGATGGCTAAGCATGTAGAACCGACAGCGGAGAACTGGCGGACGGGGGTTCAAATCCCCCCGGCTCCACCAAACAACCCTTACAAATCAGGCGCTTATGCTTAATGCTAAGTGCCTTTTTTGTGCCTGAATGGGCTGTTCTAGCTGGGGAATGCCAGCTTAATGACAACTTCAGTCGATAGAGGTGACTCGACTGGGGGCAACCGTCTCCGACGGATCGAGCGCCCCATAACGACGGCGGGACTTCTAAGGACGGAAACCATCTGTACCTATTCGCCAATGGCTGCAAGCAGCAACTGGTAGCGCTTGTTGCTTACGCTGACCTGCGCCTGTACAGTCCCCGCGCTTCAGTATCTTGCCGAGAGCTTACGAACCAGGAGCGATCGCCTCCCACGGAATCACATAGGGAATTCAATGTTCATCCAGCAGTACCTTCCTTTACTCGTATATTCATTTTTTCTCCTCCTCGCATTTATTTTTTTCAGAAGAGGCCCTGACGGCTCGAATGCCGCCGGCAGAGATGAGTATATCGATGGCGTCAGAGGACTCGCTGCGATATCTGTCGTGGCAACCCATGCATGGCGGTTAGCCGCACAAGGCTCGAACTACACCTTCGACTTCCCACTCAGAGAGAACTATGGTTCGCTGGGGGTACAGATATTCTTTTGTATCACGGGATTTCTGTTTTTCGGCCAACTTTACTCCAGGCCGGAAGGATTCAACTGGAATACATTCTACCGATCGCGCATCAGACGCCTGGTTCCAGCCTATTTCGTCAGTTTCATACTAGGCACGTCTCTCATTCTTGCCCTGGGTAACTGGTCAGCCTTCAAACCTGTCCAGATTAATCACCTCATCGACATGCTCTTCTTTGGGTTCAAAGGAAATGGCAATAATCTCTATGCGCTTGGCATAGAGATTGATCGCTTTTTCTCCGTCATCTGGACGTTAACTTACGAGATAAAATTCTACCTGGCATTCCCCTTCATCGTCTGGGCGTGCAGCACCAAACGCAGTGAGAGCACGGCGCTGTGCATTGCGCTCGCAGCATTGGCATATGAAATTGCTTACAGTAAAACGACGTTCTCCGGTTACTTCCTGACCGGAGCCCTTTGTGCAAAGTTTCTAAGAAACATTGCAGTATCGCTTCTGATCCGGAAGACAGCAGCAGCAGCCGCCATATTGGCCACATTTGCATCGCTGTCACTTGATTTCAAAGCCTATGGATTCGAGCGCTTCATTATCTCCTCTGTGCTGTTTGCTTCGATCGTAATCGCCAAGCCCAGGATACTTTCAATCCGTCCGCTCACAGGCCTCGGCGATATCAGCTACAGCATCTATTTGATGCACGCACCAGTGCTCATGCTGACAGGCTATGCTCTCAAGGCAACATTAGTAGGGACTTCGGCGTCCCCCCTGCAATTCATTTTGATAACGTTCTGCGCCGTAACCCTGGTCTTTGCTGCTGCCTATGCCAGCTATCGTTGGATAGAGCTTCCATTCCTCAGAAGCGGGAAAGCAGCTCCAGAGAAAAAAGATACTACCGAGCAAAAAGTCGTTCCCGCATGAACCCTTGAGAATAAAAACTCGCCGAGCGACTGACATTACTCAGGTGGCAGATTGGAAAAAAAGGCGCTGAGCCTCAAGCCCAGCGCCTTTTTTCTTGCCCGCGATTTGCCTAGAGCGTCAGGAACCCCAGCCGTGGCATCAACGGTTCGACGTGCTCTTCCACTACCCTCTCCACGCACGGTTTGCGCAGGCGCAGACGTTCGGCGTTGCACAGCAGCGGACCGTCTTCGTCCGCAGCGCCGAAGGGATCGTCGATCAGCACACCCTTGATCAGTCCCTGGCGGAACAGTTCGCGGATGGCGAAGAGATTGGCTTCGCGGGGGCCGGTGAGATCGCCAAGGGATTTGAAGTCGGTTTCCGTGAGCTGGCTGAGCACGGCGCTCAACTGGGCCTGGGAGGGTTTGCGACTCATGGGGTACTCCGGGGTAAAGCGGGGGCAAGCATGACTATCGGGGACAAATGTTAACGCTGTATTAGCAGGCGAGCAGGCCGACCTTGGTCGGCCTGTCGGAGGAATCTTCCGACTCAGTCTCGGGAGATGCCCATTTCCAGTAGCGCGAGGCGCTCTTCAAGAGCCGCAATGCGGCCTTCCAGTTCGACCAGACGGCCCTCGTCATGACCACCACCGTCGCTGCGCTCGCTGGAGGCACGGCTACCGCTGGCGGCAATGGCAGCCTCGCGGTCTTCCTCGGTGCCCAGCAGGTGCATGTAGCGGTCTTCTCGCTGGCCGCTCAGGCGTTCCAACTGAAGGGCCATGCCACGGCCAGCGAGACGCTCGAGCTGGTGACGGACCTCCTCGGTGTCGTCGAAGTCGTGCATGCGCTGGCTGCGCGTGAGCAGTTCGTTGAGGGTCTGCGGGCCGCGCAGGAACAGCAGGCCGAGCAGGATGACCTGTGGTTTGACCAGTTCCAGCGCCTTGTCCAGCCGCTGCTCCCAGCGGTCGGCACGACTGCCCATCACCAGACGGGTCATTTCGCGCCCTTCCAGATGACGCAGGGACTGGCCAACTTGACCGGGCGTGAGGTTCATTACCGGGTCGCGGCTGGTCTTCTGGTTGCACGCGGTGACCAATGCGTTGAGGGTCAGCGGGTAGGCTTCGGGGGTGGTGAGCTGCTTTTCGATCAGGCACCCGAGAACGCGGGCATCCGTTGCACTCAGGGGTTCGAAGTCGGAGAGGGTGTCGAGCGACTGGCTCATGGCGGTATCCGTCGATGAGGAAACCGCCCTAGCCTAGCCGTTTACGCAGCGTTTGGCAGCCTCAGGCGGCGCCGGCAAGACGACGGTTCAACGGTCGCTCAATGACCGCCCAGTGCGAGAAGGACGCCGCCAGCTCCTGCTCGCGCCCCTGCGCATCACGCCCCAGCGTGCGCCGGGCGAGGTCGCCGGTGAACCAGTTGGCGGTATTGGCTGCGACAACTCGCCCTTCGCCATTCACCACCAGGGCCTCATGGCCCATCTGCATCAGGCTGCCCAACAGCACGCCCTCGAACTCGTGCAGGGCAATGTCAGCGGCGGCGACGCCGATGAAGCGGCCGTCCACCTGGATCGGCACGGAGAAGGCGAGGATGTACAGGTCGGTGCCGTAGAGGTCGACGAAGGGCCCGACCACCGAGGGCTGGCCGCTGGTGCGCGGGCGCGAGAACCACGGCATGTTGAGGTAGTTGTAGAAGCTCTCGCTACGCCGGTTGAAGTTCAGGCTCATGGGCACGACCTTGTCGCCACGGCCGTGGTACCACCACTCCAGGTACATCTCCTGGTCGGCCAGCTCGCCCGGCTCGATCACCACGCCGGTGCCGTGCAGGCGCGTGCCGTCATCGGTGAGGTCGTGCTGAATGCGCGGGCGCAGGGTGCCAAGGTCCTTCGAGGACGGGCGTTTGCCCTCCTCCGCCAGCGTGCGCCAGATCGCCACGACCTCTCCGGCCAGCTCGTCGAGGCGCTGGAAAACGTTACGGATGGAAGCGTCGATGCGCTGGGCGCAGCGCTGGAGCTCATCCGTGGGTTGATCGCTGGACATGACCGGGGCCTCGCTGTTCTTGTCGTTGTTCTTGCTCAAGGGCGGGCCAGAGAGGCTCGCAGAGTCGGATCAGAAAATCAGTCAATGCGCTCGCTCGACCGCGCCGTGAAAGCAGCAAGCGCTGTGCCAGTCAGCCGTCTTCGGCCAGCAGGCTCAGGCGCAGGTTGATCAGCCGCTTGATGCCACGGGTGACGTGCGCCTCGGCCAGCGCGCCGGCCAGGTTCGAGTCACCGGCGCTGATCGCTTCGAGGATCGCGCGGTGCTCCTGTTCGATGACCGCGGCGCCCGGGAAGCCTTCCACCGGCAGCCACAGCCATTCGCCGATTTCCGCCTGCAGGCGCGTCTCCGCGTGGGTCAGGCGCACCGACTGGGCGGCGACGGCGATCTCGATATGGAAGCGCGCATCGGCGCGGCGCTGTTCCTGCCGGGTGGTGGCACTCGCCAACGCATCGAGGTACTGGGCGATGCGCGCCTGCTCATCGGAGGTGGAGCGCTGCGCGGCGAGGCGCGCGGCAGCGCCGGCGATGGCGACATGCTCGTCGCCCAGATCACGCAGCTCCAGCGCACTCATCTGGCGCAGCTGCCCCAGCAGGGCGTCCTCGGACGTGTGCTGCGGCGAACAGACGAAACTGCCGCCGTTGCGCCCGCGCCGGGTCTCGATCACGCCGCGTTCGCGCAGCTCCGCCAGGGCATCGCGCAGGGTCACGGTGGCGACGCCGAACTGCATCGCCAGCTCGCTTTCGCTGGGCAGTTGCTCGCCTTCGGCGTAGAGGCCGAGGTCGACCATTTCCACCAGCCGGCGCGCGACTTCCTCGGTGCGCCCTTCCTGGCGCAGGCGCATGAAACTGGCGGGGCGGACTTTCCTGAATTCGTTCATAGGCAACAGTGCGAGGGGCGCGGAGGCGTCCTGCGCGGAATATTCCTGTTCTGGCGTTCTGTTCTGGTGTCGATGGCGAAGTCTACCGGCAAGCCCGGCTGTGGCTTCGCGAAAACTATGTCTCCATATTTTTAAATCGCTTTCCGGACTTTCAGCAAGGTCTTTTGCCACGAAAACCCCTTTCAGACGCTCATTTTTCGACCTGTATTGGCAACCTGGAAAACATAAGATATGGTTTCAAATGTATTTGCCAGCGACGGTCCGCAGGCCGTCTCCGCCAACAACAGGAAGAACGAGGAGCGATACGCATGAGCCAGCCAACCCGCGCCGAATGGGAAGCCCGCGCCAAGGCCCTGAAGATCGAGGGCCGCGCCTTCATCCAGGGCGAGTACCTTGCCGCCGCCTCCGGCGAGACCTTCGATTGCATCAGCCCGGTGGACGGCCGCCTGCTGGCCAAGGTCGCCAGCTGCGGCGATGCCGACGCCGAGCGCGCCGTACAGAGCGCCCGCAGCACCTTCGATTCCGGCGTCTGGTCGCGTGAAGCGCCGGCCACCCGCAAGGCCGTGATGATCCGCTTTGCCGCCCTGCTGGAAGAGCACGCCGAGGAGCTGGCGCTGCTGGAAACCCTGGACATGGGCAAGCCCATCGGCGATTCGCTGAACGTCGACCTGCCGGGCGCCGCCGACTCCCTGCGCTGGAGTGGCGAGGCCATCGACAAGGTCTACGACGAAGTGGCCGCCACCTCCCATGACCAGCTAGGCCTGGTCACCCGCGAGCCGGTGGGCGTGGTCGCCGCCATCGTGCCGTGGAACTTCCCGCTGATGATGGCCGCCTGGAAACTCGGCCCGGCACTGGCCACCGGCAACTCGGTGATCCTCAAGCCGTCCGAGCGCTCGCCGCTGACCGCCATCCGCATCGCCCAGCTGGCCATCGAAGCGGGCATTCCCGCCGGCGTGCTGAACGTGCTGCCGGGCTACGGCCACACCGTCGGCAAGGCCCTGGCTCTGCATATGGACGTGGATACCGCGGTGTTCACCGGCTCCACCAAGATCGCCAAGCAGTTGATGGTCTATGCCGGCGAATCGAACATGAAGCGCATCTGGCTGGAAGCCGGCGGCAAGAGCCCGAACATCGTCTTCGAGGACGCGCCGGACCTGCAGGCCGCCGCTGAGTCCGCCGCCGCGGCCATCGCCTTCAACCAGGGCGAAGTGTGCACCGCCGGCTCGCGCCTGCTGGTGCAGAAGTCGATCAAGGCGAAATTCCTGCCGCTGGTGGTCGAGGCCCTCAAGGGCTGGAAAGCCGGCCACCCGCTGGACCCGGAAACCAACGTCGGCGCCCTGGTCGACGGCCGCCAGCTGGAGCAGGTGCTGGGCTACATCCAGGCCGGCCAGGACGAAGGCGCCAAGATCCTCACCGGCGGCAAGCGCGTGCTGGAGGAAACAGGCGGCACCTACGTCGAGCCGACCCTGTTCGACGGCGTGAGCAACGCGATGAAGATCGCCCGCGAGGAAATCTTCGGCCCGGTGCTCTCGGTCATCGAGTTCGAGGACGCCGACGAAGCGATCCGCATCGCCAACGACACCCCGTATGGGCTGGCGGCGGCGGTCTGGACCCGCGACATCTCCAAGGCCCACCTCACCGCCCGCGCCCTGCGCGCCGGCAGCGTGTGGGTGAACATGTACGACGGCGGCGACATGACCGCGCCCTTCGGCGGCTTCAAGCAGTCGGGCAACGGTCGCGACAAGTCGCTGCACGCCTTCGACAAGTACACCGAGCTGAAGGCGACCTGGATCAAGCTGTAACGCGATCCGGAAACGAGAGGTTTGGAGCAAGACGGCGCGCGGCTGAACCCGCGCGCCGAACAATAACAACAACGCTTTCCGTTGCACCCGATTGGCTGCCGACGCGAAAACCTCAGACAGGACACCCACGATGAACAGCTCGATCCAGCCAGGCGCCGCCCTGGACCGCGACGCGGAGCAACTCCGCGCGCTGGGCTACACCTCCA
Source organism: Pseudomonas sp. PDM17 (assembly GCF_014851985.1). Taxonomy (NCBI): domain Bacteria; kingdom Pseudomonadati; phylum Pseudomonadota; class Gammaproteobacteria; order Pseudomonadales; family Pseudomonadaceae; genus Pseudomonas; species Pseudomonas sp. PDM17. The sequence goes on from NZ_JACVAT010000003.1 coordinate 102,770, forward strand.
ATTTCGAACGCAGCATGACCCTCTGGCAGAACTTCGCCCTGGGCTTCACCTACCTCTCGCCGGTGGTCGGCGTGTACACCCTGTTCGGCCTGTGCCTGGCCGCCGGCGGCCCGCCGATGTTCTGGTCCTACCTGCTGGTGGGCATCGGGCAGATGCTGGTGTGCCTGATCTTCTGCGAAGTCGTCTCGCAGTTCCCCATCTCCGGCGGCGTCTATCCCTGGGCCCGACGCCTGGTGGGCAAGCGCTGGGCCTGGATGGTCGGCTGGATCTACTCGGTGTCGCTGTGCGTGACCATCGCCGCCGTGGCCCTGGGCGCCGGCCCGTACATCGCGACATTGCTCGGCTTCGAGTCAACGCCGGTGACCAATACCTTCGTCGCCCTCGCGCTGACGGTGATCGCCACCCTGCTCAACCTGTCCGGCACCAAGCTGCTGGCCCGCGTGGCGATGTTCGGCTTCATCTGCGAGCTGCTGGGCGCGCTGGTGATCGGCACCTACCTGCTGATCTTCGAACGCCACCAGCCCTTCTCGGTGCTGTTCAACACCTTCGACATCCGCATCGACGGCAGCTACTGGCCCGCCTTCCTGACCGCCTCGCTGGCCGGCATGTTCCTCTACTACGGCTTCGAGGCCTGCGGTGACGTCGCCGAGGAAACCCCGAACCCCAGCCGGCGGATTCCCAAGGCCATGCGCATGACCATCTGGATCGGCGGCGGCGCAGCCATCTTCGCCGCCCTGGCGCTGATCCTCGCGGTACCGGACATGGCTGCAGTGATCTCCGGCGCGGATAAAGACCCGATGACCACCATCCTCGACAACGCCTTCGGTGTAACCGGCGCGCGCCTGGTGATGGCGGTGATCATCGTCTCGTTCGTTTCCTGCGTGCTCAGCCTGCAGGCCGCCGCCAGCCGCCTGCTCTACTCCTACGCCCGCGACGAGATGGTGATGGGCAGCGGCCTGCTCAAGCGCCTGTCGCCCAACACCCACGTGCCGGTCGCGGCGCTGATCGCCTGCGGCGTGATCCCGTCCGTGATCGTCTGCGCCGGCTTCTACCTGCAGAACGCCATCGCCATGGTGGTGAGCTTCGCCGCCATCGGTATCTACCTGTCGTTCCAGATGATCGTTGGCGGCGCCCTGTTCGCCCGCCTGCGCGGCTGGAAGCCGAGCGGCGCCTTCACCCTGGGCAACTGGGGGTGGATCGTGAACGTCCTGGCGCTGACCTATGGTGTGCTGGCGATCATCAACATGTCCTGGCCCCGTACGCCGGATGCACCTTGGTACCTGAACTACGGGATCATCCTGGTGGGCGGCATCGTGATCCTGCTGGGCCTGGCCTACATGACCCTGTTCCGCCCGTACGACAAAGGCACCGCTCCCCACGGGGATGCGTGGAAGCTGCATCAGCAGTAAGCGTTCGAAGCGAAACGAAAACGCCCGGCAGGATGCCGGGCGTTTTTCTATCGGTCGGCCTGCCGGCCTGCCACTTGAGCATAGAGCTCGCTATAAGCTTCACCCATCCCCCTGGCAGTGAAGGTGCTCAGGAAGCGCGATCGAGCAGCTCGCCCATAACGCTCTGCCAGTACCGGGTCGTCCCATAGCGTCTGCATGGCCTGGCGCAACGCCCTAGCATCAGCCGGCGGGACAACGATGCCGGTTTCTTCGTGCTGATTGATGAAGCTGGTGCCGGTACCGATTTCGCTGCAGATCAACGGTTTGCCCATCATCGCGCCCTCCAGCAAGCCGATACCGAAGGCTTCCGAGCGAAGGTGCGAGGGGAAAATTACGCCATAGCAGGCGCACATCAGATCTATCTTTTCCTGCTCGCTGACCTGCCCGAGGAAATGCACGTTGTTCAGGCCGTGCTCCTTGGCCATCTGCATGAGTTCCTGCTCCATCGGACCGGCACCGACGATCAGCAGCGGCCAAGGAGCTGATCGCATCGCTTCGAGCAGGTAGTGCAGGCCCTTGTAGTAACGCAACACCCCGACGAACAGGAAGAAGCGCTCGCCGAACTGGCGGTGCAGTCGAGCGACCTCGGTAACGTCCGGGCGCGGATAGAGGTCTTGCTCCAGGCCGATGGGAATGGAGCAGGCCTTATCCTGATAGCTCTGGAGAACCGTTGAGCTTTCCAGGTAATTGGGGCTGGTGGCGGCAATCGCGTCCACCCGCCCCAGGAACGCCCGCATCAGCGGACGGTAGAGCTGCAACAGCACCTTCTGCCGGACGATGTCGGAGTGGTAGGTCACCACGCTCGGCTTGCCCAACCCCTTGAGGAGATGGACGAGATCCATGAACGGCCAGGGGAAATGGTAGTGAATGACGTCGGCCTGCTCAGCCAGGCGCGCAAACGCGCCCAGAGAGGACCAGGAAAACCCAGTCGATGCGATATGCAGATCCTGCTTGGCCTGGACCAGACGAAAACTGGACGTCGTCACTGGCTTCATCGGCTCCTTTGCGAGCGACAGCACAGTGTTCTGGCAACCCTGGATCGAGGTTGCATGGGTCAGGTGCCGAATGAACATCTCGACACCGCCGTATTGCTCCAGGCCGAAAGTCTTGTAGAAGTGCAGGACCTTCATGGCAAGCTGACGCCAGCCGACATCAGATACCTGCCGTCAGCGGCGTCCAGGTGCCATCGAGGTTCTGGATGGGGCACAGGTCATTGAAGCCGCTGACATCGGTGCGCTCAGCCGACATTCCGTCAGCGCCACTGGCGGACTTGCGGAAAGTGATGACGCCACAGTCCTTGATCCGCACGACCAGAGGGCTGACATCCGGAAACTTACCCGGATCGACAGCGAAACCCGGATAACCACTGATTACCTTCACCACCTTGCCGACGATGCGATGAGCTTCCAGGCGAGTCTCGCCGTCAGCCAACTGATTGAAGCGCAGGTATTGGCCGTTCTGCTGAGGAACGCTGGCTACCGACGGCTTCGCGACGGTCTTTGCAGGCTCGTCGGCAGGCTTGTCGCAACCAGCCAGGGCAAGCAATGCCGCGCCAACGAGAAACAGTTTGTTCATGAAAGTGACTCCTGAGGGGATTGTTATCAACTTGAGTAGAGGGTTCGCTTCAGACCCGCCGGGCACCAGTCAGGCGCCGATACAGCTCCCGCGCGTTCATCGCGATCTCCGAAGACAGCGAGAACAACAGCAGTGAAGCGACAGAGACAAGCCAGCGGCGCCGGAACCAGCAAAGCAGGTATTTGTTGATCAGCAGATGGGCGTAGCGCAGCGCCCGTTGCCGCGGCGCGCGTCTTTTGCGCAGGGACTGCAGTTCGCTCCGGGTCATGACCGACTCTGGCGAATAGGGGCGGCTGAGGAAGCGTTTGGGCGGCAGGATCATCAAGCGATGCCAGTCGTGCACCTCGAAATTCTCCGCCAGCAGGTCTTCCCAGGCACAGAACAACGCGTAACTCGTATAGGAGATATGCGGTAGGTCCAGTTGCAATCCGCTCAACTGAGCAAAGCGCAGGAATATTGCCTGCTCGGGCAGTAGACGGAACGACGTGAAGCCCTGGAAGGTACCGATCGGGTTGGTGCGAGGCCCGTCCCTCAGATAGACGTAGTCCGGTGGCAGCGCGCCTATATTCCAGAGCCTGCGCAAGTCCTGCGTCCGGCCGAACTGCAGGGTATCGGTGAGATGAAACAGGTAGGACAACCGGATCGGGTTACGCAGAAAGAGATTGGAGACGCTGATTCGCTCGCCGAAGAGCTGGGCTTTCTGCCCCTCGCCCAGCAACGAGAGCACTCGGTCCCCAAGCACCAGATGATCGGTGCGCAGCTTGAGGCAGTACTCGCGCTCCACCACCGCCAGGCCATTGGCCATACTGGAAATGAGCTTGTTGACGTTATTGACATTGCCATTGACGTCATTGAGATGAACCGCGGAGTGGTCCACCACGACCAGCACATCTTCGTATGTCGGCATTGGACCGGTGTCGGTAGTGGACAGCACGATCTGCGCGCGCGGCAAATGCTCACGAATCGACTCGATGGCACGACCGGCAATATCTTCGCCGGCCTCGCGCAGCGGACCCTGGAGTAGCACCGTCAATTGGCTGGAGTCGATGCTCATACGTTATCGTTCAGCTTGTCTGCCAGCATCATTCCCAAAGCCACCACGGTCACGGTCGGATTTCGCGAACCGCAGCGAGGGAAGAGAGACGAGCCGGCGACATAGACATTGGCGCTTCCTTTCAGGCGGAAGTCAGCATCGACTACCCCGTTGTCTCCATCGCTCATGTTCAGCATCCCGACCAGATGATGGGTACCGAACGCATTGCGATAGTGCCGCTGTTCGGCCGACAGTAACGGAACGACACCCAAGGCTCGCATCTTCGTGTAGATAGCCTCGATGACCTTGTCGTAGAGGTACTTGTTACCGTGATAGCCGTCGGAGTCCATGTGCACTCCACCAGCATCGTAGAAGAGCGATACATCCCACTCAGGCGGAACTTCCAGCAGGATGTAAAGGCTCATGGTCCCCGCCAGGTCGGCGATCGCTTCCTCGACGGCGCCCGCATTGAGCTTGTCAATATCCAGCGAACCAGCCAGGGCCTGACTGCTCGGCGGTGTCATCAGCCCCAGCGTGGTGTATTCGATCCCATCAAGTTCGCCAGACAGCTCAGGAATAACCACCTGGGCCGCAGTATTGACCTGGAAATACGGAATCCTCGCGCCAGGCAGATAACAGGCCAGTTCGGCAACGGCATGGTCCTGATAGTAGTGGCCCATGAACTCCTGAGGAGTGGCCGGCGGAAGATTGCTCTTCCACAACAGCTTCAGCGATTCGACGCCATGCGCAGCCACCACCACTCGGTCGAAGCGTATTTTCAGTTGCCCCTTGGGAGTCTGACAGATCGCTTCGACCGCCTTGTCACCTTCGAAGCGCAAGTGCTCGACCATGACCTCATTAAGCACCTCGACATCGTTACGGATATGCAGCGATCGGGTCTTCGCGTCCATTGGGCAGAGTTCGCAGTCCCCTGCTCCCATGCATACCCCCTGTCCCTGGGTATCGGCGACAGACAGGTTATGCGCCTGAGCACCGATGTATGCCTGCGGGAAATAGGACTGCAACGACTGATGCCAGTGGCTGGCGCCCTTGATGGCGCTCAGCGGGTTCCGCCCATCAGGGTCGCGCGGATCCGCGCTGATGCGAAGAAGCTGCTCAGCCTCACGATAGTAGGGCTCGACCTGCTGGTAGCTGAATGGCCAGCGGAACGACTCCGCGTCGCGTGCAAAGACGTTGGTTGTCAGACGGAAACTCAGGCCGCCCCAGTGGTTGGAGCAACCACCATCGACCAGGATGTAATCCGATGCGCAATCGTCCGGCAGATCCTCTGGGGTATTGAACGCGTGCCTGGAGAGATAGGCACGGCGAATGAGGGCATCATGGCGATCATCCGCCTGCATTTGCATGAAGCGCTGGCGACGCTCGAAGATATTGAATTTTTCACCACGCTCGACGATCAGGCACGGCCCTTTCAGTCCGCGGGCCACCGTACGTCCAGCGAAGCCATTACCGATGATCAGAGTCTCCACGAACATCAGCTGACCACCCTGTAGAAACCGGGTGTGCCCAGCGAGCGCTCATACGGATCGGCTACGAACAAGGCGCTGTTGTGGTGCACCAGGTCATGTACAAGCGCCATTCGATCAGCGTCCGTCAGTCGACGCGAATAGAGTTTGAGCAGCAACGCAGTCGGCAGGTGGTGGAACTTCACGCCCACGTTGCGTTGCAGAAAGGCCTGGAGATCCAGGCTTTTTTCCGTGCTTCGCACTCCGAGCGTAAAACCGGCCAGGCCTCCAGCAGCCCCTGCAAAAACGCCGATCCCCATGCCCAGGACCATACTTCTGCGCTTCATGCAGTGGCTCCTGTGCAGTCGTCGAGGGTCGTCATGCTTTCACCCGAATCAGCCGTTCGTAGAAGAAGCGAACCAATTGCCGGACCTTGGATATCGGCCAGGCAACCACAGGGGAGCTCATGTACAGCTTTTCCACCACGGTGGAGAGCAGGAACAGGCTGAAACGACTTGCACCATCATCCGCACTGAAGCTCGCCGGAACGTTATTGAACACCTCATTCACATAGCGCCCCATGAAACCCAGGTACAGCCGGGGCATCAGCAGCACCAGGCTTCGGCCTTGCAGCCCCCGGAACAGAAACGTGAAGGTCGCCAGTTTGCGGATGAAATCCTTGCTGACAGTCTGGTGATGCAGACCAAGATCGATAAAAAGCCAGGACTCCTCGGTGGCACAAAGCTTGTCGCCGACAACATTCGCGTCTGCCGTGATTTCACCGTTGGCCACGCTACCGCGGGCGTGCAGAAAGTCATCCAGCTGGAAACTGCGCAACGAGGGCAACTGAGCGCCCTCTTCTACTCGCCACTCGCGTTCGTCGATTACCACCACTGGCGTCAGCAGCGATGCCGGCAGCTCGATTTGAGAAAGATAGCCAGCTACCTCAGACAACCGTCCGCTTGCCGACTCCTGGGAAATCAGAAATATCTTCATCCGATGCGCTCCACATACGAACGGAAGGGAGTGGAGTTGTGGATCGCTCTCACGCAATCGGTGAACCCGGGGAAATAGAAGACCCCTCCGTTACGCCGGTAGAGGCTGATGGCAGACATCAGCGTCCCGGGCAAAGCCAACGCGCGAGGATGGAAATAATCGCCGAGGCTCTGGAAGAACCAACTCTGCAAGGGTCGCTGGCGCAGCATGTTGCGGAACTCGCTGCTGCCGTAGACCAGATTGCGTTTGGCCGCGCGGGGATCGTCCTGGAAACTGAAGGCGATGGCTTCGACCATGGTGTTGGGCAACTGATCAAGGAGCACCCATTTCTCGTAATCCTTGATGAAGGCCAGAACCGAATCCAGATCGTTGCCAAAACTGCAGTTCTGCACCACCCGATCCACCAGTTTGAGCCAGGCTCGCGAGCTGATGGTCTTCATGCCGGTGGGAATGTGCAGTGACGCATCCGCTGCAACGTACTTCTGCGCGAAACGCTGCAGGCGGATCAGTGCCTCATCAGCAGAGAAGCGAAGCAGAGGCTTCTTGCGCAGGGCCGAGAGCAGCGAGGGGCCGGTTGCCACATAGCGTCCGTTGAGCGACTCAACCGGTGACTCCACGCCCAATAGCGCGCGGGAGGTGATCGATTGGGTGATGCCGTAGGGATTCACTCGCGTTGGCACACCACCATGAGATGCCCGGATACCATGTTCGATGTCCTCGAACTCGGCCCACAGCAGCGACTCATCCAGCGGGAAGGCGTTCCATACTTCCTTGCGGCAAATGTACAGACTGCCGGTTGGGTAGCTCAGATCCTTGGAGTAACGCATGGGGCTGGCAAAGCAGAAGCCGGTACGCTCGATCTCCGCGAACAGCGCCGGAGCGATGCTGACCGCAGCATCCGCCGTACGATGCAACCCCTTCATGCCCTGACCAATGCTGCCCATGGCCATGCCATAGTCGGAATAGCGACGCGGACCGAAGTTGCGAACGTTATCGAAGAACAGACTCTGCAACGTCATCAATGGATAACGAGGACCGAAGCGACGAACCATCTCGCCGAAATGGCTGGGCAGAAATACACGGTCGTGCAGGATCACCAGATTGCTGTAGCGAGCCTCCTGGGCCAGGCGGTTCTTCTTCTTGCAGATCTGCACCGGAGGCGCGGTGATATCTTCGCCGACAATGCGAACCTGATCGAAGTAACGGAAGTTCTTGCCCGGCACACCGCAAAGGAGGATTTCCTTGTTCGGAATATCCAGCTCGAGGATGCGCTGCACCACGGCATTAAGCACCGTGGCATCTTCCGGGCCGACTGGCAGGCCGAAGGTCCAGCTGTCCAGATCATCATCCAACTGCGCCGGCAGAATGGCCTTTTTCTGATAGGTGACCCGGCTCGCGGATCGCTCAGTGCAGACCAACGCGTCGCGGAAGTAATCGCGGTCCAGGAAGCTGTCAGTGGGAGCATCCTCGATGAGCGTCAGGCTCTGCCCGACCGCCAGAAAATGCGCGGCATCCCAGAGCAAAAGCGGGCTTAGCGGAGAGTCGCTCTGCACACCATAGAAGCAGTACGAGCCAGCTCCATAGATATCCAATGGCCGCTTCGCGGCATGCAGCTTCCTGACCGAGACATCCGGCTTCTTTCCCTTGAACTGCCGGAAGGAAAACAGCCATTGGCAGTTCTCCGGCACGGCCAGTTCGGCGGGAAGGTGGCGGAGCTGCTTGGGTGCCAGATAGCCCAGCCTGGCATCATGTTGGAGCTGTATCGTCTTCATGCTTCTACTAGGTACTTGTCGTTCAGTGCACCGGGAATCTTCACCACAACGGTGACGGCATCGGAAAGCGCCTTGAAGGCCGTGATGTCACCCGGCTCGAGCACGATGATCTCGCCGGCACCCCAGGTCTTGCCGCACATCTCCACTTCGCCGGAGAGCACCAGGGTCACCTCGGTGGCGATCTTGTGGTAATGCGCGGCCTCGGCATCACCTTCCTGATAGGGCTTGACCGCGACTTCGCAGGCCTGGGTGCTGAATGCGGTGGGGGTGAAACCGCCGACGAACCAGCCCTTGACCATATCCTTCAGGTTGGCGGAATTCATCGGGCACCTACCGTTTCGAAAGCGTGCAGCTGGTGGGTGTTCTTCAGCGGGTGGTACTGGCTCGGTTCGACGCGGAAGGTGCCGATCTTCTTGTGCAGCAGCACCAGCTCGTTGAGCGCCGGGGCGATGTAGAAGGCATCGTTCACCTTGGCGTCCTTGCGGATCATCTCCTTCACCGCCTCGACGAACACCGCGCCGCGGTCGAACCAGTACAGGCCAGCTACCGCGTGGTTGCTGATCGGGTTCTTCTCGGCTGCCTCGGTGACGTAGCCCTCGGCATTCATGCGCACGAAGGAATAGCGCGGATGCAGGGACTTGAAGACCACCACGCCAGCGTCGCACTGGTCGTTGCGGAAGCCGCCGATGATGTCGCGAAGCGAGCCATCGAGCAGCTCGTTGCAGTTGATGATCAGCAGCTCGTCATCGTTGTCGATGCTTTCCGCCGCCAGCAGCGCGGTGCAGGCCGCCCCCATGGTCAGCGCCTGGACAGCCTGCACGGAGGCGACCGGGGTCATCTGCTGCAGCATGTTGCGCAGGTGGTACTTGCTGACGTCGTCCTTGGGCAGCATGCAGATGATGCGTGCGGGCTCAAGGGTAAGGCAGTTCTCCACCAGGTGCTGGATCAGAGGAATGCCGTCACGCTCGGAGAGGTAATCGGGGTAGCTGCTTTCGGCCTTCACCGAGGCGCCCTCGCCACCGGCGAGCAGTACGATGTTCAGTTTGCGCATGATCAGGCCTCCAGCCGCTCTTGCCGCTGTGCTTCGATCTGCTCGATGCGGCGGGTGATGTTGTCCAGGTTGACGTCGGCTACGTCCTCGACGACCAGCACATGGGCTCCCGAAGCGCGGGCGGCACGAATGCCGTTCTCGTTGTCCTCGACGATCAGGCACTCATCGGGCGACAGACCGAAGGACTGGATAGCCTTGGTGTAGATGTCCGGTGCGGGTTTGGGACTCTTGACGTCTTCGTTGGACAGCTTCAGGTCCAGGTACTGGTCCAGGCGGGCCTTGTCCATCATCACCTCGACGGTGTTGCGGATGGAGTTGGAAGCGACGGCCAGCTTGTAGCCACGGTTCTTCAGCGAGGACAGGGCGTACTGGTGATTGAAGGTGGGCTTGCACTGCGAGTAGACGATTTCCATCGTGTACGCCTGCTTCATCTCGTTGATGAAGTTGTGCAGCTCAACCGGCAGGTCGTGCTCGACGCTGAGCATGTTCAGCTTGCGCGAGGTCGGCAGCCCGTCGTAGGTGGTCAGGTGGTCATGACGGCTGATGGTGTGGCCGAACAGATTGAGCGCCTTGTTCAAAGCCTCGTAGTGCCAATCCTTCGCTTCGATCAGCACACCGTCCATGTCGAAAATCACAGCTTTGATCATGAGATCATTCCTTGAAGAAAGAGCGAGCGGATTCAGGCAGGTCGGTGCACAGCGTCAGATTCGCAGCACCCTGGAATTCGGCCAGCAGCTGCCACAGCGGCAGTTGCTCGCGACCATGCAACTCGGAGGAGACGACGCAGACTTGTTTGCCACCGGCGAGCAGCTCGGCCAGCTGGTCCTGCGAGTACCACTCGCGACCGAAGCTATCCAGCCAGATGCCATCGGCTTCGTTCAGCCACGCGGGGACCGGCTCGACCTCGCTCAGACGCGTATAGGTGCAGACGCCGCTGGCGAGATAGCTGCGCATGTCCGGCACCGCCATGTCGAAGACGAACCAGTTGCTGTGACCATGGGCCTCGAACGTCGCCTTGAGCGGCTCGCACAGGCCATCGGCCTTGATGTTCATCGCCAGCGGCAGGTTGCGCCCGGCCATGATCCTCAGCAGGTCGTCCAGGGACATCTCTTCGCCGCTGGGCATGTCATGGGAGATGACGAGCCGGCCGGCGACGTCGCGCACGTCGGTCTCGGTGCCGAAGCCCAGGTCGAAGGAGCGATCGAAGGCAATCTTCAGGTTGCGCTCGGGTCGCTCCAACCAATAACCGCGATGACTGATGATCTGCATGATCAGCGACCCGCCGTGGCTGCCTGGCTGACCGACAGGCCGAGGAACAGGTCGAGGTCAGCAGGAATGCCCAGGCCGTACATGCCAGCGCCTTCGGAACCGATGCTGTAGTGCACGATGCGGGCATCGTCGCCGATCATCTCGTTGTAGGCCGGCGCCACATAGAACTCGCCGTTCACCCGCAGGTCCTTGTCGAACATGGATTCGATTGCGGCGATCAGCTCGCGGCCGCTGCGGAAGTTGTAGATGCCCACGGTAGCCTCGTCGGAAATCACTTCCTTCTCGATGACGCGGTCGATGCGACCCGCCTCGTCGAAGCCGACGAAGGACCATTTCGGGTCATCCGCCTTCATGGTCATGATCAGGCCGTCCGCCTGCTGCTCTTCCATGGAGCGCAGGTAGTCGTTGATGTCGATATCCACGTACTGGTCGCTGTTGGCGATCATCACCGGGTCATCGGAGTTGATCAGCTCCCTGGCGGCGTACACCGTGCAGGCGGCGCCTTCGGTGAGGCCGTCGAGCTCGACGATGGCGCATCCCGGCGCCCAGGCCTGCAGCTTTTCCTGCAGACCGTAGGCTTCGACGTGTGCTGCCTGGCAGATGAAGATGAAGCGGTGCTCGCAAGCCGGCGTGAGGTTGTCGATCACCACCTTGATCATCGGCACGCCATGCACCGGAATCAGCGGTTTGGGGTCCTTGTATCCTGCGACCGCGAAACGGCTACCGGCGCCGGCCATGGGAACTACTATGTTGAGCATCTGCTTTTCCTTCACTTGCGCAGGATGAATTCGTCGTATGCGTCCATGACTTCGTTGGCCGGGCCGAGCATCTGCACGCGCCCGTCCTTCAACCAGCACACTCGACTACACATCTCTCTGATACGGCCTGAATCGTGGGATACGAACACCACGGTCTGATTGCCCTGAAGCATCTCGCGCATGGTGGCCTCGGCCTTTTCGCGGAAATGCCCGTCGCCGACGCTCAGGACCTCGTCCAGGAGGATCACGTCGGGACGCGAATACTTGGAAATGGCGAAGCCCAGGCGGGCACGCATCCCCGTGGAATAACTGCGCACCGGTAGCCCGGCCGAGCCGCCCAGCTCGGCGTAGTCGAGAATCTCGGCGGTCAGCTCGCGCATGCGCCTGCGGCTCATGCCCATCAGCATGCCGCTGAGCACGATGTTGTCGCTCGCGTCCAGGTTGTCGTCGAAACCCAGCTGCAGGTTGAGCAGCGAGACGCTCGCGACCGAGGAAGTCAGGTGCCCACGCGTCGGCTGGTAGATTCCGGCCAGTACGCGCAGCAGGGTGCTTTTGCCGGCACCATTGCCGCCCACCACACCGAAGGTCTCGCCACGCCCGACCGAGAAGGAGATGTCCTGCAGCACGGTGGTCTGACGACGGGAAAAAAGGCGCAGGCCATTGCGGAAGGTCAGCGACAGACCGTCGACTGTCAGAGCGGCAACGTCCGTCATTTGCTCAACGCCATGGCATAGGAGTTGCGGTTACCGGCAACGAACAGGACGGCCAGCACGAACAGCGCTAGCGCGCCACAGAACAGTGCGAAGAGATCCCCGACAACGGGCGCACGGCCATACATCAAAATCTCGCGGTACTGCGAAAGCAGCAGCGCCAGGGGATTGAGATCCAGCAGGAGATGGAACTGCGGCGGTATGTTGTCCTTGGAATAGAACACGCCAGATCCGAACATCAGAAACTGCAGCCCGGAAGAAATCAGGATGCGCACATCCGGCAGGAACGGCGTCAGGCCCGCGACGAAGACGCCGCAACCGGCCGTGATGATCAATTGCACGAGCATGATCAGCGGCAGGTACAACCACAACCAGGATGGTGTGAAGCCGATAGCGCACAACAGCCCCAGGAGCAGAGCGACGACCAGCGACTCCTTGACCAGATCCTTGAAGATCGAGGTCAGCGGGAATATCAGCGGGTCGACCCTGCAATGCTCGAGAATGTGCTTCTTCTCGTAGATGGCATCGGTGCAGTTCATCACGCTCTTGTTGAACCAGGTCCAGAACGTGACGCCGATGATCAGGAACACAGCAAAGTTCTCCACCTGGATACGCAGCAGATGGCCGAACACGGTGTAATAGATCACGAGCAGGATCAGCGGCTCGATCAGCCACCAGGCGAAGCCCAGGCGTGTCCTTGTCGACTCGGACTTCAGTCCGAGGCGCGCTCGCTCTGCCGATATCTGGATAGCGGACCAGATATCGTTTCCTCCCCCTAGCTGCAAACGCACAACACACCCTCACACTTTTTCAAGGCCGAGCGATCCCGCTCCAGTAGAAAGCGCAATTCGCGCGCTCCGGAGTTGTCGAGTTCAAGGCAAAGTTTTCCGCACAACCCTCAGCAGGTCGCCGGAGACCCCCCATATTCCTCAGCGCAAAACGCGCCGAAATCCTTCTGCAATTGCCAAAGCAGATGTACCTCTGCTTGCTGCCCTGGCTTGTACCCGCGCTTGCGGGTGCCGTCCGGGAGGCCGGACGAACAAGACAGGAACAAAGCGGCAAAAAGCTCGTGCATGGCGATTCGCAACAAGGTTGCTGATCACCATCCTGCTAAACCGATTCGAGAGGCGCCCAGGTGTTGACAACCAGGCGTAGACGGAGGGGTTTTCAGTCAAGCAATCCCTTACGTCCCGAAAACAGCGAAGCGCGCCACATCAATGTGACAATTTCGTTAAACATCAAAATAACAATGGAAATGTAGGAAAATCTCCACTGATGGCACAATGATAAGCTGCGGAAAACACTCACGGGTAGGGAAAATTACTGTGCGTTCGTCGGCAAATATTTCATGAAGTGAAAAAACCAGCCCTGGAAGCACGTTTTCGGCAAATCTGTCGTTCACCGATTAACCCAAGAAAACCCGCAAGATAATGACCATATCGGCGAAGTTTCTGAAATTTAATGAAAACTTAAGATTCAGTTGCTCCGCCGAACATGTGCGGCATCCAGCCACACCCTAAAATTCCCAGCGTGCCCGCAAGGAACTTTCAAGCCGGAACTTTTCCCTCCGACCATTGACGCTCGCCACCGCCTTTCTGCTCCATCCACTGCTTCAGCGATCGCGTCGGCAAGTCGAAGTACTCCCGCGTGCGAGAGTAGCCATGCCCGCCCATACGCCCGATGGCGTCGAGACCGAGCTGGTCGATGTACAGCGTGGCCGGGTCGATCAGGTCGTCGCGCACGTGGGCCATCAGCACTTCGCCGAGGATGATCTCCCGCGACTGGCCGATGGACAGCGCCATCATCCGCCGACACTCCAGCGCCACCGGCGCCTCGCCGATGCGCGGGCAGCCAACGCGGGTGCCGGGGATGGCGGTGAGGCCGGCGGCGACCAACTCGTCGAAGCCCGGCTCGAAGGGCACGGCGCAGACGTTCATGGCTTCCACCAGCGCGTCGGAGACTATGTTGACGGTGAATTCCTGGTTCTGCCGGATGTTCAGCGTGGTGTCCTTGGGGCTCAGGTCGCTGTAGTTCTCCACGCCCAGGGCGAGGATCGGCGGGTCGGCCGAGAGGGCGTTGAAGAAGCTGAAGGGCGCGGCGTTGGCGCGGCCCTCGGCGTCGATGGTGGTGACCAGGGCGATGGGCCGGGGCACCACGCTGCCAATAAGGATCTTGTATTTCTCGCGGGCGGAGAGCTGCTGGAAGTCGAAGCTGAGCATGGGGTGATCCTTCACGGGGCCGTTGGTGCATGCGCGTCGAGCAGCGGCGCGTCGGCGCTGTACGAGTCGGCAAAGGGAATTGCGGAACGGAACAGCGTGCGCCACGGCGGGTTGCCGAAGGCTCGCTCGGCGTGGTGCTGCATCTGTTTCTGGAACAGTGCGTCGGCGCGGTGTTGCAGGTCGGCGTAATCGACGCCGATCACCTGGCCGCCCTGCATCACGCTGCGCCCGTCGATGAAGCTGGCAATGCAGTCGTCGCCGCGGCCAGCGGTGAACAGGTTTTTCAACGGGTCGAAGAACGGCCCCTGATGGAAGTCGCCGAGGCGGAACACCGTGATGTCCGCGCGGGCGCCGACGGCGAGGCGGCCAAGATCGTCGCGGCCCAGCGCCTGGGCGCCGCCGAGGGTGGCGGCGTTGTAGAGATCGAGCATGCGCGTATGCTCGGCATCGCCTTCCTTCACCCGCGCGATATTCAGGCCCTGGCGCAGGTTGTCGAGCATGTCCGCCGGGAAGGTGTCGGTGCCCATGGCGAGGTTGATGCCGCGTGCGCGGTAAGCGCCAAAGGAATCCAGCGCGTCGCCTTCGCGGGCGAACACCACCGGGCAATGCACCAGGCTCGCGCCGGTATCCGCGAGGCGCTGCAACTCATGCTCGCCGCTGTGCAGGATACCGTGTGGCAGAACGCTGCGCGGATTGAGCAGACCATAGCTGTCGAGCCACTGCAGCGAGGACGTGTCGCGCAGGCGACGCACCAACTCCACCTCGTAGCGCGACTGGCAGCAGTGCAGGCGCAGTGGCGCGCTCAGTTCGCGCTGTACAGCGGCGGTGCGTTCCAGCAGCGCAGGCGTACAGGTTTCGATGCGGTCTGGCAGCAGCGCGCCGCGCACCAGGCCGTGGTGGGCGCCGTCGAAGTCATGGAAGAAGCGCTCGGCTTCCTCCAGTCCGGCGAGACCGGCAGCTTCGTCCCAGTGCTGCGCGGGGCGGCCGTCGGCGCGGGCATAGGTCATGCCGCTCATGTAGCAGGGGCCAAGATAAGTGCGCAGGCCAAGCTCGCGGGAAAGCGCGGCGACCTCGGCGAATTCATCGTAGTGCTCGGCCCAGCGCCGGTAGTACATCGAGGTGATCGGCATGGCGGTGGTGATGCCGTTGCGGATCAGCTGGGTGAAGGCGTAGCGGTACTTGAACAGTTCCTCGTCCGGGCTGTAGCACTCGCTCGGCCCGGCACGCAGGTAGTCTTCGGACCAGACGCGGCCCATGTTCCACTCGGTTCCGTTGTCCAGGGTGAGCACCGTGGAGTCGAGGTCGCCGAGGGCATCGAGGTCGATGAAGCCGGGGCCGATCAGCGCGTGACCGTAGTCGATCCACTGGCTGACTTCGCCAGGATAGCCGCGGCCGACGAAAACGATCCTGCCGCTCTCGAACACCACTTCGCCGTGGCGCCACAGTACGTGCTGCGCGCCGTCGAAGCCGACCACGAAGCTGGCTTTCAGGCCGATGCGAGGCGTGCTCACAGACGCGACTCCACTAGGCGGCCGTGCTCGGCGATCAACTTGCCGGCCTTGAACACCTGGCGCTGCGCCGGGCGTGCAACCACGGCTTCACCGAGGGTTTCCACCGGCAGCAGGAGGAAGTCCGCTGGTGCGCCGACTTCGATACGCGCCGGCTCGCGACCCAACGCGCGAGCGCCGTTGTCGGTAGCGGCGGCGAAGGCGGCGGCGAGGTCGTCGTCCTTGCACAGATCGAAGCGGAAGGCGAGGAACATGGCGCGTTCGAGCATGTCGCCGTTGCCCATGGGCGACCAGGCATCGCGGATGCCGTCGCTGCCCAGGCACAGGTTCACGCCAGCTTCGCGCAGGGCGAGGAACGGCGGCACCGGGGTGTCGGCCGGTGCGGAACTCATCAGGGAAATGCCCAGCTCAGAGAGTCGCTCGGCCAGCGGCTCGACCTGCTCCCAGGGCGCCATGCCCAGGCAGTAGGCGTGACTGATCATCACCTTGCCCTGCAGGCCATGGCGCTCGGTGTAGTCGGCGATGCGGGCGATCTGCCAGAGGCCCAGCTCGCCCTTGTCGTGCAGGTGGATATCCACGCCCCGGCCGAATTCCACGGCCAGGCCGAAGACGATATCGAGCTGGGCAATGGGGTCGTCATCGATACCGCAGGGGTCGAGCCCACCGACGTTTTCCACGCCCAGCGCCAGTGCCTCGCGCATCAACTCGGCGGTGCCGGGGCGGCTGACCAGACCGGTCTGCGGAAAGACCACGAACTCCATGTCGATCAAGTCCGCATAGCGCTCGCGCAGCGCCTGCATCGCTACCACGTGGCGCAGGCCCAGTTCGGGGTCGATATCCACGTGGCAGCGGAAGGTCAGTGAGCCACGGGCGATGCACTGCTCCAGCAGCGCGCCAGCACGTGCGGCGATGGGCGCTTCGATCTCGCGCAACACGCGACGTTCGTTGGCGATGTAGTCCTTGAGCGTGGGGCCGGCGCTGTTGGGTCGCCAGGGTTGACCCCAGAGGGTCTTGTCCAGGTGGCAGTGGCTTTCCACCAGCGGCGGCAACAGGAGCTGGCCGGCGCCGTCGATGTCGCCGTCCTGCGGCGCAGCGTTGCTCGCCGGGCGGCGCTCGGTGATGCGGCCGTCACGGATGAGGAAGTCTTCCGCTGCATTGCCCAGCGGACGGATGTTGCGCAGCCAGCAGCTGTCGGTCATGGGGACCTCGAACAGAAATCGGATAAATGACGTAGGGCGAATAACCGCTCGCGGTTATCCGCCGAGGTGCTCGACGGCGGATAAAGCGTTCCGCTTTATGCGCCCTACGGGGTAGACCGGAGCGACACCTGTAGGAGCGAGCTTGCTCGCGAACGGCCGCCAGTCAGGCACCGGTGCCATACGGTTCGCGAGCAAGCTCGCTCCTACGAAGAGCAGGCCCGGCACGTGGTCGGGCCAATCCATCAGCCCTTGAGCTTGGACCAGATGCGGTCCTGCAGCTCGCGGGACTTGTTGCTGCATTCCTTTTCCAGACGCAGGCGCGAGGCGTACTCCTCGGGCATGTTGATGGCGTCCATG
Organism: Pseudomonas sp. PDM17; assembly: GCF_014851985.1. Lineage (NCBI taxonomy): Bacteria > Pseudomonadati > Pseudomonadota > Gammaproteobacteria > Pseudomonadales > Pseudomonadaceae > Pseudomonas > Pseudomonas sp. PDM17. The sequence continues at coordinate 120,131 of NZ_JACVAT010000003.1, forward strand.
ACCTTCCACTTGGCGTCCAGCAGGTGGTCGGTCTGGATGCCGTTGGAATAGGCAATGGCGTTGGTCACCGCGGCGGCGTTCTCCGGCTTCATCATCCAGTTGATGAAGACCTTGGCGTTCTCTGGGTGCGGCGCGCTTTTCGGCACGGCGAAGTTGTCCTGGAAGGAGGCCACGCCTTCGCGCGGGTAGACGTATTTGATGGTGCTCTTCTGCAGCGTGGCGCGGGCGGTGGAGCCGTTCCAGTTCTGCATCAGCACGACTTCGCCGGAGGCCATGCGGTCCACGGTGTTGTCGGAGCTGTACATCTTCAGGAAGGGCTTCTGCTTCTGCAGCAACTCGAGAATCTTCTTGGCGTCCTGCGGGTTCTCGGTGCACTCGTCGACGTTCAGGTAGTGCGCGGCGGCGTTGATCAGGCTGCTCGGGGTATCCAGCGCGGCGACCTGGCCCTGCAGCTCCGGGCGCGGCTCGAAGAACTCCTTCCAGGAGTCATCCAGCTTGCCGCCCGGCACCCGCGCGCTGTCGTAGGAGAAACCGGTGGTGCCCCACAGGTAGGGGGCCGAGTACTTGCGGCCGGGGTCGAAGCCCGGATCGCGGAAAGCCGGTTTGACGAACTGGAAGTTGGCCAGCTTGGGCGTGTCGATTTCCAGCAGCAGGTCCTGGTTGATCAGCGTCTGCATGATCGAGTGCGACGGCACGATCACGTCGTATGCCGCGCCGCCGGCCTGCAGCTTGGCCAGCAGGGTTTCGTTGCTGTCGTAGCCGTCCATGGTGACCTTGATGCCGGTCTCCTTCTCGAACTTGGCCAGCAGCTCCACCGGGTAGTAGTCGGTCCAATTGTAGAAGAACAGCTGCTTGGGTTCCTCGGCCCGGGCGACGCCCGCAGCCAGCAGGGCGAGGGACAAACCGGCAAGGCCGTGACGCAGGGCATTCAACTTCATGGCGTTCTCCTTAAACGAAAAGCCCGAAACAAAAGGTCAGAAAACGAAAGGTTGGCAGTCTTGATCAGGCGTCCGGTTTGCCGCGCTGGCCGAGCCAGTACGACAGCACCACGAGGACGATGGAAATCACCAGCATGAGGGTCGAGATTGCGTTGATCTCGGGGGTCACCCCGGCCTTGATGGCCGAGAAGATATAGACCGGCAGCGTCGTCGAGCCGGGGCCGGCGACGAAGAAGGTCATGATGAAGTCGTCGAGGCTGACCACGAACGCCAGCACCGCGCCGGACAGCACCGCCGGCCACAGCAGCGGCAGGGTCACCCGGCGGAACACCTGGTAGGGGCTGGCGTAGAGGTCACCGGCAGCTTCCAGCAGGCTCTTGTCCAGGTCATTCAGGCGTGCACGGATCGGCAGGTAGGCGAAGGGAATGCAGAAGCCGACGTGGGCGACGATCACCGTCATCAGGCCCAGCTTGATGCCCAGCGACATGAACAGCAGCAGCGTGGCCACCGCGATGACGATCTCCGGCAGGATCAGCGGCAGGTTGATGCCGCCCTCCACCAGCCGCCGTCCGTAGAACGGCCGCGAGGTCGCCAGCGCCGCCGCCAGGGCGATCGCCGTGGACAGCACGGTGGCAAAGCCGGCGACCACCAGCGAGTTGAACGCCGCCGCCTGGATCGAGGGGTTGGCGACTATCCTGCCGTACCAGGCGAAGGAGAATTCGGTCCACACCGTGGCCGAGCGGTTGGCGTTGAAGCTGTAGCCGATCAGCACGAAGATCGGCAGGTACAGGTAGGCCAGGACCAGCAGGCTGGTTTCGCGGGTGCCGGGCAGTTTCTTCAGGTGCTGGGCGATCATGCGTTGGCTCCTCCCAGGTGGACGGCCTTGGCGGCGCGGCGGCTATACAGGGCGAACGCGATCAGGGCGAGCAGCATGATCGCCAGCAGCAGGAACGACAGCGAACCGCCCAGCGGCCAGTTGCGCGCGGTACCGAACTGCTGCTGGATCAGGTTGCCGATCATCAGGGTCTTGCCGCCGCCAAGGATCGCCGGGGTGATGAAAGCGCCCAGGCTCGGGACGAACACCAGCAGGGAGCCGGCGATCACACCGGGCATGGACAGCGGCAGGATTACCCGCTGCAACGCCTTCCAGCGGTTCGCCCCCAAGTCATAGGCGGCCTCGACCAGGCGCCAGTCGAGCTTCTCCAGGGTCGAGTAGATTGGCAGGATCATGAACGGCAGGAAGCTATAGACCAGGCCGACGCAGACCGCGAAGTCGTTGTACAGCAGGGTGATGCCGCCGGCCTGGGGGAACAGCGCGTTGACCGACTGGGCGACCCAGCCGTGCTCGCGCAGGATGATCAGCCAGGCGTAGTTACGGATCAGCAGGTTGGTCCAGAACGGGATGGTGATCAGCAGCACCATCAGGTTGCGCGAACGCTCGCTGAGGCTGGTCATCCACAGCGCCACCGGGAAGCCGAAGAGGAAGCACAGCAGCGTGGTGCCGCCGGCCTGGAACAGCGAACGCAGCAGTGCCTGCGCATAGACCCAGTTCAGCTCCAGGTTGCCGTCGAAATCTTCCTGGAAGAACAGCTGCACGTAGCTCTGGATCTGCCAGTCGGCATGCCAGTCGACGCCGCCGTAGAGGTTGCGCGGCAGCAGGCTGATGTAACCCATGATCGCCAGCGGGATGGCGATCAGCCCGAGCAGCGTCAGCGCCACCGGGCTGAGCAGCAACAAGCGGCGAGTGGTGGGCGACTCGTTCATCTCAGGCCTCCATCAGCAGGCAGGCCTGGGGCGGCAGGTGCACCGCCACGGCCTCGCCGACGTCGCGGGCGCGACCGCCCTCGTTGCTCTCGCGCAGGGTGATCTGCGAGGAATCGGGCAGGCGGCAGCGATACAGCGTCGCCGTGCCGACGTACATCACCGTCTCGATCACCGCGCGCAGGTGGTGCGGCTGTGACGGGTCGACCAGCTTCGAGCGCTCCGGGCGGAAGGCCAGTTGCACGCTGGCGCTGCTCAGGCCCGCCGGCAGTTCGCAGGGAATTTCCGCCGCCATGGCGTTGGGGTGGAAACCGCCCTGGCGCATCTGTCCGGGGAGGAAGTTGATGTCGCCGATGAACTGCGCGACGAAGCGATGCGTCGGGCGTTCGTAGATCTCGTTGGGCGTGCCGATCTGCATGATGTTGCCGTGGGACATCACGGCGATGCGGTCGGACAGCGTCAGCGCTTCTTCCTGGTCGTGGGTGACGAAGATGAAGGTGATGCCCGCCTCTTCCTGCACGCGCTTGAGCTCGACCTGCATCTCCTTGCGCAGCTTCAGGTCCAACGCGGACAGCGGTTCGTCGAGCAGCAGTACCGAAGGCTTGGGCGCCAGCGCGCGGGCCAGGGCTACGCGTTGCTGCTGGCCACCGGAGAGCTCGGCTGGCTTGCGGCGCGCCAGGTGTTCCATCTGCACCAGCGCCAGCATTTCCTTCACTCGGCCGGGAATCTCGCCGCGCGCCAGTCCCTGCATCTCCAGGCCGAAGGCGATGTTCTCGCTCACCGACATGTGCGGGAACAGGGCGTAGCTCTGGAACACGGTATTGATGCGGCGACGGTACGGCGGCAGGTCGTTGACCCGCTCGCCACCGACGAGGATGTCGCCGGAGGTGACGTTCTCGAAGCCGGCGATGCTGCGCAGCAGCGTGGTCTTGCCGCAGCCGGACGGCCCCAGCAAGGTGAAGAACTCGTTATGGGCAATGTCGACCGAGACCTCGTTGAGGGCGGGAGCGACGTTGGGATCATCGGTGTAGCGCTTGCTGACCCGACGCACCTCGACTGACGACGAGTGATTCATTTTGGTGCATTCCTCTTGTTTTTGTATGCAATATTTGAATGCAATCTAGAAATAGCTGATGTATTTTTCTTCTGCAACTGGTTTTGCACGGACGGTTTTGCGGCATCCTTTGAAGGGTCAAGCAAGAGGCGGAGTCGCTCATGGCGGAGAATCACCCCGAGTCCACGGTGGAACGCGTCTACCAAGGGGTTTACGAGGCAATCAGCAAGCGCACCCTGCGCCCCGGCATGAAGCTGGGCGAGGCGGCGTTGGCGGAATTGTTCAAGGTCAGCCGCACTTCAGTGCGCGCGGCGCTGAAACATCTGGAAGCGGACGGGCTGGTTTCCAGCGCGCTCAACAAGGGTGCGTGGGTGTCCTTACCCAGCGACGAGGAGATCCGCTCGCTGTTCGAAACGCGGCGGCTGATCGAAATCGGCATCGTCAGCGAACTCTGTCGCCGCGCGGACAGCGCGATCATCCAGGACCTGCGCGACCACGTGGCGCTGGAAGAGGCCACCCACGACCACGACCACGCAAGGTTCGTCCACCTGCTGGGCGAGTTCCACCTGAAGCTGGCAGCGGCGCTGAACAACCCGGTGCTGCTGGACTTCTTCCGCAAGCTGATCGAGCGCGCCTCGCTCTACGCCACCACCCTGGACGACGATCAGCACGAGACCTGCCGCGGCAACGAGCACCAGCGGCTGATCGAGTACATCGAGTCGGGCAACCAGGCGGCGGCCATCGAGCTGACCTGCATGCACCTCAATGCGATCGAGCAGGCGATCCTCAAGGCGGCGGGGAACCTGAAGGCGGATTACCATCCGCTCAAGCATCTGATCGGTGGCTGAGCCCCTGTCGCACATGAACGTAGGGCGCATAATCTGGAACAGGTTATCCGCCAGCACACCTGCGGCGGATAACGCTGGCGCGTTATGCGCCCTACGCAAAGCGCGTAAAGAAGAACGCCCGGCATTGGCCGGGCGCTCTTCATTCAGGAGGTCGGGCCGCCGGTGATGCGGTCGAAGCCCCGGCGAATCTCGTCTTCGGGCAGGTTGTCGCCGATGAAGACGATCACGCTCTCGCGCTGCTCGTTGCCCTTCCAAGGCGTATCCCAGTCGAAGCCATACAACCTCAGCACGCCCTGGAACACCAGGCGACGCTCCTCGCCGGCGATGTTCAACACGCCCTTGTAGCGCAGCAGCGAGTTGCCGTGCCACTGCAGCAGATCGTCCATGAATTCGCTGAGGCGTTCGATATCCAGCGGGTTGTCGCTGCGCAGCACCAGGGTGGTGATGCGGTCGGTCGTATCCGCCGCCGGGCGCACCGGGCGCAGCAGCGGACGCAGGCCGAGGTCGGCGTTGAGGTTGAAGCCGCGCACGTCGAGCAGGCGCTCCAGTTCGATGGCGCCGTGCTTCACGGCATGGATCTCGGCGCGGCGGTTGATGCGCTGCAGGCGCTCGACCAGCGCCTCGTACTGCGCCGGCGAAACCAGGTCACTCTTGCTCACCAGGATGCGATCCCCGAAACCGACCTGGGCCTGGGCGATGGCCTCCTGCAGGTGGCGCTCGGCGTTGGCGGCGTCCACCAGGGTGATGATGCCGTCGAGCAGGTAACGCTCGCGCAGGGTCTCGTCGACAAAGAAGGTCTGCGCGACCGGGGCCGGGTCGGCCAGGCCGGTGCACTCGATCACCACGCGGTCGAAGTCCAGCTCGCCGTTGTCGCGGCGCTCCAGCAGGACGTAGAGCGCACGCTCCAGGTCGCTATTGATGGTGCAGCAGACGCAGCCGTTGGACAGTGTCGTCACCTGAACCGCGTCATCGCCGAGCAATTGAGCGTCGATCGGCGTCTCGCTGAATTCGTTCTCGATCACGGCGATCTTCAGGCCGTGCTCTGCCTTGAGGATGTGCTTGAGCAGGGTGGTCTTGCCGGCCCCGAGGAAGCCGGTGAGGACGGTCACCGGAATCTGCGGCGCGCTTGCGGAATCGGTCATGGAAACTTCCAGGCAATCAGAATGGAAAACAGGCGGAAATGAAAACGGGCCGCGATCGCTCGCGGCCCGTCCGTTATACACCCATCCGCGCGATCAGCAGCAGCGGATCGGCCTTCCCTTGCCGCCACCGTAGCGCGCCTCCTGGCGCTCGCGGAAGAACTCCTCGTAGGTCATCGGAGTCTTGTCCGGGTGCTTGTTCTGCATGTGCTGAACGTAGGTGTCGTAATCGGGCATGCCGACCAGCATGCGAGCGGCCTGCCCGAGATACTTACCCATGCGGCTGAGGTCGTTGAACATGATGCTCCTCCGTCAGGCGTCCGGAATCGGCTGGAACGGAGCTTCCTTGTCGGTGCGCTCCTTCTTGGTCCAGGCGCTGGCGCCTACCTTGATCGCGTACACCAGCACGCTGAACACCACCAGCAGGAACAGCACGGTGAGGCCAGCGTTGATGTAGGCGTTCATCATCACGTGCTGCATCTGGCCGATGTCCTTGGCCGGGGCGATGATCTGACCGGCGTCCAGGCCGGCGGAGTATTTCTTGCCCAGGGCGATGAAGCCCACGGCCGGGTTGCTGTCGAACAGCTTGATCAGGCCGGCGGTGGTGGTGCAGATCAGCAGCCAGGCGGCCGGCAGGGCGGTTACCCAGACGTACTGCTGGCGCTTCATCTTGATCAGCACGACGGTGGAGAGCATCAGCGCGATGCCGGCGAGCATCTGGTTGGAGATGCCGAACAGCGGCCACAGCGTGTTGATACCGCCCAGCGGATCGACCACGCCCTGGTACAGCAGCCAGCCCCACAGCGCGACGCAGCCGCCGGTGCCGATGATGTTGGCGGTCCAGGATTCGGTCTTCTTCAGCGCCGGGACGAAGTTGCCCAGCAGGTCCTGCAGCATGAAGCGCCCGGCACGGGTGCCGGCGTCCACCGCGGTGAGGATGAACAGCGCCTCGAAGAGAATCGCGAAGTGGTACCAGAAGGCCATGGTGTTCTCACCCGGCAGCACCTGGTGAAGGATGTGCGCGATGCCCACGGCGAGGGTCGGCGCACCACCGGCACGGGCCAGGATGGTGGTCTCGCCGATGTCCTTGGCGGTCTGGGTCAGAATTTCCGGGGTGATGGTGAAGCCCCAGCTGCTGACGGTCGCGGCCACCGCGGTAACGTCGGTGCCGACCACGGCCGGCGGGCTGTTCATGGCGAAGTAGATGCCCGGTTCGATGACCGAGGCGGCGACCATCGCCATGATGGCCACGAAGGACTCCATCAGCATGCCGCCGTAGCCGATGTAACGGGCGTCGGGCTCGCGGTTGAGCAACTTGGGCGTGGTGCCCGAGGAGATCAGCGCGTGGAAGCCGGAGACGGCGCCACAGGCGATGGTGATGAACAGGAACGGGAACAGGCCGCCCTTCCACACCGGGCCGGTGCCGTCGGTGAACTGGGTCAGGGCCGGCATCTTCAGCTCTGGCGAAACGATCACGATGCCGATGGCCAGGGCGATGATGGTGCCGATCTTGAGGAAGGTCGACAGGTAGTCACGCGGCGCCAGCAGCAGCCACACCGGCAGGACCGAGGCGATTGCGCCGTAGGCGATCAGCATCCAGACGATCTGCACGCCATGGAAGGTGAACACCGGGGCCCACTCGGGGCTGGCGGCGATCTGGCCACCGAGCCAGATGCTGCCCAGCAGCAGGATGATGCCGACCACGGAAATCTCGCCGATGCGGCCCGGGCGGATGTAGCGCATGTACACGCCCATGAACAGCGCGATCGGAATCGTCGCCAGCACGGTGAACATGCCCCAAGGGCTTTCGGCCAGGGCCTTCACCACGATGAGCGCGAGCACCGCGAGGATGATGATCATGATCAGGAACGCGCCGAACAGAGCGATGGTCCCCGCCACCTGCCCCATTTCCTCGCGTACCAGTTCACCCAGCGAGCGCCCGTTGCGGCGGCTGGAGATGAACAGGACCATGAAATCCTGCACGGCACCGGCCAGCACCACGCCGGCGATCAGCCAGAGCGTGCCGGGCAGGTAACCCATCTGCGCTGCCAGTACGGGACCGACCAGCGGGCCGGCGCCGGCGATGGCAGCGAAATGGTGACCGAAGAGGATGTGCTTGTTGGTCGGGACGTAGTCCAGACCGTCATTGTTGAGGACCGCAGGGGTCGCTCGGTTGGCGTCCAGCTGCATCACCTTGGTGGCGATGAACAGGCTGTAGTAGCGGTAGGCGACCAGGTAGATGGCAACCGCCGCGACGACGATCCACAGTGCGTTGATGGCTTCGCCGCGACGTAGTGCCACGACTCCCAAGGCAAATGCACCGACTATCGCCACCGCCAGCCAGGCGAGGTGACGTAGCAGGCTGTTGTTATTGTTCATAGCGAGGCTTCCGACAGTTTGAAGGCGAGAATTCGCAGAAAAATTCTAGTCTTTTCCAGCGACCCATTCATACGACCTTAGTCTAGGGCGGTTACGCGCTTATTGCCGGAGGTCAACGCGCTCGACCGCAGGGTCAGGAAATGAAAAGGCCCGCCTGGGGCGGGCCTTTTGCGGCGTAGCGGTCGTCAGGCCGGCTGCTTGGCATACTGCGCCAGCGTCTGGTCACGGCTCATCACCGCCAGGGTGTTGTTGAGCACCTGTTCGCCAGTGGCGTCCTTGGACGTGAAGATCTCACCGAAGTGCTGCTGGGTGACCTGGGCGAAGTGCGCGCGATCCTGGGTCGGGATGCCGAGCAGTACGGCGTAGGCGTCCAGCGCCTCGCCGTGGCCCTGGGCCATGTTCTCGGCGATGTTGTCGAGCATGCCGTTCATGGCGAAGATCGAGCGGCCGCCGTAGGAAATGCGCTGACTGGCGTCGCAGCCGTTGGTGCCGGAGGTCAGGCCGAAGGTGGCGTTGCCCGAGGTGCCGTTGGTAGTGGTGGCCAGCAGGTGCGGGAACAGGCCGCGCTGACCGTCGAAGACCATGTTGCCCCAACCGCAGCCTTTGCCGCTCTGCCCGGCTTCATCTGCGTGCGCCGCCAGACTGGCAACGCTGATAACCCCAAAAATCAGACCCTTGATCACTTTATTGTCCATGCTCTGCACTCCGCAGTTGTAGTGGTTAAACGCACATGGAGCTTTGGCGAGGGTCTGCAGGCTGTCAAACCCGCGCGGGCTGTGTCTGACGGACGAAACGTCAGCACTCGGTGTACGACGCGTCGGTAATGGCTTGCGTCTATAGTGAGGCGAAGCAGAAACGGCCGGAGAGCCATGACATGACTGACGATCACGACGAGCGCCGGCGCTTCCAGCGCATCGCCTTCGACGCCGGCACCGAGATCAGCCAGGGCGACCAGCGCTGGAAGGTGACGCTGCTCGACCTGTCCCTGCAGGGCCTGCTGGTGCAGCGACCGGAACACTGGAGCATCGTCGCGCAGGAACCGGTGCAGGTGCGCATCTATCTGGGCTTCGACGTCAACGTCTATATGGAGGCCGACCTCGCCTGGGAGCGCGAAGGCCTGCTGGGCTTCAATTGCCGGCACATCGACCTGGACTCCATCAGCCACCTGCGGCGCCTGGTGGAGCTGAACCTGGGTGACGAGTCACTGCTGGAGCGAGAGCTGACGCTGCTCAGCGAACACTGAAACTCCCCGTAGGAGCGGCCTATGGGCGCGATCGCGGGCATGGGCTGCTCCTACAGGAGCACGACGACCTATTCGAACAATGCATCCAGCGCCTGCTCCAGGCGCGTCACGGCGATCACCTGCAGGCCGGGCGGCGACTCTTTCGGCGCGTTGCCCTTGGGTACGATGGCGCGCTTGAAGCCGTGCTTGGCCGCTTCCTTCAGACGTTCCTGGCCGCTGGGCACCGGCCGCACCTCGCCGGACAGGCCGACCTCGCCGAACACCAGCAACTGGTGATCCAGCGGGCGGTTGCGCAGGCTGGACATCACCGCCGCCATCAGCGCCAGGTCCGACGCCGTCTCCAGAACCTTCACACCGCCGACCACGTTGAGGAACACATCCTGGTCGTAGGTCGGGATGCCGCCGTGGCGGTGCAGCACCGCCAGCAGCATGGCCAGCCGGTTCTGGTCCAGGCCCAGGGTCACGCGGCGCGGGTTGGCCAGGTGGCTGGTGTCCACCAGCGCCTGCACCTCCACCAGCATCGGCCGCGAGCCTTCCCAGGTGGCCATGACCACACTGCCCGGCACCGACTCCTGGGCGCGGGTGAGGAAGATGGCTGACGGGTTGGAAACTTCCTTCAGACCACGGTCAGTCATGGCGAACACGCCCAGTTCGTTCACCGCGCCGAAGCGGTTCTTCACTGCCCGCAGCAGGCGCAGGCGGCCGTCGGATTCGCCCTCGAAATACAGCACGGTGTCGACCATGTGCTCCAGCACGCGCGGGCCGGCCAGGGAGCCTTCCTTGGTGACGTGGCCTACCAGAAAGATCGCCGTGCCGCTCTGCTTGGCGAAGCGCACCAGCAGCGCCGCACTCTCGCGCACCTGAGCGACGCCGCCAGGCGCGGATTGCAGCTGTTCGGTGAAGATGGTCTGGATCGAGTCGATCACCATCACCTTGGGCTGCTCCTGGCGCGCCGTAGCGATGATGGTCTCGATGCAGGTCTCGGTCATGACCTTGAGCTTGTCCTCGGGCAGGCCCAGGCGGCGGGCGCGCATGGCGACCTGCTGCTGGGATTCCTCTCCCGTGACATAGAGCGCCGGCAGGCGCGTGGCGATGTTGCAGAGGGTCTGCAGGAGGATGGTGGACTTGCCGATGCCGGGATCGCCGCCGATCAGCACGACCGAGCCGTCGACCAGGCCGCCGCCCAGAGCTCGGTCGAGCTCCGCCGAGGCGGTGGAGAAGCGTGGCATTTCCTCGACGCTGACTTCGGCGAGGGTCTTGATGTTGGCCTGCTGGCCGGCCCAGCCGCCACGACCGGAGGAGCTGCTGGCCGAGCCGCCGGTGGGGGTGGTGTCGATGACGGTTTCGACCAGGGTGTTCCAGGCGCCGCAATCAGGGCATTGACCGGCCCATTTCGGGTAGGTGGCGCCGCACTCGGTGCAGCCGTACATGCGCTTGGCCTTGGCCATGGGGGACTTCCGTCGAATGCAAAGTCCCCATCATAAGCCAATCGGGTGGAACGGTTCAGCTCGCCAGGCGGCGGTACTGGCTCTCCATATCGTGCTTGAGGCTTTCGCGGCGCATCAGCAGCGAGGCCAGGGTACAGTCGGGGCGTTCGATGCCCTCCTCCACACGACCGATACGCTGGTCCAGCAGCTCGTACTGCAGCTTCAGGCGGACCAGGCGCTCCTGGGCGCGCAGGGCTTCGGCGTTGCGTTTGGGGAGCTTGGTGACGGACTTGCCAGAGGACGAAATGGCTTTACGCATGGCGGTGGCACCGGTTGGAAAGAGATGACGGGAGCCTACGCCTCGCGCAGACAGCCACCCTTGACTCTGGTCAAGCTCAACCGGATCGCTTGAGCAGGTCGGAAATCTCGTCCTTCAGCGCCACGCGCTGCAGCTTGAGGGAATTGAGAGCGAGATCGTCCATCGCCTGGCGGCCGTCCTCGATGTCGTAGATCTTCTTGTCCAGCTCCTCGTAGCTGGCGGCCATGCGGGTGAAGTTCGCGTCCTTCCCGTGCAACCGGGTCATCAGGGCCTTCTGGTCGGGGAATTCGCGGGATAGGGGATGATGCTCGAGCGGCATGGCGGGCCTCCTTGTTGGATCCGTTGGAGTGGATGGCTTGCCCGATAAGCCTAGACCACGGCGCGAGGCCGCCCACCGCCGCCGGTCATACCGTTGGAATTGACCGCGCACGGGGTGTTCAGACGGCGACGGGCCGCTAAACTGCGCCTGTCCCCCTCTATCTTGCGTAACAAGGAGTCTGTGCATGAGTCTGCTCAACGAATTCAAGGCCTTCGCGGTCAAGGGCAACGTGGTCGACATGGCCGTCGGTATCATCATCGGCGCCGCCTTCGGCAAGATCGTCTCGTCCTTCGTCGGTGACGTGATCATGCCGCCCATTGGCCTGCTGATCGGTGGCATGGACTTCTCCGACCTGGCGATCACGCTCAAGGCCGCCGAGGGCCAGACGCCGGCGGTGATGCTGGCCTACGGCAAATTCATTCAGACCTGCCTGGACTTCATCATCGTGGCCTTCGCCATCTTCATGGGCGTGAAGGCCATCAACAAGCTCAAGCGCGAAGAGGCCGTGGAGCCCAGCGCCCCGCCGGTGCCGAGCGCTGAAGAAACCCTGCTGACCGAGATCCGCGACCTGCTCAAGCAGCAGAACAACCGCGCTCCTTGAGCAGATCGCTGACCGGGCCGGGGTCGGCCCCTGACGTCAGTCCGGCGGCGTCAGCAGCACGCGGCCAATGCGCCGCTCGCTGACGTCCGTCACCTCCAGGCGCCAGCCGCCCAGCTCCAGCGTGTCCCCCTTGGCCGGCAAGCGGCCAAGGTGCTTGAGCGCCAGGCCGCCGAGGGTCTGGTACTCCGCCGTCGGGCGGGCGTGGAAGCCGACCCGTTCGGCCAGCGCCGACAGTGTCACGGCACCGTCCACCCGGTAGGCGCCCGCCTCTGCCTCGATGTCCGTACCGGACACCTCGCTGGCGTCCGGCAGTTCACCGGCAATCGCCTCCAGCACGTCGGTCATGCTCAGCATGCCCTCGAAGCCACCGAACTCGTTGACCACGAAGGCCAGGTGGGTCGAGGCCTCGCGCATCAGCTCCAGGGCGCCCAGCACCGTACTGCTGTCCGGCAGGCTCAGCGGCTCGCGCAGCAGCGGCAGAATGTCCAGCTCACGGCCCTGCAACAGGGCAGAGAACAGCTCCTTCTTGTGCACATAGCCCAGCGGCTCGTCTATGTTGCCTTCGCGGATCACCAGCAGGCGCGAGTAAGGCGACTCCAGCAGCGCGCGGCGGATGTTCTCCGGGCTGTCGGCCACGTCCACGCGGTGTACGCGCTGGCGGTCGATCATCACGGCTTTGACCGGACGCTCGGCCAGACCCAGCACACCGCTGATCATCACCCGCTCACGGCGGTGGAACGGCGCGTCTCCGCCATCGTCCGGGCCCACCAGGTCGGCGATGTCTTCGCCCACTTCGTCGGCGTCGACCTTACCGCCCATCAGGCGCAGCACGGCGTGGGCGGTCCGCTGGCGCAGGCCACGCTGGCCGCGCTGGCTCTTCTGGCGTTTCCAGCGCACCAGCTGGTTGGCCATCTCGATCAGCAGGCTGAAGCCGATGGCGGCGTACAGGTAGCCTTTCGGGATGTGGAAGCCAAGGCCTTCGGCCGTCAGACTGAAACCGATCATCAACAGGAAGCCCAGGCACAGCATGATCACCGTGGGGTGCTCGTTGACGAAGCGGGTCAGCGGCTTGCTGGCCACCATCATCAGGCCGATGGAGAAGATGACTGCGATCATCATCACTTCCAGCTGCTCGACCATGCCCACGGCGGTGATCACCGCGTCGAGGGAGAACACCGCGTCCAGCACCACGATCTGCGCGACTACCGGCCAGAAGGCGGCATAGACACGCTTGCCGTTGGAGGTGTGCACGCGGCCTTCCAGGCGTTCATGCAGCTCCAGCGTCGCCTTGAACAACAGGAACAGACCACCGAACAGCATGATCAGGTCGCGGCCGGAGAAGGACTTGCCAAACACCTCGATCAGCGGTTCGGTGAGCGTGACCAGCCAGGAAATGCTCGCCAGCAGGCCCAGGCGCATCAGCAGCGCCAGCGACAGGCCGATCAGCCGTGCGCGGTCGCGCAGGTGCGGCGGCAACTTGTCCGCCAGGATCGCGATGAAGACCAGGTTATCGATGCCGAGCACCAGCTCGAGCAGGATCAGGGTGAGCAGGCCGAGCCAGGCCGTGGGGTCCATCAACCATTCCATGTCGAACGACCTCGCTGGGCGCGCGCCATGGCAGGCTGGGAAGGCTTATCCGCGAACGCGGGTGCCGGGGGAGGTTCGCCGAACGCCGGCTCTACAGGGGTAGCGACCGGGGCCGGCGTTGTACTTTGACTGTCCATAAGGTCCGAAAAAAGGGAAACGGACGCTTATCCTAAGGGCAAAGCCCCGCGGCCCTAAGGGGACAATCTTTTCAAAATCTATCGGGCCGAACTTACCAATAGTTTTCCACGGCGATCTGGCCGGGCTTGCGCGTCAGCGCCAGGCTCATGCCGCGGGCCTTCAGCACGGCACGGGTGTCCTCGATCATCTGCGGGTTGCCGCAGAGCATCACCCGCGAATGTTCCGGGGTGAGCTCCAGACCGGCGGCGCGTTCCAGCTCGCCGTTCTCGATCAGCGTGGTGATCCGCGCGTTCAGGCAGCCGGGCACCTGTTCGCGGGTGACCACCGGGATGAACTGCAGCTTGTGGATATGTTCGGCCAGATGCTCCATCGCGCCGAAGCTGGCAATCAGGTCGCGGTAGGCCAGTTCCTTTTCCTCGCGGGCGCTGTAGACCAGCTTGATGGTCTCGAAGCGCTCCCACACCTCGAAGTCCTGCAGGATCGACAGGAACGGCGCCAGGCCGGTGCCGGTGGAGAGCAGCCAGAGGTCGCGGCCATCAGGGAAACGGTCGAGGGTGAGGAAGCCGAAGGCCTGGCGGTCCACCAGCAACTGGTCGCCAACGCGCAGGCGGCTGAGCTCACTGGTGAATTCTCCGCCGGGGACGACGATGGAGAAGAACTCGAGGAAGTCGTCGTGGGGCGCCGAGACCATCGAGTAGGCGCGCCAGACGATGCTGCCGCTGGGCTTGTACACGCCCAGGCGGGCGAACTGCCCGGCGCGGAAGCGGTAGCCGCTGTCGCGGGTGGTGCGCAAGGTGAACAGGCTCGGGGTGAGCGTCTGCACCTCCACCAGGGTCTGGCGGGTGAACTTCTCTTCGCTGGCGGTCATCGTCCGCTCCTTTGCAGGCAACGGCCCATTTTCCCGTATTCCCGGCGCAAGAAACACCCGCAAGGCTTGTGGCTATCCGGGGAGATCGCCACAAGCCTGCTCTGGATCAGTCCCTTTGGATCAATGCTTGCGGTTCACCACCTGGGCGGCGCGCAGCACGTCGGTGCCGATCTCGCCCTCGAACTGCTTCCACAGCGGCTGCATGGCGGTGCGCCAGGCTTCGCGCTCGGCCGGGGTCAGGGCGACGATGCGCGCCTTGCCGTTGGCGACCACGTGCTCGCGCTCCTTCTGGTTCAGCGCTTCGGCGTCCTTGTTCACCTCGACGGTGACTTCTTCGATGATGCTTTCCAGCTGGGTGCGCACCGGGTAGGGCATGCTGTTCCAGAACTTCTGGTTGCTGATCACCATGTAGCTGAGCACACCGTGGTTGGTCTCGGTGATGAACGGCTGGGCGCTGTCGAGCTTCTGGCTGCCGATGTTCGACCAGGTGTTCTCGGTGCCCTGCACCTTGCCGTCCTGCAGCGCCTTGAGGGTCTCGGCGAAGGGCATTTTCACCGCCGTGGCGTCGAGCAGGCCGAACTGGGCGTTGATCACCGAAGACGGCTGGATGCGGAAGGCCAGGCCCTTGGCATCGGCCGGCGCGCGCAGTTCACGGTTGGCCGAGAGCTGCTTCATGCCGTTGTTCCAGTAGGCCAAACCGTAGATGCCCGAGCGCGCCATGGAATGCAGCAGTTCGCGGCTCTTGTCGCGCTTCTGGAAGCGCTTCACCGCTTCCAGGTCGTCGAACAGGAACGGCAGGTCAAAGACTTCCAGCTGCTTGGTGTAGCCCTCGAACTTCGACAGCGACGGCGCCAGCATCTGCACCTTGCCGTCCTGCAGCGCCTGCAGCTCGTCGGCATCGCCGAACAGCGTGGAGTTGGGGAACACCTCGACCTTCACCTGGCCGGCCAGGCGCTCTTCCACCAGCTTCTTGAACAGCAGCGCACCGCGGCCCTTGGGCGTGTCATCGGCGACGACGTGGGAGAACTTGATGACGATGGGCTCTTCGGCGAAGGCCGGTTGAGCCACGAGGAAAAGGGCGGACAACGCCACCCCGAGCAACGACTGGTACATCGATATCCTTATGCAATGGCAATAGCCCGGCGCGCGAACGACTGTCGCGTGTCGAGGATTCGTGAAGACTTGGAAGAGTGGCCGTCGGTCGGCGGAGCGCAACTCCGGGATCGGGCCCTACCGGGTCGCATGGACCGCCCGGTTATTATTGGGAAGCCGCCACGCAGACGAAGGCGGGGCGGATAGGTCATAATTTTTCGGTATAACGCTGGCCCGCACAAGCCATTGCGAGTCAACCACGTCTCAATTTGATGACAAACTCGTTGCAATAAGCCACTACTCATTGCCAACGAAGCAGCACCTCTATCTCAGCCATTTCCGTCGTTTCGAGAGTCCCATGCCCGTCCTCGCCAGCCCCTTCGCCCAGCTCGACCTGGTCCGCCACCCCGAACAGCGCGAAGACCCGCTGCAGGCCTTCGATGCGGCCGACGAGTACCTGCTCAGCCATCTCCATGAGCAAGGCGTCGGTGCGGACAGCCGCGTGCTGGTGCTCAACGACAGCTTCGGCGCCCTCGCCGCCAGTCTCGTTCCCCATGTGCGCCTGACCAGCAGCGGCGACTCGCACCTGGGCTTAATCGCCCTCGAGCGAAACCTCGAACGCAACGGCCTCGCCGAAGCGCCGCTGACCTTCGTCCCCGCCAGCGAAACCCCACAAGGCCCGTTCGACCACGTGCTGATCCGCGTGCCCAAGACCCTCGCCCTGCTGGAGGAACAGCTGATCCGTCTGCACGGCCAGCTCGCGCCGGGCGCGAAAGTCGTCGCCGCCGGCATGATCAAGCACCTGCCGCGCGCCGCCGGCGACCTGCTGGAAAAGTACATCGGTCCGATGCAGGCTTCGCTCGCCGTGAAGAAAGCCCGCCTGCTGGTGGCGACGGCCGAAGCGCGCCCCGCGCCCTCCTCACCCTATCCGAGTCGCTACCGGCTGGACAAACCCGCGCTGACGCTGCTGAACCACGCCAACGTGTTCTGCCGCGAAGGCCTGGACATCGGCACCCGCGCCTTCCTCCCGCACCTGCCGCAAGTGCACCACGCCGTGCGCGCGGCGGACCTGGGCTGCGGCAACGGCGTGCTGGGCATCGCTTTCGCGCTGCTCAATCCGCAGGCCGAGCTGACACTGGTGGACGAGTCGTACATGGCCGTGCAGTCCGCGCGGGAGAACTGGCAGGCCGCCCTGGGCGACCGTCCGGTGGATATCCACCCCGACGATGGCCTCGCCAGCCAGGCCACCGACTCCCTGGACCTGATCCTGTGCAACCCGCCCTTCCACCAGCAGCAGGTGGTCGGCGACTTCCTCGCCTGGCGCATGTTCCAGCAGGCCCGCGCCGCGCTGGTCACCGGCGGCGAGCTGTGGATCGTCGGCAACCGCCACCTGGGCTACCACGCCAAGCTCAAGCGGCTGTTCCGCGGCGTCGAGCAGGTGGCGGCAAATCCGAAATTCGTGGTGCTGAAAGCGACCAAATGAGCGCTCGGGATTGCTCCGGCCGTCGTGCCGGAGCAGCATGGTTCGCCCCCACCCGGATGCGCGCCATGACCGCACAAGAAGCCGCCCTCCTCCCGCCCGAACTGATCCGCACCGCCGACGGCGTCGATCTTGCCTTGCGCCGCATAGGCCCGGCGGACGGCGTGCCGGTGGTGCTGACCCACGGCACCTTCTCCAACCACCGCAGCTGCCTGGGGCTCGCCAACTACCTGGGCAGCCAGGGCTTCGCCTGCTGGCTGTTCGACTGGCGCGGGCATGGCGACAGTGGGCGCAATGAATTCCTGCATAGCTTCGACGACGTGGCCGAGCAGGACGTGCCGGCGATTCTCGATGCCGTGAGCCAGCGCACCGGGCAGGCGGCGCTGCATTGGGTCGGCCACTCCGGCGGCGGACTGATCGTCTCGATGTGGGCCGCACGCCATCCCGAACCGGCGCAGCGCCGCCTGCGCTCACTGGTGCTGATCGGCTCACAGGCCACCGCGGCCGGCACCAGCCCGCGGCACTGGCTGATGCTGCAGGCTTTCGACTGGATGCTGCGCTGGCGGCGCATCGCGCCCAGCCGCGCGAAGAGCGTCGGCCCCGAGGCGGAGAGCGCCCGGCTGATGCGTCAGTGGTGCCAGTGGAATTTCCGCCGGCGCTTCGACTCGCTGGAAGGCTTCGACTATCTGGCCGGGCTGGGCGCTGTCGAGCTACCGGTGCTGGGCGTGGCGGGCGGCGGCGATACCTTTATCGCGCCGGTCGCCGGGTGCGAGGCACTGGTGAAGGCCTTTGGCGGAGCGCAGGCGAAGCTGGAGCTGTTCGGGCTGGCGACGGGGGCGCGGGAGGACTACAACCACAACCGCCTGCTGCTCTCGCGCAATGCCAGCCTGGAAGTCTGGCCGCGCATTACCCAGTGGCTGGCGCAGCATTGATCCTTGTAGGGCGCATAACCTGGAACAGGTTATCCGCCGGTGGCTTTTGCGGCGGATAACGCTGGCGCGTTATTCGCCCTACGCGGCTGCCAGACTGTCGCGGGCATGGCCCGCTCCTACAGGTTCAGTGCGGCCGGGGTGTCGACGTCGCGCAGCACGCCTGCGTCAGTAACTTCCAGGGTGATGCAACGATCTCGATTGGCCTGCACCACCGTGCGTGCACCTTCGTCGCCGGTGAGCTGTGTCAGCACCGGCCAGAACTCGCGGCCGAACAGCACAGGGTGGCCGCGCTGGCCGTCATGAAGCGGGAAGAGAATGCCCGAGGCGCTGGCTGCATCGGCGAGCGCACGCAGGGTTTGCGGAGCGATCCACGGCATGTCGCCGAGCAGGATGGCCACGGCCTGAGCCTGCGAGTCGATCAGCGAAGCCGCGCCGGCCGACAGGCTGTGCCCCATGCCGAGCGCCGCTTCCGGGCTGTGGATAACCCGGCAGCCGGCGGGCAGGCCGAAATCCTCCGCCTGCTCGCCGTCACGCAGCACCACCCTGACTTCATCGAATACCACCTGCGCGCATTCGACGCTGTGCGCCAACAGGCTGCGCCCGTCAGGCAAGGTCGCGCGGCGCTTGTCCGCGCCGAAGCGCGAGCCCTGGCCGGCGGCCAGGACCAGCGCCACGACCGTCACAGCGCCTCGCGGGCGATGCCGCTGCGGGTGCGCAGGATGTCGGCGAGCACGGCCAGGGCGATTTCCGCCGGGGTCTTGCTGCCCAGGTTGAGGCCGATGGGCGCGTGGATGCGCGCCAGTTCGGCATCACCCAGGCCGCCGATACGGTGCAGGCGTTCGCGGCGCTTTTCGGACGTGGTGTGCGAGCCCATCACGCCGATGTAGAAGGCTTCGGTGCGCACGGCTTCGAGCATCGCCAGGTCGTCGATCTTCGGGTCGTGGGTCAGGGCGACCACGGCGGTGTCCGCGTGGCAGCCACCATTGGCGATGAAGATCGACGGCAGTTCGCGGCGGATTTCGATGCCGTCCAGCACCACGCCATCCAGCGCCTCTTCACGCGGGTCGCAGAGAATGACTTCGAAGCCCAGGCCCTTGCCGAACTCCGCGCAGAAGTGCGCGACGCTGGAGTAGCCGGCCAGAAGCAAGCGCTGAGCAGCACCGACGCGCAGACGCACGCGGGCTTCGTCACGCTCGACACGCGGGCCGTGCTCGTGGTCGTCGCTCAGGCGGCGACTGCCGTCCTGCAGGTTCACTTCGCGCAGCAGGCGGCGCTGGCCGAGCAGCGCCGACTCCAGTTCGCGCAGGTGGGCCTGCACGTCGCAATCGGGCGCGAGGTTTTCCACCAGCACGTCGAGGATGCCACCGCAGGGCAGGCGGATGTTCGTGCGGGTATCGGTGCCGTCGCCGTAGCGCACGACGACTACCGGCTCGCTGAACTCGCCTTCGGCGACGCGTTCGAGAAAGTCATCCTCGACGCAGCCGCCGGACAGCGAACCCACCCACTGGCCGCTGGCGTTGACTGCCAGCAGCGAACCCGGCGCGCGGGGCGCCGAGCCGTAGGTGAAGAGCACGCTGCACAGCCACACGCGCTGCCCGGCGTTGGACCACTGGAGCGCCTGCCGGACTACTTGCAGATCGAGATGCTGCACGACTCACTCCGCTTTGAGTTGAGCGACCTGTTGTACGCCCATGTCACCCGGCAAGCCACCCCAGGCCTGGCGCAGATAGTTGATGAGGTCGGTGAGCTGCTCATCATTGAGCTTGTCGGCGAAGCCCGGCATCGGCTGCATGCGCTCGAAACCGGTGAACTGCTGCTCGCGGATGCCTTCGACTATGACCTTGGCCAGGTTGCGCGAATCGGCCAGGCGCAGGGTGGTGTTGCCCTGCATGGCCACGGCGATGTGCGGCTTGCCCTCGCCGTCGTTGCCGTGACAGCCGGCGCAGACGTTGAGGTACTGCTGGCGGCCACGCTTGGCGCTGTCGCTGAGCTTGTCCTCTGTCACCGCCTGGACCACCTTGGCCTGCGGCGGCTGTTCGCCGAGCAGGTAGGTGGACATGGCGGCCAGGTCCTCGTCAGCCAGGTGCTGGGTGCTCAGGTGCATCACCGGGAACATCTCGTTGAACATGCTGCCCTGCGGGCTCATGCCGTGCTTGAGGAAGCCGGTGAGGTCGGCACTGGTCCAGCCGCGCTCGGCCAGGTCCTGGGCCAGCAGGCTCGGGGCGCTGTAGCCGTTGAGCAGGCCGCCGGTGAGGCGCTTGTCCTGCTGCAGGGCGCCGATCTGGTTACGCGGGGTGTGGCACTCACCACAGTGGCCGAGCACTTCCACCAGATACTGCCCGCGCTGGTACGCCGCGCTCTTGCCCTCGGCGTTCTCCAGCTGGACGCTCTTGCCGTAGAGCATGTTCCAGCCCGACAGTCCCATGCGCACGTTGAACGGGAAGCTCAGGCTGGTTTCGGGTGCGGCGCGGTGCACCGGCGTCTGACTCATCAGGTAGGCGTAGAGGGCATCGCTGTCCTCGCGCTTGATGAGGTGGTACGAGGTGTAGGGCATGGCCGGGTAGAGATTGGCCCCGTCCTTGCGCTTGCCTTGGGTGACGGCGGCGAAGAAGTCGTCGGCGCTGTAGTTGCCGATGCCGAACTCCTTGTCCGGGGTGATGTTGCTGCCGTAGATGGTGCCGAACGGTGAGTGGATCGGCAGGCCGCCGGCGAACGGCGCGCCGCCCTCGGCGGTGTGGCAGGCCATGCAGTCGGCGGCGCGGGAGACGTACTCGCCGCGCTTGATCAGCTCCTGGTCGGCCGCCTGGGCACTGAGCGCCAGGCCAAGACCAATGGCCAGCGTGAGGCCGGAAAGAATGCGCTGCATGCTTAGCCCTCCTTGACCAGGCCGAGATCGGTCAGCACTTCGCGGGTGGCGTCGTAATAACGCACATACCCGGTGCAGCGACAGATGTGGTGGCCGAGGCTCGCTTCGATGGTCGATTCCAGTTCGCTCTTCTTCAGCGGCTGGCGCTGGGCCTTCTCCACCAGCACAGTGGCTGCGTTGACGAAGCCCGGCGCGCAGTAGCTGCACTGGAAGGCGAAGCGGTCGACAAACTTCTGCTGGATCGGGTTCAGCTCCTTCACCGAACCATCTTCCTCGCGCTTGGCGTGGCCCTCGATGGTGCGCACCTTCTTGCCTTCGAAGTAGTGCGCGCCGGTGATGCAGGTGCGCACTTCCTCGCTGGTGCCATCGGGGTTGTCGACGATCACCACGCAGGCGTGGCAGATGCCCTGGCCGCAGCCCAGGCGCGAACCGGTGAGGTTCTGGTATTCGTGCAGGTAGTCGATCATCGGCAGGTCCTCGGGAACCTCGACCGGACCGACGGTTTGACCATTCAGGGTCAGGTTGAGCGGACGGTTAGCCATGGAGGGCCTCCTTGATGCGAGCGGGGGTGATGGGCAGGTCGCGGACACGCTTGCCGATGGCGTGGGCCACGGCGTTGCTGATGGCGCCGACCACCGGGATCATCACCACTTCGGCGATGCCCTTGGACGGGTCGCTGGGCGAGAGCGGCGGAAGGATTTCCGAGCTCTGCTGCCAGACGGCCACGTCCTTCGCCTTCGGGAGACGGTAGCGGTTGAAGTTCCAGTCGCCCTCGCCCGGGCCCCCCTCGTAAAGCGGCATGTCTTCGAGCAGCGCATGGCCGATGCCCATGGCGGTGCCACCTTCGATCTGGCCTTTCACCAGTTCCGGCACCAGTACGCGGCCGCACTCGATCCAGCTGTGGTGATTGAGCACGCTGACTTCTCCGTTGCCCTTGTTCACCTTCAGCTCGACGATGGTCGCCACCGGGCTGTAGTAGGTCACCGCGGCGTTGTTCAACTGCACCGGCGGATAGGCCACATTCTGGCGGTCCAGCAGGTGGAAGCCGGCGCTGTTCATCTGCGCCTTCTTCACGCCGGGAGCGCCGTCGCCGTATTTCACGGCCAGGGCGTCCAGCGGCAGGCGGTCGCGCACGCCGTCGATGACGTAATCGCACTCCGCCCAGCTCCAGCGGTTGAAGCCGTGGACGGTAGCGCCGGTGACCAGGCCCTTGTCGTGGGCGACCTTGGCCAGTTCGGCGAACGACAGCGGCTGCAGGCCGTTGGCGGTGAGCTTGCCGTCGACCCAGTGGGCGTCTTCGCGGCGCACCACCAGCGGGTTGGCCGCGCCGTTGAACGGGCCGCGACGCCAGATTTCCAGGGCCGCCGGCCACAGGCCGTGGTTGAACAGCACGCGCGCCGCTTCACGGGTGGCGTGGCTGAAGTAGTAGGCCGAGTTGGTCGCCGACGACGCCGAGGCGTACTTGCCGACCCAGCGCGGGTTGCGCAGCTTCTCGTCCTGGGTGGGCTGGCTCATGGTGTAGGGGTCTTCGCCGCTGAGCAGCTGAAGCTCCGGCCACTCGGTTTCGGCGGTCTTCATCTCGTCCGCCGGTTTGCCGAGGAAGTCGGCCACCACCAGCGCCTGGGAAGTGGACATGCCCGTGCCGATCTCGATGCCGATATGGCGCATGTGCACCTTGCCCTGAGCATCGAACTCGATGCTCGCCATGGGCGCTTCGGAGCCAGTGCCGAAGTCCTTCTGGCAGATGGCGAAGCCAACGCCGTACCAGTGGTCCGGATCCTTGGCGTCCATCTCTTTCTTGCGCGCGTCGCGAGTCTTCCACCACTCGTGGGCGGCGGCTTTGTCGAGTATCTCGTGCAGGCGCAGGGCGCCGGCAGGAATCGCGCCCTGGGTGTTCTTCATGCCGGACTTGAGTGCGTTGACGCGGCGCAGCTCGATGGCATCGACGCCCAGGCGACCGGCGATCTCATCCACCATCATCTCGGTGGCGGCCATGCTCTGCAGGGTGCCGTAGCCACGCATGGAGCCGGCCTCGACGGCGCGGGAATGGTAGGCAGTCACCTGCAGGTCGTTCTGCGGCATGTAGTAGATCGACTGCGCAGCGGTAGCGCCCACGGCGGCCACGGACGGGCTGTAGTTGATGCGACCACCGCCGTCCACGCTCATCTCGGTGCGGAAGATCTTGAAGGTCATGTCCTTCTTGTCCACCGCCAGCTGGTAGCGAATATCGAACGGGTGGCGCTTGATGCCGCTCTGGAACTGCTCGTAGCGGTCATTGGCCAGGCGCACCGGTACACCGTTGCCGTACAGCGCAGCCAGGGCCGCATAATAGACGAAGATGTTGTGGTCCTTGGAGCCGTAACCCACGGTGTAACCGGGGTGCATGTTCAGCTTGGCCAGGCCGAAGCGCGACGGGGCGATCATGTGCGCCGTCTCGAAGGCGGCTTCGAACGGGCACTGGGTGGCGACCACGAAGTGCAGCGTTTTGCTCGCCGGGTCGTACCAACCGTTGCCGTTGTCCGGCTCCATGGCGGCCGGCTCGATGGAGGGGGTCTTGTAGCGTTCGTCGAAGACCAGCCAGTTCTCCGGCGGGTTTTCGATCTGGTCCTTGATCTTCTGCGCGTAGAACAGCCCCTGCTCGGTGAGGTCACCGTGCTGGTTGGGCTGCTGGTTCCACACCGGTTTGCGCTCGCGGATCATCGGGAAGAGGATCGAGTCCTTGAGGCTGGAGAACTCGTCCGGATCGGCCGAGGTTGCGCCGCCGACGCGCACGTAGCGGAAGCTGCCGTAGGGATCGCCCTGGTACAGCGGGGCCTGCGCGCCGTAGCGGATCGCCTTGTCGTTGAACTTCATCTTCAGCTTGGCCTGACGGAAGCGCTCGAAGTCATTCCAGATCAGGATGGCCACCGGGTGGCCGATGAACATCGGCACCTTGCCGCGCGGCAGCAGCGGGTCCGGGGCGTGGGCTTCGGGGAAGACGATGCCGTCCTTGTCCAGGTCCTCGGCAGTGACGATGCGGTCGGGCTGCAGCTCGGCGCCCAGCCAGGCAAGGTCGATACCGTCGAAGATGCGGTCGGCCTTGATGGTCTTGAGCAACATGGCGTGGCCCTGCTGCTGCGGCCAGCCGGGCATGTCCTTGGAACGGATGTCGCGGGCGAACACCTTGTTGCCGCAGACCTTGGACAGCGCGTCGTTACGGAAACGCGCCTTGCCGTCGTGGCCCATCCACTGCTGGGGGGAGACGGTGACGGAGTTTTCCATCAGGGCAGCGAAAGCCCGGCTACCGAGCGGCGCCATGGTCACGCTGACACCGGCAATCAGCCCGCCTTGCAGGAAGGCGCGCCGGGAAATATCACGGTTGGACATGGTTCATCCTCTGGACGGTGAAGGCCCGCCCATGTCGTTTTTTCTGTGCTGGAGAGAGTTCGGAGGGCGCGGAATCGCGGGCGCCTCGGGGATGGCGCCGAAGGAAAGATCCTGCAGGAAAACCTGACTCTTCTGTCAACTTTAACGCACCTCAATAGTGCGAAGCAAAGTCAATCGGGCGGCCTGTCGCGGCGATGAAAATTTTAGTCGACCGGTCGAGACTATTCGCCAATTGCGGGTTTCGCCGACGACAGGCGCAAAAGTGTTACAGCGTGCTACGCTGCGCACCCCTTGCTTAGCCCCCTAACGAAAGCACTTTCCATGACCGCCGAAGCCACGTCCCTGCTGCGCCACCGCCCCTTCCTCGCTTTCTGGCTCGCGCGAGTCTGCACGGCCAGCGCCTTCCAGATGATCACCGTGGCCATCGGCTGGCACATCTACGAACTGACCCACAACGTGCTCGACCTGGGCCTGGTGGGATTGGTGGAGTTCACCCCGCGCGTGCTGTTCATGCTGCACACCGGCCACGTCGCCGACCGCTACGACCGTCGGCGCATCGCCTCGCTCTGCCAGATCGGCCAGGGCCTGATCGCTGTCGCGCTGGTGATTGGCGCCAGCACTGACAACGTGACCCGCGAGATGATCTTCGTGATGGCCTTCCTGCTGGGCACCGCACGGGCTTTCGAGATGCCGACCACCCAGGCGCTGCTGCCAAACATCGTGCCCACCGCGCTGTTCCCGCGCGCCGTGGCGGCTTCAGCCTCGGCGATGCAGGCGGCGACCATTGCGGCGCCGGCCTTCGGTGGTTTCCTCTATGCCTTCGGCGCCTTCTGGGTCTACACGCCGACCGCGGTGCTGTACTTCATCGCCTGCGCCCTGGTGCTCACCCTGCCCAAGCGCCAGGCGCCGGCAGCGCAGGGCAAGGCGACCCTGGAATCGCTGCTGGCCGGCATTCGCTTCATCCGCAGCCGCCCGGACATCTTCGGTGCCATCTCCCTGGACCTGTTCGCCGTGCTGCTGGGCGGCGCCACCGCGCTGCTACCGGTGTTTGCCAAGGACATCCTGCTCACCGGTCCCTGGGGCCTGGGCCTGTTGCGTTCGGCCCCGGCGGTGGGTGCGCTGCTGATGTCGTTCTGGCTGGCGCGCTTCCCCATCGAGCGCAATGTCGGGCGGATCATGTTCCTCGCCGTCGGTATCTTCGGCGTCGCCACCATCGCCTTCGGCCTGTCGACCTCCTTCTGGCTTTCCCTGGCGGTGCTGGTGGTGCTGGGCGCGGCGGACATGATCAGCATGGTCATCCGTGGCGCCTTCGTGCAGCTGGAAACCCCGGACGAGATGCGCGGTCGGGTCAGCGCGGTAAACGGCCTGTTCATCGGTGCCTCGAACCAGCTGGGCGAGTTCGAGTCCGGCCTCACCGCCCACTGGCTCGGCACCGTGCCGGCGGTGGTGCTCGGCGGCGTCGGCACGCTGGTCGTCACTGGCGCATGGATGAAACTGTTCCCCACCCTGGCCAGGCGCGACAAATTGCACTGAAAAAAATCCCCCGCTGGAAGCACCAGCGAGGGATGTGGGAACGGGCGCTGCGAGCAGCGCCCGGATGGGATCGATTGCGCGAACTAGTGCGGTGTGCCCAGCCCCGCCGCGCTCATGAACAGGCGCATCAGCCAGGCCGCGATACCCAGGCCGGCGACGCTCAGCGCCCAGATCAGCACCAGCCAGCCCAGCCGCTTGCGCAGCGGCGCCTTCTGCGGTTCCTCGTGAGTCATGCTGCGCACCTCTAGTGGTAGCCGTCGCCGTGCTTCACCTTGCCGCGGAACACGTAGTAGCTCCACGCGGTGTAGACGAGGATGAAGGGGATGATGAACAGCGCGCCCACCAGCATGAAGCCCAGGCTCTGCGGCGGCGCCGCGGCGTCCCAGATCGACATCGACGGCGGGATGATGTTCGGCCACAGGCTGATGCCCAGCCCGCTGTAGCCGAGGAAGATCAGCGCCAGGGTGAGCAGGAATGGCTTCACATGGTCATTGCGCGCCACCGAGCGCAGCAGGCCGTAGAAGGTCAGCAGCACCAGCAGCGGCACCGGCAGGAACCAGAACAGGTTCGGCAGGCTGAACCAGCGATGGGCGATGTCTTCGTGGGCCAGCGGGGTCCACAGGCTGACGATGCCGATCACTGCCAGCAGCACCAGCGCCAGTGGCCTGGCCAGGTCATGCATGCGTTCCTGCAGGCGGCCTTCGGTCTTCATGATCAGCCAGGTGCAGCCCAGCAGGCTGTAGGCGACCACCAGGCCGAGGCCACAGAACAGCGGGAACGGCGCCAGCCAGTCCAGCGAGCCGCCGGCGAAGGCCCGGTTTTCCACCGGGATACCTTCGATGAAAGCACCCAGCGCCACGCCCTGGAAGAAGGTCGCCACCAGCGAGCCGATGATGAACGACTTGTCCCACAGGTGACGCTTGTTCGCCCGCGCCTTGAAGCGGAACTCGAAGGCCACGCCGCGGAAGATCAGCCCGACGAGCATCAGGATCAACGGCAGGTAAAGCGCCGAGAGCACGGCCGAATAGGCCACCGGGAAGGCGCCGAACAACGCCGCGCCGCCCAGCACCAGCCAGGTCTCGTTGCCGTCCCAGACCGGCGCGACGGTGTTCATCATCACGTCGCGGTCGCCCTCGTCCTTGAAGAACGGGTAGAGCATGCCTATCCCCAGGTCGAACCCGTCCATCACCACGTACATCATCACGCCGAAGATGATGATGATCGCCCAGATCAGCGGAAGATCGATTCCCATGGCTCAGTTCCTCCCCGCGTCAGTGCTGTCATCGTCGTCAAACCCCTCTTCGGTGGCCGACAGCGGCCGCGCAGCGGTACGTTTCTGGCCGGCGCCGCCATGGCTGGTCTCGCGGCCTTCGTGGGTGACCGGGCCCTTGCGCACCAGGCGCATCATGTAGCCGATGCCCACGCCGAACAGGCTGAAGTACACCAGCACGAACATCACCAGGGTCAGGCTCATCTGCGCGACGCTGTGGTTGGACACCGCGTCCGAGGTACGCATCAGCCCGTAGACGACCCACGGCTGGCGACCAATCTCGGTGGTGAACCAGCCGGCGAGGATCGCGATCAGGCCGGACGGTCCCATCCACAACACCAGATGGAGGAACGCGCGGTTCTCGAACAGCCGCTTGCGCCAGCGCAGCCAGACGCTCCACAGGCCCACCAGGATCATCAGCAGCCCCAGGCCGACCATGATGCGGAATGACCAGAAGATGATGGTGGAGTTGGGCCGGTCGGCTTTCGGGAAGTCCTTCAGCGCCGGGATCGGCTCGGTCAGGCTGTGGTTCAGGATCAGGCTGCCGAGTACCGGAATCTCGATCTTGAAGCGGGTTTCCTCGCGTTCCATGTCCGGCCAGCCGACCAGTATCAGCGGCGTCGGGCCGCCTTCGCTGTTGTCCCAGTGACCTTCGATGGCGGCGATCTTCGCCGGCTGGTGCTTGAGGGTATTAAGGCCGTGGGCGTCGCCCACCATGGCCTGGATGGGGGCCACGATCAGCGCCATCCACATGGCCATCGAGAGCATCTTGCGGATCGCCGGGTTGTCGCGGCCGCGCAGCAGGTGCCAGGCCGCCGAGGCGCCGACGAAGAAGGCGGTGGCGACGAACGAGGCGATCGCCATGTGCAGCAGGCGATAGGGGAATGACGGGTTGAAGATGATCGCCAGCCAGTCCACCGGCACCACGATGCCGTTGACGATCTCGTGGCCCTGCGGGGTCTGCATCCAGCTGTTGGAGGCGAGAATCCAGAAGGTGGAGATCAGCGTGCCGATCGCCACCATCACCGTGGCGAAGAAGTGCAGGCCCGGACCGACGCGGTGCCAGCCGAAGAGCATGACGCCAAGGAAGCCGGCTTCGAGGAAGAACGCCGTGAGCACCTCATAGGTCAGCAGCGGGCCGGTGACGCTCCCGGCGAAGGCCGAGAAGGCGCTCCAGTTGGTGCCGAACTGGTAGGCCATGACGAGGCCGGAGACCACGCCCATGCCGAAGTTGACGGCGAATATCTTCGACCAGAAGTGAT
Organism: Pseudomonas sp. PDM17; assembly: GCF_014851985.1. NCBI lineage: Bacteria > Pseudomonadati > Pseudomonadota > Gammaproteobacteria > Pseudomonadales > Pseudomonadaceae > Pseudomonas > Pseudomonas sp. PDM17. The sequence continues at coordinate 148,553 of NZ_JACVAT010000003.1, forward strand.
AGAGGTCGCGGTAGACCTCCTCGTTGGTCTTCAGCCACAGGCCTTCGAGTACCGCCAGGTAACTGGCGAGGCCGATGGTGATGGCGGGGAAGATGATGTGAAAGGACACGGTAAAGGCGAACTGGATCCGGGCCAGGTCGAGCGCCTCTAATCCGAACATGACGATTCCTCTTCAGGCTGACGCCAACCCCACGGAAGGGTCGGGCACCGTACCTTGCGCATGCGCAGGGCGTTCTTGCGTGATGTCTGTGTTTCCAATGACTCAGTTTCGAGCCACCGATCTGGCGTCGGTTCGGGTTCTTTTTGCCGCTCAATCAGAATGGACCACCATCTGCATTGACGCCGCTCAAGAAACTGCATCGATCTTACGCGCCCGGCGGACGGTGGCTGGAGTGGTGGGTTGCCGCGCGACGGGGTGTCGCGCGACAGCTTGTCTCAGGTCTCGCCCGCGCAAGCCATATGAACAAAATCGAATATGAAAATGAAAAATTAATATTTTATTGGAATAACAAGACCGGGTAACTTTCGCTGCAACCGCTGCCGAGTGAGCCGCGGAAAAAGAATCCACCGCCCGTACGAAGGCCCCATCCCGGCCGGCCCGGACGCCAGCGGTCATCTGCCCCACAAGGACATCGCAATGAAAAAGCTGCTGCTTCTGACCGCCCTCGCCGCTGCCTTCAGCACCACTGCCTTCGCCAACGAAAAGCTGGTTGTCGCTGCCACGCCGATCCCCCACGCCGAGATCCTCGAGCTGATCAAGCCGACCCTGGCCAAGGAAGGCGTGGACCTGGAGATCAAGGTCTTCACCGACTACGTACAGCCCAACGTGCAGGTTGCCGAGAAGCGCCTGGACGCCAACTACTTCCAGACCAAGCCGTACCTGGACAACTTCAACTCCGGCAAGGGCACCAACCTGGTCACCGTGACCGGCGTGCACGTCGAGCCCTTCGGCGGCTACTCGAAGAAGTACAAGTCCATCGACCAGCTGCCTGACGGCGCCACCGTCGCCATCCCCAACGAAGGCAGCAACAGCGGCCGCGCCCTGCTCCTGCTGCAGAAGGCCGGCGTGATCAAGCTCAAGGACCCGAGCAACGCCCTGGCCACCCCGAAAGACATCGCCGAGAACCCCAAGCACCTGAAGTTCAAGGAACTGGAATCGGCCCTGCTGCCGCGCGTGCTGGACCAGGTCGACCTGGACCTGATCAACACCAACTACGCGCTGGAAGCCAAGCTCAACCCGGTGAAGGACGCCCTGATCCTCGAAGACCGCAACTCGCCCTACGTGAACTACCTGGTGGCGCGCCCGGACAACAAGGACAGCGATGCCCTGAAGAAACTCTCCGCCGCCCTGACCAGCCCGGAAGTCAAAGCCTTCATCGAGAAGAAGTACAACGGCGCCGTGGTGCCGGCCTTCTGATCCGTCGCCCGGCCGCTGGCCGGGCGCAACGACTCCCACGCTGGGCGCATCTGTAGCGCGCCCGCTTCGACGCCGGTGGGCAGGTTCCACCGGCGTTTTTCTTATCCCAGGACTTGCCATGAGCGACCACGCCAAAGGCCCCTCCACCCGCGCCGTACATGCCGGCCACGATGCCGACCGGCGCATGGTCACCCGCGCCAAGAGTCAGCCGATCTACCAGAGCTCGGTGTTCGTCTACGACTCGCTGGAGCAGGTCGACGACTTCCTTGCCGGCAACCCCGACAACTACATGTACACGCGCATCGGCAACCCCAACCACAGCGCCGTGGAAGAGCTGCTGCGCGAGCTGGAAGGTGGCGAGGACGCGCTGTTTTCCGCTTCCGGCATGGCGGCCATTTCCGCCGCGCTGCTGGGCGTGCTCGGCGCCGGCGATCACCTGATCGCCAGCCGTGAGCTGTACGGCACCACCCAGAGCCTGATCGAGAAGGAACTGACGCGCTTCGGCATCGCCTCCAGCCTGCTCGACCTCAATGACCTGGCGGCGGTGGAAGCGGCGATCACCCCGACCACGAAGCTGATCTACACCGAAACCGCCTCCAACCCGCTGGTACGCGTCAGCAACATCCCGGCGCTGGCCGAGCTTGCCCACCGCCACGGTCTCAAGCTGCTGGTGGACAACACCTTCCTCTCGCCGGTCCTCTACCAGCCGCTGCGCGATGGCGCCGACCTGGTGATCCACAGCACCACCAAGTACCTCAATGGCCACAGCGACGCCATGGGCGGCGCGCTGGTCGGCGATGCGCAGTGGATCGCCGCCGCGCGGCGCTTCCAGATCAACGCCGGCGGCAGCGCCAGCCCCTTCGAGAGCTGGCTGAATTTCCGCGGCGCCAAGACCCTGGCCCTGCGCATGAAGGCCCACTCGCAGAACGCCCAGGCGCTGGCCGAAGCCCTCGAAGCGCACCCGCAAGTGGCCCGCGTGTTCTACCCCGGCCTGCCCTCGCACCCGGACTTCGAGCTGGCGCAGCGGCTATTCCGCAAAGGCCATTCGGGCATGTTGAGCTTCACCCTGAAGGGCAGCCTCGACCAGGTCGACACGCTGATCGGCGAGCTGCAACTGGCCGCCTTCGCACCGTCGCTGGCCGGCGTCGCCAGCAGCATCACCCACCCCGGCAAGACCTCGCACCGTGCGCTGTCCGCCGAGGCCCTGACCGCGCTGGACATCCACGACGGCACCATCCGTGTGTCGGTGGGCATCGAGGACAGCGAGGACATCGTCCGCGACTTCCTGCAGGCGCTGGACGCGCTGTAAGAGCAGAAGGAGATTTCCCATGAACGCACCCCACGCGCCGCTACCGCTGCTGACCTTCCCCGACGCCGACAAGAGCCCGCTGAGCATCCGCGCCAAGGCGCTGGTGTTCTTCGACCCGCGCTCCCATGAAGTGCGCGACGAGGTGGAGCGTCTGGCACCGTTGCCGCAACCGGTGCTGATCCACGGCGAGACCGGCACCGGCAAGGAACTGCTGGCCCGCCACATCCACCGCGCCAGCGAGCGGCCCGGCCTGTTCGTCGCAGTGAGTTGCAGCGCCCTGAGCCGCAACTACGCCGACGCCGAGCTGTTCGGCTACGCACCGGGGGCGCACAACGGCCCGGTGGGCAGCCGCGCCGGCTGGTTCGGCTCGGCCAACGGCGGCACGCTGTACCTGGACGAGATCGCCGACCTGCCACTGTCGCTGCAACAGAAACTGCTGCGCGTGCTGCAGGAGCGCGAAGTGCTGCGCGTCGGAGCGCGCGAGCCGGTGCCAGTGGACGTGCGCCTGGTCGCCGCCACCAGCATCGATCTGGGGCAGGCGGTGAAAGCGGGGAAATTCCTCGAAGGGCTGCAGCAGTACCTGCACGACGGCAACCTCACGCTGCCGCCGCTGCGCGAACGCATCGGCGATATCCAGCCGCTGGCGGAATACTTCCTCGGCGTACATGCACAACGCCTGGAACTGCCGGTGCCACAGATCGCCACGGATACGCAGCGGGCGCTGGAAGGCTATTCGTGGCCGGGAAACATCCGCGAACTGGAGAACGTCATCCACTTTGCCCTGCTGGTCAGCCCGGACGAGGAGATACGCCCGGAGCACCTGAACTTTTCAGGCGGCGTTGCGGGATCAGGCGGGGAAACGCAGATAAGCGAAGAGGCGCTGGGGCATCTGGTGCGCCAGCCCGGCGTCGAAGCGCAGCTGCGTGCGCTACTGCAACGCCTGGAGCACGAGCGCGGCTGAGTCGCCGCGCTGTAGTCGCCAGCGCGACCCGAAGGGCCGCGCACGGGCGACTGCATGCAACTGGGGTATTACTTGGTGGCGGTGTTCGAGTGAGCAACCACCGGGGTGCACGACGGGTTGGTCAGCTTGGCCGGATCGGTCAGCAGGCCCGGCATCATGCGCGAGGTGCAGTTGAACACGCGGCCTTTGGTGGTGGTGGCGACGTAGGAGAGTTCCTGGCCACCCAGGGCATCCGGCTGCCCGGCTTTGACGTCGCTGACAACCAGCTCGTCGGAGGAAGCCAGACCGATCATCTGGGCGGTAGCGGCTTGCAGCGGAACGATGGCCTGGTTGGTGGTCATGGTCTGGCAACCGGCCAGCGAAGCGAAGAGTGCAGTGGCAATGGCGATGCGTTTGAAGTCCATCTCGAGATGCTCCCTGTTGGTGGTTTTTTGTCCTGCCGAGGGAGACTAACGGAATCGGCAAGTCAATCGCCATAGCCGTTTCACATGTTTTTCACGAAAAATTGCACACCTGTTCAAGTTTCCGGACTGGAACCCGCTCTATTCCGGTAACTGTGCTATGCGGAGAACTGTTTCACCCGCCTGACAGCCGGTAATCGTGGCAAAGCCACGAGTGGCGCTGAACCGTTTCACCTTTAGCGACGAACGGTCGCAGTGAAAGGCTTTGCCGAGTTGCAGGTCGGCAGGAGGGAATCCTGAGCAAAGAGTCAAAATAAGGTCGATTACCTGCAAATATCGAAAAAAGAAGTCCCATCGACCAGATCAATACCCCTCATCAAGACCATTCACTTCTTTTCGTCACAATCTTCAGGGAAAATGGCTATCAGGCGGTCGGGACCCATTTTCCCCGGCGCCATTGGAGACTATCGTGACCAGCTTTGCCGCTCTTGCTAACTTCTTCGCCGCCACCGCTTTCCTGACCGCGCCCGCGAAGGCCGACCCGGAACGCCGTGAGATCCGTGAGGCGAAAAAGAACCGCCGCAAGTAAAGCAGTACCCGCTCCGCTCGGCCCTCGACCAGGGCCGGCGGCGGGACCACCGGTCCCGCTGATTGGCCTTTCAGGGCTCAATCGTGTTTTCATTGAATGCTTGTTCAAGGAAAATTTCGAGGGACCCCGCCCGTTTTGTCCGTTGCACAATCCCCCCCGTCCGTAACACCCTCCCCCGCCATGCGCATGAACCCACCGGTCTTCTACGGTGCGGCCGCGCTGATCCTCATCTTCGCCCTCACCGTCATCGCCCAGCCACAACGGGCCGGTGAATGGCTGCTCGCCGCGCAGTCCTGGGCCGCCGACAGCGTCGGCTGGTACTACCTGCTGGCGATGACGCTGTACCTGATCTTCGTGGTGGTCACCGCGCTTTCCGGCTACGGAAAGATCAAGCTCGGTGCCGACCACGACGAGCCGGAATTCAGCTACCTGTCCTGGGCCGGCATGCTGTTCGCCGCCGGCATCAGCATCACCCTGTTCTTCTTCTGCGTGTCCGAGCCGCTGACCCACTTCGCCCAGCCGCCCCAGGGCGAGGCCGGCACGCCCGAAGCGGCGCGCCAGGCCATGCAGCTGCTGTTCCTGCACTGGGGCCTGCACGGCTGGGGCGTGTTCGCCCTGGTAGCGATGGCGCTGGCCTACTTCGCCTACCGTCACAACCTGCCGCTGGCGCTGCGTTCCGCGCTCTACCCGCTGATCGGCAAGCGCATCAATGGCCCCATCGGCTACACCGTGGATTGCTTCGGCATCATCGCCACGGTATTCGGTCTGGGTGCGGACATGGGCTTCGGCGTGCTGCAGCTCAACGCCGGCCTCGACTTCCTGTTCGGCATCGCCCACAGCCATCCGGTGCAGATGACGCTGATCGCGCTGATGATGGGCGCGGCCATCCTGGTCGCCGTATCGGGTGTCGACAAGGGCATCCGCCTGCTGTCGGACATCAACATGCTGCTGGCCTGCGCGCTGCTGCTCTTCGTGCTGTTCGCCGGCCCCACCCAGCACCTGCTCAACACCCTGGTGCAGAACATCGGCGACTACCTCGGCGCCCTGCCGACCAAGAGCTTCGACCTCTACGCCTACGGCAAGGATGGCAGCGACTGGCTGGGTGGCTGGACGGTGTTCTACTGGGCCTGGTGGATCGCCTGGGCGCCCTTCGTCGGCCTGTTCATCGCGCGCATCTCGCGTGGGCGGACGATTCGCGAGTTCGTCTTCGGCGTGCTGTTCATTCCGCTGGGCTTCACCCTGGCGTGGATGTCGATCTTCGGCAACAGCGCCCTGGACCAGGTGCTCAACCATGGCTTCAGCGAGCTGGGCCGCGTTGCCATCAGCGATCCGTCCATGGCGCTCTACCAGATGCTGCAGAATTATCCGGCCAGCCGCGTGGTGATCGCGGTGACGGTGCTGGTCAGCTTCGTCTTCTTCGTCACCTCGGCGGACTCCGGCACCGTGGTGCTCTCCACCCTCTCCGCCCACGGCGGCAGCGCCGACGACGACGGCCCAAAGTGGCTGCGGGTGTTCTGGGGCGTAGCCACCGCGCTGGTGACCGGCGGCCTGCTGTTCGCCGGCAGCATCGATGCGCTCAAGTCAGCGGTGGTGCTGACTTCGCTGCCCTTCTCGCTGATCCTGCTGCTGATGATGTGGGGCCTGCACAAGGCGTTCTACCTGGAGTCCCAGCGTCAGCGCGCACGCACCCACTCGCTGGCGCCGCCGCCCTCGGCCAAGCCCGGCGGCTGGAAGCGGCGCATTTCCCAGGCGGTGCACTTCCCTACCCGCGACGAGGTGTACCGTTACATGGTCGACGTGGTCAGCCCGGCGATCGCCGAAGTTTCCGAAGTGTTCCGCGAGAAGGGCCTGCAGGTCGATTCCGACCTGGACCTGAGCAACTTGGAAATCGGCCTGGAGATCGGCCACGGCGCGCAGCATCCGTTCCTCTACCAGGTCTCGATGCGCGGCTACTTCACCCCGTCCTTCGCCCGCGCCGGCATGGGCGGCCTGCACCTGAAGAACCGCCGCTACTTCCGCGCCGAAGTGCACCTCTCCGAAGGCAGCCAGGACTACGACCTGATGGGCTACAGCAAGGAGCAGATCATCAACGACATGCTCGACCAGTACGAACGGCACCTGCAGTTCCTGCACCTGGTGCGCTGAGCCCGTAAACCGACGAAAAAGGCGCCCGCAGGCGCCTTTTTCGCATCATGGCGAAGGATCAGCCGCGGGTGCCGGTCAGCACCTTGCGGTAGAACAGCACGCAGATCGCCACGAACACCACCAGGCCCAGCCACTGCGCAGTGTCCTCGAAGCCGTCGCCGACCAGCGCCAGCGGCGTGGCCGAGCCGGTGGTGCCGATGATGGCGGCGAGCAGGATGCCCATCAGGCTCTCGCCGACGATCAGGCCCGAAGCCAGCAGTACACCCCGGCGCTTGGGCTCGTCGGAGAATTTCTCCACATCCTTGCCGGCGGCTACCGCGCGCTTGGCCAGTGCAGTTTCCAGCAACCAGCCGATCACGGCGCCGACCACCAGGGTCATGCCGATGGTCGGCGGCAGGTAGATGCCCAGGCCGACGGCGAGCACCGGCAGGCTGGCCTTGCCGGTGCGGCGCAACAGCACGTCCACCAGGATCAGCGCGATGCCCAGCGCCACACCGATGAGGATCATGTTCCAGTTCAGCGCATTGTGGAAAATGCCGCTGGCAATCGCCGTCATCAGCGTCGCCTGCGGCGCGGCCAGCGCGGCGTTCGGGTCCATGCCCTCGCGCGGCAGGGCGCCGGTGAAGCCGTAGGCGTTGAACAGCAGCTCCAGCACCGGCGGGATCACCAGGGCGCCGACCAGACAGCCGACGATCAGCGCCACCTGCTGGCGCCACGGGGTCGCGCCGACCAGGTAACCGGTCTTCAGGTCCTGCAGGTTGTCGTTGGAAATCGCCGCGATGGCGATCACCACCGAGGTGGTGAACAGCGCCAGGGCGATGGCCAGCTTGCCGCCCTGCTGGTCGAGGAAGCCGGTTTCCAGCGAGCCAACGCCGAGGATCAGCAACGACACCAGGATCACCGCGATGATGCCGATACCGGAGATCGGGCTGCTCGACGAGCCCACCAGGCCGGCCATGTAGCCGCAGGCAGCGGCGATCAGGAAGCCGAAGAAGAAGGCGAAGATCACGCAGACCGCCACCAGGCCCCAGAAGCCAAAGCCGTGCAGGTCCGGTGCGGCCTCGCCGAGGAAGTAGGAGAACACCACAAACAGCGCCACCAGCAGCAGGCCGGCGATGGTAACGATCCACTTCGCCGACAGGTCCTGCTCGGTGCGCAGGTCGCTCACTTCACCGCGTCCGCGCACGGCACTGAGCGATGACCAGACGCCCTGCACCATGGGCTTGAACAGCGTGGCCAGGGTCCACAGCGCAGCAATACCGATGGTGCCGGCGCCGAGGAAGCGTACCTGGCTGCTCCACAGCTTGGTGGCCAGCTCCGGCAGGCTCTGCCCGGCGGCCAGCACACTGTTCACCGAGAGCAGCGGCACGGCCACGCCCCAGGCGATGACCACGCCGATCAGGATGGCGATACCGGCGGTAATGCCCATCAGGTAACCGGCGCCCACCAGCGCCAGGGAGAAGCCGGTGGACAGGCGGAACGCCGCCTGCCCGGCGGTGAGCCAGAAGCTGAAGCCTTCGGCGAGCACCTTGAAACCGCTGCTGAGCAGGCTGAACGCGGCAGCGACCACGCCACCGGCGAGGATGTCACGCAGGCCCGGGCCACCGGCTTTCGCGGGCTTCCCAGCCTTTTCCTCTTCCTCGTCCTGGCTGCCGACGCGGAGGATCTCCGCCGCCGCCACACCCTCGGGGTACGGCAGGTTGCTCTGCACCACCATCACCCGACGCAGCGGGATGGTGTAGAGCACGCCGAGGATGCCGCCGATGGAGCAGATGGCGGCGGTCTGCCAGAACGGGAAGCCGCTCCAGTAGCCGATCATCAAGAGGCCGGGAAGGATGAAGATGATCGAGGACAGGGTGCCGGCCGCCGAGGCCTGGGTCTGCACCATGTTGTTCTCGAGGATGTTGGAGCCGGAGAAGTAGCGCAGCACGGCCATGGAAATGACCGCCGCAGGGATCGACGAGGCGAAGGTCAGACCGACCTTGAGGCCGAGGTACACATTGGAAGCGGTGAACACCACGGTGATCAGCGCGCCGAGGATCAGGCCGCGAACCGTCAGCTCGGCGAGGTTGGACTCGTCCGGAATCCTTTCTTGCATGTAGGCAGTCTCATACATAAACACGACCGCCAAAGCGTAGGACAGCGAGCCATCCACCGCGACCCAGAATGGCGACGAATGCGGTCTGCGGTGCGGCTTTGTTGCCGCAAGTCACGGGGATCGCAGGAAATATTGCGCCGAGAACGGCACGACTGCCCTCGTAGGAGCGAGCAAGCTCGCTCCTACGAAAAGCCGATCGGATCGTAGGGCGGAAAACCCGTTCCGGGGTTATGCGCCCTACTAGAACCGTCAGAACGGCTTGTCGCCAAGAATCGTCGCGCGGTGCATCACCCGGCGCTGCGGGCGGTAGTCGTCCACCGCGTAATGCTGGGTCACGCGGTTGTCCCAGAAGGCCACGTCGTTCTCCTTCCAGCGCCAGCGCACGGTGAACTCCGGGCGGGCGAAGTGGGCGAACAGCAGGTCGAGGATGGCGCGGCTTTCCGCCGGCTCCAGCTCGTTGATGCGAGTGGTGAAGCCATCGCTGACGAACAGCGCCTTGCGCCCGGTGACCGGATGCGTGCGGATCACCGGATGGCTGCGCGGCGGGTTCTTCTTGCGCGCTTCTTCCAGGCGAGCCAGGTCCGCGTCGGTGGCGCCGAAGCGCTCCTGGGGGAAGGACTTGCTGATGTCATGAGTCGCGGTGAGGCCGTCGAGCAACTGCTGCAGCGGCTTGGACAGCGCTTCGAACGCCGCGATGCCGCTGGCCCACAGGGTGTCGCCACCGTAGGGCGGCAACTGCTTGGCGGCCAGCACGGCGCCCAGCGCCGGGGTCTCCAGGAAAGTCACGTCGGTGTGCCAGATGGCGTTGTCGCGCACGTCGGTGACAGCGGTGTCGAGGACGATGACTTCGCGCTGTTCGGGCGAGCTGGGGTAGATCGGGTGGATGTGCAGGTCGCCGAAGCGCGCGGCGAAGTTCGCCTGCTGGGTCGGCGTCAGCGGCTGGTCGCGGAAGAACAGCACGTGATGGTCGAGCAGGGCCTGCTCGATCTGGCGCTGCGCCCCGTCGTCCAGCGGGTCGGCCAGGCGTACGCCGGAAACGATGGCGCCCAGGGCCGGGCTGATGGGTTCGATACTCAGGGTGGTCATGTTCGTGTTCTCTCGTGAGGTTCACGGGAAGAGCCACGCTCTCCCCTACCCCTCGCCGGCATGGCGAGGGTGTCGAATCGGTTTGTTATTCCCAGGAAGCGAAGCGCTTCTGCAGCCAGCGCAGGCCCAGTTCGAAGCTCAGCGCGATGGCGGCGATCAGCAGGATTCCCAGCACCACCACATCGGTGGCGAGGAACTGCGCGGCGGACTGCACCATGAAGCCCAGGCCGCGATTGGCGGCGATCAGCTCGGCGGCGACCAGGGTCGACCAGCCCACGCCCAGGGCGATGCGCAGGCCGGTGAGGACGTCCGGCAACGCGCTGGGCAGGATCACGTGGCGCACCACCTGCAGGTGGCTGGCGCCCAGGCAGCGCACGGCCTGGATGCGCGACTTGTCCACGCGGCGTACGCCGGCGGCGGTGGCGATCAGCAGCGGCGCGAACAGCGCAAGGTAGATCAGCAGCACCTTGGACAGCTCGCCGATGCCGAACCAGATGACGATCAGCGGCAGGTAGGCCAGCGGCGGCACCGGGCGGTAGAACTCCACCAGCGGATCGAACGCCGCACCCACCAGCGGGTTGAGGCCCATCAGGATGCCCAGCGGAATGGCCGTCAGCACCGCCGCGCCGAGGGCCAGCAGTACGCGCAGCAGGCTGGTGCCGATGTGCTGCCACAGCGACGCATCGACGTAGCCCTCGGCGAGCAGGCGCTGGAAGGCTTCCACCAGTTGCTCCGGCGCAGGCAGGAATAGCGTGTCGACCCAGCCCAGGTGCGTGGCCAGCCACCAGAGCACGAAGATCGAACCGACGCTGCCGGCGGCGGCCCAGCGACGGTAGTCGCGCGGAACACTGCGGGCATTAGGCACGGCGGCGGGGAGTTTGCCGGCGAGGGTATCAGTGGGCATGTTCGGCCTCCGGTTCCTCAAGCGTCTCTTCCAAAAAAAGATCCAGCAGCAGTTGGCGCAGGCGCGCGAATTCCGGGTCGGACTTGATCGAGCGCACCGGCTCGCCAGCGGCGTAGCGGCGGGCGAAGTCCAGCGGCAGGCGCTTGACGATGCGCGCCGGCGGGCCGTCCATCACCACCAGGTCGGTGGCGAGGAACAGCGCTTCATCGACGCTGTGGGTAATCAGGAACAGCCCCTTGCCGGTCTTGCGCCACAGGTCGAGGGTCAGCACCTGCATGCGCTCGCGGGTCAGCGCGTCGAGGGCGCCGAAGGGTTCGTCGAGCAGCAGGAAATCCGGCTCCACCGCCAGCGCGCGGGCCAGCCCCAGGCGCTGCCGCTGGCCACCGGAAAGCTGCGAGATGCGGTAGTCCGCGTGCTCGCCCAGGCCCACCAGCTTGAGGACTTCATGGGCGCGGGCGTTGCGCTCGGCAGCGCCAACGCCACGGATACGCAGACCCAGCGCGACGTTATCCAGCGCGCTTAGCCAGGGCATCAGCGCGTCGTCCTGGAACACCACGCCGCGCTCGCCGCCGGGGCCGCTGAGGGTACGGCCGTCGATCTGCACGCGGCCGTTGTCCGGCGCCTGGAAGCCCGCCAGCACGTTGAGCAGGCTGGACTTGCCGCAGCCGGACGGGCCGAGCACCACCAGCGATTCGCCCTTGGCCAGGCTGAGAGTGAGGTCCTGCAGCACGACGCGCTCGCGTCCGCGCTGCTGGAAAGTGAGGCTGACTGCCTCGGCCGTCAGACGGCTCATGTTCTGCCCTCCGTAGGGTGAGAAAGGGATGTTTCGGTGCGGTGCTTTCCCTCTCCCTAACCCTCTCCCTGAAGGGAGAGGGGACCGTTCGGTGCAGGTTGCAACCTTGGCGTCAGCCGGCACGGACAGCTCCCTCTCCCTTCAGGGAGAGGGCGGGGGGAGAGGGTGCCCCCGCGAATGGAGTTGCAAGCTGCTCAGCGCTGCCCGACCTGCACGCTCTCCGCCTGGCGCACGTAATCGGCGCTGACGTAGGGCGAGTAGTCCTTGAGCACCGAGGGCACGCGCTTCTGCTCTTTCAGGAAGGCGGCAGTGCCGGCGATGTCCTTGGCGGTTCCGCCACCCAGCAGGGCGGACGACAGCTGCGCCTGGGATTCGGGGAAAGCAGAACCGGCCAGCAGCTCGGGCACGTCCTTCGGATCGGCGCCGGTCAGCCGGGCTATCTTCTTCACCTGCTCGGAATCGGCGGTCCACTGCGCCTTGTGCGCGTTGTAGTCGGCGAAGGAGTCCAGGCTCACGCGGGCGAACTTGGCGATGACTTCCGGGTGCTTCTCGGCGAAGTCCTTGCGGGCCACCCAGACCTCGAAGGTCGGTGCGCCCCACTGGCCGACTTCGGCGGCGTCGGTCAGCACCTTGCCGGACTTCTTGATCTCGCCCAGGGCGGGCGACCAGACGAAGGCGCCATCGATGTCGCCACGGCGCCAGGCGGCGGCGATCTCGGTGGGGTTGAGGTTGACGATCTTCACCTTGGTCGGGTCGATCTGCCAGTGCTTGAGTGCGCCCAGCAGGCTGTAGTGCGAAGTGGAGACGAAGGGGGTGGCGATGGTCTTGCCGATCAGGTCTTCGGGTTTCTCGATCTTGCTGCCGTTGCGCACCACCAGGGCCTCGGCGGCATTGATCTGCGCGGAGACGATGAAGGCCACGATCGGCAGGCCGCGCGAAGTGGCGGCGGCCAGCGGGCTGGAACCGAGGTTGCCCAGTTGCACATCGCCCGAGGCGATCGCGGCGACCACTTCCGGGCCGCTGTTGAAACGGCGCCAGTCGAGCTTCTCGCCGATGACCTTTTCATAGGTGCCATCGGCTTGCGGAACCTTGGTCGGGTCGATGCCGGTCTGGTAGCCCAGGACGATGTCGGCGAACGCGGCGCTCTGGAAGGACAAGGCAGCCGCCACAGCGACGCCGGCCACGGCACGGCGTACGAAACGAGGTTTGTTCATGGTGTTTCCTCTGAAGGTAACGGCGGTGCCGGCCTCACAGAGGGGACGGACCACGGGACGGGGTTCGATGGGGAGAAGCCTGGTGCAGGAACTTTGTCCGGTGGTCCGGTAGAGCTAGATTACCGATATAAAAAACTTCGAATAAATAATTTTTAGTTCTTAACTTATGAGCACCAGCGCTTGTCTCGTTTCGGCTACAGGCCCCGTGCTACGGCGCCTCAGGTAGCGCCGGCGAGCACACGGGCGCGAGTGCCCTCCTGGCGCAAGCCGACCTGCACCGCGTGCTGCGCCACTGCTGCGGTTTCCGCCACCAGGGTCGCGAGCGCCGCGCTGCGGCTGAAGCTCAGGCCGTTGCCCGCCGCCTGGGCGGACTCGAAGGCCACTGCCGACTGCTCGGACAGCCGCAGCCCCAGCGCCAGCAGCCGCTGCAATTCCCCCGCAGCCTCCCGCGCCGGCAGGTTCTCGAAGGCCTGCACGGCAAGGCCCAGGGCAATGTTCGCCTGCAATAATGCGGAGAGGCTGCCGCGCAGTTGCGCACGGGGCGTCCACGGCAGGCCGGGCGGCAGCAGAATGTCTTCGGGATGCAGGCGCACTTCATGGCAATGCAGCAGACCGCCGCCGCTGGGCTCGAATCGATCCAGCCCGCTGCGATCCGCCGGCAGCGCGGCGATCAGCAAACCCTCGCTGGGCGCATGGCGCGCCGAGATCAGCAGCCAGTCCACCGCCTCGGCGCCGAAGCAGTCATGGCGGCCACCCTGCAACAGGAAACCGCCGCGCCGATGCTCGCGCGCCAGCAGGCGGCTTTCCTGGTGATCCACCGCCTCGCCCCACAGCCATTCGCGCTCCACGCTGAGTGGCAGCAGGCGCTCGCGCTGCTCGCTGCTGCCCAGCAGCAACACGCTGGCCAGTTGCAGGTGATGCAGGGCGAACAGCCGAGCCAGGGTGCCGTCGCGCTCGGAGAGATCGCGCAGGGTCTGCAGCACCTCGTCCCAGCCGGCACCACGGCCGCCGTACTCGCTCGGTACGGACAGGGCCAGCAGGCTGGACGCGCGCAGGGCATCGCTCCAGCGCTGGGTGGGGGGCAATTCGGAAAGCGTGGAAAACGGCACCACCAGGCTCATGCACACCTCGGCTCGAAGGGTGGATCAGTGGCCTGGGCGTATGGCGCGCGGGTGTACTGAAAGGGAGGAAAGAAACAAAGAAGAACGGCCTCCGAACGGAGGCCGTTGCATACCCTAGCGAATCGCGCGAGACGCGCGAAATAACCTTTCGGGCTTAGCTCATGCCGCGACTCAGATGGCTTCCTTGCGCCGCCACTGCGGCAGGCCGATCAGCACCACCGCGCTGATGATCACCGCCATTGCCAGGGATTCCGCCAGGCCGATGTGCTCGCCGGCGAATACCACGCCGAGCATCACTGCCACCGCCGGATTGACGTAGGCGTAGCTGGTGGCCGCCGCCGGGCGCACGTTGGCCAGCAGGTACATGTAGGCGCTGAAGGCAATGATCGAGCCGAACACCACCAGGTAAGCCAGCGCGCCCCAGCCGGCAGCGGTGGGCATCTGCTCCAGGCGCTCGCCAGTGAGGAAGCTGCCCAGCAGCAGCACGCCGCCGCCCACCAGCATCTCCACCGCGCTGGCCATGGCGCCGCCGGGCAGGTCCAGGCGCCGGCTCCACACCGAACCGAACGCCCAGGTCGCCGCCGCGAAGAGGATCAGCGCCGCGCCCGCCGGGCTGCCCTGCAGGTTCGAGCCGAGGTTGAGCAGCACGATACCGAACAGGCCCAGAGCGATGCCGGCCCATTCCAGCGCGTTGGTGCGGTCGCCGAAGAAACGCCCGAACACCAGGGTGAACAGCGGCACGGTCGCCACCGCCAGCGCCGCCACGCCCGAGGCCACGCCCCAGTGCTCGGCCACCGTCACCCCACCATTGCCGCAGCTGAGCAGGAGGATGCCGATGGCGCCCGCCGACAGGCACTGCCTGAGCGTCGGCAAGGGTGCGCCGCGGGTGAGCATCCAGACGAACAGGATCGCCCCGGCGATGATGAAACGGCAGCCGGCCATCAGCATCGGCGGCCAGGATTCCACGCCGATGCGGATCACCAGGTAGGTCGAGCCCCAGATGAAGTAGAGGGCGAAGAAGGCAGCAATCAGGGTCAGTGAGACGCGGGCTCTGGGCATGGGCATCGTGGTCATGGGTGGGGCTCGACAAGGCAGGCGGAGCGCTTCATTTTATGCAGGTCAACCGCCCCGGATAAGGCACAGACAACGCCATTACGGGCATAACACTTTTCATTCGATGGATTTTCGCGAGCCTTGCCGTCGAATCAAAACCGGAGCCTTCGCATGGACAAGTATGACCGCGCCCTGCTCGCCGCCCTACTGGAAGACGGCCGCCTGTCCTTCGCCGAACTGGCCCGGCGGATCAATCTCTCCCCGCCCGCCGTGGCCGATCGCGTGGCGCGCCTGGAGGCCGAAGGAGTGATCACCGGGTACCACGCCAGCGTAGACCTGTCGAAGATGGGCCGCTCGATCCAGTGCCTGATCGAGATGCGCCTGAACGACCACCGCAGCAAGAGCATGCTCGACCCGCTGCTGGAAATCCCGCAGATCATCGACTGCTACCGCATCACCGGCGAGGCCTGCGTGATGCTCAAGGTGGCGGTCAGTTGCACCCAGGAGCTGGAAGAGCTGATCGACCGCCTCGCCCAGTTCGGCACCAGCAAGACCTCGCTGGTGCTTTCCACCCCGTTCTCGCGGCGAATCCATCCGGGAATGTTGCAGGGCGGTTGAGGTGCGCATCTAGAAGAAAATTGCGCACGCCCCCAAACGACGGCGTCCCCTTGCCGGAGCGGACTTTGTCCGCGATCGCGGGCATGGCCCGCTCCTACAGGTAACGCCCGCAATCACGGATAAAAAAAAGGCGGCGCCGCTCGCGCGGTGCCGCCTGAAGTCACGGAGTTGCTACATCGCGGGACCGAAAAACATCGGTCCCGCTGTATTGGATTACCGTTCGATGATCGCGGTCACACCTTGACCGCCTGCCGCACAGATGGAGATCAGCCCGCGCCCCTTGCCAGCGCCATCCAGCAGCTTGGCGAGGTTGGCGACGATGCGCCCACCGGTGGCCGCGAACGGGTGGCCGGCGGCCAGCGAACTGCCCTTCACGTTGAGCTTGCTGCGATCGATCGAGCCCAATGGTGCGTCCAGGCCGAGGCGGGTCTTGCAGTAGTCCGCGTCCTCCCAGGCCTTGAGCGTGCACAGCACCTGCGCGGCAAAGGCTTCGTGGATTTCGTAGAAGTCGAAGTCCTGCAGGGTCAGGCCGTTGCGCGCCAGCAGGCGCGGCACCGCGTAGACCGGCGCCATCAGCAGGCCCTCGTGGCCGCCGACGAAATCCACCGCCGCCGCTTCGCCATCCTTGAAGTACGCCAGGATCGGCAGGCCGCGCTCCTTCGCCCACTCCTCGCTGGCCAGCAGCACTACCGAGGCGCCATCGGTCAGCGGCGTGGAGTTGGCCGCCGTCAGAGTGCCGCGCGAGCCGCGCTCGAACACCGGCTTCAGGGTGCCGATCTTCTCCAGGTTGATGTCCGGGCGCAGGTTCTGGTCGCGTACCAGGCCACGGAAGGGCGTCATCAGGTCGTTCTGCCAGCCTTCGTCGTAGGCAGCAGCCAGCTTGTGATGACTCTCGAAGGCCAGCTTGTCCTGCTCATCGCGCGGGATGGCCCAGGTCTGCGCCATCAGTTCGCAGTGCTCGCCCATCGACAGCCCGGTACGCGGCTCGCCGTTTTTCGGGATGTGCGGCATCAGGTGGCGCGGGCGAATCTTCAGCAGGCTCCTGATCTTCTCGCCGTTGGACTTGCCGCGGTTGGCTTCCAGCAGGATCTTGCGCAGCCCTTCGTTGACGCCGATGGGCGCATCGGAGGTGGTGTCCACGCCGCCGGCAATGCCGCAGTCGATCTGCCCGAGAGCGATCTTGTTGGCCACCAGGATCGCCGCTTCCAGGCCGGTGCCGCAGGCCTGCTGGATGTCATAGGCCGGGGTTTCCGGCGCCAGACGCGTGCCCAGCACGCACTCGCGGGTCAGGTTGAAGTCGCGCGAATGCTTGAGCACCGCGCCGGCGACGACCTCGCCCAGGCGCTCGCCGTGCAGCTTGTAGCGCTCGATCAGCCCGTCCAGCGCGGAGGTCAGCATCTCCTGGTTGCTCGCCGTGGCATACACGGTGTTGGAGCGGGCGAAGGGAATACGGTTGCCGCCGACGATGGCGACCCGGCGCAGTTGGGTCATGCAGGGCTCCTGAGAATGAGCGTTGAAGTGCGGTCAAGGCTAACCTTAGCCGCTTGTGTCGCATTGGCCGCCCCGCCGTTGCGCAGGTCAGCGCGGTCAATTGCGCCGAACCCGCCGCTGCGTAGAGTGGTCAGCACTTTAGAGACCCTGTGCAGGAGCCCGTTCCATGACCGATCGCTACATCGCCTTCGCCAACTCCAACGTCGGCCGCCGCCTGGTCGGAGCCCTCGGCCTGCCTGCGCCGGTCCGCCTGGAGCGCTGGAGCGCCGGGCGCACGCGGCCGGTGGACGGGGCGCTGCTGCTCGGCGGCGAGGGCAACCTGAACGAGGCGGTGCTGCCCTTCGCCGAGCGCCTGACCGATGCGGTGTTCTCCTTCAGCGACGGCCAGTACGGCCTGCCACGCTGGACTGCCGAGCATGGGCCGAAGCTCAAGGCCATCGTCTTCGACGCCAGCGGCCTGACCCGTTTCGAGCAGACCCTCGAGCTGCGCACCTTCTTCCAGGGCGCCCTCAAGGGCCTGGACAAATGCCCGCATGTGGTGATCCTCGGCCGCGCGCCGGAATCGGTCAAAGACCCCATCGCCGCCAGCGTGCAGCGCAGCCTGGAAGGCTTCAGCCGCTCGCTGGGCAAGGAAATCCGCCGGGGCGGCAACGTCCAACTGGTGTACGTCGGCAAGGGCGCCGAAGACCAACTCGAAGGCGCGCTGCGCTTCTTCCTCTCGCCCAAGAGCGCCTATGTGTCCGGGCAGGTCGTGCGCCTGTCTGCCTACGACAAGCAGGTACAGGACTGGAGCCGCCCGCTGGTGGGCAAGCGCGCGCTGGTAACCGGCGCCGCCCGTGGCATCGGCGCGGCCATCGCCGAGACCCTCGCCCGTGACGGTGCCGAGGTCGTGCTGCTGGACGTGCCGCCGGCGAAGGACGCCCTCGATGCGCTGGCCGCGCGCCTGGGCGGGCGTGGCGTGGCACTGGACATCTGCGCCGCCGACGCCGGTGCTCAGCTGGTGGCAGCACTGCCCGATGGCGTGGACATCGTCGTGCACAACGCCGGCATCACCCGCGACAAGACGGTCGCCAAGATGAGCGAAGCCTTCTGGAATTCGGTGATCGACGTGAACCTCAAGGCCCCGCAGGTGCTGACCCAGGCCCTGCTGGACGCCGGCAAGCTGCACGACGACGGCCGCGTGGTGCTGCTCGCCTCCATCAGCGGCATCGCCGGCAACATGGGCCAGACCAACTATGCGGTGAGCAAGGCCGGCCTGATCGGCCTGGCGCAGGCCTGGGCGCCGGCGCTGGGCAAGAAGGGCATCAGCATCAACGCGGTGGCGCCGGGCTTCATCGAAACCCAGATGACCGCCGCCATCCCGCTGACCATCCGCGAGGCCGGCCGGCGCATGAACTCCATGGGCCAGGGCGGCCTGCCGCAGGATGTTGCCGAAGCCGTGGCGTGGTTCGCTCAGCCGGGTTCCGGCGCGGTGAGCGGCCAGGTGCTGCGGGTTTGCGGGCAGAGTTTGTTGGGTGCCTGATCGCGTTTCTCTGTGGGGAAAGCTGTCGTTCTCTGATAGTCCGTACCTGGGTTTTCCCTCTCCCTAACCCTCTCCCTGAAGGGAGAGGGGACTGTGCAGTGTCAGGCGAACTTCCGTGCTAGCCGATAAACGCCGAATGGCTCCCTCTCCCTTCAGGGAGAGGGCGGGGGGAGAGGGTTAACGTGCGCAGAGGAACACCCCGGCAGGAATGGACTTTGTCCCCACTCCGGCCGACAGGCCGTTAAACGAGCCAGGGCAAAAGATCAGCTGCGCGCCGCCACCAGTTCGCGAAACTCCTCCGCACTCACCCGGTGATCGCCATCGCGGTCCGCGCGCACGATCAGCGCCGGCTCCTGGGTCATGAACTCCGCCTGGCTGACCTTGCCGTCGCCATCCCGGTCCGGCCAGGCAATGGCGTTGGGGGAGACGTTCACGCTGGGGTTGGGCGGGGTCACTTCTTCGCGGGTGAGCAGGCCATCCTGGTTGCGGTCCAGCCGGTGAAACATGCGCACACGCATGGCGGACAGGTCATCGGCCTCGATGAAGCCGCTGCCATCGCGGTCCAGACGGGAGAATGCCGTCTGCTCCATTTCCCCCGCCACGGCGTACTCAGCGCTCAGCAGCAGGACGGTGGACAGCAGCAGGGTCTGGCGGATTCGGCTTTGCATCGGGCGTACCTTGGCGGGAGTTGACCGGCAAAGCCTAGCCAGAGGCGGACTCGAAACGGTTCGATCACTCCGCCGGCGGTTGCGGGCGGCCGCGGCGGCGGAACTCCACCGGGGTCTCGCCGACCCAGCGCTTGAAGGCGCGGTAGAAGGTGCTCGGCTCGGAGAAGCCGGTGCGTTCGACGATCACCTCGATGCGCTCATCGGTCTTGAGCAGCAGCTCCTTGGCCAGGCGGCAGCGGTAGTCGGTGACCAGATCGTTGAAGCGCACCCCGGCCATGGCCAGACGCTCGCGCAGACGGCGGGCGGGCATGTCGAGACGGGCGGCGACCTGCTCCAGCGTCGCGCCGCCATCCACCAGCAGCACGCCGATCAGTTCGCGCACCTTGCGCACCAAGTCCAGCCGCTCCACTTCCGCCAGTTGCCGGCGCGCCAGGGACTCGTGCATGCGCAGCAGTTCCGGCGCGGCATGGCGTGAGGGCTTCTCCAGCACTTCGGCGTCGAATACCAGCGCATAGCGATCAGCGCCCAGCACCGCCGGGCAGCCGTAGACCTCGCGGTAACGCTCGGCGGGCGCGCCTTCCTCGTGCATCAGCTGTACTTGCTGGGGCTTGAAGTCGCCCTCGGTAAGCGCGTGGAACAGGCGAACCACCGCACCGGCGAGCATTTCGGGGAAGTGACGGTTGGTCCCAGCGGTATGGCCGAGCAGCAGCACGGCCTTCTCGCCCTCCACTTCCAGGCGGGCGTTGAGGGTGTCGGAGAGCAGGCGCACGTAACGCAGGGCATGACGCAGGCCTTCGCCGAAGGTGGCGCTGGAAAGGAACAGGTACTCCAGCAGCAGGCCATGGAACGCGGGCAGGTGGCCGGCCAGATAGAGGCCGACGTGCTCTTCGCCGCACTCTTCGGCGGCCGCCTTCCAGAACAGGTTCTGTGCGCTGTGGGGGAATCGTCCGGCAGGCAGGCTGCCGGCCGGCAGGCCGACGCGAGCCAGCACGCGGTCGGGGTCGGTACCGCTGGCGCGCAGGGCGTCGATCACCGGGCGCATCAGCGCCACATCGTCGGTCAGATCACGCATGGTGTTTTTTCTAGTTATCCATGAGGCGGGCCCATCTTAGGCAGCTTTCCTATCGCCCCTCAAGAGAATCAGGAACAAGCGTGCGGGAAATATCCGGGCAATCGGACGGTCACATTGACTTGCCTGCCGCGCGCCGCGTTGCCACGGCCAATGCCCGTGGGTGACCGGCGGCTAAGCTGAGTGAATATTCGTCAGGAGATACCCGATGCCCCGCGATTGGCTTGACCTGTCCGCCCCACCCGCCCTCACCGGCCTGTTCGCCCGCGCCGCCGTGCGCCGCGGCGTGCGTGGCCGCAGCCTGCCGACCCGCGGCCTGCGCTGCCCGGTCACGGTCGACCCGAAGCACCTGGAGCGTTACCGCAAGGTCTGTGGCTTCGCCGACAACCACCTGCTGCCGCCCACCTACCCGCACATCCTCGCCTTCGGCCTGCAGATGGGCCTGCTGACGGACGCGCGCTTCCCCTTCCCGCTGCTGGGCCTGGTCCACCTGGAAAACCGTATCAGCGTGTTGCGTCCGCTCGGCGGCCTGGGGCCGTTCAACGTCAGCGTGCGGGTGGATGACCTGCAGCCCCACGAGAAAGGCGTGACCTTCAGCATCATCACCCAACTGCACGACCAGCTCGGGCTGCTCTGGGAGGGTGACAGCCGCATCCTGTTCCGCGGCATGCGCCTGGACGGCACGCCGCCGGCCCGCGAAGAGGTGGCCGAGCTGCCGCTGGAGCAGATCGACGCCTGGAACTGCCCGGCGGATATCGGCCGGCGCTACGCCCGCGTGGCCGGCGACTACAACCCGATCCACCTGTCCGCCGCCAGCGCCAAGCTGTTCGGTTTTCCCCGTGCCATCGCCCATGGCTTGTGGAACAAGGCTCGCAGCCTGGCCGCCCTGGGCGAGCGCCTGCCGATGGCCGGCTATCGGGTCGACGTGCGCTTCCAGAAGCCGGTGCTGCTGCCGTCCCAGGTCAACCTGCTGGCCAGCGAGCCGGCGCCTTCCGGGCAGTTCAGCCTGCGCGGCAAGGACGGCCTGCCGCACATGGCCGGCAGCTGGAGCCCGCTGGACGTTTGACGCGCCAGGCTTGAAGCTATGGGGCTCACGTTGGAGCCCCATCTACATGAACCTCGAAGCCATCACCGCGCGCCTGCACGCCATCCGCGACCACAACGACTGGAGTCGCTTCCACAGCCCGAAGAACCTGGCCATGGCGGCCAGCGTGGAAATGGCCGAGCTGGTGGAAATCTTCCAGTGGTTGCGCGAGGACGAGTCGCGCCAGCTGCCGCCGGAGAAACTCGCCCACGCCGGGCAGGAAGTCGGTGACATCGTCCTTTACCTGCTGCTGATGTGCGCGGAACTGGGCATCGACATGGACCAGGCCGTGCTGGCCAAGCTGGCCGACAGCGAGCGGCGCTTCATCGAGGGGGGCGCCAAGTGAGCGATTCCCCGAAGACCGGCGACCGCCATTTCGACGAACTGGCCACGCGCTTTGCCGAGAAGATCTATGGCGGCGCCAAGGGTGCCATTCGCCTTGCCGTGCTGCAGGCCGACCTCGCCGAGGCGCTGCCCGACCGCCCGCTGCGCGTGCTGGATATCGGCGCGGGGCTGGGCCACATGTCGCTGTGGCTGGCCGGGCGCGGCCACGACGTCACCCTCGCCGAACCCGCCGCGCCGATGCTCGAAGGCGCACGCCAGCGTTTCGAGGAAGCCGGCCTGCCAGCCACCTTCATCGCCGCGCCCTGGCAGGACCTGCTCGGCCAGCTCAATGAACCCTATGACCTGGTGATCTGCCACGCCGTGCTGGAATGGCTGGCCGAGCCGCTGGCTATCCTGCCCGTGCTGCACCAGCTGACCCGCGCCGATGGCTGGCTGTCCCTGGCCTTCTACAACCGCGACGCGCTGATCTACCGCAACCTGCTCAAGGGCCACTTCCGCAAGCTGCGCAAGAACCGCTTCTCCGGCGAAGGCCAGAGCCTGACCCCGCAGGAACCGCTCGACCCGCGCGTACTCGAAGCCGCCATGGCCGGGCACTGGAGCATCGAGGCGCGCAGCGGCGTGCGGGTGTTCCACGACTACATGCCGGTGGAGTTCCAGCACAAGGCCGAGCCTTTGGACCTGGTGGAGATGGAACTGCAATACCGTCGACACCCTGCCTTCGCCGGCCTCGGCCGCTACCTGCACTGGCTGTGCCGGCCGCAGGATTAGGTGCATAGTTGCCACTGCGCACGCCTCACCAAACCGGCGTGCGGGAGTCTGTCATGCCGCGTTACCTGTTGATCCTGCCGCTGCTCAGCGCCCTGGCGGCCTGCCAGGGCCAGAACCCCTACAGCAACACCTCGCTGCCGATCCCGCCCGCGCCCGCGCAGGCCGCCAACCCCGGCCTCGACCCCGGCAGCTACCCGGCCCCGCCGCTGGACTACGGGCGCTACCGCTCGTGGCGCTGGATGGACGGCACCGGTTTCGGCGGCCCGCTGCAGGACGCCGTCAGCGAAGCCCTCGACCAGCGCGGCCTGCGCCCGGCGCGCTCGAATGCCCCGGCGGACCTGAGCGTCAGCGCGCACCTGGCCAGCGAGCAACGCACCCGGCAGACCACCGACTATTACGGCGGCGGCTACTACGGCGGCTGGAACGACCCCTGGTACGGCGGCGCTTCCTACCCCGTCACCCGCACCTACGTGGTCACCGTCAGCGTGGTGCGCATCGCCCTGTACGACGCCCATAACCACCAGGAAATCTGGAGTGGCAGCGCCGAATACGAAAACGGCAGCAGCCAGACCGACCAGGCCCGCGCCCTGCGCGAAGCCGCGCGCAAGGCCATGGACGGTTACCCGCCGGGCTGAAGCCCGGCGCGCCGGTAGGCAGGCACGCTCGCCGGCGAGTCCACCATCACCGCATCCGCTCCCAGTTCGCGCGCCGCGCCATAGGCGGCTGCCGAATTGATGCCGAACATCACCACCTTCGTCCCCTTGGCGCGGCGCACACAGGCCATCGCCTGCGGCGTCCACAGCTTCGCGTGCTTCACTGGGTAGGACGATGAGCCCAGGGTGAACTGCTCCGTCACCGTCAGATCGCGCTCCAGCTCGATGCCCATCCAGGCGCCATCGGCCGGTGGCGAACAACGGCCGGCCAGCGCCAGATCGACCAGCCGGTTGCGCGTGGCGTCGCGGCTCTCGAAACGCCGCGCGCGGTCGCCGTAGTGCTGTGCCAGGTAATCGCTGGCATCACGCTCGGTGGAGTAGAAACGCACCCGCGACCACGCCTGTTGCTGATCCAGCGTGCGGGCCACCGCGTCGATGACCTCGCCCACCGGTTGCGCCTTGATATCGAGGAACACCGGCACTGTCGGTGCAATGGCCTGCAGTGCCTCGGCCAGTGTCGGGATCGCCTGCGGCTGCGCGCGGTACGGGTAATTGCCCGCCGTATCCTTGAACTGATAACCCGCATTCACCGGGCGCAGCTGTTCCAGCGACTTCGAACCCACGACGCCCTGGGCATCGGTCAATGCCCCGAGGTCCGCCGGCCGGTACAGCATCGCAACACCATCGGCGGAAGCCTGAACAGACAGCCAGAGCACATCGCTGTGGTTGGCCAGCGCCTTGCCTATCGCCAGCAGCGTGTTCTCTGGCGCATCCGCCGTGCCGGCTCGATGCGCCACCACCTCGGGTTGTGGCAGCGCCGGCCGCACGCTGTCGAAGCTGCATCCCGCAAGCAGCAGCATCCCCAGTGTCGTCACGGGCAGCCCATGCTTCATGTCCTTCTCCATTCCTTGAACGAGCGACGACTCTAGCAACCGGAAGCACCGCGCTAGACGCGGAACATTCCCCGCTTGCCAATCCTTCTGCCTTGCGCTTGGATGGAATTCTCTGACAGGAGTATTGCGATCATGATCCGCCGTTTGCTGTCCCGTTCACTGCTGCTGAGCCTGATGCTCGGCCTCGCCGCCTGCGAAACCACCAGCGTCAGCCGCGACTACGACACCACCCGCGACTTTTCCCGCTACCTGACCTGGAGCTGGGCGCAGCCGGCCTTCGAGTACCGCCCGGATGACCCGCGCATCAAGAGCGACCTCACCGAGCAGCGCATCAGCGATGCGATTGCCGGCGAGTTCGACCAGCGCGGCCTGCGCCAGGCACAGGGCGGCACCCCCGGCGACGTAAAACTGCGCGCCTACCTGATCGTCGACCAGCGCCAGGACCAGGTCACCACCTACAGCGGCGGCTACTGGGGCGGTTACTGGGGAGGCTACTGGGGCCCGCCCCCCATGGCCGAGAGCCGCACCGTGACCTACAAGGTCGCCACCATCCAGGTGGACATGTTCGACGGCAAGGACGGCAAGCTGGTCTGGCGCGGCAGCGGCGAGCAGATCATGCGCAGCAGCCCGCCGACGCCCGCCGAGCGCGAAGCGGCGATCCGCGAGACGGTGCAGAAGATCATCGCCCAGTACCCGCCGCACTGATCGGCCCGACCATGACACGGGAGACCGCGTGAACCAGCCCGCCCTGCAACACCGCCCCGCCCTCGCCGACGACCTCGGCGAGGTGGTCGGCTTTCCCCAGGACGCCGACGAACTCTTCTACTGCTACCCCAAGGCGAGCTGGCCGCTGACCATCGGCCAGCTCGCCGCCGCCATCGCCGAGCGACGCGGCAGCACCGTGGCGCTGCAGGGTGGCCGGGTCGCCGGCTTCGCCAACTTCTACCAGTGGCAACCCCACGAATTCTGCGCGCTGGGCAACATGATGGTCGCGCCCTGGGCGCGGCGGCACGGCGTGGCGCAGTACCTGATCGAGGTCATGGAGAATCTCGCCCGCGACCAGTACAAGGCGCAGGTCATGAAGGTGTCCTGCTTCAACGCCAACGCCGCCGGCCTGCTGCTTTACGCACGCCTGGGCTACAAGCCGCAGGGCATCGTCGAGCGCGCCGACCCGCAGGGCCGGCGCATCGCCCTGGTCCAACTGGAGAAAGCCCTTGTCCACGCCTGAGCCCCAGCGTGTGCTGATCATCGTCAGCAGCGGCCCGAGCACCCCGGCGCGCTGCGCCGCGCCCTTCTACACGGCCACCCTGCTGGCGTGCATGGATGCCAAGGTCACCCTGTTCCTCAGCGGCGAAGGCACACGCCTGGCCTTCCAGGACATCGCCGACACGCTCTATGCCGCCGAGGATGGCGAGCCCATCAGCCACTTCATCCAGCAGGCCAAGGAAGCCGGCGCCCGCCTGCTGATGTGCCGCGCACCGGGCGTGGCCATCGACGAAAGCCGGCTGATCGAGGAAGTCGACGAGATCGCCAGCGGCGGCGAGCTGGCGCGCATGATCCTCGAATACGACCGGGTGCTGACGCTGTGAAGCTGCACGGCCTGGAGTTCCCGGACGACCTGCTCTACGCGCCCGACTACAACCTCTGGCTGCGCGAGGAAGAAGGCGGCGCCGTCACCCTCGGGCTCACCGCCTACGGCTGCGCGGTCTACGGGCAGATATTCGCCTTCACCCCCAAGCGCGACGGCTGGCACATCGACTGCGACCGCAGCTTCGGCGTGGTGGAATTCGCCAAGGCCGCCTCGTCGGCGCGCAGCCCGCTGGACGGCACCGTCCTCGCCAGCAACGAAGCAGTGGTGCGCAGGCCAGGGCTGATCAACCAGGACTGCTATGGCGAAGGCTGGATGGTGCGCCTGAAGCCCGACGACTGGAGCGCCGCCCGCGCTCGCTTCCTCCAGGGCGAAGCCGCACTGGAGGCCTTCGCCCAGCGCATGCACCTGGACAACTTCGACCCCGACGACGACGGGGTCCAGGCCCTGCGCCCATGAGCCGGGCAGGCGCGCAGTTCACGCTGCTGCTCTGCCTGCTCATCAGCCCGCCGCTACGCGCCGACCAGCCCACCCAGGACGGCTTCGTCTATCTCGACCAGGTGCTGAAAACCGCGCGCTATGACGTGCGCTACGCCGGCACCGACAACTTCGTCGGCGAGCCCATCGACGGTTACCAGAAGGCGCGGATCATCCTCACCCGCGAAGCCGCCACCGCCTTGGCTGCCGTGGAAAAGGACGTTGCCCTGAGCGGCCTGGCGCTGAAGATCTTCGATGGCTATCGCCCGCAGCGCGCAGTGGAAGACTTCCGCCGCTGGGCCGCCGACCCGCAGGACATCCGCCAGAAGAGCCGCTACTACCCACAGCTGGACAAGCCCGCGCTGTTCCGCGACGGCTACATCGCCAAGCACTCCGGGCACTCGCGCGGCAGCACCGTCGACCTCACGCTGGTGGATTCGAAAACCGGGGAGGAGTTGGACATGGGCAGCCCGTTCGACTTCTTCGGGCCCATCTCCCATCACGG
Organism: Pseudomonas sp. PDM17; assembly: GCF_014851985.1. NCBI lineage: Bacteria > Pseudomonadati > Pseudomonadota > Gammaproteobacteria > Pseudomonadales > Pseudomonadaceae > Pseudomonas > Pseudomonas sp. PDM17. Next base: position 175,325 of record NZ_JACVAT010000003.1, read on the forward strand.
CACTGCGCTGGTCAGCGTGCAGCAGACGCGCAACCGCGAGACGCTGCGCCAGGCCATGCTGCGGCACGGCTTCGAGCCTTACAGCGCCGAGTGGTGGCACTACACCCTGAAGGCCGAGCCTTACCCGCAGACCTACTTCAACTTCCCGGTGCAGTGAAGGACAGCGGCCGTCCCTGACCGTGGTGGATCAATTGTCGTGCGGGGTGTTCTTGTGGGCCGGCTTGGTGGCGGAGATCGCCGTAGCCTTGGTCTTGCCCTGGGTATCCTTGGAGTGCGCCACGGCGGACGTCGCTTGCCCGTGGCCCTTGCTGTCGTTCTTCTCGCTGCCGTAGTGATTGCCGCTCAGGCCATGGTCGCGGGTGGCCTTGCCGGCGTGCTCGCCACCGTCGTTCGCGCCATTGCTGTTGCTGCCGTGGTTACCGCCGGCATCGCCCTTGCCACCACCGTGGCCACCGCCATTACCACCACCGTTTCCGCCGCCATTGCCACCACCGTGACCGCCACCATCGCCCTTGGCATAGGCCGAACCGATCGGCGAGAGATCGGCAGGCAGCAAGGCTGTCGTGCCGAGTGCGACTGCACAGGCTACTGCAACAACCAGGGACATTTTCATCTTGTTATCGCCTCCATGGGCGGGTCTTGGGATACCTCTATGACCCTGGCGCAGGCCCCGCCGTTCGCGGCCTGCCGACGAAGTGCCAGCACGCATGTGCCAACTTGGCCGGCGCCGGAGTGTTGCGGCAACGGCTACGCTCACCGGCACAGGAGTCTCACCATGGAGGCAACACGGACATGTCCAGAATCAACACCCTTCTGGCGGCGGCCATCGGCGTCGCCCTGCTGGGCACCAGCCCCCTGCTGATGGCCGATCCGGGCAAGAACAAAGGACACGACAAAGGCGGCCAACACGGCAATCAGGGCAACAACTGGCAAGGCGGCCCGAGCATCGACATCGGCGGCGTGCAGGTCATCCTCAACGACAATCGCAACTACTGGAGCCCCGGCGCGGCCCTGCCGCCCGGCATCCAGAAGAACCTGGCCCGCGGCAAGCCGCTGCCGCCGGGCATCGCCAAGAAGCTCGACGGCCGCCTGGTCGACCGTCTGCCCCACTACGACGGCTACGAATGGCAGCAGGCCGGCACCGACCTGCTGCTGGTGACCATCGCCACCGGCGTCATCTACGAAGTGCTGCAGAACGTGCTGGATTGACGCTGCTTCCCCTGTAGGAGCAACGGTCTTTCCCTGGTAGTTCCGTGTTTGTGCTTTCCCCCTCACCCCAGCCCTCTCCCTCAGGGAGAGGGGGCAAATCGTGCCGGCTGACGCTGTGGTTTCATCCGGCACCGAACGGTCCCCTCTCCCCCTGGGAGAGGGTTAGGGTGAGGGCCGATCCGAGCACAGATCTATCCGGTAGGAGCGGGCCATGCCCGCGATCGCGCCCTTGGGGCGCTCCTACAGGATTACTCGGAACTCCGCCCACCGGATCAACCTCCAACCCTCGCCCCCACCGCCCCACCGCTGGAGTTACCGCATGACCCCGCAAGCCCCCGAATTCGACGGCCAGCGCTGGAGCAACGCCGAAGAAGACCGCATCGAAGTCGTCGCCGCCGATCCCCGCTGGCCCCAGCGCTTCGCCGAAGAAGCCGACGCCATCGCCCGTGCCGCCGACCTTCCCGGCCTCGGCATCGAGCACATCGGCAGCACCGCCGTGCCGGGGCTGGACGCCAAGCCGATCATCGACATCCTCCTGCTGCCGCCACCGGGCAGCGACCCGCACCAACTGATCGAACCGCTGCAAGAGCTGGGCTACCAGTACTGGGCCGAAAACCCCGACACCTCGCGAATGTTCTTCGTCAAAGGCATGCCGCCGCTGGGCAGCGGGCGCAGCCACCACGTCCACGTCATGGACCTGAGCGACGCCTCGCGCCGCCTGCTGTTCCGCGACTGGCTGCGCACCCACCCCGACGACGCGCAGCTCTACGCCCAGGTGAAGCACGAACTGGCGAAGCGCTTCCCCACCGACCGCGATGCCTACACCGAAGGCAAGGACGAAGTCGTCGCGCAGATACTCGGCCGCGCGCTCAACCCGCCCGAGCACCACCGCGACGGCGAAGCAGTCCACGGCGGCGAAATCCAGGGGCCGGACTGCCGCTGAAGAACGCTGCGCGTTAATCCGCCGTTAATCCAGCCGGCCGAAGCTCGGGACTCCCCCTCAGGAGGAAGTCCCATGCTCAAGCTCTCCGTGGTCACCTTCGCCTGCTTCACCCTGGTCGGCTGCGCCGACTCCCCGCACTTCAGTCACTTCAACGCCATCGAATCGCCGGTGCGCGAATCCTTCGGCGAAGACAACCTCGAACGCCAGCCCACCCGCGTGCGCCTGCAAAGCGACGATTACTCGGCGCAGCAACAGCGGATGATGTGGGGCCAGTGACGCCGCAACACCTCGGCAGACCGCGCCAGCGGCTGCCGATTGCGCTATAACGGGTGCTCCCCCAAGGCACAGGAACGGACACCATGGCCTTTGACTGGCACAGCGACCCGATCACCCGCCAGACCCCGCTCGACGCCCACTACCGCAACACCCAGAACGTCCGCCGCTTCATGACCCAGCACTGCGGCGACAGCTTCCACTTCGACCGCGCCTTCATGGCCTGGATACGCAGCGGCGCGCCAGCGGACATGGGCGCAGTGGTGGATGAGTGGCGCCGCCGGAAAGGCCTCTCCATTGGCTGAACACGCCGAGTGCCGACAATGGCGTAGCGGTGGGGCGGCCCGCTAGAATTCGCAGAGCACTCACCCTCGGACACCACCATGAAGAAATGGATATTCCTCGCCGCGCTCGCGCTGCTCGCCTGGCAATACATGGACAATCCGAACTGGCAGTCGCGCTCCTACCGCACGGCACCATCGTCCGTCAGCGCGCCCGTTGCGCCCAGCGAACCTTCCGCAGACCCCGTCGCAGTGCTTGAAAGCAAGCCGGAGCCCACGCTCAGCGTGCGTTGCGACGGCCGTAAATACTGCTCGCAGATGACATCCTGCGCAGAGGCCAAGGCCTTTTTGCGGAGTTGTCCGAACATGGAGATGGACGGCGACGGTGACGGCATTCCTTGCGAGAAACAGTGGTGCCTCATGTAGGCGAATGCCGTCCTACAAGCCACCACTCAGCCACAGCGTGAACTGACCGTCGCGCACGGCCAACGCCTGCCGCACCACGCTGTAGCGCAGCGGCAGCACACCGCCGGTGCTGACCTTCAAACGGTCAGCCAATGCCAGCACCTCCTCGAAGGAAGCCTCCGGCAGGTACTTGTTGAAGGAATAACTGTCGCGGCCGATCAGCACCTGCACCGCGTACACGTCCTGCCCGAGCGGATCGTAGACCAGCAGCCCCTGCAACTCGATGCCCGCCGGCAACCGGAACAGCGCCCGCACCAGCAGCAACGAAACGCCGGGCGCCACCTCCGCCGCCGTCGCCAGCGGAATCAGGAACGCATCCTCGCGAACGCCGTCCTGCCAGCGCCACAGGTCGCTCAGTTCCAGATGGTCTTCGGTGAATTGGTCCAGTCTGACCATGGCGCTCGCTTCAAGATTCGCTGTCGTTTTCGGCAGGAGCCCCGAAGTCAGGTTTGAGCTGCTCCACCTGAGGCACGACGTCTCCTGTCAGCAGCCAGACGGCGTACTGCGGATAGACCCTCAGCAGAATGCTCACCTCTTCGGTGCCCATGCGAATGATGCCTTTGCTGATGTTCTTCCAGCGCTGGTGGTTCGTATCACCCTGGAAGCTCAGATATTTGGGACCAGCCAAACGAACCAACTGGACTGCCCTGCCGAGGATTTCATCCATATCGGAAATTTCATGCAGGGTTCAATATTTACCCTGAATAAATCACGGGAGTAATATTTGAACCATAAGTGAATGCCGGCCCACTAGTCATGGGCGTTATCGCTCGAATACTGAATGAATGAATCAACAACGAAAAGCACGGCAACCCGGGTTGCTCGTCGGGGGCGAAGGACGTGAATTCGTCACGGAGCCGCCAGGGTGGAATCCTCGATGCCAAGGAGAAAGACATGGTTGATCTCGACCTAACCCAGGCCGCCAATCTCATTGGTAGCTACGTCCTCGTCGAAACCATCTGCGACTCCGAGGCAATTCCCGAACAGTACTGCATGCAATTCGTCGGGGTGGTGCCGCCCCTGGCCGGAGTCATCGAGCATCCCTACTTTCTCGTCATGGACCTGCTCGTCCCGTCGAAATTTCCCGAAGAACTGTTCTGGCACAACATCCAGTCGCTGATGGTGCTCGGCTCCAAGACGGCAAGCGCTCACGGAGAATTGCTGCCTGAAGAGGGGATCATGATCTGCTGAAAGGAATTGGCGGAAGGCAGTGAGAGTCGAACTCACCCAGGAACGGCTGCCGTCCCCCACCGGGTTTGAAGCCCGGCCACGCCACCGGGCGTGATTGCCTTCCCTGGTCAGAAGCCGGCTGCGCAAGTGCAGCGGCGAAAGCGGGAGCCCGGATGTTGCCACTATTGCCATGACCGATGCCAGCGCAGCGATGCCGCAGCAGCCAATCCATCACCCAGCCCCACCCTCCACCGAGCAAGCGAGTCCTCATGGGAAACCTGCTGTTGAGCCGCAACATCTTCGAAGCCATTCACCTCTTCGTCGACCCGGAATGCTCCGACGAAGAACTCATCCGCCAACTGCGCAGCCAAAAGCTGGTGATCCGTATCGGCAGAGTGCAGGACCAGCAAGTGCGACTCGTCATCGCCGCGCCGCCCTGCGTCCGAGTTCTGCGCGAAGAACTGTTGCCGGACGACGCGCATCAGTAATGCCGCACGCAAATACATCCCGTGAGGGGCCGAGTGCTCTCCTGAACACCCACCTTCGACGTAGCGTATTTACCTGTAGAAAGCGAAGATCCAGACAGGAATGACACTAGCTTTCTTTCCGCGAAAGCCGCTCATACGAGCACATCGCGACGCTCCGAAAAAATAGTATCAAGGGTTCGACTCTCTCTGCCTGGAAGGTCCACACCAATCCTAAGTGGACCGCAACCTCGGGCAGCTATCGACCCATAGCGGACGCTCGCGCGTCGATGCACTCTTGGCTCGGCCACTCAGGATTCAAAGCAGGCGTGTGACATCCCCTACCTCGACCCTCGCACACCTGATAACACCACCTAGCCCCCATATGGACGCAACATTCACTTCGATGGACTGGTTCTCCAAGACAGTAAATTCAATCAAATCAATGACATTCTGGTGATTGAAATCCTCAAGAGACAGGTATTGCAGATCGCTGAACAAGAATTCAATCAGGACGCTCCTGATACAGACCATTTCGTAGTCTGCGGTCCCTGCACCGACCTCTTTGTACTGGCGAACGTTGACGCAGAGCCGTGCTGACGTGGCAACCGGATGGCCAGCCATGGCCCTGGTGGCAGACACCGAAATCACTTCCGCATCATGAAAGCCAGGCCAGTAGCCCAGCGCTTCGATTACTTTCTCGGTGTGTTGAACGCAACCTGGGCTTTCCATAAGAGGCTTTCCTTGAGAACGATGCTGCAGTCTAACCAATGCAGAACGGGTGCCCCAATTCGCTTTGGGCAGGCGGAAGCAGCTTTGGGCTCCTAATCCGAAAGGCAGTCACTGGTTATAAACGGAGAAAGTCGAATGTCCGCTTCTGGCCGATTGCTGCCCCTGGCGGGGCATCTAGCGAACCCAAGCATGCGTGAGGTGTTTAGCCACGTATGCGAAAAGAGAACAGACTTATTTTCCACATGCCGCAGTCGGCACCCGGTCGCCCGATAACCCCACACAACCCGGCAATGACATTCTGGCCAATCAACATCAAAAGGCCACTTATTGGCCAGAAAAAGGCAGCGAACTGGCTGCCCGTGCTCTACCCTCGCTAGCAGTACCCAGGGAGCTCCACGGCATGAAGCCCACTCTACCCATCCTCGATATTTCCCCACACTTGGGCATTGGCCCGGTCTGTCTCGGCGATACGCGGGCCATGGCGCGGGACGCGCTGGCCGCCGTGGGCTTCCCGCTGGAATCGTCCAACGGGCCGACGGATTACTTCTGCCAGGCGGCGATCCAGACCGAGTGCGACGAGCAGGGGTTCATCTGGTTCATCGGCCTGTCCCAGAGCGAGCAGTACCTCGCGCGCTACCAGGGCGTGGATGTGTTTGCGCTGACGGCTGGCGAGCTGTTCTCGCTGATCGCTGCGGCGGACGACTCCGGCGCGCACGAATTCAACGACTGCGAGTACCTGTTTCCGGGGCAGATCATCACGCTGTGGGACGCGGACGAGCAGTATGACCGCCAGGGCAACGAGACACGCCCGGTCTGGGCTCAGGTCGGCATCGGCAACCCTGATTACCTCGAGGCGGTCTCGGCCCTTTGACCCGTGAGCGGACTTTGTAGCGCCAGGGGCTCTATGCTTGTCCTGCACGCTGACAAGGGAACTCCATGCTGAACGCGAAACTCACCAGGGCGCTGCTCTGGCTGGTCATCCTCATCCTCGCCATCGCCGTGCTGGCGCTGGGACTGCGGGTCGCCGCGCTGCGCAACATTCCGCCGCTGGAGCCCTGGCACACCTGGGTGCCCGAGGACCTGCACAGCGACGCCATCGACCGCACCGACTGGGCCGGCTACCTGGCCGCCGAGGACAAGCTGATGCAGGCCATGCGCAAGGAGATGGCGGCCAGCCTGCAACCCTTCGAGCGCGTCGCCTACAACCGCTACTTCGACCAGAGCCAGGTCTACCCCGGCCACTTCGCCACCGACTGGAATCGCTCGTACGAGATGCGCCCCACCGGTGAAGTGCGCGGCGCGGCGGTGCTGCTGCACGGGCTGACCGATTCGCCCTACAGCCTGCGCCACCTGGGCGAGCACCTGCGGCAACAGGGTTTCGTGGTCATCGCAATCCGCATGCCGGGCCACGGCACCGTACCGGCCGGTCTCACCGACGCGGACTGGGAAGACTGGATGGCCGCCACCCGGCTGGCCGTGCGCGAAGCTTCCGCGCAGCTGCCCAAGGGCGCGCCGCTGCTGATGGTGGGCTTCTCCAATGGCGGCGCGCTGGCGATGAAGTACAGCCTGGATGCACTGGGCGACCCGAGCCTGGCGATGCCGAAACAGGTGGTGCTGATCTCGCCGATGATCGGCGTCACCCGCTATGCGCAGTTCGCCGGATTGGCGGGCTTGCCGGCGTTGCTGCCGGCCTTCGCCAAGGCGGCCTGGTTGAGCGTGCTGCCGGAGTTCAACCCGTTCAAGTACAACTCTTTCCCCATCGCGGCGGCGCGCCAGACGGTGGAGCTGACCGACGCCGTGCAGGGCAGCCTGGAGAGCGCCAGCCGCAGCGGCAGCCTTGCGCGCCTGCCGCCGATCCTCACCTTCCAGTCGCTTGCCGACAGCACCGTCAGCACCCCGGCGGTAATCAGCAACCTCTACGACCGCCTGCCGGACAACGGCAGCCAGCTGGTGCTGTTCGACCTCAATCGCTCGCTGAACTACGGCCCGCTGCTGCGCCCGGAAATGGCCACACTCGGCGACCGCCTGCTGCCCGAGCGCCAGCGCAACTATGACCTGACGGTGATCTCCAACAGCCCGCAGAGCAGCCAGACCAGCGCCCTGCACACACCCGCCCACAGCCAGCAGCAGGAGAGCCAGCCGCTGGCAGCCAGCTACCCGCCGGATTTGTTCTCACTCTCCCACGTGGCACTGCCCTTCCCGCCCGACGACGCACTCTACGGCCAGCATCCGGCGGCCGGCGAAGACTTCGGCATCCACCTGGGCACACTCACGCCGCGCGGTGAACGCGGCGTACTGATCGTCGGGCTGGACCTGTTCCAGCGGGTGACCTCCAACCCGTTCTACGACTACCTCGTGCAACGGGTCGATCGGGTGTTGCCGTCGCGCTAGCGCTTGCCGACGTCGAGCACGACGGCAATCAGGGTGACGGCGATGAACAGCAGAATCAGCCAGGAACTCATTGGACCCACTCCCCGGTAGTCAACAGGGGTATCGAGGGGGCGTGGGGATCGGGAGTTCAGAAAGTTTCTTCAGCGGTCGACTGCGCCAGCGCCGAATCCTCCCTGATCCGCCGCTCATTGCCGAAACGGCGGGTGAAGCCGATGCGGTCGAAGTACTCCAGCAACTGGATGCAGCGCTTGCGGCCGATGCCGATGCGGTCGCGGAAGGCGGCGGCGCGGATGATGCCGGTTTCGTCGCGCAGGTGCAGGGCGTGGCCGGCGAGTTGGCGCAGGGTCTGTTCGGGGTAGAACAGGTCTTTCACCACCTGGTGCAGCTGGCCAAGGCGGCCGAGCTTGCGCAGCAGCAGGCGCACGTCGCCCTCCTCCGCCTTCAGTTCGCGGGCGAGGTCGCGTACCCAGGGCGGGTCGAAGGAGCCTGCCAGCAGCAAGGGCCAGAGGCGTTCGCGCAGTTGTTCGTCGGCTTCGCCCAGCTGCACGCGGTGGTCAGGCAGGTGCAGCCAGGGGCCGCTGCTGTCGACTTGCCCCGGCGCCAGCAGGCTTTCCAGCAGAGCGATGAACACCGGTCGCTCCAGCTGCGAGAAGGCATAGCGGCGCAGGCGGTCGCGGTCGGGGCCAAGCTCGTCGGGAGCTTCGGCGTGGAAGCGTTGCAGCGCATCGAGCAATTGCTGTTGCAGCGCGGACCAGCGTTCGGCGGAGAGCAGTCGCGCGCCGAGCCGGGTGTGGATTTCGACCGTTTCGCCGGGCAGCTGCCAGCCTTCGCGCGGGCGGTTGAACTGGCGCGCCAGCAGCGCGGGATCGAGGCCGTTGCTGGCGTGGGCCAGCAGGGTTGGCAAGGCGCTTTCCAGGCCTTCGCCCTGCAGGGCACGAAGTTGCTCCAGGCGCTCTGGGCTGCGCCGGTTGCGCGCGGGCGCGAAGGGGTCGAGCACGCGCCCGCCGCCGAGGGTGCGTTGCGCGGACTGGTCGCGCAGCACCAGGTGGTCGCCATGCACGGCATGGCTGGGCGCATTCAGCACCAGCTGCGCGAAGACGCGCTCGCCGGGTTGCAGGCGTTCGCCTTCGAGCAGTGCGACGCGGCCGGTGACGTCCTGCGCGCCGAGGTGCACATGCACCGGCGTCCAGTGGGCGAAGGCGCGGGTTTCGCTGGGCAGCAGGTTCAGGTCGATATCGATGCGCGTGGTGGGCGCATGCAGTTCGCCGGCGATCAGCCAGTCGCCCCGGTGAATCTGTTCGAGGTTCAGGCGCTCGCCAACGATGTTTACCGCCACGCGCTGGCCCGCGTGGGCCTGCTGCGCCTCGCGATTCTGTGCGTGCAAACCGCGCACGCGAGCGCGGCGGCCAGCGCTGCCCAGCAGCAATTCGTCGCCGACATTCACGGTGCCGGCAAAGGCTGTTCCGGTGACGACGATGCCGGCGCCGCTGACGCTGAAGGCGCGGTCCACGGCGAGACGGAAGCCACCGGTTGCGGCGCGCTCGCGGGTCTCGCGGGCGGCAGCGGCGAGAGCGCCACGCAATGCATCGACGCCCTCTCCGCTGACGCTGGACAGCGGGAAGATCGGCGCGCCGGCGAGCGGTCCTGATGCCAACAGTTCGCGTACTTCCGCAGCAGCCTGTGCTAGCCGTTCGCCCGAGACGCGGTCGGCCTTGGTCAGCGCGACCATGGCGCGACGGATGCCGAGCAACTTGACGATGGCGAGGTGTTCGCGGGTCTGCGGCATCACGCCGTCGTCGGCGGCCACCACCAGCAGCACCAGGTCGATGCCGCTGGCGCCGGCGAGCATGTTGTGGACGAAACGCTCGTGGCCCGGCACGTCGATGAAACCAGTGAGCGCGCCGTCGCCAAGGTCGGAATAGACGTAGCCGAGGTCGATGGTGATGCCGCGCTCGCGCTCGGCCGGGCGGCGGTCGCCCTCGATGCCGGTGAGCGCGCGCAGCAGTGAGGTCTTGCCGTGGTCGATGTGGCCGGCGGTTCCGACTATCACGCCTCGTCCTCGGCCAGCAGCGGCAGTTGTGCGACGAAGCAGGGCTCGTCGTCGAGCTGGCGCAGGTCGAGCCAAAGCGCGTCGTCATCGATGCGACCGAGCACCGGAACCGGGAGGCAGCGCAGGCGCTCCTCCAGGTCCAGCAGCGCGCGACCGCGCTGGCGCTTGGGCTGGTTCGGGCGCAGGCACAGCGCGGCGCTGGGCAAGCGCGCGACCGGTTGGGCGCCGCTGCCGATCATGCCCAAGGCATCCACGGCACTGACGCTCCAGCGCTCGCCCAGCAGCGCTGCCAAAGCAGGCGCCAGGCGCTGGGCCTGGACGCGGATGTCGGCCTGCGGACGGCTGAGCAGGCGCAGGCTGGTGAGGCGTTCGGCGAGGCGGTCCGGATCGCGGTAGAGGTTGAGCACGGCCTCCAACGCGGCGAGGGTCAGCTTGTCCACGCGCAGGGCGCGCTTGAGCGGGTTCTTCTTGATCCGCCCGATCAGTTCCTTGCTGCCGAGGATCAGTCCGGCCTGCGGACCGCCGAGTAGTTTGTCGCCGCTGAAGGTGACGATGTCGGCGCCGTCGCGCAGGGCTTCCTGCACGGTGGGCTCCTTGGGCAGGCCCCAGCGGGTGAGGTCGACCAGGGTGCCGCTGCCCAGGTCCTCCAGCAGCGGCAGACCATGGGCGTGGGCGATCTGCGCCAGCTGCGGGGTGGCGACGCTGGCGGTGAAGCCCTGCACGCTGTAGTTGCTGGTATGCACGCGCATCAGCAGGCCCGAGCGCGGGCCGATCACGGCCTCGTAGTCCTTGGCGTGGGTACGGTTGGTGGTGCCGACCTCGACCAGCTTCACGCCGGCGCGGGACATGATGTCGGGAATGCGGAAGGCGCCGCCGATCTCGATCAGCTCGCCGCGGGAGATGATGCCTTCCTTGCGCGCGCCCAGGCTGTTGAGCGCCAGCAGCACGGCGGCGGCGTTGTTGTTGACCACGGTGACGGCTTCGGCGCCGGTCAGCTCGCGGATCAGCCCGGTGATGAGGTCGTCGCGGTCGCCGCGCTTGCCGGTGGCCAGGTCGAATTCGAGGTTGAGCGGGTAGCGCGCAGCCAGGGTGATCGCTTCGATGGCTTCCTCGGGCAGCAAGGCGCGGCCGAGGTTGGTGTGCAGCACGGTGCCGGTGAGATTGAACACCCGGCGCACGCGGCTGGCGTGGTGCGCGGCGAGACGCTCGCCAGCGCGGCCGGCGAGCACCGACTCTTCCAGTTCGATGGCGGCCAGTTGGCCGTGACGGGCGGGATCGCGCAGTTCGTCGAGCAGGTCGCGCAGGGTCTTGAGCAGGGCCTCGCGGCCGTAGCGTTGCTGCAGCGGCTGGCAGGCCGGGCTGCGCAGCAGGCGGTCGATGGAGGGCAAACGTACCGAGGTCATGGACGAACCTTGTGCAGGAGGCGATGGCTGGAGTCAGTGTAGGAGACCAGGGTGGCAGCGGAAGTGCTGCGTTCGTAGGGCGCATAACCGCTTGCGGTTATCCGCCATGTCCGCGCCATGGGGTTGGCGGCGGATAACGCGTTCCGCGTTATGCGCCCTACGAGGGGCGGTTCTAACCGCCGCCACCGGGTGCGAGCAGGAGGTTCGGTGCGGTGCGCAGGTAGCCGTCTTCGGCGAGGCGGATGTCCAGCGCGAGGCTGGCCAGGTCGTCCGCCTGGGCCTCGGCGTGCTTGTCGTGCTGCTGGTAGAACTGCTTGAGGTAGGACTGGCAGCCGGGGCAGGTTTCGGCCTTGAGCGGCGCCTGGTCGCTGGCCACGCCTTCGCGCTGCAGCGAGTAGTAGGCCAGGCCCTTGCTCTCGGCACAGTGGCTGCATTTGACGCGCACGTAGTGCCATTCGCAGGAGCACAGCGAGCAGGACAGGTAACGCAGCCCGGCATGCTTGCCCTGGCTGCGGATCATCCCGGCCACCGGCGGCGCGCCGCAGGCCGGGCAGAGGGTCTGGCTGTCGGTTTCCGCCAGGGTGTCGTCGGGCAGTTGCAGCAGCCACTGGCTGAAGGCGACTTGCAGTACGGCGCCAAGGAAGGGCACCAGCGCCGGTGGCAACAGGTCGAACTGGCCGTTGAGCAGGCCCAGTGCCCAGGCCTTGCGCTGGCCGGAATCGGCGCTGCGCAGGACCCTCAGTGCCTCGGCCACGGCCGGGTTGGCGGTGACTTCATAGGCGTCGAGGAAGGCGTCCAGCAGTGGCAGCCACGCGCCTTCGCGTACCAGCACTTCGTAGGCCAGCGGCGGCATGCGGTGCTCGCGGCTGCGGGCCAGCGCGGCAGCGTCCGGCGATTGCAGGAACAGCTTGCGATCGAGCAGCGCCTGCTGGGCTTCGCAGACGCCGGCGATCAGTTCGAGGTAGCCCTGCAGGGGATTGCCCGGCGCCAGTTCACGCAGGCGCGCGGCGCGGCGGGAGAACAGATCGGGGGACGGCAGGTTGAACAGCGGGGGGATGTTGGCGGCAGCTTCGATCTGCCCGGGTTCGAGAATTCGGCCTGACACGCAGGACTCCTTGTTGGGTTTGGAGCGGGGCCTGAGGAGCCCCTCTCCCTGACCCTCTCCCTGAGGGGAGAGGGGACTGTCCGTGCCGGCTGGCAATCCAGTGTCAGCCGGCATTCATTTCAGCAGCGTTGCAGGTCAGTGACCCTTGCCCTTGTCCACGTCCTTGAGCCAGGCCGCATGGTGCTTGCGCGCCCAGCCGCGGCTGACCCAGCCGTAGAGCATGGCGCCCATCGAGCCCTTCACCCAGATGCCGGCGTAGATGTGCACCAGGATGCTGCAGATGAGCACGAAAGCGGCCAAGGCATGCAGCAGCGAGGCGATGCGGATGAGGTTGATGCCGAAGAAGTGGCTGAAGTAGGCACGCCACATCACGAAACCGGTCACCAGCAGCACCAGCATGCACAGCAGCAGGGTCCAGAACAGCAGCTTCTGCCCGGCGTTGTAGCGGCCGACTTCCGGGAGGTTTTCCTCGCGGTTGGTGACCACGTCTTTCCATTGCTTGAGCCACTGCACGTCGCGCTTCTCCACCAGGTTGTGGTGGGCGAAGCGGATCACCAGGCCGAGGAAGAACAGGAACATCGCCACCCCGAGGAAGGGGTGGAGGATGCGCGTCCACGGCCCGCCGCCGAACAGGTTGGTCAGCCAGAACATGGCCGGGTGGAACAACGCCAGCCCCGAGAGGCCGGCGAGGAAGAACAGAATGGCCACCATCCAGTGGTTGCTCCGTTCGTTGGCGTTGTAGCGCTGAATATCTTTTTTCATGTCGTCGGGCTCCTTGCTGCCCTTTTCCGCCCTCCCCGCGAGGAGGGCAGAAGTCAGTCAGCGGGGATCACGCGGATCGTAGCCATGCACCGAAGGGTCGACCTTGTGCACCGGCGCCTGCGGGTCGGGTCCGTCTTCCTCGTCCTCTTCGACCCGGTTGGGGCCGATGCGGGTGTAGTGGAAGAACCCGGCCAGCACCACGCCCGCCATGGCCAGCAGGCCCAGCGGTTTGGTGAGGCCTTTCCACAGGCTGACCATCGGGCTGATGGCCGGCTTGTCGGGCAGGCCAGCGTACAGCGAGGGCTGGTCGTTGTGGTGCAGCACGTACATGACGTGGGTGCCGCCCACGCCTTGCGGGTCATACAGGCCGGCGTTCTCGAAGCCGCGGGACTTCAGGTCCTCGATGCGCTCGGCGGCGTGTTCCTTCATGTCCTCCTTGGTGCCGAAGACGATGGCGCCGGTCGGGCAGGTCTTCACGCAGGCCGGCTCCATGCCCACCGCCACGCGGTCGGAACACAGGGTGCACTTGTATGCCTTGTGGTCCTTCTGCGAGATGCGCGGGATGTTGAACGGGCAGCCGGTGATGCAGTAACCGCAACCGATGCAGTGGTCCTGATTGAAGTCGACGATGCCGTTGGCGTACTTCACGATCGCGCCGGGGCTCGGGCAGGCCTTCAGGCAGCCTGGCTCCTCACAGTGCATGCAGCCGTCCTTGCGGATCAGCCACTCCAGGTTGCCGGCCGGGTTCTCATGCTCGGTGAAGCGCATGACCGTCCAGGACTGGTCCGTGAGGTCGATCGGGTTGTCGTAGGTGCCGTGGTTGTGGCCCACCTCGTCGCGCAGCTCGTTCCATTCCGAGCAGGCGACCTGGCAGGCCTTGCAGCCGATGCACTTGGACACGTCGATCAGCTTGGCCACTTCCTGCTCGTGCCGCACCGAGGGTGACGGCAAGGTCGTGGCGGAGCGGGCGTAGATGTCTTGACTACTCATGCTTCACCTCACGCCTTTTCCACGTTGACGAGGAAGGACTTGAACTCCGGCGTCTGCGTATTCCCGTCGCCCACGAAGGGGGTCAGGGTGTTGGTCAGGTAGCCGTTGCGCGCAACCCCGGAGAAGCCCCAGTGCAGGGGGATGCCCACGTGGTGCACGGTCTTGCCGTTGACCTGCAGCGGACGGATGCGCTTGGTCACCACCGCCACCGCCTTGATGAAGCCACGGTTGGAGGAGACCTTCACGCGGTCGCCGGCCTTGATCCCGAGCTCCTTGGCCAGCGCCTCGCCGATCTCGACGAACTGTTCCGGCTGGACGATGGCATTCAGACGGCAATGCTTGGTCCAGAAGTGGAAGTGCTCGGTGAGCCGGTAGGTGGTCGCGGCGTAGGGGAACTCGTCGGCCTTGCCGAACAGCTCCATGTCGTTCTTGAACACCCGCGCCGCCGGGCTGCTGATCGCCTGCGGGTTCTTGTGCAGCGGGTTGACGCCAATCGGCGTCTCGAACGGCTCGTAGTGCTCGGGGAACGGGCCCTCGGCCATCTTGTCGACGGCGAAGAAGCGCGCCACACCTTCGGGGTTCATGATGAACGGGTTCATTCCCGCTTCCGGCGGTACGTCGGCCTTGTAGTCGGGCACGTCGGTGCCGCCCCAGGCCTTGCCGTTCCACCACACCAGACGCTTCTTCACCGGGTCCCACGGCTTGCCGCTGACGTCCGCGGAGGCGCGGTTGTAGAGGATCCGTCGGTTGGCCGGCCACGCCCAGGCCCAGCCCAGGGTCTGGCCCATGGCGTACGGGTCGCTGTTGTCGCGGCGGGCCATCTGGTTGCCCAGTTGCGTCCAGGAACCGGCGAAGATCCAGCAGCCGCTGGCGGTGCTGCCGTCGTCGCGCAGCAGCGCGAAGGCCGGTAGCTGCTCGCCGGCTTTCGCCAGGACCATGCCGTTGTTCGGGTCGACAAGATCCGCCAGTGCCTTGCCGTTGTACTCCTTGGCCACCTCTTCCGGGCTCGGTTCGTCCGGCCGCAGGTATGGCCAGTCCAGACCCAGGATCGGGTCGGGGAAGGCGCCGCCATCCTTGCGATAGGCCGCCTGCAGGCGATGCAGCAGGCCGCTCATGATGGCGATATCGGTACGCGCTTCACCCGGCGGCTCGGCGCCCTTCCAGTGCCACTGCAGCCAGCGCCCGGAGTTGACGATGGAGCCGTCTTCCTCGGCGAAGCAGCTGGTGGGCAGGCGGAACACCGTGGTCTGGATGGCCTTGGTGTCGACGTCGTTGTGCTCGCCGGCATTGCGCCAGAACTCCGAGGTCTCGGTGGCCAGCGGGTCCATCACCACCATCCACTTCAGCTTGGCCAGCGCAGCGCTGACCTTGGCCTTGTTGGGGAAGGAGGCGATGGGGTTGAAGCCCTGGCAGAAGTAACCGTTGACCTTGCCCTGGTACATCATGTCGAAGTAACGCAGCACGTCGTAGCCGGCGCCGGGCATGTCCAGCTTCGGCAGCCAGTCGTAGCACCAGTTGTTCTCCTTGGTCGCGGCCTTGCCGAACCAGGATTTCATCAGGCTGACGTGGAATTTCGGGTAGTTCTGCCAGTAGGACAACTGCCCCGGGCGCAGCGGTTTGCTGGTGCGCTTGGTGATGAAGGCGTTGTAGTCCTGCTCCGCATCCATGCCCAGAGTCAGGTAGCCGGGCAGCGAGTTGGACAGCAGCCCCAGGTCGGTCAGGCCCTGGATGTTGGAGTGGCCGCGCAGGGCGTTCATACCGCCGCCGGGCATGCCGATGTTGCCCAGCAGCAGCTGAACCATCGCACCGGTACGGATCATCTGTGCGCCCACCGAGTGCTGGGTCCAGCCAAGGGCGTACATGATGGTCATGACCTTGGTCGGCGCCGCGGTGGTGGAAATCTCTTCCCACACCTTGAGCATCATGTCCTTGGGCGTGCCGCAGATGTTGCTCACCACGTCCGGCGTATAGCGGCTGTAGTGCTGCTTCATCAGGTTGAACACACAGCGCGGGTGCGCCAGGGTCGGGTCGACCTTGGCGAAACCATCCTCGCCCAGCTCGTACTGCCAGGAGGACTTGTCCGGGTAGGTGCGCCTCTCCGCGTCGTAGCCGTTGAACAGGCCATCGTCGAAGCCGAAGCCTTCCTTCACGATGAAGGAGACGTCGGTGTAGTTGTGCACGTATTCCTTCTGGTACTTGTCGTTTTCCAGCAGGTAGTTGATCAGACCGCCGAGGAAGGCGATGTCCGTGCCGGTACGGATGGGCGCGTAGTAGTCGGCCACCGAAGCGGAACGGGTGAACCTGGGGTCGACCACCAGCAGGCGCGCCTTGTTGTGCGCCTTGGCTTCGGTCACCCACTTGAAGCCGCACGGGTGCGCTTCAGCGGCGTTTCCGCCCATGATCAGAATCAGATCGGCATTCTTGATGTCGGTCCAATGGTTGGTCATGGCTCCACGGCCAAACGTCGGGGCAAGACTTGCCACCGTCGGGCCGTGTCAGACACGCGCTTGGTTGTCGAACGCCAGTACGCCGAGAGAACGAACCACCTTGTGGGTGATGTAGCCCGCTTCGTTGGAAGACGCCGACGCGGCCAGGAAGCCGGTGGTCAGCCAGCGGTTCACCGTCTGGCCCTGGGCGTTCTTCTCGATGAAGTTGGCGTCGCGGTCTTCCTTCACCAGCTTGGCGATGCGGTCGAGCGCCTCGTCCCAGCCGATGCGCTTCCACTCGCTGGAGCCCGCCTCGCGGATTTCCGGATACTTCAGGCGGTTGGGGCTGTGGACGAAGTCCAGGAGGCCTGCGCCTTTGGGGCAGAGCGTGCCGCGGTTGACCGGGTGATCGGAATCACCCTCGATGTGGATGATGTTCTGCGCGACGTTCTTGGCCGCGTCACCCTGGCTGTAAAGCAGGATGCCGCAACCGACCGAGCAGTACGGGCAGGTGTTGCGGGTCTCGACGGTGCGCGCAAGCTTGAAGTGGCGGATCTGGTCGGCGAATGCATCCGGGGGTGCCATCCCGAGTGCCGCCAGGCTCGATCCTCCAAGGCCCACGGCGCAGACCTTGAAAAATTGCCGACGGTTCATATCCATCGTGCGTCTCCTGATCAGGCAGCGTACGTCCGGGACATGGCCGGACCCTTGCTGCTTAAAAGATAGCCAAGCAGGCGCGATGCGCCAGCTTTGAGCGGGGCAGACCATGCACGCGGAGGATCAGCGGCGCATTGACGCGCGTCAGCCCGTCACTCAGAACGCGCTGCCGAGTACCCCCAAATGGGCAACGGGCGGGTAGGCGCAGGAGATACTCTCGCCGTCGGGGCGGCAGGCGGATTGCGCGCGATCCGGCTGGAGGGATTCGTGCAGCCCGAGCAGGGCCACGCCGATGAGGGCAGCGAGCAGGTAATGGCGCGCGTGTCTTGTTCTTATCGCTTTCATGACGACCTCCGTCACTTCAGCCTGCGATCGGGGCTTTGCAGCCCTGCCATGGGTTTGAGTCTGGAACCTGTGGCCAGTCTGTCAACCGAAGCGCTTGACCGAAATGCCCGAACGGTACGGCAGCCGGGCCGTTAACCAGCCCATCGCCGGCCCGTTAGGGTGGCAGGACCTGATTGCCCAAGAGCGCTTCCATGTCGTCCGCCGCCTCGCCCTACCCTCACCTGCTCGCCCCGCTCGACCTGGGCCCGATTCAACTGCGCAACCGCGTGGTGATGGGCTCGATGCACACCGGCCTGGAAGACCGCCTGTGGGACTTCGGCAAGCTCGCCGCCTATTACCGCGAGCGGGCGCGCGGGGGTGTCGGGCTGATCATCACCGGCGGCTTTGCGCCCAACCGCGAAGGCTGGCTTCTGCCGCTGGGCAGCAGCCTCACCAGCGGCCTGCAGGTGCCGGCGCACCGGCGCCTGACCCAGGCGGTGCACCGCGAGGGCGGGCGCATCCTGCTGCAGATCCTCCACGCCGGGCGCTACGGCTATCACCCGCTGGTGGTCTCGGCCTCGCCGGTGAAATCGCCGATCAGCTGGTTCGCCCCGCGCGAGCTGTCCGAGCGCGGCATCCTGCGCACCATCGCCGCCTTCGTGCGCTGCGCGAAGCTCGCCCACGCCGCCGGCTACGACGGCGTGGAGATCATGGGCAGCGAAGGCTACCTGCTGAACCAGTTCCTCTGCCCGCGCACCAACCAGCGCGAAGACCGCTGGGGCGGCGACCTGGGCAACCGCATGCGCCTGCCGCTGGAGATCGTCCGCCGTACTCGCCGTGCGCTGGGCGAGCGCTTCGTCATCAGCTACCGCCTGTCGCTCCTCGACCTGGTGGAAGGCGGCAACACCTGGGACGAAGTGCGCACCGTGGCGCGAGCTCTCGAAGGCGCCGGCATCGACCTGCTCAACACGGGAGTCGGCTGGCACGAGTCACGGGTGCCGACCATCGTCACTTCGGTGCCGCGTGCAGCCTTCACGGAAGTGACCGCACGCCTGCGCCGTGAACTGCGCGTGCCAGTGATCGCCAGCAACCGGATCAACACGCCGGAAGTCGCCGAGCGTTTGCTCGCCGAGGGCCACGCCGACCTCGTTTCCATGGCCCGGCCGCTGCTGGCCGATCCGCAGTTCGTAGAAAAGGCCGCCGCCGGCCGCGCTACCTCGATTAACACTTGCATCGCCTGCAACCAGGCCTGCCTGGACCACGCCTTCGCCAACCGCCGCGCCAGTTGCCTGGTCAACCCCCGTGCGGCGTTCGAGACCGAACTGCGCTACCGCAAGGCACGCGTCCACAAGCGCATCGCGGTGATCGGCGCCGGGCCGGCCGGGCTGTCCGCCGCCTGCGTCGCCGCCGAGCGCGGCCATCGAGTAACGCTGTTCGAAGCCGCCGGGGAGATCGGCGGGCAGTTCAACCTGGCCAAGCGCGTGCCGGGCAAGGAAGAATTCCACGAGACGCTGCGCTACTTCGCCGTACGCCTGGGTGAGCTGGGCGTCGAGGTGCAACTGGGCCGGCGCATCCGGCGCGGCGAACTGAGCGGCGAGTACGACGAGGTGATAGTCGCCACCGGCATCCAGCCGCGTACGCCGTCAATTCCGGGAATCGGCCATGCCAAGGTGCTCAGCTATCTCGATGTGCTGCGCGGCGCAGCGGTGGGCGAGAAGGTCGCGCTGATCGGTGCGGGCGGCATCGGCTTCGACGTCGCCAGCTTCCTGCTGACCGACCGCGACGGCCCGCAACCGCTGGGCCAGTGGCTGGGCCAGTGGGGCATCGACCTGGACAACGCCACCGGCGGCGGGCTGATCCCGCCGGTCGCCACCGCCCCCCGCCGGCAGCTCTGGCTGCTGCAGCGCAAGGCTGGCCAACCCGGCGCCGGGCTGGGCAAGACCAGCGGCTGGGTTCACCGCGCGCACCTCAAGCAGCACGGCGTGCGCATGCTCGGTGGCGTGGAGTACCGGCGCATCGACGACTACGGCCTGCACCTGCGCATCGACGGCCAGGAGCAGTGCCTGGCGGTAGACAACGTGGTGATCTGCGCCGGCCAGGAACCGCTGCTGGACCTGCAGCCGACGCTGGCGGCGCAGAACCTGCGCTACCACATCATCGGCGGCGCCAGCGTGGCGCGGGAGCTGGATGCCAAGCGGGCGATCCGCGAGGGTGCTGAGCTGGCGGCGCGGCTGTAGCCGCCAAGGTTCGGCGCCCACCGACATGCCCGGTGCTCTTCAACGTAGGATGGGTGCTTGTTCTGTGATCGGTGAGCTAGCGATCACCCCTCCAGCAACGCCTTGATCGCCTGCAGGTCGCGCTCCACCCACTGCGCGTCGCGCTCGAAAGTGGCGTCGTCCATCTGTGGCTGGCGCAGCAGAGTGAGTTGCAGCTCGCAGCCCTCGGCATTGGCGATCAGTCGCAGCGGGATGTGGACGGCCGGCGCCTGCTCGGGCAGCACGTCATGGTCGAGCACGCCGAACGCGTTGCGCGGCGAGAAGCGCACGCGCAGGGGGCCTTGCGGCGTCTGCGCCAGCCAGAGATCACCGTCCAGCGGTTCGATGGAGCTGCACAAGCCTGAGGCCCAGCAGGGGAAGTTCTTCGGGTCGGCGAGGAACTCGTAGGCAGTGTCGCGCGGCCGCTCGATGCGGACGCTCAGCACGCGGGAAGCACGGGTGGCCATGGTCGGGACCTCCATCGGGGCGGGAGCGATGCTCCAGTGTGGTGCATACTACGCGGCTGACTATTCTCGATCGACCGCTGGCCAGCCCTTCGCTGCCCTGCTTTGCGACCCTTTCCGGAGTTTCCCATGCCTACGCCGCCCTGGTGGTTGTTCGTCCTTCCGCTGATCGCCGGCGCCTGCCTGCCACTTCAGGCCGGCATCAACGGCCAACTGGCCAAGCAGGTGTCCAGCGTGCTGGCTGCCGCGCTGATTTCCTTCTTCGTCGGCATGCTCGGCCTGCTCGCCCTGACCCTGGCCAACCGCGAATTCCCCAGCCTTGCGGCGATGCGCGGGATGCCCTGGTGGCAGTGGTGCGGCGGCTTCCTGGGGATGTTCTTCATCTTCATCGCCGCCTTCGCCGCACCGCGCGTCGGCGCGCTGATGTTCATGGTCCTGGTGCTCGCCGGCCAGCTGGGCATGGCACTGGCGCTGGATCACTTCGGCTGGGCCGGTTTCAAGGAAGCGCCTGTGAGCACCCTGAAGATCGCCGGCATGGCCGCCATCGCCGTGGGTATCTGGATGATCCGCAAGGGCTGAAAACCATCCGTCTACTCTGAGCACGGATGGCTCGCCCGCAGGAGATTTCCATGACCGATATCCAGGTGATCCTGGTCGACGAACACGACAACCCGACCGGCACGATGGAAAAACACCAGGCCCATCATCTCGGGCTGCGCCACCGTGCCATCTCGGTCTACGTGTTCAACCGCACCGGTGAACTGCTGCTGCAGCGCCGCGCGGCGGGCAAGTATCACTGCGGCGGACTGTGGAGCAATACCTGCTGCGGCCACCCCTACCCCGATGAGTCCGCGAAGCACGCCGCCGAACGCCGGCTGCGCGAGGAGATGGGCGTACAGGTCGAGCTGCGCAAGCTGTTCGAGTTCAGCTATCGCCTGGAGCTGGCCAACGGCATGACCGAGCACGAGTACGGCCACCTGTTCGGTGCCGTCGACGAGCAGCCGCCGCACCCCGATCCGCAGGAAGCCGACGACTTCCGCTACGTCGCCCTGCCCGAACTGGAAGCCGAGATGGCTGCGCACCCGGAGCGTTTCACGCCCTGGTTCCTCATCTGCTACCCGACCTTCAGGGACTATCTGCGCGATAACGGCGGAATCGCCGCTCTGTAGAACGCCCTCTGTTGATCGCCGCTCTGTTCGTCGAAAGGCCAAGCAAATCTGCGCGCCGACCACTATGATGCGCGCCTTCGCGCCACCGCTACCGACTTGCCGCCATGAGAAAACCACCGCTGATTGCCAACGCCGAACTGGACCGCCTGGAAACCTGGGCGAAGTACACCTCGGGCCTGTGCAAGGACTGCAATGCCACCTGCTGCACCATGCCGGCGGAAGTGAACGTCAACGACCTGATCCGTATCGGCGTGGTCGACGAATTCGAGCGCGACGAACCAGCGAAGAACATCGCCAAGCGCCTGCTCAAGGAAGGCGTCGTCGAGCGCTTCAACCAGAAGAGCGGCATCTTCACCCTGACCCGCACCAGCAACGGCGACTGCTACTTCCTCGACCGCAAGACGCGCCTCTGCAGCGTCTACGCCAAGCGCCCGGACACCTGCCGCAACCACCCGCAGGTCGGCCCGCGCCCCGGCTACTGCGCCTACCGCAAGAAGACCAGCTGACCGCCTCGCCTCGAACCACACTCGCCGCCCAGCCATTGCCGGCTATTGGTAGTGCATGGTCACGTAAGCAGTCGAACTCACTTTGCCGCCTCTGATACGGCCTTGCGTCTGGTAATAGCGAGCGAAGAGATCGATGTTCATCGGCTGGTTATCGACCGTTGCCGTGCCCAGTGAGGTCTTGGTAGCCAAGGGGAAGGCACTCGTGCCGCTGGCATTGACCAGTTGGACCGCTACCCCCGTTGCCATATTGGCTCCTGTGCCATTGGCCAACAGACCCGTGCCGGAAACCCCCGCAGGACTTGTGCCGTCAAACTGGTACGAGACCACAGCGCCCTTGGGACAGTTCATGCGCACGGTGAAAGGCGTTTGTCCGATGGAGCTCCCGACGCCCTTGAAATCGCTGATTTTTACTGGCCTCAAATGCACCGTGACACTGGGCGTCGTGACCGTGCAGGCAACCGTCTGCACCACGACTGTCGTATTGGTGAAAACGGCCTGGTTGCTGAGCAGGCTTCCGTAGTAGGTCCGCGCAGCAGGGCTGGGCAACGTCATGGTATTACTGCCAGTCGCCAGCGGCCCCGTCACGACCAGCTGAACGCGATAAAGCCCAGCCGGCGTGTACAGAACCGACGTATAGGCCTGTGATAAGCGAGGCCAGTCCATCAGCGACGAACCACTGTTGAGGTTGACGCTGTCGATGTTCGAGGGTTGAGAACCATAGCTGTTCGAGTAGGCCGCCTTGATTCCAACGCCCTGAACGCCAGTTTGATATACGTGTGCCTGTCCTGGGACCGCCTGCATGAATGACGAATAGCCGTAGGTCGCCAATCCGGAGCCGAAGCAACCGACCCGAGTGCTGCCTCCATTGGCCCAGCCCGAATCAAAAAGGATGGTACCCACTGCGGCATCGCGCTTTACGTTGAGTGAACCAGGTAACGTCACGACAGCGGAGTTCATTCTGGCGCCGCTGTCGAAACCACAATCGGCCCGCACACTTCCGGAAAACGACATGAGCACCAACACGGAACATGGGGCGGCGAGGTGACGCACCCATTGGCTCAACCCAATCGGAGCCTTTGAGACTGGCATCTAGCGTGTCCTTGATTTTGGAGAAAGTGATTACTGCGCGAGAATAAATAGGAATGCCTGAGAATCCTCAGTCGACAGTAAAAACAAGAAAACTCCGCTATTAAGAACAGAATTTCCGCCCCAATCCGGGCGAACTACCAATGGTCTGCTCTGCATGAACTCCCTGCTCGAAGCCTGGCGACATTCACCGACCCACCGTCGCGTCTGGGCGCTCGCCGCGCCGATGATTCTCTCCAACGTTTCCGTGCCGCTGGTCACCCTGGTGGACAGCGCGGTGATAGGCCACCTGCCGCACGCCCACCAACTGGGTGCTGTGGCGGTCGGCGGCGGGCTCTATACCCTGCTGGTCGGCGTGCTGGGCTTCCTGCGCATGGGCACCACCGGCTTCGCCGCCCAGGCGGCCGGGCGTGAAGACGGCGGAGCCCTGCGGCGGATTCTCGGCCAGGGCCTGCTGCTGGCGCTGGGCCTCGCGCTGCTGCTCAGCCTGCTGGCGGTGCCGCTGACCGGCCCCGCGCTTGCACTGATGCGCCCGTCCCCCGAGCTGGATGTGCTGGCCCGCGAGTTCTTCCACATCCGCCTGTTCGGCCTACCGGCGGCGCTGGCCACCTATGCGCTGGTCGGCTGGTTTCTCGGCACGCAGAACGCCCGCGCACCGTTGGCGATCCTGCTGACCACCAACCTCATCAATATCGTCCTCAGCCTGTGGTTCGTGCTGGGCCTGGGCTGGGGCGTGGCCGGCGCAGCAAAGGCCGCGGTGACCGCCGAATGGGGCGGCGCGCTGCTCGGCCTGGCGCTGACCCGTGGCGCGCTCAGGCGCTTTCCCGGCCTGCCGGACTGGTCACGCCTGCGCGCCTGGGCCAGCTGGCGGCCGCTGCTGATGGTCAACCGCGACATCTTCATCCGCAGCCTGGCGCTGCAGGGCGTGTTCTTCCTGCTCACGGTGCAGGGCACACGCCTGGGCGACGCCACAGTGGCGGCCAACGCGCTGCTGCTCAACGGCCTGATGGTCACTGCCTACGCCCTCGACGGCTTGGCCCACGCTGTCGAGGCGCTGTGCGGCCATGCCATCGGTGGCCGCGACCGCACCGCCCTGCGCCGGTCGCTGGTAGTCGCCTGCGGCTGGTCGCTCATCGCCAGCCTGCTGTTCGTCGCCTTCTTCAGCCTCTTCGGCCACCTGTTCATCGCCCTGCAGAGCGACATCCCGGAAGTGCGCGCCACCGCCGACCAGTACCTGCCTTACCTCGCCTGCCTGCCGCTCATCGGCATGTGGAGCTACCTGCTCGACGGCCTGTTCATCGGCGCCACCCGCGCCCGCGAAATGCGCAACGCCATGCTGCTGGCCTGCGCCGCCAGCCTGCCGCTGGGTTTCGCCCTGCAGGGCTGGGGAAATCACGGATTGTGGCTAACCTTCCTATGCTTCATGTTGCTGCGCGCGCTGGTCCTCGCCGGCTACGCGTGGCAACTGACACGCCAAGATGCCTGGCAGGCGCCTGCCAGCCCCTGACCTGTTGAGGAGACGCCATGCCGGCTTGTCCCATTCCCGTTGACGAAACCCTGCGTCAGCAGACCCTGGATGAGATGAACCTGCTCGACACCCCGGCCGAGCACTACCTGGATACCCTCGTCCAGCTGACCCAGGACCTGGTGAAGGTCGATACCGTGCTGATCAGCCTGATCGACCAGGATCGTCAGTGGTTCAAGGCCCGCGTCGGTCTGGACGCCACCGAGACCACGCGCGACGTGTCCTTCTGCGGCTATGCGATTCTCGGCGAGGATACCCTGCTGGTGCCCGATGCCACCCTCGACGAACGCTTCGCCGACAACCCGCTGGTGCTCGGACCGCCCTACATCCGTTTCTACGCCGGTCGCCCGCTGCGCGCCGGCAATGGCCAGGCCATCGGCACCCTGTGCATGGTCGACCCGCGGCCGCGCAGCATGACCGAGGCGCAGCAGGCCAACTTCCGCGACCTTGCCACCCTCGCCGAGGGCTACCTGCAATTGCGCACGCTGATCCAGAGCAACCGCGACCTGCGCGTGGAGATGGACCGCGAGCAGCGCAAGGCCCTGCTCGACCCACTGACCCAGCTGTGGAACCGCGGTGGCCTGCTCGCCTTCCAGGACCGCGAGTGCCGCCTGGCGCGGCAAAACCACGTGCAGCTGGGCGTGATCTACGCCGACCTCGACCACTTCAAGGCGATCAACGACCAGCACGGCCACGCCGCCGGCGACCAGGTGCTCTGCGAATGCGCCCGCCGCCTGCGCGCCGCGCTGCGGCCAGACGACCTGCTGGTGCGCCAGGGCGGCGAGGAGTTCGTCGCTCTGCTCAAGGTGAAGGACGGCGAGGAGTTGCAGCGCGTCGCCGAACGCGTACGCGAGCTGATCGGCCACGAGCCGGTGCAACTCCCCTGCGGGCCGCTGCCGGTCAGCCTGAGCATCGGCTGCACCCTGCTGGCAGGTGAAGAGCCTGTCGACCAGGCGCTGGAACGCGCCGACGGCGCGCTTTACAGTGCCAAGCAGGCCGGGCGCAACCGGGTAAACTTCAGCGCGCCGCCGGCCTCAGCCTGATCAGAAGCAAGGCCCCAGCAGAGGACCCACTCATGGCCCAAGCCATCGCCGCGTACCTGCACTACCTGTCGATCTTCATCCTGTTCGCCCTGCTGGTGCTGGA
Source organism: Pseudomonas sp. PDM17 (assembly GCF_014851985.1). Taxonomy (NCBI): domain Bacteria; kingdom Pseudomonadati; phylum Pseudomonadota; class Gammaproteobacteria; order Pseudomonadales; family Pseudomonadaceae; genus Pseudomonas; species Pseudomonas sp. PDM17. The sequence continues at coordinate 201,121 of NZ_JACVAT010000003.1, forward strand.
GCACCAGCTGTTCCGCCTGCCACTGGACCTGTCGCGGGCACGTAGCCTGGTGATAGTCGACCTGGCCTACGGCGCCTGCGCCGGCGTGGTACTGCTGACCGGCGCGGCACGTGTGGTCTGGTTCGCCAAGGGTACGGATTACTACCTGCACAACAGCCTGTTCCACGCCAAGATCGGCCTCTTCGTGCTGGTGGCACTGCTGTCGATCCTGCCGACCATGACCTTCCTCAACTGGCGCAACGAGCTCAAGGCTGGCCGCGTTCCAGTGCCCAGCGAGCGCCAGGCGAAGCTGGTGATCATGACCATTCGCGTGGAGCTGCTGGCGCTGATGATCCTGCCGCTGCTGGCAACCCTGATGGCACGTGGTTTCGGAATGATCGGCTGAGCCGCCGGACTGACTGGCCGCTTTCCTACAACCAGTACCGAGCAATCCGATACAGTCGCTCAACTGATCCGTGGATGCTCCTGCGCAGCTTCGACTGCCGCAGGACCTCCCCATGCCTTCCCGCTCCTCCAGCCGCCCCCTGTGGTGGTTCCTCTCGCTGGCCGCTCTCGCCCTGAGCGGCTGCGCGAGCGACGAATTCACTTTCGAAGCCGACCTGCCGGGCGATTTCAGCCTGGTGGGTAATGCGCGTTACTCGCCACCCGAGGGCAGCCACTGCAATTCCCCGGCGAATGACGACCTCACGCAACGCCTCTTTGCCACGCCCGGCCACGGTGAGCGCCCCTACCGGATCAGCTACCAGGTGCCGCTGAGCCTGAGCAGTGACGGTTGCAGGCGCGAGCTCCGGCACATCCTCATCGAAATGGACGGCGAATCGGCCACCCACCCCCTGGACGCCGTGCCACCCGATATCAGCTTCGCCAACCTGGCTGTCCGCAGCCAGCTCTCCGCCGGCAACGCCGGAATGCCGAAAAAGGGCGCGCGCATCTTCGACGGGCGCTGTCGCTGGCTGTTGCCGGACTCAGCCGGCGGCGAGCGCCAGCTGCAGTGCCGGGCCTCGGACATCGACGGCAACTGGCTCGCCGGCAGGCCCGGCGGCGAACTGCAGCGCGACGAACTGCCCGGCCGCATCGTCCGGCTGGCCATCGGCGTGGCGCCGGACATTGCCGCCTCGGCCGAGCCTCGCGGCACTCAGCCGCTGACGGCCGACTCCAGCAACTGAGCCAGCCGACGGCGCAGGGCCGGCAAGTCCGTCGCCGCCGGGTGCAGGTGGAAGCGCTCGCGCAGCACGTCCAGCAGCTCATCGGCACTCTCGATGCTGCGCTGCTCGACTTCGCCGTCCGCGCCACGCCGAGTGAACTGTCCGTTGAACAGTGACAGCCGCGCACCGTCCTCGCTGAGCGCCACGCGCAGAGAATTGCGGAACACGCTCTGCGGGTAGGTCGAGGTGTACCAGTTGCGCATGCCGTAGTCGGCCCAGTGCTGCGGCTCGAGGGTGAAGCGGTACAGCGGCTGCCAGCCGGACGCCGAGCGTGTGGCCATCTCCAGCTCCTCTTCGGCCGGACCGCTGATACGCCAGCCGCCGGGCAGCTCTTCGTTCACCCGCAGCGGCAGGGCTTTCGGCGAGGCCGGGCCGCCGAAGCCGATATCCACCAGGTGCGGCCCTTCGGCCAGGTCGATGCGCAGCAGCAGGTGCGTCTTCGGCGTCAGCGGCGCATCCGCCGGCAGGCCCCAGCGCACCCGCGCCACCAGCAGGGTCACGCGATAATCCAGGCTGGCCAGCAGACGGGCGAACAGGCTGTTCAGCTCGAAGCAGTAACCGCCGCGCTGATGTTCGACGACCTTGGCGAACACCGCCTCCGGCTCGATCAGAATGGGCTGGTCCAGCAGCACGTCGAGGTTTTCGAAAGGCAGGTGATGCAGCGCCGCGACGATCAGCCGGTCGAGGTTTTCCAGCGTCGGCGCGGGGCGCTCCGGCGACAGGCCTAGGCGGGTCAGGGTCGCGTCGAGCTGGGCAGCGCTGAAGGGGGTGAGCGGGGTCATGCGAATCTCCTTTCGCGAAGCATCAATAGCGGTGGTCGGCGGTCGGTTCGGGGATCACCAGCGGGCCGCAGTGCTCGTCGCTGACGATGACTGCCAGCAAGCGTGCGGGCTCACTGGCGCTGGGGTTCTCGGCGAACAGGTGCAGCTCGCGACTGGGTTCGAACCAGGTCTGGCCCGCGCTGTAAGTCTGCGCCGGCTGGCCGTGCATCTGCGAGCGCACCTGACCACTGAGCACGATGGCGGTCACCGCACCGGGATGGCGGTGGGCCGGGGTGAAGCCGTTGGGCGGGAAGTCCACCTGCAGCGTGGTCACGACCTTGCCGGGTATGTCGACCAGCGGCTCGCAGGACAGGCGCTTCACCTCTGTGGCCGGCCGCGCGCCAGCTGACTGCGCGGCAGGGTTCTCGGCAAGGCTCACCAGCGGCCGCGACCAGGGCTGCCAGAGCAGTGCGCCAGCGCTGAGGGCAATGACCAGCACCAGACCGGTCCGAGCCTCATGCCCGGACGCGCGGTTCACGCCGGTCCTCCGGTCAGGCGAAAGCCCGACTGCCAGCCCAGGCGATGGCGCGCCTTGGCCGAGCTGACTTCGATGTCCTGTTCGGCGATGTTGTAGGCGCCGTGCGCGCCCCACTCCAGCGCCAACAGGGCGGCGCGGGCGGCATCGTCCACATGCACGGCCAGCCTCGGGTCTGCCGCATCGGCTCCCGTACCCGGCCCGTAGAGTCGGCCGTAACGCAACACGATGCCCTCCATCGGCCGCGCACCGAGCACCGCCTGTTCGAGCGCGGCGACGCCGCCGACACTGATGGCGCGCGGGCCTTCGGCCCCCAGGTCCAGCGGTTGTTCCTCGTGCAGCGGCAGCTCACCTGGCGCGTAGGCCCAGGCGATGCTCTGCGCCACCATGCGCTCGACACCAGCGGCACGAGCTGCGGCCACGAGGTTGGCGGTACCTTCCCGGCGAACCCGCGCGTTGCGCGGTTGGGCGGCAGGCATCAGGGCAGGGTCGAGGCCCGCGGGCAGGTCGGTGAGCTGGTGGATCACCCAGCGTGGCTGGAACCCCTGCATGGCGGCACTCAGGGCCTGCGCGTCATAGACGTCCAGCACCAGCGCCCGCGCTCCCGCGGCCTCCAGCGCGGCGGCTCGCTGCGCGCAGCGACTGATTGCCAGCACCTGATAACCACGTTCCAGCAGCATCGGCAGCAGGCGCTGGCCGATGGCACCGCTGGCTCCGGCGAAGAAGACTTTCATGCACATGGGGACCTCGAATCGGGCGGCAGGGACACGTCGCCACTCTAGTGATGCGATGCCCTACCCCACAGAGCCAAGATCATGCAGAACGACTGGGACATGATTGCCGAACCTTGATCCATGTCCACGCAATGTCACGCTCATCGTCTATAACAAACGGCTCACTACCCCGATCCCTAGGAGTCGCCATGAGCCAAGTCTTCGATGTTGCCGTTGTCGTCGGCAGCCTGCGCAAGGAATCCCTGAACCGCAAGATCGCCAAGGCATTCGCCGCATTGGCGCCGGCCAACCTGAAGCTGGAAATCGTGGAGATCGGCGACCTGCCGCTGTACAACGAAGAGCTCGACGTGGGCACCCCGCCCGCCAGCTACACCGCCTTCCGCGAGCGCATCGCCCGCGCCGATGCGGTGCTCTTCGTTACCCCCGAGTACAACCGCTCGGTGCCCGGCGTGCTGAAGAACGCCATCGACGTCGGCTCGCGCCCCTACGGCAAGAGCGCCTGGAATGCCAAGCCCTGCGCCGTGGTCAGTGCCTCGCCGGGCGCCATCGGCGGCTTCGGCGCCAACCACCACCTGCGCCAGTCGCTGGTGTTCCTCAACATGCCGGTGCTGCAGCAACCCGAAGCCTACCTGGGCGGCGCCGGCGGCTTCTTCGACGAATCCGGCAAGCTGTCGGAGAAGACCGAGCCCTTCCTGAAGAGCATCATCGATGCCTTCTCCGGCTGGATCGTGCAGAACCAGCCACGCTGATCTGCCCAGGCGCCGGCACCCGCCGGCGCTTTCCCCCGCCATTCTGAGCAGCTCGTCGCAGGCCGCTGCGACACCCGGCATTGGCCATCATTGCGGCTGGCTCCACGCCCTTTCTCACGCCAAGGTTCAGGCCCGCTTCCCGCGCCCGGACTGTCGATGCTGCGCCACCTTCTGTTCTGTTTCCTTGCCCTCGCCCTGCTCGCCGGCTGCACTTCGCCGCCCGTGAAGAAGGACGTCGACGGTGTGGGATTCAGCTCCGGGCAGATGCTGCAGAACGACGCCAACCGCGCCGCCAACCTGGCCATGCGCGATAACCTCGACAGCCTGTCGCTGCTGCTCGACAAGCTCTACAAGCGCAACCCGCGGGAATGGAAGAAAACCGGCGCTGCCTCACGCGATGCAGCCCACCAGCGGGTGATGGACGCCATCCGCAAGCAGCAGCCGCTGCCCGGCCTGGGCGGCAGGACATCGGTGGCCGCCCTGCCCCTGGCTTTCGACGCGGACTTCCAGGGCGACCGCGCCGGAGCGCTGATCTACGGGCTCGGCAGCATGCTCTACGAACTGTACGGCGGCACCGACACCCAGCACCTGCTCAGCGGGCTGAACGCGCAGATGACCGCCAACGCCGCCTGGAACATCGAGGTGGCGGCCTGGCTGCTGGCCAGCCGCACCGACGAGCAGGGCCAGCCGCTGCTGCTGTCCAACGAGCTCAGCGCCAATGGGCGCAACCTGTCCTTCGAGCGCGAGTTCGGTCGCATGATCGGCCGACTGGAGCTGCTGGCGCAGATGACCCACGAGAGCCTGCGACGCAGCGGGATCAACTACGTGCAGGGCATACTCGCCGCACCGCTGCTGGGCCTGTTCCAGTTCATCCCGCTGAACGCCGCTACTGCGGCGACCAGCGCCCAGTAACTCAGCAGCTCAGTCCTCCAGCAGGCGCGCCAGGCGCTGGCGCAGGTAACGGTTCTCCGCGCGCAGTTCGTCCACCTCGTCTAGCAGGCGCAGCGCCAGGGCGATGCCCGGCCAGTCCAGCTCGAACTCGCGGCGCAATCGGACCGCACGGCGCACCACGCTGACCGCCTGGTAATCGAAGACCCAGTGCCCGGCGCGCTGTTCGCGGGGCTCCACGATACCCACCTCGACGATCTCGACGAGCACGTCGCGGGGGAGATTCACCGACTGGCAGAGCTCGTCGAGGTCCACCACCATCACTGTCGTCGTCATGCGCGTTTACCCCAATCGGCACGGGGGTCGAAGGCCGCCTTGGCAGCCAGTTCTTCCCAGAGTTTGCGGGTCGCTTCGTCCGCCGTCTTCGGCATCACCACCTTGAGCACGGCGTACAGGTCGCCGGCAGCGGCCTCGCCCTTGTTCGGCAGGCCCTTGCCCTTGATCCGCAGGCGCTGGCCGGCCTGGCTGTTGGCCGGGATGCCGAGGTTGATCCGCCCGCCCAGGGTCGGCACCTCCACCTTGGCGCCGAGCGCCGCTTCCCACGGCGCCACCGGCACGGTGACAACGAGGTCGCGGCCGTCGACGTCGAACACCGGGTGCGGCACCAGGCGGATAGCCAGGTACAGGTCGCCCGCCGGCCCGCCGTTGATACCCGGCGCGCCCTGCCCCTTGAGGCGGATGCGTTCGCCGTCGGCGGTGCCCACGGGGATTTTCACGTTCAGCGTCTTGTTCTGCGGCGGCAGCTTGCGGCCGTACTCATCAAAGCTGGGCAGGCTGAAGCTGATCGGCCGGCTGTCCCCGGAGAGGGTTTCCTCGAGGAACAGCGGGACCTCCATCTCCACGTCCTGGCCACGGTGGGCCTGTGGCTGGCGCGCACCGCCGAAGCCACCGTGGGAGCCGCCGGCGCGGCCGCCGAAGATCTGCTCGAAGAAGTCGCTGAAGTCCTGCTCGTGCCCCGGCGACGGGCCGTCGAAACCACCGCGCGGCTGCCAGCCGGGCGGCGCCTCGAACTGCGGCCCCTGCGCGCCGTACTTGCGCAGTTCGTCGTATTCGGCGCGCTTCTCCGGGCTCTTCAGCACTTCGTAGGCCTCGGAGACTTCCTTGAAGTGCGTCTCGGCGTCCGGCTCCTTGCTGACGTCCGGGTGGTACTTGCGCGCGAGCTTGCGGTAGGCGGTCTTGATCGCCTTCTCGTCGGCGTCGGGCTCGACCCCGAGCGCGGCGTAATAGTCCTTGAATTCCATCGGTAGCGGTCACTCCTCACATGCGTTGGACCTGTCGGCGCCTGGGACACGGGGAATTCGCGCGGACAGCCGGAGCCGCTGCGCGCACTGCGAGGCGAACAGGTGGGAAAAACGGGCTTCTGCGACAACAGATGGAGTCGCGGCGCCGGCTTTTCAACACTGCCTGCAAGCCTAGACGCTGATCGTGCATCGGGGCTGGCAGGACGCCTTGATACCGGTCATGGCATAGTCACTCTCCGGATTAACTGCCGCCTGGGATAGGCCATGACCGCCCCCTTCGATTCCTTCCGCCAACCGCTGGACCCGAGCCATGATCGGCCGATCTACCGCCAGCTCTACGAGCGCATCCGCGATGCCATCACCCGAGGTGCGCTGCGCCCCGGCGAGCGCGTGCCGCCGGTGCGGGGGCTGGCTGGCGAACTGGGCGTGGCGCGCGGCACGGTGGAGCTGGCCTACCAGCTGCTGACCAGCGAGGGCTACCTGCTGGCGCGTGGGCCGGCGGGCACCGTGGTCTCGCCTCAGCTGGCGGGGCGCACTAGCTCCGCACCACCGGTGCCGGTCGAGCCCGCGACGGTGGAACGCAGCCTGCCCGGCCTGATCGCCCACGGCCCGACCCTGCGACCGTTCCAGCTCGGCGTGCCGGCGCTGGATGCCTTCCCCCGCGCGCTCTGGGCGCGCCTGTGCGCGCGGCGTCTGCGCCAGCAGAGCGCGTCCATGCTGGCCTACCCGGAGCCTTGCGGCTACGGGCCGCTGCGCGAGGCGGTCGCCGGTTACCTGGGCATCTCTCGCGGCATCGTCTGCGCCCCTGAGCAGGTATTCATCTGCGCCGGCTATCAGGGCGCGCTGGACCTGATCAGCCGCACCCTGCTCGAACCCGGTCAGCGCTTCTGGCACGAGGACCCCGGCTACCCGCGCGGCCGCGAACTGCTGCGCCGGGCTGGCGGCGTGCCAGTGCCCATCGCGGTGGACGCCGATGGCCTGCGCGTGGAAGACGGCATCACCCGCGCGCCGGAGGCGCGCTTTGCGCTGGTCACGCCATCGCAACAAAGCCCCACCGGTGTTGCTCTCAGCCTGCCGCGCCGCCTGGCCCTGCTGGACTGGGCGGCCAGCAGCGGCGCCTGGATAGTCGAAGACGACTACGACAGCGAGTACCGCTACGCCGGCTTCCCGCTGCCGGCGCTGAAGAGCCTCGACCGCGCCGGCCGCGTGCTCTACACCGGCACCTTCAGCAAGGTGCTCTACCCTGCCCTGCGCCTGGGCTATCTGGTGGTGCCGGCGCATCTGGTGGAGGACTTCGTACGCACCCAGCAGGTGTTCCCTTCCGGCTGCGCGGAGCTGCTGCAGGCGACCCTGTGCGACTTCATGCAGGAGGGCCATTTCGCCCGCCACCTCAAGCGCACCCGCACGCTCTACGCCCAGCGCCGCCAGTGGCTGCGCAGTGTGCTGGAAGAGCGCCTGGGCGAGCGCCTGCGCTTCGCCGACACCCCCGGCGGCCTGCACCTGATCGGCGCGCTGGACCAGGACGACCTCGCCGTCGCCCGCCGCGCCCATGCCGAGGGCCTCGGCCTGCAGGCACTGAACGCCTGGTGCGTCGAGGCCAGGCGCGAGCCGGCGCTGATCATGAGCTTCACCAATGTCACCGACGAGCAGCTCGCCGGGCGCCTGGCAGAGCGGCTGGCGCCCTTGCTCGGCTGATTCCGGGAGGTGTGCCGGTCAATACCTCCGATGGCAAAAATTGACTGACGCTCGACGTTGACCGAGGTCAATTTTCCTACGGGCAATGCCGTTAGATTCCCACAACATCTTGTTGTCTTGAATAACTCGAGACACAGCATGTTGTGGAATCAAGCCAATGCCCCTGACACGGATCGCCCCTCTTCCCGCCAGCCTGCGCAAGCGCAACGGCAGCTCAGCCGCCTTCGACCCGAGCAAGATCGAACGCGCCATCGCCGCCGCCGGCGAGGCCAGCGGCGAGTTCACCGCGCCCCATGCCGGGGAACTGACCCGTCGCGTGCTGGCCCGCCTGCCGGCCCGGAACGATCTGGACGTGGAGCAGGTGCAGGACGTCGTCGAGCGCGCCCTGATGGAAGCCGGCCACTACCCCACCGCCCGCGCCTACATCGTCTACCGCGAACGCCACGGCCGCCTGCGCCGCGAGCGCAAGACGCTGGTGGATGTCGCCGCGTCGATGAACGAATACCTGTCGCGGGAGGACTGGCGGGTGCGCGCCAACGCCAACCAGGGCTATTCCCTGGGCGGGCTGATCCTCAATGTGTCCGGCAAGGTCACCGCCAATTACTGGCTGGACGAGGTGTACAGCGAAGGCATCGCCGTCGCCCACCGCGAGGCCGACCTGCACATCCACGATCTGGACATGCTCGCGGGCTACTGCGCCGGCTGGTCGCTGCGCACCCTGCTCAGCGAAGGCCTGAACGGCGTGCCGGGGCGGGTCGAAGCCGGGCCGCCGAAGCACCTGTCCAGCGCGCTGGGGCAGATGGTCAACTTCCTCGGCACCCTGCAGAACGAGTGGGCCGGCGCCCAGGCCTTCAGCTCCTTCGACACCTACCTCGCGCCCTATGTGCGCAAGGACGGCCTGAGTTATCAACAGGTGCGCCAGGCGCTGCAGGAGTTCATCTACAACCTCAACGTGCCCTCGCGCTGGGGCACCCAGACGCCCTTCACCAACCTGACCTTCGACTGGGTCTGCCCGGAAGACCTGCGCGAGCAGATTCCCTACGTCGGCGGCGTGGAGATGCCCTTCGCCTACGGCGAGCTGCAGGCCGAGATGGATCTGATCAACCGCGCCTACATCGAGGTGATGCAGGCCGGCGACGCCCACGGCCGGGTGTTCACCTTCCCGATCCCGACCTACAACATCACCCACGACTTCCCCTGGGACAGCGACAACGCCACGCGCCTCTTCGAGATGACCGCGCGCTATGGCCTGCCGTACTTCCAGAACTTCCTCAACTCGGACATGCAGCCCAACCAGGTGCGCTCCATGTGCTGCCGCCTGCAACTGGACGTGCGCGAGTTGCTCAAGCGCGGCAACGGCCTGTTCGGTTCGGCGGAGCAGACGGGTTCGCTGGGCGTGGTGACCATCAACTGCGCGCGCCTGGGCTACCGCCATCGCGGTGACGCGGCCGCCCTCTACGCCCAGCTCGACTACCTGCTGGAGCTGGCCTTCGACAGCCTGGAGGTCAAGCGCAAGGTCATCCAGCAGCACATGGACGCCGGGCTCTACCCCTATACCAAGCGCTACCTGGGCACCCTGCGCAACCACTTCTCCACCATCGGCGTGAACGGCCTGCACGAGATGCTGCGCAACTTCACCGACGACCGCGAAGGCCTGCACACCGAGGTCGGCCGGCAGATGGCGCTAGAGCTGCTGGACCATGTGCGGGCGCGGCTGGTGCGCTTCCAGGAAGACAGCGGGCACCTCTACAACCTCGAAGCCACGCCGGCCGAAGGCACCACCTACCGCTTCGCCCGCGAGGACCAGAAGCGCCACCCGGACGTGCTCCAGGCCGGCACGCCGGACGCGCCCTACTACACCAACTCCTCGCAGCTGCCGGTGGGCCTCACCGACGATCCGTTCGAGGCGCTGGAACTGCAGGACGCCCTGCAGTGCAAGTACACCGGCGGCACCGTGCTGCACCTGTACATGGCCGAGCGCATCTCCAGCGCCGAGGCCTGCAAGACCCTGGTGCGCACGGCCCTCGGACGCTTCCGCCTGCCCTACCTGACGGTGACGCCGACCTTCTCCATCTGCCCGGTTCACGGCTACCTCGCCGGCGAACACGAGTTCTGCCCGAAATGCGACCAAGCCGCGCTGCAGAAAGCCGCAACCACGAGCTGCTGCGGCATCTGAGGCTCATTCACTTCATCCCGAAAATTCATCCCCGCAAAAAAGGAGCACCACCGATGACCGCGAACCAACTGCCCGAAAGCCAGCGCCAGCGCTGCGAAGTGTGGACCCGCGTGATGGGCTATCACCGCCCGGTGACGGCGTTCAACGCCGGCAAGCAATCCGAGCACCGCGAGCGCCGCCACTTCCGCGAGACGCGATGAGCAGTACGCTCAGGGTCGGGGGCCTGGTGCCCCTGACCACCCTCGACTACCCCGGGCTGCTCGCCTGCGTACTGTTCTGCCAGGGCTGCGCGTGGCGCTGCCGCTATTGCCACAACCCGGAGCTGATCCCGCCGCGCGGCGAAGCGGAGATCCCCTGGGACGCCATTCTCGCCTTCCTCCGGCGACGCCAGGGCCTGCTGCAGGCCGTGGTGTTCAGCGGCGGCGAGGCGACGCTGCAGAACACGCTACCGGAGGCCATGGCCAGCGTGCGCGAGATGGGTTTCCGCACCGGGCTGCACAGCGCCGGCATCCGCCCGGAGGCCTTCGCCCGCTCGCTGCCCCATGCCGACTGGATCGGCTTCGACGTGAAGGGGCTGGCCGAGGACATGGACGCCATTACCGGCGCGAAACGCAGCGGGCTGGCCAACTGGCGCAGCCTGGAGCTGTTGCTGGAGAGCGGCGTTGGCTACGAGTGCCGCACGACTGTGCACTGGCAATTGTTCGATCTGGGACGCCTGCGCCGACTGGCCACGCGATTGCGCGGGAGGGGTGTGGATAACTTCGTCGTGCAACTGGCCCGCAGCGACCGGCAACTCGATCCCGAGCTGATCGCCACACCGGCGCCCCATGGCGCGCTCGATCTGTGGCGAGAACTGCAAGCGCTGTTCCCGAGCTTCGAACTGCGCGACGCCTGAGCATCCGCACCTTCTGACGCTCGGCATTCCCCTGTAGGAGCGGGCCATGCCCGCGATCGCGCGCATGGCGCGCTCCTACAGGAGCGTAGGGCGCATAACCCGGAACGGGTTATCCGCCGATTGCCTCACGGCGGATAACGCTGGCGCGTTATGCGCCCTACGATCTGAACATCACCGGGCATCCCTGTAGGAGCGAGCAAGAAAAAGCCCCGCCGAAGCGGGGCTTTCATCACGCGGACTGCGGACCTATCAGGACGACAGGTAGGCCGAACGGGTCAGCCCCAGACGCAGCGCGTCGAGGAACTGCGTACGCTCGCGCGCGGTGAGCTTGGCCCCGGCGACCTTGTCGCGGTAGTGGGTCATCAGCTCCTCGGGCGACAGGTGCACGTAGCGCAGCATGTCCTCGATGGTGTCGTGGGTCTCGATGCCGGCGTGGTAGTAGCTGCCGTCGGCGTTCTGGTAGACGTTCACCGAGTCGGTGTCGCCGAACAGGTTGTGCATGTCACCGAGGATTTCCTGGTAGGCGCCAACCAGGAAGGTGCCGATCAGGTAGTCCTCGCCTTCCTTCACGTCGTGCACCGGCATGCTGGTTTCGATGCTCTGCTCGTCGACGTACTGGGTGATCTTGCCGTCGGAGTCGCAGGTCAGGTCCTGCAGCACCGCGCGGCGGGTCGGCTCCTCGCCCAGGCGATGGATCGGCAGGATCGGCAGCACCTGGCCGATGGCCCAGGTGTCGGGCAGGCTCTGGAACACCGAGAAGTTGCAGATGTACTTGTCGGCCAGCTTGTCGTTCAACTCGTCGAGCACCTGGCGGTGCGAACGCTGGTGCGCCTTGAGCTGGTTGTGCAGGCGACGGCAGATGGCGAAGTAGCACTGCTCGGCCAGAGCCTTCTGCGCCAGGCTGATCTTGCCCTCGGCGTACTGCGCGGCGGCGTCGCTCATGTAGTGGGTGGCGCGCCAGTAGGTCTCGGTGACCATTTCGGCGTCGGTCGGACCGAGCAGATCGGCCAGCCACTGGACGATCTCCGGCTGTTCGGCGAGGTCGGTGATCTTCGGCACTTCGTCGTTGTGGCGCTCGACATCGGTGACCTGGGTGATCAGCACCGCGTGGTGCGCGGTCAGCGCGCGGCCGCTCTCGGAGAAGATGTGTGGATGCGGCAGGCCCTGCGCGTCGCAGAACTCCTTGAGCATGCCCACCACCACACCGGCGTAGTCATCGATGTCGTAGTTGATCGAGCTGGCGTTGCGCGAGTGGGTGCCGTCGTAGTCAACGCCCAGGCCGCCGCCGACGTCCACGTGGTCCACCGGCAGGCCGAGGGCGCGCAGTTCGCCGTAGTAGCGGATGGCTTCCTTGAAGCCGTGCTGGTAGTCGGCAAGATTCGCGATCTGCGACCCCATGTGGAAGTGCAGCAGGCGCACGCCCTGGTCCAGGCCGGCGGCGCGGAAGCGGTCGACCACCGACAGCAGCTGCGCGGCGGACAGACCGAACTTGGCCTTCTCGCCACCGGTGTCTGCCCACTTGGACGAAGCCAGCGAGGACAAGCGCACGCGCAGGCCGACCTGGGGCAGCACGCCCACGTTGGCGGCCTCCTCGATCACCAGCTGCACCTCGGATTCCTTCTCGATCACGATGAACACGTTGTGGCCGAGCTTCTGCCCCATGAGTGCCAGCTTGATGAACTCGCGGTCCTTGTAGCCGTTGCAGACGATGGTGCCGCCCTTGGGGGCCAGCGCCAGCACGGCCATCAGCTCGGGCTTGGAGCCGGCTTCCAGGCCGATGGAGACGTTCTGGGTGGCGATGATGCTTTCCACCACCGCTTCCTGCTGGTTCACCTTGATCGGGTACAGCGCGGTGTAGCGGCTGGTGTATTCCAGGCGCGCGATGTTGGCGTCGAAGGCACCGGTGAGCTTGCGCACGCGGTCCTGGAGGATGTCCGGGAAGCGCACCAGCAGCGGCAGCGACAGGCCCGCCTCGCGCAGCTGCTCGACCAGCGCATGCAGATCGATCGGCTGGGCATCGGCGCCCTGCGGGCGAACTTCCACGTTACCGGCGTCGTTGATGGCGTAGTAGCCAGCGCCCCAGTGGCGAATTCCGTAGATGCTGCGGCTGTCTGCCACGGTCCAGTTGCTGCCGTCGTCTTTGCGGGTCCGTCTAGCGGCCATGCGGGGTGGTCTCCTCAGATTGCGCGAATGTGTGCAGGCGCCCGCCCGGCGTGCGGGTGAGTCGTCAAGGCCTGGTGGAGTAAACCTAGCCGGGCCTCGTGACGTTGCCGTGTTGACCGCCGGGCTTGGCGGTAAGTTTAGGAAAATCCGACGACACGCCCAGGGCGCGCCGATAAATCTCCCATCTAGGGAAAGGGCTTGCCGGCCATACGCGGGGCGCGCATCGCCTGGAACCCGTTCTCGACAGGGGAGAGTCGCCTGTCAGTTGAGACAGACAGCGGAAGACGGCTCAGCCGCCGGATTTCTTCGCCTTGAGGCCGCGTTTGGTCAGCTCTTCGAGCAGCAGGTCGACGTGGTCGCCCTGGATCTCGATGATGCCGTCCTTCAACGCGCCACCCGTGCCGCAGCGCTTCTTCAGCGCCGTGGCCAGGTCCTTCAGCGCATCGGCCGCCAGCGGCACGCCGGTCACCGTGGTCACGGTCTTGCCACCGCGGCCCTTGGTTTCCCGACGCACGCGAGCGATGCCATCGCCGGCCGGAATCTCGGCCTGCTTGCAGATGCACGCGCCAATGGGCTGATTGCAGTCCGGGCAATGCCGGCCGGAATCAGTGGAGTAGACGAGCCCGCCGAGGGCGGACAGGGAGGATGCTTTCTTGACCACCGGGCGTTTCCCCAGGATTGGCCTCTTCGGGCCAGGTCAACGAATGGCCGGCTGGCGCCGACCGCGACGCCCCACTCAGGCAGGGGCTGCGCAATTCCCGGCGGAGGACCCTGCCGGAAAGGTCGCGCAATTTAGCAGCATTGAAGGCAAATGCTAAGAGCGAAAATGCGTCATTGATCGGCGGTTTGGCGACATGCCGGCGCAGCAGGGTTGTTGCAGGAGCGAGCTTGCTCGCGAACAAGCCCCGCTGCGAAGCCATTCGCGAGCATGCTCGCTCCTACGAAGAGCAGCCCGCAATGGGTTGGAGGATCAGAAACTGACCAGGTACTTGCGCAGCGCCGCCAGCGAGTCCGGGCAGTAAGGCGTGCCCGCCTTGGCCTCGGCCAGCGCCTGGTGCGGGTCGATGAATTTCGCTTCCAGCACCTCTTCGGGCTGCAACTTCAGCGGCGCATCGGACACGGCGGAGAACACCGCGCACCACAGGCGATTGTCCGGCTGGTCGAAGAAGAAAGTGCCGTGGGCGCGCAACTCTACGCCCGCGATGCCCAACTCCTCTTCCAGCTCGCGGGCGGCGGACCCGGCGTAGCTCTCGTCGGCCTGCACCATGCCGCCGGCGGCCGGGTCCCAGTAGCCGGGATAGACCGCCTTGCTCAGGGTGCGGCGGTGCACGCACAGCTCACCGGCAGAGTTGAACAGCAGGATGAAGGTGCCGCGGCCGATCAGCCCGCGCGCGCGCAATTCGGCGCGCGGCAGGCTGCCCAGCAGCTGGTCGTCTTCGTCGACCCAGGCGATCTTCTCGGCGTCCGAAGCCGCCCGGTGGGCGGCCTCCTTGTCGCTGATGCCAGCCATGGATCAGCCCTGAGCCAGCAGCTGACGCAGGTCGATGATCGCGGCGTTGGCGCGGGAGATGTAGTTGGCCATCACCAGCGAGTGGTTGGCCAGCACGCCGAAGCCGCTGCCGTTGAGGACCATCGGGCTCCACAGCGGAGCCTCGGCGGCCTCCAGCTCGCGGATGATCTGACGCACGCTGACAGTGGCGTTCTTCTTCGCCAGCACGTCGGCGAAGTCCACCTCGATGGCGCGCAGGATGTGCGACAGCGCCCAGGCCTGGCCACGGGCTTCGTAGAACACGTTGTCGATCTGCATCCAGGGGGTTTCCTGGATCACTTCCTCGACTTCCGGCGCCTGGCCGGGGGTGACCGGCTGCATCGGCGTGATGTTGGTGTTCAGCTTGACCCGGCCGACGCTGGCCGAGAGGCGCTGGGACAGCGAGCCCAGGCGGGTGGAAACGTCACCCAGCCAGTTGTTCAGGCTGTCGGCGCGGGCATAGAACTGCGCGCCGGCCGGGTCGGCGGAGAGACGGCCCAGGTAACGGTCCAGGGACTTGATGCCCTCGGCGTATTCCGACTCGGAGGACGGCAGCGCCCAGCTCTTGTTGTCGAAGTTGAAACGCGGCTCGGCGCGTGCCAGGTCAGCGTCCTCGGTGGACTGCGACTGGGAGCGGGCGAAGTCCTTGCGCAGCGCGCGGGACAGATCGCGCACCTGGACCAGGGCGCCGTATTCCCAGCTGGGCATGTTGTCCAGCCAGACGCCCGGCGGGAAGATGTCGTTGGACAGGTAGCCGCCCGGCTTGTTGAGCAGCGTGGCGACCACTTCCTTGAGGGTTTCCACCGTGGTATAGCCCACCACCATCTGCCGGCCAGCGCGCTCGGCGGCGGCCTGGGCGTTCTGCTGCACGGGGAAGAGGTCCGGCTCCTGGCTCCAGTACCAGCCGATCGCGCCGCAGATCACCAGGTAGACGCCCAGCAGACCGCCGAGCACGCGGCCCAGCCAGGGGCCGCCGAAATAGGCGCGCGCGTCGTCCACCGAGTCGTTCACGCGGTCACGCACGGAGCCGCGTTTCTTCCAGTTCCACATGGCAAGTTCCTTGATGTCCCGAATTCGAAGATAGCTTGGACCCGCAACCGGCCCCAGGGTGCCGGGATTTTAGGCCGCTGTGCGCAAGCATGCCGCACGCAGGCGGGTCGGCGCAGCCTACCCTGCGCATGGTGCTGGTTAATGCTGCGAAATACAAAGCTTCGGATGTTTGACCGAAGGCACTGTTATTGCCATCAAGGATTGGTAGCATAGGGCCACCACTGTGTATCACGGCGGAAACATGTTCGCCCCGCAGGCCGCCGGTACGGCTCTATAAAGAAGCGCGCGATGACCGAGCTCGACGATCCATCCCTCGACCGCCTCAAGCATCACTTCGCCCAGCGGGTGATCCACCAGGCGCGTCACCTGCTGGAAGTCTGGCAGCGCCTGTCGCGGTCGGAGTGGAACAGTGCCGGCATGGCCGAGCTGGCCGAGGCCTGCCTGCGTCTGCAGCGCTATGCCGAACGTTTCGAGCAGGCCGAGCATGCGGACCTGGCCAAGGCCATCGACCAATGCCTGCGCGCCGTGCAGGACAATCGCGGGCGTCTCTCCAGCGAGCTGATCACCGAACTCAACCGCCTGATGCAGCGCCTGTCGCGCACCGGCCTGCGCCACGGCGACCAGTTCGAGCAGACCAACCTTCCGCCACTGCGCAAGCCTGTCTACCTGGCCCTGCAGGACCAGGAGCGCGCCGAGCGCCTGGCCCAGCAGCTGGAATTCTTCGGCATGGCCGCGCAGCCCTGCGAGCACGCCAACGCCTTCCGCGCCGCCATGGCCGACCGCCATCCGGCCGCCATCGTGATGGAAATCGACTTCGCCAACGGCCAGGGCCTGGCGCTGGCCGACGAGGCCCAGGCCGGCCTCAAGCAGAAGCTGCCGGTGCTGTTCTTCAGCCATGAGGAAACCGACACCCCGACCCGCCTGGCCGCTGCCCGCGCCGGTGGCCAGGACTTCTTCAGTGGCGCGCTGGACGCCTCCGGCCTGCTGGAGAAGATCGAGACGCTGACCCGCGTGGCCCATTACGAGCCGTTCCGCGTACTGATCGTCGACGACTCCCGCGCTCAGGCCGCGCATACCGAGATGGTCCTCAACAGCGCCGGCATCGTTACCCGCGCGCTCACCGCACCGCTCTCGGTGATGGCCGAACTGGCCGAGTTCCAGCCGGACCTGATCATCCTCGACATGTACATGCCCGAGTGCCTGGGCACCGAGCTGGCCAAGGTGATCCGCCAGCACGAGCGCTATGTGAGCGTGCCGATCATCTACCTGTCCGCCGAGGACGACCTGGACAAGCAGCTCGACGCCATGAGCGAAGGCGGCGACGACTTCCTCACCAAGCCGATCAAGCCGCGCCACCTGATCGCCACCGTGCGCAACCGCGCCGCCCGCGCGCGCAGCCTGAAGGCGCGGATGGTGCGCGACAGCCTCACCGGCCTGTACAACCACACTCACACCCTGCAGTTGCTCGACGATGCCCGCTTCCGCGCGCGCCGCGAGGAGCGTCCGCTGACCTTCGCGATGCTCGACATCGACCACTTCAAGCGGGTCAACGACACCTATGGCCACCCCATGGGCGACCGGGTGATCAAGAGCCTGGCACTCTTCCTCAAGCAGCGCCTGCGCAAGACCGACCACATCGGCCGTTACGGCGGCGAAGAGTTTGCCGTGGTGCTGCCGGACACCGATGCCGCCTCGGCGCACAAGGTGCTGGAGGAAATCCGCCAGCGCTTCGCCGAGATTCACTACCCGGCGCAGCCCCACGACCTGTCCTGCACCTTCAGCTGCGGCATCGCCGAGCTGGGCGAGGAGATGGACATCAAGACCCTTGCCAAGCAGGCCGACGAGGCGCTGTACACCGCCAAGCACGGCGGCCGCAACCGCGTCGAGGTCTACAAGTAACACCCACCAGCGGTCCGGCGCGGCGCTCTGCCGCGCCACTTCCCGACCGAATGCTGGCACCGTGTCATCAGCCAGTAACGAAACTGCAATAGGTTCAGGGCTCGCCGTTTTTTCGCTGTCGGTCGAGACCTGCCATGCGCCTCAAGCTGCTCACCAACCTCAACACCTTCCTGCTCCTGCTCGTCTGCCTCGCGCTGGGCGCCACCCTGTGGTGGTCGCAACGCGCCCTGGAGCGCCCGTTCACGCTGATGGACCGCTACCTGGAGCTCTCCCAGGGCTTCGAGCGCAAGGTCGCGCAGAACATCCAGGCGTACCTCGCCAGCGGCGACGCGCTCAAGCAGAAAGCCGCCCAGCAGGGCCTGGACGAACTGGCCCAGGAGCTGCCGCAACTGCCGGACAGCCTCAGCCAGCTGCTCGGCCAGAGCCTCGACGAACTGCGCCAGTTCAGCGGCAACCAGTTGCTCGCCGCCGGCAAGCTTGCCGGCGACCCGCAGGGCCTGCTGCTGCAGGCCGAGCGTGACCTGCTGGCCGCGCTGGACCAGCTCGGCACTTACGCCGACGCCAGCCAGAACCCCGCCGCCGCCGAGTACCGCACGCCGCTGCTTCAAGCCGGCTTGCACCTGACGCGCCTGGCCCACGCCCGCGCCAAGCTGGTGGAAAGCGGCAACCCGGCGCTGGCCGAAGACATCCAGCGCGAGCTGGAAACCCTGCGCCAGCTGGCCGAACGCATCGACGCCCTGCCCCTGCTCGGCGTGCTGGAACAACAGGCCTCCGCCTCCGACGACTTCGCCGCGATGATGGGCCTGGAATCCCAGCCAGCCGCTGCGCAGGCGCAGAGCGAGGACCGCGGCGTCACCTTGAAGCGCGACCTCGCCAGCGTGCTGCGCCGCTACCCGGATGAACTCAACCGCACCCGCCAGCTGATCGCCCAGCGCCAGGAACTGGCCAATGCCACCGCCCAGCGCCTGGGCGCCGTGCAGCAGGCGCTGGCGACCCTGGAGCCGCAGGTGCGCGAGGAGCGCTCGAAGATCCAGACCCAGGTGCGCATCATCCAGGGCGCGCTGATCGCCCTGATCCTCGCCACCGCGCTGCTTATCGACACCCTGCAACGCCGCCTGGCGCGCGTGCTCGGCCAACTGGTCCCGGCGCTCTCCACCTGGGCCCGTGGCGACTTCGCCAAACCCATCGCCCTGGCCACCCGCACCCGCGACCTGGTGGAGCTGCAGGAATCGCTGAACCGCCTGCGCGACTTCCTCGGCACCCTGGTCGGCACCATCCACCAGCGCGCCGAGGAAGTGGCCGGCAGCAGCCGCGCCCTGGCCGAGCTCAGCGGCGGCCTGCACGCCGGAGCCGAGCGTCAGGCCAGCGATACCGGAGAAATCCGCGACGCGCTGGGCAACATGGAAGCGGCGATCCAGCAGGTGGCCGGCGATGCCAGCCAGGCCGCTTCGGCCAGCCACGCGGCCGGTACGGCCGTCGAGCAGGGCCAGCAGGTGATCGGCAACAGCCTGAGCGGCATGCGCGCGCTGGTGGACGAAGTGCAGAGCAACGCCCAGGCCATCGAGAACCTCGCCGAGGAGTCCGCCACCATCGGCAACGTGCTGGGGGTGATCCGCTCCATCGCCGACCAGACCAACCTGCTGGCGCTCAACGCCGCCATCGAGGCTGCGCGGGCCGGCGAGCAGGGCCGTGGGTTTGCCGTGGTCGCCGAGGAAGTGCGCTCGCTGGCCCTGCGCACCACCGGCGCCACCGAGGAAATCCAGCAGCTCACCGCGCGCCTGCAGCAGGCCGCACGGCAGTCGGTGGACGCGATGCGTAGCCAGGTCGAGCACGCGGAAGTCACCGCCAACCAGGCTGGCGCCGCCGAGGGAGCGCTGGACGAAGTGGTCGGCGCCATCCGCACCATTGCCAGCATGGCCGAGCGCATCGCCGAAAGCTCCGCCCAGCAGAGCGGTGCGGTCAGCGAGATCCGTTCGCACAGCGAGCGCATCCACGAACTGGGCAGTGAGAACCTGCGCCTGATCGGCCAGGGCCGCAGCCAGGGCGAGCAGTTGCAGGAACTGGGCGGTGCGTTGCACACCGCCGTGCGGGCGTTCCGTGTTTGATAGTTCCGTATCCGTCGGATCAACTTTTCGTGCCCGGGCAAGCCCTCACCCCAACCCTCTCCCAAAGGGAGAGGGGGCCGTATGTGCCGGCTGACGCCACGGTTTCATCCTGCAGCGAACAGTCCCCTCTCCCGCTTGCGGGAGAGGGTTAGGGTGAGGGGCCTTTGATCTTTTAGAAGCGCCTCATCAGCACTCCTGCAAGATCAATTCATCAACGCTCGCCCAGCTTGTGCCGCGCCGCGTACAGGCAAACCATCTCCATCGCCAGGGTCGCTCCGGCCAGGGCGGTGATCTCGGCGCTGTCGTAGGGCGGCGCGACTTCCACCACGTCCATCCCCACCAGGTTGATGCCACGCAACGCGCGGAGGATTTCCAGCGCCTGGTGCGAACTCAGCCCGCCACAAACCGGCGTGCCAGTGCCCGGAGCGAAGGCCGGGTCGAGGCAGTCGATGTCGAAGGTCAGGTACACCGGGTTGTCGCCCACTTGCGCTCGAATGCGCTCGGCGATGGCCTGCGGCGTGTTGCGATGCACCTCGCGGGCGTCCAGCACCTGGAAGCCCATCACGTCGTCGTTGGTGGTGCGCAGGCCGACCTGAACCGAGCGCGCCGGGTCGACCAGCCCCTCGCGGGCGGCGTGGTAGAACATGGTGCCGTGGTCGATGCGCTGGCAATCCTCGTCTGGCCAGGTGTCGCTGTGGGCGTCGAAGTGGATCAGCGACAGCGGCCCGTGCTTCTTCGCGTGGGCCTTGAGCAGCGGGTAGCTGATGAAGTGGTCGCCGCCCAGAGTCAGCAGCGCGCAGCCGG
The DNA here is from genome assembly GCF_014851985.1 of Pseudomonas sp. PDM17. Lineage (NCBI taxonomy): Bacteria > Pseudomonadati > Pseudomonadota > Gammaproteobacteria > Pseudomonadales > Pseudomonadaceae > Pseudomonas > Pseudomonas sp. PDM17. The sequence continues at coordinate 221,609 of NZ_JACVAT010000003.1, forward strand.
CATCGAGAATGCGCGCGGCGTGGGCTTCGATGACGTCCGGGGTTTCCTGCGGCACGCCGTGGTCGAAGGAGCAGTCGCCGTAGTCGATCACCGCCAGGTGGTCGAAGGGGTCGAATTCCCAGGGGAAGTGCCGGGCCCAGGCCATCTGCACCGAGGCGGCACGGATCGCCCGCGGTCCGAAGCGGCTGCCGGGGCGGTTGGTGGTGGCGGTATCGAAGGGCACGCCGCTGACCACCAGATCGACGCCGCGCAGATCGCGGCTGTAGCGGCGGCGCATGAAGCTGGTGATGCCGGCGTAGGTGGATTCGGCGGCGGTGCCGTAGAGGCTGTCGCGGGTGATGGCCTGGTCGTTGTCTTGGGCGAGATCCATGGCTTCCTCATTTTTTAGTTATCGGTTGGTCACGGTGATTCAGGGAACGTCCGCTACGTAGGGCGCATAACCTGGAACAGGTTATCCGCCCTACAAAAGCCTGCTCCTCAGCTACGGGTACGGAACGCCGACCACAGCCGGGTGCGCTCGCGTTGCTGTTTCAAGGTCAGCAATTGCTCGCCGAACAGCTTCTGGCGCATGGCGGGCGCCGGGTAGATGTCCGGGTCGCCGGCGACATCGGCATTCAGCAATGGCGTGGCCTTCAGGTTGGCGTTGGCGAAGTACAGGGTGTTGGTCAGCTCGGCGATGGAATCCGGGCGCAGCATGAAGTCGATGAAGGCGCGTGCTTCCTGCGGGTGTGGCGCGTCCACCGGGATGGCCATGGTGTCGAACCAGATCAGCGTGCCCTCCTTCGGAATCCGGTAGATCACCTCGAACGGCTTGTTCGCCTGCTTCGCCTGCGCAGCGCCCATCAGCGCGTCGCCGGTGTAGGTCAGGGCGACGCACAGCGCGCCGTTGGCCAGGTCGTTGATGTGCTTGCCGCTGGCGATGTAGCGCACGTTGGGTTGCAACTTCTCCAGCAACTGGCGGACCTCGGCCAGGTCGGCCGCGTCGGTGCTGTACGGCGACTTGCCCAGATAATTCAGCGCCACGCTGATGACTTCCTGCGGCGAATCGATCAGCGAGATGCCGCAGTCGGCCAGACGGCTGGCGTACTCGGGCTTGAACAGCAGGTCGAGGCTGTCCAGCGGTGCGTCGGGGATGCGCTTGAGCACCTCATCCTTGTTGATCGCCAGGCCCACGGTGCCCCAGGTGTAGGGCACGCCGAAGCGATTGCCGGGGTCGATGGCGGCCAGCTTGGCCAGCAGGTCCGGGTCGAGGTTGGCGAAGTTCTTCAACTGCGCGTCGTCCACCGGCAGTACGGCCCTGGCCTGGATGGCGCGGGCCAGCCCGCTGCTGGCGGGAAAGACAACGTCGTAGCCGCTGCGGCCGGTCATCAGTTTGCTGTCGAGCACCTCAGCGCTGTCGAAAGTGTCGTATTTCACGCGGATGCCGGTTTCCTTCTGGAAGCGTTGCAGGGCATCGGCGCCGACGTAATCCGCCCAGTTGTAGAGGTTGAGCACCCGCTCCTGCGCCTGCAGGGGCATGGCCAGGGCCACGGCCAGCACCGTGAGAGAAGCCCGGAAGAACGCACGCATGATCATCGCCTCGGGGTTGTTGTGGTTATGGGGCGAGCATGGGGCGGGCTTTACTTTGTAAAAATACAAAGTTAATTACTTTGGCATTTCCCTTTGACAATGTTTGGAGACGGCCATGCTCAGCCAATTGCGCGACCTCGACCTGCAACTGCTGCGGCTGTTCGTCACCGTGGTGGAATGCGGCGGCTTCAGTGCCGCGCAGGGCGAACTGGGGTTGAGCCAGCCCAGCATCAGCATCCAGATGGCCAAGCTGGAGACGCGCCTGGGCTACCGCCTGTGCGAGCGCGGCAAGGGCGGCTTTCGCCTGACGCCCAAGGGCGAGCACCTGCTGCAATCGACGCGACGCCTGTTCGTCGCCATCGAGGGCTTCCGCGACGAGGCACGCGGTGTCGCCGACAAACTACTGGGCGAGGTGCGCATCGGGCTTTCCGAAGGGCTGGACGTGGAGGTCCTGGCGCAGCTGTCCGGGGCCATCCGGCGTTTCCGCCAGCGTAATGAAGCCGTCAGCCTGGAACTGATCACCGCCACACCCGCCGAGCTGGAGCGCCTGCTGCTGCAGGACCGCCTGCATCTGGCAGTCGGCTATTTCGCCGGGACCCAGGCGGCGCTGGAACATGTCGTGCTGTTCAGCGAACCCCAGGGCCTCTACTGCGGCGCCGGGCACCCGGCCTTCAGCGAGAAGAAACCGACCCGCGACTCCCTCGCCGACGCCGACCAGGTCCTGCACCCCTACCGCTTCATCGCCGCCGACGAGCCGCTGCAAACCAGCCGCAGCAGCGCGCGCTGCGAGCAGGTGGACGGCAGCCTGGCGTTCATCCTCTCCGGCGCGCACATCGGCTACCTGCCCAAGCATGTCGCCCAGCCGTGGATCGAGCGTGGCCAGCTGCGCGAACTGCTGCCCGGCGAACTGGGCTTTGACGTGGCCTTCAGCCTGACCCGCCACCGCGGCCGCCATCCCGGCGACGCCGAACAGGCCTTCGTCAGCGATCTGTTGAAAGCCTTCGGCCAGCACGCGGCCGATTGACGCAGCGGCGTCGCGGGAACCGGGACTCGCAGGCGCAGTCCCACAGCGTCTATCACTTCTTGTGACAGCTGATCCGGCAACGCCTCGGGCCGCGCCGGAAGCTTTCCGCTATCATGCCCGCCACCCTGTAGTCCGCGAGATGTCCATGCGCCGCCTGCTCACCCTGCTTCTGCTCCTGGTCGCCCTGCCCGCTTCCGCCGGCCTGTTCGACAAACCCGCCGACAAGGGCGGCTTCGCCGTCGGGCAACCAGCCAAGGGCGACTTCCTGCCGGTGGCCGAGGCCTTCCGCGTCAGCGTCGAGGACAGCGACAGCCAGCAGGTGAAGCTGCGCTTCATCAACGCCGACGGCTACTACCTCTACCAGCATCGTTTCAGCTTCAAGGTCGAGCCCGCCAACAGTGGCGTGAGCGTCGGCGAAGTGAAGCTGCCGCCAGGCAAGCAGCACCACGACGACTACTTCGGCGACACGGTGGTCTACTACGCCATCACCGACATCGACGTGCCGCTGGTGAACCCGCAGCACAAGCCCTTCACCCTGGTCGTCAGCTACCAGGGCTGCGCCGACAAGGGCCTGTGCTATGCGCCGGAAACCACCCGCCTGCAGATCGCCGACGGCCAGGCCGCCAGCGTGGTGACCGGCCCCGCACCTTCCGCCGCTGCCAAATCCTCCGCCACTTCGGCCAACCCGCTGGCCAGCCTGCTGGGCGACCACGAGCCGGGCAAGATCAAGAAACTCGGCCGCGCGCTGGCGATCTTCTTCCTGCTGGGCCTGGCGCTGACCTTCACCCCCTGCGTACTGCCGATGCTGCCGATCCTCTCCGGCGTCGTGTTGCGCGGTCGTCCGGGCGGCATGCGCGGCCTGGCGCTGTCGCTCGCCTACGTGCTGCCGATGGCCGCCTGCTATGCGGTGCTCGGCACCCTGATGGGCCTGTTTGGCGCCAAGCTCAACCTGCAGGCGATGCTGCAGTCGCCCTGGGTGCTGATCCCCTTCGCGGCGTTCTTCGTGGTCTTCGCCATCGCCATGTTCGGTGCCTTCGAGCTGCGCCTGCCGGGCTTCGTGCGCGAGCGTCTGGACAAGATGGCCAACAACACCCGCGGCGGCTCCATCGCCGGCGCGGCGACCCTGGGCGTGCTCTCCAGCCTGCTGGTATCGCCCTGCGTCACCGCCCCGCTGGCCGGCCTGCTGCTGTACATCAGCAGCACCGGCGATGCGGTGGGCGGCGGCCTGCTGCTGTTCTCCCTGGGCCTGGGCATGGGCACGCCGCTGGTGATCTTCGCCGTCGGCGGCGGCGCGTTGCTGCCCAAGAGCGGCGCCTGGATGAACGGCGTGCGCAACGTCTTCGGCGTGATGCTGCTGGCCGTGGCCATCTGGATGCTCGACCGCATCGTCTCTGGCCCGGTCTCGCTAACGCTCTGGGGCACCCTGGCCGGCGGCATCGCCCTGGCCATCGGCACCCTCGAACTGGGGCCGAAGAAGCCGCTGCAGCGCCTCGGCCAGTTGTTCGGCCTGATGCTGCTGGTCTACGCCGTGGCCGCCTGGACCGGCGCCCTGCGCGGCGAATCCGACCCGCTGCACCCGCTGGGCCGCAGCGGCGTCAGCGTCCACGCCGGCCCGCCCAGCTCCACCCCCGGCGACTGGCAGAACATCACCACCCCGGCGCAGCTCAACGCCGCGCTGGCCAGCGCCCAGGCCGCCGGTCGGCCGGTGCTGCTGGACTGGTACGCCGACTGGTGCATCAGCTGCAAGATCATCGAGCGCCAGGTACTGCCGGCGCCGGAAGTGCAGTCGCAGCTGCCCGGCTTCGTCCTGTTGCGCTTCGACATGACCGCCAGCACCGAGGAGCAGCGCGCCCTGCTCGACCGCTACAACCTGTTCGGCCCGCCCGCGCTGCTGTTCTTCTCGACAAAAGGCGACGAATGGAGCGACCTGCGCATCATCGGCGAGACCGACGCCGCCACCCTCGCCGACCGTCTGAAACAGGCTGGAACGCGCTCCTGATCACAATTTGATTGCAATGGTTTTGCCGTAATCGGCTGGCAACATGCTGACATCTACGGCAAAACCCGCATGACTGGACAGTCACGCCAGCTTTCCGGCATAGTCCCGCCCTATCTTTTCCCGCCAAGAACAAGGACTACCGCATCCAGATGGCGACCTTACTGGTACTGCACGGGCCCAACCTCAATCTGCTGGGCACCCGCGAGCCCGACAAGTACGGCTCCGTCACCCTCGAGCAGATCAACCAGGACCTGGAGCGCCGCGCCCGCGAGGCCGGCCACCACCTGATGCACCTGCAGAGCAACGCCGAGTACGAACTGATCGACCGGATTCACGCCGCGCGCAACGAAGGTGTGGACTTCATCCTCATCAATCCGGCCGCTTTCACGCATACAAGTGTCGCTCTACGTGACGCATTGCTCGCAGTGAGCATCCCATTCATCGAAGTGCACCTCTCCAACGTGCACAAACGTGAACCTTTCCGGCATCACTCCTACTTCTCCGACGTGGCGGTAGGGGTGATCTGCGGTCTGGGAGCCACAGGCTACCGCCTGGCCCTGGAATCCGCCCTCGAACAACTTGAACGCCCGTGACCTCACCTGGGAGAGCGAACACTGATGGACATCCGTAAAGTCAAGAAACTGATCGAACTGCTCGAAGAATCCGGCATCGACGAACTGGAGATCAAAGAGGGCGAAGAGTCCGTACGCATCAGCCGTCACAGCAAGACCGCCGCCCAGCCGATCTACGCTGCCGCCCCGGCCTACGCTCCGGCCCCGGCCCCCGCTGCCGCTCCGGTCGCTGCCGCCGCCCCGACCGCTGAAGCCGCCCCGGCTGCCCAGAACCTCGCCGGCGCCGTGCGCTCGCCGATGGTCGGCACCTTCTACCGCGCAGCCTCGCCGACCTCCGCCAACTTCGTCGAAGTCGGTCAGAGCGTGAAGAAAGGCGACATCCTCTGCATCGTCGAAGCCATGAAGATGATGAACCACATCGAGGCCGAGACCAGCGGCGTGATCGGTCAGATCCTCGTGGAGAACGGCCAGCCGGTCGAGTTCGACCAGCCCCTGTTCACCATCGTTTAAACCGCGGGGAACCTGCGATGTTGGAAAAAGTACTGATCGCCAACCGCGGCGAAATCGCGCTGCGCATCCTGCGCGCGTGCAAGGAGCTGGGCATCAAGACGGTGGCCGTGCACTCGACCGCCGACCGCGAGCTGATGCACCTGTCGCTGGCCGACGAAGCGGTCTGCATCGGTCCGGCCCCGGCCGCGCAGTCCTACCTGCACATACCGGCGATCATCGCCGCGGCCGAGGTTACCGGCGCCGTGGGTATCCACCCCGGCTACGGCTTCCTCGCCGAGAACGCCGACTTTGCCGAGCAGGTCGAGCGCTCGGGCTTCACCTTCATCGGCCCCAGCGCCGACGTCATCCGCCTGATGGGTGACAAGGTGTCCGCCAAGGACGCCATGAAGAAAGCCGGCGTGCCGACCGTACCGGGCTCCGACGGCCCGCTGCCCGAGGACGAAGAAACCGCGCTGGCCATCGCCCGCGAGGTTGGCTACCCGGTGATCATCAAGGCCGCCGGTGGCGGTGGTGGTCGCGGCATGCGCGTCGTGCACAAGGAAGAAGACCTGATCAAGTCCGCCAAGCTGACCCGCACCGAAGCGGGCGCGGCCTTCGGCAACTCGATGGTCTACCTGGAGAAGTTCCTGACCAACCCGCGTCACGTGGAAGTCCAGGTCCTCTCCGACGGCCAGGGCAACGCCATCCACCTGGGCGACCGCGACTGCTCCCTGCAGCGTCGTCACCAGAAGGTGCTGGAAGAAGCCCCAGCCCCGGGCATCGACGAGAAGGCCCGCGCCGAAGTGCTGGCCCGCTGCGTCCAGGCCTGCGTGGAAATCGGCTACCGTGGCGCCGGCACCTTCGAGTTCCTCTACGAGAACGGCCGCTTCTACTTCATCGAGATGAACACCCGCGTGCAGGTGGAGCATCCGGTGTCGGAGATGGTCACCGGTATCGACATCGTCAAGGAAATGCTCAGCATCGCCTCGGGCAACAAGCTGTCGATCAAGCAGGAAGACGTGGTCATCCGTGGCCATGCGCTGGAATGCCGGATCAACGCCGAAGACCCGAAGACCTTCATGCCCAGCCCCGGCAAGGTGAAGCACTTCCACGCACCGGGCGGCAACGGCGTGCGCGTGGACTCGCACCTGTACAGCGGCTACGCCGTACCGCCGAACTACGACTCGCTGGTGGGCAAGATCATCACCTACGGCAAGGACCGCGATGAAGCCATGGCGCGCATGCGTAATGCGCTGGACGAGCTGATCGTCGATGGCATCAAGACCAACACCGAGCTGCACAAGGAGCTGGTCCGCGACAAGGAGTTCTGCAAGGGTGGCGTGAACATCCACTACCTGGAGAAGAAGCTGGGCATGGACAAGCACTAAGCCTGCCCTGCTCCGCCTCGCTCCACCACAAGGGCTGCCTCCGGGCGGCCCTTGTGCTTTGCGGCCCCTGCACGCTGGCATGGCAGGGTGCCGTGCAGTAAGCTTGCCGCCTTTATCTGCGGGCCGCCGAGGCGGTCCGTTGTCTTTTCCAGCTCCATCCCGGCACGATCGAGGTACCGCCCCATGCCCTGGCTTCAAGTCCGACTCGCCATCACCCCGGATCAGGCGGAAACCTATGAAGATGCGCTGCTGGAAGTCGGCGCCGTCTCCGTGACCTTCATGGACGCCGAAGACCAGCCGATCTTCGAGCCGGACCTGGGCACCACCCCGCTGTGGAGCCACACCCACCTGCTCGCACTGTTCGAGGCCGACACCGACGAAACTTCGCTGATCGCCCACCTGACCCTGCTCACCGGCGGCGAACTGCCAGAGCACCAGATCGAGCGCATCGAGGACCAGGACTGGGAACGCAGCTGGATGGACAACTTCAAGCCGATGCGCTTCGGCCGCCGCCTGTGGATAGTCCCCAGCTGGCACGAGGCTCCGGAGCCGGAAGCGGTGAATCTGCTGCTCGACCCGGGCCTGGCCTTCGGCACCGGCACTCACCCGACCACCGCGCTGTGCCTGGAATGGCTCGACGGCCAGGAGCTGGCCGGCCAGCAGGTGCTGGATTTCGGCTGTGGCTCGGGCATCCTCGCCATCGCCGCGCTGCTGCTGGGCGCCGAGCAGGCGGTCGGCACCGACATCGACCCGCAGGCGCTGGAAGCCTCCCGCGACAACGCCTCGCGCAACGGCATCGACCCGGCGAAATTCCCCGTCTACCTGCCCGCTGATCTGCCCAAGGCGCAGGCGGACGTGCTGGTGGCGAACATTCTGGCCGGTCCGCTGGTCACATTGGCAGAGCAGCTCACCGGGCTGGTGAAATCCGGTGGCCTGCTGGCCCTTTCGGGCATCCTCGCCGAGCAGGCCGAGGAAGTACGCGCTGCCTACGCCGACGCCTTCGACCTCGACCCGACCGCCGAGCGCGATGGCTGGATCCGCATCAGCGGCCGCCGCCGCTGAGTGCCCGCCGTATGGGGCTTGAGTTAGACTAACCGCCAGATTTTTCCGCCGGACCGCCGCATGAGCGAAAGCTTCATCACACAGTGCCCCCATTGCCAGACCCGTTTCCGCGTCAACTCGGCGCAACTGGGCGCGGCCAGCGGTGCTGTGCGCTGCGGAACCTGCCTGAAAGTCTTCAGTGCGCCGCAGAACATGGTCGGCGAGCCGACCCAGGTTCCGGCGCCGGCAGTTGCGGCGATACCGACCGCCGCAGCCCCGAAAGCTGCCCCGGCACCGGAGCCGGCCGCGCCGCCTGCGCCACCGAAAGCCCCGGAGCCGATCGCAGCCGCGCCCGCTCCCGCGCCGGCCTTCGACACCTTCACTCCCGAAAAGCCGGCCGCACCGAGCGCTCCTGGCACCGCCACCCTCGGCTGGCCGCTGGCACCCCACGCCGCGCGGCACTCCAGCGATGTGGCGGAAAAGCCCGCCGTCGCCGAGCCGAAGGTAGAAGCAAAACCGGCACCGGTTGCCGAACCTGCCCCGGCCGTCGCCGCGACCATGGTGATCGCCCCGGCAGCGACCGTGACCAGCGAGCCACCCAAGCTTGCTCCTGCACCGGCAGCCGGAAAAAAAGACGAGACGCTGTGGATTCACGACGATCTCGACCTGGACAGCCTCAACCTCGACGAGGAACTGGCCAAGCTCGACGAGTTCGAGCTGTCCCAGGAATTCCTCAGCATCGACCGCGCACCGCGCCCCAGCGAAGCCCTGCAGACCCGCCAGGAAGAGAAGCGCGACCCGCACGACGAGCGCTGGGCCGAAGCCCTGATCGAAGAGGAACAGAACGGCACAAGTCGCACTTCCCGTCAGGAGCCCAGCTTCGGCCGGCTGCCCGTCGAGGAACCAGAGGAGCCGCCCGCCAAGGCGCGCCTGGTGGCCGACAAGGAATCCGAGCCGGAGGAGCCCGAGGAAGAGCCGGAGCACGAACCGCGCATCGACCCGCCACCCCTTCGCGCTGAGAGCGACGACGAGAAACTTCCAGCCTTCAGCGCCCGCCGTGATGACGATGAGCCTGACGATGAAGACGAGGAGCCGCCGCTGGCCGACCAGCGCGGCGACAGCCGGCGCGCCGATCCAGGCCTTGGCAATGGTGGCCTGAACGACCTCAGCGATGAACCCCTGCAACTCGACTGGCAGAAACCGAAGAGCCGCTGGGGTCGCCGTCTGTTCTGGCTGCTGCTGGTATTGCTGGCCCTGGCCGGCCTCGCCGGCCAGTACATCGCCTATCACTTCGACGAATTGGCCCGCCAGGACCAGTACCGCCCCTGGTTCGCCCAGGCCTGCCCGGAGCTGGGCTGCACCCTGCCCTCCAAGGTCGACGTGGAGCAGATCCGCAGCAGCAACCTGGTGGTGCGCAGCCACCCGGACTTCAGCGGTGCGCTGGTGGTGGACGCGATCATCTACAACCGCGCCAACTTCTCCCAGCCCTTCCCGCTGCTGGAGATGCGCTTCGCCGACCTGAACGGCCAGCTAATCGCCAGCCGCCGCTTCAAGCCCAGCGAGTACCTCTCGGGCGAGCTGGCCGGGCAGAGCGAGATGCCGCCGCAGACGCCGATCCACATCTCCCTGGACATCCTCGATCCGGGTCCCAAAGCGGTGAACTACAGCCTGAGCTTCCACTCGCCGGAATAACCCGGCGAGTAGCTCAAAGCGCCTGAGAGCGCCAGTTCCGCTCGTCTTCCAACCTGGGGTACTAAGCCCGGGATTGTTCAGAATTTATCCAAAATCGCCTTTATCCGGTCATCGAGAGCGGGTATCATGCCCTCCCTTTTTTGCTAGCACCGGTGGCAGGCCCCGAAAGCACCCGCGAGTCTTGTAACGCGCGGCGCCTCGGTGTTCCCGCCCCATTGACCATGGAAAACCAGTCGGTGGTACGCATCGGCTCCTACACACTGCCCAACAGACTGATCCTGGCCCCGATGGCCGGCGTCACCGATCGTCCGTTCCGCCAGCTTTGTCGCCGCCTCGGCGCCGGCATGGTGGTTTCGGAGATGGTCACCAGCGACGTCCGCCTGTGGAACAGCCGCAAGTCGCGCCTGCGCCTGCAGCACGACCACGAGGATCAACCGCGTTCGGTGCAGATCGCCGGCGGCGACCCGCAGATGCTCGCGGAAGCCGCACGGTGCAACGTGGAGCTCGGCGCCCAGATCATCGACATCAACATGGGCTGTCCGGCGAAGAAGGTTTGCAACAAGGCCGCGGGTTCCGCGCTGATGAAAGATGAACGGCTGGTGGCCGACATCCTCGAGGCGGTGGTCGCGGCGGTAGAGGTTCCCGTCACCCTGAAGATTCGCACCGGTTGGGACCGGTCGAACAAGAACGGTGTGACGGTGGCGCGGATCGCCGAGCAGTCGGGCATCCAGGCGCTGGCGGTACACGGCAGGACCCGTGCCGACCTCTACACCGGCGAAGCGGAGTACGAAACCATCGCGGCGATCAAGCAGGCGGTTTCGATTCCGGTCTTCGCCAATGGTGATATCGATTCACCGCGCAAGGCACGGCAGGTGTTCGAGCAGACGGGCGTGGATGCCCTGCTGATCGGCCGCGCCGCCCAGGGCAATCCCTGGATCTTCCGCGAGATCGATCATTACCTGAGCACCGGCGAGCTGTTGCCGGCGCCGAGTCTGCACGAGGTACAGAGCATCCTGCTCGAGCACCTCGCTGCATTGCATGCGTTTTATGGGGAGGAAATGGGTGTGCGAATTGCCCGCAAGCATGTGGGCTGGTACCTCGCAACCCTACCGGGAGCGGCGGAGTTCCGTTCCCAGTTCAATCGTTTGCAGGACACGGATGCACAGAGCGCCAGCGTCAGGCAGTTCTTCGCCGAGCGCCACAATAACGGAGAAGGGGTGGCCGCATGACAACGATGACCGAGACATTAGTGAGTGGAATGACACCCGTGAGCGACAACGCCAACCTTAAACAGCACCTGACCACTCCGACGCAGGAGGGCCAGACCCTCCGCGACAGCGTGGAAAAGGCACTGCACAACTATTTCGCCCATCTCGAAGGGCAGCCGGTCACGGACGTATACAACATGGTGCTTTGCGAAGTCGAAGCGCCGCTGCTGGAAACCGTCATGAACCACGTGAAGGGTAACCAGACCAAAGCCTCCGAACTGCTGGGGCTGAACCGCGGGACCCTGCGCAAGAAACTCAAGCAGTACGATCTTCTCTGACAGGTGGCAGGCGCGGGCCCGCGACCTCGAGGTCAGCCGGGCCGACGCCTGACACGCGAAAAGCCCGAAGCCTTTGTGGAAGCCGTTATGACCGACCAAACCACCCGCCTGCCCGTCCGCCGTGCGCTGATCAGCGTTTCCGACAAGACCGGCATCGTCGATTTCGCCCGTGAGCTGGTAGCCCTTGGCGTGGAGATTCTTTCCACCGGCGGCACCTACAAGCTGCTCAAGGACAACGCCATCGCCGCCGTGGAAGTGGCCGACTACACCGGCTTCCCGGAGATGATGGATGGCCGCGTGAAGACCCTGCATCCGAAGATCCACGGTGGCATCCTCGGACGTCGTGACCTCGACGGCGCAGTGATGGAAGAGCACGGCATCAAGCCGATCGACCTGGTGGCGGTCAACCTGTACCCGTTCGAAGCGACCGTGGCCAAGGCCGACTGCGACCTGCCGACCGCCATCGAGAACATCGACATCGGCGGCCCGACCATGGTCCGCAGCGCGGCGAAGAACCACAAGGACGTTGCCATCGTGGTCAACGCCGGTGACTACGCCAGCATCGTCGGTGCCCTGAAAGCCGGTGGCCTGACCTACGCCCAGCGCTTCGACCTGGCCCTGAAGGCCTTCGAGCACACTTCGGCCTACGACGGCATGATCGCCAACTACCTGGGCACCATCGACCAGGCGCGCGACACCCTGTCCACCGAAGACCGCGGCGCCTTCCCGCGCACCTTCAACAGCCAGTTCATCAAGGCGCAGGAAATGCGCTACGGCGAGAACCCGCACCAGAGCGCGGCCTTCTACGTCGAAGCGAAGAAGGGCGAGGCCAGCGTCTCCACCGCCATCCAGCTGCAGGGCAAGGAACTGTCGTTCAACAACGTGGCCGACACCGACGCCGCGCTGGAGTGCGTGAAGAGCTTCGTCAAGCCGGCCTGCGTCATCGTCAAGCACGCCAACCCGTGCGGCGTGGCCGTGGTACCGGAAAACGAAGGCGGCATCCGCAAGGCCTACGACCTGGCCTACGCCACCGACACCGAGTCGGCCTTCGGCGGCATCATCGCCTTCAACCGCGAGCTGGACGGCGAGACCGCCCAGGCCATCGTCGAGCGCCAGTTCGTCGAAGTCATCATCGCCCCGAAAATCTCCGAAGCCGCCCGTGCCGTGGTCGCTGCCAAGGCCAACGTGCGCCTGCTGGAGTGCGGCGAGTGGCCGGCCGAGCGTGCGCCGGGCTGGGACTTCAAGCGCGTCAACGGCGGCCTGCTGGTGCAGAGCCGCGACATCGGCATGATCACCGCCGATGACCTGAAGATCGTCACCCAGCGCGCCCCGAGCGAGCAGGAAATCCACGACCTGATCTTCGCCTGGAAAGTCGCCAAGTTCGTGAAATCCAACGCCATCGTCTACGCCAAGGCGCGCCAGACCGTCGGCGTCGGCGCCGGCCAGATGAGCCGCGTGAACTCCGCCCGCATCGCCGCCATCAAGGCCGAGCATGCCGGCCTGGAAGTGAAGGGGGCGGTCATGGCTTCCGACGCCTTCTTCCCGTTCCGCGACGGCATCGACAACGCTGCCAAGGCCGGTATCACCGCGGTGATCCAGCCGGGCGGCTCGATGCGCGACAATGAAGTGATCGCCGCCGCTGACGAAGCCGGCATTGCAATGGTCTTCACCGGCATGCGCCACTTTAGGCATTAACCGGGACGGCCGCACTGTAGCGGCCGTCTGCTGCGTTGCGGACGACTTCGCCAATGCTCATTGCCAATAGGCAACTCCGCTTGTCGAAGCCGTCCGCGCCTTGCATCCAGCCACTCCATTGCGCCCTCGCACAGGCTGGAAAAAAGCACTCGTAGGTTGGGCGGCGCTCCGCGAGCGAAGTGATACCCAACAATCCGGCAAAGCCGGAACTGTTCAGGAGAACTCCAATGAACGTACTCATCATCGGCAGCGGCGGTCGCGAGCACGCGCTGGCCTGGAAGGTCGCGCAGGATTCGCGCGTGCAGAAGGTCTTCGTCGCGCCGGGCAACGCCGGCACCGCCACCGAAGCCAAGTGCGAGAACGTCGCCATCGACGTGCTGGCCCTGGAAGAACTGGCCGATTTCGCCGCGAAGAACGTGCAGCTGACCATCGTCGGCCCCGAGGCTCCGCTGGTCAAAGGCGTAGTGGACCTGTTCCGCTCGCGCGGCCTGGACATCTTCGGCCCCACCGCCGGCGCCGCCCAGCTGGAAGGCTCCAAGGCCTTCACCAAGGACTTCCTCGCACGCCACCAGATCCCCACTGCCGACTACCAGAACTTCACCGAAGTCGAGCCGGCGCTGGCCTATCTGAAAGAGAAAGGCGCGCCCATCGTGATCAAGGCTGACGGCCTGGCCGCGGGCAAGGGCGTGATCGTCGCCATGACCCTGGCCGAAGCCGAGGAAGCCGTGCGTGACATGCTCGCCGGCAACGCCTTCGGTGACGCCGGATCGCGCGTGGTGATCGAAGAGTTCCTCGACGGCGAGGAAGCCAGCTTCATCGTCATGGTCGACGGCCAGAACGTGCTGCCCATGGCCACCAGCCAGGACCACAAGCGCGTCGGCGACGGCGACACCGGCCCGAACACCGGCGGCATGGGTGCCTACTCCCCCGCTCCGGTGGTAACTGCCGACGTGCATAAGCGCGTGATGGACGAAGTGATCTACCCGACCGTGCGCGGCATGGCCGAGGAAGGCAACGTCTATACCGGCTTCCTCTACGCCGGCCTGATGATCGACAAGAGCGGCAAGCCCAAGGTCATCGAGTTCAACTGCCGCTTCGGCGACCCGGAAACCCAGCCGATCATGGTCCGCCTGGAATCGTCCCTGGTCCTGCTGGTCGAGGCCGCCCTGGCCAAGGCGCTGGACAAGGTCGAAGCCACCTGGGACCCGCGTCCCACCGTAGGCGTGGTGATCGCCGCCGGCGGCTACCCGGGCGACTACGCCAAGGGTGACGCTATCTTCGGCCTGGACGATGCCGCCCAGCTCGACGGCAAGGTCTTCCACGCCGGCACCGCGCTCAAGGACGGCCAGATCGTCACCGCCGGCGGCCGCGTACTGTGCGCCACCGCCATCGGCCCGACCGTCTCCTCGGCCCAGGAACAGGCTTACCGTCTGGCCGAGAAGGTCCGCTGGAACGGCAGCTTCTACCGCAAGGACATCGGTTATCGCGCCATCGCCCGCGAGCGCGGCGAGGGCTGATCCGACAGGTGGAGGCGTCCCCCGTCGGACGCCTCCTCCACACCGGTCCCGGCGTGCACGGGTGGATTACGGCCTTCAGCACACTTGGCTATAATCCGCCCACTCACTACCGAAGGGACTTCGCCGTGCGTCGGCTCTGGACTGCCACAGGACTCCTCGTCAGCTTGCTGCTGGCCGCTCTGGTCTGTCTTCCGACCTATGCGGCAAGCCAGGATCCCGGCTGGTCCCAGCTCCACGACAGTGACGCCCGCCTGCAGCTGCAGGACGTGATCTCCCCGCGCTACCGCACCCTCTTCAGCCCCCTCGACATCAGCGACTTGCACGCCCCCGCCGGCCCCGGCGCGACCTGGCTGCACTTCCGCCTGCCCGCCAACGACGAGCCCCAGCAACTGCGCCTGTTCGCGCCGAGCCTGGACAGCTTCGAGATGTTCATCCTCGATGGGCAGAAAGTCCTCGAACAGAAGAGCGCCGGCAACCTTTCCCCGGTGCAACGCCCCCTGCTCAACAGTGATCTGGTGATCCCCCTGCGCACCGCCGCCGAGCCGCTGGATCTCTACCTGCGCCTCGCCTCGACCCTGCCGCTGCGCCCGAACATCAGCATCGAGGCCGCCGGCCAGCCGAGCAACGACCAGCGCCCGCTGCACTTCGGCGTGCTGATCGGCTGCCTGGCCATGCTGCTGCTCTACAACCTCGTGCGCTTTGCCTACACCCGCGTCGCCAGCGGCCTGTGGCTGGCCGGCGTGCATGCGAGCCTGCTGCTGGCCTGCCTCAACCTGTTCGGCCTGCTCAGCCCCTGGTACGGCAACAACCAGTCGTTACAACCGATTATTGCGCTGGGCTGCCTGGTGGTGACGCTGATCTGCGGTCTTGGCTATACCGCCAGCTTCTTCCGTGACCTCACCCCGCGCCTGCCGCTCAAGCGCCTGCTGCTGGGTGGCACCGCCGGGCTGGTGGTGCTGTGCGTGGCGCTCAACCTGCTACTCGACCTGTCCATCAGCAGCCTGGTCTACGGGCTGATCACCCTGGTGACCCTGAGCATTCTCGGCGTGGCGGTCTACTACTGGATTCACGCTTACCGCCCGGCGCGCCTTTTCGCCATCGGCATGGGCCTCTTCGTGGTGGTCTGGTGCCTGAGCCTGCCATCGCTGCTTGGCTACGTGGCGACCCGGGCGGAATGGCTCGGCAGTGGCCTGCTCGGCCTCTCGGCAGTGGTCGGTTTCCTGCTCAGCCTGGCGCTCGCCGAGCGCCAGCGGAAAATCCAGAACGACCAGTTCGCCGCCAGCCGCCAGCGCGCCGCCAACGTCGCCGAGCTTAAGGCCAAGGGCGACTTCCTGGCCAAGATCAGCCACGAGATCCGCACCCCCATGAACGGCGTGCTGGGCATGACCGAACTCCTGCTCGGCACACCGCTCTCGGCCAAGCAGCGCGACTATGTGCAGACCATCCACAGCGCGGGCAACGAGCTGCTTTCGCTGATCAACGAGATCCTCGACATCTCCAAGCTGGAGTCCGGGCAGATCGAGCTGGACGAGGTGCAGTTCGACCTCGGCGCGCTGATCGAGGACTGCCTGGCGATCTTCCGCGCCAAGGCCGAGCAGCAGAAGGTCGAGCTGATCAGTTTCACCCAGCCGCAGGTGCCGCGCATCGTCAGCGGCGACCCGACGCGTTTGCGTCAAGCGGTGCTGAGCCTGCTGGACAACGCCTTCAAGCAGACCGACGAGGGCGAAATCCTCCTCGTCGTCGCCCTCGACGGCCCGGCCGAACGTCCGCGCCTGCGCATCGCCGTGCAGGACAGCGGCCGCCCGCTGGACAGCGCCGACCGCCAGGCCCTGCTCACCGCCGAACTGCACAGCCGCGACTTCCTCTCTGCCACCCGCATCAGCAGCCGCCTCGGCCTGATCATTGCGCGCCAGCTGATCCGCCTGATGTCCGGGGAATTTGGAATAGAGAGCGGTGACGGCGGCGGCGATTCGGGCAACCTGCTGTGGCTCAGCCTGCCGCTCGACCCGCAGCAGATCGACCAGGCCGGCGCCGACCTCGACAGCCCGCTGCAGGGCGCGCGCCTGCTGGTGGTGGACGACAACCAGACTTGCCGCAAGGTGGTGGTGCAGCAATGCAGCGCCTGGGGCATGAACGTCAGCGCGGTGTCTTCGGGCAAGGAAGCACTGGCCCAGCTGCGCACCAAGGCACACCTGCGCGAGTACTTCGACGTGGTCCTGCTGGACCAGGACATGCCTGGCATGACCGGCATGCAGCTGGCGACCAAGATCCAGGAAGACCCGAACCTCAACCACGACATCCTGCTGATCATGCTCACCGGTATCAGCAACGCGCCGAGCAAGATCATCGCGCGCAACGCCGGGATCAAGCGCATCCTCGCCAAGCCGGTGGCCGGCTACACGCTCAAGGCGACCCTCGCCGAGGAACTCTCCCGCCGCGGCCCGAGCGGCGTGAGCAACTACCTCTCGCCGGCCAGCGAGCCGGCTTCAAACGTGCCGCCCAGCGACTTCCGCATCCTCGTCGCCGAGGACAACAGCATCTCCACCAAGGTCATCCGCGGCATGCTGAGCAAGCTCAACCTGCAGCCCGATACCGCCAGCAACGGCGAGGAAGCCCTCGCCGCGATGAAGTCCACCCAGTACGACCTGGTGCTGATGGACTGCGAAATGCCGGTGCTCGACGGTTTCTCCGCCACCGAGCGCCTGCGCGCCTGGGAGGCCAGCGAACACCGACCGCACACCCCGGTGGTGGCGCTCACCGCGCACATCCTCAGCGAACACAAGGAGCGCGCGCGGCTGGTCGGCATGGACGGCCACATGGCCAAGCCGGTGGAGCTGTCACAGCTGCGCGAACTGGTGGCCTACTGGGTCGGCGAACGCGAGCGCCGCCTGCGCCAGCAGAGCGACGCGCTGCCTTCCTGATTTTACACTTCACCCTGTAGGTGCGAGCCCATGGGGCGTTCCTACAGGAAGCGTCGGCACCCACCAGTGCAATCGGCGAGCAAGAACCAACGCGCGCCTGCCCCGCCGCAATGCCACCCGCCGCCCCAGCCGCTATGCTTTGCCCTGCCGCGCCCTCTCAATCCGGACGAGTCGTTCCCATGCAAGTGATGTTCAGCGTGTACCTGAAGATGCTGGTGCTCTATAGCCCCTTCTTCGTCCTGTCCTGCTTCATCAGCCTCAACCGCGGCTTCGCCCCGCGCGACCGCAAGCGCATGGCCTGGCGCGTGGCCCTGGCGGCACTGATCGCCAGCGTGTTGCTGTACCTGTTCGGGCGCTACATCTTCACCCTGTTCGGCATCACCGCCGACGCCTTCCGCATCGGCGCGGGCAGCGTGCTGTTCATCTCTGCGCTGGGGATGGCCCAGGGGCGCTCGGCGGTGCAGGCGGACAACGTGCAGCAGGACGTCACCATCGTCCCGCTGACCATCCCCATCACCGTCGGCCCCGGCACCATCGGTGCGCTGCTGGTGATGGGCGTGAACCAGGACTGGGAGCACAAGCTGCAGGCCCTGGCGGCGATCTTCCTCGCCTGCCTGACCGTCGGCGTCACGCTCTACCTCTCGGACAAGATCGAGAAGGTCCTCGGCGAACAGGGCCTGATGATCGTCAGCCGCCTGATGGGGCTGTTCGTCTGCGCCCTCGCCGCGCAGATCATCATGACCGGCGTGCGCGGCTACTTCCTCCCGCAATGACGCGCTCCTTTGGGGAGCGCCGCGCACCAAAGAGCGTTCGGCGCACCAAAGCTGCGCACTGAAAAACCTCACCATTACGACAGAAAATCGCGTGCAGCCCATCTGCGCCAAGGCTTTTGCCTGTTTGGCACGGATGCTGCGATGGCAGCTGCGATCCCGCGCGGGATCGCCCCATTTCCGGGGAAGCTGCCGCACCGGCAACTCCCCGCCCCTGGATAGCCAAGGAGGCTGCCGCGATGAAACGTCGTCCGCTGTTGAAAAGTACGCTGGCCATGAGCGCCCTGCTGCTCACCGGTCTGTTCCCGTTCAGCTCCCAGGCCGCCGAGACCATCAAGGTCGGCATCCTGCATTCGCTGTCCGGCACCATGGCGATCTCCGAGACCTCGCTCAAGGACATGGCGCTGATGACCATCGACGAGATCAACGCCAAGGGCGGGGTGAACGGCAAGCAGCTCGAGGCGGTGGTGGTCGACCCGGCTTCGAACTGGCCGCTGTTCGCCGAGAAGGCGCGCCAGTTGCTGACCCAGGACAAGGTCGCGGTGGTCTTCGGCTGCTGGACCAGTGTGTCGCGCAAATCCGTGCTGCCGGTGTTCGAGGAGCTCAACGGCCTGCTGTTCTACCCGGTGCAGTACGAGGGTGAGGAAATGTCGCCCAACGTCTTCTACACCGGTGCTGCGCCGAACCAGCAGGCCATCCCGGCGGTGGAATACCTGATGAGCGAGGACGGCGGCGCCGCCAAGCGCTTCTTCCTGCTGGGCACCGACTACGTCTACCCGCGCACCACCAACAAGATCCTGCGCGCCTTCCTGCACAGCAAGGGCGTGGCCGACAAGGATATCCAGGAGGTCTACACGCCGTTCGGCCACAGCGACTATCAAACCATCGTCGCCGACATCAAGAAGTTCTCCGCCGGCGGCAAGACCGCGGTGATCTCCACCGTCAACGGCGACTCCAACGTGCCGTTCTACAAGGAGCTGGCCAACCAGGGCCTGGAAGCCACCGAAGTACCCGTGGTGGCCTTCTCCGTGGGCGAGGAAGAACTGCGCGGCATCGATACCAAGCCGCTGGTGGGCAACCTTGCCGCGTGGAACTACTTCGAATCGGTGAAGAATCCGGAGAACAGCAAGTTCGTCGCTGACTGGAAGGCCTACGCCAAGGCCAAGAACCTGCCCAACTACAGCACTGCGGTGACCAACGACCCGATGGAGGCCACCTACGTCGGCATCCACATGTGGGCGCAGGCCGCGCAGAAAGCCGGCAGCACTGATGTCGACAAGGTCCGCGAGGCCATGGGCGGGCAGACCTTCAAGGCGCCGTCGGGCTTCACCCTGACCATGGACAAGACCAACCATCACCTGCACAAGCCGGTGATGATCGGCGAGATCGAGGACAACGGTCAGTTCAACGTGGTCTGGAAGACCCCCGAGCCGATCCGCGCCCAGCCGTGGAGCCCGTTCATTCCGGGCAACGACAAGAAGCCGGATTACGCGGTGCGCAGTAACTGAGTACCCGTCTGTAAAGCCCCTCTCCCCAGCCCTCTCCCTGAAGGGAGAGGGAGCCGTTCGGCGCGTAGCCGATGGCACGGCGCAATCGACCACTCCCGAGGTCGGCTGAACGTCCCCTCTCCCTTCAGGGAGAGGGGCAGGGAGAGGGCAAACCGCCCCACACGGCTGCCCAGGGAACTCCGAAGATGCCCACTGCCTTGCTCCACCTGCTCCGCCTCTGCGCCATGACGCTAGTCGCGCTGCTACCGCAGCTCGCCGTCGCCGGCCCCGCGCAGGACTTCGCCAGCGCCGACAACGACGCCCGCGCCAGACTGCTCGAACAATGGGCCGCCGCGCCCGACGCCGACCGCCTGCCGTTGCTGGAAGCTATCCAGTCCGGCCGCCTCGCCGTCGATGCGCAGGGCCGTGCCTTCCTCCTCGGTGACGCAGGGCAATACCAGCCCGCGGATGGCGGCGCCGCGCCGGTCGGCGAGCCCGACAAGCTGCGCCTGAACAACCGCCTGCGCGGCCTGGTGAACACCGCCATGGCCAGCCACCAGCTGGTCGCCGACAGCGTCGACGTGCGTCTTGAAGCCGCCCGCCAGCTGCAGAAGAGCGCCCGCCCGGCGCAACGCACGCTGCTGGAATATCGCCTCAACGAAGAATCCAACGACGGCGTAAAAGCCGCCCTGCAACTGGCCCTGGCCAACCTGCAGCTGGCCGACCCGGCTCCGGCGGTGCGCCTCTCCGCCGTGCGCCTGCTGGGCGAGTCCGGCGACCCGCAGGCACGCACTCGCCTGGAGAATCTGCTCGATCCCGCCGTCGAACCCGACGATTCGGTACGCACCGCCGCCGCCACCAGCCTCGGCCAGGTCAAGCGCCGGCTGCTGATGGGCGACCTGCTCGGCCAGGCCTTCAGCGGCCTGTCGCTGGGCTCGATCCTGCTGCTCGCCGCCCTGGGCCTGGCCATCACCTACGGCCTGCTCGGGGTGATCAACATGGCCCACGGCGAAATGCTGATGCTCGGCGCCTACTCCACCTACGTGGTGCAGTTGCTCTGCCAGCGTTATGCGCCCGGAGTACTGGAGCTTTACCCGCTGCTCGCGCTACCGGTGGCCTTCCTGGTCACCGCGTGCATCGGCATGGCGCTGGAGCGTACGGTGATCCGTCATCTCTACGGCCGCCCGCTGGAAACCCTGCTCGCTACCTGGGGCATCAGCCTGGTGCTGATCCAACTGGTGCGCGTGCTGTTCGGCGCGCAGAACGTCGAGGTGGCCAACCCGGCCTGGCTGTCCGGCGGCATCCAGGTGCTGCCCAACCTCGTGCTGCCGTGGAACCGCATCGTCATCATCGGCTTCGCGCTGTTCGTGCTGGCACTCACCTGGCTGCTGCTCAACCGTACACGGCTGGGCCTGAACGTCCGCGCCGTCACCCAGAACCGCAACATGGCCGCCTGCTGCGGCGTGCCCACCGGCCGCGTGGACATGCTCGCCTTCGGCCTCGGCTCGGGCATCGCAGGCCTCGGTGGCGTGGCGCTGTCGCAGGTCGGCAACGTCGGCCCGGACCTGGGCCAGAGCTACATCATCGACTCCTTCCTGGTGGTGGTACTCGGCGGTGTCGGCCAGCTCGCCGGCAGCGTCTTCGCCGCCTTCGGCCTGGGCGTGGCGAACAAGATCCTCGAACCGCAGATCGGCGCCGTGCTGGGCAAGATCCTGATCCTCGCGCTGATCATCCTGTTCATCCAGAAACGTCCGCAGGGGCTCTTCGCTCTGAAAGGGAGGGTCATCGATTGAACCAGCCACTCACCGTGACGGCCGCGCAGAAGGCCGGCCCGAAACTCACCGCCGGACTCGTCGGCGCCGCCCTCGTCGCGCTGCTGATCCTGCCGCTGCTGCACCTGCTGCCGGAGAGCCACGCGCTGCACCTTTCCGCCTACGGCCTGACGCTCACCGGCAAGATCCTCTGCTACGCCATCGTCGCGCTGGCACTGGACCTGGTCTGGGGCTACGCCGGCCTGCTGTCGCTGGGTCACGGGCTGTTCTTCGCCCTCGGCGGCTACGCCATGGGCATGTACCTGATGCGCGAGGCGGCCGGCGACCAGTTGCCTGCGTTCATGACCTTTCTCTCCTGGACGGAGCTGCCCTGGTACTGGGCCGGCACCCAACACTTCCTCTGGGCCCTGTGCCTGGTGGTGCTGGCGCCCGGCCTGCTGGCGCTGGTGTTCGGCTTCTTCGCCTTCCGCTCGCGGATCAAGGGCGTGTACTTCTCGATCATGACCCAGGCGCTGACCTTCGCCGGCATGCTGCTGTTCTTCCGCAACGAGACGGGCTTCGGCGGCAACAACGGCTTCACCAACTTCCGCAGCATCCTCGGCTTCTCCATCACCGCGCCGGGCACCCGCGCGGCGCTGTTCATCGCCATCGTCCTGCTGCTGGCGGCGAGCCTGGCCATTGGCTTCGCCCTGGCGCGCAGCAAGTTCGGCCGGGTGCTCACCGCCTTGCGCGATGCCGAGAACCGCCTGATGTTCTGCGGCTACGACCCGCGCGGCTACAAGCTCTTCGTCTGGACCCTGAGCGCCGTGCTCTGCGGTCTCGCCGGTGCGCTGTTCGTGCCGCTGGTCGGCATCATCAATCCCAGTGAAATGTCGCCGACCAACTCCATCGAGGCCGCCGTCTGGGTCGCCCTCGGCGGGCGCGGCACGCTGATCGGCCCGCTGCTCGGCGCAGGCGTGGTGAACGGCGCGAAGAGCTGGTTCACGGTCGCCTTCCCCGAGTACTGGCTGTTCTTCCTCGGCGCGCTGTTCATCATCGTCACCCTGTACCTGCCGCGCGGCATCCTCGGCCTGATCAAGCGGGAGAAAGAGCAATGAGAGCGGTCCCCCACCTGATGCTGGAACCGGCCTACGATCCCAACCGCGACCCGGGCGCGAGCCGCGATGCCATCGGCATCGGCTCGAGCGCCAGCGGCCAGCTGGACGTGCGCCACGGCACCATCCTCACCCTGGAAGACATCAATGTCAGCTTCGATGGCTTCCGCGCCCTGCGCGACCTCACGCTGTACATCGGCGTCGGCGAACTGCGCTGCATCATCGGCCCCAACGGCGCGGGCAAGACCACGCTGATGGACGTGATCACCGGCAAGACCCGTCCGGACAACGGCAAGGCCTACTTCGGCGAAACCCTCGACCTCACTCGCATGAGCGAGGTGGAGATCGCCCAGGCCGGCATCGGTCGCAAGTTCCAGAAGCCCACGGTATTCGAGGCGCTCTCGGTGTTCGAGAACCTGGAGCTCGCGCAGAAGACCGACAAGTCGGTGTGGGCCAGCCTGCGGGCGAAGCTCTCCGGCGAGCAGAAGGACCGCATCGAGCAAGTGCTCACCACCATCCGCCTGCGCGAGTCGCGCAACCGCCCCGCCGGGCTGCTCTCCCACGGGCAGAAGCAGTTCCTGGAGATCGGCATGCTGCTGGTGCAGGAGCCGCAACTGTTGCTGCTGGACGAGCCGGTGGCCGGCATGACCGACGCCGAGACCGAGTTCACCGCCGAGCTGTTCAAGTCCCTTGCCGGCCAGCATTCGCTGATGGTGGTGGAGCACGACATGGGCTTCGTCGGCAGCATCGCCGACCACGTCAGCGTGCTGCACCAGGGGCACGTACTGGCCGAGGGTTCGCTGGAGGACGTGCAGGCGAACGAGCAGGTTATCGAGGTTTATCTGGGGCGTTAGAACGATGGCGGATGAAGCGTTCCGCTTCATTCGCCCTACGCCAGAGCCAACCGTAGGGCGCATAACGCGCAGCGTTATCCGCCGCAGCCCGATTCCAAGGAACACGCCATGCTGCAAGTCGACAAACTGCACCAGTACTACGGCGGCAGCCACATCCTGCGTGGCCTGTCGTTCGACGCGAAGATCGGCGAGGTCACCTGCCTGCTCGGGCGCAACGGCGTGGGCAAGACCACGCTGCTGCGCTGCCTGATGGGCCTGGTGCCGGCCAAGGACGGCAAGGTCAGCTGGGAGGGCAAGCCGATCACCGGTTTCAAGCCGCACCAGCGCGTGCATGCCGGCATCGCCTACGTGCCCCAGGGGCGGGAAATCTTTCCGCGCCTGACGGTGGAGGAAAACCTGCTGATGGGCCTGTCGCGCTTCAGCGCCGGCGAAGCCAAGGCCGTGCCCGAGTTCATCTACGAGTTGTTCCCGGTGCTGCGGGAGATGAAGCAGCGTCGCGGCGGCGATCTTTCCGGCGGCCAGCAGCAACAGCTCGCCATCGGCCGCGCGCTGGCCAGCCGACCGCGCCTGCTGATCCTCGACGAGCCCACCGAAGGCATCCAGCCCTCGGTGATCAAGGAGATCGGCGCGGTGATCCGCAAGCTCGCCGAACGGGGCGACATGGCCATCCTGCTGGTGGAGCAGTTCTACGATTTCGCCGCCGAACTGGCCGATCAGTACCTGGTGATGTCCCGTGGCGAGATCGTCCAGCAGGGCCGTGGCGCAGACATGGAAAGCGACGGCGTACGCGGGCTGGTGACCATCTGAGACGACCTGTCACTGGCGGATGACGGCGGCGGGTGGCAAGCTGCCAGGCCCCGTATCCGTTTTTCCTGGAGCCTGCCATGCCGATCACCCTGCGCCCCGCCGTCAACGACGACGCCGGATTCGCCGCGGTCTGCGTGGCGGCGGCCTACGCCCAGTGGATTCCCAAGCTGGGCCGCAAGCCAGGGCCGATGCTCGACGACTACCACGCGGTGATCGCCGAGGACCGCGTGCTGATCGCCGAACAGGACGGCGCACCGGTCGGCCTGCTGGTGATGCGCGAGACCGACGAGGGCTTCCTGCTCGACAACATCGCCGTGCTGCCCGAGTGCGCAGGGCAAGGCATCGGCCGCGAACTGCTGGTGCATGCCGAAGAGGCCGCCGTGCAACTGGGCTACCAGTCGCTGTACCTCTACACCAACGAGCGCATGGTGGAGAACATCGAGCTGTACGCGAAGAACGGCTACCAGGAATACGCGCGCCGGCTGGAGAACGGCTTCCGCCGCGTGTACATGCGCAAGCAGCTGGGCTGAGCGACCCCACGACCTGGCGGTCCTGCAGGAAAACTCCGCACCAATGCGGTGCGCCTAACCCCTCAATGCACCGCAACCGCGCCCATACCTGACCGATCGGACAATCGCCTCGACCTTCGTCGAACCCGCGTCGACGCTGTCTTTCCGCACGTCTGAAGTGCGCGACGCACTATCCTGGCGCATCCCGGCACGCTGATTGCTCTGTCCTGAGCATCCCTGGTTTCGCAGCTGCCCATGAACGCACCAGCCACCCTCTTTCACCCCGCCTGGCATGCCGAGCTTGAGCTGGCCTACGCCCGCATCGGCGACGGCACGCGGCCGGTCACCCGGCGTCACCTCGGGCCGCTGCGGGTGCAGAAGCACCTGTACGCGGAAGGGCCGCAGGTCTGCCAGCACATCGTCGTGCACCCGCCCGGCGGCATCGCCGGAGGCGATACGCTGAACCTCGATATCCACGCCGGCCAGGACAGCTGGGCGCAGCTCACCAGCCCCGGCGCGGCCAAGTGGTACCGCGCCGGCTGCCCGGCGAAGCAGCAGCTGGACATCCGCGTCGCTTCCGGCGCCACGCTGGAATGGCTGCCGCAGGAAACCATCGTCTACTCCGGCGCCCAGACCGAGCTGGCCACCCGCATCGACCTCGAAGCGGACGCCCGGCTGTTCTACTGGGACGTCGTCGCTCTCGGCCGCCCCGCCAGTGGCGAACGCTTCGAAAGTGGCCATTTCACCGCAGCCCTGGATATCTGCCGCGACGGCCAGCGCCTGTGGCATGAACGCCAGCGCGTGACCGGCAACGACCGCCTGCTCGACTCGCCCATCGGTCTGGCCGGCCACCCGGTGATGGCGACGCTGATCGCCAGCGGGCAGATCGACGCCGAACTGCTCGAAGCCTGCCGCGCCATCCCCTGCCTGGGCCGCGGCAACCTCACCCAACTGCCCGGCCTGGTGGTCGCCCGCAGCCTCGCCCATGAGGCGCTGCACGCCCGCGCCTGGCTCATCGAACTCTGGCGCCGGCTGCGGCCCGCGCTGCTCGGCCGCGAGGCCGTTCCTCCCCGAATCTGGAGCACCTGACATGGACCTGACTCCCCGCGAGAAGGACAAGCTGCTGATCTTCACCGCCGGCCTGGTCGCCGAGCGCCGCCTCGCCCGTGGTGTAAAACTCAACTACCCGGAGGCCGTGGCGCTGATCTCCGCCGCGCTGCTTGAAGGCGCGCGGGATGGCCAGACGGTCGCCGACCTGATGCACTACGGCACCACGCTGCTGACCCGTGAACAGGTGATGGAAGGCGTGCCGGAAATGATCCCGGAGATCCAGGTGGAAGCCACCTTCCCGGACGGCACCAAGCTGGTCACCGTGCACCAGCCCATCGCCTGATCGCACAGCGGTGCAAAGACAATGGCAAATGAAGCGTACCGCTTCATTTGCCCGACGAACCTGAGGAACCGACATGCTCATCCGCGACGCCAGCCAAGCCGACCTCGGCAGTCTGCGCGACATCTACAACGACGCCGTGCTCAACACCACCGCCATCTGGAACGAGGTCGCCATCGACCTGGAGAACCGCCGCGCCTGGCTGGAAATGCGCGCGCAGCAAGGCTTCCCGGTACTGGTGGCCGATGACGGCGGCGAAGTGGTGGGCTACGCCAGCTACGGCCCGTGGCGCGCCTTCGACGGCTTCCGCGAGACGGTCGAACACTCGGTCTACGTGCGTGCCGACCAGCGCGGCAAGGGCCTCGGCCCGCTGCTGATGCAGGCGCTGATCGAGCGCGCCCGCGCCCAGGGCCTGCACGTGATGGTCGCGGCCATCGAGAGCGGCAACATCGCGTCGATCCGTCTGCACGAACGCCTGGGTTTCATCACCAGCGGGCAGATGCCGCAGGTGGGCCAGAAGTTCGGCCGCTGGCTCGACCTGACCTTCATGCAACTGATCCTCGACCCACGGAGCTCCCCATGATCCCTGGCGAATACGACATCCTGCCCGGCGAGATCGAACTCAACGCTGGCCGCCGCACCCTCGCCCTGACGGTGGCCAACAGCGGCGACCGGCCGGTCCAGGTCGGCTCGCACTACCACTTCTTCGAGACCAACGACGCGCTGCTGTTCGACCGCGACGCGGCGCGCGGCATGCGCCTGAACATCCCGGCGGGTACCGCCGTGCGCTTCGAGCCGGGGCAGAGCCGCGAAGTGGAGCTGGTCGAGCTGGCCGGCGAGCGCAAGGTTTACGGATTCGCCGGACGGGTGATGGGCAGCCTCTGAGCGCCCGCAGGACAACAGCCAAGGAGCGCTGGATGAAGATCAGCAGACAAGCCTACGCCGACATGTTCGGCCCCACCGTCGGCGACCGCGTGCGACTGGCCGATACCGGCCTGTGGATCGAGGTGGAGCAGGACTTCACCGTCTACGGCGAGGAAGTGAAGTTCGGCGGCGGCAAGGTCATCCGCGACGGCATGGGCCAGAGCCAGCTGTGCGCCGCACAGGTCGTCGACACGGTGATCACCAACGCGCTGATCCTCGACCACTGGGGCATCGTCAAGGCCGACGTTGGCCTCAAGCATGGGCGCATCGCCGCCATCGGCAAGGCCGGCAACCCGGACATCCAGCCCGGCGTGACCATCGCCCTGGGCGCCAGCACCGAAGTGATCGCCGGCGAAGGCATGATCCTCACCGCCGGTGGCATCGACACGCACATCCACTTCATCTGCCCGCAGCAGATCGAAGAGGCGCTGATGAGCGGAGTCACCACCATGATCGGCGGCGGCACCGGCCCGGCCACCGGCACCAACGCCACTACCTGCACCTCCGGTCCCTGGCACATGGCGCGCATGCTCCAGGCCGCGGATGCCTTCCCGATGAACATCGGCTTTACCGGCAAGGGCAACGCCAGCCTGCCGCTGCCGCTGGAGGAACAGGTGCGCGCCGGCGCCATCGGCCTGAAGCTGCACGAGGACTGGGGCACCACCCCGGCGGCCATCGACAACTGCCTGACCGTGGCCGATCGCCTCGACGTGCAGGTGGCGATCCACACCGACACCCTCAACGAATCCGGCTTCGTCGAAACCACCCTCGCCGCGTTCAAGGGCCGCACCATCCACACCTACCACACCGAAGGCGCCGGTGGCGGCCACGCGCCGGACATCATCAAGGCCTGCGGCTTCGCCAACGTGCTGCCCAGCTCGACCAACCCGACCCGGCCCTTCACCCGCAACACCATCGACGAACACCTGGACATGCTCATGGTCTGCCATCACCTGGACCCGAGCATCGCCGAGGACGTGGCCTTCGCCGAATCGCGCATCCGCCGCGAGACCATCGCTGCCGAGGACATCCTCCACGACCTTGGCGCCTTCAGCATGATCAGCTCCGACAGCCAGGCCATGGGCCGCGTCGGCGAAGTGATCACGCGCACCTGGCAGACCGCCGACAAGATGAAAAAACAGCGCGGCGCACTGGACGGCGACGGCGTGCGCAACGACAACTTCCGCGCGAAACGCTACATCGCCAAGTACACCATCAACCCGGCAATCACCCATGGCGTGGCCCATGAAGTGGGCAGCATCGAAGTGGGCAAGCTGGCTGACCTGGTGCTCTGGCGCCCGGCCTTCTTCGGCGTGAAGCCAAGTCTGATCCTCAAGGGTGGCGCCATCGCCGCGAGCCTGATGGGCGACGCCAACGCGTCGATTCCGACGCCGCAGCCGGTGCACTACCGACCGATGTTCGCGAGCTTCGGCGGCAGCCGCCACGCCACCTGCCTGACCTTTCTCAGCCAGGCCGCGTTCGACCTCGGCGTGCACCACGAACTGGGCCTGCGCAAGGCCATCGGCGTGGTGAAGGGCTGCCGCAGCGTGCAGAAGACCGACCTGATCCACAACGCCTACCTGCCGCACATCGAGGTCGATGCGCAGAACTACCAGGTGCGCGCGGACGGTCAGTTGCTGTGGTGCGAACCGGCCGACGTGCTACCGATGGCGCAGCGGTACTTCCTCTTCTGAAGAGCGCCCCTCGTGAGACGCGACGCATTGCCGGCTTCCGTTGCCGCGCGATGATGGCTACCCTGCGCTCCCCCTGGGAAAGAGTCCCGGGGGTTGTATCTCAGGAGAGTCATGTGAAGTTTTCCCGTATCGCCGCCACCCTGCTGGCCACCGCCGCCATCGCCGGCTGCACCGGCACCCCGATGAAGACCCAGAACTACAGCCCCGAGCAGTACACCGTGATCGGTCACGGTGAAGGCAAGGCCACTGGGATCATGCTGTTCGGCGTTATTCCGATCCAGCAGAACAACCGCTTCGTGCGCGCCCAGGATGCCGCCGTCAAAGCCAAGGGCGGCGACGCGCTGATCAACACCCAGGTCCAGGAAAACTGGTTCTGGGCCTGGG
Organism: Pseudomonas sp. PDM17; assembly: GCF_014851985.1. Classification (NCBI taxonomy): domain Bacteria; kingdom Pseudomonadati; phylum Pseudomonadota; class Gammaproteobacteria; order Pseudomonadales; family Pseudomonadaceae; genus Pseudomonas; species Pseudomonas sp. PDM17. The sequence continues at coordinate 250,747 of NZ_JACVAT010000003.1, forward strand.
TCCTGAGCGGCTACACCACCACCGTTTCCGGTGACGTGGTCAAGCTGAACAAGTAAGGCCCTCTGCGCTTTTCCGGACCGGTGCGCAATGCGCGGTCCGGCTTCCACCCTTGCCATAAATCAAGCTTTTCCCCATCCCCCGCCCCGCTGGCCGCCGATTGAGATTCGTCTTATTCGGCAACCTGAACGCGCGCTGAACAATGTGCCCACTGATCCGCCAGAGCCCTTACCGGCCGCGGGTCCGGCGTGGCGCAAACACTCGCGACCGCGCCTCCCCAAAGCAACTTCCAGCGAAAGCAGGATCCCGATCCGGAACCCTCCGATCTCCCGCCAGGACAGGCTCACACAGGCGCTGGAAACCCGCCCCGCATCGCCCCACGGCGAGCGGTGCAAGGAGGTTTGCAATGCGCTTTACCAAGACCCTTCTGGCCTCGCACATCGCGTTGGCCATCGCCCTGGCGGGGCAGGCCGGCATGGCAGCTGCCGGCTGCTCAGGCAGTGGCGATACCTATACCTGCGATGTGACGCTGTATTACGGCAACCCCACGGGTTACAAGAATGTCGTGATCAACACCGGCACCACAATTGGCGCCACCGGCGGCACCGGCGGGCTGCGTGGTTTCGGCATCTACGGCAACAGCACCCGGCAAAGCATCGACACGCTATCGATCACTACCGGCGGTATCTATGCCGATGCCATCCAGGCCAACAACGGCACCAACGTCTTCAATTTCGATAGCCTGACTATCAAGACCACCGGATTCTCCGCCGACGGTATCAACGTCACCGAGAACGCCTATAACTCATCCGTGACCGTTGGCGACGACGCGGTGATCAGCACCTCCGGCATTGGCGTGCGCGCCAATACCTCGAAGAACGGTGGAACCAACAGCATCACCCTCGGTGACCGCGCACAGATCACCACCACCGGGGCCGGAGGCAACTCCTCCGACGGTAATGGCTACGCTGTGTATGCCGGCAACCGCAATACCGGTGCAGCGACCTTCACCGGGGATGCCACGGTCACCGTGGGTGATGACAGCGTGATCCGAACGTCCGGCAGCGCGGCCCATGGCGTTTTCGCCAACCGCGGCGGCGAGATAACCCTGGGCAGCACCGATATTTCCACCAGTCACTCCGCCGCGTACGGCATCTATGTGCAAACCCTGGCAGCAGCCAGCGGTGATCGAGGCGGCCAGGTTCACTTGCTCGGTGACACGAAAGTCACCGTCACCGACGGCAACCGCGCCATGGCCGCCAACGGTGCGGACTCCAGCATCGTCTCGGAGAACGCCGCGATCTACGTGCTCGACAGCAGCGCCGCAGACGACCTCGCCAACCGCAAGGGCGTTGCGCTCTATGCCGAGAACCAGGGCAGGCTCGACCTGAAGATGGCCGCCGGCTCCTACCTCAACGGAACCACCAGCACCGCCACCGACGGGGTGATCGACCTGGCCATGGACGGAGCCGCCAGCCAGTGGTTCATGACCGGCAACGCCAACCTCACCAACCTCTCGCTGACCAATGGCGCGCAGCTGATCTACGACCGCCACGACGAGCACGGCGAGTACACCTACAAGACCCTGACGGTGGATGGCGACTTCACCGGCGGCGGCCACCTGGTGATGAACACCTACCTGGGCGACGACAGCTCCGAGACCGACAAGTTGGCCGTCACCGGCAGCACCTCGGGCGAGACGCTGGTGACAGTCAACAACACCGGCGGCCCCGGCGCGCAGACCCTGGAGGGCATCCAGATGATCACCGTCGGCGGCACCTCCGCCGGCGAGTTCACCTCCAGCCGGGTAACCGAGGGCGGCTACGAGTACATGCTCCGCCGTGGCGGCAGCTTCGTCGGCTCCACCGGCGCGGACAGCGACTGGTACCTGACCTCCTACAAGCCGTCCGAACCGGAAGATCCGGACCCGATCGATCCGGGCCCCGGCCCTGGGCCCGATCCGGAGCCGGAAGATCCCGATCCTGTCGATCCCGGCCCCGAAGAGCCAGGCCCCGTCGATCCGGGTCCGGAAGATCCCGGTCCTGTCGATCCCGGCCCCGAAGAGCCAGGCCCCGTCGATCCGGGCCCGACCAACCCGGTGCCAGAACAACCCGCCCCAAGCGACAAGGACCGCGTGCGCCAGCCCGAAGGCGGCAGCTACACCGCCAACCTCGCGGCGGCCAACACGATGTTCCTGCACCGCTTGCATGACCGCACCGGCAACCTGACCTACGTCGATCCGGACACCGGCAAGCAGGTCACTTCGATGCTCTGGATGCGCAACGTCGACGGCTCCAGCCGCTGGGAAGACAGCACCGGGCAGCTGAAGACCGAGTCCAACCGCTACGTGCTGCAACTGGGCAGCGACCTGTACCGCAAGCAGACCGACAACGGCGACTGGGTCGTCGGCGTGATGGCCGGCTACGCCAACGGCAACTCCACGACCAGATCGCGAATTACCGGCTACCGCTCGCGCGGCGAGATCGACGGTTACAGCCTCGGCGTCTATGGCACCTGGTACGAGAACAAGGAGGACGAGAACGGCGCCTACGTCGACAGCTGGGTGTTGTGGAATGACTTCGATGCTGAAGTGCGCGGCGAGCAACTGGCCAAGGAGAAATACGACGCCAAGGGCATCACCGCCTCCCTCGAGGCCGGCAAGACCTTCACCGTGGCGAAGACCAAAAGCGCCAGCTACTACGTCCAGCCGCAGGCGCAGATCGTCTACATGGGCGTGAAGGCCGATACCCACCGCGAGGCCAATGGCACCAAGGTCACCGGCCAGGGCGACGGCAACATCATGACCCGCCTGGGTGCCCGCGCCGCCGTGCGCAGCAACCAGCAAGGCGGCTTCGCCAACACCTACGGTGTGGAGCCCTACGTGGAAACCAACTGGATCCACAACACCGACGACTTCGGCGCGAAGATGGGCAGCACGAAGTTCGAAATGGACGGCGCCAGCGACATCTTCGAAGTCAAACTCGGCGCCACCAGCAAGGTGAACAGCCGGGTCAACGTCTGGGGTGAAGTGGGCAAGCAGTTCGGCGACAACGGCTACCGCGACCAGGCGGTGACGCTGAGCCTGAAGGTCAACTTCTGACCGCGCCGTGAACCGGGCCGCCGCGCGCAATGCGTGGCGGCTTTTCTTCGTGCGTACGACGCCCCTGGCAGAGCCGGGAGCCTGACATTTCGATCAACTTTTCCCCTATCGCCCCGGTCGTACAACCCGAACTGCTATGCTCTGCAGCTCGAAGAAAAAGGTGGACCCGCGATGACGGCGATGACTTCGCAACCGAACGAACGCCCGGGCATCTCGCCCGCGCTGGCTGCCTTGCGCGCCGCCACCCATGAGCTGCATGCCGACCTCGACAGTCGCTCCCCTCTCACTGCCGCACTGACCCAGGCCGACTACCTCGACCACGCTGCCCGCGTGCTGGGCTGGATGCGCCCGCTGGAGCAAGCCCTCTGGCCGCTCTGGCCTGACGCAGAAGATGCGCGGCTGCGACGCGGCAAGAGCCAATGGCTGGAAGCCGATCTGCAGGCCGGCTCGCAGGCCTGCGCCGATCTGCCCGACTGCCCCGCCGCGCCGGTCGCGATCAACCTCGCCGAAGCCTTCGGCATCGCCTACGTCGCCGAGGGCGCGACCCTGGGCGGCCGGGTGCTCTACAAGCGTCTCAAGGCATCGCTGGAACCGCTGCCGCTGCACTGGCTGCAGGGCTACGGCGAACACACCGGCAAACGCTGGAGCGCCTTCCAGCGCCTGCTGGGCGAGCATGTCACCACTGCCGAGGACATCTCCCGCGCCCAGGCTGCCGCCGTGTGCGCCTTCACTTCGTTCCGCGACTGGGTGCTGGACGTCGCCCCGAACCGGGCGGTCCCGGCATGAGCGAGCAGACGGTCACCCTCGCCAACTGCGAGGACGAACCCATCCATGTGCCGGGCGCGATCCAGCCCCACGGCGCGCTGATCGCCCTCGACGAACAGGGCCGCGTGCTCGGCTTCAGCGACAACCTCGGCACCCTGCTGGGCATCGCCCCGACGCTGGGCGAGCCACTGGCCGAGGCGGACGTCGGCCCCGGCGTGCTGGCGATGCTCGCTGAAGGGCTCAATGAAGCAGGCCCCTGGGTCAACAGCGTGGAAGCGCGGATCAACCGGCGCTTCTTCGACGTGATCGGCCACAGCCATGACGGCGTGCGCTACCTGGAATTCGAGAGGCGCGCTGCCGGGACCGCGTCCTTCACCACCTTCGCCCTCAACGCCCAGCGCCTGGTCAGCCAGCTGCAGTTGCGCAACGACGTCGAGAGCCTGCTGGTCAGCGTCACCGAGGAAGTGCGGCGGATGACCGGCTACGACCGCGTGATGGCCTACCGCTTCAACGAGGACGACTCCGGCGAGGTGGTCGCCGAATCCCGCCGCGAGGACCTGGAAAGCTACCTCGGCCAACGCTACCCGGCCTCGGACATTCCCGCCCAGGCGCGGCGCCTGTACCTGCAGAACCCGGTGCGCCTGATCGGCGACGCGGCCTACCAGCCGGTGGCCGTGCGCCCCACGCTGAACCCGGGCAGCGGCAAGCCGTTCGACCTGAGTTTCAGCACCCTGCGCAGCGTCTCGCCGATCCATTGCGAGTACCTCGCCAACATGGGCGTGCGCGCGTCGATGAGCATTTCCATCGTGGTCGGCGGGCGCCTGTGGGGGCTGTTCTCCTGCCACCACATGAGCCCGAAGGTGGTGCCCTACCCGATCCGCATGTCGTTCCAGGTATTTTCCCAGGTGTGCAGCGCCATGGTCGAACGCCTGGAGCAGAGCCGCGTCAGCGAACTGCTGCGCCAGGCCTCCGAGCGCCAGCAGGCGCTGCTGCGCCGCACCCGCGACTCCGACGACCTGCTCAGCGCGCTGTCACGCCCCGGCGCCAGCATCGCCGACCTGCTGCCGTGCGACGGCGCGGTGGTGATGCTCGGCGGGCGCGCCAGCAGCATCGGCGGTGACTTCGACGACCTGGCGGTGGCCATGGTCGCCCAACTGCAGCAGGACGAAGAACTGGACCTGTTCCACAGCGACCAGCGCCTGGAACTGCCCGATGGCCCGCACGACCCGCGCTACTGCGGCGTCATGGCGATCCGTTTCCATCGCCAGGAATCGGGCTGGATCGTCTGGCTGCGCCTGGAGCAGGTACACCGCATCCGCTGGGGCGGCAAGCCGGAGAAGATCGTCAAGACCGGCCCCTCCGGCGCGCGCCTGACCCCGCGCGGCTCGTTCGAAGCCTGGGAAGAAGTCGTGCGCGGGCGCTCCATGCCCTGGACCGGCATCGACCTCTCCATCGCCGAGAAGCTGCGCACCGAACTGGTGGAGCTGTGCCTGAACCGCGCCGGCGAGATCGACCGCATGCGCCAGCGCCTGATCGCCGTGCTCGGCCACGACCTGCGCAACCCGTTGCAGTCGATCTCCATGGCGGCGGCGATGCTTTCCTCCAGCGACGTGCGCAACGCCGAACTGCGTCAGCACATCACCTACTCCAGCAGCCGCATGGAACGCCTGATCAGCCAGATCCTGGAGATGAGCCGGCTGCAGAGCGGTGCGGGGATGACCGTAAAGCCGGTGGCCGCCGACCTCTCGCGGCTGGTGCGCGATATCGTCCAGGAAACCGACGTGGCCTATCCGGGCCTGTCCATCGAGACCGCCATCGAGGAGGGCGTGCAGGCGCAAGTCGACCCGGACCGCTACCTGCAGGTGATCGCCAACCTGCTGAGCAACGCCCGTCACCATGGCCGCCCCGGCCGTCCGGTGCTGGTGGAACTGCGCCGCCAGGGCGAGTTGGCGCGGCTGAGCATCCTCAACGAAGCCGAAGCGCTGGATGAGGTGCGCATCGCCAACCTCTTCGAACCATTCAAGCAGGACGCCGGCGGCCATGCCCGCAACAAGAGCGGGCTGGGCATCGGCCTGTACATTTCCCAGGCCATCGTCAGCGCCCACGGCGGCCGCATCGAAGTGGAGCAGGCCGACGGTATCATCGCCTTCAGCGTGCTGGTGCCGCTCAAGGCCTGACCCGCGTGCCGATAGCTCCCCACGAAAAACGGCGCCCCATGGGCGCCGTTTTCCTGTCGAGCGAGAGCCTCTCAACGCAACTGGCTGTCCTTGCTGCCCCGGCGGTTGTAGCCGGCATAGGTCGCCTGCTCCTTGTCATGCTCGGCCTGGCAGTTCACGCACAGGCGCACGCCGGGGATGGCCTTGCGCCGAGCCTCGGGGATAGCCGCATCGCATTCCTCGCAATGGGTCAGGCTCTCGCCCTTGGGCATCTGGTTGCGCGCCCGTGCGATGGCATCCTCGATGGTGCTGTCGATCTGCTCCTGAACCGCTCCGTCGTTTGCCCAGCCGCTGGCCATGGCGACCTCCCGTGGAATAGTCGTGTCTTCTGAAGATATGCAGGGCGGCGGCGGTGATTGCAAGGGCGATGGCGCGGGAAGCGACGAGTGCGTCGCCGGGAAACCAGATACGTCTGATGGTCCGCACCGGCATGCCTGCCGAGAATCAGGAGACCTCTGACTATCGGAACCCCGCCATGCGCCAAGCCTGCACCCTGATCGCCAGCCTCCTGCTCGCCGGCCTGTTGCCGCGCGCTGCCAATGCCGATGCCGTGGATGCCAGCCTGCGCGACATGGAGCGCTACCTGCTGCTGTACAGCGCCACCGGCGACGAACGCTTCCTGGCGCGGCTGGAGCGCCTCGGGCCGGGTTTCGAACAACAGCTGTCGCAGCAGAAGAATGCGGCCAACCTGCAGGACCTCTGGCAGCTCTATCGGCAGACCCTGGAACAGGTGCGCGCGGCATACTCGCAGAAGGACGCGAATCTGCAGAATGCAGTGGCGCAGACGCGGGAAGTGGCCGGGCTGTTCGACACCTTCATCCTCGCGCGGGAGCCGGCATCGCAGGGGATTGAAGACGAGTTGCGCGAGCTGGCGCTGCTGGAGGCACGGCGGGCCAACGGGCGTTTGCTGGGGAAGGAAAGTGAGGGCGATGCAGCGCGCATCGGGGAACTGCAGGAGCTGATCGACGAACGTCTGGCAGCGCTACCCGCCGGTGCCAGCCGGGACTCCCTGCTCTCGCGCTGGAGCTACCTGCGCAAGGCGGAGAAACCCGAGGGCACTCTGCTTTATCCCTTCAACGCCCAGGTCGAATACCTGCTGGCGCATCTGCCGCGTCGCTGAGCGGCACAGGACAGAACAGGCGGTCCTACTCTTTGACTTCCATGTATTCGCGCGCCCAGATCTGGTACTCCTCGGGCAGCGTGTACTTCTTCGCCAGCTCCGAAGCGGTCAGGTCGGAGGCATGCACGCCGCGCTGCTCGCGCAGGCAGTCGTAGGTGGCCTTGATCGCCGCGAAGTAGGCAGCATGACCGTCGACCACGATGCGCACGCCCAGCTCGGCGAGGCGCGCGTCGTCGCGCAGCTCGGGGTTGCCGTAGGACACCAGCATCAGCGGCACGGACAGGTGGCGCGAGATGGCTTCCAGGTGGTCGAAATCGCGGATGCCGACCATGCAGATGCCGTCGGCGCCGGCAGCCTGGTAGGCCAGGGTGCGGCGGATCACGTCGTCCACTTCCAGCACTTCGGCGTTGGTGCGGGCGATGATCGCCATTTCCGAGTCGATGCGCGCTTCCAGCGCCGCGCGGATCTTGCCGACACCTTCCTCGACCGGGATCAGGTCGGTGGACTTGCGGCCGAATTGCGCGGGCAGCAGGGTGTCCTCGATGGTCAGCGCGGCCACGCCGGCGCGTTCCAGTTCGACAATGGTGCGCATGGTGTTCAGCGCGTTGCCATAGCCGTGGTCGGCGTCGGCGATCACCGGTAGGCGGGCGACACGACCGATGCGGGTGGCCTGCTCGGTGAATTCGCTCAGGGTGATCAGCGCGAAGTCAGGCGCCGCCAAAACTTGTAGTGAAGCTACAGAACCGCCCAGGATGCCCACTTCGAATCCCAGGTCGCCGGCGATACGCGCGGACATTGGGTCGAACACCGAAGCGGTGTGATAGCAGGCTGAAGAATTCAGTAAGGCGCGGAAATCCTTGCGCAATTCGTGGAAGGAGGCTCTGTGCATGGTGGGATCCAACTGCTTGTACGGGGTGGGAGAACGGAAATCAGATAGTGGAGAACTCTTGTAGGAAAACTACAGGAACACAATGTAGCAAAACTACAAGCTACTCCCCAAGCCCTCTTTGCCACCATAGTCTTCCGACGGATACCCTGAATTTCGGCGAACACTCGCGTACACTGCGCGGCCGTTTTTTCTCCGGACACCTCCGCATCATGTTCCCGACCACTGCGGCCCGCGCCCTGGGCATCGACTTCGGCACCTCCAACTCCACCGTCGGCTGGTGGCGTCCGGACAGCGAACCGCTGATCGCCCTGGAGGACGACAAGATCACCCTGCCCTCGGTGATCTTCTTCAACGTCGAGGAACGCCGTCCGGTATACGGCCGCCTGGCCCTGCACGAGTACCTGGAAGGCTACGAAGGCCGCCTGATGCGCTCGCTGAAAAGCCTGCTGGGCTCCTCGCTGCTGAAAAGCGAGACCACCGTGCTGGGCAGCGCCATGCCGTTCAAGGACCTGCTGGGGCTGTTCATCGGCGAGCTGAAGAAGCGCGCCGAGAACGTCGCCGGGCGCGAGTTCGACTCCGTGGTGCTGGGCCGTCCGGTGTTCTTCGTCGACGACGATCCCAAGGCCGACCAGGAAGCCCAGGACACCCTGGTGGCCGTGGCGCAGAAGCTCGGTTTCAAGGACGTGTCGTTCCAGTACGAACCGCTCGCCGCGGCCTTCGACTACGAGCGCAGCATCGAGCGTGAAGAACTGGTGCTGATCGTCGACATCGGCGGCGGTACTTCCGACTTCTCGCTGGTGCGCCTGTCGCCGGAGCTCCGCGAAGTGGCTGACCGTCAGAGCGATATCCTCGCCACCGGCGGCGTACACATCGGCGGTACCGACTTCGACAAGCAGCTGAGCATCCAGGGCGTGATGCCGCTGTTCGGCTACGGCAGCAAGATGAAGAGCGACGCCTTCATGCCGACCAGCTACCACCTCAACCTCGCCACCTGGCACACCATCAATGCGGTGTACGCGCAGAAGTCCCAGCTGGCGCTGCAGAACATGCGCTACGACATCGTCGACGCCACCGGCATCGACCGCCTGTTCAAGCTCATCGAGCAGCGCGCCGGCCACTGGCTGGCGATGCAGGTGGAAGCCAGCAAGATCGAACTGTCCGACACCGAGCGCCGCGACATTGACCTCGCCCGCATCGAAACCGGGCTGGTCGCAGAGCTGAGTCGCGAGCTGTTCGAGGGCGCCATCGGCCCGCTGCTGGAGCGCGTGCGGGGCAGCATCACCGACCTGCTGCATAGCGCCGACGTCGACCCGGCGCGGGTGGACACCGTGTTCTTCACCGGCGGCTCCTCCGGTGTGCCAGCCCTGCGCCAGAGCGTGGCGGCGATGCTGCCCAACGCCCGCCACATCGACGGCGACCGCTTCGGCGGCATCGGCAACGGCCTGGCCATCGAAGCGATGAAGCGCTACGGCTGAGCAGCCGCGCACTGACGCGAATGCCGCCATGCGCTAGTGTGGCGGTAATACCCCTCGCGCCCGGAGTCCGCCATGCGCCCCCTCCAACTGCCCCTTTTGCTGCTCCTGGCTGCCGCGCTCTCCGCCTGCGGCCTGGGCGAGACCGCCGCCACGGCGGCCACCACCGGCAACCTGCAGGCCCAGCAGGCGCAAGGGGCCCAGCAGCAGATGCAGCAGCTCAAGCAGCAGATCGATGCGGCCAACGTGCAGAACCAGCAGCGCCTGGACGATGCCCTGAAAGAAGCCCAGTGAGACCTGCACCTTGCAGATTTCTTGAACGCCGGATCATGGCCTAGGCTCCAAGTTGAGCGAGTGAGTTGCTCAACCAAGGAGAACACCATGTACAAGCGATCACTGCTGGCGCTGTTGGTACTGGCCTCGGTGGCGGGCTGCGCTTCCACCAAGGTGCAGAACCCGGTCAACTACATCACCTTCCGCGACCAGCCGCTGGTGCGCAATGTCGAGAAGGGGATGAGCCAGGAAGAAGTCCTGAAGATCGGCGGCACGCCGTCGGCGACCCAGAAGCGCCTGATGAAGCCGGGCAGCTGCAACAGCTACATCCTCAGCAAGGACGGGCAGCAACAGCCCTTCTACGTGAGCTTCGACGGCAGTGGCCGGGTGGACGGGTCAGGGTTCATGACCTGTTCCGAGCTGGACCGCCACGAGCGTGATTACCAGCCGTAGCCAAGGCCTGAGCGGTGAAGAAAATGCCCTCGCCCACTGGCGGGGGCTTTTTCGTCTGGCACCTTCATCGGGCAACACGTCGCGGGCTTGCGCGAGGTTGTTCCCCGCGCGCATTGACGGTCTATCATCCCCGCAGCCATCTCAGGAGCCGCCCATGAAATACCGCATCATCGAACTGCCCGCCTTCGACGTGGTGGGCATGGACTTCCGCGGCAGCGCGCCGGGCGACAGCATCGGCCAGCTGTGGCAACGCTTCCTGCCACGCGAGCAGGAAGTCTCGGCCAGCGCGACGGACAAGACCGCCTATGGCGTCTGCACTCAACTGCCGGGCGGTGAGTTCCACTACATCGCCGGCCTGCCGGTGGATGCCGGCGCGGCCGTGCCCGAGGGCATGATCAGCTTCACGGTGCCTGCGCAGAAGTACGCGGTGTTCACCCACATCGGCCCGGTCAGCGCCATCGCCGACAGCTTCCAGGCCATCTATTCCAGCCTGCTGGCGCGCCACGGGCTGGAGCCGAGGAAAGGCGTGGACCTGGAGCGCTACACCGAACGCTTCCTCGGCCCGGAAGATCCGGCGTCGGAAACCGATCTGTACGTCCCGATCTACTGATCAGCCGGTAGGGCGCATAACGCCTAAAGCGTTATCCGCCAGAATGGCGGATAACCCGTACCGGGTTATGCGCCCTGCGCACTGGCGTCACCGGCAGGAGCTCACTTGCCCTTCGTGGGCGCTTTCACCGGCTGCTTCATCTGTTCCAGCAGCGCGGTGCACTGGTTGTCGTCCTGCTTGCTCGGGGCGACGAGTGCCAGCAGCGCTGCCGCCGGGGCAACTGCCACGCCCAGGGCGACCATCCCCGCGCCGCGGGCCGCCAGCGGCAGCACATGCACACCCGCCTTGGGGTTCTTGAAGGTGCCCTGCACATAGAGCGGCGAGCGCAGAGAGAAGATGCGTACGCCCTTACTCTGCGGAGTGATATCCAGGTCCAGCTGCTCGGTGGCGAAGTTGGCCGTGCCGTCCACCGTGATGATCGCGTTCTCGGTATCGAAGGCAAACACCCGCGGCTTGGCCAGGCCATGGGTGATGCCCACGTCGGCAGCGGCGCAGTTGATCTTCACTTCGTCATCGCCGAAGAGCTTGTTCACCACGTAGTTACCCACGTTGAGCCCGGCAATCTCCATCAGGCTGCGGCTGATGCGCCCGTCGTTGATCAGTAGCTTCATCTCGCCGTTGGCACCGGCGAGGATGGTCGCCACCGAATTGCCGGTGCCGCTGATGGCCGCGTCGCCATTCAGCTCGCCGAAGCTCGACTGCATCGGCGCGAAGCTGGGGAACAGCTCCTTGAGCTTGAAGCTGCGCGCCTGCAGCTGGACCTTGCTCTGCAACGGCGTCTTGCTGCCGTCCAGGCGGATGTGCGAGTCCAGCGTGCCGCCGGCCACGCCGAAGCGCAGCGGCTCCAGGGTCAGCAGGCCGTCGTTGAGCACCAGGTGGGTGTAGAGATCGCTGATTGGCAGCTTGTCGCTGTGGACGATGCGCTTGCCGGTGAACTCCACGTCGGCGTCCATGGCGCGCCAGCGGTCGGTGCGGAACTCCTCCACCGGCAGCACCTTGTCCGCCGGCTGACGGGTGCTCTGGCCGCGCGCCTGCTTCTCCTTGTTGGAGTCGGCGCCGATCAGCGGGCCGAGGTCGGCCATGCGCAACTGGTCCGAGCGCAGCTTGCCGGAGAGCTTGGGCCGCGGCTGGCGATTGACGAACACCAGGTCGCCATGCAGATCGCTGTCGCCGACCTTGCCGTTGAAGTTCTCGTAGTGGAACTGCGCGCCGGCCGAATCGTGCAGCTCGGCTTTCAGGCGGCCGTCGGTCTCGTAGGCCGGCGTATCGGGCAGGGTCACGCCGGTGAGCGGAAAGAGATTGGCCATGCTGGTGCCGGCCAGTTTCAGGCGCAGGTCCAGCGCGCCGAGGTTCAGCGGGTCGACCAGCGTGCCGACGATGCTCGCGCGGGTGCTGCCGGCGGAGACGTCGGCCTGCACCGGGAAGGGTTTGGCCGCATCCTGCAGGGCGAGCATGCCACCGACCTTGCCCGAGCCGTTGAGCGGCAGGCCCTTGTACTGGCCCTTGAGCTTCCAGCCGAACACATAGTCCTGGGTCTCGGCCTTGTCGCCGCCGGCCAGCGCCTTGCCCGCCAGTTCGCCGAACGGCACCGGCTTGCCGAGCGGGTCCACCAGCAATTCCAGGCGAGTCTTCAGGCGCTGGTCATCGAGGGTGACGCTGCCCTTGTCGAAGCCGATCTCGCCGATATCCAGTTTCCACGACGACTGCTCGGGCGGGGCGTTGGGGTCTTCTTCCTTTTTCGGCAGCTCGAAGGTCCAGGTCGCCCGCCCATCCGCGAGCCGCAGCAGATCGGCGCTGGGGCGGGTGAGGACGATCTGCGGGATGTTCACGGTCTGCCACAGCAGCGGCAGCGGGGCGAGGCGGAACTCCACCTTCTCCAGGCTGGCAAAGTTCGTCGAACGCGTCTTGCCGGCCGCCCAGTCGGGGTTACCCAGGGTGATGTCCGCGGCGCTGAAGTGCGGCCACGGCACATAGGCACGCCAGCCGCCTTCTTCCGGCTCGGTGCGCCAGAACACCTGCAGGTCGCCGTTGATGGCGAAGGGGCGGCCCAGCTCGGCCGAGACCTTCTCGCTGATGGTCGGCTTCACCCGGTTCCAGTCGAAGGTGGCGATGAACACCACCAGCGCGGCGATCACCGCGATGAAACCCGTGAAGCTCCAGAGGCAGATTCGTTTCCCGCGCGTCATACCTGAACTCCCTGCTGGCCGCGTCGGTGGAAGCAGCGACGTCCCCACGCCGCTGCCGGTCATCATCGGCCGCCTGAGCATGCCGGGCCGGCATTCTCCCTTGGCCTGTTGTCTTGGACCAGCATAGCGAGGTGATGGCTCCCGCAATCTGCGCGGCAATTGTGCGCCACGGTGTTGCCGGGCAAAAAAACCAAACTTTCAAGGCGGCCCGCGACTCACACCCTTGAGACCCGAACCAAGCCGCGCGCCATCGCAGCGCCGGCCCGCCGTTAAGGAGATACCTGATGAACCAGGCACAACTGACCGACGTCCAGACCCTGCGCCAGAGGGCGCGCCAGAACATCGAGGACGGCGCGGTGACCGAGGGCTACCATGCCGACCGCAAGACCGTGCTGCGTCTGCTCAATGAGTCGCTGGCCACCGAACTGGTCTGTTACCTGCGCTACAAACGCCACTACTTCATGGCCACCGGGCTGAAGGCCAGCGTGGCTGCCGCCGAATTCCTCGAGCACGCCACCCAGGAGCTGCAGCACGCCGACCAGCTGGCCGAGCGCATCATGCAGCTGGGCGGCGAGCCGGACTTCAACCCCCACGGGCTGACCGAGCGCTCCCACGCCGAATACGTGGCCGGCGCCAACCTGCGCGAGATGATCACCGAGAACCTGGTCGCCGAACGCATCGCCATCGACAGCTACCGCGAGATCGTCGTCTACCTGGGCGACGACGACCCGACCACGCGCCGCCTGTTCGAGGAAATCCTCGCCCAGGAGGAAGAGCACGCCGACGACATGGCCGACCTCCTGCAGGACCTCAAGTAACCCCCTCTCCATCGCCCTCATCGATGCCCGGCTCCGGCCGGGCTTCGTGCTTGCGCGCCCTGCCATTCGGCGAAGACCCGTATCCCAGAGCCGTTGAGCCAGATCTGCCCCACAAATACATCGAATAATCAGATACTACCAATCACACCGATATTGCCCATCAAAGGCGTTGATAGAAGTCAATTTTCACAACCAAGTATCTGATTTTAAAGATACTATTCAACAATCATCGACATCGATAGCGACTATCTTTCGGCATCGTTTTCCAATCGATAATCCAGAACAGATACTGAGTCCGTGTCCAACGAACTCCCCACTCTTTCTGGAGCCGCATCATGAAACGCACCCTCGTACTTGGCTTTGCCCTCTCCGTACTTGCTGCCAATGCCGCTTTCGCCGGCTCCCAGCAGGAATCCCCTGTCATCAACGCCAGCCAGACCCAGATCCTGGTTCAGGAAGGCGCCGAACGCAGCCTGGGTCAGCAGCAGAAACAACTGGACGCGGCCAAAGCCCGTATCGCCGAAAACGGCTCCAGCCAGACCGTCGACCGCCTGCACAAGCAACTGGGCGTGGCTGAAAACGGCTCGAGCAAAACCGTCGACCGTCTGCACAGCGAGATGAGCGTTGCCGAAAACGGTTCGAGCCAGTCGGTTGACCGCCTGCACAAGGCAATGAACGTCGCCGAGAACGGCTCCAGTCAGACTGTCGACCGCCTGCACAAGCAATTGGGCGTGGCTGAAAACGGTTCGAGCAAAACCGTCGACCGTCTGCACAGCGAGATGAGCGTTGCCGAAAACGGTTCGAGCCAGTCGGTTGACCGCCTGCACCAGGCAATGAACGTCGCCGAGAACGGCTCCAGCCAGACTGTCGATCGCCTGCACAAGCAACTGGGCGTGGCTGAAAACGGCTCGAGCAAAACCATCGACCGTCTGCACAGCGAGATGAACGTGGCCGAGAACGGTTCCGAGCACACCGTCGACCAGCTGCACAGCAACATGGTCGCCGAGTCCGGTGGCGACACCGTCTTCGACGCCCACCTGAAGGCCTGACGCCCAAGGCAGTACACCGCAAGGTGAGAGAAAAGCCCGGCTCCGCCGGGCTTTCTTATCGCTGGAAATCCGCGAAACCCCGCCATCGATAACAGGCCAGCCGTGATTTGTAACGGCGTCTTGCCTGAAACCTCCTGAATAACGCCTGAAAACACCGCCCTAGAGCGGTTTTCGTCGCGACATCATTAACGGCGATAGTAGAAATTAGCCGGCTAAATAATCGACAACACTGATGCTCTGTATTACCCGGCATCGTTTTTAAATCGATTTATCCGAAGGGAAAATAACCCTGTAGCCAAAACATACCGCCCCCCTTTCGGAGCCACACAACATGAAACGCCAGATCGCCCTCAGCCTTGCACTCACTTCCCTGATGTCCGCCAGCGCCGTCTTCGCCGCCCCGGCCATCCTCAACAACGGCCCGCGCACTCTCCCGCAACACGAACACCAACTGCAGCAGAAGAGCGCTGAAGCCCGTGTTGCCGACAACGGCTCCGAACGCACCATCGACCGCCTGCACAAGCAAATGGACGACGCCCGCGTTGCCGACAATGGCTCCGAGCGCACCATCGACCGCCTGCACAAGCAGATGGATGACGCCCGTGTAGCCGAGAACGGCTCCGAGCACACCATCGACAAGCTGCACAGCAACATGGTCGCCGAGTCCGGTGGTGACACCGTGTTCGATGCCCACCTCAAGCGTGTTTCCTGATCCAGGCGAAATACGCCTGACAGGCGAAAGAAAAGCCCGGCATCTGCCGGGCTTTCTCATTTCTGCGTTAGCGCAATTCGATCAGTGCTTCGTCTCGCCAGCATCCGGCTCGCCATCGGAGCGACCAATGCTCGCCGGCGCTTCCACCACCAGTTCCTCCGGCACTTCCTCGACACGCGGGTCCAGCGCGGCCGCCATCGGGCTGACAGTGTCGGGCATGGCCACGTGGTGCAGCGGCGCCTCGTCGACGCGGTGCACACCGGTAACGCGCTTGGGCTGCACCCAGAAGATCAGGATCAGCGCATAGGCCGAGACCAGCATGTAGAACATGCCCGGCCCGAAGTGGCGCATCATCGCGCCGGCGAACAGCGGGCCGATGCAGGCGCCGACTCCATAGGTGGTCAGCAGCATGGCCGACAGCGCCACCCGGCGCGATTGCTCGACGTGGTCGTTGCCCAGCGCCACCGCCAGCGGATAGAGGGTGAACAGCAGCATGCCGGTGACGAAACCGTTCGCCAGCAGCAGCGTATAGGGCAGTTCGATCAGCCCCCACATCGGCACCGCGGCCAGGCACAGCAGCAAGGCGTTGGCGCGGATCAGCCAGCTGCGGTTGACCCGGTCCGATAACCAGCCCAGCGGCCACTGCGCGCAGAAGCCGGCGACGATGCACATGCCGACGAAGAAGCTCGACTGCGCGGTGTCCAGGCCGTTGCGCGCCGCGTACACCGGCGCCAAGCCGTAGAACGCGCCGACCATCAGGCCGGCGACGAAGATGGTGCCCAGCGATTGCGGCACGCGCTTCCAGAAGAAGCCGATCTCCAGCGGCGCCGCCACCAGCTTGGCCGGGTGGACGCGACGGGTCAGCGCCAGCGGGATCAGGCACGACGAGAAGCACATGGCGACCAGCAGCAGCGGCTTGTAATCCAGCGCCGGGCTCAGCGCCAGCAAGCCCTGGCCAACGACCAGGCCAGCGTCCACCGCGACCATGTAGCCGGCGAACACCTTGCCGCGCTGGTGCCCTTCGGCCTGCTCGTTGAGCCAGCTCTCGATCACCATGTACTGGTTCATCATCACCGCGCCCATCACGAAGCGCAGAACGATCCACACCTCCAGCTGCGAAACCAGCGCGTGGATCAGCACGATCACCGTGGCCATGCCGGCGCAGGCGACGTAGGAGCGGATGTGGCCGAAGCCGGCGATCAGCTTGTGGCCAAACTTGCCACCACAGACCAGGCCGAAGTAGTACGCCGCCATCAGGCCGCCGACCCAGAGGTCGCTGACGCCTTCCTGGGTCAGGCGCAGGCCCATATAGGTGGTGAACAGGCCGGAGCCGGCGAGCATCAGCAGCGTGGCAGTGTAGAGCGCGGGAAACGTGACGAGCGGGCTGAACATGGCGAGTCCGGCAGGCAGAGGAGGAAGGAGGGTGTTACGGCAAGGTTAGCCGTCCGCACATCGGACAGCGGTCATGCAGCAAAGATCACATGGTTTGCAGCAGGTGCGCATTATGGCCGCCGGCCAGTGCGCCGGCTATCGGACGCGCCCGCAGGCAAACCGGTGAAACCCTGCGCCCGGCGGCTACTCCAATGCAGTATGTGGCCGGAGAATCCTCATGCCGCTCCTGGACCTGAAGCCCTTCCTGCTCTACTGCACCCTGATCAACTACGTCGTCCTGCTGGTCTGGTTCGCCGCCTTCACCCTCGCCCACGACTTCGTCTACCGCCTGCATTCGCGCTGGTTCGCCCTGCCAGTCGAGCGGTTCGACGCGATTCATTACGGCGGCATGGCCGTCTACAAGATCGGCGTCCTGCTGCTCAACCTGGTGCCGCTGCTGGCGCTGTGCATGCTTTCCTGAATCGATCTGCCACCGATGCGACATCATGACCGTCGATCGGAAAGCAACTTGTTGAAATTTATTGGAAATACTCGGGTCGTAGGGTGCACGCAGTTTTCAGGAGATCACCAACGTGCACCACGCAACCCGCAGCCTGCGAAAGACTCTCGACGCCGTCGCCGCCAACAACGAGGCCACGGCCCTGGAAGTCATGCGGGCGGTCGAACAGGTCCAGGATGACCTGCTCCGACAGAAGCTGCTGAAGTCCATCCACCACCTCAACCAGGACGCCGCCGACCTGCGCGCCCTGCGTGAGGACATCGCCTCGCCGCTGACCCGCCGCGCCTGATTTGCCTCAGGCGATCGCCGGCTGTGTCGGTCGGCGATGGATCCAGATGCGCTTGAGCACCGTGGCGAACTGCGCCGACAGGCGGCCGCTGTTGTAGGTCTGGCCGTAGCGCGCGGCAATCGCCTGCACCTCCTTCGACAGCTGCGCATAGCGGCGCGCTGGCAGGTCCGGATAGAGGTGGTGCTCGATCTGGTGGCTGAGGTTGCCGGTGAGGATATGGAACAGCCGGCCGCCTTCCAGGTTGCTCGACCCGCGCAGCTGGCGCAGGTACCAGTGGCCACGCGTCTCGTCCTGCACCACCTCGGGCGGGAATACCGCTGCCTTCTCGGTGAAGTGGCCGCAGAAGATCACGGTGAAGGTCCACAGGTTGCGCATCAGATTGGCGATGACGTTGCCCAGCAGCACCGCGCCGAATGCGCCGGTGAACAGGCCGAGCAGCGGGAACACCAGGTAGTCCTTCACCCACTGGCGTCCGACCTTGGCGTTGAACTGGCGCAACAGCGGGCGCAATTCTTCCTTGCTCATCCGTCCCTTCACGTACTTGTCCAGGCGCAGGTGCTGCACCGCCACGGCGTACTGGAACAGCAACGCCTGCAGCGTCACCCAGAGCGGCTGCCAGCGGTAGAACGGCTTCCACTTCTGCTCGGGGAACAGCCGCACCACGCCGTAGCCCACATCGTCGTCCATACCCAGCACGTTGGTGTAGGTGTGATGCACATGGTTGTGCGTGTGCCGCCAGAAGTCCGCGGGGCCGACGATGTCCCACTCGTAGTTGCGCCCGGAGAATTCCGGGTCGTTCATCCAGTCGTACTGGCCATGCATGACGTTATGGCCCAGCTCCATGTTCTCCAGGATCTTGCCCAGCCCGAGCAGAAAGGTGCCCAGCAGCCAGGTCGGCGGGAACCAGCCGGCCATCAGCAGCACACGGCCGCTCCAGCAACAGAAGCGCACCGCTGCGCGGATGCGGCGGATGTAGCGGGCGTCTTTCTCGCCCAGGTCATGCAGGGTGCGCTGGCGCAGGGCGTCCAGCTCGTCACCGAAGGCCGCCAGTTCGGCGGCACTGAGGTCGCGATCTTCGCGCATGGTCATTCTCCTGAAGATCAGAGATCGACGGTCAGGTCGCCCTGGGGCGCGCTGACGCAGATACGGATGGGCTGGCCCGGTTCGCTGAACAGCTCGCCGCTGCGCAAGTCGCGCACGCAGCCGCTGACCAGCGTGCAGGTGCAACTGGTGCAGACGCCCTGGCGGCAGCCGTGCACCGGGCGCAGGCCGTGGGATTCGGCCTGCTCCAACAGGCTGCGGCGGCTATCACCAGTCACCTGCAGCGCGCTACGGGCGAAGCGCAGGCTCACGGCCTTTGCCGGCTCTTGTTCGTCCCAGGCCGGCGGGCTGAAGCTTTCCACCTGCAGGCTGCGGCTGCTCGCGCCCAGCGCCTGGCGTACCGTTTCGACGAAGCCGCCAGGGCCGCAGGCCAGCACGTGGCGGCCATCCAGGTCGGCCACGTGATTGCGCTGGAAGCGCCCGGACAACTCGCCGTCCAGCGCAGCGTCGCCACTCAGCGCCCAGCGCAGTTCGAGATTCGGGTACTGCCGCGCCAGCGCCTGAAGTCCATCGACGAAGGCCTTCTGGCCGCGCTGGCGAACGTAATGCAGCAGCGTTACCGGGCCGCCGTAGCCACGCGCCAGCGCCTCGCGCAGCAGGCCGAGCAAGGGTGTCAGGCCACTGCCCGCAGCCAGCAGCAACACGCCCCGGTCATCGGCCGGCCAGCTCAGGTCACCGTCCGGCAGGCCCAGCTCCAGCACTTCACCGACGCACAACTGCTGCAGCAGGAAGGTGGATATCCGCCCGCCCGGCTGCAGCTTCACGGCGAACTCCAGGCAGCCGTCCTCGGCGACGCGGGTCAGGCTGTAGCTGCGGCTGTGGCGCACACCGTCGCGCTCGACGAACAGTTGCAGGTGCTGGCCGGGCCGCGCGCCGCGCCAGTGCGCGTTGGGGCGCAGGCGCAGTTCGAGCATGTCGTCCGCCACCCACTGCCGCGCCTCGACCCGCGCGAACACGCGGCGCAGCGACCAGCCACGGTTGCAGGCGCGCAACGCGACATCGACATCCGACTCGCGCAGCCACTGGCCGCGCACCAGGGCGCGCAGCGGCGACAACAGCGGCGAGAGGAAACGCAGGCCGGCAAAGGGAAGCAGGGACATGGGAGAACACCGAACAGTAAACATGTGTTCACTTAAAATCTCACGAGCAGGAGTTTTCAGTCAACACTCGTTCACTATTTTCCACAGGAACTTCCCCCGCGCCGACCGGCATTTGCTAGAGTGCCTGCGCCTTTGCCCTGGATAGCACTGCCGTATGGCCACTCCCCGCGCCGAACAGAAACAACAGACCCGCCTGGCCCTGATGGATGCCGCGCGCGGCCTGATGGACAGCGGCCGCGGCTTCGGCAGCCTGAGCCTGCGGGAAGTGGCGAAGACGGCGGGCATCGTGCCGGCGGGCTTCTACCGGCACTTCACCGACATGGACCAGCTCGGCCTGGCCCTGGTCGCCGATGTCGACGAGACTTTCCGCGAGACCCTGCGCGTGGTGCGTCGCAACGAGTTCGAGCTGGGCGGCGTGATCGAGGCCTCGGTGCGCATCTTCCTCGACGCCGTCACCGCCAACCGCACCCAGTTCCTCTTCCTCGCCCGCGAGCAGTACGGCGGCTCGCACCCGATCCGCCAGGCCGTGGGTGCCCTGCGCCAGCGCATCACCGACGACCTCGCCGCCGACCTCGCGCTGCTCAACAAGCTGCCGCACCTCACCACCCAGGACATCGACGTGATCGCCGACCTCGTGGTGAAGACGGTGTTCGCCACCCTGCCCGAGCTGATCGACCCGCCGGCCGACAGCCTGCCGACTCACCTCTCGCCCCAGGCGAAGATCACCCAGCAGCTGCGCTTCATCATGATCGGCGCCAAGCACTGGACCGGGATCGGTTCGCGGCCCTGACGGGGCTTCGCAAACCGTAAGGCGGATAACCCGTTCCGGGTTATGCACCCTGCGCAGCGCCCCGCCTTGGTGCGCACCGTTTTCGTGCGCACCATCCTTGCGCGCACGCACCATTGCTGACCGTTCGGACAAGCGCTGCAGCCCGCGCCAGCGCTGACGCAGCCCCGCACTGGCAAGCCCCTTGCTGTAGCACCGCCATTGCTACTGCCGGACACTGCCATGCTGGTCATCCACCAACGCATCGAACCCCGCGAACACTGGGACGCCGAGCTGCGCCTGAATTACGAGGCGCGCAGCAAGAGCCGCCTGCGCTGCTTCACCAGCACCGGTGAAGACGTCGGCCTGTTCCTCGAGCGCGGCCAGTCGCCGCTGACCGATGGCGAGTGCCTGCTGGCCAACGATGGCCGCGTGGTGCGCGTCTGCGCCGCGCCGGAAAAACTCCTCCACGTCACCTGCACCAACGCCCGCGAGCTCAACCGCGCGGCCTATCACCTGGGTAACCGCCACGTCGCCCTGCAGGTCGGCGATGGCTGGCTGCGCCTGCTCGACGACTACGTGCTCAAGGCCATGCTCGATCAGCTCGGCGCCACGGTGGAGGCCATCGAAGCGCCCTTCCAGCCCGAACACGGCGCCTACGGCGGCGGCCACCACCACTCGCACCACGGCGAGGAAGAATTCAACTACGCACCGAAGCTGCACCAGTTCGGAGTGCGCCGGTGAGTGCCATCTGGTCGCTGTTGCGCCTGGCCAGTCCGCAGTTGCCCATCGGCGGCTACAGCTACTCCCAGGGCCTGGAAAGCGCCATCGACCAGGGCCAGGTGAGGGATGCCGACGGTGCCCGTACCTGGCTCGCCGACCAGTTGCAGCTGAACCTCGCACGCTTCGAAGGCCCGCTGCTGGCCGAACTGTTGCGTGCCGCACAAGTCGCTGACTGGGACGCCCTGCGCGACGCCGCCGAGCGTCATCGTGCCAGCCGCGAAACCCGTGAGCTGGGCCTGGAGAACCGGCAGATGGGCTTCTCCCTCGGCCAGTTGCTCGAGGCCCTGCCCGAGCTGGACGAGCCCGCCCGCCAGTGGCTTGCCGGGCAAGGCGAGCCCTCCTTCGCCGCCGCCTGGGCCCTGGCCGCCCGCGCCTGGGGGCTCTCCCCGGAGCAGGCACTCGGCGCCTGGCTGTGGAGCTGGCTGGAGAACCAACTGGCGGTGCTGATGAAGACCCTGCCACTGGGCCAGATGGCCGCGCAGAAGCTCACCTCGCAACTGCTCCCCGACCTCGACGCCGCCTGCCGGGCCGCGCTGGAAAACGATCCCCACGGCGGCGCGCCCTTCGGCCTCGCGCTGGCCTGCATGACCCACGAAACCCAATACAGCCGTCTGTTCCGCTCCTAGGAGAACTGCCATGAACTCTCAACCTCTTCGCGTCGGCATCGGCGGCCCGGTGGGCTCCGGCAAGACCGCCCTGACCCTGGCGCTGTGCCGCGCCCTGCGCCAGCGCTACAACATCGCCGTGGTCACCAACGACATCTACACCCAGGAGGACGCGCAGTTCCTGGTGCGCAACGAGGCGCTGGAGCCGGAGCGGATCATCGGCGTGGAAACCGGCGGCTGCCCGCACACGGCGATCCGCGAGGACGCCTCGATCAACCTCGAGGCCGTGGACCAGCTCAACCGCCGCTTCCCCGGCCTCGACCTGATCCTGGTGGAATCCGGCGGCGACAACCTCTCGGCCACCTTCAGCCCCGAGCTGTCGGACCTGACCCTCTACGTGATCGACGTCTCCGCTGGCGACAAGATCCCGCGCAAGGGCGGGCCGGGCATCTGCAAGTCCGACCTGCTGGTGATCAACAAGATCGACCTCGCCCCGCTGGTGGGCGCCTCGCTGGAAGTGATGGACCAGGACGCCTCGCGCATGCGCGGCGACAAGCCCTTCGTCTTCAGCAACCAGAAGACCGGCCAGGGCCTGGCCGAGATCATCACCTTCATCGAACGCCAGGGCCTGCTGAGCGCAGCCTGATGCCTTCTCCGCGGCCGCGGATGCCGGCCGTTCCATGACCAGACGCTCCATCACAAGAACCAGGGAGTTTTCCATGCAGCTGCGCAAAGCCTTCTACAGCCTGGCGCTGTTCCTCACCCCGGCCGTGGCCTTCGCTCATCCAGGCCACGGCGACCACGGCCTGATTGCCGGCATCACCCATCCCCTCACCGGCCTCGACCACCTGCTGGCAATGTTTGCCGTCGGGCTCTGGGCCGCGCAGCAGAAAGGTGCGGCGCGGCTGGCACTGCCGTGCACCTTCGTCGTAACCATGCTGATCGGCGGGCTGCTGGGCTTCGAGGGGCTGGAGATGCCGTTCATGGAGACCGGCATCGCCGCTTCCGTGCTGGCGCTGGGCCTGTGCGTTGCACTGGCGGTGCGTCCGCCGCTGTTCCTGGCGATGGGCGCGACCGCCCTGTTCGCCCTCGCCCATGGCGTGGCCCACGGGCTGGAACTGCCGGAGCTGAGCAGCCCGTGGCTGTACGCCGCCGGCTTCGTCGGCGCGACTGCGGCGCTGCATGCGGCGGGTTACGGGATCGTTCGCCTGCTGCCGCAGGCTGCCGCACCGCTGGTGCGTTTCGCCGGGCTGGCTTCGGCGGGTGCCGGTGCCTGGCTGCTCGCGGGCTGACCTGCTCGTTTCTACAAGATCAACAGCCCCTCACCCTAACCCTCTCCCGCAAGCGGGAGAGGGGATCGTTCGGCGCGAGTTGAAGCCTCGGCGTCAGCCGGTACGGACGGCTCCTCTCCCAGAGGGAGAGAAGGCAGTTTGGTGCAGGATGAAGCCTCGATGTCAGCCGGCTCGGACGGCCCCCTCTCCCTCTGGGAGAGGGCTGGGGTGAGGGAGAAGTCCCGGCACGGACACCCCGGAGTACGACGGTTAGCCGACCGCACATCACCCCTTGCGATGCACCGCAAACCCTGCCCACGCCTGGCTCACCGGCATGATTTCCAGGGTGTTGATGTTGATGTGCGGCGGCTGGTTCATGATCCAGTGGATGGTCTCGGCAATGTCCGCGGACTGGATCGGCTCGGCGCCCGCGTAGGTCTTGTCGTACTTCGCCTGGTCACCGCCGAAGCGCACCAGGGAGAACTCGCTCTCGCACATGCCCGGCTCGAGGTTGGTGACGCGCACGCCGGTGCCCTGCAGGTCGCAACGCAGGTTCAGCGAGAACTGCTCGACGAAGGCCTTGGTCGCGCCATACACGTGACCGCCCGGATAGGGCCAGTGGCCGGCCACCGAACCCAGGTTGAGGATGCTCGCGCCCGGGCCATGGGCGATCAGGCGCGGCAGCAGCAGGCGGGTGGCGTACATCAGGCCCTTGATGTTGGTGTCCACCATGGTGTCCCAGTCATCCAGCTCGCAGTTCTGCGCAGGGTCGGTACCCAGGGCGAGGCCGGCGTTGTTGATCAGGCCACGCAGCTTGGCGAACTTCTCCGGCAGGCTGTCCACGGCGGCGGTCATCGCCGCGCGGTCGCGCACGTCGAGCACCAGCGGCAGCACGTCGGTCTCGGCGGAAAGCTCCTGGGCCAGCGCATTCAGGCGCTCCTCGCGACGGCCGGTGATCACCAGCGACCAGCCGTCACGGGCGAAACGCCGCGCGCAGGCTTCGCCGAAGCCGGAAGTGGCGCCGGTAATGAACAGAGTGGGAGTAGTCATCACAGATATCCTCTTGCTGGGCACTGCCGTCGCCGATGCATGCCGGGGAATCGTACGGTGCGCGTTCTTGTCGGTCGGCCGAGCATAACAGCCCGAACCCGCCGCGTTGCGTTACAGCCGCACTGGATAAAACCCGAACAGCCGCTTGAAAGCCCCACCGCCACTGGCCTGCCGCAGGTTGCGCCCACCTTGTCCACAGGCTGTTCCACGGATTCTGTGGGCAAGCTGAACGCCGATTTCCTCCTGGACGTTTTTCAAGCGCCCCGCCGCAGGCCGCGCCACCGCTGCGCTGGAGAAGTTCTTCCCAAGGTTATCCACAAGTCTTTCAACGGCTGGCGGGGACAACTATCGGAGCTGCGGAACTTTTCCGCGAAGCCGTACCTGTCCATCCATACAGGGGTTGCGGGGTGATCGAACAGAAAACGACCGCCTCGAGCGGCGCCTGCGGCCACGGGGCCTGGCGAGGTTCTCCCAGACGTTATCCACAGGCCGGCCCACAGATTTACTGGATTAATTCACCGACAGCAGCAGGCGCGCGGCGATCAGGTCTTCCAGTGCATAACCCACGGACTTGAACAGGGTGATCTCGCTGTCGTCCTGGCGTGCGCCGCGACCGCGCAGGAGGTCGGCCAACTGGCAAAGGATCGCGCTCTCGTCGATTACGCCTTCGCTTATCGGGATCAGCAGGTCGCCCGCCTCTTCCAGCGCGCCTTCGCGGGTATCGACCACGATGCGCGCACGGCGCACGGCTTCGCTGTCGGTCTCGCGCATGGACGGCAGGAAGGCGCCGACCAGGTCGAGGTGGCAGCCCGAGCGCAGCCAGGCGCCATGGACGATGGGTTCGCGCGAGGTGGTGACACAGCTGATGCAGTCCGCCGCCGCCACGCCGCCGCGCAGATCGACGCAGGCATGGACGGGATAGCCTTCGTCCTGCAGCTGCTTCACCAGCGCATGCACCTTGTCTTCGTGTCGGCCCCAGACGGCGACGTCCTCGTATTCGCGCACCGAACAGTGGGCGCGGACCATGTGCGGCGCCAGGGTGCCGCTGCCGACCACCAGCAGCCGGCGGGCATCGCGGCGCACCAGGTAATCGGCGGCCAGCGCAGAGGTGCAGGCAGTGCGCCGGGCGGTCATTTCCGAGGCTTCGAGCATCGCCAGCGGGTGCCCCGTCTCGCCGTCGAACAGGCAGAACAGCGCGGCCACGGCTGGCAGGTTCTTCGCGCCGTTGCCGGGGAACACGGTGACCAGCTTCACGCCGATGTCCTGCCCCGGCCGCCACACCGGCATGGTCAGCAGCGAGGCGTTGCCGGGCAATTCATGGCAGCCGCGAACCGGGGCTTCGCAGGGTCCGGCGAGGCCGATGCGCAGGGCTTCGATCAACTGGGGATAACTCAGGCGTGCGGCGACGTCGGCGTTGGTGAGGAACTTAAGGTCGTGCATGGAGACCTCGTACGCAAATTGAGAGCCCCTCTCCCCCGCCCTCTCCCTGAAGGGAGAGGGAGCTATCCGTGCCGGCTGACATCACGGTTTCAGCCTGCACCGAACGGTCCCCTCTCCCTTCAGGGAGAGGGTTAGGGAGAGGGCGGAAGGCGAGCAGCGCTCCCTTGTCGATCAGGAGCGAACCCGACGCCATTCTCAGCGGCGCGTCAGTGCCCACCCAGATACGCGTTGCGAACCTCCTGGTTACCCAGCAGCTCGGCGCCGGTGCCGCTCAGGCGGATCTCGCCGTTGACCATCACGTAGCCACGGTCGGACAGCTTCAGCGCGTGGTTGGCGTTCTGCTCCACAAGGAACAGCGTCATCCCGCTCTTGGCCAGCTCGCGCAGGGTCTGGAAGATCTGCTTGACCACGATGGGCGCGAGGCCCAGCGAGGGTTCGTCGAGCAGCAGCAGCTTGGGCCGGCTCATCAGCGCGCGGGCGATGGCGAGCATCTGCTGCTCGCCGCCGGACATGGTCATGGCGCGCTGGTTGCGCCGCTCCTTCAGGCGCGGGAAGAGGTCGAACATGCGCTGCATGTCCTCCTGGGCGTGGTCCATGCCGACGGGAATGGTGCCCATCAGCAGGTTCTCCTCCACCGTCATGTCGGGGAACACCCGTCGCCCTTCCGGCGACTGCGCGATGCCGTTGGAGGCCACGTAGTGCGCGGACTTGTGGCGGATGTCCTGGCCCTTGTAGAGGATCGCGCCGCCGGCTGCGCGCGGCTGGCCGAAGATCGACATCAGCAGCGTCGACTTGCCTGCGCCGTTGGCGCCGATCAGCGCCACGGTTTCCCCTTCGTTGACGGTCAGCGAGACTTTCTTCAGCGCCTGGATCGGCCCGTAGAACACATCGACCTCACGGAATTCCAACATCGGCGCCGTCATGCCAGCTCCTCTTCGTCTGCGCCGAGATAGGCGGCGATCACTTTCTCGTTGTGGCGGATCTCGTCCGGCGCGCCACGGGCGATGACCACACCGTGGTCGAGCACGATGATGTGGTCGGAGATGTTCATCACCATGCCCATGTCGTGTTCGATCAGCAGCACGGTGATGCCGTGGTGGTCGCGCAGGTAGCGCACGATGCGCGCCAGCGCCTGGGTTTCGGCCGGGTTCAGGCCGGCGGCGGGTTCGTCGAGGCAGATCAGCTCGGGCCGGGTGCACATGGCGCGGGCGATCTCCAGGCGGCGCTGCTGCCCGTAGGACATCTCGCCGGCCAGGCGGTTAGCGCAGTCCACCAGGTCCACCACTTCCAGCCAGTAGAAGGCGTGGTCCAGCGCCTCGCTTTCCGCGCGGCGGTAGCCGGGGGTGTTGAGCACGCCGGCGATGAGGTTGCGGTTGACGAACATGTGCTGGGCCACCAGCAGGTTCTCCACCACTGACATCTCGCGGAACAGCCGGATGTTCTGGAAGGTGCGCGCCAGCCCGGCACGGTTCACCAGGTGGGTGCCGCCGAACATCTTGTAGTAAAGGCGGTTACCAAACTGCGCCGGGTTGACGAAATCGCCGCCCTGGAACGGCTGGCCGAGCACCTTGATGACGTCGGTGGTGCCGCCCTGGGTGTTGAGCAGGATGTTGCCGCCGGTGGCCTTGTAGAAGCCGGTAAGGCAGTTGAACACGGTGGTCTTGCCGGCGCCGTTGGGGCCGATCAACGCGGTGATGGAGCCGCGCTCCACGTCGAGGTTGACGTCGTTGAGCGCCTTGATGCCGCCGAAGTGCATCATCAGGTGCTCGACGCTGAGGATCTTGTCACCGCTCATGGCGCCACCCCCTTGCGGACGGCGAAGCCCGAGCGGCTGATGCGGATCAGCCCGCGCGGACGCCAGATCATCATCAGCACCATGAGGATACCGAACAGCAGCACGCGGTAATCGGCGAAGCTGCGCAGCAGTTCCGGCGCCACAGTGAGGACGAAGGCGGCGATCACCACTCCCACCGTCGAGCCCATGCCGCCCAGCACCACGATAGCGAGGATCAGCGCGGACTCGAAGAAGGTGAACGACGACGGGTTGACGAAGCCCTGGTAGCTGGCGAAGAACACCCCGGCCAGGCCTGCGGTGGAGGCGCCGAGCATGAACGCCGAGAGCTTCACCAGCACGTGGTTCAGGCCCATGGCGCGGCAGGCGATCTCGTCCTCGCGCAGCGCTTCCCAGGCGCGGCCGACCGGCATGCGGGTCAGCCGGTGCTTGATGTAGAGCACCAGCAGCACCACCAGGAAGAGCACCACGTAGATGAACAGGAACTTGAAGTTCTGGTTGTAATCGATGCCGAGGAACTCGTGGATCGGCGTGCCGCCCTCTTTCGCCCGGCGCCCGAACTCGAGGCCGAAGAAGGTCGGCGACGGCACCGGCATGCCGTTCGGGCCGCCGGTGAAGGACAGCCAGTTGTTGAGGATCAGGCGGATGATCTCGCCGAAGCCCAGGGTCACGATGGCCAGGTAGTCACCGTGCATCCGCAACACCGGGAAGCCCAGTAGCGCCCCCGCCAGCGCGGCGACGATGGCCGCCAGCGGCAGCACCGTCCAGAAGCCCAGGCCCAGGTACTGGTAGCCCAGCGCGAGGCCATAGGCGCCGATGGCGTAGAAGGCCACGTAGCCGAGGTCGAGCAGGCCGGCGAGGCCGACCACGATGTTCAGGCCCAGGCCCAGCAGCACATAGATCAGCCCGAGGATGATCACGGTGAGCAGGTACTTGCTGGCGAAGAACGGGAAGATCACCGCGGCGAGGATCACCAGCGGGACTATCCAGCGCAGGCGCGTCTTGTAGCCCGGCGGCAGGACGCTGATGCCCGAGTCGGAGCTTTCGAAGCGGTCCATGATGCGGCTGCCGGCCGGGGTCTGCAGGTACAGGCTGAGCAGCAGGCGGCCGAGCATCACCGCGCCGATCATCCAGGCGAGGCGCACCGGTTCGAGCTTGAAGCTGTAGCCGTCGAGCACGATGCCGACGATGGGGCCGAAGACGATCAGGGCAATGAGACCGGCGAGCACGGTGTCGACCAGGCTCTTCTTGATATCGATGCGCGCAGTCTTGGGCGCGGCTGAAGTCTGGGAGGCGGACATCATGCTTACACCTTCGACACCTGGGGACGACCCAGGAGCCCTTGCGGCCGGAAGATCAGGATGGTCACCAGCAGGCCGAAGGCGAACACGTCCTTGAAGTCGGTATTCACCATGCCCGAGAACTGCGCCTCGGCCACGCCCAGGATCAGCCCGCCGAGCATCGCACCGGGCAGCGAGCCGATGCCGCCGAGCACGGCGGCGGTGAACGCCTTGATGCCGATGATGAAGCCCGCGTAGAAGTCGAAGGTGCCGTAGTTCATGGTGATCAGCACGCCGGCCAGCGCGGCCATGGCGGCGCCGATGATGAACACGTAGGAGATCACCCGGTCGGTGTTGATCCCCAGGATCGAGGCCATCTTGCGGTCCTGCTGGGTGGCGCGGCACATGCGCCCGAGCTTGGTGTACTGGATCACGTAGGTCAGCACCGCCATGCCGACGAAGGCGGCGATGAGGATGAACACCTTGGTGTAGGTCAGCTGCACGAAGCCTTCGCCGATGTGGAACTTGAAGGCGCCGTCGAGCAGGGTCGGCACGCCTTGCTGGCGCGGGCCCTGGGCCAGTTGCACGTAGTTCTGCAGGATCAGCGACATGCCGATGGCGGAGATCAGCGGAGCCAGGCGCGTGGAGTTGCGCAGCGGCTTGTAGGCGATGCGCTCGATCACCCAGCCATAGACGCCGGTGACGAAGATGGTGAAGACCAGCGTGCCGAGGATCAGCAGCGGGAACGACTGCAACCCGAAGAAGGCCAGCAGTGCCAGGCCGACAGCGGAGAGGTAGGCGGAGATCATGTACACCTCGCCATGGGCGAAGTTGATCATGCCGATGATGCCGTAGACCATCGTGTAGCCGATGGCGATCAGGCCGTAGACCGACCCCAGGGTCAGCCCGTTGATCATTTGCTGGAGGAAAATACCGTCCACGATTGGGTACTCACACAGACAGGGCAGGGAAGGCTGGCGGCAAGCGGGCTGAACGGCTCGTGACCGTCGCCGGGCAAGCGCCGACCTGCGGGGATACCGGCACCGCTCGTGGCGGCGCCGGCAGATCGCACGGGGTGCGCAATCGCTGCGCGGGGCACCGCTTCACCGGCCAGGCGGGCCTGGCCGGTGAAGCTCGGGAGCCTCGACAGGAGCCGGCCCCTTACTTCTGTTTCTCCAACTGGTGGTACTTGCCCTTGTCGTCCCACTGGTAGACGACATAGTCGGAGACCTTCAGGTCGCCCTTCTCATCCCACTCCTTCTTGCCCATGACGGTGTCGACCGGGTGGGTGTGCAGCCATTTGCTGGCCGCCTGGGGATCGTTCTTGCCAGCGCCGTTGAAGGCGGCGGCCAGTGCCTGAACCGAGGCGTAGGCGTACAGGGTGTAGCCTTCGGGCTCGAAGCCGCTGGCGCGGAACTTGTCCACCACGGCCTTGCCTTCGGGAATCAGGCGCGGGTCGGCGCCGAAGGTCATCAGCACACCCTTGGTGTACTGCGGGCCGCCGGCGGTGGTGACCAGTTCGTCGGTGACGATGCCGTCGTCGGAGAAGAACACGGTGGTCAGGCCCTGCTCGCGCATCTGCCGGACCAGCGGACCGGCCTCCGGGTGCAGGCCGCCGAAGAACACCACTTCCGCGCCCGAGGAACGGATCTTGGTGACCAGGGCATTGAAGTCCTTCTCACCGCGGGTCAGACCCTCGTAGAGCACTTCGGTGACGCCCAGCTTGTTCAGCTGCGCTTTGGTCGCGTCCGCAAGGCCCTGGCCATAGGTGTCCTTGTCGTGGATAACCGCGACTTTCTTGGCCTTCAGCACGTTGACGATGTAGTTGCCGGCGACCACGCCCTGCTGATCGTCGCGTCCGCACATGCGGAACATGCCGGCAAGGCCACGCTCGGTGACTTTCGGGTTGGTCGAGCCGGGGGTGATGGTGATGAGGCCGGCCTCGTCATAGACCTCGGAGGCGGGAATGGTGTTGGAGGAACAGAAGTGGCCGACGACACCCACGGCCTTGTCCTGGTCAACCAGACGGTTGGCAACGGCCACGGCCTGCTTCGGCTCACAGGCGTCGTCGGCCTTCACCAGCTTGATCTTTTCCCCATTGACGCCACCGGCGGCGTTGATTGCGTCGGCGGCCATATTGGCGCCGCGCCAGTACTGTTCACCGAACGAGGCGTTCGCCCCGGTATGCGGACCCGCGACCCCGATAACGACATCGGCCTGTACTACGGAAGACACGCCCAGTGCGGTGGTTACCGCCAGAGCCAGAAAGCCTTTTCTGAAAATCTTCTGCGACATGGAGTTTTGCTCCTGAGGGTTTTTGTAATGGCGCGTTGTATTTCTTGTTGGCGATTTCTCGTGTAGCGATTCAGCGACTTAGCGATCAATCAACAGCAAGCGGCGTGCCATTCGTTTTTGTTATTAACCAAGTCCTACAGCGAAAACAGCCCGAGCTGGCAGACATCAAGTGCTAGACACGTGCAACCCATTGAAAGCATAAGGTGCAACCCGGCAGGCAAAAGGGTGCAACCCGACTTCCCGTGAGCTGGCTTTTTCCAGCCACCACAGGCGCAACCCCAACCGTAACCATCGCTGTCACCGAACTGCACATCCGCGGTGCAGACCCGTCGGGGTAACGCACCATAAGAGGCTAGACCAAAGTGCAGCGAGCGTTGGCGGGTCAAACCGGGGCGGCCCTCGCCCCGCCTTGAGCAGCGTCAGATCACCACCCGCAGGCATTGCCCGGCGTGGTAGAGGGAGAAGCCGGCTTCGTACAGACAGCTGCGCAGGCCCACCGCGGAGATTTCCTCCATGGGCCTGAGCGGCATCGGCAAGGCGCTGGCGTCACCGTCCAGCAGGAAGTCGGCGAAGGCCTTGCCCACCACCGTGCCGGTGGTGACGCCACGGCCGTTGTAGCCGCTCATGGCGACCAGCCCCGGCGCCGGCTCGAACAGGCGCATGAGGTGGTCGGGGGTGAAGTCGATGCAGCCGGTCCAGGTGAACTCCCAGTCCACCTTGCCCAGCCTGGGGAAGTAGTGCTGCTGGATGCGGTCGGCCCAACTCTTGAGGAACCACGCCGGCTTGCCGGTGCCCTTGCCGAGGCTGCCGAGCAGCAGGCGCCCGTCTGCATCGCGGCGGATGCTGCTGAGCACCTGGCGGGTATCCCAGGAGCCCTGCCCGCCCGGCAAGATGCGCGCGGCTTCTGCGCCCTCCAGCGGGCGCGAGGCAACCTGGTAGTAGTAACCGGGGAAGAACGTGCGGCGCAGCTGCGTCCACTCGCCTTCGGTGTAGGCGCTGGAGGCGATCACCACCTTGTCGGCGGTGACCACGCCGCCAGCAGTGATCACGTTCCACGCGCTGCCCACACGCACCAGGCCGACCACCGGGGAATGGTGGTACAACTCGCCCCCCAGGCCGACCACCGCGCGGGCCAAGCCGCTGACGTAGCCCATGGGATTGAGCGTGCCGGCGCGGCGGTCCAGCAGTGCGCCAGCAATCCTGTCGGTGCCGCAAGCCTGTTCGCAGTCGGCGCCGGTGAGCAGTTCCACCGGCGCCCCGCGGCGGCCCCATTGTTCGCAGCGGCTGCGCAGGTCCGCCAGGCCACGGGCGTTGTGCGCCATGTGCAGCGTGCCTTCGCGGCGCGCCTGGCAATCGATGGCGTACTTGTCGATCAGCGAGAACACCAGCGAGGGCGCGTTGCCGAGCATGCGGTTGACCCGCTGCCCGATCTCCGCGCCCATGCCGGCTTCGATCTCGTCCGGGGGAATCCACAGGCCGGCGTTGACCAGCCCGACGTTGCGCCCCGAGCCACCATGCCCGGTGGTGTGGGCTTCCAGCACGCAGACCTTCTGGCCGCGTTCCAGCAGATGCAGCGCGGCGGACAGGCCGGTGAAGCCCGCGCCGATGACACACACGTCGACCTTGCGATCCCCTCGCAGCTCCGGGGCTTCCGGGCGGTCGGGAGTCAGGTGCTCCCACAGACACTCTTGGCGAAGCGACATCCAGCGATCCTTCTACGCGAACCTTTGTGAATGACTCTGTACTGCGTGTTTCTCGTAGGGCGGATAACCGCAAGCGGTTATTCGCCCTACGTTGAGCGAGCGGAAACTCGGCCTCAGTCGAAGACTATGCCCTGGGCCAGCGGCAGTTCCCGCGAGTAGTTCACGGTGTTGGTCTGCCGGCGCATGTAGCCCTTCCAGGCGTCGGAGCCGGACTCGCGGCCGCCGCCGGTTTCCTTCTCGCCACCGAAGGCGCCGCCGATCTCCGCGCCGCTGGGGCCGATGTTGACGTTGGCGATGCCGCAGTCGCTGCCCACCGCCGAGATGAAGGCTTCCGCCTCGCGCAGGTCCGTGGTGAAGATGCAAGACGACAGGCCCTGGGGCACGCCGTTGTTCAGCGCCACCGCATCGTTGAAGTCCTGGTAGGGCACCACGTAGAGGATCGGCGCGAAAGTCTCGCTGCGCACCACATCGCTCTGCTCGGGCATCTCGACGATGGCCGGCGACACGTAGTAGGCCCCGGGGAATTTGTCGGCCAGCTGACGCTCGCCGCCGAACACCACGCCGCCCTCACCACGCGCCTGCTCCAGCGCGCCCTGCATGGCGAGGAAGCTGCGCTCGTCGATCAGCGGGCCGACCAGGTTGCCTTCCAGCGGATGGCCGATGCGCACCTTGGCGTAGGCAGTCTTCAGGCGGCTGACGAACTCGTCCTTCACCGACTCGTGGGCAATCAGCCGGCGCAGCGTGGTGCAGCGCTGCCCGGCGGTGCCGACAGCGCTGAACAGCACGGCGCGCACGGCCATATCGAGGTCGGCGCTGGGCGCCAG
The DNA here is from genome assembly GCF_014851985.1 of Pseudomonas sp. PDM17. Lineage (NCBI taxonomy): Bacteria > Pseudomonadati > Pseudomonadota > Gammaproteobacteria > Pseudomonadales > Pseudomonadaceae > Pseudomonas > Pseudomonas sp. PDM17. The sequence continues at coordinate 284,597 of NZ_JACVAT010000003.1, forward strand.
GATCATCGCGTTGTTGCCACCCAGCTCGAGGATGCTGCGGCCGAAACGGGCCGCCACGCGCGGGCCGACTTCGCGGCCCATACGGGTGCTGCCCGTGGCGCTGACCAGGGCGACGCGCACGTCGTCCACCAGCGCTTCGCCGGCGCTGCGATCACCGATCACCACCTGACTCAGGTGCGCCGGGGCGTCACCGAACTTGCTCAGTGCGCGCTCGAACAGCGCCTGGCAGGCCAGCGCGGTGAGCGGGGTCTTCTCCGATGGCTTCCACACAACCGAGTTACCACAGACCAGCGCCAGCGCGGTGTTCCACGACCACACGGCGACCGGGAAGTTGAAGGCGCTGATCACCCCGACCACGCCCAGTGGATGCCAGGTCTCGCGCATGTGGTGGCCGGGGCGCTCGGAGGCGATGGTCAGGCCGTAGAGCTGGCGCGACAGGCCGACGGCGAAGTCGCAGATATCGATCATCTCCTGCACTTCGCCCAGGCCTTCCTGGGTGATCTTGCCGGCCTCCCAGGACACCAGTTCGCCCAGCGCCGCCTTGCTCGCCCGCAGTTCCTCGCCGAACAGGCGCACCAGTTCGCCACGGCGCGGCGCCGGCACCTTGCGCCAGGCGTCGAAGGCATGGGCGGCGCGGCCGATCTTCTGCTCCACCTCGGCGGCGCTTTCCAGGCGCACCGCGCCCAGGCGGCGGCCGTCGATGGGAGAGTGGATGACCTGATCGCCACCGGTGACCAGGCGGGCGTCGACGCCGAGGGATTCGAGCAGTGCGGAAATCATGCGGACTCCAGTTCTTTTCAGATGACCTGACGGAATGCCAGCAGTAATAAACGGCTTGCCGAGGCACAACAAACGACGTTTCCTATGCACATCATTCCGTAAATTCATGAACTGCCCGCCATGCTGAGCAAACGCCACCTGCCGTCCATGACCGCCCTGCAATGCTTCGAAGCGGTGGCGCGGCACCTGAGTTTCACCCGTGCCTCCGAGGAGCTGAACCTGACCCAGAGCGCGGTCAGCAAGCAGGTGGCGCAGCTGGAGGAAATGCTCCAGCACCTGCTGTTCCGCCGCGTACGCCGCCGGCTGCAACTGACCCCGGCGGGCGACCTGTACCTGGTGGAGGTGCGCAAGATCCTCACGCAGGTGGAGATGTCCACCCACTACCTGCTGTCCTACGGCGGCGAGACCGAAGTGCTGCGCGTGGCGACGCCGCCGACCTTCGGCGCACGCTGGCTGATCCCGCGGCTGAACGGCTGGCGCCATCGCCACCCGAACATCCACCTGGACCTGCGCCAGGAACTGGAGCCCGGCGACCTCCTGCAATCGCGCTGCGATATCGCGTTCTTCTTCGGCGCCGCCACTCTGCCCGGCGCCGAGTGCGTGGCGCTGTTCGGCGAGGAGATGGTGCCGGTGTGCTCACCGGCGATCCTGCCGGCGCAACCGCTGAGCGACCCGACCCAGTTGGCGGACCTGGTCCTGCTGCAGAACGCCACGCGCCAGGAAGCCTGGCACGAGTGGTTCCTCAGCCTCGGCCAGCACAGCGAGCACAGCTACCACGGACCGCGCTTCGACACCTTCTACATGTGCATCCGCGCAGCGCAAGCCGGCTGCGGCGTGGCGCTGCTGCCGAGGTTCCTGGTGGAAGAGGAGCTGAGCGAAGGCAAGCTGGTGATCGCTTGGCAGCACGGCCTGCAGAGCCGCAGCGGCTACTACCTGGCGTACCCCGAGCATGCGGCGGCGGTGCCCAAGGTCAGGGCGTTCGTGGAGTGGATCGGGGAGCGGATGGAAGGGTAAGTATCTGCGCTCGTAAGAGCCCCTCACCCCAGCCCTCTCCCATGGGGAGAGGGAGCCGCCCGTGCCGGCGGATGACGTGGAGTGATCCTGCTCCGATCAGTCCCCTCTCCCTCCGGGAGAGGGTTAGGGTGAGGGGAGGCCCCCGCGCCGGAATTTCAGACCAACAAACTCCGATCAAACACAAACGCCCCATCCCCCTGGGGCGTGAAGCGCAGGACATGCTGCGGCCGCCCCATCGGCGGCTGGTGGCGTTCGCCGGTGTCTTCCACCCAGCCCGCCGCCTTCATCCGCTCCAGTCGGCCGCGCAGGCTGGAATGCTGGACTTCCTCGCCAATGGACCATTCGAAGGCCTTCAGCGCCTCCGCCACGGTGAAGCGCTCCGGCAACAGGTGCAGCGGCAGCGCGCTGTACACCGATTTGCCCGCCAGCCGCTCGCAGGCCTGCTGCACCAGTTGGGTGTGGTCGAAGGGCAAGGCGAAGCGCTCGCCGCGCACGGCATCCAGCGGCACGAAATCCAGGTCGTCGGCGGCCAGTCCAGTATCTGGCGCCACCAGCACGAGGTAGAACACGCTCAGGGACCAGCCGCGCGGGTCACGCACCGCATTGCCCACGGTCGCCACCTGCTCCATGTACGCCGGCTTCACCCGCGCCTTCTCGCGCAGCGCACGCAAGGCGGCATCATCCAGGCCATGGTCGGCGCAGCGGCCATTGATCAGCACGCCGGGCAGCGCCCACTGCCCCTCGAACGGCGCCTGGGCGCGACGGATCAGCAGCAGCTCCAGCCCGCGCTCAGCGTTCAGGCGCAGCGCCACGATATCCACGGTGGCCAGCACTTCAGCGGTACTCATCGATGCTCCTCGAATGCTTCCTCGCCGGAAGAAGCCCTGTGACTTATTTCACCATGTACAGAAAGCATCTTCCACCTCTCATGATTTTCAATCTTTCTGCTTGACGACTTATTTCATGTCGTGAATTATGTAGCCACGACAGACCACCAACGGTCAAGCGGAGGCTTCCATGAACCTGATCGCCAGCTTCGATGTAGACGCCCAGAAGAGCTTCACCCCGCTCTGCCCTAATGAACTGCCGGTGCCCGGCGGTGACGCCATCGGCAGCGCCCTCAACCTGATGGCCGAACGCGCCAGCCTGCGCCTGGGCAGCAAGGACGCCCACAGCCCGCAAGCGCCCTGGGTGGTGAGCGAGCCGGCACAGATGCTGCAGCCGCTCGCCCTGCCCAATGCCGACCTCACCTGGGTCAGCCACTGCGTGCCGGGCACGCCGGGCTTCGAGCTGCTGGACGAGCTGCCCAGGCCGATGGACTACGACTTCTTCATCTGGAAGGGCGTGGAGCCGGACCTGCACCCCTACGGTGCGTGCTACCACGACCTGGCGGAACGGCGCAGCACCGGGGTGATCGAATACCTGCGGCAGAACGCGGTCAGCCACGTGCTGGTGGGCGGCCTGGCGCTGGACTACTGCGTGAAGACCACCGCACTGCAACTGCGCCGCGCCGGCTTCCAGGTGCTGCTGTACCTGCCGGCCTGCCGCGCCATCGCGGAGGACACCGCGAAGGCCGCCTGCGAAGAAATGCGCAGCGCCGGGGTGATCCTCTCCGCGAACGAGAACGAACTGGACGACGCCCTGTGGGGCATCAGGGAGAACTGATCATGGCCGAGAGCGTGTTTGCCGAGAGCATCGTGCAGAACCTGCTGGACACCGACTTCTACAAGCTGACGATGATGCAGGCGGTGCTGCATAACTACCCCAACGCCGAGGTGGAGTGGGAGTTCCGCTGCCGCAACGCCGAAGACCTGCGCCCGTACCTGGCGGAAATCCGCTACCAGATCGAGCGCCTGGCCGAGCTGGAAACCACGCCGGACCAGCTCGCCTTCCTCGAACGCATCCCGTTCATCAAGCCGGACTTCATCCGCTTCCTCAGCCTGTTCCGCTTCAACCTGCGCTATGTGCACACCAGCATCGAGGACGGCCAGTTGGCCATCCGCCTGCGCGGGCCGTGGCTTCACGTGATCCTCTTCGAGGTGCCGCTGCTGGCCATTGTCAGCGAAGTGCGCAACCGCTATCGCTACCGCGAAGTCGTGCTGGAACAGGTCGGCGAGCAGCTCTACCGCAAGCTCGACTGGCTCGCCGGCAACGCCAGCGCGGAGGAACTGAAGGAATTCCAGGTGGCCGACTTCGGTACCCGCCGGCGCTTCTCCTACCGCACCCAGGAAGAAGTCGTGCACATCCTCAAGCGCGACTTCCCCGGCCGCTTCGTCGGCACCAGCAACGTGCACCTGGCCCGCGAATTCGACGTCAAGCCCATCGGCACCATGGCCCACGAATGGCTGATGGCGCACCAGCAGTTGGGCCCGCGGCTGATCGACAGCCAGATCGCCGCGCTGGACTGCTGGGTGCGTGAATACCGCGGCCAGCTGGGCATCGCGCTGACCGACTGCATTACCATGGACGCCTTCCTGGGCGACTTCGACCTGTACTTCGCCAAGCTCTTCGATGGCCTGCGCCACGACTCGGGCGACCCGCTGGTCTGGGCCGAGAAGGCCATTGCCCACTACCGCCGGCTGGGAATCGACCCGATGACCAAGACCCTGGTGTTCTCCGACGGCCTCGACATGCCCAAGGCGTTGCAGCTCTTCCGTGCATTGCGTGGCAAGATTAACGTCAGTTTCGGCATCGGTACCAACCTGACCTGCGACATCCCCGGGGTGGAACCGATGAACATCGTGATCAAGATGACGGCCTGCAATGGCCACCCCGTGGCGAAGATTTCCGACACCCCGGGCAAGACCCAATGCCGCGACGAGAACTTCGTCGCCTACCTGCGCCACGTGTTCAAGGTGCCGGTGTAACCCATTTTCCGCTTTCCACAGGAGCCCTCCAGATGAAAGACAGACAGGCCGCCATCGCCAGAGAACTCAACGTGCAGCCGCCCTTCCAGTCCGACGCCGAGCTGCAGGCCGAGATCCAGCGGCGCGTGCGCTTCATCCAGGACTGCCTGCAGGGTTCGGGGATGAAGACCCTGGTGCTGGGCATCAGCGGCGGCGTCGACTCGCTCACTGCCGGCATGCTCTGCCAGCGCGCCGTGGAGGGCCTGCGCGCCGAGACCGGCAACCAGGACTACCGCTTCCTCGCCGTGCGCCTGCCATACAACGTGCAGGGCGACGAGCAGGATGCCCAGGATTCGGTGGACGTCATCTCCCCCGACGAGCGCCATACCGTGAACATCGGCCCGTCCGTGCAGGCGCTGGCCGCCGAGACCCAGGCACTGGAAGGCCTGGCACCGGCCACCCGCGACTTCGCCCTGGGCAACACCAAGGCACGCATCCGCATGGTCGCCCAGTACACCATCGCCAACGCCCGCGCTGGCCTGGTGGTCGGCACCGACCACGCCGCCGAGGCGGTGATGGGCTTCTTCACCAAGTTCGGTGACGGCGCCTGCGACCTCGCCCCGCTCACCGGTCTGGTGAAGAACCAGGTGCGCAGCATCGCCCGCAGCCTCGGCGCGCCGGAACATCTGGTGGAGAAGGTGCCGACCGCCGATCTCGAAGACCTCGCTCCCGGCAAGCCGGACGAGCACGCCCACGGCGTGACCTACAAGGAGATCGATGCCTTCCTGCACGGCCTGGATGTCGGCCAGGAGGCCTTCGACATCATCGTCCGCACCTTCGAGAAGACCCGTCACAAGCGCGCACTGCCCACCGCGCCGTAAGCGAACGGCCGCTGTTGGCGCGGGAGAAGTCCCGCGCCAACCAGTTCAAGGGTTCAGTGCTGGGGAATGACGTAGCGCCAAATGGCGATGAAGTGCAGCAGGCTGCCGGCGATCACGAACAGGTGCCAGATGCCATGCCAGTGGCGGAAGCGGCTGTCGTAGGCGAAGAAGATGATGCCGATGGTGTAGAAGGCCCCGCCGCCGACCAGCCAGGCAAAACCCGCGCCACCCAATGCGCGGTACAGCGGACCGACCGCGATCAGCACGATCCAGCCCATCACTGCGTAGATGATGATCGACAGCACCCGCGCCTCAGAGCGTGGCTTGATCTCCTGCAGCATGCCGATCACTGCCATCGACCAGACAATGCCGAACAGCGTCCAGCCCCAGGGCCCCTTCAAGGTCACCAGGCAGAACGGCGTGTAGCTCCCGGCGATCAGCAGGTAGATCGACAGGTGATCGAGCTTGCGCAGGATGACCTTCGCCCGCCCCCGCACGCTGTGGTAGAGCGTCGAGATGCTGTAGAGCAGGGTCAGCGTCGTGCCGTACACCGCCACGCTGACGATGCGCAGCGGCTCGCCCACCAGGCTGGTGGCCACCAGCAGCCAGATGCCGCCCACCAGCGCCAACACCGCGCCAATCAAGTGAGTCCAGGCGTTGAAGCGTTCACCGTGGTACATGAGTCCCTCGTTGCGATTTCAACCACGCCCACACCCTACCCTGCTTGTGTGAAATAAAAAGCCCGACCATGGGTCGGGCTTTCCGGATCACACGCTTTCGAGCGAAAGCGGGATCACTTCACCGCCAGGGTGCCCTTCATCATGGCCGAGTGGCCCGGGAAAGAGCAGAAGAAGGCGTATTCATCGCCAGCCTTCAGCTTGGAGACGTCGAAGGTCACCGAGTCCTTCTCACCGGAGCCGATAATCTTGGTGTGGGCGATCACGCGGGTGTCGCCGTCCTTGACGTAGTTCTTGTCCAGACCGGCGGCCATGCCGTCGGTCACTACGCCCTGCATGTCGGCGGCGGTGGTCAGGACCCAGTTATGGCCCATCACGTTCTTCGGCAGGCTGCCCGGGTGGGACAGGTTCACGGTGAAGGTCTTGCAGCTCTTGTCGACGCTGATGGCGTTGGTGCTGAACTGCATCTGGTCGTTGCCCTGGATGTCCACGGAGCATTCGGCGGCCAGCAGCGGGGCACTGAACAGGCCAAGCAGGGATACAGCGGCGAGTTTACGGAACATGACATGCCTCCTAGGCAGGTTGGGCGGAGAATCCTGAAGGGGAAGACTGCCCGAACGCTATCGGGGTTCCCCTGATCTGCATCAATGGCCATCGGCCACGAGCCAAGCTTCGAACTGTCTATCAGGTCGATCAGCAGGATCAACGAGGCAGATCAGCGCACCCCGCCTAGCATAGACGCCATCCCCCGGCACCACAGGAGTTCGCGCCATGCACCGTCTCGCGTTGTTACAAAGCCCGCTGCTACAGCAGCTGCTCGCCTGCTACGCACTCGGCGCATCCGCCGGCGGCTGCCAGGACAACTGAATTCGGCTTGGTCGCTTTCCTCGCAGTCGGTAACCTGACGGCCTGCAAGACCAGGCCAGCAAAACGAGGACAGCTCCATGACCTTGCGTTCCATCTGCGTATTCTGCGGCGCCAGCCCCGGCGCCACCCCGATCTACCAGGAAGCCGCCGAAACCCTCGGCCGACACCTCGCTGAAAACGGTATCCAGTTGGTCTATGGCGGCGGCGCCGTGGGCCTGATGGGCATGGTCGCCAATGCCGCGCTGGCCGCGGGCGGCGAAGTCATCGGCATCATCCCGCAGAGCCTGAAGGACGCCGAAGTCGGACACAGCGGCCTGACCCGTCTGGAAGTGGTAGACGGCATGCACGCACGCAAGGCCCGCATGGCCGAGCTGAGCGACGCCTTCATCGCCCTGCCGGGCGGCCTGGGTACCCTGGAAGAGCTGTTCGAGGTCTGGACCTGGGGCCAGTTGGGCTATCACGCCAAGCCGCTGGGCCTGCTGGAAGTGAACGGCTTCTTCGACCCGCTGCTGACCTTCCTCGACCATCTGGTGCAGGAGCGCTTCGTGCGCCAGCCGCACCGCGACATGCTGCAACGCGCCGCCTCGCCTGCCGAACTGGTCAGCGCCCTGGCCGCCTGGAAGCCCCTGGCCGCGCCCAAGTGGGTCGACCGTACGCCGACCTGACACACGCCTACCAGCAGCGCTCCGTGGCCGCGCCACGGAGCCCGCTGCTGGCCAGCGTCAGTACCCCGCAGGCATCCCTCGCCATCGCCCCGACCGGCTCGGCCTGCAGGACATAGCCCGACTCGTCCGGGCCACTGGCGAACCCGAGGCGGTAGAAGGCCTTCCCTGCATCACGTGGCGACTGGTCGAATGGCAGCGTTGCGCCAACGTAGGTGCCATGGCTGGTATAAAAGCGCTCCAGCGATTGCGCCAACTCCACCAGCGATTTCTGCGCGTCCACCCGACGCACCCGCTGGATGTACTCCTGGTACGCCGGCAGGGCGATACCCAACAGGATGCCGATCAGTGTCAGGCAGACCAGTAACTCTACCAGCGTGAAACCGCCGGCACGTTCGTTCGGCGATGTCATTTCAACGCGACTCCCACCAGGCCTTGCGCCCGGAATCGCGAGGCAGATCGACCGCCTGCTCCTGCGGACGGCCATCGCGATCCACCCCCAGGATGCGCAGAGCACCGGCCGGGTCGGATTGCAGCAGCGCGCCGCTGGACTGCTGCACTGCGTCGCTGCCTGCCATCACAGCGCTCGGCAGACCTCCCGCCAGCCGCTCGCCGCTGCCGGTATCCAGCACGACCCAAGCGTGAGCCAGCGGATCGCTGCAGGGGTCCTCTCCCGGTGCGATCAGGTTGAACAACACCAGCCTGCCGTCACGAACCTGCGGCTGCTCCACCACGCGCCAGCCATCGGCCGACAGGTCGAGATACCAGCCACGACCACCGTCCCCTCCGGGTACCGGCAGAAGTTCTGACCGCCCAACCAAGGCCCGCCCGTCGTCGAGCACGCCATAGAGGCTTTCAGTCCTCGCCGTGGGCTCGTCGTCACCCACACGGTAGAAGCGCCCGGTGCCGAACAACACTCGCACCTGCCCACTGCGGTCCAGGGCTGCCGCCACCGGCGCAGTGATTGCCTGCGAATTCCCGTCCGGCGCCCGCGTCCGGAACAACGGTTTGCCGGCCAGCGACGGTGGAATCGCCGAGTCGCCACCCGCATCGCCCGCCAGATCCACACGCCAGAGATTCCCGAGGCTGTCGCCCACATAGAGGCGATTGGCGGTTACATCGCCCATGCTGCTGATCGCCGTGACCGGCCCCAGGTCGCCGGCCTCGGGCAAATGGATGCGCTTGAGTACACGACCATCCTCCGCATCGAGTAGCCAGATGTCCCCGCCACGGTTTTCCGGGTCCCTGGCGCCGGAGGAAACCGCCACGACGAACCTTCCCGCCCCGAGGGCCATGAGGGCTGGCCGCCCCAGCGTGTAGCCGAGGTCGGGGTGGCTGAACTCCCAGAGCACGCTGCTCGACTGGACGTGTTCTGGGTCGGTCACGTCCAGCGCGAACAGGCTGTTGCCCCCCGCTCCGGTGCTGCCCACCAACAGGGTTCGCCACTCTCCGCCGACCCAGGCATTCCCCACCACGGGCGACCCATCGACGTAAAAGCGATGGACATAGCCGGGGTCGGCCAACTCACGAAGCTGGCCCAGCACCGCCGCCGGCACATAGGCGAACAACTCGCGCCCATCGCGCGCATCGAACCCATGCAGCATGCCGTCATTGGCGCCCACCGCTACCAGCGGCGCACGCTGCTGGTATTGCTCGCTGGCAAGGAACTCCCGGTAGCCAGTACCCGCCGGCCTGGGCAGCTCGCCGTACGGCTGCGGGTCGTGCCAGGAATAGACCGGGCGCGAGCCAACGATATCGCCCAGCCGGCTGTCACGCAGGCGGAACGGCAACGCACTGCCGGGCTCACGCCGCTCCTGCAGGCGCGATCCGCGCAGGTAGTCAACCAGCGACTCACCCTGCTCGGGTCCCAACCTGCGGCGCTGTTCGTCATCCAGGGCACTCCAGGCGAAGGGCGTGCCTGTGCGCGCGATCAGCGATCCGTCTGCCTCAGCCCCGGCGGGCCGTACAGTGAGAATGTTCCGTCCGGCCACTTGCGCTTCGCTCTGCTCGTCCAGCTTCCGGGCGGCCGACCACTGCGGCAGCCACTCGCCTTCGCGCCATAGCTGCAGGTCGCCGCTCCAGCGCCGCCCGGCCAGCAGCGTACTGAACCACTCGCCGGGGTTCGGGCCGGCGCTGAAATTGCCGGTGCTCCTCGGCTCATCGTCGGCTGCCTGGGCGAACGCCTGTTTCAGTTCATCGCGCAGCGGGTCAGGGTCGGCGAGTTTCAGCAGGTTGAGCGGCCAGCCATCCATGCCCTGCCACGCGCTTGCCGGCAGCGGTGATGCGCGCACAAAGGAATAGCCGCGCGGGATGGCAAAGCCGCCGTACTGGGTCGCCAACCACAGGGCGTTGCCCGGCCCGTCCACCTCACGGGAAGACGCCAGCCAGTAGGTGGCGGCGCTCTGCCGGCCGGGCAGGTCCGGGCGCAAATCGCGCACATGGGCGTCATAGGCCAGGCCTGCCAGTGCAAGCGAAGCGGCGGAGTCTGCGCCGCCCTGTATGGCCGTCACCTGCTGCGTCGCCTGAACGGCCGCTGGATCACCAAGACGCAGCAAACTCACGCCGGCCTCGCCCTCACCCGCGCCGCCAATCCCGAGCAGGACGTTGCGCTGGCAGGCGTAGGTAAGCGGGTCCGCATGATCTCGCTGATGGCGCAGGTAGCCGGTGGCGGCATGGAGCAGCTCGCCCAGGTCATCGAATGGCAGGAACGACGAGGACTCGTCGAAACGGTTGAGAGCGGCGATCACTCCAGCCGGCCGGTCGATGAAGACTCCGGACTGCGCCGACCACTCTTTCAGCGGGTTATCCCGTCCATCATCCAGCCACGGCCCGACGAATTTCTGCGGCGCGCGCAGCACCACTCCCGTTTCGCGATCAGACCGGCCGAAGAGGCTGAAGCGCAGGCGACCGGCATATTCCTGCAGTACGCCCTCGGGCTTGGAGTGTTCGCCATAACGCTGGCAATTACGCTCCAACTGGCCGGCAACGCAGACCTGTACGCGCACCGCGATCCGGTAGGTCGTCGCAGGCAATAGCGGCTCTGCGGGCGGCAGCTCCTGCGGCTCGCCGGGAAAGTCCGGGCTACGACTCAGCAAAAGGTCGCGCTCCTCTCCCGCAACACGCAAGTACAGCGTTACGCCAGAGAATGGCGTGGCACCCGCCACGGTGCCGAAAGGCAGCAGGCGATCCGGGAAGGCGCTGCCCCGTTGCAGATTCCGCCCCTTCTGCAGCACCGTCAGTGCGGCACCGTCGATAAAACGGTCGCCGCCGGTCAGCACGGCGCGATACACATCGATGGCCTGTGCCGTAGCCCAGTTGAGGAAGTTGCCGCTCCAGGCCTGCCGGCAGACATGGGCCAGCGCCGGGCCGACGGGCTGGAAATAGCGCTCCGTCTCGGCTTCGTCAGCACGGTAGGCGTAGCACTTGTCCGGGTCGAAGTAACCGAAGTACTGCTCGCCGGTGACGTAGACCGGGCTCGGATTGGCTGCCGCCGCCGTCGCCCCGTGGGCCGAAGATGGCAACAACAGGATATTGCCCGGTGCACCGCTGGCAACCTGCAGCGGCACCTGGCTGACCGGAGCGGCCGACAGCGCGCCCGCCAGCATGACGCCCAGCATCAGGGAACAGAGTCTTCCGAGCCTCACTAGCACCTCCTTGCTGCGCGCTAACGGATGAAAAAGATGCTGTTCAGCCGGACGCTGGAAACCGGCGCCCCCGAAGGCTGGCGACGCGCACCAAAGCCTTCGGCGCACACCTCGATGGCTACACCACTGGCCGCGCCGCCCTTGCCGACTTCCAGCCCCTCGCTGGCCAGCCAGCGCAGGAAGCGCAGCCGATAAACCGGCTGCACCGCACTGCCGGAAAAACCGCCAGCCACTCCTTCGGCAGCATCGACAGAGGCTATGGGGCCGTCGTGCCGATAACGCTCCAGTGCAGCCGCTTCGCCTGCGCGCAGCGCCGCTTCTGCTGCCTGGAAGGCCATCTGCCGGTCACGCAGGTTGCCGGCCATGCGTTCTTCCAGCTGCACCATGCGCATGCTCGCCAGGCCGATAAGGGTGAGCAGCAACAACATGACCAGCGAGACCAGCAGCACCGCCCCGCGCTCGAACTCATGGCGCATCGACGAGCCCCCTTTCATGGCGAGGGATTGCGTAGCGCGATGGTGCTGCTCATCACCAGCCGCAGCCTTCGCTCCGCGTTCGGCGGGAGGGTGCGGCCGTCGAACTGCAGCGCCGTCGGCGCCTGGTCGACCTCGCGAGTCTGGCTCTGCAGCAACAGGCTGACGCGCACCGTGCGCACCCGACGCCAGTCACTGGCGGTCATGTCCCGCGCTGCCTTGTAGGCCGCCACCGCCTCACTGCCCGCCCCTGCTATGCCATAGCGCAGGCTTATGCCAGCAACGCCATTCACCAGCTCTTCGGTGTTCGGCTTGAAGGAGGTCTGGCTGTTGTCCGTCACGAAAAGCCCCGGCGTTCCGTCGACACCACGACCGATCCAGTAAATCGCGTAGCGGTACGGGTAAACCCGCGTCGCGGCAGCCAGGAAGTACTCCAGCGAACGCCCCGTCAGCAGGCTCACCGCGCTCCCGGCATTGCGCAGCAGCAGGCAGGACTGCTGATCACTGAGCAGATAGAAGGCCCCGGCAACCGCACTCGATGAGGTGAGCAGCACTCGGTTTGCGCTGATCGAACGTGCCTCGAGAGCGGGGTCGGACGCAAAGCGCAGCAGCACGGCGTCGGTGTTCGCCAGACGCCCGGAAGGCACCCAGGCGGACGCCGACATGCCCGAGCCATACCCTTCGATGGGCGAGCGCTCCAGGGCGTACTGCGCGTCATTGATGCCACTGGCATTGACCATTCCACGGGTACAGGCGCCTGTGAACCCGGCGTTTCGCAGGTCCCGAGCCATGGCCTCCAGCGCGAAGCGACCGCTCTCCTGCAACTCGGCCAGCGCGACGCTGTTCTGATAGCTGCGTTTGCTGCCGAGAACGACCTGAATGACACCCGTCAGCAGGAGCAAGCCGAGAGCCATGGCCACCAGCAACTCGACCAGCGAAAGACCGCGCTGGTGCATATCAGAGGCCCGCCCGGTAGGTGAAGGTTTCCCAGGCATTGCCGACCTCCCCCAGGCGCTCGCGAGCCCGTCGATCACTCCAGCGCACGACAATCAGCGCGCTGTACTGGCCGCCACTGTGGGCCACCTGCACCAAGCCGCTCCCCGTTCCACCGAGCGTCTCGCAGACATCAGCCTGCCACTGGCCGAGATCGAGTTGCGCCCGCGTCGAGCCAGCGCTTTTCGGGCATCCGGCGGCCACGTCGAGGAAGTTCGTGTCGTAGGCGCCAGCGCGGGCCGCATCGGGATTCGCGCGCAGCAGGTCAGCCATCTCGCTGGCCAGCCAGGACGCCTGGGAGCGCTGCAGCGCGCTGTAGCCGGCGCTGATACCGACGTTCTGCAGTCCGGCCAACCCCAGCAGGCCAACGCCGAGGATCAGCACCGAGACCAGTACTTCCACCAGGGTGAATCCTTCGCTGAGCTTGCCACCAGCCATGTTGATCGCCTTGCCGCTGAAGAATGAGCTTCAAGGGTGCAAGGCGCAGCGCGGGGCGGTCAGCCAGACATTTGCTGGGAGATCGAAGGGAAAAGTCCGCCAGCCGGAGAGGATCAGGCGTGCAGCTAGGAAGGCGTCCGAAGTACCGCGCCACTCATCCGCGCCGGGGCACCATCGGTCCCGGCGAGGCTGTTCGCGCTCGGAAAAAGAAAAGGCCACCTTGCGGTGGCCCTTGCTGGAGCGGGAGCCGTCAGCTGTTCGCCGACTGCTGGACGATCACCGTCTGTGCCGGCATCGGTGCCGGGAAGTCGGTGCCCAGGGCCTCCTTGATGGTGCGATTGGTGTCGAAGTAGACCTGCCAGTAGTTGTCGTTGTGGCAGTACGGACGCACTGCCAGCACCGGGCCGACGAGGTTGAACTCGAGGATTTCCACATCCACCGGCGGGTCGGTCAGCACATTGGGGATCGCCGCGATGCGCTGTTTGAGCACCGCGACAGCAGCTGCATAGTCGGCGGCGCCGGAGAGCTGCGTCTTGAGTTCCACGCGGCGGAAGGTGTTATGGCTGAAGTTCTGGATGGTGTCGCTGAAGATCTTGTTGTTGCCCACCAGGGTCAGGACGTTGTCCGGGGTGTTGATGGCGGTGGCGAACAGGCCGATCTCCTTCACGGTGCCGGTCACGCCGCCGGCGGAGACGAAGTCGCCGACCTTGAACGGCCGCAGCACAATGATGAAGCCACCGGCCGCGAGGTTCGCCAGCAGGCCCGACCAGGCCATGCCGATGGCCAGGCCGATCGCGGCGATCAGTGCGGCGAGGCTGGTGGTCTGCACGCCGAAGTAGCCAAGGATGCCGACGACCAGGAGGATGTTCAGGGTGACGGTGATGAAGGAGCCGACGTAGCGCAGCACCGTCGGATCGACGCTCTGCCTGGCCAGGGCCTTCTCCACCAACCCGACGGCGAAGCCGATCAGCCAGCGGCCGAGTACCCAGAAGAGGATGGCGACGATGATCTTCACACCGAATGCGAGCGCGTACTGCGAAACCGTCGCCCACAGTGCGTTGATCTTCTCCGTACCCACATTGATGATGTTCGTATCTTCCATGGAAGCGCACCTGCGAGAGAAAGGGACCAGATGAACGCTAGCACGGCCCCAGCCGTTTGCTCGTCGCAGCGCGCAGCCCAGAGCCCTGGCGGGCTCCGGGCGCTATTGCACTAGCAGTCGCCAGGCAGCGAGGCGATCCAGCGATTGAGCATTTCCAGCCCCTCGCGGTGCACCAGGGTACGACCCAGCTCGGGCATCATGTCGCCCGGCTTGTCGCTGCCGACCCGGTAGCTGAGCACGGACTTCTCCGGGCTGCCGGGGTGGATGTCCTCCAGCCTCCCGCCGGTGCCGCCGCCCGCTGCCACCGGCGGTTTGCAGATGCCGTAGGCGATGGAGACCGGCGTGTGTGGGTCGAGATAGAGGCCCGACGTGCGCGCCGCGCCCTTGGGGTTATGGCAGTGCGAGCAGTTGGCGTCGAGGTAGCTGCGGGCCTGTTTCTCTAGGTCTTCGCCGGGACGCGGATGCCCCCACAGCGCGTTCTGCGGCACCTGTGCCAGCGCCGGCAGTCCCTTGAGGAAGCCGCGCGCCTGCCAGTGCTGCAACTGGTTGTCGCTACCTTCGGCGTAGCCGAAGTCCTTGTTCAGGTGCCGCGCCTTGGGCCCCAGCGGCGCGATGCCGCCGCCCTTCTGCTCGGCGTGGCATTCGGAGCACTGGTTGGCGTCCGGCACCATGTAGGTGAAGGCGGTCTTCTTGCCGTCCTCGCCGGTCAGCTCCAGCGCCGGGCTGTCACCAGCAACCTCCAGGGTCGCTTCGCTCTGGTCGGCATTCCACACATAGGGCAGCGCCGCCCAGCCGTCCTTCTGCCGCACCAGCACGCGGGTTTCCACCAGATGAACCCTGGCCATGTCGAGTCCGGCCTTCGGATCACGGTCATCCTGGCTGTTCTGCAGCAGGTTGCCCTGTGCGTCCTTCGGGTAATAGAAGGTCTTGGTCAGGACCGTGCCGACGGGGTAGTCGAAGCGGTCCTCGGCGTACTGCGCCGACTCTCCTTCAGGCATCCATACGGTGCGCAGTTTGTGTGCGTAGTCGGTGAACAGCGAGGTGTTCAGGTCATAGGGCAGCACCTCGGCGGCCGGCGCCAGGTGGCCGTCCGCCAGGTGCAGCATGCCCCAGCCACTGAGCTTTTCCGGATAGTCGTCACCCTCTGGCTGATAACGCGGCTTGCTCTCCTGCCCGCACCCGGCCACCAAGGTGACCAGGGCGAGCGACAACAGGAACGAAGCGGGTTTCATCATGCCTTGTTGCCCTTTTCACCCAGACCGGCCTGCTCGATCTTCGGCAGCGGCTTGAGCTTGCACTGGTGCGAGCTGATGTCGGTGCTGATGTTCTTGTAGCCATTGGGGCCGTCGACGTTGACGATGCCGGCGCTGCCGTTGTCGATGCAGATGGCCAGGGCTTCAGGCAGCTTGCCGTCGACCAGTTTCTTCTCGTTGAAGTAGCCGTCCCAGAGGATGTCCGGCAGGCGCCCGGTGAGGCCGAACTTGGCGACCTTGAGTGCTTTCAGCTCCAGGTGGTCGGGGCTGTCGCCACCGGGGCCGAAGGTGTTGCCGTGGATGAAGATGCCTTCGGGATAGGGGTCGAAGTTGGGCTGCGTGGCCTTCTCCGAATAGTTGGTGCTGAAGTAGCTGCTGATGATGACGTTGGCGGTTTTGTGGTTGCCGATCTTGTTGTTGAAGATCTCCACATCGTCGTTGGAGTTCACCACCACGCCCGAGCCCGCCGGCACGCTGGCCACCGGCGTGCCCTTGTGGCCGAAGTTCTCGTGGTTGTTGCCCTGCACGTCGTTGTCGAAGACGCGGGTGCCGCGCCCCGGTTGCTGCAGGTTGGGCATGTTGAAGACGAGGATGCCGCCGGTGTTGTCGGTGGCGACGTTGTTGTAGACGTCGGCGCCGATGGTGTTCTCGATCTCGATGCCGGCGACGTTGCGCTCGGCGCGGTTGTTGCGCACCACCACGTTGCGCGACTGGCCGACGTAGATGCCCGAGTCAGAGGCGCCGATGGCGACGTTGCCTTCGAGCAGAGTGTTCTCGGTCTGCACCGGGTAGATGCCGTAGCCGCCGTTCTCGGTGGAGGCGCCGTTGGTCCACTCGGTGCGGATGTTGCGGATGACGATGTTCTTGCCGCCGATGACCTTCAGGCCGTCGCCCTTGGTGTCCTCGATGGCGAGGTTCTCCAGGGTGAAGTCGGAGGCGTCGACGAACAGCCCTTCGGCGCCGGCCTTCTGGTTCTTGAAGTTGAGGATAGTCTTGTCCATCCCGGCGCCGCGGATGGTCACGCCGTCCACCTTGAGGCTGAGGCTGCGGTCCAGGTGGTAGGTGCCGGCGGGAATGTCGATGACATCGCCGGCCTTGGCCTTGATCAGGCGGGCCTGCAGGTCCTTCTGGAAGTCGCTGCTGACGGCGGCGGTGGGCTTGTCGCCTTCGCCGCAGGCGGCCAGGGCAATGGAAAATGCGAGAAGGGAAAGGGTGGCGAGACGCATGGCGGGCTCCGGTCTTGTTCTTATGATATGGAACTATCGTACCAACTAAAGCCGAGAATACTCCTACATCCCGCGCCACGCCAGCCCTTCGGACACATCGCACTTTGATTGATTGGCGTCACTGCTTCGCGATGGCGGATCGGGATGATCTGCGCGTCCACCCCAAGGAGTACACGGATGAGCTTCATGCCCTGGAACGAAGAGTTCGTGATCGGAATCGAGCGGATCGATGAACAGCACCGTTGGCTGGTCGACCTCACCAACGCGCTGTACGACAGCCTCAATGGCCCGGATGGCGAGGGCCAGCCCATCGGCGACCTGCTGGAGCAACTGGTGGAGTACACGATGAATCACTTCATCGTCGAGGAGGTGTTGTTCCAGCGCCTGGGCTACCCCGAGGAGGAAGCGCACCGCGCCGAGCACGACCGCTTCAACCGGCAGATCATCGACCTGCTGTACCGCCATGAGGATGGCGAGGTGGTCTCGGTCGAGGCGCTGGAGCTGCTCAAGGCCTGGCTGATCCACCATATCCTGAAGGTGGACAAGGCTTACGTGAGCTTCTTCATGCAAAAAGGCGTGACCGCATAGCGGGCACGCCTTTTTTTCACAGCACGGGCAGACGGATCAGCGCGGGATATTCGGCTGCCGCTTGGTGGTGCGTTTCTTGCCCTTGGCGTAGCCGGTGGCCTTGCCTTCCTCGGCCTTGTTCCACGGCTTGGAGCCATTGCTGGCGCGCGGCGGCAGGCCGGTGTGCTGGGTCAGCAGCGGCTGGCCGGCCTTCTTGCTGCCGGCCGGGGTGGAGTTCTTGCGGCGCGCACTCTGGTACTCGTCGGTCTGCGGCTGGTAGGTCGGGATCAGGTGGTGCTTGCCGTTACCGATCAGGTCCGCGCGGCCCATGCGCTCCAGCGCTTCGCGCAGCATCGGCCAGCCCTTCGGGTCGTGGTAGCGCAGGAAGGCCTTGTGCAGGCGGCGCTGCTGGTCGCTCTTGACGATGGTCACGCTGTCGCTCTTGTAGGTGACCTTGCGCAGCGGGTTCTTACCCGAGTGGTACATTGCGGTCGCGCTGGCCATGGGTGAGGGATAGAACGCCTGCACCTGGTCCGCGCGGAAGCCGTTGCGCTTGAGCCACAGGGCGAGGTTCATCATGTCCTCGTCGGTGGTGCCCGGATGCGCCGCGATGAAGTAAGGGATCAGGTACTGCTCCTTGCCCGCCTCCTTGGAGAACTTCTCGAACATGCGCTTGAAGGTGTCGTAGGTGCCGATGCCCGGCTTCATCATCTTCGACAGCGGGCCTTCCTCGGTGTGCTCCGGGGCGATCTTCAGGTAGCCGCCGACGTGGTGCGTCACCAGTTCCTTGACGTACTCGGGCGACTGCACGGCGAGGTCGTAGCGCAGGCCGGAGGCGATCAGGATCTTCTTCACGCCCGGCAGGGCGCGGGCCTTGCGGTACAGCTCGATGAGCGAGGAGTGGTCGGTGTTGAGGTTCTCGCAGATGCCCGGCCACACGCAGGACGGCTTGCGGCAGTGACGCTCGATCTCCGGGTCCTTGCAGGCGATGCGGTACATGTTGGCGGTCGGGCCGCCGAGGTCGGAGACCACACCGGTGAAGCCCGGCACCTTACGCATCTCCTCGATCTCGGCGAGGATCGACTCGTGGGAACGGTTCTGGATGATCCGCCCCTCGTGCTCGGTGATCGAGCAGAAGGTGCAGCCACCGAAGCAGCCACGCATGATGTTCACCGAGAAACGGATCATCTCGTAGGCAGGGATCTTCTCCTTGCCGTACAGCGGGTGCGGCACGCGCGCGTAGGGCATGCCGAACACGTAGTCCATTTCCTCGGTGCTCATCGGAATGGGCGGCGGGTTGAACCACACGTCCACCTCGCCATGCTTCTGCACCAGGGCGCGGGCGTTGCCCGGGTTGGTCTCCAGGTGCAGCACGCGGTTGGCGTGGGCGTAGAGCACCGCGTCGCTGCGCACCTTCTCGAACGACGGCAGGCGGATCACCGTGCGATCGCGCTCCAGGCGCGGGTGTGCTAGCAACTGCACGACCTTGGCTTCGTTCGGGTCTTCCTGCTCGCCCTTTTCCTGCTCGATGGCGCAGGCGGCGGTGTCCTGGGTGTTCACGTACGGGTTGATGATCTTGTCGACCTTGCCCGGACGATCGATGCGGGTGGAGTCCACCTCGAACCAGCCTTCGGGAGTGTCGCGACGCACGAAGGCGGTGCCGCGCACGTCGGTGATCTGCTCGACCAGTTGGCCGGCAGCCAGGCGCTGGGCGATCTCCACCACGGCGCGTTCGGCGTTGCCGTACAGCAGGATGTCGGCGGTAGCGTCCATCAGGATGGAGCGGCGTACCTTGTCCTGCCAGTAGTCGTAGTGGGCGATGCGGCGCAGCGAAGCCTCGATGCCGCCGAGGATCACCGGGGTCTGGCTGTAAGCTTCCTTGCAGCGCTGGCTGTAGACCAGGCTGGCGCGATCCGGGCGCTTGCCGGCCAGGCCGCCCGGCGTATAGGCGTCATCGCTGCGGATCTTCTTGTCCGCGGTGTAGCGGTTGATCATCGAGTCCATGTTGCCCGCCGCCACGCCGAAGAACAGGTTCGGCTGGCCGAGCTTCATGAAGTCGTCTTTCGAGCGCCAGTCCGGCTGGGCAATGATGCCCACGCGGAAGCCCTGGGCTTCCAGCAGGCGGCCGATGATGGCCATGCCGAACGACGGATGGTCAACGTAGGCATCCCCGGTGACGATGATGATGTCGCAGGAATCCCAACCCAGCTGATCCATCTCTTCCTTGCTCATGGGCAGGAACGGCGCCGGGCCGAAACACTCGGCCCAGAACTTGGGATAGTCGAACAGCGGCTTGGCGGCTTGCATCACGGGCACCGGGGTATCTCGAAGTAGGTATCGCGGAAAAGCGGGGCGCGGAATATAGCACAAAAAGTGTACAAATCCGACTGGGATGCTGGGAATACTGGGTTTTCGGGAGTCCCGACCATTCCAATGCGGACCAGAAGGGCTTGAGCTGTTGTGGTCACGCCACCCCACGTTTCACACGAAACCTACCGACAAACGGACCTCGTTCCCTACCAACTGATACAGAAGGTAGGTCAAGAACGTGTCTCTCATCGCCCAACCCTGGAGGCATCCCGTCAGTGGGGTGTACTACATTCGCCGGTTCGTACCCTTCGCACTGCGCCCGATCATCGGAAAGGTGGAAATCCGCCGGTCACTTAGGACCAGCGATTTCCGGCAAGCCAAAGCGCTCTTTGCCGAAGCCTATGCAGCGACTGAACGGCTGTTTGCCGAAGCTCGCGGCAGCGGCTCGGTCAATACGCCCAGCGTCAAAAACCTTGCAGTTGAAGCCCTACAGGAACTGTATAGAAGGCCAATGGCATCCGAAGCGGTGCTCACCTACCCTCTGCCCCAAAACACGCAGCAAACGCTTTCCCAGGCCCTTCAAGGGTATGCGGCATCGCTGACGCTGGTAGCAAAACCCGATCACGTCAAAGCCAACCACGAAGCCCAGCTACGCAAGGTCGTGGAGCGCTTCATTGAAACGTTCGGTGACCTATTGGTTAGCAACATCACCTCGGCCATGATTCAGACGTTCGCAGTAGAGTTGGCGGCGGTCCCAGTCATCGGCGGCAGAAAGGCCAAAAGCGCCACGATCCAAGAACTGAAAAAGCTGGCAAAGCCGGACACCCCTACCCTATCGACGGCAACCATCAGGCTGTCCATTGCACGCCTGTCATCACTGCTGTCCTTCGTCGTCGAGTCAGGGGCAATTCCCTTCAATCCAGTTATCAGATCACGTGTGCTTCGGCGGTTAGATGCGGCAAAACCCAAGAAAAGGTTGGACGACGACAGGGGCTACACATGGGACGAAATGATCTGGATGTTCAGCCGGCCCGAATTTGCTGCAATCCGCAATGCCGAGGGACGCCCCGGAAATGCATTGTTCTGGTTACCGATCTTGGCAGCCTACACAGGGGCGAGGCGCGAGGAACTGGCTCAACTCTACGTCGGCGATATCCGCCAAGGTTCAGGGGATCAGTGGCTCATACGTATACACGACAACCGGCCAGACCAATCGGTGAAGACCAACGGTAGTCGTCGAGACATACCAATCCTCGACGACCTCATCGAACTGGGGTTACTGACATTGGTTGCCGGGAGATCACCAGATGCGTTGATCTTCCCGCAGTTGACCAAGGTATCCGGAAGATACTCAGGAATCGTGGCCAAGCATTGGCTGGTATTGGTACGCAGTTGGGGAACATATCGACCGGGGCGTCATCCCCTTCATGCCTTCCGACATACCTTCAAAACCCTCGCCAGGGAGCACGGCATCCCCAAGGAAGTCAGCGATTGGATCACCGGACACGCATCCGGCAGCGTCGGTGATAGCTATGGGATCAATCCGCTTTCCCGGATGGCCGCTGAAATGAAGAAATTGCCCAGCATTGCGAGGGCTGCGGGATTACTTCCACAAGTCGAAAGACGATAAATATTTTGAAGAACTGTTTAAAACAGCGTGCTAGCAACCGTATAATAGAAATTAATTAATTTAAATTTTCTCTTATTTTTCAAATCCCTTGCAGCCTGCTAACACCTAGGCGTCGCGAGGGATTTTAATTTCCTATATTTCACAAAATCTCTCATCGACGTGATGGTATTTTTTTCTGATCATGCAGGACAGCTATTAATTAAATTAATAGCCACGCAGACTTCCATCAATAAATTTCATACATAAAATCCTGAAAAATCTCTGAAATCCAAAACTTCCGATCATAAATACAATTAGGGCAGATGCATTCTTCCCTTTCAACTGCCAGCTACCTAGGCGGGCACACTACGAAGAGCTGATTGATACTTCGCATGTGTATTCTTATCAATTAACCGGAATCGAAACCGGTTACAATCCCTCGACAGATTCCAAGAAGCGACCATAATGCGCTGGGTGTGGAAGATCGGACAATAATGCTGCCCCAAACTGGGCTCATCGGTAAGTTGAAGACGATGCGCATCAGCAGCCTCTATTGTGGGAGCCCTTAGTAAATTCGAATTCTTCGACAGGATGTGGTTCTGTGAAAAAGATACAACCACAGCACAACCGAAATTCGCCACAATGAACTCGGTTATTGCTCCGTAGCTATACCAGATGACTGACTATAATCGCCGATCGGGTTACCCCGGCGAACGTTACCGTAGAAACATTGGTACGTTGTCAATTGTGGGCTCGATCCGGGACGGTCTTCAAACTACCCTTCGAGTTTATCCGGGAAGGATAAACTCGTCCAAACATTCTTCAACAGATTAAATAATTAAAAATAAAATAATTAAAAATATTAAATTATTCAAAAATGCAGCCTCCCAAACAAGAAAAAATAACTATCGCCGTCAGAGTCCACGAAGTGGACGACAAGGCGAGCCCGAAGGGCAAAGCAAAACATTTAAAATATCAAAGAACTTCAAGATTTAAAATGCAATCAATCTCACTTCCAACAATAATTTATTGCACATCGGCTGGAATGTACATTTTTCTAGCATGCAGATTTTTTGGAATCATATGAAAAACCCCGTATTCACGGGGTTTTATAATTCCACTATTTTTCAACTGGCATCGCCAAACAATCTGTCAGCAGCACCGGCAACGCCTGTTTGCAATGCATAATAAATTTCTGACCAGCATCGAACTGAGCGGCGAACTCCATCGTTGTTACCCCACCTGTAGGGGCCGTTATTCCATCCTTGTTTCGCACCCAAGGACCCAATTGGTATGGGAACAATATTGCCGTGATCTCCTTGCCACCCCCGACATCAAACACCAGGTCAGCGTCAGAGTCGTTCCGTAAAGCAACTCGTTTCAACTTTCCCGAGTAATAGTGTGGCTTATCGTATTTGACCTTCGCGCGGGCTTGGTTGGCCTGCCATTCACCTGGAATCATCTTGATATCGATGGTTTCATCCGAGGTTTCAGAGCTGCGGGCTTCATCGACACGCGCCTTCAGGTCTCCCATTTCGCCTGGACCGATGGCAAACACCCCGGTTGCCATCGCGGCCAAAACAGCACCACACATCCAGCTATGCAGTTTCGGCCCCCAGATCATTTGAACAGCCCCGCCACGCTGAAGCTCGCGATCACAACGACAGCGGCGATTGCTGACCACTTCAACGCAAGCATGAAATCCGAGCCGCTGGCATCACCAATTCGGAAGCCCCAAAACCAAAGACGCCAGCGATTTCCAGCGTATGCGAGCGCGATCAGCGAAGCCATCACAGCAATCATCAATGCTGTGTCATAGCTGCTGTTCTGCTGCTTGGTTGCAGCAAACGCGGTGGGTACGCCCCCACAAACCACGGGCAGGATGCGTTTCATCATCGATCTTTACCCCATGCATCACCGTTCGGCGCCGGTTCCAGGGTCTCAGCCTTCGATACCAGTCCGGTCATAAATACAAATAGCCCTAGACCTAACAGGCTGGCAGTCGTCTTGACGGCGATCTGGATTGCTCCGGGCCAGCCGGTGCCCAGCACGTACTGAAACGCCAAAGCCCCAGTGATAAAACCTACAGGCAGCGACGACGCTGCTAAGAACAGGCCCGCAAACAATTTCTTCATGATCATTTCCTTGTGGTGACTGATGGAACGCCATCGTGCAGCCAGTATGGTGCCCGGCCTTTCCAAAATTCACAATATACTGTGAAGACCTGCGCGCGTAGCTTCGTGACAGTTCCCCTGTGGCCTAGGGGAAAAAATTTGAATACCGGTGAAGCGTTCGGAAAGGTCCTGCGGAAAAGGCGGAAGGAATTGGGGTTAACCCAAGAGCAACTCGCTCATGAAGCAGATATCCAGCGAAATTATGTAAGTCTGATTGAGCGCGGAATAAATCAGCCGACAATTACCATGCTATTTAAGTTAGCCGCAGCTTTGAATTGTTCAGCAGCGACATTGGTCAAAAGCGTCGAGATTGAACTTGAAAAGTAGCGGATGGCAAGGGCCATCCGCTGCCGAGCCATGTATCAGTTTCCAGAAATAAAGCGCTTGAAAAGTTCGCCGTACCCCGATGCCGGGATTTCCGTTAGTTTATTTCCATGCCGCACAAAGAATGCGCCATTGAAGTTGGACGGTTCATCTTGTGCTTGGGCCTCGAAGACAAATATCGTTTTATCGTAATAGCGAACTGACTTCGCGTTTCGTGCCACATAGTCCTTGAGGGGTTCAGACATGGCCGATGATTTGATTCGTGTCATCAACTCCATGAACATGTCATCTAGAGATTTGCCAAGCGCTGCAGCTTCATGTTCTACGCCAGTAATTTGGAACCGTTCAAAGGCGTGCGGCGTAATTCCATATAGTTCATGAATCCTGGCTGCATCTGCCGGGGTGTCTACAACACCAACCAGAACATATCCGCGCACACCCTTTCGAATGTTGGCGATGCCAACCAATGTTTTCAGTATTTTATCAAAGCTATCTTCATCAAATTTATGATTTCCATCTAGCCTGATAAATCCTTGCTTGAAGTCGTAAGCAGCCTGCTCGGTAAACGACTGTGTAAGTATATTCTCCATCTGCGTTATCCAGCGAACTCGGGCTGGGTCGTATGTCTGTGCAGGTCCGAATGCATCGCTATACACTCCCGCAGCCGCGTTTATCAGTCCAGCTCTATCCGCAGAGCCCCAGCGCCCCCCTTCCGGAACTTGAAGATTTTTGCCACTATTTTCAATTAAAGTGATGAGCTTCTTTTGATCAACAACCTCCATATTCTGCTCGACAATCAGTTTGTGAAGCGCCAGGAAGACAACCTGAAAGTAACGCGGAGCTCTTGGCGGCTGCTCGCCGAATAGAAGTTGGCCTAAGGTCCTGCCAGATAACTCCAATGTATACTTTAGTTGGTCTAGAACTCTTTGAAAGTCTGCAGCTACGACTTCAGCAGTGACTTTTTGTGTAGCCAATTCAATTTGCTCATAACGAGCCTGCTGTGCCTCTCCATCACTGTAGCCGAAGAAATCATCTAGAAACTCACTGCGGGAGGATGGCTTGGGATCAAGCAATATATATGCAAGGACATCTGCAATTACCTCTTCATCTCGCGATTCTCGGACTTGTTCCTTCGTTAAAACACCCTGCCTGATCCAAAATAGCTCATCTACATTTATACCGTAGTCTAGGTCACGACTGGTGATTGAGATTTTTTTCATTTCATTCAGGGGCAGTTCATCAGATGCCGACACATCACCTCTGACCTTGGCGGAAATATGACGTACTGCTTGGGCGAAGTGTCCAGTAGAACCTGCGATTCTAAGCTCCTGCCTGGACAGTTTTCGTCCGCCTGAATTGATTCGTCGAAATACCTCATCCACTTCGCCATCACCAGAGAACTCATAAATTGACAGCGGCACAGTGTACGATGCGATTTGAACACAGGCTTCGCGCGGCAGTAACGGTTCACGCTGTTGAAGCTCTTTCGAATCAAGCAGAGCTTTCGATTCGGCCATGGTATTTAAATCAAAATAATGCCCATTGACCGCATATTCATTTTCGATGAATCCGAGAACGGCATTCAATCGTTGCATTCCATCGATTATTTCAAAATTTCCTGCGCCGATACCGTTTCTTCGTTCGGCAAGCAAAACTATTGGAACTGGATAGCCGTTAATTATTGAATCGATAAAGCGACATTTCTCATCAAGCGTCCATACAAGCTTTCGCTGGTATCGGCGGTTAACCATATAGCGCCAAGACCTGTAGTTTCCGTAGATTCTTTCAATCGACTCACCCTTCACAGTGAGGTCTTGCATAACCTTCTGTGGTTCCGCCATATCCGTCACGCCTCCAATACCCAGACTATCGCTTACTATATCCGTTGGGATCTATTACTTGAAATTTCAGTTACTGGCCTCATGAAAACTGGTTCAGCGCCGAGTTATAGTCACGCCAAAATTTTACGCTGAACCCCAAGGCACAGCGAAATTGACTTGGATACCGATAGGGTGTCAGGCACGTCAGTGCCTGCTCCACAGACTTACGTGCCCCCCTACGACAATGCAATCCTACCGGAAGCTGCTCAACATAGATGCCCATTCGGATTTGCTCTCAACATCGAAGACATTCGGTCGAAAAGCCAAAAACGTCCGTTTTTGACCCCAACGCAAGAACTGGGTCGGAACGGTGTCAAAAATATGGGGTTGCATTTTTGAACCCGTCACACATAATGACACTACCTTTCTGAGCCAGGGTTTTCAGCCATGAGCCGCGTTTTCCTTTATGCCCGCGTATCGACAGCAGATCAGACCACCGCAAACCAGTTGCATGAGGTGAAGGGAGCAGGGTTCGATATCAAACCTGCCAGGGTTGTCGAGGAACAGATCAGTGGCAGCGTACCGACCTCCGACAGGAAAGGGTTTCAAAGTCTGTTGGCAAAAATGGAAGACGATGACGTATTGGTCGTCACCAAGCTTGACCGTCTAGGCAGAAACGCAATGGATGTACGTGCCACGGTCGAGATGCTGCATTCCAGGGGCATCAAGGTTCATTGCCTTGCATTGGGGGGCGTCGACCTGACATCAGCAGCGGGGAAAATGACGATGCAGGTTCTGGGGGCGGTGGCAGAATTCGAACGCGACCTGCTGATCGAACGGACCCAGGCCGGACTGCAACGGGCCAAAGCCACCGGCACAAAGCTCGGTCGCCCCAAGGCGGCATCATCGGAAGCAGTACAGAAATTGAAGGCGGAGGGGAATTCCCAGTCAGCAGTAGCGGGCCAACTGGGTGTCAGCCTTTCCACCGTGAAAAGACTGTGGTGATGCAACCTGTGTAATGACGAAGCGGCCAGGCTCTAACAAGGGCAGCATAAAACGATTGACGATATAGCCACCGAGACATATCGCGACGGGAAGCTAGTGCGGAACTACGTCCAAACCCATCGCATTGCCATTTCGACAGTACATAGAACCATGGAAGGCCCCTACCTAGGGGGATAGACGATTTGGGATGGTACCGAATCGGCAACTAGTAGGAAGGAAACCTCGGCGAGAATTCTTTCAATCAGCCCCCTCACCGGCCTTTCCCTTGAGATAACCTTCCGTCTGGCTGCAACAAGATCATCCGAATGCCCCTGTAATCTGCGTTGACTTGCCGCAACGTTCAGATCGGCGGGGGAGTTCAAATTGACCTCTAACCCCTCCCAGAAGTGTTCGCGTCTCGCCCCCGACGGTTTGGTGCCGGCTGCGGAGTACGTCCGCATGTCCACAGACCACCAGCGTTATTCCACCGAAAACCAATCTGCCGCAATCAGTGCCTATGCAATGAGCCATGGTATGGCCATCGTCCAAACCTATCGAGACGAAGGCAAGAGCGGCTTGGACATCGGTGGACGTGATGCACTCAGACGCTTGATCGATGATGTGCAAGCAGGCTGTGCAACCTTTCAAATCATCTTGGTATACGACGTAAGCCGGTGGGGCCGTTTTCAGAATACGGACGAAAGCGCGTACTACGAATACCTTTGCACTCGGGCCGGAATTCAGGTTGTGTACTGTGCCGAACCCTTCGATAACGACGGTTCCCCCCTGGCGACGATATACAAAGGGATAAAGCGCTCGATGGCTGGCGAGTACAGCCGTGAGTTATCGACCAAGGTTTTCGCAGGGCAATGCAGACTCGTTCAACTCGGCTATCACCAAGGGGGATCAGCTGGGTATGGGCTGCGCAGGGCCCTTCTAGATGATCGCCACGGCTTCAAGAGCGAACTGTCACGCGGTCAGCACAAGAGTATTCAGACCGACCGCGTGATCCTCGTACCTGGGCCGCAAGCTGAGATCGAAGTAGTCCAACGCATCTACCACCAGTTCGTCTACGACCGGTTACCTGAACGAGCCATCGCCGACAGCCTGAACGCTGATGGATTGTTAACTGATTTGGATCGCCTGTGGACTCGCGGCACCGTTCACCAGGTACTAACCAACGAAAAATACATCGGCAACAACGTCTACAACCGAACGTCCTCCAAATTACGACAACGGACCGTACGCAATGCCCCGGATTTATGGGTCCGCTGCGATGGGGCATTCCAGGGAATCGTCTCCGCCGAGCTGTTCACCAGAGTCCGGGAAATCATTCTGGAGCGGAGCCATCGCCTTGACGATGCGCAGATGCTCGCGATGCTTCGTTCGCTACTCGACCGTGCAGGATCACTTTCAGGTCTTCTCATAGATGAAGAAGAAGGCATGCCGTCCAGCACCACCTACATCTGTAGATTCGGCGGATTGCTGCGGGCGTATTCACTGATCGGATACACCCCTGACAGGGACTATCGGTATCTGGAAATCAATCGCGCCCTACGTCGATGGCGCCCCCAAATCTTGGATGAAGTCGCCTCGCATCTACTGCAAGTCGGTGCAGAAGTGGAGCGGAATCCCGAAAGCGACATCTTGACCATCAACGAAGAGTGGACAGCCTCCATCGTCATCGCGCGTTGCCAGCCAACACCGGCAGGGACACTGCGCTGGCGGCTTCGTTTCGACATCAACCTGTCCCCGGACATCACGGTGGCAGTCCGGATGGATCAAGCCAATCAGCATGCCATGGACTACTACCTGATACCACGCCTCGATATGGGGGCGTGGCCACAACGGTTGGTCGAAGAGAACAGCGCTTTGATTGATAGCTATCGGTTCGAAACACTGACAGTTCTCGACGAGTTGGCCGCACGCAGCCCTCTGAAGGAGGTTTCATGACAGCTCCCGTCGGTTCACGCGAACAAGTCGAACTCATCCCCATTGCACAAATCCATGTGCTCAACCCCCGGACCAGGAATAAACGAATTCACCGCGAACTGATCGACAACATCCGGAACGTGGGCCTGAAACGACCAATTACAGTCAGTCGAAGAACCGAAGACCGTGGCCCACACAAGTACGACCTTGTATGTGGGCAAGGCCGGTTGGAAGCCTTCCTAGCACTGAAGCAGACCACTATCCCCGCGTTTGTAATCGATGCCAACGAAGAAGACTGCCTTGTCATGAGCCTGGTGGAAAACGTAGCTAGACGGCAACATCGGCCGATTGACTTGATGAACGAAGTCGGACGTTTGCGCGAGCGTGGTTACAGTGATGCAGAAATCGCCGAACGAATTGGGGTGACGTCTTCATGGGTCAATATGATCGGCGGACTGCTGGAACGCGGGGAGGAAAAGCTATTGGCCGCCGTAGAAACCGGCCTGATTCCATTGAGCATGGCCACGGATATCGCCAGGAGCAGTGAAGCTGAAATTCAAAACCTTCTTGCAGAAGCGTACGAGTATGGCTTCCGAGGCAAAAAGTTAACAACGCTTCGACATCTACTGGAGTTGCGAGCAAAGAAGGACAAACTGGTCCGAGCCAACCCAATGGGTGGCGGTCAACCCAAGAAGAAGCGGATGACAACCGCCGACCTCCGACGGCTATTCGAACGAGAAGCCGAACGACAGCGACTGATGGTCAAGAAAGCAGCCTACACCCATGACCGCCTGATTTTCTCGATCCAAGCACTGAAGGAGTTGCTGAACACCGGCGAGTTTATCGCGCTGCTAAGGGCCGAAAGGCTAGGGTCTGTGCCGAAGCTGGTCCAAGCCCGTATACAGCAGATGGGGAAATGAAAATGACACAATCCCCAGACAACCTACCGTCCCCCTCACCGAAAAGCGGTTTTCTTCGTGAATGCGTAAGAGTAGCAATCGCCAATATTTTGCCCTTGAAGGTCCTACGGCCAGCAGTCAAAAACAGCCTTAAATACCAGCAGATTCTAGCGTCGGTACAGGACGTGGGATTGGTTGAACCACCTGCCGTCATGCCCAACCCCAAGCTTCAGGGACATTATTTCTTGCTGGATGGCCACCTCCGCGTTGAAGCTCTCAAGGACCTTGGACAGCTGGAAGTGGACTGTCTAGTGGCTCTGGACGACGATACCTACTCGTACAACAAACGGATAAATCGGCTCTCTGCGGTCCAAGACCACAAAATGATTGTCCGAGCCATGGAGCGAGGTGTGTCAGCTGAGCGCTTGGGTAAGGCGCTTGGGCTGTCACCACTGACCATCAAGCACCGCTTTCGACTTCTCAATGGCATCTGTGAAGATGCTGCCGCCATGCTGGCGGACACAAACTGTCCAGCGAAGGTGTTTGACATTCTTCGGCAAATGAAGCCATTGCGGCAGATCGAAGCAGCCGAGCTGATGGTTGGGAACAGGAACTTCTCCGCCATGTTCGCCAATGCCCTGCTAGCAGCCACCCCAGCCAATCTGCTGGCCTTCGAGCGCAAGACAGAGCCCGATACGCAAGTATCAGCAGAGTCCATCGCTCGCATGGAACGCGAGCTCGCAGCCTTGCAGATGCAAATCAAGATCGTTGAAGACGATTACGGCCCAGATGTTCTGCATCTCACCGTCATCAGGGGTTATCTATCCAAGCTACTGGCCAATGCCGCAATCGTGCGATGGCTGGCAAAGCAGCAACCTGAGTATCTGAAGGAGTTTCAACGCATCACGGAAATGACTGACCTGCCCAGGGACCTTGGGGGTACAGCCCCCGAGGCAGGATAATCACCCTTTAGCAGTTACGGTCCATCAGCCTTTATGAAATGCGTTGAAAGATCAGGAAATCGCTCCCGCAGGTAGGATGCTGCGTCATTCGCAATTTCCTGCGCGCTTTCTTGCCTTTCCGCCAAGCTCAACGCCCACGCTCGACCAGGGTGCAACACGTCCCACCGTGGTCGCATCCCGGCATGTCGCCCCTTCCCCGGATTGTGATTGCCGAAACCATCAATTAATGAGTTCCACACAGGCGTGAATCGTGCAATCAACAGAGACTCGCCAAGGGGAATCCATATGTCATCGACAACCAAAAACCGACAGTGAAAATCATCGATATTCAGATTCGAGGCGGCACGAATGCTATCGGCGTGTTCCTTTAAGCGTTTATGAAGAACCCTGCCAGGATTCGAATCCAGCCCACCCCCCATTCGAGCGCCAGCCGGAACAGCTTTGCCCACATAGATCGGCAGCTTGAACTGACCATCTTTGTTGATGGACGCCAGTCGAGAATAGGGTGCGAAATCTCCGGTGTAGTAAATTGCGTAGACACCCGCACCGTCGAACGTCGGCAGTTCGCCCAAGGGTTGAACCGCATTGGTCAACAATGCTTCTGCTACGCTGGCGCCGAGGTTCTTCTTGTCGAGGGGGTTAAACGGAATGACATTCCCAGTCATGCAGCGTTGACTCCCTTCTTAGCGCTTTTCTGAATTTTCAGAATTTCCGCCATCGCCAACTTTTCCGCGACACTCGATGCGACTTGCTGTGCAAGCAATACCGGCACAGCATTACCCAACTGGCGCATGGTTTCCGTCCAGCTCCCATGGAATCGGAATCCGTCTGGGAAGGTCTGGATTCGGGCGCTCTCACGAATGGTGAAGTAGCGAACCTCGCCGTTATCCTTTACCAGCATGTTCTCGCCGCCAGGAACACCATGATCACCGGCTTTCAAGGTTTTGGCCGGCAAATCCCAAGGGCTTCCGGTATGCCCCGGATAGACCCGCGCGCCGGCCTGGAACACATGGTTGGGCACGTTCCGTGCTGCCTTCAACTCAGGGGCAGGCAAATCGGAAATTGCGTCGCGAACGGTCCGCCACGGAAGCTTGTCCATCGGCAGCAGGTCGCCTGTCAGCCTTCTTACGCGAGCCTGTAGCTTGGATGGCACCTCGGGCATTTTGAGACCATGACGATCCCAGTATTCACCGGTCACCCATTGGGAATGCAGCAAGGCGTCATAGCTATGAGTTGCTTCCGGGAAGGACCACTCGATACCCAGGTCATCGCGGAAGCCAACAATGAACACACGCTCGCGCTTTTGCGGAACGCCATAGTCAGCGGCATTCACAAGAGTCGGAACGACGTTGTAGGCAAGCCCTTTGCCCTTCCGCTTGCCGGAAGTCCGCTCAGCTTGGAGGCGCATCAAATGATCGTGCCACCCTTCATTTTTCCGAGGGGGAAGCTCGGGGAATTCGAGCTGAAGCAGGATGTACTGGTAGTAATTGGCGAAGGTCGCCCGCGTCAGCCCCTTTACGTTTTCAACGATGAAAGCCTTCGGCTTCAGAGTCCGAATGATTTCAACGGTCGCCGGAAACATGTCGCGTCGATCATCGTAAGCTTGGTGCTTACCGCCAATCGAAAATGGCTGGCAGGGAGGTCCGCCGGCCAGCAATTCGATTCCCTCTGGAAGACTGCTCCAGTCGAAGCCGCGTACATCACCTTCATGTAGGTTCCAGCCGGACACCAAGGGATATCCGCGATTCTGATTCTCGCGAACGGTATCGCAGGCCCATTTGTCCCATTCGACCACCGCCAACGGGGAAAACCCGGCCAACTCACAACCCATCGCTAGGCCACCGGCCCCCGCGAAAAGCTCAACGGACTTCATTCCTGCCCCCACCCCAAAAAGGTCTTCAACCTTTTTTCTAATAATCCTATGTCCTTCAGCTCGCATTCCCAGATGACGAGTGAGGTCCAACCAAGCTGGTTGAGCTGTTCCAGCTTCCGCGCATCCCGCAGCCGGTTGCCTTCGAGCTTCGGTAACCAAAAGTCCAAACGGGACTTCGGCAACCGTGCCAGCCCACATCCTTCATGACGATGCCAAAAGCATCCATGAACAAAAATCACCTTCCGAAGCCCCTTGAAAACCAGATCGGGATGTCCGGGCAGCTTGCGATCATGCAGCCGATAACGGTAGCCCATCGCATGCACCAAACGCCGAACCTGCATCTCCGGTTTGGTGTCCTTGGACCGAACACGCGCCATTCGCCTGCTGCGTTCAAGGGGAGAAAGCGTATCCATGAATCTTACCAGTGCGGCCCATTGGGGTCATACGACACTGCTCAAGGACCTGCGAAGGCAATTGCCGCAGACCGCAGACTAAGACTGAAGATTGATACAGAATACTGACTCCCAAGGGAATGGGGTCTGCTTTCGGCGGGGCTTCGGGCCCGTGCGAACCGCCCTAGATCGACTTGGGATAGTCGAACAACGGCTTGGCGGCTTGCATCACGGGCACCGGGGTATCTCTAAGTAGGTATCGCGGAAAAACGCGGGCGCGGAATATAGCACAAAAAGTGTACAACACCCGACCAGTGAGCTCAGATTTAACTGGGATTTAGCCGGCGCACGGTAGATTGCAAGTGCCATCATCTGGCTATACTCCAGCCACTATCCGCAGTCAGCCTGGCCACCCCTCCCAGGCCAGGGAGTACCTGTCGTGCGTCGTGCCTTCGTGCTGTTGCTTACCCTGCTGTTCTGCCACACGGCGCTAGCCTTCGAACTGGACGACAAGGCCAGCGGCGCCTGGCTCAACGATCATCTCGAACTGCTGCAGGAGCGTGAAGGCCCGCTGTCGCTGGAAGCCGTGCAGGCCAGCCGCGACTTCGTGCCTGCCAACGGACGCACCAGCGTCGGCCAGAGCCCCGACGGCTGGTGGCTGCGCCTGGACCTCGACCGCCGCACCACCCCGCAGGGTGGCTGGTGGCTGGAAGTGGACGCGGTCAACCTCAGGGATTTTCGTCTCTACGTACCCGACGAACGGGGTGCCTACCGGGAAACGCTGTCCGGCGAGGCCGTGCCCTTCGCCCAGGGCCGCGACCGCGACTATCGCCGCCCGGTCTTCCACCTGCCCGAAGGCAGCGGTCCGGTGCGCATCTATGCCCGCGTCTACGATCCGGCCGGCAACTCTTTCCCGCTGCGCATCTGGTCGCTGGACGACCTGCAGGACCACCGCGCCGATACCAGCCTGTTCCTCGGCTTCATCTACGGCCTGATCGCCGCGCTGCTGCTGTACAACCTGTTCATCCTGCTGACCCTGCGCGACCCGGCGTACTTCTGGTACGTGCTGACCACCGCCAGCGCGCTGCTGTTCAGCCTGGGGATGAGCGGCCACGGCTTCGAATACTTCTGGCCCGATCACCCGGTGCCCTGGTGGCTGGACCGCATCACCCTGCCCTCGCTCTGGGGCCTGTGCGTGCACCGTTTCACCATCACCCTGCTGCAGACCCGCCGCCACGTGCGCTGGTCGCACTGGCTGCTGAACCTGAACTGCGCGCTGTATGTGCTGACCATCGTCCTCGGCGCGCTGCACCTGCGTGGCGTGGCGGGCTGGATGCTGGTGGCGATCACCCTGATCGGCGTGCCGGCGGCGCTCGGCGGCGCTCTGGTGCGCTGGCGCCAGGGTTCGTTCCCAGCCTTTCTCTACCTGCTGGGCTTCGGCCTGGTGCTGACCAGCGTGAGCATTTCGGTGATGCGCGCCACCGGCGTGGTGCAGCCCTCGCCGCTGACCTCGTACATCTTCCCCATTGCCGTGGCCATGGAGTCGGTGCTGTTCTCCTTCGCCCTCACCTCGCGCATCCAGGGTCTCAAGCGCGAGCGCGCCCAGGCCCTGGAACAGGCCGACCGCGAGAAAAGCGCGCGCTTGACGCTGATGCAGAGCGCCCAGCAGGACCTGGCCACCGCCGTAGCCGAGCGCACCGCCGAACTCACCCAGAGCAACCAGTTACTGCGCGAGCGTGAAGTGCAGCTGCAGCACGCCGCGCACTACGACCCGCTGACCGGCCTGCCGAACCGCCGCTACCTGGTGGAACACGCCGAGCACGCTCTGGCCAATGCGCAACAGAACGGCGAGACGCTGGCGCTGATGCTGATCGACCTCGACCACTTCAAGCCGATCAACGACAGTCACGGCCACGACGCCGGCGACTTCATGCTGCAGAACGTCGGCAATCGCCTTCGTCAATGTGTGCGCGGCAGCGACTGCGTGGCGCGCCTGGGCGGTGACGAGTTCGCAGCGCTGATCTCCGGCCCGGATGCCGAGGGCCACGCCAAGGAGATCGCCTGCCGCATCCTCAACGAACTGTCACGCCCGGTGAGGTTCGAAACGCTGGAATTGCGCGTCACGCCGAGCATCGGCGTGGCCATCTACCCCAGCCATGCGATGCAATTCAGCAAGCTCTACAAGGCCGCCGACCAGGCACTCTACGAAGTGAAGGGCAATGGCCGGGCAGCCTACGCCATGGCCTGCGAAGCCGCCGGCGAGACCAACGAGCTCTGGCCGGAAAAAGAATGGCTGGAGAGCGAAGACCGCGCCTGATCAGTTGCGGTAGCGGCGCGGCACGCGAGCAGTGACCTTGGTCAGCAGCTCGTAACCGATGGTCCCGGCATGGGCCGCCACTTCATCCACAGGCAGGTTGGCGCCCCACAGCTCGACGCGATCGCCCACGGCGGCATTGGGCAGGTCGGTCAGGTCCACCGCCAGCATGTCCATGGACACGCGCCCAGCCAGTACCGTGCGCTGGCCATCCACCAGCACCGGCGTGCCACTCGGCGCGTGGCGCGGATAACCATCGGCATACCCGCAGCTCACGGTGCCGATGCGCGAAGGCCGCTCGGCCACCCAGGTCGCTCCGTAACCAACACTCTCACCGACCGCTACCTCGCGCACCGCAATCAGCTGCGCTTCGAGACTCATGGCCGGGCGCAGGCCCAGCTCGGCAGCGCCGATATCGGCAAAGGGCGTGGCACCGTAGAGCATGATGCCGGGGCGAATCCAATCCATGTGCGCGGCGGGAATGGTCAGCACCGCGGCGGAGTTGGCCAGCGAGCGCAGGTCGAAATCCAGGTCCAGCACACTGAGGAAGCAGGCCACCTGGTCTTCGGTCAGCTCGTCGCCGCGCAGGTCGGCGTTGGCGAAGTGGCTCATCAGGTTCAGCTCGGCCACCTGCGGCGCCTGGCGCAGGCGCGGCTGCCAGTCACGCAGCGCTTCGGGCGAGAAGCCCAGGCGGTGCATGCCGGTATCCAGCTTCATCCACACATTCAGCGCGCTGGGCAACTGCGCAGCGAGCAGCGCCTGGGCCTGCTCGGGGCCTTGCACCGCGACGTCCAGGCGTAGCTGGGCGGCGATCAGGTATTCCGACGGCTCGAAGCAGCCCTCCAGCAACAGGATGCGGGCGCCGGCGTGCAGCGCGCGCACCTCTGCAGCCTCCTCCAGGCAGGCCACCGCAAAACCGTCAGCCTCGTCGTGCAGCACGCTCACCACCTCCCGTGCGCCATGCCCGTATGCGTTCGCCTTGACCACCGCGAAGGCTTCACGCCCAGGCGCGCAGCGCTTGGCGACGGCGTAGTTGTGGCGAATGGCGGCTAGATCGACGTGGGCGACGAGCGGGCGCATGGCTGTCTCTGCAATGAAAACGGGCGCCTATCTTAAGGCGCCCGTCGGTCACGCGGAATGCGGCATCGTTACTCGTCTTCGAAGTTGTACATGCCGGGGGCGAGGTTCTCGAAGCGGCTATAGCGGCCGAGGAAGGCCACCCGCACGGTGCCGATGGGGCCGTTACGCTGCTTGCCGAGGATGATCTCGGCGACGCCCTTGAACTCGGTCTCGGGGTGATACACCTCGTCGCGGTAGACGAACATGATCACGTCGGCGTCCTGCTCGATCGCTCCGGATTCACGCAGGTCGGAGTTCACCGGACGTTTGTTGGGGCGCTGTTCCAGCGAGCGGTTGAGCTGGGAAAGTGCCACCACGGGGCAGTTGAATTCCTTCGCCAGTGCCTTGAGCGAGCGGGAAATCTCGGAGATCTCGTTGGTCCGGTTGTCGCCGGCGGAACCGGGGATCTGCATCAACTGCAGGTAGTCGACCATGATCATGCCGATCTCGCCGTGCTCGCGGGAGAGGCGGCGGGTACGCGCACGCATTTCCGAGGGCGAGATGCCGGCGGTGTCATCGATGAACAGCTTGCGGTCGCTGAGCAGGTTCACCGCCGAGGTCAGGCGCGGCCAATCCTCGTCGTCCAGCTTGCCGGTACGCACCTTGGTCTGGTCGATGCGGCCGAGCGAGGCGAGCATACGCATCACGATGGAATCGGAGGGCATCTCCAGGGAGTACACCAGGATCGCCTTGTCGCTGCGCATCAGGGCGTTCTCCACCAGGTTCATGGCGAAGGTGGTCTTGCCCATCGACGGACGGCCGGCAACGATGATCAGGTCGGACGGCTGCAGGCCGCTGGTCTTCTCGTCGAGGTCGGTGAAGCCGGTGGTAATGCCGGTCAGCGCATCCGAGGTGTTGAACAGGTGATCGATGCGGTCGATGGTCTTGACCAGGATGTCGCCAATACCCACCGGGCCGCCGGTCTTGGGGCGCGCTTCGGCGATCTCGAAGATCCGCCGCTCGGCTTCGTCGAGCACTTCGTTGGCGCTGCGCCCTTCGGGATTGAAGGCGCTATCGGCGATGTCGCTGCTGATGCCGATCAGCTGCCGCAATGTGGCGCGCTCGCGGATGATGTTCGCGTAGGCCTTGATGTTCGCTACCGAGGGCGTGTTCTTCGCAAGCTCCGCGAGGTACGCGAGGCCGCCCACCTGGGACAGCTGCCCTTCGCGCTCGAGCATCTCGGACAGGGTCACCACGTCGATCGGCTGGTTGGCTTCGGCGAGCTTGTAGACGGCGCGGAAGATCAGGCGATGGTCATGGCGGTAGAAGTCGCCATCGGACACGGCGTCGGAGACGCGCTCCCATGCATTGTTGTCGAGCATCAGGCCACCCAGCACCGCCTGTTCGGCTTCGATCGAGTGCGGCGGCACCTTGAGGGAAGCGGTCTGCAGGTCGTATTGCTCGGGGATGGTGATGTCGTTCATGGGCTCTTCGTGTTGTGTGAAACGGCGGAAAAACAAAGGGCACGGACCGAGGATCGGTACCGTGCCCATTGTTATTGGACTGATTCACCCAGGCAAGCCGTGTGAATCGTCCTAGCGACGGATCGCTTACTCGGCGACTACAACCACGTGCAGGGTTGCATCAACATCCATGTGCAGTTGCACTTCGATGTTGTATTCGCCTACAGCGCGCAGGGCGCCGTCGGGCAGGCGAACTTCGCTCTTTTCCAGCGGGTAGCCGGCAGCCGAAACGGCGTCGGCGATGTCGCGGGTGCCGATCGAACCGAACAGCTTGCCTTCGTCGCCAGCGTGGGCGCCGATGGTCACGATCAGTTCGGCCAGTTGGGCAGCACGAGCTTCAGCAGCGGCTTTTTTCTCAGCAGCGGCTTTTTCCAGCTCTGCACGGCGCTCTTCGAAAGCAGCGACGTTGGCAGCGGTGGCAGCGGTGGCTTTGCCCTGCGGCAGCAGGTAGTTACGAGCGTAACCGCCCTTTACGTTCAGCTTGTCGCCCAGGTTGCCCAGTTTGGCGATCTTTTCCAGCAGGATGACTTCCATTTGAGTCTTACCTCTTAACTTTTAACCTTCACCGTTCGCAGCTTTCTGGCGCTTGGCCAGGCGACCGCGAAAATCAAACAGACTGTCGACTACGGCGACAAGACAGATCACATTGCCCAGTACGAATACCAGCAGGTACAGCGGTGCCAGCCAGAAGCCCGGAAGCTTCTTCAGCGCGGCCAGGCCGTGCCCCAGTGCGATCCCGGCGAACAGCAGCGGGATCATGCACAGCGGCGCCAGCATGGTGGCCGCGGGACCTGCGAAGGGCAGAGCCACAACGCCGACCAGCAGCGCCAAAGCCGTGCCCGGCGACAAGCGCAGTGCGCGGAACTCGCGGCCAAACCCTTCCGGGTTGAACAGTACTGCTTGCCAATAACGCGCCAGCATCAGGCACAACAGGCTGATCGTCTGCAGCGAGGCTGCCATCAGGCCGGTGATGGTCGGGACCATCTCCGCCTGCAGGGCGGCCATCTGTTCCGGCGAAAGCTTGGCTTCGGCCAGAACCTGCGGCAGGGCCTTGCCGAATGCATCGGCCAGACCTGCGACCAACCCGGCCGACACCGTGCTGAGCAGCAGCACGAACACCGCACCGAGCACAACGCTCGCCAGCATCACCTGATTCCAGGACACCTTGCTGCGCAGAACCTGCGCCAGCACGGCACTACCCACCAGAACCAGACTCACGCTGGGGTCACCCAGGTACCACCAGGCCAGTGCCGGAAGCAGCGCCCAGGCCAGGATGCCAAAGGCATCGCTGGGACCACGGCGCAACAGCACCAGACTGCCTGCTGCGGCACCGAGCCAGAACAAAGGCTGCAGTACCGCGGCTGCGACGACCACCAGGGTCGCCTGCATGCGGCCTCGCATGACAAATTCAGCCAATGCGCGCATGCGATCTATCCATCAATTCCAGTCGACTGCCCGATCAACGGCCGTGGCTGTCGGTGTAGGGAAGCAGGGCCAGGTAGCGGGCGCGCTTGATAGCGGTCGCCAGCTGACGCTGGTACTTGGCCTTGGTGCCGGTGATACGGCTCGGAACGATCTTGCCGGTTTCGGAAACGTAGGCCTTCAGGGTGTTGAGATCCTTGTAATCGATCTCTTTCACGCCTTCAGCGGTGAAACGGCAGAACTTACGACGACGGAAGAAACGTGCCATGTGTGTGGCTCCTCAATACTGGTCCGGGATTACTCGTCAGCGCTGTCGCGGCTATCTTCGCCGTCAGCGGACTCGCCCTCGTTCGATTCGGGACGCTCACGGCGCTCGCGGCGCTCGTTACGGCTCTCTTCGGCCTTCAGCATTTCGGACTGGCCGGTAACGGCTTCGTCGCGACGGATGACCATGTTACGGATCACGGCGTCGTTGTAACGGAAGTTGTCTTCCATTTCTGCCAGGGCCTTGGCGGTGCACTCGACGTTCATCAGAACGTAGTGAGCCTTGTGCACGTTGTTGATGGCGTAAGCCAGCTGACGACGGCCCCAGTCTTCCAGACGGTGGACTTTGCCGCCGTCTTCTTCGATGGCTTTGGTGTAACGCTCGACCATGCCACCGACTTGTTCGCTCTGGTCCGGGTGAACCAGGAACACGATTTCGTAATGACGCATAAATGCTCCTTACGGATTGCAGCCTGCCGACAAAGCGGTCAGACAAGGAGTGAATGATTTTTTCCTTGTCGCTCGGAAGCACGCGCGAACGCCTGCCCGGACGACAAGGGCCGACATTCTAGAGAAGCGCGCCGGGGGGCGCAAGGAAAACTGGTGAAACTTTGAACAGCGCGAGGCGGCAGGGGCCGCCTCGCGTGGGGACGTCAGGCGCCTGTCTTGAGCTGGCGCTGGCGGACGATCTCGAACAGGCACACACCGGTAGCCACCGAGACGTTCAGGCTGCTGACGCTGCCCTGCATCGGCAGCTTGGCCAGGTAGTCACAGTGATCGCGGGTCAGACGGCGCATGCCCTTGCCCTCGGCGCCCATCACCAGCACGGTCGGCCCGGTGAGGTCGAGTTCATAGAGCATCTGGGTCGCCTCGCCGGCAGTGCCGACGATCCACAGGCCACGCTGCTGGAGCTTCTCCAGGGTGCGCGCGAGGTTGGTCACGGCCACCAGCGGGATGACTTCGGCGGCGCCGCAGGCCACTTTACGCACGGTGGCGTTGAGGGTGGCGGACTTGTCCTTCGGCACGATCACCGCCAGCGCACCCGCCGCATCGGCGGTGCGCAGGCAGGCGCCAAGGTTGTGCGGATCGGTCACGCCATCCAGCACCAGTAGCAGCGCCGGGCCGGCGGAGCGCTCCAGCAGCTCCTCCAGCATGTTCTCGCCCCACACCTGGCTCGGGCTGACCTCGGCGACCACGCCCTGGTGCACGCCCTCAGCCCACTCATCCAGCTCCTTGCGGTCGCGCGTGCCCACCGGCACGCGCGCCTGCCCGGCCAGCTCGACCAGCGCCTGGACGCGTGGGTCCTGACGGCCTTCGGCCAGCCACAGCTGCTTGACCCGTTTCGGATGATGGCGCAGCAGCGCTTCTACGGCATGGACTCCGTAGACCTGTTCCCATTGACTCATTTCTTCGCCTTACGCTTGCTGGCCGGCGCGCCGCCAGTGGCTCCCGCCTTGGGCGCAGCAGAGCCCTTGCGGTGCTTGGAGGACTTGGCGGACCGGGCTTTCTGTTTCGAAGGATTGCGCGGCTTGCCCGCAGCGGGGGCACCCTTGCCTTTACCGGCCGCCGGCTTGTTGCCGCCAACCTTGGCCTCTTCGAGCAGCGCCTTCTTCACTTCGCGACTCTTGCGCACATCGGTATTGCCGAGCATTTCGTCGGCCTTGGCGAGCATTTCAGGGGCTACCGACGGCAGCGCCTGGACCACGCCGACCTTGCGCTTGCGCGGCTGCACGGCAACATCCGGCGCGAGGTACGGATCGTCCGCCACCGCACGCGGAGCCCGCGCCGGTTTGTCTTTCGCCGCCACAGCCTTGGGCGCCCGGCCCTTGGCCGCTTTACCCTTGGCGGCCGGTTCGGCCTTCTCGTCACGCTTCTTGCGGCCGATGGGTGCGCTGAGCACGTTGTCGGAGAGTTCGAAGTCGATCTTGCGCTCGTCCAGGTCGACGCGCGCTACGACTACCTCGACGGTATCGCCAAGACGGAAGCTGCGGCCGGTGCGCTCGCCACTCAGGCGATGATGCACGGCATCGAAGTGGTAGTAGTCGCCGGGCAGTGCAGTGACATGCACCAGGCCTTCCACATAGATGTCGCTCAGCTCGACGAAGATGCCGAAGCCAGTCACCGCAGTGATCACGCCGGGGAAGGTCTCGCCCACGCGCTCGCGCATGAACTCGCACTTCAGCCAGTTGGTGACGTCACGGGTCGCCTCGTCGGCGCGGCGCTCGGTCAACGAACACTGCTCGCCCAACTGGGCCAGACGGGCTTCGTCGTACGGATAGATGCGCGCTTTCGGCATGCTGGCAGCGCCAACGCGCTGCACGTGCTCGGATGCCGCCTTGGAGCGGATCAGGCCACGGATGGCGCGGTGGGTCAGCAGGTCCGGGTAACGGCGGATCGGCGAGGTGAAGTGGGTGTAGGCCTCGTAGTTCAGGCCGAAGTGGCCGGCGTTCTCGGGGCTGTACACCGCCTGGCTCAGGGAGCGCAGCATCACGGTCTGGATCAGTTGCAGGTCCGGGCGGCCCTGGATGGACTCCAGCAGCTTCTGGTAGTCCGCCGGGGTCGGGTCGCCCTTGCCGCGATAGAG
The DNA here is from genome assembly GCF_014851985.1 of Pseudomonas sp. PDM17. Lineage (NCBI taxonomy): Bacteria > Pseudomonadati > Pseudomonadota > Gammaproteobacteria > Pseudomonadales > Pseudomonadaceae > Pseudomonas > Pseudomonas sp. PDM17. The sequence goes on from NZ_JACVAT010000003.1 coordinate 326,465, forward strand.
CGTCAGGCCCAGTTCGCCGAGGAACTGGCGCAGGTTGTTCAGCTTTTCCTGCGGCGGGCCGTCGTGAACGCGGTACAGCGCCGGGATGGCGTGCTTCTCGAGGAACTTGGCGGTGGCGACGTTGGCCGCCAGCATGCATTCCTCGATCAGCTTGTGCGCATCGTTGCGCTGGGTCGGGCGGATTTCCGAGATCTTGCGGTCCGCGCCGAAGACGATGCGGGTTTCCTGGGTCTCGAAATCGATCGCGCCACGCACGTGGCGCGCGCCGACGAGGACCTTGTACAGGTCATAAAGGGTATTGAGGTGTGGCACCACCGCCGGCAGCTGTTCCTTCAGGCGCTGGCCTTCGGGGCTGTCGGGAGTTTCCAGGTACTGGCTGACCTTGGTGTAGGTCAGGCGCGCATGGGAATGGATGACCGCCTCGTAGAACTGGTAATCGGTCATCTTGCCGGCCTTGGAGAGGTTCATCTCGCAGACCATGGCCAGGCGATCGACCAGCGGATTCAGGGAGCACAGGCCGTTGGAAAGAATCTCCGGCAGCATCGGGATCACGCGCTCGGGGAAGTACACCGAGTTGCCGCGCTTGGCCGCCTCTTCATCCAGGGCCGAACCGACCTTCACATAATGAGAGACGTCGGCGATGGCGACGAACAGCTTCCAGCCGCCACCCTTGCGCTTCTCGGCGTAGACCGCGTCGTCGAAGTCGCGGGCGTCCTCGCCGTCGATGGTGACGAAAGGCAGGGCGCGCAGGTCGACGCGCTTTTCCTTGTCCTTCTCCAGCACTTCGGGCTTGAGCTTGGCGGCTTCCTTCTCCACGGCCTCGGGCCAGGTATGGGGAATGTCGTAGCTGCGCAGGGCGACTTCGATTTCCATGCCCGGCGCCATGTAGTCGCCGAGCACTTCCACCACTTCACCCTGGGCCTGGCGATGCACGCTCGGCCACACGTCGATGCGCACCTGGACGAACTGGTTGTGCTTGGCCTTGCCAGCCTTGCCCGGCGGGATCAGCACTTCCTGCTGGATCTTCGGGTTGTCCGCCACGACCGTGCCGATGCCGCTCTCGTCGAAGTAGCGACCAACGATGGTCTCGTGGGCGCGCTCGACCACTTCTACTATCGCGCCTTCGCGGCGACCACGGCGGTCGAAGCCCGACACGCGCGCCAGGGCGCGGTCGCCGTCGAACACCAGGCGCATCTGCGTCGGGCTGAGGAACAGGTCGTCGCTGCCGTCATCGGGGATCAGGAAGCCGAAGCCGTCGCGGTGGCCGGCGATGCGGCCAAGGATCAGGTCGAGCTTGTCCACCGGGGCATAGGCGCCACGGCGGGTATAGATAAGCTGGCCGTCGCGCTCCATGGCGCGCAACCGGCGGCGCAGTGCTTCTTCGGGCTCTTCGCCGGAGAGGCCGAGCTCGTCCATCAACTGGGACCGCGTCGCGGGGGCGCCGCGCTCGGCGAGGTGCGCCAGGATGAGTTCACGGCTGGGGATGGGGTTGTCGTATTTTTCCGCCTCGCGGGCGGCCTCGGGATCGAGGTTTTGCCAATCGGCCATTAAAGTGCGGTCACCTTATATATAGGGATATGGATCGCCATGTGCTTATTGAAGCGCGAAACCCGCCCGTCGGTCAGCTTCGGGCAAGAATAAATTTTTTATCGCATCAGGGGTTTACAAGCGAAAACGCTCTCCGTATAGTTCGCGCCCACAGCGTCAGACAGATGTTGTAACACGGAAACGATGAGTAATCATCGACTCCAGTGCCCAGGTGGCGGAATTGGTAGACGCACTAGGTTCAGGTCCTAGCGGTGGCAACACCGTGGAAGTTCGAGTCTTCTCCTGGGCACCACTTATTCAAGGATAAAGTCAGTCTCTGACAGGCTTTATCAGGCGGGTTCGGAACCCTGATAACCGAACAATAGACCGCCAGATGCAACCAAGGGTTGCATCACCGCAAGACGATGAGCGATCATCGCACCCCATGCTGAAAAGCATGCCCAGGTGGCGGAATTGGTAGACGCACTAGGTTCAGGTCCTAGCGGTGGCAACACCGTGGAAGTTCGAGTCTTCTCCTGGGCACCATCTTCAAACAAAAAAGCCGAGCATAGCTCGGCTTTTTTGTTTTCGGCTTTCCGTCTTTTACCTCGCCAGGCGCGAACGCCCGGCGAGGTCTACCGACCTCAAGCCTTGAACTGCCCCAGACTGGCACGCAACTGACCCGCCAGCCCATCGAGCACTCGCCCACTGCTGGCCGTCGCACTCACCGCTTCCGCCGCGCGACTCGCTTCAGCATGGATCACCTCGACCCGCCCACGCACCGCCGCGGCGCCGGCCGCCTGCTGTTGCGCCGAATGGGTCGCGGCCTCGATGGCGCCGTGCACCTCCTCCACCGCGCTCTGCACTTCGCGCTGCAGGCGTTCGCTATCCTGCAGCGCGGCCAAACCCTGCACCGCCTGCTCGCGGGCCTGCCCGATAGCGGACACCGCCTCGCGCGCACCCTCCTGCAACGCTCCAATGTGCGACTGGATATCACCCGTGGATTGCTGGGTCTTGCTCGCCAGCGCACGCACCTCGTCCGCCACCACGGCGAACCCGCGACCACTCTCACCCGCGCGCGCCGCCTCGATGGCCGCGTTCAGCGCCAAAAGATTCGTCTGCTCGGCGATGCCATGGATTACCGAGAGCACTACTTCGATCTGCTCGCTCTGCCGCGCCAGGCGCTCGATTACGCCGGCGCCATTCTGCACGCGGGATTCCAGGGTCTCGATCAGCCCCCCCACTTTACAGGCGATGGCCGCATTGTCCTGCGCCGCCTTGCGGATCTCGCCGATCCGCGCCAACGCCGCCTGCATGGAGCGGCTCTCCATTTCCGCCTCCGCCGCCATGCCCGAGAGCGCCTCCAGGCTACCGGCCACCTCATTGCGCTGCCGGTCCGCCGCCGCCTCGGCACTGGCGCTGCGACTGGCCAGCGCGGCGATTTCACTGCCGGTCTGCTGCGCAACCTGCCCCGCCTCACGCACGATGGGCTGGAGCTTATCGACGAAGCGGTTCACCGCCGTCGCCATCTCACCCAGCTCGTCACGACTATCCAGGCGCACGCGCCGAGTCAGGTCACCCTCCCCGGCCGCCAGGTCATTCAGCGCATCGATCAGCAAGCGCAGGCGATTCACCACACGCCGACCGAGCACGACAGCCAGGCAGAGCAATACACCAATCCCTACCAGCAGCAGCCCCATGCCGATGCGCCAGCGCAGCGTTCCCGCCGCCTCTTCGATGGAAGCCTTCGCACCCTGACTCATGCCATCCGCCGCCTGCTTCGCCGATTGCAGGCGTGCGGTAAGTGCCCTGGCGCTGTCCGCCGCAGCACCTGCAAGGCTGTCGCCCACGAGCTGATCGCCACTGGCGACCAGGGCGGAGAAGCGCTGGTCCAGTGCGGCGATCTGCTTCTCGATGGCATCAGTGGAAACGCCCAGACGCACCGTACCGATAATTACGCCATTGGGACTGATCGGCGCCTCGACGAGAAACACCGAGCTGTCATGACTCGCCGCCTCCAGCACCTTGTCCAGGGCGCGCTCGCCCTTGCCCTTCTCCAGCAGCGCCTGCACCCGCGCATCCTCTCGATTGAGGTAGCGGGTCAGGTGCTGGCCCTGCGGATCGTCGTAGACCACAAAGAGCACATTGGGGTTGGCCTGGGCGCGCCGAGCATAGTCGGAGAGCACCGGCACGTCTTTGTCCCACATGGCCTTGGGCGCCACGGCGGCGAGCAGCTGCGCCAATTCCGTGGCGGACTGGCGCAGGTTCTGCTCCAGCCCCTCACGCAACTGGCCCTGTTCTTCCTCCAGCCGCGCCGAGAGCGCAGAGCCCAGACGCTCGCGAGTGCGCACGGAAAGATCGTTCAGCCCGGAAGTCACTTCCTTGCCGGCCTGCTCCAGCTCGCCGGCCAGGCGTTGCGATTCGTTACCCAGGTGCGCCCCCAGGCCGCTGACCAGACCATCGACGGTGCTACGGGTAAGCCAGAGGGCAATCGCCAGCTGCACCAGCAGCGCGACTCCCAGGGCGATGAAAGCGGGGCGCAGCAGGCGGCTGCGCAATAAAGACAGGACGGCGGACACGGCGGACTTCCTCCGGACGTAACGGATGTCTGGCGCGAAAGGCGCCAATCCGTTTCACCAGCAAAGCGCGTGCCGCTGCGAAAAACCAAACCCCGGAAACGACAACGGGCCGCATGAGCGACCCGTTGCAGTGTGCAGCTGGGGATCAGCCGAACGGATGGCGCAGGACGATAGTCTCGGCGCGGTCCGGGCCGGTGGAGATGATGTCGATGGGCGCACCGACCAGCTCCTCGATGCGCTTGATGTAAGCACGCGCATTGGCCGGCAGGCCTTCCAGGGTCTGAACACCCACGGTGGATTCGCTCCAGCCCGGCAGGTCTTCGTAGATCGGCTGCAGGCCGATGTAGCTGTCGGCGTCGGTCGGCGCGTCGGTCAGCAGCTCGCCGGCGGCGTTCTTGTAGCCGGTGCAGATGCGCACTGTTTCCAGGCCGTCGAGGACGTCCAGCTTGGTCAGGCACAGGCCGGACAGGCTGTTGATCTCGATGGCGCGACGCAGGATGACGGCATCGAACCAGCCGCAACGACGGGCACGGCCGGTGGTGGCACCGAACTCGTGACCGACCTTGGCCAGGCGCGCGCCAATGTCATCGAACAGCTCGGTCGGGAATGGGCCGGAACCCACGCGGGTGGTGTAGGCCTTGGTGATACCCAGGATGTAGTCGAGGTACAGCGGACCGAAGCCCGAACCGGTGGCGGTGCCACCAGCGGTGGTGTTGGAACTGGTGACGAAGGGGTAGGTGCCGTGGTCGATGTCCAGCAGCGAGCCCTGGGCGCCTTCGAACATGATGTTCTCGTTGGCGCGGCGCAGGTCGTGCAGGGTCGAGGTCACGTCGGCCATCAGCGGCTTCAGCTCTTCGGCGTAGGCCATGCACTCGTCCAGAGTCTTCTGGAAGTCGACGGCCGGTTCCTTGTAATAGTGCTGCAGGACGAAGTTGTGGTAGTCCAGAACCTCACCCAGCTTGGCAGCGAAACGCTCGCGGTGGAACAGGTCGCCCACGCGCAGGCCGCGACGGGCCACTTTGTCTTCGTAAGCCGGGCCGATGCCGCGACCGGTGGTGCCGATCTTCGCGTCGCCACGGGCCTTCTCGCGAGCCTGGTCCAGGGCCACGTGGAAGGACAGGATCAGCGGGCAGGACGGGCTGATGCGCAGGCGCTCGCGCACCGGTACGCCCTTTTCTTCCAGCTTGGCGATCTCGCGCATCAGCGCGTCGGGTGCCAGCACCACGCCATTGCCGATCAGGCACTGCACGCCTTCGCGCAGGATGCCCGACGGAATCAGGTGCAGTACGGTCTTCTCGCCAGCGACCACCAGGGTATGACCAGCGTTGTGGCCGCCCTGGTAACGCACCACGGCAGCAGCCTGGTCGGTCAGCAGGTCGACGATCTTGCCTTTGCCCTCATCACCCCACTGGGTGCCCAGGACTACGACATTCTTACCCATAACTCTTGTCCCCTTGGAAGTTCGGTGCCGGCCGCGGCCGGCGGAAACTCGAAGTGGCGCGCCTCAGAGCGCGGCCACCTGCCAATTGCCATCGCGAACCAGCAGTTGCTGGTCGCAGCCCGCTTCGGAAGCCGAAGCCGCATCCTGCCCGGGCAGCGCCTGTACCACGCGCACGCCCTGACGGCGCAACTGCTGCACCGCCTGCCACAAGCCAGCCCCATCGGCCGGCGCCCAGACTCCGGTGCGCGGCTCGTCGAGCTGGGCGCGGCCGAGAGTGACCAGGGTCTTGAGGTCGGTAGAGAAACCGGTGGCCGGACGCGCACGGCCGAAATCGGCACCAATGTCGTCGTAACGGCCGCCCTGGGCGATGGACTCGCCAACCCCAGGCACGAACGCGGCAAACACCACGCCCGTGTGATAGTGATAGCCACGCAGCTCGCCGAGGTCGAAGTACAACGGCAGTTGCGGGAAACGCGCCGCCAGCGAGTCGGCGATGGCGGTGAGATCAGCCAGCGCCGCCTGGACGTTGGCCGGAGCACCAGCGAGCACTTCACGCGCCTGCTCCAGCACCTCACGACTGCCGCACAGCTCGGCGAGCGCACGGAGCATGCCGGCGAGTTCGCTCGGCAGGCCTTCGGTCAGCGCCGCGACTTCGTCCACGGCCTTGCGCTGCAGGGCGTCGAACAGCAGCTGCTCGACTTCGCCAGACAACCCGGCAGCCTGGGCCAGGCCGCGGTAGATGCCGACATGACCGAGATCCATGTGCACGTCCGGCACCTGGGCCATCTCGAGCATGTCGAGCAGCAGGCTGATGACTTCGACGTCACCGGCCGAGCCGGTGTTGCCGTAAAGCTCGGCGCCCAGCTGGATCGGGCTGCGCGAAGTGGCCAGCGCACGCGGACGGGCATGCAGCACGCTGCCGGCGTAGCACAGTCGGTTCGGGCCTTCGCGACGTAGACTATGGGCGTCCATGCGCGCCACTTGCGGCGTGATGTCCGCACGGAAGCCCATCAGGCGGCCGGAAGCCGGATCGGTAACCTTGAAGGTACGCAGGTCCAGATCCTGGCCGGCACCGGTCAGCAGGGATTCCAGGTATTCGATATGCGGAGTGACGACGAACTCGTAACCCCAGCGCTGGAACAGGTCCAGCACCTGACGGCGGGCTGCTTCAACGCGGGCCGCCTCCGGTGGCAGCACTTCTTCGATTCCATCTGGCAGCAGCCAGCGGTCTACCGTTGCCATGTCGCCTCTCTCCTTTTTAGGCCGGGCGGCACTTCAATGAATGCAGTAAAGAAGGACGGTGCCGAGCAGCATGCTGCCCAGCCCGATGAGTCTCAGACTGCGGTCGCCAAGGCGCCCGAGCCCGCTCACGGCGTCGCGCCAACCACGCGGATACAGGAATGGAAGGATGCCTTCCAGCACCAGCAACAGACAGAACGCCTTGCCGAATTCCTGCCACATGGCTCTCGTACATCATTCTCGCGGACGCAAAAAAGCCGGGATTTCCCGGCTGACCCATGATAACACGATTTCTCCGGCGGGCGCTGCCGCCCGCCGGAGACTTTGACTTACGGTTTAGCTTTTTCCAGATAGCGGAAGAACTCGTTGCTCGGATCGAGCACCAGCACGTCCTTCTTGTCGGCAAAGCTCTCGCGGTAAGCCTTGAGGCTGCGAGTGAAGGCGTAGAACTCCGGATCGGCAGTGTAGGCCTTGGCATAGATCGCCGCTGCCTTCGCATCGCCGTCGCCGCGGGTCTCTTCCGACTCGCGATAAGCCTCGGCCAGCAGCACACGACGCTGACGGTCGGCATCCGCACGGATACCTTCGGCCAGCTCGCGACCCTTGGCGCGGTGCTCACGGGCTTCGCGCTCACGCTCGGTGCTCATGCGCTCGAACACGCTGCGGTTCACTTCCTTGGGCAGGTCGATGGCCTTGACGCGAACATCGACCACCTCGATGCCCAGCTCCTTCTGCGCCATGCGGTTCAGCGAGGCCGTGATATCGCCCATCAGCGCATCACGCTCACCCGATACCACTTCGTGCAGGGTGCGCTTGCCGAACTGGTCACGCAGACCGGCTTCCAGACGACGGGACAGACGCTCGTCGGCGATCTGCTTCATACCCGAAGTCGCGGTGTAGAAGCGCTCGGCATCGGAGACTCGCCACTTGGCGTAGGCGTCGACCATCACCGCTTTCTTCTCCAGCGTCAGGAAGCGCTGGGTCGGCGAATCCAGGGTCAGCAGGCGGCCGTCGAACTTGCGCACCGTGTTGACGTACGGAATCTTGAAGTGCAGGCCGGGCTTCACGTCCGGCTCGACCACGCGACCGAAACGCAGCATGACGGCGCGCTCGGTCTGCTGCACCACGTAGACGCTGCTCCAGACGGCAACAGCAACCACCACACCCGCGATGAGGGCGATCAGGGACTTGTTACTCATCAGCGGCTCTCCCGGGTACGCGTGTCACGCTGCTGCAGATCGTTGGCGACCCGCGAACCGATATCCGGCGTGCTGCTGCTCGTGCTCGGCGTGGAGCTCGGAGCTGCCGAACCACGGCCATCCATCATCTTGTCCAGCGGCAGGTAGATCAGGTTGTTCTGACCCTGCTGGCCGGTCACCAGCACCTTGCTGGTCTGACTCAGGACGTCCTGCATGGTGTCCAGATACAGGCGCTGACGGGTGACGTCCGGAGCCTTGTGATACTCGCCGGCCAGCTTGGCGAAGCGATCCGCCTCACCCTGGGCGCGGGAGACCACTTCATCGCGGTAGCCGTTGGCTTCCTCGATGATGCGCTGGGCCTGGCCACGGGCCTCAGGCACCACGCCGTTGGCGTAGGCTTCGGCCTGATTCTTCTCACGCTGCTCGTCCTCGCGGGCACGGATCACGTCGTCGAACGCTTCCTGTACTTCACGCGGCGCGGCGGCGCTCTGAATGTTCACCTGGGTCACCGTGATACCGGTCTTGTAGGTATCGAGGAAACGCTGCAGGCGATCACGCACCTCGGTGGCCATCTGTTCACGGCCCTCGGTGAGGATCTTGTCCATGGTCGTGGAGCCGGCCACGTGGCGCAGGGCGCTTTCGGTGGCGTGCTGCAGGCTCACTTCCGGCTGGTCGACGTTGAGCACGAAGTCCTTCAGGTTGCTGACCTTGTACTGCACGGTCAGCGGAACCTCGACGATGTTCTCGTCCTCGGTGAGCATCTGACCCTGCTTGCTGTAGGCACGCTCGCGGGTGACGTTCTCCTGGAACTTCTTGTCGATCGGCGGGAAGTAGATATTCAGGCCGGGGCCCACGGTCTCGTGGTACTGACCGAAGCGCAGGATCACCGCCTGCTCCTGCTCATCCACGACGTAGATGGCGTTGTACAGCCACAGCACCGCAAGGATCGCCAGGCCGATACCGAACAGACCGAGGCTACCGCCCCGGCCACTGCCGCCACCGCCCGAACCACTGCCGCGCTTGGGTTTGCCGAAAATTCCGTTCAGGCTGTCTTGCAGCTTGCGGAAGGCCTCATCCAGATCAGGCGGGCCCTGGCGACCACCACCACGGCGTCCACCCCAGGGGTCCTGGTCGTTCTTGTTCGAGTTGTCACCCGGCTCATTCCAAGCCATAGCGCTCTCCATCTGATAACGCGAAAACGCGCCTACGGCGCGCCCACCTATGCTACCGAATGCCCCTTACGCTGCCAAAAACAGTGTGCCGGGCTTTATTGCAAAGTGTGTTGCGCAATGAACTCCGCCGGCTGCCAGCCTTCGCGGCTCACCATGCGGTTCAACTCGACACGCGGCAGGCGGACCTGCAAAACGGCGCGTCCTTGTTCGTCGTGATTCTCCGACTGTACCGCACCCAGCTCGAAGAACTGAGCCCGAAGTCGTCCCAGCCGCTGTGGCAGGCAGAGCGTTCCAACGAACATGTCCTCCCCCAGCAGCTCGGAGATCGCCTGTTCCAGCAACTCCAGCCCGCGCGATTCCCGCGCCGACAGCCAGACGCGGACCGGCTTGCCCAGCTCGTCGCGCTGGATCATCGGCTGCAAGTCCGGCAGCAGGTCGATCTTGTTGTACACCTCGAGCATCGGCAACTCGTTCGCGCCGATTTCCTTCAGCACCGCCAGCACCTGTTCGATCTGTGCATCGCGATCCGGCTCGTGGGAGTCGATCACATGCAGCAGCAGATCGGAGTTGCTGGATTCTTCCAAGGTAGCCCGAAACGCCTCCACCAGCTTATGAGGCAGGTGGCGAATGAAGCCCACAGTGTCAGCCAGCACGATCGGACCGACGTCGTCCAGCTCCAGGCGGCGCAGGGTCGGGTCGAGGGTGGCGAACAACTGGTCGGCCGCATAGACCTCGGAAGTGGTCAGCGCATTGAACAGCGTGGACTTGCCGGCGTTGGTGTAGCCCACCAGGGATACCGCCGGAATCTCCGCGCGGCGACGGCCACGGCGAGCCTGCTCGCGCTGGCTGCGGACCTTCTCCAGGCGTGACTTGATCTGGCGGATGCGCCCACGCAGCAGGCGGCGGTCGGTTTCCAGCTGGGTTTCACCCGGGCCACGCAGGCCGATACCGCCTTTCTGGCGCTCAAGGTGAGTCCAGCCGCGTACCAGACGCGTGCTCATGTGTTCCAGCTGGGCAAGCTCCACCTGCAGCTTGCCCTCGTGGGTACGGGCGCGCTGGGCGAAGATATCGAGGATCAGACCCGTACGGTCGAGCACGCGGCATTCGAGCGCTCGCTCGAGGTTGCGCTCCTGGCTCGGCGTGAGGGTGTGATTGAAGATGATCAGCTCGACCTTCTCGGCATGGACGAGGTCGTGCAACTCTTCGACCTTGCCGCTGCCGATCAGGTACTTGGCTGAGGGCTGATGGCGCGAAATGCTGACGAAAGCAACCGCTTCCGCGCCTGCCGAACGGGCCAGCTCCTGGAATTCCTGCGGGTCTTCGCGCGCCTCGGGGTCCTGACCTTCCAGATGGACCAGAATGGCCCGTTCCCCACCACCCGGGCGCTCAAAGAACAAGGCGGACTCCCGTCAAACGTTGCCCGGCTCGGCCGGTTGATCACCGGTGGGCAGGCGCACGGGGCGGCTGGGGACCACGGTGGAAATAGCGTGCTTGTAGACCATCTGGCTGACAGTGTTCTTCAGCAGGATGACGAACTGGTCGAAGGATTCGATCTGACCCTGCAGCTTGATGCCGTTGACGAGGTAGATGGAAACCGGAACGCGTTCTTTGCGCAGGGTATTGAGGTAAGGGTCTTGTAGCGAATGCCCTTTTGACATATGCCGCACTCCTTGTAAGGGTAAAAAACTGATTTAGTAGTAGTCGAATTTGGCTTAACGCCGTCCTGAACCCCAAGGATAGACGGCCGGAATTAAGGTCTCGAACCTATATGGAGACCGCCTCAAAGTATTTCAAGGCACGCGGCAAATTGTCGCTTGCCTGACTGTCCAACCAGTGTAGATCGCTCCAGCTGCGGAGCCAGGTGAACTGGCGCTTGGCCAGCTGCCGCGTGGCGATGACGCCGCGCTCCACCATCTCAGCGTAGGACAGTTTGCCCTCGAGGTAATCCCATACCTGTCGGTAACCCACCGCTCTTATGGACGGCAGCCCCACGTGCAAGTCATTCCTTGCGCGAAGGCGTTCGACCTCGGCGATGAAGCCCTGTTCCAGCATCTGGTCAAAACGTTGCGCAATACGCTCGTGCAACACCTGGCGCTGCAGAGGCGCGATCGCCAGATGAGCCACAGTATACGGTAATTGTCCACCGCCTTGCGCGCCAAGACCCGCACTTTCACTCGCTTGGCGAAGGCGGTGTGCAGTCATGGACATACCGCTCACGCGGTACACCTCGAGGGCCCGGACAAGCCGTTGAGGGTCATTGGGGTGGATGCGCGCAGCCGACTCCGGGTCAATGCGCACCAGCTCTTCATGCAGGGCGCCCCAGCCTTCGGCGGCGGCCCAGGTTTCCAGTTCGGCACGCACGGCAGCGTCGGCGCCGGGCATATCGGCCAGGCCTTCCAGCAACGCCTTGAAATACAACATGGTGCCGCCGACCAGCAGTGGGATCTTCCCGGCCGCGGTGATCTCGGCCATGGCCGCCAGCGCATCGGCACGGAATTCCGCCGCCGAATAGGCCTCGCTGGGGTCACGGATGTCGATCAGGCGGTGCGGGAATTCCTCCAGCACCTCGCGCGGCGGCTTGGCGGTGCCGATATTCATGCCGCGATAGATCAGCGCGGAATCCACGCTGACCAGTTCCACCGGCAGCAGACGCGCCAGCTCCAGTGCCAGATCGGTCTTGCCGGCGGCGGTGGGGCCCATGAGGAATATCGCGGGAGGAAGGGACATCGGGGACTCGTTAATACGGACTGCGGGTTATTGCGAGCTGCTGAATCGATTGGCGTGCAGTTTACTGCACTTTCCTGAACGCAAGCTTACGAAAATCAACGTCCCCGCAGGAACAGCTTGTCCAGTTCGTCGAGTCCCAGCTGAGTCCAGGTCGGTCGGCCGTGGTTGCACTGACCGCTGCGCTCCGTCACTTCCATGTCGCGCAGGAGGCCGTTCATCTCCGGCAGAGTCAACCGGCGGTTGGCGCGCACGGCGCCGTGGCAGGCCATGGTGCCGAGTAGCTCGTTGAGGTGCGCCTGGATGCGGTCGCTGGTGCCGTACTCCAGCAGGTCGGCGAGTACGTCGCGCACCAGCTGGGTGGCCTCGGCCTGCTTGAGCAGCGCCGGAATCTGACGGATCGCCAGGGTTTCCGGACCAAGGCGCTGCAGTTCGAAGCCGAGCCTGGAGAACCAGGCCCCGTGTTCTTCCGCGCAATCCGCCTCGCGCTCGCTGACAGCGATGGATTCGGGCACCAGCAGCGGCTGGCCACGCAAGCCTTCGCTGGCCATGGCGGTCTTCAGGCGCTCGTACATGATGCGTTCGTGGGCGGCGTGCATATCCACCAGAACCAGGCCGTGGGCGTTCTCCGAGAGGATGTAGATGCCCTTGAGCTGCGCCAGGGCATAACCCAGCGGAGGCACGTCCTGGCTGCTTTCCGGCAGAGCCTGTGGCGTCTGGTCGGGCAGCGGGGCGAAATAGGCCTTGTAGGCGCCCTGCGCCTCCTGAATTGGTGGCATTTCCGGGCGATTCGGCTGGTAACTGTAGCCACCTCCACTGGAACCGCCGGAAGCCGGGCTCGGCTGCCAAGTACGCGCGGCGGCCGGGGCCTCCAGAACGGTCTCGGACAGGCGCATCTCACCCTGCGGGCCGAATTCGCCGGCTTCCGCGCCGGTCGGGCGCGGCACGGTCAGGGTGGTCGCTCCCGGTGGTGCCAGCTGGTCGTCCGGACGCACTTCCGCCAGCGCCCGATGCAGGGTGCCGTAGAGGAAGTCGTGAACCATGCGGCTGTCGCGGAAACGCACTTCATGCTTGGTCGGGTGGACGTTGACGTCCACCACCGACGGGTCGACCTCGAAGAACAGCACGAAGGTCGGATGACGGCCGTTGTACAGCACGTCGCGGTAAGCCTGGCGCACAGCGTGGGCAACCAGCTTGTCGCGCACCATGCGACCGTTCACGTAGAAGTACTGCAGGTCCGGCTGGCTGCGGGAGAAGGTCGGCAGGCCGACCCAGCCCCACAGGTGCAGGCCGTTGCGCTCCACTTCGATAGGCAGTGCCTGCTCGAGGAACCCGGTGCTACAAACGGCACCCACGCGGCGGGCGCGGGACGCTTCGTCCTTGGCCTCGTGCAGAGAAAGGATGGTCTTGCCGTTGTGGCGCAAATGGAAAGCCACGTCGAAGCGCGCGAGCGCCAGGCGCTTGATGACTTCCTGCAGGTGATCGAATTCGGTCTTCTCGGCGCGCAGGAACTTGCGTCGCGCCGGGGTGTTGAAGAACAGGTCGCGCACTTCGATGCTGGTGCCCACCGGGTGAGCCGCCGGTTTCACGGAGGATTCCATGTCGCGGCCCTCGACCTCCACCTGCCAGGCCTGCTCGGCATCGGCGGTGCGTGAAGTCAGGGTCAGGCGCGAGACGGAGCTGATCGAGGCCAGCGCTTCGCCCCGGAAGCCCAGGCTCATCACCCGCTCCAGGTCTTCCAGATCACGGATCTTGCTGGTGGCGTGGCGCGCCAGGGCCAACGGCAGGTCATCTGCGGGAATACCGCTGCCATCGTCGCGCACGCGCAGCAGCTTGACGCCACCCTGCTCGACCTCGACATCGATGCGCCTGGCACCGGCGTCCAGGCAGTTTTCCAGCAGTTCCTTGATGACCGACGCGGGGCGCTCGACCACTTCGCCGGCAGCAATCTGGTTCGCCAGCCGCGGGGTGAGCAGCTGGATTCGGCGCACGTCACTCATTGCTGCGACGCCAGGGAGGTGCCCGGAATCTTCAGCACCTGGCCAATCTTCAGCTCGTCGCTCTTGAGCGAGTTGGCGCTGCGGATCGAGGCGGTACTGACGTCAAAGCGGCTGGCAACCATCGCCAGGCTGTCGCCACTGCGCACTACGTATTCACGCGGGCCGGAAGCCAGCTGACCACCGTCCCGCAGCGAGGCGATGTAGGTGCCCGGTGGCGGGGTCTGCACGAAGTACTGGCGCACGCCAGCGGCGATAGAGCGCGCCAGCGCCTGCTGATGCGAACCGCTGGCCAGCTTGGCGGATTCGTTCGGGTTGGAGATGAAGCCGGTTTCCACCAGGATCGACGGGATATCCGGGGACTTCAGCACCATGAAGCCGGCCTGCTCCACCCGGCGCTTGTGCAGCGGAGTGACACGACCGACGCTGGTCAGCACCTTATGGCCGACATCCAGGCTGGAGGACATGGTGGCGGTCATCGACAGGTCGAGCAGCACGCCGGCGAGCATCTTGTCCTTGTCGTCGAGGTTCACGCCGCCGTCGCCGCCGATGAGGTCGGAACGGTTTTCCGTGTCGGCCAGCCAGCGCGCGGTCTCGGAGGTGGCGCCTCGGTCGGACAGGGCGAACACCGAGGCCCCGAAGGCACTGCGGCTGGGCGCGGCGTCGGCGTGGATGGAAACGAACAGGTCCGCGCCCTTCTTGCGGGCGATCACGGTGCGATTGCGCAACGGGATGAAGTAGTCGCCGGTCCGCGTCAGTTCGGCGCGGAAGCCTTTCATCTGGTTGATCTGCCGCTGCAGTTCGCGGGCGATCGACAGGGTGATGTTCTTCTCGTGCAGGCCGTTCGGGCCGAGAGCGCCGGGGTCTTCGCCGCCGTGGCCGGCGTCGATGGCAATCACCACGTCGCGCTTGCCGCCGCTGCTGGGCGCGGGAATCTTCGCCACCGACTGCGCCGGGCTGACCGGCGTGGCGGGCACACTGGGCGTCGGGGTCGCAGGGACGTCCGGGGCGATATCGGCGCCCTGGTCATACAGGTCGACGACCAGGCGATTGCCGTACTGCTGGTTCGGCGGCAACACGAAGCTCTTGGGCGTGACCGCATTTTTCAGGTCCAGCACCAGGCGCAGGTCGGTGGGCGAGCGCTGGGCAGAGCGCATCGCGGTGATCGGCGTGTTGTTCAGCTTGAGCTTGTCGAGGGCGGCGGACATCTGCGCGCCGTTGATGTCGACGACGATGCGGTTGGGCGCACTCAGGGTGAACAGACTGTGCTGCACGGGGCCGGACAGATCGAACACCAGACGTGTGTTGTCCGGCGCGCGCCAGATGCGCACGCTCTTGATTTGCGTGGCGGCAGAAACCTCGCCGGCAAAGAATGCCAGCAGAACGGACACCCCGATAAACAACGCCCGAAGGCGCAACCCCCAACCCATCTTTTTTCTATGCTCCCGTGGCCAGGGCGGCACACCAGGCTTCGCCCCGTGTTCCGTGCGGGTCGAGGCGCAGCATGCGTCCGCCCGCATGCGGAACAATGGTAATGTCCATGTCGGCCTTTGGCAAAATGCCTTTGCCACGCTCCGCCCATTCGATCAGGCACAAGGCATCGCCTTCGAAGTAGTCGCGGATGCCGAGGAACTCCAGTTCCTCCGGGTCGGCAAGGCGGTAGAGGTCGAAGTGGAAGGCGCGCAAGTCGCCGATTTCGTAGGGTTCGACCAGGGTAAAGGTTGGACTTTTTACCGATCCGCCATGGCCCAATCCCCGCAGGATGCCGCGAGACAGCGTGGTCTTGCCCGCCCCCAGGTCGCCATGCAGGTAGATCACCCCGTGCCCGCCGGTCGCTTCGGCAATCCGGCGACCGAGATCGACCATGGCCTCTTCGCCGTCGGCGAACAGATTCAGTTCAGGCATGGGGACAGCTCCTCGAGCAACTGACGAACGGCAGGAATCAGATCAGCGGCAGCCAGACCGCGCCCTTGCGCGCCAAGCGACTCGCCGGCGCGCGCATGTAGCCAGACCGCCAGGCTGGCGGCATCGAACGCAGGCAGCCCCTGCGCCAGCAGCGCACCGAGGATGCCGGACAGCACATCACCCAGCCCGGCACCTGCCATGGCGGGATGCCCGTGATTGCACAGCACCAGTCGGCCATCCGGGGAAGCGACCAGACTGCCGACGCCCTTGAGCACGACCACAGCCTGATAACGCTGCGCCAGCGCGTGCGCGGCTTTTGGTCGGTCAGCCTGGACCTCGGCAGTGGAAATGCCCAGCAGACGTGCCGCCTCGGCCGGATGAGGCGTAATCACCCAATCGCCGGACGGCCGTGCGACCAGGCCTTCAGCCAGCAGATTGAGCGCATCGGCGTCCCACACTTGCCGGCGCTCCAGGCTCGCCGCAGAGCTGACCAGCACACGCCCCCAGGCTTCGCGACCGACGCCGGGACCGACCACCAGGACATCGGCGCGCTCGGCGAGGCGCAGCAGTTCGGCAGAAGAAGAGATACCGCGCGCCATCAGCTCAGGCCGGCGAGCCAGCACAGCAGACACATGGGCGGCACGGGTCGCCAGGGACACCAGTCCGGCGCCACAGCGCAGCGCACTCTCGGCGGCCAGCAGCACGGCGCCGCCCATGCCGGTATCGCCACCGACCACCAGCGCATGGCCGAACAGGCCCTTGTGCGCGGCCTTCGGGCGCGCGGCCAGGCTAGCCAGCGATGCCGGAGCAAGACGGCGTGCCACGCCATCCGCAGAAATCAGCGCCGGATCGGCATCGAGCCCGTCGAACACCAGTTCACCGCATTGATCGGGGCCATTGCCGGTAAACAGGCCGAGCTTGAGGCCGATGAATGTCACGGTCAGGCCAGCATGCACCGCACAACCCAGCACTTGCCCGGTGTCGGCGCTCAGACCGGAAGGAATGTCCACAGCCAGCACCGGCAGGCCGCTGGCGTTGATCGCAGCGATGGCCGAGGCATAAGGCTCGCGCACCTCGCCACCCAGGCCGGTGCCCAGCAGCGCGTCCACCAGCACACCGCGCAGCTCGGCATGGCCGGTCCAGGCTTCGATATCCACGCCGACCGAACGCGCTTCGCCATGGGCCGAGGCGGCATCGCCTGACAGGCGGGAAGCATCGCCCACCGCCAGCACGCGCACGCGCCAGCCGGCGCGCAGGGCCAGTGCGGCGATCAGGTAGCCATCGCCGGCGTTGTTGCCATGGCCGGCCAGCACGGTGATCTCGCCGGCCTCCGGCCACTGGCGACGCAGGGCGCGCCAGGCGGCATGGGCGGCGCGACGCATCAGCTCGAAGCCGGGCGTGCCGGCGGCGATCAGGCGTGCGTCGAGGTCACGCACCTGCTGGGCGCTGTACAGATTCAGGGGCAGATCGTCGTGGGCAGTCATCGCTGTTCCGGGCGGCAGAATGTGTCGCCTTGGCGTACGGACGGGCCGACGCCGGCAAGGTCTGGCAGAATTATACGCACCCGGACTTCCCTTTCTCGCCTTCCATGCACGATTCGACACTCGACTATGCCGACCTCGCCCTCTCCATCAAGGACTGGGGGCGCGAACTCGGCTTCCAGCAGGTTGGCATCAGCGGGCTCGATCTCGAGGCCCACGGCGAACACCTGCAGCGCTGGCTGGAGGCGGGTTACCACGGCGAAATGGACTACATGGGCGCCCACGGCAGCAAGCGCTGGCGGCCCGACGAACTGGTGCCCGGCACCCTGCGGGTGGTGTCGCTGCGCATGGACTATCTGCCCGGCGACACGCGCATGGCGCAGGTTCTGGGTGATCCGCAGAAGGCCTATGTCTCGCGCTACGCGCTGGGCCGCGACTACCACAAGCTGATCCGCAAGCGCCTGCAGCAACTGGCCGAACGCATCCAGCAACGGGTCGGGCCGTTCGGTTTCCGCGCCTTCGTCGACAGCGCACCGGTGCTGGAGAAGGCCATCGCCGAGCAATCGGGCCTGGGCTGGATCGGCAAGAACACCCTGGTGCTCAACCGCAAGGCCGGCAGCTACTTCTTTCTCGGCGAGCTGTTCACCGACCTTCCGCTGCCGGTGGACCAGCCTCACGGCACGGAGCACTGCGGGCGCTGCTCGGCCTGCATGGACATCTGCCCCACCGCCGCCTTCGTGGCGCCCTATGTGCTGGATGCGCGGCGCTGCATTTCCTACCTGACCATCGAATTGAAGGGCCCGATTCCCGAAGACCTGCGCCCGCTGATCGGTAACCGCGTGTTCGGTTGCGACGACTGCCAGATGGTCTGCCCGTGGAACCGTTTCGCCCGCGCCACCGACCAGGGCGACTTCCAGCCGCGCCACAGCCTGGACAACGCCGCGCTGGCGGAGCTGTTCCTGTGGACGGAAGAGGAATTCCTCAGCCGCACCGAGGGCTCGCCACTCCGCCGCGCCGGTTACGAGCGCTGGCTGCGCAACCTGGCCGTGGGGCTGGGCAATGCACCGTCGACCATCCCGGTGATCGAAGCGCTGCGCGCGCGGCGGGAGTTCCCGTCGGAACTGGTGCGCGAGCATGTGAAGTGGGCGCTGCGCCGGCACAACGTTTGACGCGAAGGCCTTTCGCGGGAGCGCGCTTGCTCGCGAGCAGCCCCGCAGCGGAGGTTGTTCGCGAGCAAGCGCGCTCCTGCACGAGCAGATTCGCGCCAGTCAGACCTTGATGAAGTGCTCGCGGTAGTAGCGCAGCTCGGCGATGGACTCGCGGATGTCGTCCAGGGCCAGGTGGGTGTTGCCTTTCTTGAAACCGTCACGCACCGCCGGCGCCCAGCGCGCAGCCAGTTCCTTGAGGGTGGAGACGTCCAGGTTCCGGTAGTGGAAGTAGCCTTCCAGCTTCGGCATGTGGCGGTAGAGGAAGCGGCGGTCCTGGCAGATGCTGTTGCCGCAGATCGGCGAGCTGCGCTTGGGCACCCACTTTTCCAGGAAGGCGATGGTCATCGCCTCGGCTTCGGCAGCCGAGATGGTGCTTTCGCGCACGCGCTGGGTCAGGCCGGACTGGCCGTGCTGGCGGGTGTTCCACTCATCCATGCCGGCGAGCAGCTCCTCGCTCTGGTGCACGGCGATCACCGGGCCTTCCTCGAGGATGTTCAGGTCGCTGTCGGTGACGATGGTCGCCATCTCGATGATAACGTCCTTGTCCGGGTCCAGCCCGGTCATTTCCAGGTCGATCCAGATCAGGTTCTGCGGGTTCTGCATGATGGGGCTCCTCAGCTCAGCCCTCTAGTTTAGCGGGAAGCACGCCGCCGCATGCTAAACTCCGCCGCGATTTTCCCTGTGGATACCCTATGGCCAAGCGTCACCTCACCCGCCGGCAGAGCTGGCGGATCGAAAAAGTCCAGGAAGAACGCGCCGCGCGCGCGGCGAAGCGCGAGTCGCGCGCCCTGGAAGAACTGGAAGGCGGCGACCTCGGCCCGGAACAGACCGGCCAGGTGATCGCCCACTTCGGTGTGCAGGTGGAAGTCGAGGCCCAGGACGGCGACGCCGCCGGCCAGGTGTTCCGCTGCCACCTGCGCGCCAACCTGCCGCCGCTGGTGACAGGCGACCAGGTGGTCTGGCGCCCGGGCAATCAGGGCATCGGCGTGATCGTCGCGCAGCTGCCGCGCACCTCCGAGCTGCGCCGCCCGGACATGCGCGGCGTGCTCAAGCCAGTCGCGGCCAACGTCGATCGCATCGTCATTGTCTTCGCGCCGCGCCCCGAGCCCCACGCCAACCTGATCGACCGCTACCTGGTGGCTGCCGAGCACGCGGGCATCAAGCCATTGCTGCTGCTGAACAAGGCTGACCTGATCGACGAGGAAAATGCACCCTTCCTCGACTCGCTGCTGGGCACCTACCGCGAGCTGGGCTACCCGCTGCTGGAGGTCTCGGCCGCCAATGGCCTGGCGCTGGACGCCCTGCGCGCCGCGCTGAACGAGCACGTCAGCGTGTTCGTCGGGCAGTCCGGCGTGGGCAAGTCGTCGCTGGTGAATGCACTGCTGCCGGGCGTCGACACCCGCGTCGGCGACCTCTCGGAAGTCACCGGCAAGGGCACCCATACCACTACCACCGCACGGCTGTTCCACTTCCCCGCCGGCGGCGACCTGATCGACTCCCCCGGCATCCGAGAATTCGGCCTCGGCCATGTCAGCCGCGACGATGTGGAAGCGGGCTTCATCGAGTTCCACGACCTGCTCGGCCACTGCCGCTTCCGCGACTGCAAGCACGACCGCGAACCGGGCTGCGCGCTGCTCAAGGCGCTGGAAGACGGGCGCATCTCGCCGCAGCGGATGGCCAGCTACCGGCACATCCTCGCGAGCCTGCCGGAAGACGAGTATTGATCGGCGGATAACCCCTTGCCCTGTCCTGCAGGCGCAAGCATCTCCGTAATCCAGCCACAACGAAGAAGGCCAGCTTTTCAGCTGGCCTTCTGGTTTCTCACTGCTGCTTGTTCAGCTCGTCGAGTTTCAGCGTTCCGCCGTCGTCGAACAGGTTGAGCTTCTGCTTGAGCTGGTCCGGCGGCAACGGATCCCCCTGCCCGGCCGCCGGCTTGGCCGGCGCTCCGTTGGGTGCCGGCGCACCCGGAGCGGCGCCCTCGGCAGGCTTGTCGGCCCCACCATCCTGGCCTTCGATGGCACGCTGGGCCTTCTTGGTCAGGACGATGATGTCGATGCGGCGGTTCACCGGGTTGAGCGGTTTGTCGCGATCGAACAGCGCCGAGGAGGCATAACCGACCACGCGGGCGATCTGGTCTTCCGGGTAGCCGCCGGCTTCCAGCGCACGGCGCGCGGCGTTGGCGCGATTGGCCGAGAGTTCCCAGTTGCCGAAATCGCCATTGCCCGCGTAAGGCTTGGCGTCGGTGTGGCCGCTGATGCTGATCTTGTTAGGCACCTGCCTGATGGTCTCGGCCAGCGCCAGCAGGATGTCCTCGAAGTACGGCTGCAGGCGCGCGCTACCCAGGTCGAACATCGGCCGGTTGTCCGAGTCGACGATCTGGATGCGCAGGCCGTCCTGGGTGATTTCGAAGAGGATCTGGTCCTTGAAGCGCTTTAGCGTCGGGTTCTCGTCGACCTTGTTCTGCAGCTCCTGCAGCAGCAACTCCAGGCGCTCCTTCTCGACCTGCTCGGCGACGTCCTGGGCCTGTTGCTCAGTGACCTTGGCGTTCTCGTCCGGGTTGATCCGCGTCTCGTCGGCGTCCGGCTGAGCCTGGATCTGCGGGTTCAGGGTCTTGTCCGGCGCCGGCGTCGGCGTGCCGCCCAGGTCGATGACGTAGGGACTGGCGCTCTCGGTGAAACCGATGGGGTCCTGGAAATAGCCGGAGATGGCCTTCTTCTGCTCCGGCGTGGCCGAGGACAGCAGCCAGAGTACGAGGAAGAACGCCATCATGGCGGTGGCGAAGTCGGCGAAGGCGATCTTCCAGCCACCGCCATGATGGCCGGCGGCGTAGCGCTTGATGCGCTTGACGATGATCGGCTGGTTGTTATCCATGCGTCAGACGACCTATCAGCGACCGCGAACGGCCTGCTCCAGCTCGCTGAAGCTCGGACGATGCGCCGGCAGCAGCACCTTGCGGCCGAATTCGACGGCCAGCGACGGCGGCATGCCGGAGGCGGAAGCCACCAGGCAGGCCTTGATCGATTCGTAGAGGTTCAGCTCTTCCTTGGCATCGTGCTCCAGGGCGTTGGCCAGCGGGCCGACGAAGCCGTAGGCGGCGAGAATACCGAGGAAGGTACCCACCAGCGCCGCGGCGACGTGGTGGCCGATCTCGGCCTGGCTGCCCTGGCCGAGCAAGGCCATGGTGATCACGATGCCCAGTACCGCCGCGACGATACCGAAGCCCGGCAGGGCGTCGGCCACGCGGGTCACCGCATGGGCCGGGTGTTCGAGGTCTTCCTTGAGGCTGCCCAGTTCCATGTCGAACAGGCCTTCCAGCTCGTGGGGGGCCATGTTGCCGGAGGACATGATGCGCAGGTAGTCGCAGACGTACGCGGTCATGCGTTCGTCCTTGAGCACCGCCGGGTACTTGCTGAAGATCGGGCTGGCGGCGGGGTCCTCGACGTCGGCCTCAATGGCCATCATGCCTTCGCGACGGCTCTTGTTGAGCACTTCGTAGAGCATGCCC
Organism: Pseudomonas sp. PDM17; assembly: GCF_014851985.1. NCBI lineage: Bacteria > Pseudomonadati > Pseudomonadota > Gammaproteobacteria > Pseudomonadales > Pseudomonadaceae > Pseudomonas > Pseudomonas sp. PDM17. The sequence continues at coordinate 348,442 of NZ_JACVAT010000003.1, forward strand.
AGCACTTCCAGGTAGAAGGTGTGGGTGAAGCGGTTGCCGAACATCTTCGGCGCCTTCTTCAGCACGGTCATGAAGGTGCTGCCAGGGTTGGCCTGGAGAAACGCGCCCAGCGCGGCGCCGCCGATGATCAGCACCTCGAACGGCTGGATGATGGCCGCGATCTTGCCGCCGGAGAGCATGTAGCCGCCGAGCACGCTGGCCATGAGAACGATGATGCCGATGATTTTTGCCATGGGGACCGGACTGAAACGGTGAACAGAAAGGGAGGCAAGTTTCCCGCCTCCCTGTTGTTATCGGAGATTTCGGGCAAGACTATAGGCCGAAAACACTAAAAACCAGTTCGGCGCCTCACGCATGCCCAAGCAAATGCTTCATCCAGAGCGTCTCAAGGCCTGGCTCACGCAGCTGGAAGACCTGCCTTTGCCAGTTCCGCTGGAGCAGCGCGACGATATTCGCCGTGCGTTGAACGATAGCCGGCGCTCGATCCGTGACATCGCCGACCTGCTGCAGGACGCGCCGACACTGGCTTTCGCCATCCTGCGCGAAGCCAACCGCGCGCAGAGTGCCCGGGACAATCCGGCGGAAAGCCTGGAGGTCGCGCTCAACCGCCTGGGCCTGAGTCGCGCCAGCCAGTTGCTCGACAGCCTGCCCGCAGTGCCCGAGGCGCAGATGCCGCGTGCGCTGAACCAGTTGCTGCTGATCAGCCGCCACGCCATGCAGCAGGCCAGCGGCCTGTTCGCCAACCGCCTGGCGCGGCTCTGGCAGGAAATCCACTGGGGCAGCCTGTTCACCCTGGCGCCACTGTGGGCGCTGGCCACCGCCCGACCGGAGCTGATGGAGAACTGGCAACGCCAGGTCTACGGCCTGGGCCGCTGCAGCAGCGAAGTCGAGGAAGAACTGCTCGGCACCCGCCTGTTACCATTGTGTCGAGCACTGGCCGACAGCTGGCGACTGCCGGACTGGGTCGGCCAGGGCTACGCCCTGCTCAGCGACGACAAGCGCCTGCTGGTGCGCGCCCTGCACGTCGCCCACACCGAACACGATGCACTGGGCCAGCAGCAGCGCCTGGACGCCGACCCGGAGCTGCAGCGCTGGCTGACCCGACCGGCCAACACGATCCTTCTCGCCAACAGCATCGCCATGGCCGCGCACCAGTCCTGGGGCGGCGTGCACATGCTGCGCTGGCAGCGCCTGACCAGTCTGTACCTGCAGATGCCGCTGGAGGAGCTGCAGCAGACCGTCCACGGCCTCGCCGCGCAGAGCGCCCGGCGCCACGCCCGCCCCCTGCTCTGGCACCCGGCCGAGGCGCTACTCTGGCCCTGGGAAGCGCGTCGCTGGCTCAACGGCCCGAGGGCCGAAGAGCCGACCAAGGCGCCAGACACCCTGGCGCAATGGCGCCAGCACTGCACCCGCCTGATGCAGACGCCCAGCCCGTTCGGCAACGCCGTGCAACTGCTCGACTGCGCCAGCGACGCCCTGCAGGCCTGCGGGCTGCAACGCGGCATGATCCTGCTGGCCGACAAGGGCGGCAGCTGGCTGCAGGCGCGCCGGGACTTCGGCCTGGACGGTGGGGTCGGCGACTTCAAGCTGGAAGTCGCCGCCAGCCCGGTACTGCGAAAACTCCTGCAACAACCCGGTCAGTTGCGCCTGAGCCCGACCAACATGGCCGAGTTCTCAGCGCTGATTCCCGGCGCGCTGAAGGCGCTGATCCCCAGCGAACACCTGCTGCTGCGCTCGCTGGGCAACGGCGCGCGGGTGGTCATGCTGGTCGTCTGCGACCGCAATGGCCAGCCGCTGGCGGACCTGCACGCCCAGGCCTTCGGCCGCACCGTGCAGTGCATCGAGCACGCGGTGAAGCAGATGGCGCGGGGCACCTGATCCGCGAAAGGTTTGCGCCCCGCCGCGTCCCCTTTAAACTAACCGCCCTCACGGGGTAGCCCAGGGCGCCTGCTCACGTTGCCTCCCCCCACCGTTCCCGCCGGGAGACCCCGACATGTCCGCCTTCTCCGCCCTGCCCCTGGTGATCGAACCGGCTGACCTCGCCAGCCGCCTCGACGCCCCCGACCTGATCCTGGTCGACCTGACCAGCGCCGCGCGCTATGCGCAGGGCCACATTCCCGGCGCCCGCTTCATTGCCCCCGCGCGTACCCAGCTCGGCGGGCCGGCACCGGGCCTGCTGCCGGCCAAGGCCGACCTGGAAGCTCTGTTCGGCGAGCTGGGCCACAACCCCGATGCTGTCTACGTGGTCTACGACGACGAAGGCGGCGGTTGGGCCGGCCGCTTCATCTGGCTGCTGGACGTGATCGGCCATCACAACTACCACTACGTCGACGGCGGCCTGCACGCCTGGCTCGCCGACGGCCTGCCGCTCTCCGAGGACACCCCGGCACCAGCCGGCGGCCCCCTGCCGCTGACCCTGCACGACGAGCCCACCGCCACCCGCGAATACCTGCAGAGCCGCCTGGGCGCCGCCGACCTGGCCGTCTGGGACGCCCGCAATCCCAGCGAGTACAGCGGCCAGAAAGTCCTCGCCGCCAAGGCCGGCCACGTCCCCGGCGCCGTCAATTTCGAATGGACCGCCGGCATGGACCCGGCCCGCGCCCTGCGCATCCGTACCGATATGCCACAGATCCTTGAGGACCTGGGCATCACCAAGGACAAGGAAGTGATCACCCACTGCCAGACCCACCACCGTTCCGGCTTCACCTACCTGGTGGCCAAGGCCCTCGGCTATCCGCGGGTCAAGGGCTATGCCGGTTCCTGGTCGGAATGGGGCAACCATCCCGACACCCCCGTAGAGGTTTAAGGAATGTCGTTCAAAGATCGTCTGTTCATCCTCGCCCAGTACCTGCTGCCGCATCACCTGCTGTCGCGCCTGATCGGCTGCGCCGCAGAGTGCCGCGCGCCCTGGTTCAAGGACCGCCTGATTCCCTGGTTCGCCCGTCGCTACCAGGTGGACATGCGCGAAGCCCAGGTCGAGGACCTGCGTGCCTACGAGCACTTCAACGCCTTCTTCACCCGCGCCCTGAAGGACGGCGCGCGTCCGCTGGATGAAAACGCAGGCTCCGTGCTCTGCCCCGCCGACGGCGCCATCAGCCAGCTCGGCCCGATCGAGCACGGCCGCGTGTTCCAGGCCAAGGGCCACAGCTACAGCCTGATGGAACTGCTGGGCGGCGACGCCGAGCGCGCCGCGCCCTTCATGGGCGGCGAGTTCGCCACCGTCTACCTGTCGCCCAAGGACTACCACCGCGTGCACATGCCGCTGGCCGGTACCCTGCGCGAGATGGTCTACGTGCCGGGCCGCCTGTTCTCGGTAAACCAGCTGACCGCCGAGCAAGTGCCGGAGCTGTTCGCCCGCAACGAGCGCGTGGTGTGCATCTTCGACACCGAGCGCGGGCCGATGGCCGTGGTTCTGGTCGGGGCGATGATCGTCGCCTCCATCGAGACCGTCTGGGCCGGCCTGGTTACTCCGCCCAAGCGCGAGCTGAGGTCCTTCGCCTACGACGAAGCTTCCCGCGCACCGATCCACCTGGAGAAAGGCGCCGAACTGGGCCGCTTCAAGCTGGGCTCCACCGCCATCGTACTGTTCGGTCCGGAGCAGGTCAGCTGGGCGGAAAACCTCGCTGCCAGCACCGCCGTGCGCATGGGCGAGCGCCTGGGTGGCGCGCGCCAGGGCTGACGCCCACTCTTATAAGGCGGGCGGCCAATGAGTCGCCCGCCAACGCTTTTCGCCTCATCGTGCCAGTTCCCTGCCATGAAACGCTTCCTGCACCTGTTCGGCTGGCGGGCAAATGCCACCAGTCATCTGGAAAAATGGCTCTCCGCAATCGGAGCGCTGTGCGGCATCGCCGCCATCTACGCCGTCACCCACTGGGTCCTGCCCGGCGAAGCAGCCATCTGGGTCGTCGCCTCCATGGGCGCCAGCGCCGTGCTGCTGTTCGCCGTGCCTCATGGCGCCCTGTCGCAGCCCTGGGCCGTGCTTGGCGGGCAGGTCCTCTCGGCCATCGTCGGGGTGATCTGCCAGAAGCTCTTTCCCGACCAGCCCTTCACCCCCGCCCTCGCCGTGGGCGCGGCGATCCTGGTCATGCACTACGCGCGCTGCATCCACCCGCCGGGCGGCGCCACCGCGCTGGCCGCCGTCTCCGGCGGCCCGGCCGTGACCGCGCTGGGCTTCCACTACGTGCTCAGCCCGGTGCTGCTCAACGTGGTGCTGATTCTCCTCGTCGCCATCCTGTTCAATGGGTTGTTTGCCTGGCGTCGCTACCCCGCGCCGCTGGCACGCCTGCCGGACTCGCCGAAGCTGCCCGCCGGCCCGTCTCCGGAAGACCTCTACCATGCGCTGCGCAAGATGGATTCGTTCATCGACGTGCAGTTCGACGACCTGCTGAAGATCCTCCAGTTGGCCCAGGAGCACGCCCAGGCTCAGCGCCTGACGCCGGAAGATGTCCTGCTCGGCGCCAGCTACAGCAACGCCCTGAGCGGCGACGCCTGGGCCGTGCGACAGGTGATCGACGACCACCCGGACAAGCGCGGCCGCCAGGACCAGGTGGTCTACAAGGTGGTGGCCGGCGCCGGCAAGGGCAACACCGGCGTCTGCCGGCGCCAGGACCTACTCGACTGGGCCGCCCATCCGGTGATCGCCCAGGGCGACGGCTGGGTACGCAGCACGGCGCAGGACTCGGCGAAGAACGCCCTGCAACGGCAGATCAAAGGCGAAACACCGCTGGCGTGACCTGTCCGCGCACCATCCGGGCGATGGGCTGCGGCGGGCGACGGATGCTGCTAGAGTTCGGAAAAAGCCGACAGTTATGACCAGCCGGTTCGTACAACGAGCCGGCTTGTGGAGAAACCATTCCCACCATGGACAACAGTCCCCAGCAGTTTCTACGTGTCCCCACACCGACGCACGAGAGCCTGAGCTTCTGCAACGCCAACACGCGCGAGCTGAAAAACTGGCTGGATCACCTGCCCAAGGCCAACCTCGGTGAAACGGCCCGCCAGCTCTATCAGGGGCTGATCGAGCTCAACCAGCTCAAGCTGCCGGTCGAGACGCGCCTGCAATTGCTGGAACTGTTCCGCCCGGAAGTGCACTTTGTCTGCCATAACCTGGAACGCCACTTCCTCAACCAGTCCATCGTCCTGGACGAGCGTCCGCGCAAGGTCGCCAACCTCTGTCAGGCGCTGCAGAACCACCTGGCCATCGGCTACAAGCTGATCGTCGTACGCGAAGCCTCGCGCTTCACCCGCGAGCGCGCCCAGACCATGACCGCCGCCATCCAGCGCGCCATCCGCAGCCTCTGCGGTCCGCTGGTGCGCGCCTCGCAGCTGTACTGCCCGGTGCCGGAAAACCTCTGGCTGGAACTCCACCAGCTCTACCAACTGGCCCGTCAGCACGGCCTGCAGCACACCCCGGTACGCGACGCGCTGGCCCGCCAGGCCCAGGGCCTGTCCATCGAGCAGTCCTACCTGGTGGCGCTGATGCTCGGCTCGGCGCGCTGCAACCAGATGCGCCAGAACAACATCGCCCGCGTCGCCGAAGTCCTCGAAGGCTGGGCTGCGCTGGTGAAAGTGCAGACCGCCGATGCGCCCTCCACCCTGTTCGTGGTGGTTCCGCAGGTGGATGGCCCGCCGCGCTACCGCACCCTGTTCAAGGAAAGCGACCTTGCCGGCAGCCTGGGCATCGACCCGCAACCGCTGGTGGACGTGATCCGTGAATACCTGCTGCTGCCGCCGGAAAACCGAGCACAGGCGCGCCTGAAGGTGCCCGAGGGCGTCAGCGTCGACCTTCTGCAGCACCTCGCCGCAGCCTGGGGCGACATCGCCGAGCGCACCTTCCACCGCACCCCCGGCCAGGGCCAACTGACCCTGTGCATCGGCATGAGCGCCCTGCACTACTTCCTCGCTGGCCGTAAAAACTTCAATGACCTGCTGAAAATCCAGGTGCAGGAGCAGATACCGACCTTCAAGGCCGATGTGAAAGATGCCTGGTCCGATGCCTTCGACGCGCAGAAGCTCAACGACTGGCAACCCGGCATGCCGCTGGAAGAGATCGAGTACACCGCACCGCGCGCCACCGACGAGAGCGGTCTGGGCGTGGCGGCGGAGACTCCGCGCGACGATTACCCGGTGCACACACTGGCCATTGTCAACCACAGTCCCGGCGGCTACTGCCTGACCTGGCCGAAGGACATCCCCAGCCAGTTGCAGGCCGGCGAGATTCTGGGCATCCAGGACACCCCGGAGCACAGCTGGAGCGTCGCCGTGGTGCGCTGGATCCGCCAGGTCCGAGGCGGCGGCACGCAGATGGGCATCGAACTGATCGCCCCGCTCGCCCAACCCTGTGGCCTGCAACTGCTGCGCAAGACTGAACAGGGCAGCCAGTACCTGCGTGCCCTGCTGCTGCCGGAGATCGCCGCGATTTCCCGCCCGGCCACGGTCATCACACCGCGCCTGCCCTTCCAGGAAGGTAACCGCGTGCAGCTCAATTTGCATGGGGACGAACGCCGCGCCACCCTGACACGCAAGGTCACCGCCACCGCCAGCTTCACCCAGTTCGAATACCAGGCACAGGATTCAGCCGGCGCACCGAGCGATAAGCCCATCACAGCCCCGAACGCTCGCGGCCCCGGCGGGGAGGAAGACTTTGACTCGCTGTGGAAGTCTCTGTAGATTCCGGGGACTTCCCTTTCGTCGCCTTTTTGCTGCCGTCCAGCGCGGTATAAGCAGCCTTCCTCATGGCCAATGAAAAGAAAACCATCCGCCTGCTGATCCTGGAAGACTCGCAGAACGAAGCCGAGCGCCTGGTCAGCCTGTTCCGCAACGCCGGTCGTGCGACCCGCGTCCACCGCATCACCTCCAGTGAAGACCTGACGGACATCCTGCCCCAGGGCTGGGACCTGCTGATCGCAGCCCCGGAAGCCGAGGCGCTGGACCCGAGCGAAGCGCTGGGCGCCATCCGCCGCCAGGCCAAGGACATCCCCTTCATCCAACTGGTCAGCGGCACGGAGTCCGACGCCGTGACCGAGGCCCTCGCCCTCGGCGCGCAGGATGCCCTGCCGCAAGGCGAGGACGAGCGCCTGATCCTGGTGGCCAACCGCGAGCTGGCCAACCTCGAGGAACGCCGTGCCCGCCGCTCCGCCGAAGTTGCCCTGCGCGAAGCGGAGAAGCGCTGCCAGCTGCTGCTGGACAGCTCGGTGGACGCCATCACCTACGTCCACGACGGCATGCACATCTACGCCAACCGCGCCTACGTCGGCCTGTTCGGCTACGAGGACGCCGAGGAGCTGGAAGGCATGCCGATGATCGACCTGATCGCCGGCTGCGACCAGGCCAATTTCAAGGACTTCCTCAAGGGCTACCATCTCTCCAAGGAAAGCACCGAGGACAACGCCGACCTCGCCTGCAGCGGTATCCGCAGCGACGGTCAGGCCTTCGCCGCGCGCATGACCTTCTCGCCCGCCACCTACGACGGCGAGCCGTGCATCCAGGTGGTGATCCGCGCTGAATCCGACAACGCCCAGCTCGAGGAAAAACTCCGCGAAGTCAGCAGCCAGGACCTGGTCACCGGCCTGTACAACCGCGCCCATTTCCTCGACCTGATGGACAGCGCCGTGGAGCGCGCGGTGACCGCCGGCCAGCCGGCCACCTTCGCCTATATGCAGCTAGACCGCGCGCAGGCGCTGCAACTGGACCTGGGCGTCGCCAGCATCGACCTGCTGCTGGCGGACCTGGGAAACCTGCTGCGCGGGCAATTCCCCGAGCCGGCCCAGCTGGCGCGCCTGAGCGACGACGTATTCGCCGTGCTGTTGCCGGGCGAAGCGCCGGAGCACTCCGCGCCACGCTTCCACTCGCTGCTGAAGAAAATCGAAGGCCACCTGTTCGACATCCACGGTCGCAGCGCCCAGGTCACCCTGTCCATCGGCACGGCCGGGCTGGACGAGAAGACCACCCGCGCCCAGGAAGTCATCGAACGCGCCCACCGCGGCGCCGACGAGGTCGCGCAGAAGAACGGCAACGGCCTGAAGGTCTTCAACCCGGCCGATGAACTGGCCGCCGCCGCCTACCGTGGCGACATCAGCGCAATCATCCGCCAGGCGCTGGAGCAGAACAGCTTCCGCCTGCTGTTCCAGCCGATCATCAGCCTGCGCGGCGACACCCACGAACACTATGAGGTGCTGCTGCGCCTGCTCAACCCGCAGGGCGAGGAAGTGCCGCCGGCTGACTTCCTCAACGCCGCCAAGGCCAGCGGGCTGGCCGAGAAGATCGACCGCTGGGTACTGCTCAACTCCATCAAGCTGCTCTCCGAGCACCGCGCCAAGGGACACGAGACCAAACTCTTCGTGCACCTCTCCAGCTCCAGCCTGCAGGACCCGGAACTGCTGCCGTGGCTGAGCGTGGCACTCAAGGCTTCGCGCCTGCCGGCCGACGCCCTGATCATCCAGATCAGCGAACCGGACGCCATCGCCTTCCTGCGCCAGGCCAAGGTGCTGAGCCAGGGCCTGGCCGAGCTGCACTGCCAGATCGCACTCTGCCAGTTCGGCTGCGCGCTCAACCCGTTCAACACGCTCAAGCACATGAACGTCGACTTCGTGAAGGTCGACGGCTCCTACGTGCAAGACCTGAACATCCCGGAGAACCAGGAAAACCTGAAGACCCTGATGGCCAGCCTGCACGCCCAGGCCAAGCTGACCATCGTGCCCATGGTGGAAAGCGCCACCGCGCTGGCCACCCTGTGGCAGGCCGGCGCCAACTACATCCAGGGCCGCTACCTGCAGGGGCCGAGCCAGGCGATGGACTACGACTTCGCTTCGGACGAGTGATTCCGACCGGCAGAAACAAGAAAGCCGCCCCAAGGGGCGGCTTTTTCATTCCGGCGTCGATCAGCGCTGGTCAGGCGCCTTCGCGGTCACGGAAGCCGAGCAGGTACAGGATGCCATCCAACCCGAGGGTGGAGATCGCCTGCTTGGCCGACTGCTTGACCAGCGGCTTGGCGCGGAACGCCACGCCCAGGCCGGCCAGGCCAAGCATCGGCAGATCGTTGGCGCCGTCACCCACGGCAATCGTCTGCTCCAGTTGCAGACCTTCCTTCGCCGCCAGCTCGCGCAGCAGGTCGGCCTTGCGCTGAGCGTCGACAATGGGTTCGATGGCCACGCCGGTCAGCTTGCCGTCGACGATCTGCAGCTCGTTGGCGAACACATAGTCGATGCCCAGCTTCGCCTGCAGCTGCTTGGCGAAGTAGCTGAAGCCACCGGAAAGAATGGCGGTCTTGTAACCCAGGCGCTTGAGTTCGGCGAACAGGGTTTCGGCGCCTTCGGTCAGGCGCAGCGAGGCGCCGATCTCTTCCAGCACATCCTCGGAGAGGCCCTGCAGCAGCGCCAGGCGCTCCTTGAAGCTGGCGCGGAAGTCCAGCTCGCCGCGCATGGCGCGCTCGGTGATCTCGGACACCTGCTCGCCGACGCCGGCGGCCTTGGCCAGCTCGTCGATCACTTCGGCCTCGATCAGCGTCGAGTCCATGTCGAACACCGCCAGGCGACGATTGCGGCGGAACACCGAGTCCTGCTGGAAGGCGATGTCGACGTTCAGCTCCTGGGCCACGCTGAGGAACTCGGCGCGCAGGGCAGCCGGATCGGCAGGCTCGCCACGCACGGAGAATTCGATGCAGCCTTTGCCCTCGTCGGCCGGCATATCCAGCGGCATGCGCCCGGACAGGCGATCGATCTGATCGATGTTCAGGCCGTACTTGGCGGTGATCGAGCTGACCCGCTGCAACTGCTCGGCGGTCACCCGGCGAGTCAGCAGGGTGACGATGTGGCGGGGCTTGCCCTGGCCACCGACCCACTGGCGGTAGTCGTCTTCGGAGACCGGCGTGAAGCGCACCTGCTGGTCGAGCTTGTAGGCCGTGAACAGCACGTCCTTGAGCACCGACGAGGCCCGCTCGTTATCCGGGATTTCCACCAGGATGCCGAAGGACAGGGTGTCGTGGATCACCGCCTGGCCGATATCGAGGATGTTCACGCCACCCTGCGCCAGGACGCCGGTAATGGCCGCGGTGAGGCCGGGGCGGTCTTCCCCGGTGATGTTGATCAGGACGATCTCGCGCAAGGCGCTGTCTCCGCCATGGAAAAAAGGCGGTCATTCTACCTGCTTTCACTGCCTGCGGATGCTCCGCTCGCCTGCCTGCCCACGGATCAAGAGACGGCACCGCCGATCGGAATGCGCGGCAGATCGACACGACGTGCAGACTTTCGCCGCCTTGACAGCGCCTGCGGCGCTTTGCCCCCCGGTAGGGCCTCGTTATACTGCCCCGCATCTGCCCTAAAGAAGACCGAGCCCGCTGTGACCCGGCCCACCTCCGTCAAGCCCGACAATTTCTTCCTGCTGCTCTTCCACGCCCTGCGCCAGCGCCGCGTGCCGATTGCCCTGCGCATCGCTGTCCACAGCTTGCTGCTGGTGGCCACGGCCCTGGTGATCTACGCCTGCGTGATGGGCCTGCAGTTCAAGCAGGCCATGCAGCAGCAGGCCGACGCCCTTGGCCAGAGCCTGACCACGCAGACCGCGCAGTCGGCCACCGAGCTGCTGGTGTCCAACGACATCCTCAGCCTCAACGTGCTGCTCAACAACCTGACCAAGAACCCGCTGGTGGCCCACGCGGCCATCTACAGCGTGGACAACCGCATCCTTGCCGAATCCGGCACGCGGCCCAAGCAGGGCCTGCTGGGCGACGCCGAGGGCCTGTACTCCACGCCCATCACCTTCCAGGAGGTGATCGCCGGTCACCTGCGCATCAGCCTCGACATGCACCAGTTCGAGCAGCCGATGACCGTCAGCCTGCAGAGCATGGGACTGATCAGCCTGATCCTGCTGCTGCTCACCCTGACCTTCGGCCTGCGCCTGGGGCGGCAGATTTCCACACCGCTGTTACAGCTTCGTGTCTGGCTGCGCGATCCGGACGACAGCGCGCCGGGCGCCGGCCTGCAGAACGAGATCGGCGACCTCGCCCGCCAGCTCCAGGCGCGCCTGGCGCCGGAGAAGCCGCCGGCCCCCGAGCCAGTGGTCAGCCCCCCTGCGCCGCGCCCGAAAGCGCCGGCCAAGGCTGGCAAGCCCGTGGCCAAGGAACCGTCTCTGGAAGCCGTCGGTGCCACCGACGAACACGAATTCGACGAGAACATCTTCTCCGACGACGAACTGCTCGCGCCCGCCGCGCGCCGCAAGGCCGACTCCGATGAGGACTTCCCCGAGGAAGAATTCGAGGCGGTGACGGAAGAGGAAGCCGAAGACGAGATCGGCGTCGAAGAAGAACCTGAAGCCGAGCCGGAGCCGGTTTCCGCTGGCACCAGCGCGGTGCTGGCCGTGCAACTGGGCGCCCAGGAACAGCTGCGCCGACTGCCGCGCGCTCGCCTGGTCGACCTGCTGCAGCGCTACCGCGACTGCCTGGAGCAAGCCGCGCGCCTGTACAAGGGCACGCTCTACACCCTCAGCGACGGTGGCAGCCTGATCCTCTTCCACAGTCGCGACCAGGACGAGGAATTCCTCACCAATGCCCTGTGCTGCGGCGAGCTGATGCGCGCTCTGGGCCATGCCCTGCAGATCGAGGTGGCCGACAGCGGCATCACCCTGCAACTGCAGCTGGGCCTGGTGCTGGGCGAGGACGTTGCCGACCTGGAACAGGCCGAGCTGCTGCAGGATTCTTCCGCCCAGGATGCCCTGGCCCTGAGCCAGCACAGCCGCAACCTGCTGCTGGTGGAGAAATCCATCGGCGACGATGAAAAAGTCCGCGAGCGCGCACGTATTCGCCCTATCGCCAGCCCGGAAAATGCCTGCTGTGTGGAATGGCTGAAGGAACCTTATCCTTCCATGCTCGAACGCCAGCTCTCGCGCATGCGCGCCCTGCGCACCACCTGACACCAATAGAATGAGAGGTGGGGCCGCCTGGCCCCTCGTGGAAAGGATTCCATGACCACCCTGATCACCCATCCCCTGCCCGCGCTCGCCGTGGGCCTTGCGCTCGGCTCACGCTTCATCCCACCGCGCCTGCTGTTGGCCGGCATGCTCGCCGCCTGCCTGCCCGACCTTGATGTGGTCGCCTTCAAGTTGGGCATTGCCTATAACGATGCCTTCGGTCATCGCGGCTTCAGCCATTCCCTGCTGTTCGCGGCGTGCATGGGTGTGCTCGGAGCGCTGTGCTGCCGCCTGCTGAGCAGCGGCCCGCTGAAGGCCGGCCTGTGGGTGGGACTCGCCACCGCATCTCACAGCGTGCTGGATGCGATGACCGACGGCGGCCTGGGCGTCGCCTGGTTCTGGCCGTGGAGCGATCAGCGCTACTTCCTGCCGCTGCACCCCATCGAAGTCTCGCCCATCGGGCTGTCGCGCTTCCTCAGCCCGCGCGGGCTGGAGGTGCTGATCTCGGAGGCGCGCTGGGTCTGGCTGCCCTGCCTGGGCGTGGCGCTGGGCGGTATCGGTCTGCGCCGCGTCCTGCGTCGCAACGGCTGACTCAGCGCTTGCCCAACTGCACCTGAAGCTGCTCCAGTAACGGCGCCTGCGTGCTCGGCAAAGGCAGCTGCGCGGTGTAGCCCTGGAAGCTGCTGAACCGCGCCTGGTAATCCAGCTCGATCTGGAAGCGGTTGTCCCAGCCGGGAGAGTCCTCCGGCATCAGCTGATCGCAATCATGCAGGGCCTGGGGCGTCGCGCAGGGCTTGTAGGCCTGCGGGTAGACCTGACGCTTCCACAGCACCCAGGGCGACAGCGACAACCCGGCGAGGCTGTTGCGCCGCAGGTCCAGTTCCAGCAGCTGCAGCAGGCCGTTCCCGCCCAGGTACTGGTGCTGGTAGTCGACCATCACCATGTCCACGCTGTGCCCCAGGTCGTTGAGCATCCGCGTGTGCGCCGCGCCATCGGCATGGGCGTTCAGGGTGAGGAATACCTGGTCGTTACGGCGAATCAGCCGGTCCCATAGCAGTGCGCCGCTGGCGTTGTCTTCGCGGGACAGTTCCGCCACGCCTCCGGCGCTACGCCGCAGGATGCTGTGCGAGGCGAGAATCACCGGCACATGGGGATGCTCGTCGATGACGCTCTGCGCCCACGTCAGGGTGGCCTCGGAAGGGCTCCAGTCCAGCGCCAGCAGCAGGAACGACTGGCCGTAGCGCTGGAACAGGTGCACCTGGCTCAGGCCCTTGGGGTCGCTGCCGACGTAGGTACTCTGCCAGGCGGCGCGCTCGGGGCCGAAGTGATCCGCGAAGCGGTCGAGGAAGGAGCGACGGTCATCCGTGCTGGCCTCTTCGTGTACGTCACGTTCGCCCGTGGCGATGCTATAGGGCACGCCGCGCTCCTCCAGCGTGCGCATGGCGCCGCTGGCGGTCTGCCACTGGGTGGCGACACCGGCGTTTTCCACCACGTCGCCCAGGTGCACCACCAGCGGGACCTGCAGTACCTCGGCGTACTTGGCCAGCCAGAAAGTCTGCGCGAAGAACGCCAGCGCCGGCTGGTACGGCAGGTCGGGGAAGCGCTGTTCGCTGCGGAACAGGTGACGCTTGCGGTGATTGTTCTCCGCGTAGAACTGGGTATCGGGCAACAAGGGCAGCACGAAGCTGCCGCCGCCGGAGGCGATCTCCAGCGCTGGCAAGGGGTGCTGGCGGAAGAACGCCTGGTCCCGCTCGACCACATCCTGGGTATCGGAATCGCCGCAGCCGCCCAGCAACAGGCAGCCGGCAAGCAAGGGTGTCAGTGCTTTCATCACGGCTTGGAGCCCACTCCGGGAAGGCGCAGCAGGCGGAAGGTTTCCTTGTCGAAACTGCCTTCGAACAACAGCTGGGAGGCCGCCGGCTGGGTGGCGGCTACGCGCTCGGCATCGCGCGCCTGGATCATCAGGTAGAACGGGCCGCCCTGCGCCGCCAACTGCTCAGGGCGGTCGAGGAACAGCGGCTTCAGGTCGCGGTCGAGATTGACCATCAGCTTGATCGCCTGCGCGTCCGGCGCCATGCCATAGAGCGCCAGGGGGGCGGGCTGTGCGTCGAGCTGGCGCAGCACCTCGCGGGAAAACGCCTGGCTGTCGTACAGACGGTGCTCCATCGGTTCGATGACCAGAATGTAGCCGGCCCAAAGTGCGAGCGCGGCGGCCAGCGCCAGTGCTGGCGGATGTCGCCAGCGCAGTGCACCGAAAACCAGCAGCGCGGCGAGCACCACGATGCACGCTGGCAGGCGCCAGCCCAGCGCGGCAAGCTCCTGCGGATAACGCTTCCAGGCCAGCCACAAACCCGCCAGCAGCAGGACCGGCAAGGCCAGCCACAGCGCCCGCAGCAAACCGCGCAGCACCTGTGCCAGGCGGCTGCCGGCGACCATGAACGGGTAGCCGGCAATAATGGCGGCCAGCGGCGCCAGCGCGATGATGTAGCGGGCCTTCTTGGCCTGCGGCACCGACAGCCCGACCATGACCACCAGCGCCGCCAGGGCGCAGCCCGCCACCAGGCGGAACGCCGGCTCGCGGCGACGCTGCCAGAGCAGCGCCAGCGCCGGCAGCGCCAACGGGAAGGCCAGCGCGTAGTTGCCCAGGGAGCTGCGGAAGTAATACAGCGCATCGCTGGAGCCGGCGGAGCCGTCCAGACGACCGATCACCTGCATCTGCAGGACGTCCTGGACGAAGGCTTCGCCACCCGCCGAGCGCGCCAGGGCAATCAGCGCGAAGACGCAGAGAATCAGCAACGCCAGCGCGCTCGCCGAGAAGGCGAACAGCGGCTTCCAGCGCCGGTCCAGCAGCAGTTGACTGCACACCATGCCCGCCGGCACCACCAGCCCCAACGGGCCGCGCAGGGCGAAACCGAGCAGCAGCAACGGCAGCAGGCGCAGCAGCAAGCCTGGCACGCCATGGCGCTCGGCATGGAAGGCAACGTAGAAGGCCAGCAGGCCGACGGCCGCCACCATCAGGTCAAGGGACACGGCCCGCGTTTCGCTGACGAAGGTGGCGGTCAGCAGCAGCATCGCCACGCTGACCAGCGCCCAGGAGCGCGAGAACGGAGCCACGAGGCGATACACAACGCCGGTGCAGATCGCCCCGGCCAGGGCGGTGGGCAGCCAGGCGGTGAATTCGGTGACCCGCCCCAGTGGCAGCGAGAACAGGTAGGTCAGGAAGGTCGAGGTGGCCGGATAGTCCGGATAGGGCGCGCCGTAGGTGGTCGGGAACCAGCCCGGCCCGTGGCGCAGCATTTCGCGCGCGAACAGCACGAAGCGCGAGTCGAAGCCGACGAAGGCATCGCCCTGCACACCGAGCAGGAACAGCATCAGCGCCGCCAGCATCACGCAAAGCGTCTGACGACTCAGGGCGGACTCCGCCTGAACACCGGAAAGTTGAGGGAGTGACGACACGCGCGAGTCTCTCGCAGGTTCCGCGCGGAAAACGTCCGGGCGCCATTAACCTGCACAAGCGCCCGTAGATACCACAGGGGCCGTCAAGAAGATGTCAAAACCGGCCACGGCAGAAGCAAAACGGCCCGCAAAGCTATGCTCGGCGGGCCGTGAATGCTGCGATCGCGAGGATCGAACTAGAAGCGGTAGACCTCGACATCGGTGCGGATCGGCACCACCAACGGGATCTTCGGACCTTCTTCCTTGGGCTTGGCCGCCTGCTCGGTATTGGCCACTGCCGGCTTGCGTGGCGGCGCAGCCTGCTGCTCGGCAACCGCTGCGGCAACCGGACGCACGTCACGAGCCAGTTGCACGGACAGCTTGCGCAGCAGGTCGCCCTGCGCGCGCACCTGGTCCTGCACGCTACCCGAGTGCGCCTCTTCCTCGCGGAAGA
Source organism: Pseudomonas sp. PDM17 (assembly GCF_014851985.1). NCBI lineage: Bacteria > Pseudomonadati > Pseudomonadota > Gammaproteobacteria > Pseudomonadales > Pseudomonadaceae > Pseudomonas > Pseudomonas sp. PDM17. The sequence goes on from NZ_JACVAT010000003.1 coordinate 364,229, forward strand.
CACGGCTGTCGCGCAGTTCACCCTTCGGGTCGAGCAGACGCCAGCGTGCCTCCAGCACCGCCGGCTCCTTGGGGCCGGAGTCCAGGCGGCTGATGGTCAGCATGACCTGGACCTGCGGAGTGAAGCCGGGCTTCTCCGGGAACAGCGCCAGGCGGGTGCTGTCCAGCTCGCCCGAGAGCAGGCGCATCAGCTGCTGACTGACGTTGGTCTCGAGACTGCCGGCCCAGCGGGCTTCGGTAGACAGGTTGAGGATTCCGTCAGCCTGGCGCTGGACCATGGTCTCGCGCTTCAGGTAGTCGGCCAGGGATACCGGACCGAGGAGTACAGCGACACCGTTGTCCCGTTCCGGAACCGGAACGGCACCCGCATCCAGCTGGTACAGCTGGGTCGGTCGATTCACCGTACAACCCGCCAGCCCAAGGAGGCTGACGAGGGAAAGATAGGCCAAGGCGCGCAAAGCGCTCATCTGGATCACCGTCATTCGCCGATTTTCGGCGCTACTTCTAACAAAACCAATATGACTTCAGGCAACGCGCCGCGGCGCCGGTTACCCAAAGGGACGTATCATCCCTTAACCGGCGCCTCAGCTCCAGAGGCAGAATGTATCGAGCCGCGTTTCAATCCTGAGACAGCGATTCTACCAGCAAGGCGTCCACTCGCTGGAAACCGCGCGGCAGTTTGTTGCCCCGACGGCCCCTTTCGCCCTTGTAGTGCTCCAGGTCGTCACCCTTGAGCGAGAGCGTGCGCTTGCCGGCCTGCAGCACCAGAGTCGCGCCCGTCGGAAGAACGGCGAGGTCGGTGAGGTACTCCTCGCGGCTGGCCACGCGGTCGCCCGGCACGCTGATGATCTTGTTGCCCTTGCCCTTGGCCAGCTGCGGCAGGTCGGAGACCTTGAACAGCAACAGGCGGCCTTCGGTAGTGACTGCGGCGATCCAGTCCTGTTCCAAGTCATTTACCGGGCGCGGCGCCATGACCTGCGCACCGTTGGGCAGGCTGAGCAGCGCCTTGCCGGCCTTGTTCTTGGCCTGCATGTCCTCGCCCTTGGCGACGAAGCCGTAGCCGGCGTCAGAGGCCAGCACATACAGGGCATTATCCTCCGGCAGCAGCACGCGATCGAAGGAGGCGCCCGGCGGCGGCGTCAGGCGGCCGGTGAGCGGCTCACCCTGGCCACGGGCGGACGGCAGACTGTGGGCCGCCAGCGAGTAGCTGCGCCCCGTGGAGTCAATGAACACCGCGTACTGGTTCGAGCGGCCCGGCGCGGCCACCTTGAAGCCGTCGCCGGCCTTGTAGGAGAGGCCGGTGGCGTCGATGTCGTGGCCCTTGGCGCAACGCACCCAACCTTTCTCGGACAGCACCACGGTCACCGGCTCGGTCGGCATCAGCTCGGTTTCCGACAGGGCGCGGGCTTCGGCGCGGGCGACGATGGGCGAGCGGCGGTCGTCGCCGTAGGTTTCAGCGTCGGCCAGCAGTTCGTCGCGCACCAGTTTGCGCAGCTTGGCGTTGGAACCCAGGATCGCCAGCAGTTTGGCGCGCTCCTTGGCCAGCTCGTCCTGCTCGCCGCGGATCTTCATCTCTTCCAGGCGCGCCAGCTGACGCAGGCGAGTGTCGAGGATGTAGTCGGCCTGCAGCTCGGAGAGCTCGAAGCGCTGCATCAGGACTGGCTTGGGCTGGTCCTCGGTGCGGATGATGTGGATGACTTCGTCGAGGTTGAGGAAGGCGACCAGCAAACCTTCCAACAGGTGCAGGCGCTTCTCGACCTTGTCCAGGCGGAACTGCAGGCGGCGGCGCACGGTGTCGGTGCGGTAGGTCAGCCACTCGCTCAGCACCTGGCGCAGGTCCTTGACCTGGGGTTTGCCGTCCAGGCCGATGACGTTCATGTTCACCCGGTACGAGCTTTCCAGGTCGGTGGTGGCGAACAGGTGGGTCATCAGCTCTTCGGCATCCACGCGGTTGGAGCGCGGAATGATGACGATGCGGGTCGGGTTCTCGTGGTCCGACTCGTCGCGCAGGTCAGCCACCATCGGCAGCTTCTTGGCCTGCATCTGCCCTGCGATCTGTTCCAGCACCTTGGCCCCGGAGACCTGGTGCGGCAGCGCGGTAACGACAATATCGCCGTCCTCGACGCGGTATACGGCGCGCATGCGCACCGAGCCACGGCCGGTTTCGTAGATCTTCTGCAGGTCGGCGCGCGGGGTGATGATTTCCGCTTCGGTGGGGAAATCCGGGCCCTGCACGTGTTCCATCAGGTCGACGATGGTCGCTTGCGGCTCATCCAGCAGGCGGATGCAGGCAGCGGCCACTTCGCGCAGGTTGTGCGGAGGAATGTCGGTGGCCATGCCCACGGCGATGCCGGTGGTGCCGTTGAGCAGCAGGTTCGGCAGGCGCGCCGGCAGCACGGCCGGCTCGTCCAGGGTGCCGTCGAAGTTCGGCACCCAGTCCGCGGTGCCCTGGCCCAGCTCGGACAGCAGGGTCTCGGCGTAGCGCGACAGGCGGGCCTCGGTGTAACGCATGGCGGCGAAGGACTTGGGATCGTCCGGCGCACCCCAGTTGCCCTGACCGTCCACCAGCGGGTAGCGGTAGGAGAACGGCTGCGCCATCAGCACCATGGCTTCGTAGCACGCCGAGTCGCCGTGGGGGTGGTATTTACCCAGCACGTCACCGACGGTACGCGCCGACTTCTTGTGCTTGGAGTCGGCGTCCAGGCCCAGTTCGCTCATGGCGTAGACGATACGCCGCTGTACGGGCTTGAGACCGTCGCCGATGTGCGGCAGGGCGCGGTCCATGATCACGTACATGGAGTAGTTCAGGTAAGCCTGTTCGGTGAAGTCGGCCAGTGACCGGCGCTCCACGCCCTCCAGACTCAGATCGAGGGTTTCGCTCATGCGTGCCTCACGGTGTAGATCGCTGGCGCAGCACCAGGGTGCCGTCCTGCTGGGTGAAATCGAGTTGTCTGAGTGCGCTCATGCCGAGCAGCACCTCGTCGCCTTCCATGCCCGGCGCAATCAGCGCCGGCACATTGGTCAGGCGGATGTCGCCAAGCTGCAGGCTGGGCAGGCGCGTGCGCCAGCCCTGACTGCGGCCGTTGGCGGTGTCCAGGGTCACCGGCAGGCCACGCGGCAGGCCGAGGCGATCGGCCAGGCGCTGCGGCAGGGCCACCTGGGTGGCGCCGGTGTCGAGCATGAAGGTCACCGTCTCGCTGCCGATCCTGCCGTCCACCACATAGTGGCCGGCGCGATTGCCGATCAGCCGCACTTCCACGTAACCGTCGCCGCGGGTCGACTGCGGCTGCGGGTTGGGGTTGTGCTGACGGGTTTCCCAGGCACCGAAATAGCGGGTGGCCAGCAGGATGCCCGCGCCCCAGGCGAGGAACATCATGATCTTGCCGATCCGCTTGCCCGGCACCGCGTCGTTCATTTGCCACCAAGCCAGCCGCCGGCCGGCGCCGCGAAGCGCAGCACGTAGGGGCGACTGTCACCGTCGGCGCGGGCGTGCTCGCCGTTGTCCAGGCCGATCCAGGCACCCTGGTCGTCGAGGATCAGCGCCTCGGCCACGCCGTAAGGCAGGTCGTAGCGCCGTTCCGGGGCAAGCGCACCGGCGGCGAAGGACCAGCAAAGCTCCTGCACGCCGGTCTTGGCATCGCGGCGACAGATCTGGTGCGCCAGGCGCTCCAGGGTGAACAGCTTGTCCTTATACAGCGCGAGATCGGAGAAATCGATCGGCAGCGCGCGCTCGGCGCCCAGCTCCGGCGGCGGCAGCGCGGTGCCGCCTTCGCTGAGCATCACGCAGTTGCCATCGCACTTCCAGGTGCCGTTCTCGTTATGCACCTTGAGCAGGCCGCGGCGCTGGCGCTCGGCTGCCAGCCACAGCTGCTTGCCGTTGGCGCTGATGGCGATGCCTTCGTAGAGCGCATTGAATTCCATCAGCAGGCCACTGGCGCGGGCCTGACGCAGCAGGTTCTGCGGCAACGGCAGCCAGCTCGGCTCGCCAACGGCGGGCAGCAGCAGGACGGCGGCATAGCCCTCGCTGACCACATAACGGTTGCCCGCCTGGTCGCAGCTGATGCCTTCGAAGTCCATGGCGCCGCCGCGCAGCAGGCCGCCGATGCTGACCCGCGCGCGGGTGCCCCAGGACAGGCCGCTTTCCGGCGTGCCCGGCACCACGAAGGGTTCGGCGCTGGCCTGCCAGGCCTTGCCCGGCGTCTCGTCGATCAACAGGCGGTAGATGCGGTCGTCATCGCGGTCGGACACCGTCCACATCTCGTTGCCACACAGCGCGAGCCCGGAGAGGTTGCCGCTGGGCATGCCTTCCACCGGGTGTTCCGCGACGAACTGCAGCGACGCCGGCGCCATGGGCGTGGCGAGCGGCGCGGCAGCCTTGGGAGCCTGGGCGGCGACGGCAAGGCCGGCGCAAAGCCCAAGCGAAGCCAACAGCCAGCGCATCAAGCGATGTCCGCCAGGTTGCCCTTGGTTTCCAGCCAGGACTTGCGGTCGCCGGCGCGTTTCTTGGCCAGCAGCATGTCCATCATTTCCACGGTGCCCTCGGTGTCTTCCAGGGTCAGCTGGACCAGGCGACGAGTGTTCGGATCCATGGTGGTTTCGCGCAGCTGCGGCGGGTTCATCTCGCCCAGGCCCTTGAATCGGGTGACCTGCGGCTTGCCACGGCGCTTCTCGGCGGCCAGGCGGTCGAGGATGCCGTCGCGCTCGGCTTCGTCGAGGGCGTAGAAGACTTCCTTGCCCAGGTCGATACGGAACAGCGGCGGCATGGCGACGTAGACGTGGCCGGCTTCCACCAGCGGGCGGAAGTGACGGACGAACAGTGCGCATAACAGGGTGGCGATGTGCAGGCCGTCGGAGTCGGCGTCGGCGAGGATACAGATCTTGCCGTAGCGCAGCTGGCTCAGGTCGGCCGCACCCGGATCGACGCCGATGGCCACGGCGATGTCGTGGACTTCCTGGCTGGCGAGCACTTCGCCGCCGTCCACTTCCCAGGTATTCAGGATCTTCCCGCGCAGCGGCATGATCGCCTGGAATTCCTTGTCCCGCGCCTGCTTGGCCGAACCGCCGGCGGAGTCACCTTCCACCAGGAACAGCTCGGAACGCATCGGGTCCTGCCCCGCGCAGTCAGCCAGTTTGCCGGGCAGTGCCGGGCCCTGGGTGATCTTCTTGCGCTCGACCTTCTTGCCCGCCTTGAGGCGGCGGCCGGCGTTGCTGATGGCCAGTTCGGCCAGCTGTAGGCCCAGCTCGGGGTGGGCATTGAGCCACAGGCTGAAGGCATCCTTGACCACACCGGAGACGAACGCGGCGGCCTCGCGGGAAGACAGGCGCTCCTTGGTCTGGCCGGAGAACTGCGGCTCCTGCATCTTCATCGAGAGGACGAAGGCGATGCGCTCCCAGACGTCTTCCGGGGCCAACTTCACGCCGCGAGGCAGCAGGTTGCGGAATTCGCAGAACTCGCGCATCGCATCCAGCAGGCCCTGGCGCAGGCCGTTGACGTGGGTGCCGCCCTGGGCGGTGGGAATCAGGTTGACGTAGCTTTCCTGCAGCGATTCGCCGCCCTCGGGCAGCCACAGCAGGGCCCAGTCCACCGCCTCCTTGTTGCCGGCCAGCGAGCCGCAGAACGGCTCGTCGGGCAGGCGCAGGTTCTCGGAGACCGAGTCGACCAGGTAGGAACGCAGACCGTCCTCGTAGTGCCACTCGATGCGCTCGCCGGTGGACTTGTCCTCGAAGCTGACCAGCAGGCCTGGGCACAGCACGGCCTTGGCCTTGAGCACGTGCTTGAGGCGGCTGACGGAGAACTTGTGCGAATCGAAGTACTTGGCGTCCGGCCAGAAGTGCACGCTGGTGCCGGTGTTGCGCTTGCCGACGGTGCCGACGACCTCGAGGTCGCTGGACTTGAAGCCGTCGGCGAAGGTCATGCGGTATTCGTTGCCGTCACGCTTGACCCGCACCTCGACCAGGGTCGACAGCGCGTTCACCACCGAGATGCCCACGCCGTGAAGGCCGCCGGAGAACTGGTAGTTCTTGTTGGAGAATTTGCCGCCGGCGTGCAGCTTGGTGAGGATCAGCTCGACGCCGGGCACGCCCTCTTCAGGGTGGATATCCACCGGCATGCCGCGGCCGTCGTCGATCACTTCCAGCGAGTTGTCCTCGTGGAGGATCACCTGCACGCTCTTGGCGTGGCCGGCGAGGGCTTCGTCGACGCTGTTGTCGATGACTTCCTGGGCCAGGTGGTTGGGCCGCGAGGTGTCGGTGTACATGCCCGGGCGCTTGCGCACCGGGTCGAGGCCGGAGAGAACCTCGATGGCGTCTGCGTTATAGGCGTTCTGCTGGGCCATGGGGTTCCTGCTTAATCAGTCGAAGAGGTGATGGCTTCAAAGTCGGAAAAATCCACGTCGCGCCACTGGCTGGACGGCACACCGGCAAAGGCCAGGAGCGCCGGCAGATGGCTGACGAAGCGCTGGAAGCCGTGGTCGCCGCCGGACTCGATGCGCAACGCGCCGGCCCGGTAGTAACGCTCGGCGGCGCGGTAATCAAGGGTTTCGTCGGCGGTCTGCAGCCACACCTGGTAGCGCGAGCCGTCGATGGGCGCGGGGACTTCCAGTTCCGCCAGCGCGGCAACGTGATCGAGGGTCAGTTCCCAGGTCTCGCCGCTGTAGTAGTTGGTCTGCGGGCCGAGCTGGCCGTCGAACAGCCGGTGCGGTGCCACCGCCGGGTTGATCAGCACGGCCTTCAGACCATGGCGTTCGGCCAGGTACGTCGAGTAATAGCCACCCAGGGAGCTGCCGATCAGTAGCGGCTGGCCCAGTTCGGCGACGGCGGCTTCCAGTTGCGCCAAAGCCTTACGCGGATGGTGATGCAACGCGGGCACGCGCAGTTGCTCGGCCAGGCCCAGGCGCCCCATGGCAGCCGTGAACTGGCGCGCCTTCTGCGAGCCGGGCGAACTGTTGAAGCCGTGGATATAGAGGAATGCGGTCATGGGCCGGGAGGCTACAAGCTGCAAGTGGCATGCCGCAAGTGGGTCAGCGTCGCAAGGCGTTCGAAGCGTGACCGATCAATAGCCCTTGATGCTGTAGTCGACTTCGAACTCGATGTCGGTCACTCGCGAAACGCCGGTCTGCACTTCGCCATCCAACATCAGCCGCAACCAGCGGTAGCCCGGCGCCGGGCTGTCGACGCAGAAGTCCTCGCTGCCCGGGGTGAACTGCACGCAGGTCGACGGCGAGGCCAGCAGGCGCACGTCGCCGCGCATGCGATCGATCTCCTGGTGCACATGCCCCCAGAGCAGGCAGCGCACGTTCGGATAGCGGTCGATGACGGCAAACAGCCGTTCCGGGTTGTAGATACCGATGCGGTCCATCCACTGGCTGCCGATGGACACCGGATGGTGATGGAAGCTGATCAGCAGGTGCTTGTCCGGCGCGGCCTGGATGGCGCGCTCCAGCAGCTGGATCTGCTCGACGGTCATCTGCCCCGGCACCGCGCCGGGAATGGTGGAGTCCAGCAGGATCACCCGCCAGGCGCCCAGGTCGATCACCGGTTCGAGCAGGTCGGTACCGGCGGCGGCTTCGCGCATCGGCTCCATTTCGTCGTGATTGCCGGGGAACCAGCGGGTCGCTGCGTCGATCGGCGCGGTGATGGCGCGGAATCGCTGGTAGGACTCGACCGAGCCATCCTGGGAGAGATCACCCGTGGCCAGCACCAGGTCGATCACCGGTTGCTCCTCGCCCACCAGGCGGACGACCTGCGTCAGGCTGTCGGCGGTATCCATGCCCAGCAGCCGGCCATTTTCCTGCGCGAACAGATGGCTGTCGGAAAGCTGGACGACCAGGACGGAATCGGAAGCGGTGGGCTGGGTGGGCAAAACGCCTTCTCCTGTGAGGCGGGCGTGCGGGAATTCGTGACGAAGTATGGTGACAGGCGCCCCCCTGAGCAAACCGGGAAAGCGTCACAGATCACAGTTAGGGACACGAGTGGGCGATGGGCGGGCAGGATATCACGCGCAGCCATATCACATGGCCATCATCGAGACTTCAGCGTTGCAGCACTGGCTCCAGCTCGTGGCCGCAGGACAGGCAGTGGCTCAGCCATTCGCCGAGGAACTGGTTGAGCTGGTTCTTCTCGTCCGGCTGGTGCATCGCCTGGTTCGGGTAGGGGTAGATCGCCAGCAGGCGGCGCGCCTGCTCGGCGCCGACCACTTCGGCCATGCGTGCATCGTGGTACACCCGCACTTCCAGCTTGGGCGCCGGCAGCCAGGGCAGGCCCAGCTCCTGGCGCACCTGCAGCACGGTGGTGTAGGGGCAGGCTTCGATCACGTCCAGCGCCAGCACGCCAAGCAGACGCTCGCCTTCGCTGAGCGCCACGCGACGCGAAACCTGGGCCTCGCGCATTTCCGGCAACAGGCGCATCAGGCGCAAGTAGTTCGCCTCGCAGGTCGCCTGCAGACCCGCCAGGTCGACGCGATAGCGCTCGCGCAACAGATTCACACCCATAACCCCCTTACCTCGGCGCGATTGAGCGCCAGCCATTGCAGGGCGAGCATGCTCGCCGCGTTGTTGATGCGGCCGTCACGTACGGCCTGCAGTGCTTCCTCGAACGGCATGACATGGACGCGGATGTCCTCGCCCTCCTCCTCCAGCCCGTGGATGCCCGAGGCATTGCTGCTGTCGCAGCGGCCGACGAACAGGTGCACCAGTTCGTTGCTACCACCGGGCGACGGCAGGTACTGGGCGATCGGCCAGAGCGCGCCGAGAGTCAGGCCGGCCTCTTCCACCGCTTCGCGGCGGGCGACTTCCTCGGGCTCCTCGTCCTTGTCGATCAGCCCTGCCACCAGTTCCATCAGCCAGGGATTGACCCCGGCGTCCATGGCGCCGACGCGGAACTGCTCGATCAGCACCACTTCATCGCGCTGCGGATCGTAGGGCAGCACGCACACGGCATCGTGGCGCACGAACAACTCGCGCTTGAGCACCGGGCCCATGCCGCCGGCGAACTGGCGGTGCCGCAGGTGCAGGCGGTCGACCTTGTAGAAGCCCTTGAAGCACTGCTCACGCTTCTGGATCTCGATGTCCTGGGGGCCTGGCTTGAACGTTTCCGACATCCCGTTCCTACTCCCGTTCCTACTGACAGTACGTTGAACTTCGCGCCATCCTATCGCGCCGCCGGGGCAGGCGCAGCCTCTTTCGCGGGCGGCCGGACGACCAGATTGGCTGTGACCGCCGCACGCAGCCGGGGTTCGCAAAGTGGTTCATAATCAACCGCCGAACCGGCAGCGCCGATGGCGGTCGAACCACTCCATTGCCGGCGAACGTCCACGACAAGGAATCCCATGCGACTTCTGAAACTAGCAGCCCTGTGCGGCATCAGCCTGTTATTGGGGGCATGCCAGGGTCTGTTCAAGCCCGCGCTCGACGAACCGCTGGCCGCGCAGCACACCGCGTTCGAACATCCCCAACCCGGTTGCCAGGGCGAGCAGTGCCCGCTGTTCAACCTCGATACCCTCAGCTTCGACGACGAGCCGGCGCTCAACGAGGCGATCAACACGCAACTGCTGCAACTGGCCCGCGAAGGCGACGGCGCGGCGCCCGCCAGCCTGGACGTCTACGAGAAGCGCTTCCTCGATTCGGCCCAGCCCGGCTGGAGTTCCTACCTTCAAGCGAAGATCCGCGAACAGCATGACGGTCTGGTGATCATCGAGCTGTCCAGCTATCGCTTCACCGGCGGCGAGTACGGCCAGCCCGGCCGCGCATTCATCAATTATGATCGACGCATCCACAAGGTGCTCACCCTCCAGGACATTCTTCTGCCCGGCCAGGAGGACAACTTCTGGAAGGTGGCGCGCATGGCGCACCAGGCGTGGATCCTGCAGAACAAGCTGGACGAGCAGGACCCGAACTTCTCGAAGGACTGGCCGTTCCAGCCGACCGAGCACTTCGCCCTGACCTTCGGCGCGATGACGCTCAAGTACGACATCGACCGCATCGCCCCGCATTCGGTCGGGCACCCGGAGCTGAAGATTCCGTATCCGCGCCTGAATGGCATCGTGAAGACCTACTACTTCCCGGGGCGCGGGGCGCAGTAAGTCTCGATCTGACTAGCCAGAGAGCCATCGCAGATTCGTCCGCGATTCACCGGCTGCTCAGGAGCGTTCCCGGTCGCGTGCATGGCCCGCTCCTACAGTTGGCCGTGGAGCAATGGCTCAGCTTTTGTAGGAGCGGGCCATGCCCGCGAACAGCATCACGCTGAAGCCGGCACCCTGGCGCCAACGCGCCCCAGCAGCAGCTGCAGCACACCGGCCACCACCAGCGCCGGCAAGGTCGCGCCCAGGTCCGGCTGGTAGTTCGCCAGCAGGTGATACACCACCACGCCACCGCCCCAGGCAACCAGCGAACCCCAGCGCAGGCCGTGGGGAATCGCTGCCGGCGCGCGACGGCGCAGGACGAAGTGGTCGATCAGCACCACGCCGAACAGCGGCGCGAACACCGAGCCGATCAGCAGCAGGAAGTTCTGGTACTGCGCAAGCGGCGCGAACCAGGCGATCAGGGTGCAGATCACGCCGATGGTCAGGGCCAGCAGCTCGACCTTGAGCGGCAACAGGATACCGCTGGAAACCGCCGCCGAGTGGATGTCGGCGAAGGCCTTCTCCGATTCATCCAGCAGGATCAGCAGCAGCGGGATGCCCATGCCGGCGCCGGCCAGCGCCAGCAGCAGCGCATTGGCGTCGCTGCCCTGGGCGAACGCCAGGGTATAGGCCACACCCAGCCCCATCAGCCAGAAGCAGCCGATGAAGAAGCCCAGCGCGGCGCCGGCGAAGGTCTGCCCGGCGCGCTTGCCGAAGCGCGAGTAGTCGGCGATCAGCGGTAGCCACGACAGCGGCATGGCGATGGCGATGTCGAAGCCCACGGCGAAGGACAGCGAGCCGTCGCCGGCCTTGGTCCAGAGGGCGGCCAGGTCGGCGCGCTGGAACAGGTCGAAGGTCAGCCAGATGCACGCGGCGAGTAACAGCCAGATGCCCCAGCGGCGCAGCACCTTGCGCACGAAGGCGAGCGGGCCGGCCACTGCCAGCAGGGTCGCCAGGGCGCCGAATACCAGGGTCCAGAGCGCCGGACTGGTCCACAGGCTGCCTTCGCCGAAGGCACGGGTCGCCAACAGGCTGGCGGCATCGCGCATGACGATGATCTCGAAGGCGCCCCAACCGATCAGCTGCATCAGGTTCAGCAGCGCCGGCAGCGCGGCGCCGTGGCTGCCCAGGCTGAGCTTGAGCGAGGCCATGGCGGACAGGCCGGTGTCGGTGCCGATCACCCCGGCGCTGGCCAGCAGCAGCACGCCGACCAGGGTGCCGAGCAGGATTGCACCGAGCGCGCCGGCCAGGCCCAGGCCCGGCGCCAGCAGGGCGCCGGTCTGCAGCACCATCAGGCCGATGCCCAGGGAGAACCAGAGGGAGAACAGGTCGCGCAGGCCGAGCACGCGCTGGGCGCTGCCCACGGCGGAGGTCGGTGAATAGTCGATGGCGGTAGTGGTCACGATGCGTGCAGGGCTCAGTGGTTGGAGTGGGTCTTGTTCTTGGGATGGAGCGAAAACGCCCGGCTCCGCGAAGAGCCGGGCGCGGGTGTCACACCTGTTTGTAGATCACCGAGCCTTCGTCCCTGAAGCGCGTGGCCTGCTCCTGGAAGCCGGCCTCGATGGCTTTCTGCTCATCGGTCAGGCCGTTTTCCTTGGCGTAGTCGCGGACTTCCTGGGTGATCTTCATGGAGCAGAACTTCGGCCCGCACATGGAGCAGAAGTGCGCCACCTTGGCCGAGTCCTTGGGCAGGGTCTCGTCATGGAAGGCCCGGGCGGTGTCCGGGTCCAGGCCGAGGTTGAACTGGTCCTCCCAGCGGAACTCGAAGCGCGCCTTGGACAGCGCATTGTCGCGGATCTGCGCGCCCGGATGGCCCTTGGCAAGGTCGGCGGCGTGCGCCGCGATCTTGTAGGTGATGATGCCGGTCTTCACGTCATCCTTGTTCGGCAGGCCCAGGTGCTCCTTGGGCGTGACGTAGCAGAGCATGGCGCAGCCGAACCAGCCGATCATCGCCGCACCGATGCCCGAGGTGATGTGGTCGTAGCCCGGCGCGATGTCGGTGGTCAGTGGGCCAAGGGTGTAGAACGGCGCCTCGTCGCAGCACTCCAGCTGCTTGTCCATGTTCTCCTTGATCAGGTGCATCGGCACGTGGCCGGGGCCTTCGATCAACACCTGGACATCATGCTTCCAGGCGATCCGGGTCAGCTCGCCCAAGGTCTCCAGCTCGCCGAACTGCGCGGCGTCGTTGGCGTCGGCCACCGAGCCCGGACGCAGGCCGTCGCCCAGCGAGAAGCTGACGTCATAGGCCTTCATGATCTGGCAGATTTCCTCGAAGTGGGTGTAGAGGAAATTCTCCTGGTGATGGGCCAGGCACCACTTGGCCATGATCGAGCCACCACGGGAGACGATGCCGGTGACGCGCTTGGCGGTCAGCGGTACGTAGCGCAGCAACACACCGGCATGGATGGTGAAGTAGTCCACGCCCTGCTCGGCCTGTTCGATCAGGGTGTCGCGGAAGATTTCCCAGGTCAGGTCCTCGGCGACGCCGTTGACCTTCTCCAGCGCCTGGTAGATCGGCACGGTGCCGATGGGTACCGGGCTGTTGCGCAGGATCCACTCGCGGGTCTCGTGGATGTGCTTGCCGGTGGACAGGTCCATCACCGTGTCGGCGCCCCAGCGGATGCCCCAGGTGAGCTTCTCCACTTCTTCCTCGATGGAAGAACCCAGCGCACTGTTGCCGATGTTGCCGTTGACCTTCACCAGGAAGTTGCGGCCGATGATCATCGGTTCCAGTTCGATGTGGTTGATGTTCGCCGGGATGATCGCGCGGCCACGGGCCACTTCCTCGCGGACGAACTCGGGGGTGATTTCCTTGGGAATGCTCGCCCCGAAGCTCTGCCCCGGATGCTGGGCGTCCAGCAGGCCGGCGGCGCGGGCTTCCTGCAGCTTCATGTTCTCGCGGATGGCGATGTATTCCATCTCCGGCGTGATGATGCCCTGGCGCGCGTAGTGCATCTGCGTGACGTTGCTGCCGGCCTTGGCGCGGCGCGGGGTGCGCACGTGGGCGAAGCGCAGGGCGTCGAGGCTGGCATCGGCCAGGCGCGACTGGCCGAACTCGGAGGTCAGGCCGGGAAGGATTTCAGTGTCGCCGCGCTCGTCGATCCAGCGCGAGCGCACGTCCGGCAGGCCCTTGCGCAGGTCGATGCGCACATCCGGGTCGGTGTAGGGGCCGGAGGTGTCGTAGACCATCACCGGGGCGTTCTGCTCGCCACCGAAGGCGGTCGGGGTATCGGCGAGGGAAATTTCCCGCACGGGGACGCGGATGTCCGGGCGCGAGCCGGTCAGGTAGACCTTTTTCGAATTCGGAAAGGGCTGGGTCGACTGGCGGTCCAGCTGTTCAAGGCGGGTGACGTTGTTTTTCTGGGTGCTCATCCTGGCTCTCCTGGGGTTGATTGCCGGGGGAGAACCTGAGACGAGAGGAGCTGCTAACTGCAGCGAAGGGACGCATCCCGGAGAGGGCTGGGGCCGGGGCGGAATGCGCCGCGGGATGCGTACTTCTTGTTCCCTACGCGGGTGCTAACCCGATCAGGTTCAACGGGATCCGGAACTATCCGATCTCAGCCCCTCGCAATGGGGCACCCCGACAAGAACGCCCGCAGTCTAATCAAGTGCGCACGGATAAGCCAACGCCGCCCGGCCGAAAACGCGCAATTGCCTACACGCGGCTACACTCCTGCCTCGGAAGGCTCGTACGAACGTGCCTTGACCGCCACCGGCGGCGACCGTAGCCTTGCCCCACCTCGCATCACTTTCCAGGATGAACGAATGCTGCGCAGACTCTCTCTGGCTGTCGCTGTAGCCGCAACGACAGGCTTTGCCTGGGCTGCACAGCCCGCTCCGGCCGCTCCCTCGCTGCCCACCAAGACGGACCTGATCAACGTCTACAAGGATGCCGTCGACAACAACGCCGATCTCGCCGCCGCCCAGGCCGACTACCTGGCGCGCAAGGAAGCCGTGCCCCAGGCACGCTCCGGCCTGCTGCCGCAGATCAATGCCGGCGCCAGCACAGGCAGCACCCGCACTTCGCTGGACACCCCCAGCGCCACGCTGAACCGTAACACCCAGCTGGTCCAGGCGAGCCTGAGCCAGCCGCTGTTCCGCGCGGACCGCTGGTTCCAGCTCAAGGCCGCGGAAAACACCACCGAACAGGCACAGCTGGAATTCTCCGCCACCCAGCAGCAACTGATCCTGCAGACCGCCCAGACCTACTTCGGCGTACTCCGCGCCCAGGACAACCTGGCCGCCAGCAAGGCCGAGGAAGCGGCGTTCAAGCGCCAGCTCGACCAGTCGAACGAACGCTTCGACGTCGGCCTCTCCGACAAGACCGACGTGCTCGAATCCCAAGCCAGCTACGACACCGCGCGGGCCAACCGCCTGGTGGCCGAGCAGCAGGTGGATGACGCCTTCCAGGCCCTGGTGACCCTGACCAACCGCGAGTACAGCTCCATCGAGGGCATCCTCCACTCGCTGCCGGTCGTCGCACCGATCCCCAACGACGCCAAGGCCTGGGTGGACACCTCGGTCCAGCAGAACCTGCGCCTGCAGGCCAGCAACTACGCGGTCGACGCCGCCGAAGAGACCCTGCGCCAGCGCAAGGCCGGCCACCTGCCGACCGTGGACGCCGTGGCCCAGTACCAGAAGGGCGACAACGATGCCCTGGGCTTCTCCAACTCCGGTTTGCCGGGTGAGCCGCACTACGGCAAGTATGTCGACCAGAGCAGCATCGGCCTGCAGCTCAACGTGCCGATCTACAGCGGCGGCCTGACCAGCTCCCAGGTCCGCGAGGCCTACCAGCGCCTGAACCAGAGCGAACAGCTGCGCGAAAGCCAGCGCCGCCAGGTCGTTCAGGACGCCCGCAACCAGCACCGCGCGGTGAACACCGACGTGGAGCAGGTGAAGGCGCGTCGCCAGGCGATCATCTCCAACCAGAGCTCGCTGGAAGCCACCGAGATCGGTTACCAGGTCGGTACCCGCAACATCGTCGACGTACTGGACGCCCAGCGTTCGCTGTACAACTCGGTGCGCGACTACAACAACACCCGCTACGACTACATCCTCGACAACCTGAGCCTCAAGCAGACCGCCGGCACCCTCGCGCCGAGCGACCTGGAGGCACTGGGCGCGTACCTGAAGCCGGACTACAACCCGGACAAGGACTTCCTCCCGCCGGACCTGGCCAAGGCCGCCGAGGCGCAACTCAAGGCTGGCGCGAAGTACTGACCCAGCCCCAAGAAAAAGCCCCGCATCGCGGGGCTTTTTCTTGCCGGACAATCGCCCTGGCATTGATCGCAGAAGCAGACTGAAACGACGGCGCCGGTCAGTCGCGATATCCTGGCGATACCCGGTCCAGCATGCGCAGCAATGCCGACCACGCCAGATCGTAGCCATCCGGGTCGCTCAACTCCCCTTCCGCCAGCGGCCGCGCCGGAGCGTTGAATTGCTGCTCGGTGTGACGGCACACCTCCTCCGGCGGGATCACCAGCTCACCGCCCGCCTGGGCCGCCAGCTGGATGTCACAGGCCTTCTCCAGGTAGTACATGCGCAGGAACGCCTGCTGCACCGTCTGCCCTACGGTCAGCAGGCCGTGGTTGCGCAGCATCAGGCCGTAGTGGTCGCCCAGGTCGCGCACCAGGCGCTCCTGCTCGTCCATCGACAGGGCGATGCCCTCGTAGTCGTGGTAGCCGAGGCGTCCGTAGAACTCCAGGGATATCTGGTTCAGCGGCAGCAAGCCGCAGGCCTGCGCCGCCACCGCGCAGCCGGCGCGGGTATGGGTATGCAGCACGCACTGCGCGTCGTCGCGAGCGCCGTGGATGGCGCTGTGGATGACGAAGCCGGCGGGGTTGACCTTGTACGGCGATGGCTCCACTGCATGGCCGGACAGGTCGATCTTCACCAGGCTGGAGGCGGTGATCTCGTCGAACATCAGGCCGTAGGGGTTGATCAGGAAATGGTGTTCGGGACCGGGGATGCGCACCGAGATGTGGGTGAAGATCAGGTCGGTCATGCGGTAGTGCGCGATCAGGCGGTAGCAGGCCGCCAGCTCCTCGCGCAATTTCCATTCTTCGGGCGAACAGGTGGCGCGGCTCGGGGCCGGCGCCTGCAGCGACGTCATGGTGCTCTCCTCCTCAAGGCAAAAGGCGCCGGAGCGATTGCCCCGGCGTCACGGTCACGATCTGGTCATTGCGCGGCCCAGGCGTTGAAGCGCTCTTCCAGCTCCTCGCCGTGGTCGACCCAGAATTCATCGTCCATCGCCAGGCCCACGGGCAGGTTCTGCTTCGAGGTCGGCACCCAGCCAGCGAGGTCGGCCGGCAGGCGTTCGGCGGCCTGCGTGTTGGTCGGACCATACGCAATGTGCTTCACGTAGTCGACTTGCGCATCGGCGCCGTTGGCGAAGGCGATGAAGCGCTTGGCCGCATCGACGTGCGTGGAGCCCTTGATGATCGCCCAGTAGTCCATGCCGTACAGGCTGCCCGGCCAGACCAGTTGCAGGTTGCGCCCGGCCTTGAAGGCATCGGCGATACGCCCGGTGTAGGTGGTGGTCATCACCACATCACCGGCGGCCAGCCACTGCGGCGGTTGCGCGCCAGCCTCCCACCACTGCACGTAGGGCTTGATCTGGTCGAGCTTGGCGAAGGCGCGGTCGACGCCGGCCTTGGTGCCCAGTTCCTTGTAGACGTCCGCGGGCTTCACGCCGTCGGCCATCAGGGCGAACTCCAGGTTGTAGATGGCGCGCTTGCGCAGACCGCGCTTGCCGGGGAATTTCTTCACGTCCCAGAAATCCGCCCAGGACTGCGGCGCCGGCTTGAGCTTGTCGGCGTCGTAGGCGATGGCCACGCCCCAGACCAGGGCGGCGGAACCACAGTCCTTCGCGGCGTTGGGGATCAGCTGTTCCTTGTTGCCGATCTGCTGCCAGTCCAGCGGCACGAACAGGCCTTCGTCGCAGCCCCGGGCCAGGTCCGGCCCTTCGATCTGCACCACGTCCCAGTCGGCATGGCCGGTGTCGGCCATCACCTTGATGCGCGCCATCTCGCCGTTGTACTCGGTCTGGGTCACGCCGACCCCGGACTGCTTGCTGAAGGGTTGGAAGAAGGCTGCATCCTGGGCCTTCTGGCCGGCGCCGCCGTAGCCGACTACCACCATGTTCTCGGCGGCCTGGGCAGCGCCGCAGCCGAGCCCGAATGCAAGCAGCAGCGGCGAGACGGCGGTCTTGAGGAAGGAGCGCTTGTGGCAGGTGTTGCGGTGGAAAGTCATCGAGCATACCCCCAGTCGTAGGTGGCAATGGGCGCAGCCGGGATGGCCGCGCACACGCTGGACGGGCGCGCCGAAACAACGTTGCAGGAAAGGCAGGGCAGAGAGAAATCGATTGCCAGCGGGTGGGCCCGCCATGCGAGGGGGGACCGTACGGGACGGGTCATGCGCCTCTCCTCTTGTAGTTGTTGTGGAGCACGTCGCGGTGACCCCGGAGGCGTCCGGGGTGAGATTGAAACTACTCAGTCACTTTTAAAAAAACAAGTTGATTTTTTACTGGCGGTAAATTTCCATAGATACAACTTAAATAACACTTGCCTAGACAACATTGTCCGTTCGAGGAGAAGCCGCCGTGTCCCAGGTCCGTCACTTCCAGCAGTCCGCCCTGCAATTCCAACCCTACGGTGGGCAAGACATCGAACGCGCCGCCATCTGCCGGCTGATCGGCCCGGCGGACAGCGAAACCATGGGCGCGGGCCTGGCGCGTTTCGACGGCGTGTCCATCGAGTGGACGGTGCTCTACGACGAGCTGATCGTGGTGCTGGAAGGCAATTTCCGCCTGCGCCTGGCCGACCAGGTGATCGACGCCAAACCGGGCGACGTGATCTGGGTCCCCGAACGCACGCCGCTGGCCTACGAAGGCGAGAAAGCCTGCGTGTTCTACGCGCTCTACCCGGTGGACTGGCAGGCGCGCAACGCCTGAGTCCGCTTCCGGCCGCCCGACGCGGCCGGCGTTTCAACGCTGCCCCCCAGGCTGCACCACAACAAGAATCCGGAGTTGCCCGATGAGCCAGTTTCCCCACCTGTTCAGCCCGCTGCGCATCCGCGGCAAGGAGCTGAAGAACCGCATCATGTCCACCGGGCACGACACCTCGATGCCCACCGACAACCTGGTCAATGACCAGTTGGTGGCCTACCACACCGCCCGCGCCAAAGGCGGCGTCGGCCTGATCGTGCTGCAGGTCGCCGGCGTGCACGACAGTGCCCGCTACACCTCTCACGTGCTGATGGCCACCGATGACGAGTGCATCCCCGGCTACCGGCGCATCGCCGAGGCCTGCCACGCAGAGGGCACCGTGGTGCTGTCGCAGGTGTTCCACCCCGGCCGCGAGATCATGGAGTCCAGCGACGGTCTGCTGGCCGTGGCTTACGCGCCGTCCGCCTCGCCCAACGAACGCTTCCGGGTGATGCCCCGCGAGCTGAGCCAGGCGATGATCGACGAGATCGTCCAGGGCTACGCCGACGCCGCTCGCCGCCTGCATGCCGCCGGCATCGACGGCGTGGAAGTGGTCGCCAGCCACGGCTACCTGCCGGCGCAGTTCCTCAACCCACGGGTGAACCGCCGCAGCGACGGCTACAACGGCGACCTCGACGCACGCCTGCGCTTCACCCGCGAAGTGATCGCCGCCGTGCGCGCCGCCACCGACCCGGAGTTCATCATCGGCCTGCGCATCTCCGCCGACGAGCGCGACCCGGAAGGCCTCACCGAAGACGAATCGCTGCAGGGCGTGAAAGGCCTGCAGAACTCGCTGGACTATGTGCACATAGTCGCCGGCACTTCGGCGTCGCTGGGCGGCGCCATCCACATCGTTCCGCCGATGGCCGTCGAAGCGGCGTACCTGGCGAACGAAGCCGGCACCTTCAAGCGCAACCTGGAGATCCCGCTGTTCGTCACCGGGCGCATCAACCAGCCGCAGGAAGCCGAGCTGATCCTCGCCCGCGGCCAGGCCGATGTCTGCGGCATGACCCGCGCGCTGATCTGCGACCCGCAGATGCCGGGCAAGACCGAAAGCGGTCACGTCGAGGACGTGCGCGCCTGCATCGCCTGTAACCAGGCGTGCATCGGCCACTTCCACCGCGGCTACCCGATCTCCTGCATCCAGCACCCGGAAACCGGCCGCGAGCTGATCTACGCCGAACGCAAGATGGCCACCCAGCGCAAGCGCGTGCTGGTGGTCGGCGGCGGGCCGGCCGGCATGAAGGCCGCCGCCGTCGCGGCACAGCGCGGCCATGACGTGACTCTCTGCGAGGCCAGCGGCCAGCTCGGCGGACAGGTCAATCTCGCCCAGTTGCTGCCACGCCGTGCGGAGTTCGGCGGCGCCTCCACCAACCTGCAGCGCGAGATGCAGCTGGCCGGCGTCGAAGTGCGCCGCAACACCCGCGTCGACCGTGCATTGGTCGAACAGGAACGCCCCGACGTGGTCATCGTCGCCACCGGCGCCACACCCTATCGCCCGCCCTACGAGGAAGCCGGCGAACTGCAGGTGGTGGACGCCTGGCAGGTACTGCGTGGCGAAGTGCAGCTGGGCCGCTCGGTGCTGGTCACGGACTGGCGCGCCGACTGGATCGCCCCCGGCATCGCCGAGCGCCTGGTGCGCGACGGCCACCAGGTGCACCTGGCGGTGAACGGCACCCACGCCGGCGAAAGCCTGCCGCTCTACGTGCGCGACCACATGGCCGGCGAGCTGCACCGCCTGGGCATCACCATCACCCCTTATGCGCGCCTGTACGGCGTCGACGATAGCACCGTGTACCTGCAGCACACCGCCAGCGGCGAGCCGATGCTGGTGGAAAACATCGACACCCTGGTGCTCTGCCAGGGACACCAGCCGGTGGACGAACTGGCCGACGAGATCGCCGACCTCGCCGAAGTCCGCCGCATCGGCGACTGCCTGGCGCCGCGTACGGCAGAAGAAGCGATCTATGAAGGGCTCAAGGCGGGCTGGGCGATCTGAGGTGCGGAGAATCGGCTTCTTGAATGATGCGGCTCCGATTAGCCCTGCTTCTGAGTAGGATGGCGTGGAGCGCAGCGATACCCATCAATGCCCGAGCAGCGTCAGCATGGGTATCGCTGCGCTCCACCCATCCTACGACGAGCAGAACCTGGGACGCCCCATGGCTCCCAATGAAGAAACAAAGGACCCGGCGCATTGTTTAGAATGCCTCACGACGCCAATCGCCAGGACCACCGCCGCATGAGCCGCAAAGCCCCGCAGGAAGCCCCCGCCAACGCCGAAGCTCAGTTCCTCGGCACCCGCATCCGCGGCCTGCGCAAGCGCCGTGGCATGACGCTGGCGGAGCTGGCCGAGCAGAGCGGACTCACCGCCGGCTACATCAGCCAGCTGGAACGCAACCTGGCCTACCCATCGATCCCGGCGCTGTTCAACATCGCCCGCAGCCTGGGCGTCACGATCCAGTGGTTCTTCGCCAGCGAAGTTCAGGTCGACCCGGCCGACGCCGGCTACGTGGTGCGCCGCAACGCCCGTACCAGCGTGCATTACGAAGACGGCATCGTCGACGAACTGCTCAGCCCGCAGCCCAGCCGCCAGCTGGAAATCCTCCACTCGAAGTTTCCGCCCGGCACCTACAGCCAGCAGAGCTACAGCCACGACGGCGAGGAGGCCGGCTACCTGCTCAGCGGCACCTTCGAGCTCTGGGTGGGCGAGCGGCATTTCGTGCTCAACGAAGGCGACAGCTTCAGCTATTCCAGCCAGGAGCCGCACCGCTACGGCAACCCCGGCGAGGTGGATGCCGTGGTGCTCTGGGTAATTACGCCGCCGACTTTCTGATCAGTCGCCCGAGGCCATCCAGCAAACGCTCCAGCGCGCCCTGGTTGGCCCTCATCACGCCCAGGCCGGCATCGGCCATGCGCTCGGCAGAAGCCGGCTCGTCCCACAGGGCGGCCACCGCCACCGCCAGCGAAGGCGCATCAGCCACTTCGCGCAGCGCGCCGACCTCGCGCAGTTGCGCGGCGATTTCCAGGAAGTTGAACAGATGCGGGCCGGACAGCACCGGCTTGCCCAGAGCCGCCGGTTCCAGCAGGTTGTGCCCGCCATTGGGCACCAGGCTGCCGCCGACGAAGGCGACATCGGCCAGCGCATAGAGGAACAGCAACTCGCCCATGGTGTCGCCCAGCAGCACCTGGGTGTCCGCCTTGACCTGCTCACCGGTGGAGCGGCGCAGGGTGCGCAAGCCTTCGCGGCTGCACAGCTCGAACATAGGGTTGAAGCGTTCCGGGTGACGCGGCACCAGAATCAGCAGTGCGTCCGGGTGTTTCTCCAGCAGCTGGCGGTGCGCAGCGAGGATGATTTCGTCTTCCCCGGCATGGGTGCTGGCGGCAATCCAGACTGGTCGCTGCAGCGCCTGCCACTGGCTGCGCAGGTCACTGGCGCGCGCCAGCAGCTCGGGATCGATGGTCAGGTCGAACTTGATCGAACCGGTCACGCTCACGCAGTCCGGGCGCGCACCCAGCTGGCGGAAGCGTTCGGCTTCGGTCTCGGTCTGCACGGCGATCCAGCTCATCTCTTCCAGCATCGGCCGGGTCAGCCCGGCGAAGCGCGCGTAACCGCGCGCTGAGCGTTCGGACAGCCGCGCATTGGCCAGAGCCACCGGAATGCCGCGTTTGGCGCACTGGTGGATGTGGTTCGGCCACAGCTCGGTTTCCATGATCACGCCCAGCACCGGCTGCGCACGGTCGAGGAAGCGCGCCGCCGCCCAGGGCAGGTCGTAGGGCAGATAGCAGTGCTGTACCTGATCGCCGAACAGCGCGCGGATGCGCTCGGAGCCGGTGGGCGTCATGCAGGTGACGGTGATCGGCAGATCGGGATGGCGCTGCATCAGCGCGCGGATCATCGGCGCGGCAGCGATGCTCTCGCCCACCGACACCGCGTGCACCCAGATGCCGCCGGGCTTGAGCGCTGGCAGCCCGAGGGCGAAGCGCTCGCCGACGCGCTGGGCATAGGCCGGCGCCTTGCGCGAACGCAGGAACAGGCGCAGCGCGACCAGCGGCAGGCCCAGGTGGAACAGCAGGGTATAGAGGGTCCGGTTCATGGCGGCGGAGAGTAGCAAATTCCCCTCATCCCCCGCCGCAGAATCCGTCAGAGCCGCGCCAGCGCTATCCGCCGAGCAAGAGCCGGCGGATAACCGGTTCCAGGTTATCCGCCCTACGAAAAGCTCTTCAGACCGGCGAAGCGAGGTGCTCCGCGAAGCACTCGCCCAACCACTGCGCCGCCGGCCCCAGCGGCTCGTCGCGGCGCCAGACCAGCTCCACCACCAGCGGTGGTGGCGTCCAGTCGCTGGCCAGTTCCACCAGCAGCGGCTGGTAAGCCGGGTACTGCGCCACGTGGGTCGGCAGCCAGGCCCAACCGAGGTCTCGCATCAGCAGTTCGGCCATGGCGTAGAAGCTGTCGGCGCGCCAGACCAGCGGGCTGATCTGCTCGCCTCCGGGGTAGTGGCTGTCCTGCGGGGCCATCAGCAACTGGCGATGCCGCGCCAGCTCACGGCGGTCGGCGTAGTCCAGCCTGGCCAGCTCGTGCCCGGCGCCGCACACGGTGACCATTTCGATGGTGCCCAGCCGCTGCCGCTCCAGTTGCTCGGGCATGCCCTCATGATGGAACAGCAGGCCGAGGTCGGCGCGGCGCTCCAGCAGCTTGCGCGCCACGTCGCCCTGGGCGCCGCTGGCCAGCTGCACCTCCAGGGTAGGGAATTCCTGCGCCAGCGCCTGCAGCCCGGAAAGCACCGGCTGGTAGGGCATCGCCTCGTCCTGCGCGAGGCGCAGCAACGGCTCGGTGCCGCGCACCAGCGCCAGCGCCCGGCTTTCCAGGCGCTCGCACTGGCGCAGCACCTCACGGGCTTCATCCAGCAGCGCCCTGCCCTCGCCGGTCAGCACCGGCTGGCGGCCGCTGCTGCGTTCGAACAGGGTGACGCCCAGGTCGCTCTCCAGCAGCGCGATGGAGGAACTCACCGCCGACTGCACGCGCTGCAGCTGTCGCGCCGCCGCCGAGAAGGAAGATTGATCGGCGACGCTGACGAAGAGTCGCAACTGATCCAGGTTCCACTGCATGGCCGACACCCATCTCCAATTCAGATAGGTAATGACTTTATCCCATCATCCAGGGGACTAGAATGCCCGGCAGATTCGAACGTCAGCTGCGTGTCGCTCATACCGAGCGGCGTGTCGTTCCGGGGAGAACCCACCATGCCCGGCTATCTCTACCTCGCCATCGCCATCGTCGCCGAAGTCATCGCCACCGCTTCGCTGAAATCAGTGAAGGGCTTCTCCACGCCCCTGCCGCTGGTGCTGGTGATCGTCGGCTACGCCATTTCCTTCTGGATGCTCACCCTGGTGGTGCGCAGCATTCCGGTCGGCATCGCCTACGCCATCTGGGCGGGCCTGGGCATCGTGCTGGTCAGCATCGCGGCGCTGGTGCTCTACCAGCAGAAGCTCGATACCGCCGCCCTGTTCGGCATGGGCCTGATCGTCAGCGGCGTGGTGGTGATCCAGCTGTTCTCCGGCAACGCCGGTCACTGATGTGGCCATGGTGCGCGGCCTGTCGCCGCGCGCCATCGGGTTATACTGCGCGCTTCGTTTTTCCCTCGAGGCGCTTTCATGTCCGAATCCCTGAGCACCGACATCCTTATCGTCGGCGGCGGCATCGCCGGTCTCTGGCTCAATGCCCGCCTGCGGCGCGCCGGCTTTTCCACCGTGCTGGTGGAGAACACTGCGCTGGGCGGCGTGCAGAGCATGCGCTCGCAGGGGATCATCCATGGCGGCACCAAATACGCCCTGCACGGCGCGCTGACTGGCGCCTCCGAAGCCATCGCCGACATGCCGGCGCTATGGCGCGATTGCCTGGCCGGCACCGGCGAGGTAGACCTGCGCGGCGTGCGCCTGCTGTCCGACGCCCATTACCTGTGGTCGCCCGGCGGCCTGGCCGGCAACCTCACCAGCTTCTTCGCCAGCAAGGCAGTGCGCAGTCGCGTCGCCCAGGTGAAGGGCAGCGACCTGCCGCCAGCCCTGCAGGACAAGGCCTTCAAGGGCAAGGCCTACCGCCTCACCGAACTGGTGCTGGACGTGCCCAGCCTGGTCGCTCGCCTGGCCGAACTGGCCGGTGACAGCCTGCTGGCTGGCGAACGCCTCGAAGCCCTGCGCGACGCTGACAGGCTGATCGGCCTGCGCGTGGATGGCCGCGAAATCCGCGCCCAACGCGTGGTGCTCAGCGCCGGCGCCGGCAACGAGGCCCTGCTGCGCGAGCTGGGCCTGGAGCGCCCGGAGATGCAGCGTCGCCCGCTGCACATGGTGCTGGTCACCGCGCCGACCCTGAAACCGCTGTACGCCCACTGCCTCGGCGGCGGGCCGAAACCGCGCGTCACCGTCACCACCCACCCGCTGAGCAACGGCGACTGGGTCTGGTACCTGGGCGGCGACATCGCCGAAGCCGGCGGTGTGGCCCGCAACGAGGCCGAGCAGATCGCCGAGGCGCAGCGCGAGCTGCACAAGCTGGTGCCGTGGATCGACCTCTCCGCCGCCCGCTGGGCAACCCTGCGCGTGGACCGCGCCGAACCCTCGCAGAACAACCTGCTGCGCCCGGACAGCGCCTTCCTCGCCGAAGACGGCGCCCTGCTGGTCGGCTGGCCGACCAAGCTGGCCCTGGCGCCGAACTTCGCCGACCGCGTGCTGGAGTCCCTGGAGAAAAGCGGCATCCGCCCGCAGGCGAGCGCCGCCCTGCCGGACCTGCCGCGCCCGGCCATGGCCCGCCCGGTGTGGGAGGAACTGCTCGGATGAAGACCTTGCATCACCTGCATCGCCCGCTGGGCAGCACCGGCCTGAACGTCTCGCCACTGGGCCTGGGTACCGTGAAGCTCGGCCGCGACCAGGGCGTGAAGTACCCCGAAGGCTTCCGCATCCCCGATGACCGCGAGGCCGCCGACCTGATCGCGCTCGCCCGCGAGCTGGGCATCAACCTGATCGACACCGCGCCGGCCTACGGCCACAGTGAGGAGCGCCTCGGCCCGCTGCTGCGCGGCCAGCGCGACCAGTGGGTGATCGTCAGCAAGACCGGCGAGGAGTTCGTCGGCGGCCAGTCGCAATTCGACTTCAGCGCCGCCCACACGCGCCGCTCGGTGGAACGCAGCCTGCAGCGTCTGGAAACCGACTACATCGACCTGGTGCTGGTGCATTCCGACGGCAATGACCTGGACATCCTGCGCGGCACCGAGGTCTACGCAACCCTTGAGCGGTTGAAGGAAGAAGGGCTGATCCGCGGCTTCGGCTTCTCCGGCAAGACTGCCGACGGCGGCCTGCTGGCCCTGGAGCGCGGCGACTGCGCGATGGTCACCTACAACCTCAACGAGCAGGCGGAAAAGCCGGTGATCGACCATGCCCAGGCCCACGGCCGCGGCATCCTGATCAAGAAGGCCCTGGCCAGCGGCCACGCTACCCTCGCCCCAAGTGTCGACCCGGTGCGCGCCAGCTTCGAGCTGGTGCTCGGCCATCCCGGCGTCGCCAGCGCCATCGTCGGCACCATCAATCCACTGCATCTCGCGCACAACGTGACCATCGCCGCCGAGGTCCTCGACCGCTGATCGGCGGTCATGTGGATTACGTATTCCTGTGCCATGCTCCAACTCCCCCGGCAAAAACCGCGGGCACAGAAACTGTCGCCAGCCGGCGATTCCCACGCAAAAGCCTCGGAATCGCCAAGCCTTTCAGGGAAAAATCCGGAAATCCTTTGGATTTTCGATGACACCAGGAACGGTGTCAGGCTGTCTAGGTTGTAGCGACCCCGTAATTGAACGATCGGCCGGACCGTCCCCAGCAGACGGTCAGCGTTCGCGTCGGCGTCGCTTACCACGGTAAGGACGCGCCAGCGCAACCCGGCGCCCTGTACGAGAAGGAAGACCCTATGCCCCGTACGCTCGCCCGCAAGGACCCGACCGCCTTCAAGACCCTGCCGCTGCTGGTGGAAGCCAGCCCGGAAGGTCTCATTTACCAGACCCTCGGCAAGCCCCTGAACTTCGCCCAGGTCCTGGAAAAGCGCCGCCCCATCGAGATCAACGAAACCGAACGCTTCGTCAGCGAGCTGGCCAACCTTGGCGTCTCGGTGCGCCTGACCCTGAACTACCAGGGCCGCGACCACTGGATCCTGGTGCGCCAACGCCGCCTGGACCGTGGCGACACGGTGCTCAAGCTGATTTCCGGCTATGTGCCGGCCCACGAACTGAACCTGCCGCTGCTCACCGCTATCCAGGAAGTGGCCGAGGAATGCCTGGTGGAAACCGCCGACGGCTGGCTCGGCGGGCGCTTCGGCGACACCTGGCTGCCGACGCCCTACGAGGGCATCCTGCGCTACCGTGAAACCAGCCACTTCTCCCTGACCCCGCTGTCCGGCGCCTCGCGCCCGGTGCAGGCCGGCGCGCTGCGCTTGCTGGAGCGCCCGCAGGCCTATGTGCACCTGCCGACAGCCTCGCTGCAGTTGGTCTATGACCTGCGCATGGAGCTGCCCAAGGATGCCCGCGAGGTCAGCCTGTTCCATGTCGACGAGAAACTCGAGAGCGGCCCGCTGGTGGCGCGGTTGGACCGCCGTCGCCCGGACATCTACCTGCTGCCGCTGGAGCACGGCGAGCCGACCGGCGAGCTGTTCACCCTGAGCAAGGGCGAGCTGTGCAAGGCCAGCACCCGTGGCCTGTGGCTGTCGGAGAGTTTTGCCGAGCAGGATGGCTGGCTCGTGCGCGAGGAGCGTATCCGCTTCCGCGAATGGATGGAGCAGTGGCCGCCCGCCGCCGGCAATGCCGGCAGCGGGCGGCGCACGGCCTGATTCCACCCACGTGAACCGGCCGACCTGACAGCGGCTTTCCTGTAGCAGCGAGCTTGCTCGCGAACCGCCCAACGCCGGCCTGGCCGGTTGCTTTGGTTCGCGAGCAATAACCAGGCGTCCCTCTCGCTCCTACAAAAAGCGGCTCGGCTTACTTGAGCTGACTGGAACTCTTGCCCAGCAACCGCCGCGCCACGATCAACAACTGGATCTGCTGGGTGCCTTCGAAGATGTCGAGGATCTTCGAATCCCGCGCCCACTTCTCCAGCAGTTCCTCTTCCCCATAGCCCAGTGCGCCGGCCAGCTCGACGCATTTCAGCGTCACCTCGTTGGCCACCCGCCCGGCCTTGGCCTTGGCAATGGAAGCCTCCTTGGAGTTGGGCAGGCGGTTGTCTGCCATCCAGGCGGCCTTCAGGGTCAACAGGCGCGCCGCCTCCCATTCGGATTCCAGGCGATACAGCGTCGCTTCGGCATGGCTGGCGCTGAGCAGCGGCTGGCGATAGTCGAAGCGGCAACCCGCCTTCCTCAGCAGCTCGCGGGTGCGGTCCAGCGAAGCCTTGGCGACGCCGATGGCCATGGCAGCGACCAGCGGACGGGTGTTGTCGAAGGTCTCCATCACCCCGGCAAAACCTTTCTGCACGTCGATCTCGGCATTGCCCAGCAGGTTGGCGGCCGGCACACGGCAGTCGCTGAAGCTGATGGACGCGGTGTCCGACGCCTTGATGCCGAGCTTCTTCTCCAGGCGGGTGACGGTCATCCCCGGCGTGCCCTTCTCCACCACGAAGGACTTGATCGCCGCACGGCCGAGGCTCTTGTCCAGGGTCGCCCAGACCACCACCGCGTCGGCGCGGGCGCCGGAAGTGACGAAGATCTTCTCGCCGTTGAGCAGATAGTCATCACCGTCGCGAGTGGCGGTGGTGCGGATCGCCGCCGAGTCCGAGCCGCAGCCCGGCTCGGTGATGGCCATGGCCGCCCAGGTCCCGGAGAAGCGCTTGAGCTGCTCCTCGTTGGCCACCGCAGCGATGGCGGCGTTGCCCAGCCCCTGACGCGGCATGGCCAGCAGCAGGCCGGTGTCGCCCCAGCACATCTCCATCACGCCCAGGCAGGCGGACAGGTTGCCGCCGTTCTTCACGCCCTCCTCCGCCCCGGCCTTGCGCTTGCTGGCCGAGGTGGCGCCGACGGCGTCCGGCGAGCCGGCGTTCATGCCGTCCAGCAGCGCGGCCAGCAGGTCCAGCTCCTTGGGGTAGGCGTGCTCAGCCTTGTCGTACTTGCGCGAAATCGGTCGCAGGTAGTTCTCCGCCACCTGGCGGGCCTGGTTCTGCAAGGTGCGGAATTTCTTCGGCGTCTCGAGGTACATGCAAAGCTCCTTACAGGTGCAGGCCGCCAGCCATCAGGCTGACGGCGCGCAGATCGCGGTACCAGCGCTCGGCCGGGTGTTCCTGGGTGAAACCGTGGCCGCCGAGCAGTTGCACCGCGTCGGTACCGATCTTCATCGCCTTCTCGGCGCAGAGCAGCTTCGCGAGATAAGCCTCGCGGTGGAACGCCTCGCCACGCTCGGCCAGCGCGCAGGCGCGCCAGACCATCAGGCGCATGGCGTCCAGTTCGACGGCGATGTCCGCGACCATGAAGGCCACGCCCTGGCGATGACTGATCGGCTCACCGAAGGCCTCGCGCTCGTTGCAGTAGGTGATCACGTAGTCCAGCGCGGCCTGCCCGGTGCCCACGGCCAGCGCACACCAGGCCAGTGCGGTGTAGTCGAGGAAGGATTGATAATCGAAGCGCTCCGCAGCCAGCCGCTGTTCGGCCGGAACCTTCACGCCCTTGAAGCGAACCCGAGCGGTGCCGGTGGCCTTCAGGCCCATGGCCGGTTCGGCGCGCACTTCGACGCCCTTGGCGCGGGTATCGACCAGAAACAGCGCCGGGCCGTCACCGGCATCCGCCGCAACGATCAGCTTCTGCGCATCCACGCCACGCACGACCAGGCATTTCTCGCCAGTCAAGGTGTAGCTCGAACCCCGCTTGCGCGCCTTGGTGGCCGGGCGCAGCGGATCGGCCAGCAGCTGCGGCTCGTTCACCGCGATGGCGATCAGCGGCGCCGCTTCTTCGCTGACGAAAGCCGGCAGCCAGCGCGCCTGCTGTTGCGCCGAAGCCCAGCGGCGAATGCAGTTGGCCGCCGACAGCGGCACCAGCAGCGCGGCAGCCAGGCTCAGGTCACCACGGGCGAGGGATTCGGCGATCAGCGCGTTGGTCACCACGGTGCGCTCGCCGGCCATGCCGCCGTGCACCTCGCTGACACCGTAATGGGTCAGGCCCAGTTCCTGCGCCTGGGCCAACAGCTCGAGGCTCAGGCTGGCCTTGGCGTCGGCCTCATGGGCAGCCGGGCGCAGTACTTCGGCGGCGAAACCTTCGAGCATCTCCACGAGCATCTGCTGCTCGTCGGACAGGGACAGGTCGAACAGCCCGTCCGGGTCGGCCTTGCGTGGCTTCTTGGGCTGTTTTGCGGCGCGCTCGCTGGCCAGCCGGAAGCCGGTGCGGCTGCCGCTGTAGAGGAGTCTTTCGAAGGGTTTGCGCAGCTTCAGTCGGTCCGGCCAGTCGGCCTGGGCGACACGGTTCAGCACGGCCAGGGCGCGGCCCTGCACGTCGGTGGTCATGGCATCTCGCTCCGCGGAGGGTGGATGCCCCGATCATGCGCTGCAAAATGCCGCAGGGACCATGACCGCTTTGCCGTCGGTGACTGGCAGAGCGGTCAGTGCCCAGCCACCAACAAAAAGGGCGCTACCCGGTAGCGCCCTGCTTGCGACAAGCGGATCAGCCCTGGTGGCGGATCTTCTCGACGATCGCGGTGGTGGAGCTGTTTTCCACCAGGCCCAGCACGCGGACTTCGCCGCCGTAGGCCTTGACGATGTCAGCACCGACCACCTGCTCGACGCCATAGTCGCCGCCCTTCACCAGCACGTCCGGGCGGACTTCGGTGAGCAGGCGTTCGGGGGTGTCCTCTGCGAAGCTGACGACCCAGTCCACCGCGCCGAGGCCGGCGAGTACGGCCATGCGGCGGTCGACGCTGTTGATCGGGCGGCCCGGGCCTTTCAGGCGGGTCACCGAGGCGTCGTCGTTGGTGGCGACGATCAGGCGGTCGCCCTGGGCGCGGGCCTGTTCCAGGTAGGTCACGTGACCGGCATGGAGGATGTCGAAGCAGCCGTTGGTGAAGACGATCTTCTCGCCGTGGGCGCGGGCGTCCTCGATGGCCAGCAGCAGTTGCTCGAGGCTCAGTACGCCACGCTCGGAGCCCTGCTCGCGCTGCACGGCGCGGCGCAGTTCAGGGGCGCTGATGGCGGCGGTGCCGAGCTTGCCGACGACGATGCCCGCCGCGAGGTTGGCCAGGGCCACGGCCTGCGGCAGGTCCTCACCAGCGGCGATGGCGCCGGCCAGGGTGGA
This sequence comes from Pseudomonas sp. PDM17, assembly GCF_014851985.1. Lineage (NCBI taxonomy): Bacteria > Pseudomonadati > Pseudomonadota > Gammaproteobacteria > Pseudomonadales > Pseudomonadaceae > Pseudomonas > Pseudomonas sp. PDM17. The sequence continues at coordinate 394,621 of NZ_JACVAT010000003.1, forward strand.
AATCACCGTGTCCCCGGCGCCGGTGACGTCGAACACTTCGCGGGCACGGGCCGGCAGGTGCAGGGCGCTGTGGCCGGGGCGCAGCAGGGTCATGCCGTGTTCGCCACGGGTGACCAGCAGCGCGCCGAGCTCCAGCTCGGTCATCAGTTTCTGCCCCTTGGCGACCAGGTCGGCCTCGTCGGTGCAGCGACCGACAATGGCTTCGAATTCGGAGAGGTTCGGGGTGATCAGGCTGGCGCCACGGTAGATGGCGAACTCCTTGCCCTTGGGATCCGCCAGCACCGGGATACCGCGCTGACGGGCAGCCTGGATCAGTTGCTGGTGGTTCTTCAGCGCGCCCTTGCCGTAGTCGGAGAGCACCAGCACGCGGACCTGGTCCAGCAGCGCCTCGACGTCGGCGGACAGGGCCACGGCGTCGGTGCGGAAGGCTTCCTCGAAGTCCACGCGCAGCAGTTGCTGGTGGCGGCTCATGACGCGCAGCTTGACGATGGTCGGCTGGCCGGCGATGCGCTGGAAGCGGGTGGTCACGCCCACGGCCTGCAGGCTGTCGCTCAGGCTGTCGGCGGCTTCGTCGACGCCGGTGACGCCGACCAGGAAGGCCGGGGCGCCAAGGGCGGCAAGGTTCAGCGCGACGTTGGCGGCGCCACCGGGGCGGTCCTCATGCTGCTCGACCCGCACCACGGGCACCGGCGCCTCGGGCGAGATGCGCGAGGTCGCGCCGTGCCAGTAGCGGTCGAGCATCACGTCGCCTACCACCAGCACGGGGGCCTGATCGAATCGGGGCATGGTCAATTTCATGGGAACTCCGCAGGTCGAAATCGCCGCGGATAATACCATAGCCGCCCAGTGCGACTTGCGCCGAACACCGGGCGGTCACGGCAATGCCTAGGGGACTTTGCGAACCCAGAACAGCTCGTGGCGGCGCACCGCCTTGCGGAAGAACTCGTCGTCGCCAGTGGCCGGCCACTGACGGCCGGCGAGCACGCGCTGGATCAGCCGGCGCAGGCGTTTCTTGCCGGTGAGCGGAGTCTGCAGGTCGTGCTGCAGGGCCAGGGCCTGGGCCTTGTCGACGCGGACCGCGGTGTCCAGCACGGGGCTCCACAGCGGGTCGGCCGGCAATGCCTCGATACAAGGCGGCAGGGCAATGCCACCGTCGGCCGGGCCCATGGGCCAGCGGTCGTTGTCGTGCAGGTGGTTGGCGTAGAGCAGCAGCGTCTGCGGTTGCCAGCTGCTGCGCGAAATCGCCTCCAGCGTCGCCTGGGTGGCGTGAACGTGGTCGGCGTGGGGGTCCAGTTCCGGGTGCGCGGTGAGGATCACTTCCGGGCGGATGTGCTCGATCAGCGCGGTGAGGTCGGCCACCAGGTTGAGCCAGGTCGGTGCGCCGTCGCTGTCGCCCGGCAGCGCGAAGGGGTTAAAGCCGCGCACGCTGCGGATGTCGATCTCGCCGGACTCCCTCGAGCCGAACGCCTGGCTCGGCTCGGCGGCCATGGCCGGCAGCTGCAGGCAGTAGTAGCCCAGTTGCACGCAGCGTTCGGCCGGTACGCCACCCCAGAGCGGTGCGGCAATGCTGTCCCAGGTGCGCAGGCGGCCCTTGAGCCGGGCGGCCTCGGCCTTGCCCAGACCGAGACGCTGGTAGTGTTCGGCCTCGATCTCGCCTTGCGTCAGGGTGACGATCCAGGCTTCCGGGCAGCGGCTGTACTGGCCAAAGGCGGCCAGCTCGGCATCGTCCGCGTGGGGCGCGATGATCAGCAGGCGCTGCCGGGCGTAGTCAGGATTGTCGAAAGCGTGCAGCACACCCTGTTGCGCCAGCCGGCAATGGCGGCTGCGGATGCGCAGATGCCCGGAGCGCAGTGCTTCTCCCTGGCCGGAGAGGTTGATGTAGCGCTTGCCGCTGACGCCACGCTCGAAGTCCTGGCGATCGTTCTCGACGCCCTCGATCAGCACCTGCGGGTCGAGCCAGCGGCCGAGCAGCGAGGCCTTGATCTCGATCTCCAGCACCAGCGTCTCCTCGCTCTCCGGCAGCGCGCCGGTGGCGACGTGCAGGCCGTGCGGGCCGAGGGATACCGGCAAGGCGATGGAGCCCTCCGGGAAGACGTAGCGGTAGTCGTCGCGCGGCGAATAGAACAGGTGATCGGCGAACCATGCTTCATGGGCGACCCAGCCGAGCAACACGGCCAGCGGCACGCTCCACCACGGCGCGAAGATGCCCAGCAGGATCAGCGCCAGCAGGGCGACGAGCAGGACCGCGCGCTTCTTGCGGCGGTGCTGTTTGAGCAGGTGCTGCTTGCGGGCGCTCATGGCGACTCTCCATCAAGCCCGCTTTCGCGGGCGGGGCGTCAGACCTGGAACACCGGCACGCGGTGGCACCAGCGGTCCTTGTACTCGCGATCGGCGCGGCCGAAGGAATAGCGCAGCGGCTTGCCCAGCGCCTCGGCCTCGGCCCAGGCCTCTTGCGTATTGACGAAGCTGAGCACGCTGCCGGGGCTGAACTCGCGGTTCTCCGGAGCCACGCCGCCGTTGATGTACTCGACGCTGACCCACTTCGGCGCTTCGACCCGATAGAGAATCTGGATCGCCACCGGCTCGCCGTCCAGGCGCACCAGCGAACCCCGCATGAAGTCGCGCATCAGGCCGAAGACTTCGGCCAGTCGTGCCTTGCCCGGCACTTCGAATTCCCAGCGACGCTGAAACAGGTCGGCATAGATGCTCGCCTGCTCCTCAGGGCTCAGCTCGCTCATGGGCTGCAGCACGCCGCCCGCCTCTTCCAGCAGGCGCTGTTCGCGGCGCTGGTTGTAGCGGAATTTCTTCGAGAAGTCGGCCGGCGCGCGGTTCATCGCCAACTGTTCGGGCTGCTCGCGGGCGTCGCAGACCTGCTCGCGGTTGAGCTCGGAGAGGTAGCGCACCTGATGGCGCAGTTCGATGCGCGCACCTTCGGCGATGGGCAGGATGATCTCGGCATTGCCCAGGTCGAACAGCGCCTTCTTGCCCTCGCGCTTGAGCACGTCCTTGGACAGCGCCAGGTTGCGCCCCCAGGTCGGCACGGCGGCTCGCAGTTCATCGCCGTCGAACCAGCCCAGGTAGCGCACCGGAATACCGGCCAGATGGGCGAGACGCTCGACCACATCCGGATGGGTGGCGACGCTGCCGCCGAAGCGCTGCCAGGCGGCGGCATAGTCGGCCGCCGCAATGGGCGTCCAGCCGTGTTCGCGGAAGACTCGCAGACGATTCAGCATGCCGGGGGATTCCGCACCTGCATCATACCGGCTGCTCGACAGGCGCTTCTTCGCTGCCGCCGACCGGGTCGTCGGCGAACTGGCGGGCATGCAGGCGGGCGTAGTAGCCGTTCTGGGCAATCAGCTGGTCGTGGGTACCGCGCTCGACGATGTGGCCCTGGTCCATCACCAGGATCAGGTCCGCCGCCTCGATGGTGCTCAGGCGGTGGGCGATGACCAGGGTGGTGCGGCCTTCCATGACCTTCTCCAGGGCGGCCTGGATGTGCCGCTCGGACTCGGTGTCCAGTGCCGAGGTAGCCTCGTCGAGAATCAGCACCGGGGCGTCCTTGAGCAGCGCGCGGGCAATCGCCAGGCGCTGGCGCTGGCCGCCGGAAAGCATCACGCCGTTCTCGCCGACCTCGGTCTCGAAGCCTTCGGGAAGACGGTCGATGAACTCGCGGGCGAAGGCGTCATCGGCAGCCTTTTCCACCGCTTCACGCGGCCGGCTGGCGAGGTCGCCGTAGGCGATGTTGTTGAGCACGCTGTCGTTGAACAGATTGACCTGCTGGGTCACCAGCGCGATGTGCCGGCGCAGGTTGCTCAGCCGGTAGTCTTCGACGTCGGTGCCGTCGAGCAGGATCTGCCCGTCGCTGTGGTCGTAGAAGCGCGGGATCAGGTTGGCCAGGGTCGACTTGCCGCTGCCGGAGCGGCCGACCAGCGCCACCATCTGCCCCGGTTCGACGCTGAAGCTCAAGTCGTTGAGGACCTTCTTCTCGGTACCTGGGTAGGTGAAGCTGAGGTTCTTCACTTCGAGTCGCCCCTGCACGCGGTCACGCTCGATGGTGCCGTTGTCCACCTCGGGCTGCTCGTCGAGCTGCTCGAAGATACTTTCCGCGCCGGCCACGCCCTTCTGGATGGTCGAGCTGACTTCGGACAGCTGGCGAATCGGCTTGGGCAGCAGGCCGGCCATGGAGATATAGGCCACCAGGTCGCCGACGGTGGCATCGCCACGCAGCAACAGCACGAGGTACAGCAGCACCGCCATGGCGCTGTAGATCACCAGCTGCAGCATCGGCGTGTAGATCGCCGAAGTCTTGTTCATGCGCAGGTTCTTGCTGGTGTTCTCGCTGGTCACGTGTCGGAAACGTTCACGCTCATAGGGCTCGCCGCCAAAGCTGCGAACCACGCGGTAACCCTGGATGGTCTCGGAGGACACATGGGTCACGTCGCCCATGGCCACCTGGATCTTCTTGCTCTGCTTGCGGAACTTGCGGCTGGCGGTCGTCACCATCACCGCGATGATCGGCAGGATCGCCAGCATCACCAGGGTCAGTTTCCAGTTCATCCACAGCAGCGAGAGGAACAGGAAGACCACGGTCATGCCTTCGCGGATCACCACCTTGATGGCGTCGGTGGCGGCGCCGGTGACCATGGTCACGTTGAAGGTGATGCGCGAGATCAGGTGGCCGGAGTTATTGCTGTCGAAATAGCGGTTGGGCAGGGTCAGCAGGTTGTTGAACAGCGCGATACGCAGGTCCTGCACCAGCCCCAGGGAAACCTTTGCGATGAAGTAGTTGCCAAGGAAGGAGCCGACGCCTTGCCAGACGGCGATCAGCACCACCAGCAGCGGCACTGCGTAGAGCAGCGACAGGTCACGAAGCCAGGCCACGGAGGAGTTGGGGAACAGCTTGGCATCCGGATGGGCCAGGCCGTCGACGAAATACTTGAGGATGCCCGCCAGCATCGGCTGGGTCGCGGCGAAGATCAGGAAGCCGATGATGCTGAGCAGGAACATCCCGATGTACGGGCGCACATAGGACAGCAGTCGGAAGTAGATCTTCAGGCTCGAAGGAGCCTGGGGTTCTTTACCGGACATGTAGGAATCGCACGCTTAAAAGGTCGGCGATTATAACACAGCGCTCTCGTTTGCCCGGCGGCTGGGCTACTATAGCCGGCTATCGATTCAGGGACCCGTTATGCAAGACCTCGCTCTCTCCGCCTACGAAGCGCTGCGCGCCGGCGCCCAGGTGCTGGAAGCCGACAAGCATGGCGACAAGGTCCTGCGCCTGGCCGATGGCAACTTCCTGAAACTGTTCCGACGCAAGCGGCTGATTTCTTCGGCGGCGCTCTATCCCTACGCGCAGCGTTTCGCCGACAACACCCAGACGCTGCAACGCCTGGCGGTGCCCTGCCCGCAGATCATCGCGGTGTACCGCATTCCCGATATCGCCCGCGACGCAGTGCACTACCAACCCCTGCCGGGCGACACGCTGCGCCAGGTGATCGAAGCCGGAGAGGCGGACACGCAACTGGCGGCGAAACTGGGCGAGCTGATCGCCGGACTGCATGACCAGGGCGTGTACTTCCGCTCGCTGCACCTGGGCAACGTGGTGAAAACCCCCGAAGGCGCCCTGGGCCTGATCGATCTCGCGGACATGAAGAAGCAGCGCCGGGCACTGTCGCGCCAGCAGCGCAAACGCAATTTCGCCCACATGCTGCGCTATACCCAGGACCGCCAGTGGCTGCTGGCCGGCAATACCCAGAGCCTGGCGCAGGCCTACCTCGCTCGCAGCCGGATACGCTGGTCGCTGGCCGAACTCCAGCAGGTCCTCAGTTCGGCTCCATGATCGCCGGCCGCACCTGCGGCCAGCGCTCCAGGCTGAGCCCCAGCAGGATCACCACCCAGGGCATCAGCCACATGGCGCGGGTGCGCTCCCACAGGCTGAACACGTCGAACTGCATGGCGACGCTGGAAAATACCCACAGCAGCATTACCGACAGGCCCAATGCCCGCGAACGGCAACACCAGGCGCGGTAGCCGATCATTCCCCACAGCACAAGGAAGGCCAGCAGGGCCGGCACGCCGTACTGAATGGCGGTATGTACCGGGAAGTTGTGCACACCGTTTTCATAAACGGCCTTCCCGCTGGTCACCGCATAGTCAGCCCCAAGCCCCACACCCAGCCAGACATGCTGCTGCACCTGCGGCCAGGCGCTACGCAACAGTTCGAAGCGCTCGGCGTCACCCCGTGCCATCAAGCCGGGCTCGACGACAACCAGGGTCGCGCCCCCCAACAGCAACAGCAGAGGCAGCAATTTGGCGATCCGTCCCGGTACCAGACTGAGGCTGAAGATGGCTGTGACCATCAATGCCAACAGGGCTCCACGGCTGCCACACAGCGCCACGTAAACCAGCGAGGCCGCCAGCAGGAATACCCAGGGCAGCTGCCGCCAGCCCCGGCGCGGCAACAGCGGCACGCACATCACGGTCACGAAGGCGATCGAATAGGCTGCCGCATTGGGGTTGTCGAGGAAGCCACCAAACCCACTCAGGCGCCCTCCGCCATAATCTGGCGCGAACATCAGCGCCACGAGGCTGTAGAGGCCAACCACCAGCGCCAGCGACAGTATGGCCAGGCACAACCGGCGCTCGTCCGCACGGGCCCAGAGCACCCAGCCGAGGATGAACAGCATGAATAGCGACACCATCTTCAGCTGGCCCAACGGCTTTTCTGTTCCGGACCAAAGCAGCGAGAACACTGCCCAGCCGAACAGAGCCAGCAGAATCCAGATCTCCCGACGTGCCCGCAACAGGTGCCCAAGCTCCTGGCGGCGGGCAATACACAGCCACAGCGACGGCAGGTACACGAACAGCGCGACCATCTGGAAGTAGAACTTCATGCTCGGCGTCAGCATGACACCAGCGATGCTCCACAACACACCGATGCCGAGCATCGCCTCGGCAACCCGCCCCGCCCGGCACTGGCTCGCCCCCATAGGGGTCATCCGCGGGCACCACGCAAGCCAGGCGTGGGCAAACATTTCCTTCATCGACAAACTTCTTATTCCCGCCCGAACTTGAACAGCAAATGGCGAATCCGCCGCAGGGTGATGCGATTCCAGCGCCAAGGCGGAAGCTGCAGCAGCAGCGACCAGGCGTATGCTTTGTCAGCGACCACGGACTGCTTGAGCGCCTTGTTGAGGATACAGGTCATGCCAGGGCCATACGCCGGGTGGTCGCGGTAGGGAGCGACCGCCATCCGATCATAATGCAACTGGTTCTTGTATGCCGTTCGCGACAGATTGCCTTCATGGCGGCGATAGCCGCTGACCACCTCCGGCAGGACTTCGACCCGATAGCCCAGATGCGCGATCTTCAGGCTCATCTGGAAGTCCTGGATACGGATCTGCGGATCGTAGCCGCCAACCCGGTCCATGGCCTCGCGCCGGTACATGGCCACGGTCGCACCAATGGCGATCGCCTGCCCCAGCAATTCGTCGAAGCTGTACTGGCGCACGGCGTTGCCCGGGCCGCCCTTCAGGTGCTTGCCCTCGGCATCGATGTAGACTGCACGCCCCCCCAGGCAACCGACCTCAGGGTGCTCGCGCAGATAGTTCGCCTGCAGGCTCAGGCGCCCCGGCATCATGATGTCGTCGGAGTCCGGTGTTGCCACCAGCTCGCCCCGCGCATGGCTCAGCGCCGTGTTGAGCGCGGCACTGACACCCTGGTTGGCCTGGCGGTAGAACTGGAAGCCATGTTCCTGCTGCAGCGCCTGAATGATCTCGGCACTGTGATCGCTGGATCCGTCATCCACGACGATCAGCTCGAAGTTGGGATAGTCCTGCCCAAGAATGCTTAGCAGTGTCTCTTCGATATAACGCTCGCGGTTGTAGCAAGGCACCAGCACGGAAATCAGCGGGTATTCCACAGACACCTCAATAACCGGCAGATAGTGGCCACAGGTCAGAACCCCAGAGCCAGTCGCCAGCGCTCCAGCATACCGGGCTGCGGTCTTTCCCGCAGCGGGACAGCCATGGCCTGGACAATCCGTGCCCCAATCTGGCTGAACCCGAAACCCTCCATTGCCAGCATCCGTCCGGCCTCGGCAATGCGGCTCGCGAGCTGCGGGTCTTCGCGCAGCAACTGCAACTTGCTGCGCAGCTGGGGGACGTCGCGGTACAGCACCACGTTGTGCATGTCCTGCAGGCCCAGCGCGTGGTTCTCCGCTTCACCCTGGTCATAGGCCAGCAGCACGCAGCCGCAAGCCATGGCCTCGAAATTCTTGATCATGTACTCGCCCATGCCGACATCCGCGCTGACAAAGAAGCGGATGCGGTTGAGCGTGTTCAGGTAGTCCTCACCCGAGTTGGTCTTGGTCACCAGCAGGTTTTCCACCTGCGCAAGCTCGTCCAGCAGCGCCTTGCGGCCGCTGTAGGCGACGCTGCCGGTACTGCCGACGAAGGCCAGCTCGATGTCCCGCTCCCTGCCCAGGTCGTGCAGCAGGTTCTGATCGTAGCCCTTGGGCACGAAGACCGCATCGAAACCTTCCTGGCGCAGACGCTCGCTGACCACGAAGCCCGAGCTGATCACCCGCACCCAGGGCAGCCGGCGGTAGTGCGCACTGAACTTCCCGGTGTACTTGCAGGGGATGTAGTTCTGGTAGGCGTCGTGTTCGAGAATGACCAGGTTGGGCACGCTGCGGATGAAGGCTGCCTGGCGCATTTCCTTCTTGAAGCGCAGGAAAAACAGGATGCGATCGTACTTCGAGACATCCACGTGCTCACGGAAGTAACGGCGCAGGTTGGCCTGCTCGTCACTGGACAGCCAGCGCAGGTCACACTCGCAATGCTCAGCGATTCCGTCGTACAGGCGATCGAGGATGGCGCGTTGTTCTTTCTGGACCAGGAACAGAACCTTCATACCGACTTGCCCACCTCGGGAGCCAATGGTTGTGAGACCGCCGAACCGATCAGGTCATCGACCTGCTCGAGGCTGACCTTGGGAATCATCTCGGCAGGCAGCCGGCTGTCGCGGGAAAGATTGAACACCTGAAACCCCGGGTCGATAACCCGCCGCGCCAGGATGTCGAAGTGCGGCAGAATATGATCGCCGAAGTCGCCGTCCAGACGGCTTTTCACCTGGGCGCCGGCAGGGTCGTAGAACTGGCCGAGCGCCGAATTCATGTCGACCCCGACCAGGAACACTTTGTCGAAGCCGAGGAAATACGCGAGCTGCACCGCAGCGTACGCGATGGTGCGGGCATTGAAGTACCCACGCGCGTAGTTGCGGCTGAAACCGATGCGATTGGCGGTCTGGCTGAGCAGCGACCAGCGCATGACGAAGTCCGGGTCGCGACGGGCGGACCAGGCAAAGGAACGGTCGGAACGCCGCCGCACACCGATCCAGCGGTTGACCCGCTCCATCAGCAGCAGGCTGTCCGCTTCCAGCGATTGCGGTTCTTTCTCGTACAGCCGCTGCATCGACTCCAGATTCAGCGCAGACCAGCGCGCCAGGCGAATGCCACTGGCCAGCGCCGCGCTTTTCTTTTCCGCGACACCCGCGTCATCGCAAAGATAGAACAGCGGACGCAGGCCCGCCGCCTCGAAACAGGCGATGGAGCCGTTCATGGCGATCATCGGCACGCTGTCGTAGCGCTGCATCGGAAACTCGGCCACCGAAGGCCCGGAGGCGATGATGAACACCGGGCCGCTACAACTGTTGCGCAGCGGCTCCCAGGCAGACAGCGGCCGATACTGCCCGTCCGGCAGACGCAGGCCGCGCTCGCCGGAGCTTGTGACTTCCAGGGCCACGGCGGTCATCGTGCGCTTTCAGCCTCGAGCAAGGCCTGGATGTCACTGCACTGGACAACCGGTTTTCCGGCGAAATAGCCAGGTGCCCCGTGAAACTCGCTCCAGCGCTGGAGGAACACGAAGTCCAGCCCTGCGCCTTGCGCGCACTGGTGATCGAAGCGGCTGTCGCCCAGGAACAGTGCGGGACCCAGCAGATTGCCCGAGGCCTGTTCGCGGGCCAGGATGATGTCCTTCGGCGTCGGGCTGCCAAAGATTCCACCATCGAAGAGCACGTCCAGTCCTCGCATGGCGAACACCTCGCGCAGTTCGGCTTCATCGCCGCCGGAGACGATCATCCAGCGGCTCTGCGGTAACAGCTTGCGCAGACGCAACAGACCGGGAGCGACCGCGCACGCCAGCAGTCCTTTACGCACGGCACCGGCGTACTGCTCGAGCAGCACCGGCAAGTGCTCCTGCACGTCATCCACCCGGACGATCTGCTGCAGCAAATACTCGAACTTGCGATAACGGGATATCCCGCCATTGGCCTGGTGATAGTCGACGAATGCCTGCGCGGCGGCCGCGCCGAACGGCAGGGCAACCTGATGGAAGGCCTGGGTCTTCACTGCATTGGAGTCGAGAACGACACCATCGCAATCGAACGCCAGACAACGGTAGTCGGCGAGCGGGCGCAGCATCAGAGGTTCCGCGCCCGGATGGCCGCCTCGGCCGCATCGACATCTTCGGGGTTGTCCACGGCGATCGAATCCTGGGAGAGCTCCAGCATCCGCACCTCCCAGCCGAGTTCGAGGAAACGCAGGATCTCGATATCCTCAAGGCTCTCCAGCGGCGTCTTGCTGTCGCAGGCAGCGAAGGCCGCCAAGGACTCGCGGGGGAAGGCGTACAGGCAGACCTGGCGCCAGCCACGGACGAACTCGTTGCTCTTGGTGCCCGGAATGGTCGCGCGCGACATGTACAGCAGACGGCCGTCCGGGCGCAGGACGACCTTGGGCGTGCTGGTGCTGCGGAACTGCGCCTCTTCCTCGATGGCGCAGTAACCATTGAGCACTTCGCCGGGCCACTGGCCGCAGGCCTCGATCATCCGGCGCAGGTCGTCGGGGTTGAAGACCGGCTCGTCGCCCTGGACATTGATGAAGACCTCGGCATCGAGTTGCTGCGCGCACTCCGCCAGGCGATCGGTACCGGTCAGGCACTGCGAGGAGGTCATCAGCACGGAGATGCCGTGCTGTTCGCACACCTCACGAATGCGGTCGTCATCGGTTGCCACATGAATACGCTCGGCCGGACAGGCCTTCAGGCACTGCCTGTAGGTCCTCACGATCATGGGCACGCCGTTGAGCTGCACCAGCGGCTTGCCGGGCAAGCGGCTGGATTGATAACGGGCAGGGATGATGACGGCGTAATCGGGCGTAGCGACCATGGGCAACTCAGAGTGCGTAAATGGAAGAACAGGGTACCTGATAGCGGGTCGGTGTCACGGCCAGCAGCTCCGGCGCGCAGGCGTGTGCCTGATAGAGCTCCAGCACGTCGTTGACCTCGGCATTGCGCGGGTCTTCTCCCGGGTAGCCGTCGAAGCCCGCCAGCAGTACCCGCTGTGCCTTGCCGCTGGCGGCCACAGCCAGTGCATAGGCGGCGACCAGGGACGTCGGCAATGTACAGTGCCTCAGATGGAATCCAAAGCCCTGCTTGTCGATGGAGAGACCGAAGTCCAGTAATGCCTTGCCGTCGAGAGAATCGCGCACGTCCTCAGGCAACATGCCAGCCGGCGTGATCAACGGCTGCGGCAACCGCAGGTGCTCGGCGCCGTCGGCCATCAGGCGCAGCGGATGGCAGGCCGCACGCAGGTCGATCAGGTCCGGGGCAATGTCGGTCTGCGTATTCAGCGCAAGGACCACCGGACGGGCCTTGCGAATGTACTGCTCGATGGCCTCGCGGTGCCGTGCCACACCGTCACCGCTGCCCAGCAGCAGCACTTCCCGCCCCGCGAGCTGCTCCTGCGGCGCCCACTCACCATGGGGCTCACCGAGGTAGAAGTGGCGCGAGGCCTCCAGCGTGTCCGGGTTGTATTTCTTGCCGCCATTGGAGCGCAATGCCTGGATCGCCACCAACAGGTCGGCATTCCCATAGCGAGAGTCGGCAAGCATCTCCTGAACGTAAGTCGGGTGGATGCCGTGCAAACCGGTCAGGTAGTAGTAGGGATTGGTTCCCCAGCCATAGCGCTGCTGCATGGGCTGGAAGCGCTGCGCGACCAGTTGCAGCAACGGTGAAAGATTCCCGCTGCCCCTCTGCAGCGCCAGATATTCGATGCGTGCATTACCCGGTCCGCGCCCCATACCCAGTACCGTCCCGTCCACCCAGGTGGCGCCGGCATCGATAGCTTCCAGCGTGTTGGCGTGAGCCAGGGCGCGATTGTCGTGGGCATGGATGCCCAGAGGCCCCTTCCAGCCCTGGCGCAGCAGTCCGACGATCCGGCGAACGTCCGCCGGCGCCAGGCTGCCCATGCTGTCGGCGAAATACAGGACATCCAGCCCGAACGCCTGCGCCGCCTCCGCCAGTCGGACGATGGTTTCGTCCGCCTGCTCGGCGATCTGCATCAGGTTGATCCCGACCTTGTAGCCCTGCTGCATCAGCCACTGGCACGCAGGGAGCACGGCCTCGAACTCATGGGCGTGGCTGGCAATGCGCACCAGACCGACCGGAGAATGTTCCGCTGGGGCAAACAGCAGCCCGGCAGCAGCCCGCGCGCCATCGGTGTGCTGGACCAGCTCACTGGCGTTGACCATGACGCCGTAACAGATGCTGTCCACCAGCGGAAGGCTGCTCAGGAACGCATCTCGGCTGTAGGCGTAGCCGCCACGAAAGCCGTGGCGCGCAAAGCTGCGCAGCCCCAGCTCGACATAATCGATGCCGGCTGCAGCCATGGCCTGCAGATAGTCACGGACCAGTTCGGGATCGAAATCCCAATTGTTGTAGTAGCCGCCGTCGCGCAGCGTGCAATCCAACAGGAGTGTCTTGGAGTCACTCACGTGTTCGTCCCTCGAGCGTGATGTGGAGACGAGTCAGCGCCCGCCGGTGATAGCCTTGACCAGCGGCAGACTCCAGAATTCCCGGCGCACCGCCTCATCGCAGAAGCGCGCCTGCAAACGCTGCTCCATCTGCTGCGCACACATCACCCGCTGCTCACGATCGAGCACCGACAGGTGGCGAAGCCCCTCGGCCAGCGCGGCCTCATCGCCCAACGGGAAGAGGATGCCCAGCCCCTCGACGATTTCCCCGGCGCCGCCGCCGGAGGTCGAGATCAGCGGCACTCCCGCGACCATGGCTTCCAGCAGGACCATGCCGAAAGGCTCGTGGTCGGAGGTCAGGGCAAATACATCGAAGGCCTTGAAGTAGCGCCTGGCGTCCGGAACCTGACCAAGGAACAGCACGCGGTCGGCGATACCCAGCTCGCGCGCGAGGTCCTTTAGGTCCTCTTCCAGTCTCCCCTTGCCGAGGATCGCCAGCAGGCTGTTGTGCGGCAGACGCGGCAGAGCGCGGGCGAAGCCACGCAGCAGGGTGGCCTGGTCCTTGTCCGGATGCAGGCGACCGACGTTGCCGACCACCCATGCGTTGTCCGCCAGCCCCAGGTGCTGGCGGGCCGGATAGCGCTCGACCTGCTGGTCCCTGAGGGCGTCGACGTCGACCCGGTTGTACAGCGTCTCGATGCGATCCTGCGGCCAGGCCGGCAGGCAGGCACGGATTTCGTCGCGCACCGCGTTGGAAACGCCCAGCAGGCTCAGGCGTTCGGCGAAGAAGCGCGCGAACAGCTTGCGCCCCAGGCGCTGGAAGTCACCGAAGCCATGGTGCACACCGATGATCGGCAGCCTGGTGCCGAGCATGGCGATCCAGGTCGGCTTGAAACGGTGCGCGATGCAGAAGCGGAAATCGCGGGAACGGGCGATCTCGCGCAGGTCGCGGATTGCCTTGAGCTTCAGCCCGCGGATGTCCCGCGAGCTGTAGTCGAGGAAAAGCACCTCGTCGCTGGCGCAACCGGCCACGACTTCCGGATCAGGCGCACCGGTGAGGAACACCGTGGTAACCCGGTAGCCGGTGCCGGCGAACAGGCTGGCGTACTGACGGGCACAGTCGAGGAACGGCCCGTCATAGCCGTGGCAGAACTGCAGGACGCGCGGTTCAGCCGAGCGAGTCATAGGGCTCCGCGCCATCCTTGACCACCAGGATGTCCTGCATGATCAGGTACTGCAGGTCCGAGCCGTAGAACATGTTCAGGGCATCGGTCGGCGAGCACACCATCGGCTCGCCACGGCGGTTCAGCGAGGTGTTGAGCGCCACGCCGTTGCCGGTGAGCCGCTCCAGCTCCTTCATCATGTCGTAGTAGCGCGGGTTGAATTCGCGCTTGAGCACCTGGGCGCGGGAGGTACCGTCTTCATGGACGACTTCCGGCACGCGGGTCTTCCACTCCTCGTTGACCTCGAAGGTGAAAGTCATGAACGGCGCCGGATGGTCGATCTTGAACATCTGCGGGCCGACGGTATCGAGCATCGACGGGCAGAAGGGCCTCCAGCGCTCGCGGAACTTGATCTGCGCGTTGATGCGGTCAGCCACGCCGGGAACGCTCGGGCAGCCGATGATCGAGCGGCCGCCAAGGGCGCGCGGGCCGAACTCCAGGCGACCCTGGAACCAGGCCACCGGGTTGCCGTCCACCAGCACCTTGGCGATCAGCTCGGACAGGTTGTCGATCTTGCGCCAGGTCGGCTTGGCCTCGTGGCGGGCGCAGGCGGCGATGACGTCTTCGTTGCTGTATTCCGGGCCGAGGTAGACGTGTTCCATCTTCTCGACCGGCACACCACGTTCCCAGGACACGTACGCGGCGGCGCCAACAGCGGTGCCGGCATCGCTGGCCGCGGGCTGCACGTACAGCTCCTTGACCTCGGGACGGGCGATGATTTTCTGGTTGAGCTTGACGTTCAGCGCGCAACCACCGGCGAAGGCGATCTTGCCGGTCTCGCGGATGATGTCGCCCAGGTAGTAGTCCATCATCTCCAGCGACAGCTTCTCGAACAGGGCCTGGATGCTGGCGGCGTAGTGGATATACGGATCGTCGGCGATGTCGCCTTCACGTTTCGGGCCGAGCCACTCGATCAGCTTGGGCGAGAAGTAGTAACCCTTGCCCTTTTCCTTGTAGCGACGGAAACCGATGACGTTGGCGTACTCGGTATTGATGATCAGCTCGCCGTTCTCGAATTTGGCCAGGCGGGAGAAATCATACTTGCTGGCATCGCCGTAAGGCGCCATGCCCATGACCTTGAACTCGCCGTCGAGCATGTCGAAACCGAGGTACTCGGTCAGCGCTCCGTACAGGCCGCCCAGGGAGTCCGGATCGTAGAACTCCTTGATCTTGTGGATCTTGCCGTTCTCACCGTAGCCGAAGAAGGTGGTGGCGTACTCGCCCTTGCCGTCGATCCCGAGGATCGCCGTCTTCTCCTTGAAGCCCGAGCAGTGGTAGGCGCTGGAGGCGTGGGCCAGGTGGTGCTCGACCGGCTGGATCTTGGTCTTCTTCAGGTCGAAGCCCAACTGCTGCAGGCACCACTCGATGCGCTTGTAGTAGCGCTTGTAGCGGCGGTTGCCGAGCAGGATGGCGTCCAGCGCGCGGTCCGGTGCGTAGGCGTAGCGCTTGGCGTAGTGCCAGCGGGCCTTGTCGAAGATGCTGATGGGGGCAAAGGGAATGGCCACCACGTCAACGTCCGACGGTTTGATCCCGGCCTGCTCCAGGCAGAACTTGGCCGACTCGTAGGGCATGCGGTTCTTCGCGTGCTTGTCGCGGACGAAGCGCTCTTCTTCGACGGCCGCGACCAGCTTGCCGTCGATGTACAGGGCGGCGGACGGGTCATGGCTTACGGCGCCGGACAGGCCGAGGATGGTCAATGCCACAGGGTCTAGCCTCTTTCATCTGGGCGGGTGCCAGGCACCCGCGGTAAACGTTCGTCGAGCAGCCGGTGCAGTGCGCTGCCCTCTGGCCAGTTGCGCAGGAAGCGCGCACGGTCACGGGCATAGGCGCGGGCGAAGCTCGCTTCTCGCGAGTGGCGCTGCATGGCATCCAGGTCGATCAACGACCACTGCCCGCCTTCGCCCTGCTCCTGCCAGAACAGGTTGTGCCCTTTCAGGTCGCCGTGGCTGATGCGCTCGCGCACCAGCGCCGCGAACAGTCTGTCCAGGGCCCCAAGATCCGATTCCGGCGGCAGGCCGCCCCCCTCCGGATGGTCCAGGTAGGGTTTGAAACGGGCGATTATATCCTGACCCGCCAGGTAATCGGTAATCAGGAAGGCCGGGCCGCGCAGCCACAGCCAGCGCCGCTCGATCACCGCCAGCGGCTTGGGCGTGGCGATGCCGAGGAAGTCCAGGCGGTTGCCCTCGCGCCAGGAGGCCCAGGCGCGACTGGGGCGCCAGAAACGTTTGAACCAGTGCAGCAGGTTCTTGATGTTGTAGCGCTTGACCACCAGAGGCCGGCCATTCAGCTCCACGCGGGCGACAGTCGCGGCACCGCCGGTCTTGTAGACGTGTCCGCGCTGTATGTAGGCGTCCGGATCGGCCAGCAGTGGCTGCAGGCCCTCCTCTTCCTCGCGGCGTACCGCGCGCAGGCCAAAGGGCCCCTTGAACACGCTGAACAGGCTGCAGTCGCGGGCGATCTTCTTCATCAGGTCGCCGACCCGCCAGCGTCGAACCCTGGCGATTTCCTTCTGCAGGGCCTCCAGCGGCAGTGCGTGCTCGCCGTTGGCCAGCAGGTAGTGGATCAGCAGCTCTTCCAGATACGGATCGAGGCTCGCTGGCAACTGGGCGAAGAACACCCCGAGGTTTTCCAGCACGTGCTTGCGCGATAGCGGCTGGCCGGCGGTTTCCGCACGGATGCCGGCGCCGTCGATCAGGTACAGCTGGCCGGCGTGGCGCAGCAGGTTGTCCAGGTGCAGGTCTTCCTGCCACAGGCCCCTGGCATGCATCTGGGCGATGGCAGTCAGCGCCTCGGCGATGACGGCGGTCTGGCCATCGGACAGCAGCGGCTCGCCCTCCACGGCACGCCAGGCGTCCCAGAGGCTCTCGGCGTTATCGAGGAATTCGAAGAGCAGCCAGCCGCCCTCGCCGTCCCTCAGACCGTCGGCCAGCAGCTGCGGCGTGGTCAGGCCCTGTTCGGCGAGCAGTCGCACACCGTCGCGTTCGCGCTGGAACTGCTTCGCCGCACGGCCGCCAACCAGCAGCTTGGCCAGCACCGGGCGGCCGCGCCAATTGGCCGCACCGACGTAGCGCTGGCCGGGCAGAACGCGCAGCAGGCTGTCCAGGCGCAGCTCGGCCGGGCCGGCGCCGTCTTCCAGCTCGATGCGCAGGGGCAGCGCCGGAGCGCGGCCGGCATCGCGCAGGGCAGACAGCCTCATGCGCGGTTTTCCTTCTTCTTGCGGCGCGCGCCCAGGCGGCGGTACCAGTCGTCAACCTCCGGGCCGCCGGAAGCGGTGCCCAGGTAGGCCGCCAGCAAATTGCGCACGTCGGTTTCGTTCCAGTCCGGCGCGCGGCGCAGCAGAGGCTCGAGGTCGCGCACGCGGTCGCGCTGGCCGAACCACAGCGGACGGGTCTTTTCCAGATCAATCAGGGTCGCCTCGAAGGCGTCGTCGGTTTCGCGCAGGAAGATGTGCTTGGGATAGAAGCAGCCATGCATCTGCCCGGCCTCGTGAAGGCGACGGGCGAGCATGCCGCAGGCGCGCAGGATGGCCTGGCGACGCTCGGCGGGCAGGTTCGACCAGCCTTGCAGGAGGTTATCGAGGTCACGCCAACCGTCCAGAGCGCGGGTCATCAGGATCGCCCGGCGCTCGCCGCCGACCTGCCGTGCGCCGAAGAAGGCCGCCTGCATCGACGGAATACCGAGCTGGTGATAGCGCTGGATGTTGCGGAACTCGCGGCTGAAAGTCGGCTCGCCGAGTGGACGCTTCAGGCTGCGGGTCAGGTGATTGCTCTGGCGCTTGAGGTAGTAGGCGGTGCCGTCCAGCTCCAGGCGGTACACGCTGCTCCAGCCGCCGCGCTCGGTGTTGGGCTCGTCCACGGCTTCCAGCTGCAGGGCCCAGAGGGCGTCGAAATCGGCCAGGGCGTTGTTTTCCAGCAGGGCCTGGTCGCCCTCGGCAATGAAATCCTTCACTCGCGTCCCTCGAAGAAATGGACGATCTGCCGGACACGCTTCTTGTCCGACGCGTTCAGTCGCTCGCGGCGACGGTACAGCAGGTAGAACTGCAGGCGCTGCGTGTAGGAGAGATGGTACTTGGCGACCTTGTCGAGGGTGGCCAGGTCCTTGGTGATGCGGTAGCGCAGCATGAAGCTGACCCAGAAATCACCGATCGGGCAGTCGATGAAGTACACCGTGCCCTCCCCGTCCACCAGGATGTTGCGCCACTTCAGGTCGTTATGGGTGAAGTGGTGGTCATGCATGGTCCGGGTGTAGCCAGCCAGCTGGCGCATGACGTGCGCGACCCAGGCGCGATCCTTCAGACGCGGATCGTCCTGCTTGGCCAGGGCATGCAGGTCCTCGGTGCCGACCAGCTCGCGGGTGATGATCGCGCCACGGGAGAAGCCGCCGTTGACGCGCTCCAGGCCGTAGGCCACCACCTTAGCGGTCGGTATGCCCCACTTGGCGAACTGCTTGAGGTTCTGCCACTCGGCCTTCACTCGCGGGCGCGGCAGGTAGCGGCGAAAGCCCTTGCCCGGCTTGCGGTAGCGCTTGACGTAATAGCGCACGCCGTCGCGTTCGATGCGCACGACGTCAGACATCGCATCCTTGGTGATGCGCTCACCTTCGAGGGCGAACACGGCATCCAGGCTGCCGAAATCGGCGGCGAGATGCTGGTAGTCGGCTTCGAGTACCCAGCCGGCCATCAGAGCAGGTCTCCGTATCGTTGTTTGCGGTCGTAGAGTTTGGCCGCCTTGCGCTCCATCCACGCCAGCAGCGCGGCTTCCTCGCGAAGGATGTCACGCAGCGGACGCAGGAAGTAACCGCGCAGGAAGCGCAATTTGTCACGGCGCGTAAGGCCGATGTCCAGCGCGGAGAAGTAAAGCGCCGCCAGGTCCTTGTCGCGCCAGCGGCGCGGGGTGGCGGCGCGGGTCTGGGCGCGGTGCAGGTCGATCACCGACAGGCGCAGGTCATCGGCGCTGATCGGGCGGTCGGTATGCAGCAGGAAATGGCAGATGTAGCAGTCGCGATGATTGACCCCGGCGCGATGCATGGTGCCGACCATCTTCGCCACTTCGGCGATCAGCGCGCGCTTCAGGCGCGGCTCGGGCGGTGTCTGCAGCCAGTCCAGCGAGAGGACTTCGAGGTCGGTGGTGGGCGCCAGCTCTTCGGTGACGATGAAGGAGTGCTGCGCGGCCGGATTGCCGCCGCGCTCGCCGTAGGCCACCGCGGTCATGGTCGCCACGCCGGCCTGGTGCAGGCGCTCGAGGGCTCGCTGCTCCTGGCCCGCACCGAGCACGGGAAGCTTGGCACTGAACAGGTTCTTGACGATCTCGCCCCAGCCGATGCCGCGGTGGATCTTCACGAAATAGCCGCGACCTTCAACTTCGGTGCGCAGCGTGCGACGGCCTTCCAGCTCGCGGTAGACCTTGCCCTGCAGGCGCTCGACTTCGGCGAACGGATCCTTTCCGGCCCACAGGCGTTTGAATGGCTCGTGCAGTTCGAGCTTCATGCGCGCTCCCGCAGGATCAGGTCGGCGGCGTGCTGCGGCATGCTGTAGAGATCGGCGCTGTCGGCGAAGACCAGGCCGTTGCGCCCCCACTCCGCCCGCGCTGCATCGTCCTCCAGCATCTGCTGCAGCATCGTGTTCAAACGGTCCTGCTCGAACGGCGACGGCACCACACGGCCGGCTTTCGCCTCGTCGATGTAGTGCGCATAGCCGCAGACGTCGGTGACCAGCACCGGCAGCCCCGCAACCAGCGCCTCCAGCAGCACGGTGCCGGTGTTCTCGTTGTACGCCGGATGGATCAGCAGATCGGCACCGAGCAGGAAGCGCGGAATGTCGCTGCGCCCCTTGAGAATCTGCACATTGTCCGACAGGCCCAGCGCCTTCACCTGCAGCAGGAATGGTTTGGGATCGTCCTGGCCGATGGCGATCAGGCGGGTGCGCTTGCGCAGCGAGCGCGGCAGCGCGGCCAGCGCCTTGAGGCTGCGGTCCAGGCCCTTGGTCTTGAAGCCGGAGCCGATCTGCACCAGCAGCAGGTCATCGTCGCCCAGCTTGAACTCGCGGCGGAATTCCGCGCGGATTTCCCCGGCATTGGCCGGTGCGCGGCGGTCCTGGGCGATGCCCGGCGGCAGCAGGTGGAAGCGTGCCTCGGGGGTGCGGTAATGCTTGATGAACAGCGGCTGCTGGACTTCGGAGATCATCAGGATCTCGGTCTTCGACTCCGGCGCGAACACCGCTCGCTCGTAGTCGGCGAAGTGCTTGTAGCGGCCCCAGCGGCGGTAGAAGGAATTGCGCAGAGTCTGCGCCTTATCCTCGAAGCAGCCGTCGGCGGCGTAGTAGACATCCAGGCCGGGCATCTTGTTGAAGCCGATCACCCGGTCAACCGGCGAGCGCGCGAGGTCCGCGGCCAGCCAGGCACTGAATTTCTCGTTGCGGCGATGGTTGAACAGCGACTTCACCGGCGCCACGCGCACGTCGAAGCCCGGCGGCACTTCGCCTTCCCAGATTGGCGTGTAGACGCGGATCGAATGGCCGCGCTGCTGGCATTCCAGGGCGATGCGCATGAAATCGCGCTGCAGCCCGCCGAACGGGAAGTATTTGTAGAGAACGAAAGCCAGGGTCATCGAAGCGTCTCCGGGGCCAGCAGCAGTGCCTCCAGCTGGTTCGCCACGCGCTGGGGATTCAGGCGCGTGAAGCACAGAGGCTGTTCATGCCGCAGGTCGAACTGGCGCTTGTCTTCGGCCGTCGGCTGGTAGGTGCAGGTCTTCTGCAGGCAGGGCGCGCACGAAGGCCAGTCGGCGGCCAGGTGCACCTGCGAACGCCCGTAGGCGCCGGTCAGACCGGGGTTGGTCGGGCCGAACAGCGACAGCGTCGGCACGTCCAGGGCGGCGGCCAGGTGTCCGAGCCCGGTGTCGACCGCCACGCAGGCGGAAGCGCCGGCCAGGACCTTGGCCATGCCCGCGAGGCTTAACTTGGGGAGTACCGAGGCGTTTTCCAAGCCTTCGGCGAGCCGTTCGGCGCGTTGCCGCTCGGCGTCGCTGCCCCACGGCAGGCGGACTTGCCAGCCGCGCTCACCCATGCGCTGGGCCAGCTCGCGCCAGTAGACCTCGGGCCAGTGCTTGGTCACCCAGGTAGTGCCGTGCAGGAACACCAGGTAGGGCTCGGTCTCCACCGAATCCAGCAGGCGATTGCGGTCCAGGCCGTAGTCGCCGGTGCCGGTGGGCAGCGGGTAGTCCAGCGCCTGGGCGAACAACTGGCGCACGCGCTCGACGGCGTGCTGGCCCCAGGCGACCGAATAGGCACGGTTATAGAAGCGGCTGGCGGCCGGCTCGCGGGCCGACTCCTTGTCCAGCCCGGCGACCGGCGTGCGGCGGCGCGCGTAGCGGGTCAGCCAGGCGCTTTTCAGCAGGCCCTGGGCGTCGATCACCAGGTCGTAGTCGACTTCCTTCAGGCGGCGCTTGAAGCGACCCCATTCGCCACTCTTGAGCGTCTGCCAGAGGTTCTTGCGCCAGCGGCGGATCGCCACCGGGATCACCTGGGCCACGGCCGGATGCCAGGCGGGAATCTCGGCGAAGCCCTCTTCCACCACCCAGTCGAACTGGATGCCGGGAATGGCGCGGGCAGCGTCGGTCAACGCCGGCAGGGTGTGGATGACATCGCCCAGGGACGAGGTCTTGATCAGCAGGACCCTCATTCAGCGCTTTCCACATCCACCGGGTCGGCGACCAGTCGGTCCAGCGCTTCGATCACCGGGCGCGGCTTCAGCTCACGCAGGCAGTTGTAGTGGCCGAAGCGGCACACGCGATCGAAGCAGGGGCTGCATTCCAGGCCGAGGCGGACGATCTCCACGGCATCGGCCAGCGGCGGGGTGAACTGCGGCGACGTGGAGCCGTAGACCGCCACCAGCGGGCGGTTCAGCGCGGCGGCCACGTGCATCAGGCCGGAATCGTTGGTGACCACGGCGCCGGCGCAGGACATCAGGTCGATGGCCTCGGCCAGGGCGGTCTCGCCGGCCAGGTTCACCGACTCTTCGCGCAGGCCGGGAATCAGGCGCATGCGGATGTCTTCGCCGCCGGGATGGTCGTTCTTCGAGCCGAAGATCCACACCTGCCAGCCGGCGCGGATTTTCACCTCGGCGACCTTGGCGTAGTACTCGGCCGGCCAGCGCTTGGCCTCGCCGAACTCGGCACCGGGGCACAGCGCCAGTACCGGGCGGTCCAGGCTCAGGCCGAACTTGGCCAGCGCGGCCTCGCGGCTCTGCGGGTCGATGGACAGGCGCGGCTGTGGGTACGGCTGCGGCAGCTCGGCGCCCGCCTCATAGGCCAGGGCCATGAAGCGCTCAATCATTAGCGGATAGCGCGCTTTATCCAGTGCGCGGATGTCGTTGAGCAGGCCGTAGCGCATCTCGCCCTTCCAGCCAGTGCGCTTGGGGATACCGGCGAAATACGGCACCAGCGCCGACTTCAGCGAGTTGGGCAGGAGGATTGCCTGATCGTACTGACCCTTGAGGGTCTTGCCGATGCGCCGGCGCGAGGCGATGTCCAGCACACCGTGGCCGAGCGGGAAGCTCAGGGCCTGGCGCACTTCAGGCATGCGCTCGAGGATCGGCCGGCTCCAGTCGGGCGCCAGCACATCGATCACGCAGTCCGGATGCTGCCGCTTCAGACACTGGAAGAGCGTCTGCGCCATCACCATGTCGCCCACCCAGGAGGGGCCTACGATCAGAATTCTCATGCCTTTTCCGAAAACAAGCGGGGAGGCTCTCGCCTCCCCGTACTCCATTCATCCAGCCGCAAGGCGCGGGCCTCTACGGTCGGGTGCCGAGCAGCGAATGCCGGCAGTCTAGCCCAGCCACTCTTAGGGCCGGGCGGTTTTCGTCACTCCCTGTGACCTGGCGCAATGGCATTACGCGCCTTGCTCCTGCTGCCAGCCCAGCACTGACAGCGCGATCCGTTCCGGCGAGCATCATCTCGCCGGATGCTATCTGTTTCATGGGAAATCGCAGCGAATCAGGTCAGCTCAAAGGCCTTCCACATCTGCATCACCATGCGACGTTCCGCATGGAAGTGATCGCCGCTCACCACGCCCGGCTGCTTCTGCAGGGACAATCGGTGCGCCGCTGCCCGGTAGGCCTTGTAGGCGTCCTGCAGCTTCAGGACATCCTCGCCGGACATCAACCCGACCCGCTCCAGGGCTTCCAGAATGCGGATATTGTCGGTGAACTCCACCAGCTCCGGGTGCTGCCACGACCAGGCCAGGGCCGCGTATTGCACCATAAATTCGATATCGACGATACCACCGGCATCCTGCTTGAGATCGAACGGGGCCGCGGCCTCGAAGGCATTCGCCGCAGTACCGGCGGCCGTGCTCGGGGTGCCGAGGTTGTCGCGCATCTTCGCGCGCATCTCGCTGACTTCCTTGCGCAACTCGGCCAGGTCGCGCTGCTGGCCGAGCACTTTCGCGCGGATCGCTTCGAACGCCACGGCCACCCGCTGACAGCCGGCGAGCACGCGGGCGCGCACCAGCGCCTGGTGTTCCCAGGTCCAGGCCTCGCCCAACTGGTAGGCCTCGAATGCACGCAGCGAGCTGACCAGCAGGCCGGAAGCACCGCTCGGGCGCAGGCGCATGTCCACCTCGTAGAGCATGCCTGAAGGCGTCTGCGCGGTGAGGAAGTGGATGATCTTCTGCCCCAGGCGCGTATAGAACTGCGCTCCATCGATGGGCTTGGCGCCGTCGGTTTCGCTCTGCGGGTCGCCGTCGTGGATGAACACCAGGTCGAGGTCAGAGCCGTGGCCCAGCTCCAGACCGCCGGACTTGCCGTAGCCGATGATGATGAAGTCCGGGGCGCAAGGCGTTCCGTCCACGCGGGTCGGCCGGCCGTGGCGCTGGACCAACTGGTCCCAGGTCAGGCTCAGTACCTGCTCGAGGATGGCTTCAGCCAGCCAGGTCAGGTAATCGCTGACCTTCATCAGCGGCAAGGTACCGGCGATTTCCGAAGCCACCACGCGCAGGGCGTGGGCCAGCTTGAAGTGGCGCAGGGTTTCCATCTGCTGCTCGAGGTCATCCTCGGGGATGCGCATCAGCCGCTCGCGCAGTTCGGCGCCCAGCTCGGCGGCCTGTGGCGGACGGAACAGCCGCCCTTCATTCAATAGCTCGTCGAGCAGGATGGGGAAGCGGGCGATCTGCTCGGCCACCATCGGGCTGGCCGCGCAGAGCGTCAGCAAGCGCTCCAGCGCGCCGGGGTTTTCGGTGAGCAGCACGAGATAGGCAGAACGCCGCGCCACCGCCTCGATCAGCGGCAGCACGCGCTCCAGCAGCGCATCCGCCGGGCCGCGCTCGGCGATCATGTTCAGCAGGCGCGGCATAAAGGCATCCAGCCGCTCGCGGCCCAGGCGCTGCATGGCGCGCACCTGCGGGCCATTACGCAGGTCGGTCAGGCGCTTCCAGGCCGCCGCCGGCTGGGCGAACCCGGCGTCGGCGAACTGCCGGCAGGCGGACTCTTCATCGACCGCCTCTTCCCACAGCGGAATCCACTCGCCGCCGATGGTGGTATCCACCCGGCCTTCTTCATCTTCATCCGGGTCGGCGATGACCTGACGAAAATGCCAATCGATGCGCTCGCGCCACTGGTTGGTGGCCTGGTGGAAGGCCGACCAGTTGGCGAAGCCCATGATGAAGGCGACGCGGATACGCTCGAACTCATCCTCCGGCAGCATCTGGGTCTGGCGGTCGGCGATCGCCTGCAGGGCATGCTCGGCGTAGCGCAGGAACTCGTAGCCCTCGCGCAGCTCGGCAACCACCTGCGGCGGCAGGTAGCCCTGCCCTTCGAGGATCGCCAGCACCCGCAGCAGCGGCCGCTGCTGCAGGCTGAGGTCACGACCGCCGTGGATCAGCTGGAAGGCCTGGGCGATGAACTCCACCTCGCGGATGCCGCCGGCACCCAGCTTGATGTTCTCGCTCATGCCCTTGCGCCGGACTTCCTGCTGGATCAGCTGCTTCATGGTGCGCAGCGCCTCGATGGCGGAGAAGTCCAGGTAGCGCCGGTAGACGAACGGACGCAGCAGCTCCAGCAGGCGCTGGCCGGCCTCCTGGTCGCCGCCGACCACGCGGGCCTTGATCATCGCGTAGCGCTCCCAGTCGCGCCCCTGGTCCTGGTAGTACTGCTCCAGCGCGGCGAAGCTGTGCACCAGCGGGCCGCTGGAGCCATAGGGACGCAGGCGCATGTCGACGCGGAAGGCGAAACCTTCGACGGTGATCGCATCCAGCGACTTGATCAGCTTCTGCCCCAGACGGGTGAAGAACTCCTGGTTATCCAGCGCGCGCTTGGCGCCCTGGGTCTCGCCGCCCTCGGGGTAGCCGAAGATCAGATCGATGTCGGAAGACAGGTTCAGCTCGCCCGCCCCCAGCTTGCCCATGCCCAGCACGATCATCTTCTGCGGCAGGCCCGAGCGGTTGCCGATGGGCACGCCGAACTGCTGGCAGTGGCGCTGGTAGAGCCACGCCAGGGACTGGTCGATGCTGGCGTCGGCGAGGTCCGACAGGTCGCGGCAGGTGCCGGCCAGGTCGCTGCGGCGGGTCAGGTCGCGCCAGATGATGCGCATCTGCTGGCGCCGGCGGAAGCGGCGCAGGCGGCGGCCCAGCTCGTCCTCATCGGCGCAGTCGGCCAGCAGCGCTTCCAGCTGCGCGCCCATCTCGCCGGGCTGCAGGGCACGCTCCAGCTCGCCGGTCGCGGCCAGCGCCAATAGAAAGGCAGGATCGCGCTGGACCTGCTCGGCGACGAAATCGCTGCCGGCGGTGACGCGGGCGAAATCGGCATGCCGCTCGTCGGACCAACTGTCGAAACTGGCGATCTGCTCGGCGGAAAGCGCGGCGATGGCGGTGCGGAAATTCTGCTCAGCGCGCTCGGCGAGAGGCTTGAGAGTAGCCGGCAAAGCGGCCAGGGACGGCAGGCTCATGGTCTATCCTGAGTGGTCGGCGAGGCGCCGGCATTCCTGTCTTTTCGCGCCCCCTGTAGTTTTACTACTAACTTTTTCAGGGGGAGGGATGTATCCGCTGGCGATTTGTAGTAAAACTACAACCCGCCGGGCGTACCCCCGGAGCACTTCCAAGAATTCGCCGCGTCGCCCACGAGGTTGGCGCAGCTATCGGCAACGATCTACTGGCTTCCGATTCTGGAAGCCTTTCCGCCCTGGAGCAAGCCATGCAAGACCTCGATCCCGTCGAAACCCAGGAATGGCTGGACGCCCTGGAATCGGTCCTGGACCGTGAAGGTGAAGACCGCGCCCATTACCTGATGACCCGTATGGGCGAGCTGGCCAGCCGGTCCGGCACCCAACTGCCCTACGCGATCACCACGCCGTACCGCAACAGCATCCCGGTCACCCACGAAGCCCGCATGCCCGGCGACCTGTTCATGGAACGCCGCATCCGCTCCCTGGTGCGCTGGAACGCCCTGGCGATGGTGATGAAGGCCAACAAGGCCGACCCGGATCTGGGTGGTCACATCTCCTCCTTCGCCTCCTCGGCGACCCTGTATGACGTTGGCTTCAACTACTTCTTCCAGGCCCCGACCGACGAACACGGCGGCGACCTGGTGTTCTTCCAGGGCCACGCCTCCCCCGGCGTCTACGCCCGCGCCTTCCTCGAAGGCCGCATCAGCGAAGACCAGCTGAACAACTTCCGCCAGGAAGTGGACGGCAACGGCCTGTCTTCCTACCCGCACCCCTGGCTGATGCCGGACTTCTGGCAGTTCCCGACCGTTTCCATGGGTCTGGGCCCGATCCAGGCGATCTACCAGGCGCGCTTCATGAAGTACCTGGAAAGCCGCGGCTTCATCCCCGCCGGCAAGCAGAAGGTCTGGTGCTTCATGGGCGACGGCGAGTGCGACGAGCCCGAATCCCTGGGCGCGATCTCCCTGGCTGGCCGCGAGAAGCTGGACAACCTGATCTTCGTCATCAACTGCAACCTGCAGCGCCTCGACGGCCCGGTTCGCGGCAACGGCAAGATCATCCAGGAACTCGAAGGCGTGTTCCGTGGCGCCGAATGGAACGTCAACAAGGTGGTCTGGGGTCGCTTCTGGGACCCGCTGTTCGCCAAGGATACCGCCGGCCTGCTGCAGCAGCGCATGGACGAGGTCATCGACGGCGAGTACCAGAACTACAAGGCCAAAGATGGCGCCTACGTGCGTGAGCACTTCTTTGGTGCGCGTCCGGAGCTGCTGGAGATGGTCAAGGACCTCTCCGACGAGGAAGTCTGGAAACTCAACCGTGGCGGCCACGACCCCTACAAGGTCTATGCGGCCTACCACCAGGCGGTCAACCACAAGGGCCAGCCGACCGTCATCCTGGCCAAGACCATCAAGGGCTACGGTACCGGTTCGGGCGAAGCGAAGAACATCGCGCACAACGTCAAGAAGGTCGACGTCGAGTCCCTGAAGTCGTTCCGCGACAAGTTCGACATCCCGATCAAGGATGCCGACCTGGAAAACCTGCCGTTCTACCGCCCCGAGGAAGGCAGCGCCGAAGCCAAGTACCTGGCTTCCCGCCGTGCCGCGCTGGGCGGCGTGATGCCGGTTCGCCGCGAGAAGAGCTTCCAGGTCCCGGTTCCCCCGCTGGAAACCCTCAAGGCCATGCTCGACGGCTCGGGCGACCGCGAAATCTCCACCACCATGGCCTTCGTGCGGATCATCTCGCAGCTGGTCAAGGACAAGGAACTCGGCCCGCGCATCGTCCCGATCGTGCCGGACGAAGCCCGTACCTTCGGTATGGAAGGCATGTTCCGTCAGCTGGGTATCTACTCCTCCGTCGGCCAGCTGTACGAGCCGGTGGATAAAGACCAGGTGATGTTCTACCGCGAGGACAAGAAAGGTCAGATCCTCGAGGAAGGCATCAACGAAGCCGGCGCCATGTCCAGCTGGATCGCCGCGGGTACCTCGTACTCCACGCACAACCAGCCGATGCTGCCGTTCTACATCTTCTACTCGATGTTCGGTTTCCAGCGTATCGGCGACCTGGCCTGGGCCGCTGGCGACAGCCGCGCGCACGGCTTCCTGATCGGCGGCACCGCCGGCCGTACCACCCTCAACGGTGAAGGCCTGCAGCACGAAGACGGTCACAGTCACCTGCTGGCGGCGACCATCCCGAACTGCCGCACCTACGATCCGACCTACGCATACGAGCTGGCGGTGATCATCCGCGAAGGTTCGCGCCAGATGATCGAAGAGCAGCAGGACATCTTCTATTACATCACCGTGATGAACGAGAACTACGTCCAGCCGGCCATGCCCAAGGGCGCAGAGGAAGGCATCATCAAGGGCATGTACCTGCTCGATGAGGACAAGAAGGACGCCGCGCATCACGTGCAGCTGCTGGGTTCGGGCACCATCCTGCGCGAAGTCGAAGCCGCCGCGAAGATCCTGCGCGAAGACTTCGGCATCGGCGCCGACGTCTGGTCGGTACCGAGCTTCAACGAACTGCGCCGCGACGGCCTGGCTGTCGAGCGCTGGAACCGCCTGCACCCGGGCCAGAAGCCCAAGCAGAGCTACGTCGAAGAATGCCTCGCCGGCCGCAAGGGCCCGGTGATCGCTTCCACCGACTACATGAAGCTCTACGCCGAGCAGATCCGTCAGTGGGTGCCGAGCAAGGAGTTCAAGGTCCTGGGCACCGACGGCTTCGGCCGCAGCGACAGCCGCCGCAAGCTGCGCGACTTCTTCGAAGTCGACCGCCACTGGGTCGTGCTGGCCGCGCTGGAAGCCCTGGCCGATCGCGGTGATATCGAACCCAAGGTCGTGGCGGAAGCCATCGCCAAGTTCGGCATCAACCCCGAAAAACGCAACCCGCTGGACTGCTGAGGAGAGGCACGATGAGCGAACTGATTCGTGTACCCGACATCGGCAATGGTCAGGGTGAAGTGATCGAACTGCTGGTCAAGGTCGGCGACACCGTCGAGGCCGATCAGAGCCTGCTGACCCTGGAATCCGACAAGGCCAGCATGGAAATCCCCTCGCCCAGGGCCGGCGTGGTGAAGAGCCTGAAGGTCAAGGTGGGCGACACCCTGAAGGAAGGCGACGAAATCCTCGAGCTGGAAGTCGAGGGTGGTTCGGCTGCCGCCGAAGCGCCCAAGGCCGAAGCGCCGGCTCCGGCTGCGGAAGCTCCGAAGGCAGAGGCTCCGGCCGCTGCCCCGGCGCCGGCTGCCGCGCCCGCCGCAGCCAGCGTCCAGGACATCCACGTCCCGGACATCGGCTCGGCCGGCAAGGCCAACGTCATCGAAGTCATGGTGAAAGCCGGCGACACGGTCGAAGCCGACCAGTCGCTGATCACCCTGGAGTCGGACAAGGCCAGCATGGAAATCCCCTCGCCGGCTTCCGGCCTGGTGGAGAGCGTATCGATCAAGATCGGTGACGAAGTCGGCACCGGCGACCTGATCCTCAAGCTCAAGGTCGCGGGCGCTGCAGCCCCGGCCGCCGCAGAAGCTCCGGCTGCTGCACCGGCTCCGGCCGCTGCCGCTCCGGCCGCAGTTCCGGCACCGGCTGCCGCGGCTCAGGCCAAGGCTCCGGAAGCTGCTCCGGTGGGTGCGCCCAGCCGTGACGGCACCAAGGTTCACGCAGGCCCCGCGGTGCGCATGGTCGCCCGCGAGTTCGGCGTCGAGCTGGGTGAAGTCAAAGGCACCGGTCCCAAGGGCCGCATCCTCAAGGAAGACGTGCAGGCGTTCGTCAAGGAACAGCTGCAACGCGCCAAATCCGGCGCACCGGCTGGCGCTACCGGCGGCGCGGGCATCCCGCCGATTCCGGAAGTCGACTTCAGCAAGTTCGGCGAAGTGGAAGAAGTGGCCATGACCCGCCTGATGCAGGTTGGCGCCGCCAACCTGCACCGCAGCTGGCTGAACGTGCCGCACGTGACCCAGTTCGACTCGGCAGACATCACCGAGATGGAAGCCTTCCGCGTGGCCCAGAAAGCGGTCGCGGAGAAGGCCGGCGTCAAGCTGACCGTGCTGCCGATCCTGCTCAAGGCCTGCGCTCACCTGCTCAAGGAAATGCCGGACTTCAACAGCTCGCTGGCCCCCAGCGGCAAGGCGCTGATCCGCAAGAAGTACGTGAACATCGGCTTCGCCGTGGACACGCCGGACGGTCTGCTGGTCCCGGTGATCAAGAACGTCGACCAGAAGAGCCTCCTGCAGCTCGCCGCCGAAGCCGCCGAACTGGCCGAGAAAGCGCGCACCAAGAAGCTCTCCGCCGACGCCATGCAGGGCGCCTGCTTCACCATCTCCAGCCTCGGCCACATTGGCGGCACCGGCTTCACGCCGATCGTCAACGCGCCGGAAGTGGCGATCCTGGGTGTCAGCAAGGCGACCATGCAGCCGGTGTGGGACGGCAAGGCCTTCCAGCCGCGCCTGATGTTGCCGCTGTCGCTGTCCTACGATCACCGCGTGATCAACGGGGCGGCCGCCGCGCGCTACACCAAGCGCCTGTCCGACCTGCTGGGTGATATCCGCACCCTGCTCCTGTAAGCGCTGCAAGTGTTGTAAAAGGCCGGCCCCGCGCCGGCCTTCCTCTCGACGAGCACGCCACGCTCGTACTCTCCAGCCCTGCCGGATGGCGGGGCTTCTTTTTGTCCGGACCGGCGGTCACGCCTGGCTCCCGGCACTGCCTCAACTTCGCTCTGTGACGGCCGATACAGTCTTGGCTTGTCATGGCCCCGTGCCTCATGCAAATCTTGCCAACGCCCATAGAAGTCGGGCGAGGCCATGTACCTCGTCCAGCACCCTGGAAATCCACCGCGCATGAAGAGTCATCCCGATGCCGCCAGCCGTCAGGCGGCCGAGGTTGTCACGCAGCTTCCCGTCCCTTCGAGGCTCGGGATGCTGCGCTTCGAGCGCCTGAATGAACCCAGCTGGACCCTGCTGTTCCTCGACCCCGGCTGCGAACGCCAGATCGGCGTGCCGGCCCAGGACCTCTGCGGCATCCTCGACGCCCCCTACGCCAGCCTGATGGAGCCCGAAGCGCGCCATCGCCTTCATGAGCAGGTGCAGCAGCAACTGCTCAAGGACGGCCGTTACCGGGTGCGCTACCTGCTCCACTCGCCGCGCGGCACGCTGAACGTGCTGGAGGTCGGCGAAAGCTTCCAGCAACACGGCCGCCAGCTGCTCCACGGCTATCTGCTGCAGACCGAGGCGGACGAGCACGAAACCGAACTGGACCCGCGCCTGCTGGACCTGGAAGCGCAGAACATCCGCCTGAAGATGTCCCTGGAGATGTACCAGCGCTCCCAGGACGAACACCTGCAGCACCTGGTGCGCTCGCGCACCCAGCAGAACCTGATCGTGCGCCTGGCGCGCCACCGCTACCTGTCCAGCGACCCGCTGCTCGAAGCCGCCCAGCTGATCGCCCAGGCCGCCTGCGAGGCCTATGACGTGGCCCGCGCGGGCATCTGGCGCCTGCACACCGACCATCGCCTGGAAGCGGTGACCATCTACCGCCGCGACACCGACCAGTACGAAAAGCCGCAGGACATCGACGCCAGCAACTTCCCCAATTACCTCGACGCGGTCCACAGCGGCCGCGCCATCGACGCCCACAACGCCCAGCAGGACCCGCGCACCCAGGAACTGGCCCAGCGCTACCTGCGCCCGCAAGGCATCAGCGCCATGCTCGACGCCACCATTCGCGTCGGCGGCGAAGTGGTCGGTGTGCTCTGCCTGGAACACGTCGGCGAAGTGCGCATGTGGCAGAGCGACGAGATCGCCTTCGCCGGCGAACTGGCCGACCAATACGCCCAGGTGCTGATGAATCACGAGCGGCGCAACGTCTCCAGCGCCCTGCACCTGTTCCAGCGCGCCGTCGAGCAGAGCGCCAGCGCCTTCCTGCTGATCGACCGTGACGGCCTGGTGGAATACGTCAACCCGAGCTTCACCGCGATCACCCAGTACGGCGCCGACGAAGTGCGTGGCCGCCGCCTGCCGGAGCTGCCGGCACTGGCGAACCTCAGCGAGCTGCTGTTCGACGCACGCTCCACCCTGGTCACGCAGAACAGCTGGCAGGGCGAGTTCCGCAGCCGGCGCAAGAACCTCGAGCCCTACTGGGGCCAGCTGTCGCTGTCCAAGGTCTACGACGACAAGGGCGAGCTGACGCACTACATCGGCATCTACGAAGACATCACCCAGAGCAAGCTGGCCCAGCAGCACATCGAGAAGCTCGCCTACCGCGACAACCTCACGGGCCTGGCCAACCGGCACTTCTTCATCAACGCCCTGGAAGAACGCCTGCAGGTGGGCAGCGAGCATTCGTTGAGCCTGCTGCTGGTGGACATCGACAACTTCAAGCGGATCAACGACAGCCTCGGTCACCAGACCGGCGACAAGCTGCTGGCCAACCTCGCCCGCCGCCTGCGCAGCAGCCTGAGCGACAGCGCCACCCTGGCGCGCTTCGCCAGCAACGAATTCGCCGTGCTGCTGGAGGAGTCCGTGGCCGGCCGTGGCGAGAAGGTCGCCGCGCAGATCCTCGACGTGCTCGACAAGCCGCTGTTCGTCGACAACCAACTGATCAGCATCACCGGTTCCGTGGGCATCGCCTACGCGCCGCAGCACGGGCAGGACCCGCAGACCCTGATGAAGCACGCGGGCCTTGCGCTGCACAAGGCCAAGGCCAACGGCAAGCACCAGGTGCAGACCTTCACCGAGGCGATGACCGCCGAGGCCAGCTACAAACTGTTCGTCGAGAGCAACCTGCGCCGCGCGCTGGTGCAGGACGAACTGGCGGTGCACTACCAGCCCAAGCTGTGCCTGCGCAGTGGCGCGCTGCTCGGTCTGGAAGCTCTGCTGCGCTGGCAGCACCCGGAGAAGGGCATGATCCGCCCGGACCAGTTCATCAGCGTCGCCGAAGAAACCGGGCTGATCATCCCCATCGGCAAATGGGTGATCCGCCAGGCCTGCCGCCAGGTACGCGAGCTGGCCGCCAGGGGCCTGGGCGAGCTGCACATGGCGATCAACCTGTCGCCCAAGCAGTTCAGCGACCCGGACCTGGTCGGCTCCATCGCCGCGATCCTCCACGAGGAAAGCATCCCGGCCTGCCAGCTCGAGCTTGAACTCACCGAAAGCCTGCTGCTGGATGCCACCGACGACACCCGCCAGCAGTTGGAGCGCCTGAAGAGCCTCGGCCTGACCCTGGCCATGGACGACTTCGGCACCGGCTACTCGTCGCTGAGCTACCTGAAGAAATTCCCCATCGACGTGATCAAGATCGATCGCAGCTTCATCAAGGACATCCCGGACAACCAGGACGACATGGAAATCACCTCGGCGGTGATCGCCATGGCCCACAACCTCAAGCTGCAGGTGGTCGCCGAAGGCGTCGAGACCGCCGCCCAGCTGGCCTTCCTGCGGCGCAACCGCTGCGACATCGGCCAGGGCTACCTGTTCGACAAGCCCATCCCCAGCCACGACCTCTCCTCCAGCCTGCAGCGCTACCCCTGCCGCCCGCACTGAGCCGCGCTGGCACGGCGTGCCCGCAGCCATCCCCGTTCCCGGATAAAACGCTGTAATCTTCGGCGAGTACCCGAGTCTATTGCCGCCCCTATTCAGAGGAGACGAATGCCATGACCCTGCGCTCGCAAATACTTGCCCACAAGCTGGAACTGCCCAGCTCCGCCCAGGCCCTGCCGGGGCGTGAAAGCCCGATGCCGGTGCCCGAAGCGCATTACGTCAATGGCCGCCCGCTGTCCGCGCCCTACCCGGCCGGCGTACAGCAGATCGTTGTCGGCCTGGGCTGCTTCTGGGGCGCCGAGCGGCGCTTCTGGCAACAGCCAGGCGTGTGGGTCACCGCGGTGGGCTATGCCGGCGGATTCACGCCGAACCCGACCTACGACGAAGTCTGCTCCGGCCTGACCGGCCACAGCGAAGTGGTGCTGGTGGCGTATGACCCGCGCGAAACCAGCATCGAGGCGCTGCTGAAGGTGTTCTGGGAATCCCACGATCCGACCCAGGGCATGCGCCAGGGCAACGACACCGGCACCCAGTACCGCTCGGTGATCTACTGGTTCGACCAGGCGCAGAAAGCCGCCATCGACGCCAGCCGCGCGGCCTTCCAGAAGGAACTCGACGCCAAGGGTTACGGCGCGATCACCACGGAAATCCGCGAAGTGCCGCCGTTCTACTACGCCGAGGCCTACCACCAGCAGTACCTGGCGAAGAACCCCAACGGCTATTGCGGCCTGGGTGGCACAGGCGTCTGCCTGCCGGCGTGAAGCTTCGCCGGCCACGCCACGAAAAAGCCCCGGCACTGCCGGGGCTTTTTTCATTCGGCGATCAGCCAGTCCACCTGGCTGCTGCCTTCGCTCTGCGCCAGTGTCTCGGCCAACCACGGCAGCAGGCCGCGCAGCTCCTCGTCCAGCGGCCACGGCGGGTTCACGATCACCAGTCCGGAGCCGTTCAAACGATCGGCCGTCTCGGCCGGGTGCACGCACAGCTCCACGCGCAGCATCTTCGGCGCCGAGCTCTTCTCCAGGCGCTGGTAGAAACGCTTGAGCTGGCGACGGTCCTTGATCGGGTACCAGATGGCGATCACGGTCTGACGCATGCGGCCGATGGCCTCGTCCAGCGCGGTCACGCAGCGCTCCAGGTCATCCGGTTGCTCGAAGGGCGGGTCGATCAGCAGCACGCCACGCTTCTCGGAAACGGGCAGGAAGGCGCGGGGCAGCAGCCAGCCGTCGCCCTGGTGAACCGAGATGCGGCGCTCGCCGGCCATGTTGGCCTTGAGCAGGCGACCATCTTCGGGGTGCAATTCGTTGAGCATCACCCGGTCCTGCGGGCGGGTCAGGCGACGCGCCAGCTCCGGCGAGCCGGGGTAGAACTCCAGGCCACCGTCGGGATTCAGCGCACTCACGACGCCCAGGTAATCCTCCAGCAGCTCCGGCAGGTCATCGCGCTCGACCAGGCGACCGATGCCCGATTCCCACTCGCCGGTGCGGCTGGCTTCATCGCCCAGCAGGTCGTAGAGGCCGATGCCGGAATGGCTGTCGAGGTAGGCGAAGGGCGTGTCCTTGCGCGCCATCAGCGCGAAGATGCGGGCGAGGACGATGTGTTTCAGCACGTCGGCGTGGTTACCGGCGTGGTAGGCGTGGCGGTAGTTCATGGATAGCGGACTCCTCAAGGCGCGCAGTTTAGGTCCTGGGGCGGGTGCGGTGCGAGCCCGCCGTCGCCGGGGCCCGCCGGGAGGCCGGGCGTTTTAGCCCTTTATCACGCTCATGGATGATTCTGTGCGCGCTTCATTCACCAGACTAGACTGCGCAGATTCCCACGGAGGTCGATCCATGTCCGAGACCCTGCTCAGCTCCCGCAACCTCGCTTTCGAACTCTACGAAGTGCTCGACGCAGAGGCTCTGACCCAGCGCGAACGCTTCGCCGAGCACAACCGCGAGACCTTCGACGCCGCCCTGGGCACCGCCCGCGGCATCGCCGAGGAGCTGTTCGCCCCGCACAACCGCAAGAACGACGAGAACGAACCGCAGTACGTCGACGGCGGCGCGGTGCTCATCCCGGAAGTGAAGCCGGCGGTGGACGCCTTCAACGAGGCCGGTTTCCAGAACGCCTCGCGCAGCTTCGAACAGGGTGGCATGCAGCTGCCGCACCTGCTGGCGCGCGCCTGCTTCGCGCACTTCCAGTCGGCCAACATTGCCACCTCGTCCTACCCGATGCTCAGCATGGGCTCCAGCCACCTGATCGAAACCTTCGGCAGCGAAGAACAGAAACGCCTGTTCCTGCAGCCGATGATCGAAGGCCGCTGGTTCGGCACCATGGCCTTGACCGAGCCCCATGCCGGCTCGTCCCTGGCCGACATCCGCACCCGCGCGGAACCGGCCGCCGACGGCAGCTACCGGATCAAGGGCAACAAGATCTTCATCTCCGGCGGCGACCACCCGCTGTCGGACAACATCGTGCACATGGTGCTGGCCAAGCTGCCGGACGCACCGCCCGGCGTGAAGGGCATCAGCCTGTTCATCGTGCCCAAGTTCCTGGTCAACGAAGACGGCTCGCTCGGCGCGCGCAACGACGTGACCCTGGCCGGCCTGTTCCACAAGATGGGCTGGCGCGGTACCACCTCCACTGCCCTCAACTTCGGTGACAAGGGCGAGTGCGTCGGCTATCTGGTCGGCAAGCCGCACCACGGCCTGGCCTACATGTTCCAGATGATGAACGAGGCGCGCATCGGCGTCGGCATGGGCGCCATCATGCTCGGCTACGCCGGCTACCTGTACTCCCTGGAGTACGCCCGCGAACGCCCGCAGGGCCGCCCGGTGGACGCCAAGGACCCGACCTCCGCGCCGGTATCGATCATCGAGCACACCGACGTACGGCGCATGCTGCTGACCCAGAAGGCCTACGTCGAAGGCGCCTTCGACCTCGGCCTTTACGCCGCGCGTCTGGTGGATGACTGCGAGACGCTGGCCACCGAAGAAGAACGCAAGCAGGCCCACGAGCTGCTCGACCTGCTCACCCCGATCGTCAAATCCTGGCCCTCGGAGTTCTGCCTGAAGGCCAACGAGCTGGCGATCCAGATCCTCGGCGGCCACGGCTACACCCGTGAATACCCGGTGGAGCAGTACTACCGCGACAACCGCCTGAACCCGATCCACGAAGGCACCCACGGCATCCAGTCGCTGGACCTGCTGGGCCGCAAGCTGGCGCAGAACAACGGTGCCGGCCTCAAGCAGCTGACCCGCCTGATCAGCCAGTGCTGCGAGCGCGCCAGCGCCCACCCGTCGCTGGACAAGCTGCGCGAACCGCTGGAGCAACTGATGGCGCGCCTGTCCGCGACTACCCTGAGCCTGCTCGGCGACCTGATGCAGGGCCGCGTGGCCCAGGGCCTCGCCAACTCCGCGCTGTACCTGAAGGTCTTCGGCCATGCCGTGATCGGCTGGCGCTGGCTGGAGCAGGCCATTCGCGCCGAGGAAGGTCTGGCGCGCGGCGATGCGTCGGACGCCGACTTCTACCGTGGCAAGCTGCAGGCCGCGCGCTACTTCCTGACCTGGGAAGTACCGTCCTGCCACCACGACCTCGCCCTGCTCGAAGGCCGCGACGATACCTGTTCCACCATGCAGGACGCCTGGTTCTAGGCCCCCGCATGTCCCTTTCGCCCCGGTCACGTCCGGGGCTTTTTTATGCCTGCGGATAAGGGCGGCTCCGCCAGGAATGCAGCAG
The DNA here is from genome assembly GCF_014851985.1 of Pseudomonas sp. PDM17. Lineage (NCBI taxonomy): Bacteria > Pseudomonadati > Pseudomonadota > Gammaproteobacteria > Pseudomonadales > Pseudomonadaceae > Pseudomonas > Pseudomonas sp. PDM17. The sequence goes on from NZ_JACVAT010000003.1 coordinate 431,819, forward strand.
GAAGCCGAGTGAACTGAAGAAAATTCCCACAACAACAGCTGACCAGGCCGACAGCGAAGCCGGGGGCGATTGCCGTTGAATGGCGCCCGCGCAACTTTTTGCCTTCACGACCCTGGCCATGCATCCCTCCTTACTCGCCACCACTTCCCGCCACTGCCTGCATCTCTTCCCGCTCTTCGCGGTTATTGCCGCGCTGGGCTGCGTACTCGCGCTGTTCAATACAGGCCCTGCCGATGCGCTGCCGCAGAGCAGCCCGCAAAGCAACCAGGCGTCCTCACTGAACTCCGCGCCGATCTTCACCGATCCCAACGCGGAAGCCTTGCAGCACGCCGACGACTATCTGCAAAGCGTCGACAAGGCCATGTCCAACGGTCTCGAAGTCCTGCGCGGCGGCGACGGCCAATCGATCGCCGCGCAGAGCCGCTACTTCAATGCCCTGGTCAACGCCGGCTACGCCCAGTTCGGCTCGTCCTACTACGACCCGCTGGGTAGCTGCGGCGTCGCCGGCAGCTCGGCCCGCCATCTGTGGCATACGCAGGTCCGCGCCATCGGCGGCGAGGCGAATATGGCCGGCGAAGTGACCAAGGCCCGCACCACCTTGCAGCGTGATCGCCAGGCCTGCCTCGATGCCGTCCGGCTGCCCCTGAGCGAGGCCGTCGCCTGGGCGCCCACCCAAGTGACGTCGCCGAGTCTGGTACCTACCTGGGCGACCGCCGGGGCGTGGCCGGAAAGCGCCGCCGAACGGTCCTCAACAAACCTTTGACAGCCTTGTAAATCCGCAGGTTAGAATCGATTGGCATGCGGCCTGCATCCTGATCCCCAAGTAGCGTCGCCACTCCCCTACTCCCCAGGAGGTCGACACCTTGGATGCCGTGGCCATCAACAGCTATTTCCTGATCGCTGCTGTGCTGATCGGCATGAGCATCCTGGTCAGCTCGCTGTCCTCGCGCCTGGGCATCCCGATTCTGGTCATCTTCCTCGCCGTGGGCATGATCGCGGGCACCGACGGCCCCGGCGGCATCGGCTTCTCCAACTATCCCATGGCCTACCTGGTGGGCAACCTGGCGCTGGCGGTGATCCTGCTGGACGGCGGTTTGCGCACACGGGTGTCGAGTTTCCGCGTAGCCCTCTGGCCAGCCCTGTCACTGGCCACCGCCGGGGTGCTGATCACCGCAGGGTTGACCGGCATCGCTGCCGCCTGGCTGTTCAAGCTGAGCTGGATGGAAGGGCTGCTGATCGGCGCCATCGTCGGCTCCACCGACGCCGCGGCCGTGTTCTCGCTGCTCGGCGGCAAGGGCCTGAACGAGCGGGTCACCGCCACCCTGGAAATCGAATCAGGTAGCAACGACCCCATGGCGGTGTTCCTCACCGTCACCCTGATCGACATGCTCGCCCACGGCGAAAGTGGCCTGTCCTGGAGCTTCCTCTGGCACTTCCTGCGCGAGTTCGGCATCGGCTCGGTGCTCGGCCTCGCCGGCGGCTGGCTGCTGCTGCAGGTGATCAACCGCATCCACCTGGCCAACGGCCTCTATCCGCTGCTGGCGATCAGCGGCGGCCTGCTGATCTTCGCCCTGGCCAACGCGGTGCACGGCAGCGGCATCCTCGCCATCTACCTGTGCGGCCTGGTGCTGGGCAACCAGCCGATCCGATCGCGCCACGGCATCATGCACATGCTCGACGGCATGGCATGGCTGGCGCAGATCGGCATGTTCCTGGTGCTGGGCCTGCTGGTCACGCCCCACGACCTCTGGCCGATCGCCCTGCCCGCCCTGGGCCTGGCGCTGTGGATGATCCTCTTCGCTCGTCCGCTGTCGGTGCTGGTCGGCCTGTTCCCGTTCCGCGCCTTCCATGGCCGCGAAAAGGCCTTCATCGCCTGGGTCGGCCTGCGCGGCGCGGTGCCGATCATTCTCGCGGTGTTCCCGCTGATGGCCGGGCTGCCTAACGCCCAGTTGTTCTTCAACGTGGCCTTCTTCATCGTGCTGGTTTCGCTGCTGGTGCAGGGCACCAGCCTGCCCTGGGCCGCCAAGCTGCTGCGCGTGGTGGTGCCGCCGGACCCGGCGCCGATCTCCCGCGCCGGCCTGGAAGTCCACCCGACCAGCGAGTGGGAGCTGTTCGTCTACCACCTGAGCAAGGAAAAGTGGTGCATCGGCGCCGCCCTGCGCGAACTGAAGATGCCCGAGGGAACGCGTATCGCTGCGCTGTTCCGTGGCACCCAACTGCTGCACCCGTCCGGCAGTACCATCCTCGAAGCCGACGACATTCTCTGCGTGATCGGCCACGAGCATGACCTCTCGCCACTGGGCAAGCTGTTCAGCCAGGCGCCGGATCGCGGCCTCAGTGCACGCTTCTTCGGCGACTTCGTCCTCGAGGGCGACGCCCAGTTGTCCGCCGTAGCCTCGCTCTACGGCCTGAAGCTTGAAGGCGTCGACGGCGAGCAGAACCTGGGCCGCTTCATCGCCCACGAAATCGGCGGCCAGGCGATCATCGGCGACCAGGTTGAATGGAACGGCCTGACCTGGACCGTGGCCGCCCTGGACGGGAACAAGATCCGCAAGGTCGGGGTCAAATTCCCCGAAGGTCGTCCCGGTCCGGGACTCTTCCTCTGACCGCCCACCGGCGCCCGCTTGCGGGTGCCGGCCAGCCAGCACTACCCTCACTCCACTTTTTTCGCACGAGCCGCTGAACGCGACCATGTCATTCCTGCTGCGTACTCTCCTGACTGCTGTCCTCCTGGGCAGCTCGCTCACCGGCCTGCCCGCGCTGGCCGCCGATACCACCGTCCCCAGCGCCGAGAAGGTGCAGCAGAGCCTCGACGGCCTGGCCGACCGCAAGCTCAGCGATGCCGAAGCCAAGCCGGTCAAGGCCAGCCTGGAGAACACCCTCAGGCTGCTGGCAGCCAAGGAAGACAGCGAGAAGCAGCTCAGCGAGCTCAACGGCCGCCTGGCCGATGCGCCCAAGCTGATCAGCGAGAACCAGAAGGCCCTCAGTCGCCTCAAGGGCAGTGCCGACAAGCCCGCCGCCCAGCGCTACGGCGGCTATAACGCCACCCAGCTGGAAATGCTCCTCAACGAGCAATCCACCCAGCTGGCCGCCTGGCAGAAGGAGATGATCGACGCCAAGAGCGAGATCCTCACCGCGCAGACCCGCCCCGAACGCGCCCAGGCCGACCTGAGCAAGAACCAGACGCGCCTGCTGGACATCAACACCGCCCTCAAGGCCGGCAAGGAAGGCGCCAAGCCCCTGACCGACGAACGCCGCAACGAGCTGCTCGCCGAACAGGCCGCGCTGACCGCGCAGAACCTGCTGCTGCGCAAGCAACTGGCCGGCAACAACCTGCTGCTCGACCTCGCCTCCAGCCAGCGCGACCTGCTGGCCGAGCGCATCGGCCGCGAAGAGCGCGAAACCCTCGAACTGCAGGCGATGATCAGCGACAAGCGCCGCGAGCAGTCGGAGAAAACCGTCGCCGAGCTGTCCAAGGACGCCGACCAGGCCGCTGGCACCGACAGCCTGCTGAGCCACGAGAACGCCGCCAACCTCAAGCTCTCCGACTACCTGCTGCGCACCACCGACCGCCTCAACACCCTGACCCGGCGCAACCTGGAAGCCAAGCAGCAGTTGGACAACCTGACCCAGGGCGAGCAGGCCCTGGACGAGCAGATCAACGTGCTGCGCGGGAGCCTGTTGCTGTCGAAGATCCTCTACCAGCAGAAGCAGTCGCTGCCGGTGATCAAGACCGACCAGGACCTCGCCGACGAGATCGCCGACCTGCGCCTGTACCAGTTCGAGCTGAACCAGAAGCGCGACGAGATCAACAACACCCAGGTCTACATCGACAACCTGCTGGCCCAGCAATCCCAGGAAAGTGTCACCGCGCAGCTGCGCCACGACCTGTCCGAGCTGGTGGACACCCGCCTGGAACTGATGGAACGCCTCAACCACGAGCTGAACGCGCTGCTCAACGAAGCCATCACCCTGCAGCTGAACCAGAAGCAGCTCAAGGAAACCAGCAGCAGCCTGCGCGCCACCCTCGACGAGCAGATGTTCTGGATTCCCAGCAACCGCCCGCTGGACCTGTCGTGGTTCAAGATGACCCCGGCCCTGCTGCACCACCAGCTGGCCGAAGTGCCCTGGGGCTCGGGCGTCAAGGAGCTGGGCGAGGGCCTGATCGACCGGCCCTTCCTGTTCCTGCCGCTGCTCCTGCTGGTTGCCGCCCTGCTGTGGAAGCGCAAGTTCCTCTACGACAAGCTGGAATCGCTGAACGACGATATCGGCCACTTCAAGCGCGACAGCCAGGCCCACACCCCGCTGGCACTGCTGCTCGCCGTGCTGCTGGCACTGCCCGGCACCCTGGCCCTGGCCATCGCCGGCCTCGCCCTGCTGCTCGACGCCCGCGGACAGAACGCCACCCTGGGCAGCGCGCTGCTGGAGATGGCGCAGGTCTGGCTGGTGTTCTACACCGCGCACCGCATCCTGCGTCCGGGCGGCATCGCCGAGCGGCACTTCCACTGGAGCCAGTCGCAGGTACAGTTCCTCGGCAAGCTGATGCGCCGACTGGGTCTGGTGGTGATGTCGCTGGTCGCCGTGGTCACCGTCGCCGAGCACTCGCCGGCCTCGCTGGCCGATGACGTGATCGGCATTGCCGTGGTGCTGTTCGGCTACGGCGCCATGACCTGGTTGCTCGCCCAACTGCTGTTCAAGAGCCCGTCCAGCGAGCGCCCGTCGATGATCAAGATGATCGTCGGCCTGGGCTTCACCGCCCTGCCGGTGGCGCTGTTCCTGGCCGTGGGCTTCGGCTACTACTACACCGCGCTCAAGCTCACCGACCGCCTGATCGACACCCTGTTCCTGCTGATGTTCTGGATGGTGGTGGAAGCCACCTTCGTCCGCGGCATGGGCGTCGCCGCCCGCCGCCTGGCCTACCAGCGCGCCCTGAAGAACCGCCAGAACGCGCCCAAGGAAGGCATCGAGGGCACCGAGGTGGTCGAAGAGCCGACCCTGGGCATCGAGCAGATCAACGAACAGTCCATGCGCCTGATCCGCCTGGGCCTGCTGATCGGTTTCGTGGTCACCCTGTACTGGGTCTGGGCCGACCTGATCAGCGTCGTCTCCTACCTCGACAACGTGACCCTCTACCAGTACACCAGCGGCACCGGCGATGCGGCGTCCACCACGCCGATCAGCCTGAGCGACTTCCTCATGGCGCTGGTCATCGCTGCCGTGACCGTCGCCTTGGCGCGCAACCTTCCCGGCCTGCTCGAAGTGCTGGTGCTGCAACGCCTGACCCTGGCCCAGGGCAGCGCCTACGCCATCACCACCCTGCTGTCCTACACCATCAGCGGCATCGGCTTCGTCAGCGCGCTGTCCACCCTCGGGGTGAGCTGGGACAAGCTGCAATGGCTGGTGGCCGCGCTGTCGGTCGGCCTCGGCTTCGGCCTGCAGGCGATCTTCTCCAACTTCGTCTCCGGCCTGATCATCCTCTTCGAGCGCCCGGTACGGATCGGCGACGTGGTGACCATCGGCACGCTGTCCGGCACCGTCAGCCGGATCCGCATCCGCGCCACCACCATCACCGACTTCGACCGCAAGGAAATCATCGTCCCCAACCAGACCTTCATCACCGGCCAGCTGGTGAACTGGTCGCTGAGCGATACCGTCACGCGCGTCACCATCAAGATCGGCCTGGCCTACGAAAGCGACCTGCCGCTGGCGCGCAAGATCATGCTCGACGCCGCCCACGCCAACACCCGCATCCTGCGCGACCCGGAGCCGGTGGTGTATTTCACCCTGATCAGCGCCAGCACCTTCGACTACGAGCTGCGCTTCCACGTCCGCGAGCTGGGCGACCGCAACCCGGCGGTGGACGAAACCCTCACGCGCATCGCCCTGGCCTTCCGCGAAGCCGGCATCGACATGGCCTTCAACCAGGTCGACGTGTTCCTGAAGAACTTCCAGGGCCAGGAAGCCCAGGTCATCGTCGGCCAGCAGCAACCCGCTGCCGCACCCGTGAAGATCGGCGGCCCCCAGGGCACCGATAAGCCTGGCGGCGACAAGGCCTGAGGGTGGACGCCTTCGGATAAGTCCGAGCACAATGCTCGGACTTGTCCGGAGTTAGATTGTGAAAAAGCTCGACGAACTGACCTTCGATAACCGCTTCGCCCGCCTGGGCGATGTGTTTTCCACCCAGGTCCTGCCCGATCCCATCGCCGACCCGCGCCTGGTCGTCGCCAGCCCCGCCGCCATGGCCCTGCTCGACCTCGACCCGAGCGAGGCGACAAGCCCGCTGTTCGCGGAAATCTTCGCCGGGCACAAGCTCTGGGAAGCAGCCGACCCGCGCGCGATGGTCTATTCCGGGCACCAGTTCGGCTCCTACAACCCGCGGCTGGGCGACGGCCGCGGCCTGTTGCTGGGCGAAGTGGTGAACGAGGCCGGCGAGCACTGGGACCTGCACCTCAAGGGCGCCGGGCAGACGCCCTACTCGCGCATGGGCGATGGCCGGGCCGTGCTGCGCTCGTCGATCCGCGAATTCCTCGCCAGCGAATACCTCGCCGCCCTGGGCATCCCCAGCAGCCGCGCACTGTGCGTGATCGGCTCCAGCACCACGGTGTGGCGCGAGTCGAAGGAAACCGGCGCCATGCTGCTGCGCCTGGCGCCCAGCCACGTGCGCTTCGGTCACTTCGAATACTTCTACTACACCAAGCAGGAAGATCAGCTGCGCACCCTCGGCGAGTTCGTCCTGCAGTCGTACTACCCGCAGTGCCTGGATGACGAGAAGCCCTACCTCGCATTCTTCCGCGAAGTCGTCGAGCGCAACGCCGAGATGATTGCCTACTGGCAGGCCTACGGCTTCTGCCACGGGGTGATGAACACCGACAACATGTCGATCCTGGGCATCACCTTCGACTACGGCCCCTACGCCTTCCTCGACGACTTCGACGCCAACCACATCTGCAACCACTCCGACGACACCGGCCGCTACTCCTTCAGCAACCAGGTGCCCATCGCCCACTGGAACCTCGCCGCCCTCGGCCAGGCGCTGACGCCCTTCGTCGAGGTGGACGACCTGCGCGCCACGCTGGATCTGTTCCTGCCGCTCTACCAGGCCAGCTACCTGGACCTGATGCGCCGCCGCCTCGGCCTCACTACGGCCGAAGAGGGCGACCTGGAGCGGGTGCAGCGCCTGCTGCAGACCATGCAGAAGGGCGCCGTGGACTACTCGCTGTTCTTCCGCCGCCTCGGCGACCAGGCACCGGAGCAGGCGCTGGCCGTGGTGCGGGAAGACTTCGTCGACCTCGCCGGTTTCGACGCCTGGGCCGCCGACTACCAGGCCCGCACCGAGCGCGAAGGCGGCAGCCAGGACGAGCGCCGCGCCCGCATGCACGCGGTCAACCCGCTCTACGTGCTGCGCAACTACCTCGCCCAGGAAGCCATCAGCGCCGCCGAGCAAGGTGATTTCAGCGTGGTGCGCCGCCTGCACGAAGTGCTCAGCAAGCCCTTCGAAGAACAGCCCGACGCCGAGGTATTCACCCGTAGACCGCCGGACTGGGGCCGTCACCTGGAGATCAGTTGCTCGTCCTGAGGCGGTTATAAGCTCAGCGAAAAGCGATCTAGCGGCGCCCGCCATGCATTGCTCCCGGTCATTGACCGGGGCCGGGCACCGCTCGCATCCTCGGGGCTTTCTGCCACAAGGACGCTCGAACAATGAAACCGGAAACCCTGGCCATCCACGCCGGCTACAGCCCCGATCCGACCACCAAGGCCGTGGCCGTACCGATCTACCAGACCAGCTCCTACGCGTTCGACGACACCCAGCACGGTGCCGACCTGTTCGACCTGAAGGTCGCCGGCAACATCTACACGCGCATCATGAACCCCACCAACGCGGTGCTGGAGGAGCGCGTGGCCGCACTGGAAGGCGGCGTCGCCGCTCTGGCCGTGGCTTCCGGCATGGCCGCCATCACCTACGCCATCCAGACCGTCGCCGAAGCCGGCGACAACATCGTCTCGGTGGCCAAGCTCTATGGCGGCACCTACAACCTGTTCGCCCACACCCTGCCGCGCTTCGGCATCCAGACCCGCTTTGCGCCGCACGATGACATCGCCGCCCTCGAAGCACTGATCGACGAACGCACCAAGGCGGTGTTCTGCGAATCCATTGGCAACCCGGCGGGCAACATCGTCGATCTCCAGGCCCTGGCCGATGCTGCGCACCGCCACGGCGTGCCGCTGATCGTCGACAACACCGTCGCCACACCGATCCTCTGCCGCCCGTTCGAGCACGGCGCGGACATCGTCGTGCACTCGCTGACCAAATACATCGGCGGCCACGGCACCAGCATCGGCGGCATCGTCGTCGACTCCGGCAAATTCCCCTGGGCCGAGAACAAGGCGCGCTTCCCGCTGCTGAACACACCGGACCCGTCCTACCACGGCGTCACCTACACCGAAGCCTTCGGCCCCGCCGCCTTCATCGGCCGCTGCCGCGTCGTGCCACTGCGCAACACCGGCGCCGCGCTCTCGCCGTTCAACGCCTTCCTCATCCTGCAGGGCCTGGAAACCCTCGCCCTGCGCATGGAGCGCCACTGCGAGAACGCGGTGAAAGTCGCGCAATACCTGCAGGACCACCCGCAAGTCAGCTGGGTGAAATACGCCGGCCTCGCCGACCACCCCGAGCAGGAACTGGCGCTGCGCTACATGGGCGGCAAACCGGCGTCGATCCTCTCGTTCGGCATCAAGGGCGGGCAGGAAGCGGGCGCGCGCTTCATCGACGCGCTCCAGCTGGTGGTGCGCCTGGTGAACATCGGCGACGCCAAGTCCCTGGCCTGCCACCCGGCGTCCACCACCCACCGCCAGCTCAACGACGAGGAACTGGAGAAGGCCGGCGTGCCGCGCGACATGGTGCGCCTGTCCATCGGCATCGAGCACATCGACGACATCCTCGCCGACCTGGCCCAGGCACTGGACGCCGCCAGGGCCTGACGGCCAGCCCCGCACGAGGCGCCGGGCGGTGCCTCGTGCGGGGCCTCATGAATAAGCTGACGCATCACAGTCATATCCAGATGCCATCATCGGGCAGACGATGGCCTCACCATTCCGTACAATGCCGTCGCTGCCTGCACCCCAGGCAACCGCGCGACCGCGCCACCTGATACGCCAGCGAAAAGGGAATTGCGCGGCCGTCCACCGTCTCCCTTCCCCCGTCATCCGTCCCCCGACCCGCCTCCCGGCGCCGGCCGGCGGATAACTTTTTTCGCTCGCCACCATCGGGTTCCGTCCCGGCCTGCCGATAGTGCAGGGACGTGGTTCGCCACCCTGGCCCCCAATAACAACAATCTCCGAACGGCCTGACTTCACACAACCTTTCCTGGAGATCGTCAATGAACAGCTGGATTTCCAACCTGAGCGTGAATCTCAAGTTGGCCCTGGGCTTCGGCCTGGTCCTCGCCTTCACCGCCATCCTCGCCATCGTCAGCTGGGTCGGCCTGGGCTCGCTGATCGACCGCAGCAACTGGATGAGCGACATCACCGAGCTGAACTCGCGCCTCACCAAGCTGCGCATCACTCGCCTGCAGTACATGATCGCCGACGGCGCCGAGCAAGAAGCCGCCAACGTCATGAGCACCCTGGCCGACTTCAAGGCGCAGCAGCAGAAACTGCGCGCGTCCTTCGTCAGCCCGGAGAACGTGCGCATGCTCGACCAGCTCGGCGGCATCATCGGTGACTACGAGAAATCCCTGGCCGCCATGCGCGCCGGCTACCAGAGCGCCGGCCTCACCCGCCGCACCCTGCAGGACAATGCTGCCCGCGCCAACGAGCTGACCGCGCAGATCCAGCAAGACATCCTCAAGGCCCCCGCCGACGAAGAGCGCGCCACCCGCTTCCAGGCCATCACCGGTACCCGCGAAGACCTGCTGCAGGCCCGCTATGACGTGCGCGATTACCTCGCCACCGCCCTCACCAGCAACGGTGACGGCGTGACCCGCGGCCTCGACGAAAGCATCGCCGGCCTGCCGGCCCTGGAAAGCGTGCTCGGCGTCGCCGAAGCGCAGTACGTCCAGCAACTCGGCACCGCCCTGCGCACCTACCGCGACGCCGTCGTCACGCTGCGCCAGAACATGGCCGCGATCGTCCAGGCGCGCAAGGAAATGACCGCCCAGGGCCAGGACATCGTCAAGATCAGCGAAAACCTCTACCAGCTGCAGCTTGATCGCCGCGACGTCGAAAGCGCCAAGGCCCGCAGCCTGCAAACCCTCGTGACCCTGCTCGCGCTGGTGCTCGGCAGCATCGCCGCGCTGATCATCACCCGCCAGATCACCCGCCCGCTGCACGACACCATGGCCGTGGTCGACCGCATCGCCGCCGGCGACCTGTCGCAGACCATCCAGGTCAGCCGCCGCGACGAACTGGGCCGCCTGCAGCAGAGCATGCAGCGCATGAGCCAGAGCCTGCGCGAGCTGATCGGCGGCATCCGCGATGGCGTCACCCAGATCGCCAGCGCCGCCGAAGAGCTCTCCGCCGTCACCGAACAGACCAGCGCCGGCGCCAACACCCAGAAGGTCGAGACCGACCAGGTCGCCACCGCCATGCACGAGATGTCCGCCACCGTGCAGGAAGTCGCGCGCAACGCCGAGCAGGCCTCCCAGGCCGCCTCCGCCGCCGACCACCAGGCCCAGGACGGCGACCGTGTGGTGAATAAGGCGGTCGAGCAGATCGAGCGCCTGGCCGAAGAAGTCGAACGCTCCGCCGAGGCCATGCAGCGCCTGGAGCAGGAGAGCGAGAAGATCGGCAAGGTCATGGACGTGATCAAGTCGGTGGCCGAGCAGACCAACCTGCTGGCCCTCAACGCCGCCATCGAAGCCGCCCGCGCGGGCGAGGCCGGGCGCGGCTTTGCCGTGGTCGCCGACGAAGTGCGCGGCCTGGCCCAGCGCACCCAGCAGTCCACTGAAGAGATCGAAGCCCTGGTCGCCGGCCTGCAGAGCGGGACTCGCCAGGTCTCCAGCGTCATGCTCGGCAGCCGCGAACTCACCGCCAGCAGCGTCGCCCTGAGCCGCCAGGCCGGCGAATCCCTCGGCGAGATCACCCGCACCGTCTCCAACATCCAGGCGATGAACCAGCAGATCGCCACCGCCGCCGAAGAGCAGAGCGCCGTCGCCGAGGAAATCAGCCGCAGCGTGGTGAATGTGCGCGACGTTTCCGAACAGACCGCCTCGGCCAACCAGGAAGTCGCCGCCTCCAGTGTTGAACTGGCGCGCCTGGGCGGCCAGTTGCAGACACTGGTCAGCCACTTCCGCGTGTGATGCGCAGGGGCGGGAAGCGCTGCCCCACCGACGAATCATCCGGCCTGCCGGCCCGCTCCTACAGTGGGCGGGCATGCGGCGCTTTCCTGTAGGAGCGGGCCATGCCCGCGACCTGCCCTGCGCCGGACGATCAGGGACCTGTTCGCGATCACGTCTGATGCCGGTGCCCGGCGGGACTACATCAAATTCCCGCCGTCCTACCCCGCCCAGACCCGCCTTTTCGCAAGCTCCTGCCAGACACGGTGGATTCCCCTTCCCGCCGGGTTTTCGCTTGCTTTGACTCCGTAGAATGACGACATCTTCCCGAGCATAAGCAGCACGATGCAGGAATTTCCCAGCATGTTCCTCGCGGCGGAAGACTGCGATCCAGAACTGCCGAACGGCACGGATCGAAAGGCGCGAGCCCCCGGTGCTACCAACACCGAAGGCCCGCTAACCACAATCAGTTAACAGGCAACTAATCATGGCTAACACCGATGGTAAGGCACCCGCGCACCCCGAAAAAGACCGTTTCCTCCCGCTGAGAACCGACTCACAACACCACGCCCATCCCCGCAACGCCACCCTCTACCTGCGCACCGACGCCCCGACCGACGAACTCTACAACGCCGCCGAAGACCGCCTGAGCGCTGTGATCGACCTGCTCGGCATTCTCTCCCTCTCCACCCTCGACGCCCAGCCGCTGCGCAACGTCCTGCAAATCAACCGCGCCCTCCTGCTGCTGGCCTCCGACGCCCACTCGCTGTACGAGGCAGACCACGCACAGCGCGTCAGCCACAGCTAGCCCCTGACGCGCACGGCCCGCCCCTGTAGGAGCGGGCCATGCCCGCGATCCGTCGGCGGCAGCCGACGCCAGCCCGAAGAAGCCGAGCCATGCATTTCGTCACGTAATACGACCGCCACGGACATTTTGTATGTACAAACGTCAATACGGAGAGCAGCATGCTATTCGAATTGGACGAAGCCAAGAACCTGGCAAACATCCGCAAGCACGGAATTGACTTCAACGACGCGATGGAGCTGTTCCAGCAGCCCTACCTCGCACAACGCGATGACCGCGAGAATTACGCCGAGGAGCGCTGGATCAATCTCGGCCGAATACGGTCGTTAATTGGAGTGGTCGTGAGCACCGAACGAGAAGGAGATGTCATCCGCATCATCTCCGCCCGGAAAGCCACCAGACGGGAGGCCAGACACTATGTCCAAACCATCGAAAACTGACTTCAAGCGCCTGAGCAAACTGAAGGACAAGGACATCGACACCAGCGATATCCCCGAGCTGGGCGAAGACTTCTTCAAGAACGCCGAAATTCATGTGCCGGCCAAGCAAGCCGTCACCATCCGCCTGGACGCGGACGTACTGGAGTGGTTCAAGAGCCAGGGAGCCGGCTACCAGACTCGCATCAACCAGCTTCTGCGGCAGTACATGCAGGCTCATCGAAACTGAGCTTCGCCACCGGGTACAGTTGATAATCCCCCGGATCGCCACCACCTAGCTCCCCATAGCCCGAGGAGCCCCGTCATGTCCGATTCCCTGATCATCCCCTGCCCCCACTGCAACGGCCTGAACCGAGTTCCTGCCGAGCGACTGGGCGATTCGCCCAGTTGCGGGCGCTGCCAGTCGCCGATCGTGCTGGATACGCCGTTCGACCTCGACGAAGCCGGCTTCGCCGCCCAGGCCAAGGGCGACCTGCCGTTGCTGGTAGACGTGTGGGCCGATTGGTGCGGGCCGTGCAAGGGCTTTGCGCCGGTGTTCGAGCAGGCCGCAGCGCGGCTGTCGGGCAAGGTGCGCCTGGCCAAGCTCGACAGCGATGCCAACCCGAACCTCTCCACACGCCTGGGGATTCGTTCGATCCCGAGCCTGATCCTGCTGCGCAACGGCCAGGAAGTGGCGCGCCAGAGCGGCGCAATGCCGCTGCCGCAGCTGCTCGACTGGCTGTCGCGCCAGGGCATCTGAGGGCGAGCGTTTCGGTCAATCCACGCGGTCATTGCCAGGCCGCGTGGTGCGGCTAGGCTTGGGGGCACACCCCGCCGGCGAATCGGAGCGCGCCCATGCGTCATAACCTGGAATTCATCCGCCAACTCACCGAAGAGCACATCGCCTTCGTCAAGCGCACCGGCCTCAAGGCGGAGGTGCTGGAACCGGGCCTCGTGCGCCTGCGCATGCCGCTCAAGGACAATGAGAACCACCTGCGCAACATGTACGCTGGCGCACTGTTCACCGTGGCCGAGCTGCCCGGGGGCGTGCTGATGCTGACCAGTTTCGACGCCCGGCGCTTCTATCCCATCGTCAAGGAAGCCGGCCTGCGTTTCCTGCGCCCTGCCTCGAGCGACGTGACGGTCGAGGCGCGACTCAGCGAGGAGGACATCCAGCGCATTGGCGAAGAAGCCACGAACCTCGGCAAGGCCGAATTCGTCCTCGACCTGCAGCTGAAGGACGAAGAAGGCAACGTCGTCGCCGAAAGCCACGCCATCTATCAGCTGCGTAGCCGCTGAATCCGGGCCATTGCCCTGCATCAAGGTGAGATTTCCTACGTGGCGCGACAGTGGAAGCGCCACAGAGGGAGCCCACCATGTACAGGAACCTGCTCGTCGCCCACGACCTCAGCGTCGAGGCGGATATCGCCGTACGCCGCGCCGCCCAGCTGGCCCGCCAGCACGGCGCCAGCGTCACGCTGCTGCACGTCATCGAGGAATTCTTCCCCGACCGCATGATGGCCACGGTGCGCGAAGCCGCCGAGGTGGCGCTGCGCGATGCAGCCCGCGCCAGCGATATCACCGACTATCAGTTGGTGATCCGCCAGGGCCGCGCGGCGAATACCGTGACCGCGACGGTGCAGGAACTGAACGCCGACCTGCTGGTGATCGGAGCGCACCACCAGCAACTGCTGGAACGCTTCGACGGCACCACCCTGGAGCGCATCGCCCGGCATTGCCGCGCGCCGATCCTGCTGGCCGTGGAGGAGTCCGCCAGACCTTACGCGAAGGCCCTTGCCGGCCTGGACCTGTCGCACCGCTCCTGCCAGGCCTGGCGCGCCGGTTACCGACTGCTCGCGGCCGACGCCGAATTGCTCGCGCTCAACGCCTACCAGCCGGGCAAAAAGGCGGGTCGCGCCGACAGCCACCTGGACACCCAACGCGAACTGCTGCGCCAGGCGCTGCAGGATGAGCGCACGCAGGTGCCGGCCGCCGGGCCGCAACTGCTTTGCGCAGTGCAGCAGGGCACGCCCCAGCAGGCGCTGGAAACAGCATTGCGGGAATGGACGCCGGACCTGCTGGTGCTCGGCAGCCGCAGCCGCGGCGCCATCGAGCAGGCCATGCTGGGCAGCTCGACGCGCTACTTCCTGCGCCGGCCGCCCTGCGATGTGCTGATCAGCCAGTAAGCGCTCAGGCTTCCAGCAGGTTGTGCAGTTCGACGAACTGCTGGGTCAGCTTGTGCCGCGGCTCGAGGAAGATCAGCGGGGTGCAGGCCTGGTGCGACTCGCGCATCTTCACCGAGCTCATCAGGTACACCGGCAACACCGGCAGCTCCTCTTCCACCAGCTCATCCAGCAGTTGCTGCGGCAGGGTCGCGCGCGGCTGGAACTGGTTGACCACGATGCCTTCGACTTCCAGCTCCTCGTTGTGGTCTTCCTTCAGCTCTTCGATCTCCTGCAGCAGGCCGTACAGTGCCTGGCGGGAGAAGCTGTCGCAATCGAAGGGAATCAGGCAGCGATCTGCAGCGATCAGCGCGGAAACCGTGTAGAAGTTCAGCGCCGGCGGCGTATCCAGGTAGATTCGGTCGTAGTCTTCGGACAACTCGTCCAGCAGTTTGCGCAGCTTGTTGATCTTGTGCTTCTGCTCGAGCTTGGGCTGCAGGTCCGCCAGCTCCGGGCTGGCTGTGACGATGTGCAGGTTGTCGAAGGGCGTCTCGTAGATGTCGACCTTGCCCTTGCGGCTGAAAGGCCCGGACGACAACGTCTGCTTGAAGAAGTCGGCGATGCCCACCGGCAGGTCCTCGCCGGTCAGGCCGGTGAGGTAATGCGTGGAATTGGCCTGGGCATCCAGGTCCACCAGCAAGGTGCGATAACCCTCCGCTGCGCTCACTGCCGCCAGGTTGCAGGCGATGCTGGACTTGCCGACCCCGCCCTTCTGATTGAACACCACGCGCCGCATGAGCCATCCCTCCAGAACCATTCAAGACCCCGGGATTCTATGCAAAGCCCATGACAAGGGCGAGCATCCTCGCACCGAGGCTCCGCTACCGCTCGGCGGCTGACGGGATTTCATACAGTGGTTCGTCATAAAGTCGGCGTTTAATCGAGAATTGCCCTATTTCCTGCGTCAGCCCTTTTGTAAGCAAAAGTTTGCTTGACAGCAGCATGACCGGGATAATACCGGCCCTGCGCCATGGCACGTGTCGACGAAGCTCTTGGTGGATCAAGGAAGACCCATTAGCCGACCGGAATGCCCCGAAGGGCCCACAAGAGCTCGCAGCGTGATTCAATTCAATATCGACCAGTGGAGTGCCTGGGCCCCGGGCCTGTCCACGATTGCCGACTGGCAGAGCTGGGTACGGGAAGAACGTCTTCCCGACAGCGCCGCCCAACCGGATGTCGCCTTTCTCCCCGCCATGCAACGCCGCCGCCTGAGCCCCCTGGCGCGTATGGTGTTCAGTGTCGCCTGGCCGCTGGCCGACGGGCGGCCGCCGATGCCGCTGATCTTCGTTTCCCGCCACGGCGAAACCGGCCGCAGCCTGGAACTGCTGCGCGAGCTGGCCGTCGAACAACCACTGTCCCCGACGCAGTTCAGCCTTTCCGTGCACAACGCGGTCATTGGCCTGTGGTCGATCCTGCGGCAGGACACCAGCGAAATGACAGCCATCGCCGGCGAACGTGACGGTTTCGAGCATGGCCTGCTGGAAGCCGCTGCACTGCTGGCCGAAGGTGCCCCGGAAGTGCTGCTGGTGGTGACCGAGGAGCCGGTACCGGAGCTGTATTCGCCCTGGGTCGACGACGTGCCCTTCCCCTATGCCGTGGCCCTGCGCCTGAAGCCCGGCAGCGAATGGTCACTGGAACTCGCGGAAAACGGCACAGCCCTTGCTCCGCCGTCCCACCCCAATGCCCTGAACCTGGTGCGCGCGCTGATCGAGCGCACCGGCCTGATCCATCACCCCTGGAAGAAGCGTCTATGGACCTGGCAACGCAACCACTGAGCAAGCGCGCCGACGCTTGGCTGTGGCGCCTGTTCGCCACCGGCCTGTGCTTCGCCATCTTCGGTATTGGTGGATTGCTGCTACGGGTGCTGGTGTTTCCGCTGCTGAGCCTGCTGCCGGGCGATGCCCTGCGCCGTCGCAGCCGCGCACGCCACACGGTCAGCCGGCTGTTCTGGCTGTTCGTGCAGATCATGCAGCGCAGCGGCGTGCTGACGTACGAAGTGGAAGGCATCGAGCGCCTCGGCCGTCCGGGGCAGATGGTCATCGCCAACCACCCGTCGCTGATCGACGTGGTCTTCCTCATCGGCCTGATCCGCGACGCCAACTGCGTGGTCAAGCAGAGCCTGTTCGCCAACCCCTTCACCCGCGGCCCGGTGACGGCGGCGCAGTACATCAGCAACAACGGCAGCATGGACATGTTCGATGAGGCCGTGGACGCGCTGCAGCAGGGCCAGACCCTGATCGTCTTCCCCGAGGGCACCCGCACCACGCCGGGCGCGGCTCCGCAATTCCATCGCGGCGCGGCGTCCATCGCCTTGCGCGGCGCCAGCGTCATCACCCCGGTGACCATCACCGTGACCCCGACCACCCTGACCAAGGCCGAGCCCTGGTACAGCATTCCCGCCCGCCGCGTGCATTTCCGGCTGCGCGTCGGCGACGACCTGGACCCGCAGGTCTTTGCCAGCCAGGGCCCCGCCCCGGCAGCCTCGCGCCGGCTCAATGCCTTCCTGCACCAGCATTTCATCAAGGAGCTCGCAAGAGATGAGCGATCTGCAACTGGAGATTAAACAGCTGATCATCGACGCCCTCGGCCTCGAAGATATCGGCCCTGACGACATCGGCGCCGAAGACGCGCTGTTCGGCGACGGCCTCGGCCTGGATTCGGTCGACGCCCTGGAACTGGGCCTGGCCATCCAGAAACGCTACGGCATCAAGATCGACGCCGATGCCAAGGACACCCGCCAGCATTTCGCCAATGTGGCGAGCCTGGCGGCCTTCGTGACCGCCCAGAAAGCCGCCTGAGACCGCTGACCATGCAAACCCGTGAGGACATTTTCAACACCCTGCGCGACGCCCTGGTCGAGCTGTTCGAACTGGAGCCGGAGCAGATCAGCCTCGATGCCAACCTGTACCAGGACCTGGAGATCGACAGCATCGACGCCGTCGACCTGATCGACCACCTCAAGCGCCAGACCGGCAAGAAGATCGCCGCCGAGGAGTTCAAGTCGGTGCGTACCGTCGGCGACGTGGTCGAAGCGGTCTATCGCCTGGCCAACCCATGACACGCCTGGTCGGGCTCGGCCTGCTGCTGGCCGGGCTGCTCTACCCGTTCGCGATCTACTTCGGCATCGACCACCTGTCGCCGAAATTCTTCGCGCTGCTGCTGGGCGGGTTGTGGTTCGCCCGCAGCCTGGGCAGCGGGCAACGCCCCGGGCAGCGCTGGATGGCGCTGGCGGCCGTGGCCTTCTGCATGCTGCTGTGGTTCCTCAATGAACCGCACCTGCTGCGCTGGTACCCGGTGCTGATCAGCGCGGGCCTGCTCAGCCTGTTTGCCCTCAGCCTGAAGTTCGGCCCGCCGCTGGTCGAGCGTCTGGCGCGCCTGCGCGAGCCGGAACTGCCGCCCCACGCGGTGCGCTACACCCGCCGGGTGACCCAGGCCTGGGTGCTGTTCTTCCTGGGCAACGGCCTGATTGCCGCAGCCCTCACACTGTGGGCGCCGCTGGCCTGGTGGACGCTGTACAACGGCCTGATTTCCTACCTGCTGATGGGCGTGCTGTTCGCCGTCGAGTGGCTGGTAAGGCAGCGGGTCAGAGGTCAAGGATGAAATCGATTTCCCTCGCCCGGCTGCTGCTGGAGCTGCCCGCCGGGCGCCCATTGGCGCTGGAGCCGACACTGCTCGCCAGCGACTTCCTGCAACGCGTCTGCGCAGCCGCCGGCGCCCTGCGCCAGCGCAATGCCCGGCGCGTGGCGATCCACCTGGAAGACGCCGCCGAACTGGCAATTGCCCTCTATGCGGCGTGGCTGGCCGGTGCCGAAGCGGTGCTTCCGGCCGACAACCTCGCCCACAGCCGCGAGCGACTGGCCTCGCGGATCGACGCCTGGATCGGCGATCAGCCCGGTGACTTGCTGCTGGCCGAACTGAACGGCCCGGCACTGCCCCCGGCCCCTCTTGCACCTGAAGAACTGGACCTCGACGCCTGCCGCCTGGTGCTCAGCACCTCCGGCTCCACCGGCGAGCCGAAGCTGATCAGCAAGTCCCTGCGCCAGTTGAGCAACGAAGTGCAGGTGCTGGAAGCCCTCTGGGGCGAACAACTGGGCGATGCGCGCATCCTCGGCAGCGTCGCCGCGCAGCACATCTACGGCCTGCTGTTCCGCGTGCTCTGGCCGCTGTCCGCCGGCCGCGCCTTCCTCCGTCGGCAGATCGCCTTCCCCGAAGACCTGCAACGCCTGAGCCTCGACCAGCCGCGCTTCGCCTGGGTCGGCAGCCCGGCGCTGCTCAAGCGCATGGGCGACAACCTCGACTGGCCGGCGCTGCGCCCGGTGGTGCGGGTGTTCTCCTCCGGCGGCCCGCTGCCGGCCGAAGCCGGCGAACAGTTGCACGAACGCCTCGGCCAGGCGCCCACGGAAATCTACGGCAGTTCCGAGACCGGCGGCATCGCCTGGCGCCAGGGCGGCCAGCTGTGGCAGCCGTTCGAAGGCGTGATGCTGAACCAGGACGAGCACGGCGCACTGCGCATCGAATCGACCTACCTGCCGCCCGGCGAAACCGAACAGACCGCCGACGCCGCACGAATTTGCGCCGACGGCCGCTTCGAGCTGCTCGGCCGGCTCGACCGCATCGTCAAACTGGAAGAGAAACGCATCTCCCTGCCGCAACTGGAAGCGGCGCTGATGAAGCATCCCTTCGTCAGCGAAGCGCGCTTGGGCGTGGTGCAGGAGAACCGCGCCAGCCTCGGCGCACTGGTCGCCCTGAGCGACGCCGGCCTGTACGAGCTGCGCAATGGCGGCCGCCGCGCACTGACCCAGCGCCTGCGCGAACATCTCGCCGACCACTGCGAAGCCCTCGCCCTGCCGCGCCGCTGGCGCCTGCTGCGACGTCTGCCGGGCAATGCCCAGGGCAAGCTGCCGCAAAGCCTGGTGGACGAACTGCTGCACGCGCCGCGCAGCCGCGACCCCGACGTACTGACGCACAACGCGGTGGACGGCGAACAGCACTTCCAGCTGGAAATCCCCCTGGACCTCGCCTACTTCCCCGGCCACTTCCCCAAGGCTCCCGTGCTGCCGGGCGTGGTCCAGGTGCAATGGGCGCAGCAACTGGGTCGCCAGGTCTTCGACCTGCCGCCACGCTTCGGCGGCATGGAAGTACTGAAGTTTCAGCAACTGCTGCGGCCGGGCGATCTCTGCCAGCTGGCCCTGCGCTGGGACGCCGAGCGCGGCAAACTGTACTTCGCCTTCACCCGTGGCGAGGCCGCCTGTTCTTCAGGGCGCATCCTGCTGGGGGCGGACGAATGAGCACCAAACCGTGTGCCGTGATTCCGGTGTACAACCACGAGCACGCGCTGCCCCAGGTGGTCGCCGAACTGCTCGCCGCCGGCCTGCCCTGCGTGCTGGTCGACGACGCCTCCAGCCGCGAGTGCGCGGCGGTGATGGACCAGCTCGCCGCAGGCCGCGACACGTACCTGGTGCGCCTGCCGGTGAACCAGGGCAAGGGCGGCGCGGTGATGGCCGGCCTGCGCGAAGCCGCGCGCCTGGGCTTCACCCACGCGCTGCAGGTGGACGCCGACGGCCAGCACGACCTGGGCGACGTACAGCGCTTCCTCGGCACCTCCCGCGAGCATCCCGACGCGCTGGTCTGCGGCTATCCGCAGTACGACGAAAGCGTGCCAAAGGGTCGCCTCTACGCGCGCTACCTGACCCACGTCTGGGTGTGGATCAATAGCCTGTCGCTGTCGATCCGCGACGGCATGTGCGGCTTCCGCGTCTACCCGCTGGCGTCCACGCTCAAGCTGATCGACAGCACCACGCTGGGCAAGCGCATGGATTTCGACCCGGAAATCCTCGTCCGTCTGGCCTGGCGCAACCAGCCGATGCAGTGGCTGCCGACGAAGGTGCATTACCCGCTGGACGGCCTCTCGCACTTCCGCCTGTTCCACGACAACGCACTGATCTCCTCCATGCACGCGCGGCTGTTCTTCGGCATGCTCTGGCGCTCGCCGGCGATCCTCTGGCGCCGCCTGCGGAGCGCCGCGTGAGCGCGCAGCACTGGGCGCAACAGCGCGAGCGCGGCAGCCTGCTGCTGATGCGCTTCACCGCCTGGGCGGCGCGCACCCTCGGCCGGCGCCTGCTGTCGCCGCTGCTGCACCTGATCGTGCTGTACTTCTTCCTCTTCGGCGCCCGTGCGCGCGGCGCCATCCGCGAGTACCAGCAGCGCCTGGCGCAGCACAGCGGCAACGCCTCGCTGAGCCCGACCACCGGCCGCGTGTTCGGCCAGTTCATGGCCTTCGCCGACGCCATCCTCGACAAGCTCGATGTCTGGGCCGGCCGCCTGGACCTCGCCAGCATCGAACTGAACGACCCGCACAACCTGCGCGCGCAGTTGCGCAGCGGCCGTGGCCAGCTGCTGGTGGGCGCGCACCTGGGCAACCTCGAAGTCTGCCGCGCGCTGGCGGAACTGGGCGAGAAGGTGCGCATGAACGTGCTGGTGCACACCCGCCACGCCGAGCAGTTCAACAAGCTGCTGGGCGAGTCCGGCGCCAGCCACCTGCGGCTGATCCAGGTGAGCGAACTGGACCCTGCGATCATGCTGCAGCTGTCCCAGCGCCTGGACGCCGGCGAATGGCTGGCGATTGCCGGCGACCGCGTTCCGCTGCACGGCGGGCGCAACGTCGAGGTCGATTTCCTCGGCGCCCCGGCCGCCTTCCCGCAGGGGCCCTGGCTGCTCGCCGGGCTGCTGCAGTGCCCGGCCAACCTGATGTTCTGCCTGAAGGAAGAGGGCCGCTACCGCGTGCACCTGGAGCCCTTCGCCGAGCGCATCCAGTGGCGCCGCAGCGACCGCGCGGAGGTCCTGAAACACTGGACCCAGCGCTACGCGCAGCGCCTGGAACACTACTGCCTGCGCGCGCCGCAGCAGTGGTTCAACTTCTACCCGTTCTGGAAAGCCCATGACGACAGCCACTGAAGCGCCGGTTTTCGGCCAAGGCCACCTGAGCATCGAACAGATCGTCGCCCTCGCCGAGCGCCGCGTCGAAAGCCGCCTGGACGACGACGCCGAGTTCCGCGCGCGGATCGCCCGCGGCGCGCAGTTCCTCGACACCCTGCTGGACAAGGAAGGCGTGATCTACGGCGTCACCACCGGCTACGGCGACTCCTGCGTGGTGGCCGTGCCGCTGGAGCACGTCGAGGCGCTGCCGCAGCACCTGTTCACCTTCCACGGCTGCGGCCTGGGCAAGCTGCTGGAGCCCGCCGCCGTGCGCGCCGTGCTCGCCGCGCGCCTGCGCTCACTGAGCCACGGGGTTTCCGGCGTGCGCCTGGAGCTGCTGGAGCGCCTGCATGCCTTCCTCGAACTGGACATCCTGCCGCTGATCCCGGAAGAGGGTTCGGTAGGCGCCAGCGGCGATCTCACCCCGCTGTCCTACGTTGCCGCGACCCTTGCCGGCGAGCGTGAAGTGCTGTGGCGCGGCGAGCGTCGCAGTGCCGCCGACGTCCATGCCGAGCTGGGCTGGCAGCCGCTGGTACTGCGGCCCAAGGAAGCGCTGGCGCTGATGAACGGCACGGCGGTGATGACCGGCCTGGCCTGCCTCGCCTATTCGCGCGCGGACTACCTGCTCAAGCTGGCCACGCGCATCACCGCGCTGAACGTCATCGCCCTGCAGGGCAACCCGGAGCACTTCGACGAGCGCCTGTTCGCCGCCAAGCCGCATCCGGGACAGATGCAGGTCGCCGCGTGGATTCGCCAGGACCTCGCCATCGACGCGCCGACCCCGCCGCTGCACCGCCTGCAGGACCGCTACTCGCTGCGCTGCGCCCCCCACGTGCTGGGCGTGCTGGCCGACAGCCTGGGCCTGCTGCGGCAGTTCATCGAGATCGAACTGAACAGCGCCAACGACAACCCGATCATCGACGCCGAGGATGAGCGCGTGCTCCACGGCGGGCACTTCTACGGCGGCCACATCGCCTTCGCCATGGACAGCCTGAAGAACCTGGTGGCCAACGTAGCCGACCTGCTCGACCGGCAGCTCGCGCTGCTGGTGGACACCCGCTACAACCACGGCCTGCCGAGCAACCTCTCGGGCGCTCCGGCGGACCGCGCGATGATCAACCACGGCTTCAAGGCCGTGCAGATCGGCGCCAGCGCGTGGACCGCCGAGGCGCTGAAGAACACCCTGCCGGCGAGCGTGTTCTCGCGCTCCACCGAGTGCCACAACCAGGACAAGGTAAGCATGGGCACCATCGCCGCGCGCGATGCCCTGCGCACCCTGGAGCTGACCGAACAAGTCGCCGCCGCCACCCTGCTGGCGGCGCAACAGGGCGTCTGGCTGCGCGGCGGCGAAGCCGGTGCGCGCCCGCTGCCGGCGCCGCTGGGCGGCATGCACGAACAACTCGGCCAGGACTTCCCGCCGCTGATCGAGGACCGCGCCCTGGAAGGCGAACTGCGCCTGTGCCTGGAGCGCATCCGCGCGCGCCACTGGGGGCTCTATGCGTAAGGCCGGAGTGCTGCAGGCCGAGGTGGAAATTCTCGTGCCGTTCTTCGACGTCGACATGATGGAAGTGGTCTGGCACGGCCACTACGTCAAGTACCTGGAAGTCGCGCGCTGCGCCCTGCTCGACAGGCTCGACCACAACTACTCGCAGATGCGCGAGGCCGGCTATGCCTGGCCGGTGATCGACCTGCAGCTGCGCTACGTGCGCGGCGCCCGCTTCGGCCAGCGCATCAGCGTGCGCGCCGACCTGGTGGAGTGGGAGAATCGGCTGAAGATCAATTACCTGATCAGCGACGCCGAAACCGGCGAACGCCTGACCCGCGCCAGCAGCACCCAGGTGGCGGTGGCGATCGCCAGCCGCGAGATGCAGATGGCCTCGCCCGCGGTGTTCATCGACGCCGTGCAGCGCGCGCTGGAGGCAGAAGCATGCTGAAGCGCGCCCTGCTCGTCTGCGGCCTCCTGCTCGCCCCTCTGGCCCACGCCTTCGACCTGCCGCAACTGGCCGCGCAGCTCGGCAAGCCGGCGGTGGTGCGCGGCGAGTTCGTCCAGGAGAAGCACCTGCGTTCGCTGCCGCAGCCGCTGGTGAGCAAGGGCCACTTTGTCCTCGCCAAGCAGCACGGCCTCCTCTGGCTGCTGCAGACGCCGCTCAAGCAAGACTACCGCATCGACGGCCAGGGCATCGCCCGGCGCGACGCCAGCGGCTGGCAGCAACTGCCGCAACGTAGCGCCAGCGCGCAGCAGAACCGCCTGTTCCTCGCCGTGCTGGAAGGCGACAGCAGCGGCCTGCAACGCGACTTCGACCTCGCCCTCAGCGGCGAGGCGAACGACTGGACGCTCACCCTGACGCCGCGTGCCGTGCTGCTCAAGCAGATCTTCGACAGCATCGAGATCGCCGGCGGCGAACTGGTGCAGCGCATCGAACTGCACGAAGCCCAGGGCGACCACACCGTGCTGCGCATGACCAGCAGCCAGCCCGGCGACAGCCTGACCGATGCGGAGCGCAGTGACTTTGCCCGCTGAGCGGCCGCAGTGGCTGTCACGCCTGGTGATCGCCGGGCTGCTGGCGCTGCTCGCCCTCGCTGCCTGGCAATGGCGCGGTGCCGCGCCGCTGAGCACCGACCTGCTGGAGCTGGTGCCCGGCAGCAGCCGTGATGCCCTGCAGAAGCAAGCCGAGCAGCGCATGCAGGAGCCGCTCAACCGCGAACTGCTGGTGCTGGTCGGCTACCCCGAGCGCGACACCGCCATCGCCCACGCCCGCGAACTGGCCGAGCGCTGGCAGGCCAGCGGCCACTACGAGAAGGTGCAGTGGGGCGTTCAGGCCGACCTGCCGGCCCTGCGCGAACAACTGCGCGCGGGCCGCCTCGCGCTGCTCAGTGCCGATGACCGTCGCGAGCTTTCCGATGACCCCGCCGCCTTCGTCCAGCAGCGCGTCGAACAACTCTTCGATCCCTTCTCCGGCTTCGGCCTGTTGTCCAACGACCAGGACTGGTTCGGCCTGGCCCTGCGCATCCAGCACCACCAGCCGCTGACGGCGAAGGTGCAGCTGGACATCGGCAGCGGCGCGCTACTCGCCGAAGACGGCGGGCGCAGCTGGGTGCTGCTGCGCGCACGTACCCGCGCCGATGCCTTCGACATGAACCTGCCGCGCGCCGTGGCCGCGCAGATCGCCGAGGCACGCCAGCAACTGGCAGCCGACGGCGGCCAGCTAGTCGCCGCCAGCGGCCTGCTGTATGCAGCCGACGGCCAGCGCCAGGCCAGCCGCGAAATGACCTGGGTTGGCGGCGGCGCCGCGCTGGGCACCCTGCTGCTGTTGCTGCTCGCCTTCCGCCGCGGGCGCGCATTGCTGGCCTTCCTGCCGGTGCTGGTCGGCGTGCTGGCCGGGGCCACCGCGTGCATCGCGCTGTTCGGCAAGATCAACCTGCTCACCCTGATGCTGGGCGCCAGCCTGATCGGTGTGGCCTCGGATTACCCGCTGCACTATCTGTCGAAAGCCTGGACTGTCGCTCCTTGGCAGCCCTGGCGCGCTTTGAAGCTGAGCCAGCGCGGGCTGTTTCTCAGCCTCGCCACCAACCTGATCGGCTACCTCGCCCTGGCCTGCACGCCCTTCCCGGCGCTGACCCAGGTGGCGGCCTTCTCGGTGGCCGGCCTGCTCGCCGCCTACCTGTGCGTTATCGGCCTGCTGCCGCTGCTGTTGCGCGGCAACGCCATCGCTCCACAACCTCTGCTGCTCTCGCTGGGCGAGCGCCTGATCGGCCTGCGCCTGGCCCTGCTCCAGCGCACCGGCAGTTGGCCGCTGCTCGCGGTGGTTGTGCTGTTCTGCGCCGGCGGGCTGTGGCAACTGCAGGTGAAGAACGACCTGCGCCAGTGGCTGGGCGCCAAGCCGCAATTGCTCAGCGAGGCCCAGGCCGCCGCGCGCATCACCGGCTACCAGCCCACCAGCCAGTTCTTCCTGGTCCGCGCCAGCGATGAAACCGAGCTGTTGCAACGCCAGGCCGAACTGGCTGCGCGACTGGACAAGCTGGTCGCCTCCGGCCAGCTCAAGGGCTACCTCGCGCTCAACCAGTTGCTTGCCACCGCGCAGCAACAACAGCAGGCCCGCGAAGCGCTGCGCCAGCTGCCGCAACACTGGCAGGCACTGATCGACCTGGGCATTCCGCAGGCCGCGCTGCAAGCCGAGCTGGATCAGCTGGAACAGCTTCCGCCGCAATCCCTCGATCAAGCCCTGCAGGGTCCGCTGGGCGAGCCCTGGCGGCCGTTGTGGCTGGGCACGGTGGACAGCGGCGTGGCCGGGCTGGTGAGCCTGCAGGGACTGTCCGACGCCGGCGTGCTGGCCGAACAGGCCAAGGGGCTGGAGGGCGTGCAACTGGTGGATCGCCTCGGCGAGCTGAACCGCCTGTTCGCCGCCACCCAGCTCAGCGCCACCGAACTCAAGCTGCTCTCCTGCGTGCTGATCTTCGCCCTGCTGCTCAAACCCTTCGGTCCGCGCGGCGCCCTGCGCATCGTCCTGCTGCCCCTGCTGGCAGCGCTGTGCAGCCTCGCCAGCCTCGGCTGGCTGGGCCAGCCGCTGACGCTGTTCAGCCTGTTCGGCCTGCTGCTGGTCACCGCCATCGGCGTGGATTACACCATCCTCATGCGTGAGCGCGTCGGCGGCGCGGCGGTGAGCCTGGTCGGCGTGCTGCTGGCGGCCATCACCACCTGGCTGTCGTTCGGCCTGCTGGCGCTGTCGGCCACGCCGGTGATCAGCAATTTCGGCCTGGCCGTGGGGCTGGGCCTGGGGTTCTGCTTCCTGTTCTGCCCCTGGGCACAAGCCAGCACCCGAGAAGGAGCTGCGGCATGCTGACGATCTTCTTCTGGCTGGCCATGCCGCCGCTGTTCGCCCTGGCCGTGATCGGCGGGCGGCGCCTGCGCCTGCTGCCCATCGTCAGCCAGCTGCTGGTGGCCGGCCTGCTGCTGCCGCTGCTGTTCGTCGTGCTGCAGGGCCAGGGTTTCGAGGTGCGCACGCTGGTCACCGCGCCCTGGCTGCGGCCGCTCTACGACATCGGTTTCGCGCTGCTGCTGGGGCACATCCTCAGTGACGTGATCGACCTCGACGTTAGCCGCCAGAGCCTGAAGATCGCCCTGCCCAGCTTCGCCGTACCGCTGGCCTGCGGCATGGCCAGCGCCTGGTGGCTGCTGGGCGTGCGCGAGGGCATGAGCGTGCTGGGCATCGGCCTGCTGTTCTCGATCACCGCGATCCCGGTGCTCTACCTGTTCCTGCGCAACATCGAATACCCCGAGGACGCCACCCGCCGTCTGATGCACGCGGCGGTACTGATGGACCTGGGGTGCTGGAGCCTGTTCGGCCTGGCCCAGGGCAGCAGCGATCCGTCCCAACTGGTCTGGCCACTGCTGGCTGGCGCGGGGCCGCTGTTGCTAAGGCTGATCGGCATGCGCCAGCACCTGGTCTACAGCCTGCCGTTCTTCGGCCTGATGATCGCCTTCCAGCACTGGCACCTGAATACCCTGGTGTTCGCCATCACCTGGCTGATGGCCCAGGCCGCGGTGCGCCAGCCGTTCCGCCTGCCGGTGTCGCCACAGGCAGCGCTGGCCTTGCAGAACAATCTGCTGGTGCCGCTGGTGCTGGCCTTCGGCATCCTCCAGATCGATTTCCACCACGCCCTCGCCGGCTATTCCTGGCTCTACCTCGGCGCGCTGCTGGCGCTGCCGGTGCTCAGCAAGCTGGCCGGCAGCTGGCTCGGCCTGCGCTGGGCGCTGCCGGGCGCGAGCCTGGGTGAACGGTGGAAGGAAAGCCTGCTGCTGAACATTCGCGGGCTGACCGAGATCGTCTTCCTCAACCTGTTGTTCCAGCAGGGCTACATCGACTCGCTGCTGTATTTCAGCCTGCTGCTGATGAGCCTGTTCGCCACCCTGCTGCCCGCCCTTTGCGGCGTGCGCCGTCCGCGCGCCGCCACCGCTACCCCGCCTGATTCCCTGTCTTTGTCCCAGGATCAGGCACCGGCAAGGAGCCCTTCAGATGTCCGCCCCTGAACTGCAACAACGCACCGTCGTCGTCATCGGCGCCGGTCCGTCCGGCGCCATCGCCGCCGCCCTGCTCAAGCGCAAGGGCCACGACGTGCTGGTGCTGGAGCGCCAGCGCTTCCCGCGCTTCTCCATCGGCGAGAGCCTGCTGTCGCACTGCCTGGACTTCGTCGAGGAAGCAGGGATGCTCGACGCCGTGCTCGCCGCCGGCTTCCAGGTGAAGCACGGCGCCGCCTTCGGCTGGGGCGAGCGCTATACCGCGTTCGACTTCCGCGACAAGTTCACGCAAGGCAAGGGCTCGACCTTCCAGGTCCAGCGCGCGCGCTTCGACCAGTTGCTGGCCGACCAGGCCGAGCTGCAGGGCGTGGAAATCCGCTACGAAGAAGAAATCATCGCTGCCGATTTCGCCGGCGACTGCCCGCGCCTGCGGGTGCGCCGCCTGGACGGCAGCGAGTACGCGGTGGAGTGCGCCTTCGTCCTCGACGCCAGTGGCTACGGCCGCGTGCTGCCGCGCCTGCTGGACCTTGAGGCGCCGTCTGGCTTCCCGGTACGCCGCGCCGTGTTCACGCATATCGAGGACCGGATCGACGCGCCGGAATTCGACCGCGAGAAGATCCTCATCAGCATCCACCCCGAAGAGCGCGGCATCTGGTACTGGACCATCCCCTTCAGCGATGGCCGCACCTCGGTCGGCGTGGTCGCCGAGGACCGTCACTTCGAAGGCAAGCTGGATGATCTGGACGCCTGCCTGAAGGGCTTCTTCGACGCCGCGCCGAACCTGCACTCGCTGCTGAAGAATGCCGTGTGGGACACCCCGGCGCGCACCCTTGGCGGCTACTCGGCGAACGTCAAGCGCCTGGCCGGGCCGGGCTTCGCCCTGCTGGGCAACGCAGCGGAATTCCTCGACCCGGTATTCTCCTCCGGCGTCACCATCGCCATGCGCTCCTCCAGCATGGCGGCCAACCTGCTCGACCGTCAGCTCAAGGGCGAGACGGTGGACTGGGAAGGCGACTTCGCCCAACCGCTCAAGCGCGGCGTGGACACCTTCCGCGCCTACGTCGAGGGCTGGTACGACGGCAGCTTCCAGGACGTGATCTTCTACGAGAAGGCCACCCCGGAAATCCGCCGGATGATCTGCTCCATCCTCGCCGGCTACGCCTGGGACATGCGCAATCCCTTCGTCGCCGAACCGCAGCGTCGCCTGCGGGTGCTCTCCGAAATCTGTGCCAGCTGAAGGACAAGGACTGTCATGACCCGCCCCGCCTCCACCTACGTCGAAGAAACCCGATTCGGTTTCTGGTTCCTGCAGAGCCACACCTGGCAGCACCATGTGCTGCGCGTGGCGATCAACGACCTCAAGCGCCTGGTCAGCTGGGACATCCCGGCCAATCCGGTGCTGCTGGACGCCGGCTGCGGCCAGGGCCGCTCGTTCCGCCTGCTGCGCGATGCCTTCAGGCCCGGCCGCATGATCGGTCTCGACGCTGACCCGCACAGCCTCGACTGCTCGGCCGTGGAAGCGGCGCGGGAGAACATCGAGGTGGAACTGAACTGCGCCGACTGCGCCGACCTGATGCTGCCTTCGGACAGCGTCGATATCCTGTTCTGCCACCAGACCTTCCATCACCTGGTAGAGCAGGAGCAGGCGCTGCAGGAATTCTGGCGGGTGCTCAAGCCGGGCGGCCTGCTGTTGTTCGCCGAGTCCACCGAGGCGTACATCGATACCTGGGTGATCCGCTGGTTCTTCCGCCACCCGATGCACGTGCAGAAGAGCGCCGCGCAGTACCTGCAGATGCTCCGCGAGCAGGGCTTCGAGTTCAGCGAGAAGAACGTCTCCTACCCCTACCTGTGGTGGAGCCGCGCCAAGGACTTCGGCCTGCTGGAGCGCTGGGGCCTGCGCAAGCCGAAACCGTTCGGCCAGCGCGAGGAGACCCTGGTCAACGCCGTGGTGCGCAAACCCCTGGAGAGCCGCTGAGCATGATCCGCTGGCTGAGTCTTGCCTTCGTCCTGCTGCTGGCCGGTTGCGCCCAGCATGCGCCGTTGCCGTCCGCGTTGCCGCCGCTGGCGACGCCGTTGCAGCTGCACATCCAGCGCGAACAAGGCCAGGCCAGCCAACCCTCGACACAGGACTGGCTGCTGGTGATCCAGCAGGAAGGCACAGCGCTGCGCTGGTCGCTGATCGATCCGCTGGGCATCCCGCTGTCGCGCCAGCTGCTGCGTGAGGGAGAATGGAGCAACGACGGCCTGCTGCCGCCCAACCCCGAGGCGCGCGAACTCTTCGCCGTGCTGCTGTTCGCGCTGACGCCCGAGGGTGATCTCGCCTCGCGCTACCAGACCACGGACTACCGGGCGGACGAGCACGGTCGCCACCTGCAGCAACGCTGGAAGATCACCTACCGGTCAGCGCAGGAGTTCACCCTCGAATCCGCCGACCTTCGCTACCGGGTGACGCCCCTGAACGCCGAGAGCGCCGCACCATGACCGCCACCTTTCTCAACGAGCTGGGCCTGATCTGCGCACTGGGCAATGACCGCCGCGAAGTGGCCGCCGCGCTGCTGGCGGGCGAGTCCGCCGGCATGCAGGTGCAGGCCGGCTGGGTGCCGGGCAAGAGTGTTCCCGTCGGCACGGTGAAGGCACGCCTGGCAGCCATCCCCGACAAGCGCCACGACACCCGCAACAACCGCCTGCTGCTGGCTGCCGCCACTCAGATCGACCCGGCCATCCGCGCCGCCATCCAGCGCTACGGCGCTGCACGCGTGGCAGTGGTGCTGGGCACCAGCACCTCGGGCATCCAGGAAACCACCCAGGGCGTGCGCCACCACAGCCTGCACGGGCAGCTGCCCGAAGGTTTCCACTACTCCCACCAGGAGCTGTCGGACCCGGCCGTGTACCTCGCGGATCACTACCAACTGGCCGGCCCGACCTACGTGATTTCCACCGCCTGCACCTCCAGCGGCCGCGCCCTGCAGAGCGCGCGCCGGCTGCTGAACCTGGGGCTGTGCGATGCCGTGCTGTGCGGCGGCGTGGACAGCCTGTGCGAGCTGACGCTCAACGGCTTCAGCGCGCTGGAAGCAGTGTCGGATGAGCTGTGCAAACCGTTCTCCGCGAACCGCAAGGGCATCAACATCGGCGAAGGTGCCGCGCTGTTCCTGATGACCCGCGAGCCCGGTACAGTCGCCCTGCTCGGCACCGGTGCCAGCTCCGATGCGCACCACATCTCCGCCCCCGAACCCGAAGGGCGTGGCGCCCGCGCAGCGATGCGCAAGGCGCTGGCCGAGGCGCGGCTGGAGGCCGGGCAGATCGCCTACCTGAACCTGCACGGCACCGCGACCACGCACAACGACGCCATGGAGAGCCTTGCCGTCAGCGCGGAATTCCCCGCCGGCGTGCCCTGCTCCTCGACCAAACCGCTGTCCGGGCATACCCTCGGCGCCGCCGGCGCGCTGGAAGCGGCGTTCTGCTGGCTGCTGCTGGGCGAGCACAACCCTGACCGGCGCCTGCCGCCGCAACGCTGGGACGGCATCGCCGATCCGCAATTGCCGGCACTGCAACTGGTGGGCGACGACGCACCGCGATTGCCGGCCAAAGGCCCGCGCTACCTGATGAGCAACTCGTTCGCTTTCGGCGGCAACAACATCAGCCTGATCCTGGGCGAGCTGAGCAAGGATTCTGGAGTGACCCGATGATCGACTGGCCGATCGCCTCCCTGCTGCCCCACGCGGGCGACATGATCCTCATCGACGAAGTGCTCGACTTCGGCGACGAGGACATCCGCACGCGCCTGACGGTGCGCCCGGGCGGCCTGTTCAACGAAGCCGACGGCAGCCTGCCGGCCTGGGTCGGCGTGGAGCTGATGGCGCAGAGCGTCGCCGCCTACGCCGGTTGCCAGGCACGCTCGCGCGGCGAGCCGGTGGAGCTGGGCTTCCTGCTCGGCACCCGCCAGTACCAGTGCGACGTGGCGAGCTTTCCGGCCGGCGCGCAGCTCACTATCCATGCCATCCGCACCCTGCAGGACGACAATGGCATGGGCGTTTTCGAATGCCATCTGGAAGGACCGGGGATCAAGGCGCTGGCGCGCCTCACCGTGTTCCGCCCGCCAGAGGTTGCCAGCTATCTACAAGAACCCGCTCTCGCTGATCAAAAAACCGAGAACCGAGAGCCGAAAGAGCCAAGCGTATGACTGATTCCATCCTCGTAACCGGCTCCAGCCGTGGCATCGGCCGCGCCATTGCCCTGCGCCTGGCGCGGGCCGGCTTCGATCTGGTGCTGCACTGCCGCAGCGGCCGCGCCGAAGCCGATGCCGTGCAGGCCGAAGTCCAGGCACTGGGGCGCAGCGCCCGCGTGCTGCAGTTCGACGTGGCCGACCGCGAAGCCGCGCGCAACATCCTCGAGGCCGACGTGGAAACCCACGGCGCCTATTACGGCGTGGTGTGCAACGCCGGCCTGACCCGCGACGGCGCCTTCCCCGCGCTCACCGAAGAGGACTGGGACCAGGTGCTGCGGACCAACCTCGACGGTTTCTACAACGTCCTGCACCCGGTGATCATGCCGATGATCCGTCGCCGCCAGCCGGGGCGCATCGTCTGCATCACCTCGGTGTCCGGGCTGATCGGCAACCGCGGCCAGGTCAACTACAGCGCCTCCAAGGCAGGCGTGATCGGCGCCGCCAAGGCGCTGGCCATTGAGCTGGGCAAGCGGAAAATCACCGTGAACTGCGTGGCGCCGGGCCTCATCGATACCGCGATGCTCGACGAGCAGGTGCCGGTGGAGGAAATCCTCAAGATGATCCCCGCCCAGCGCATGGGCACCCCGGAAGAAGTCGCCGGCGCGGTGAATTTCCTGATGTCGGCCGAGGCCGGCTACATCACCCGCCAGGTGCTGGCGGTCAACGGAGGGCTGTGCTGATGAAGCGCGTCGTCATCACCGGCATGTCCGGCATCACCTCCCTGGGTTCGGACTGGGCGAGCATCGAGGCGAACTTCAGCGCCAACCAGAGCGGCATCCGCCGCATGGACGAGTGGGACCGCTTCACCGAGCTGAACACCCGCCTGGCCGGCCCGGTGCTGGACTTCACAGTGCCCAGGCACTGGACCCGCAAACAGCTGCGCAGCATGGGCCGCGTCTCGCGCCTGTCGGTGGGCGCCGCCGAGCGCGCGCTGGCCGACGCCGGGCTGCTGGGCGACGAATCCATCCGCGACGGCCGAATGGGCGTCGCCTGCGGCTCGTCCACCGGCAGCACCGACGAGATCAAGGCGTTCGGCAACATGCTGCTGAACTCGGTGGCCGACGGCCTCAACGCCAACTCCTACGTACGCATGATGCCGCACACCACGGCGGCGAATATCAGCATCTTCTTCGGCCTCACCGGCCGGGTGATCCCGACCTCCAGCGCCTGCACCAGCGGCAGCCAGGGCATCGGCTACGCCTACGAGGCGATCCGCTTCGGCCGCCTGCCGCTGATGCTCGCCGGCGGCGCCGAGGAGCTTTGCCCAACCGAGGCCATGGTCTTCGATGCGCTGTACGCCACCAGCCTGAAGAACGACACCCCGCAGCAGACGCCGCGCCCTTATGACAGCGGCCGCGATGGCCTGGTGATCGGCGAAGGCGCCGGCATGCTGGTACTGGAAGACCTGGACCACGCCCTCGCCCGCGGTGCGCGCATCCACGCCGAGATCGTCGGCTTCGGCAGCAACGCCGACGGCCAGCACACCACCCGCCCGGAACAGTCGACCATGCGCCGCGCGATGGAGCTGGCGCTGGAAGATGCCGGCCTGCCGACCGAGGCCATCGGTTACGTGAACGGCCACGGCACTGCCACCGAGCAGGGCGATATCGCCGAAACCCTGGCGACCAGCGAACTCTTCGGAAATCGCATGCCGATCAGCTCGCAGAAGAGTTTCCTGGGCCACACTCTGGGAGCGTGCGGTGCGCTGGAGTCCTGGTTCAGCATCGAGATGATGAACAGCGACCGCTACGTGCACACCCTCAACCTGGACGAGATCGACCCGCGCTGCGGCGACCTCGACTACCTGCGGGGCGAGCCGCGCGCGATGAGCCACGAGTACGTGATGAACAACAACTTCGCCTTCGGCGGGATCAACACCTCGCTGATCTTCCGCCGCTGGCGCTGAGCCTTTCTCACCGTTACCGTCCAACGACACTGCAAGGAGAGCAAACCATGTCCCGACTGATCCGCAGCCTGCTGCTCTGCGTGGCCACCGCGATGGCCGTCGGTTGCACCACCAAGCCCGTGGAAAACATCGACCAGAGCCTGCCGCCGGACAGCAACCGCACCTCGGTGCAGGTGCAGGCGGCAATCCACGATGCGCTGGAAGAGCAGAAATGGACCGTGCAGCAGGACTCCGGCAACGTGATCTACGCCGAGATCACCGTGCGTGAGCGGCACCACGCCGAGGTCAGCATTCCGTACAGCAGTCAGCAGTACTCCATCAAGCTGCGCAGCAGCCGCGGCCTGGACGAGAAGGGCGGGCAGATCCACCGCAACTACAACAAGTGGGTCGCCATCCTCAACAACAAGATCCTGCAGAACCTGCACCTCGCCCCGCCGAGCAACTGATCCCCCTCATCGACAAGGAGTCGATCCATGCAACGCAAGACCCTCGGGCTGTTCGCCCTCGCGCTCTGCGCGTCCATCCCCGGCATCAGCCAGGCTCGCGACACCACCCTGCACCTGCCCTTCGACGAAGTCGTCGCCGAGGCGGTGAAGGCCGGTCGCCTGGACGGCAGCGTGAAGTTCTACCTGGCGGGCAACCCGGCGGGTGACAAGCTGAACGTGGTCCAGTCCGGTGCCATCACCAACAAGAAGACCAACGCCTTCAACAAGAGCGACGAGGAAGCCTGCCGCTGGGCCCTGCAATCGGCGCTGATCACCCTGCAGGATTCGGCGAAGAAGGCCGGCGCCACCGCCGTGACCAACATCGTCAGCTACTACAAGCGCAACGAGTTCAAGGACGCCAAGCAGTTCGAGTGCCACGCCGGCGCGGTCATCGCCGGCGTCGCGCTGAAGGCCGACTACGCCAAATAAGCCCCTGTCCCGCAGCGCTGTCCGCCGTGCCCGACTTTGGGTATCGGCGGATAAAGCGTTCCGCTTTATGCGCCCTGCCCACCCGTAGGGCGCATAACGCCCCAGGCGTTATCCGCCGATGTGCCTGAGTCAGGCCTGGATTTGCTGGGTCACCAGGTCGAAGAACGACTGCGCCAGGCGGGACGTCTCGTTGCGCCGCCGCACGAGCCACACCGAACTGGTCGCGCCCGGATCGCTGAGGGTGCGATAGACCACGCCATCCACCCGCGTCCGGCGGAACGACGCCGGCAGCATCGACACACCGAGCCCCGCTGCCACCAGGCCGATGATGGTCATCGCTTCGCCCGCTTCCTGGGCGATGCGCGGGCTGAAGCCGGCCTGCCGCGACAGCGCCATCAGCTGGCTGTAGAGGCCCGTGCCGTAGCTGCGCGGGAAGAACACGAAAGGCTCGTCCGCCAGCAAGGCGAACTCCAGCCCCTCCTGACTGGCCTGCGCCAGCGGGTGATCGGCGCGCAGCACGGCCACCAGCGGTTCACTGAACAACTCCACGGCTTCCAGGGTTTCCGGCAGCGGGATCGGGCGGATCAGGCCGACTTGCACGCGCTCTTCCAGCAGCGCCTGCACCGCTTGCCCGCTGCTCAGTTCCTGCAGGTCCAGGTGCACGTCCGGGTAGGCCTGACGGAATGCCAGGATGGCTCGCGGGATGCTCGAGGTGAACGGCGCCGAGGCGGTGAAACCCACCTTCAACTCGCCGATCTCGCCCTGGTGCGCACGCCGCGCCAGCAAGACGGCGCGATCCACCTGCTGCAACACCTGCCGCGCTTCGTCGAGAAACAGCTTGCCGGCCTCGGTCAGCGCCACGCGGCGGTTGGTGCGCTCCAGCAGCCGCGCGCCGATTTCCTCCTCCAGCGCCTGGATCTGCTGGCTCAGCGGCGGCTGGGAAATCCCCAGCTGTTCGGCGGCACGGCCGAAGTGCAGCTCTTCCGCCACGGCGATGAAATAACGCAGGTGTCGCAGTTCCATCCGGCCTCCGCCATCAACGATTCGTAAAACGACTCAAATGTGTCGATTAATATATTGGAAATAATAAAGCTCGCTCCTTATCCTTTCCACACAAGCCCAATAACGACTACCAATCTGCTCCTTGCCTGGCCGCGCGGGCCTTTTTCCGCCACTCCAGGTCCTCTGCTGTCATCTACCCCAGCTTTTCCATCCAGAGGTGTGTCGTGAGTCAACCTGCCCTGCGGGCTTTGCGGGAAGAACATTCCATGGCGGCCGAGCCGCCTGTCGTACAAGAACCGGTAGCCGCCAACGACCCGGCCGAGCTGCTGGACGCTGCGCGTGAAGCCAACGACGACGTGGTGCGCGCCGTCGAAGAGATCGAAACCTACATCGAGAAAGGCACCCCGGAATTCATGCGCACATCGCTGGCGCTGTTCTCCGGCGGCTTCGCCACCTTCGCCCTGCTGTACTGCGTGCAGCCGATGATGCCGGTGCTGTCCAGGGCCTTTAGCCTGACCGCCGCGCAGAGCAGCCTGGTACTGTCGATCTCCACCATCACCATGGCTTTCGGCCTGCTGGTCACCGGGCCGATCTCCGACGCCATCGGGCGCAAGTCGATCATGGTCGCCTCGCTGGTCCTCGCCGCCCTGTTCACCCTCGGCAGCTCGCTGATGCCGACCTGGCACGGCGTGCTGGCCATGCGCGCGCTGCTCGGCCTGTCACTCAGCGGCCTGGCGGCGGTGGGCATGACCTACCTCTCCGAGGAAATCCATCCGCAGCACATCGGGCTGTCCATGGGGCTGTACATCGGCGGCAACGCCATTGGCGGCATGAGCGGGCGGCTGATCAGCGGCGTGCTGGTGGACTACGTGAACTGGCACGTGGCGCTGGCCACCCTGGGCGTGCTCGCCCTGGCCGCAGCGCTGCTGTTCTGGCGCATCCTTCCCGAATCGAAGAACTTCCGCCCGGCGCCGCTCAAGCCGCGTCGGCTCATCGAGGGCTTCACCGGGCACTTCCGCGATGCCGGCCTGCCCTGGCTGTTCCTCGAGGCGTTCCTGCTGATGGGTGCCTTCGTCACCCTTTTCAACTACATCGGCTACCGCCTGCTGGCAGAGCCCTATCACCTGAGCCAGGCCATCGTCGGCGTGCTCTCGCTGGTCTACCTGTCAGGCATCTACAGCTCGGCCTGGGTCGGCTCGCTGGCCGACAAGCTGGGCCGACGCAAGGTGCTCTGGGCGATGATCGCGCTGATGCTCGGCGGCGTACTGATCACCCTGCTGCAGCCACTGCCCCTGGTACTGGCTGGCCTGCTGGTGTTCACGTTCGGCTTCTTCGGCGCGCACTCGGTGGCCAGCAGTTGGATCGGCCGCCGCGCCCTCAAGGCCAAGGGCCAGGCGTCGTCGCTGTACCTGTTCTGCTACTACACCGGCTCCAGCGTCGCCGGCACCGCTGGCGGCCTGTTCTGGCACCAGTACGGCTGGAACGGCGTGGGCCTGTTCATCGCCAGCCTGCTGGGCATCGGCCTGCTGGTGGCTCTGCACCTGGCGCGCCTGCCAGTGTTACCGCGCGACCTGCCCGCGCTCAACAAGGCTGGGTAGTTTCTACACACAAGATAATCTGCATGCCTAAAAACGACATGGAACGGTCGTGCAAAGACATTTATCTCAGATCAGACAACGCCTGCCAGGCGGGCGTTGTGGGATAAATTCCCAACCTACGACTTAAGTCGTAACAGAATGTGGCGCGATCCTTGCGTTCATTATGTCGAACGACTTGTTGGAATCCTGAAACGGACCTCGACTCCCGCAGTACGCAATTCCCTCCGTAGTTGTAGGTAAAGCATGAGCAGCACCCCCTCTTCCGGGCTCTCCCAGGGCCTGCAAAATCGTCACGTCACGATGCTTTCGATCGCCGGTGCCATTGGCGCGGGCCTGTTCGTAGGCTCCGGCCACGCCATCGCCGAAGCCGGCCCGGCCGTCATGGTTTCCTATCTGGTCGCCGGCCTGCTGGTGGTCCTGGTGATGCGCATGCTGGCCGAAATGGCCGTCGCGCAGCCGGACAGCGGCTCCTTCTCCACCTACGCCGACCGCGCCATCGGTCACTGGGCCGGTTTCACCATCGGCTGGCTGTACTGGTGGTTCTGGGTTCTGGTGATCCCGCTGGAAGCCAACGCCGCCGCCGCGATCATCCACGCCTGGTTCCCCGGCGCGCCGATCTGGGTGCTGGCCTTCCTGATCACCTCCGCCCTGACCGTGACCAACCTGTTCAGCGTGAAGAACTACGGTGAGTTCGAGTTCTGGCTGGCGCTGATCAAGGTCGTCTCGATCATTGCCTTTCTGGTGCTGGGCTGTGCGGCCATCTTCGGCTTCTCGCCCAACAGCGAAGTCTCCGGCATCGGCCACCTGACCAGCGAAGGCTTTCTGCCCAAGGGCTGGGGCGCCGTGCTCGCCGCGCTGCTGACCACCATGTTCTCCTTTATGGGCTCGGAAATCGTCACCATCGCCGCCACCGAGTCCAAGGACCCGGAGCAGCAGATCACCCGCGCCACCAACTCGGTGATCTGGCGTATCGCGCTGTTCTACCTGCTGTCGATCCTGATCGTGGTCTGCCTGGTACCGTGGAACGACCCGCGCCTGGTGAGCATGGGCTCCTACCAGACCGTGCTCGAGCACCTGCACATCCCATACGCCAAGCTGATCGTCGACATCATCGTGCTGGTCTCGGTGACCAGCTGCCTGAACTCGGCGCTCTACACCGCTTCGCGCATGATGTACTCGCTGAGCAAGCGCGGTGACGCACCGAAGATCGCCCAGGTAACCAGCGCCAGCCGCACCCCGGTCTATGCCGTGCTGCTGTCCACCGCCATGGCCTTCCTGTGCACCTTCGCCAACTACCTGGCTCCGGCCGAAGTGTTCAACTTCCTGCTGGCCAGCTCCGGCGCCATCGCCCTGCTGGTGTACCTGGTGATCGCCATGTCGCAACTGCGCATGCGCAAGAAGCTGCTCGCCCAGGGCCACCAGCTGAAGCTGAAGATGTGGCTGTTCCCCTGGCTGACGTGGGCGGTGATCGTCTTCATCGTCGGCGCCCTGGTGATCATGCTGATCCGCCCGGATCACCGCATGGAAGTGGTCGCCACCACCCTGCTGACCGTCGTGGTGGTCTGCTCCGGCCTGCTGGTGTCCAACCGCCGCAAGTCCCAGCGCGCCGCCGGCCTGGTAGGCGACGCCGCGTGATGCACTCTGAAGGGGCCTGAGGCTCTTTGAGGGAATGAAGAAGCCCCGCTGCAGAGTGGGGCTTTTTTTATGGCGCTCACCTGCACGAGCCCCCCATGGATGCGATCGCGGGCATGGCCACTCCTTCAGGGAGCTTCGCTGCCGGTACAAAAAAGCCCCGCATTTGCAGGGCTTTCAGTGAAGCGTCAGGCTCAGTGATACTGCGCCGACAGCTCGTGTACCGCCTCAAAGAACGCGCCGGCATGGGCTGGATCGACCTCCGGAGTAACACCGTGGCCAAGGTTGAACACGTGGCCATTGCCGTTACCGAAGGCGCCGAGGATGCGCGCCACTTCGGCGCGGATGGCTTCCGGCTTGGCGTAGAGCACTGCCGGGTCCATGTTGCCCTGCAGGGCCACCTTGTCGCCGACGCGGGCGCGGGCGCTGCCGATGTCGCAGGTCCAGTCCAGGCCCAGCGCTTCGGCGCCGGTATTGGCCATGGATTCCAGCCACAGGCCGCCACCCTTGGTGAAGAGGATCACCGGCACGCGACGCCCTTCGTGTTCACGGATCAGGCCATCGACGATCTTCTGCATGTAGGCCAGGGAGAACTCCTGGTACGCCGCCGCCGACAGGCTGCCGCCCCACGAATCAAAGATCTGCACCGCTTGGGCGCCCGCCAGGATCTGGCCGTTCAGGTAGCTGGTGACCGACTGCGCCAGCTTGTCCAGCAGCGCGTGCATGGCCTGCGGATTTTCGTAAAGCATCGCCTTGGACTTGCGGAAGTCTCGGCTGGAGCCGCCCTCGACCATGTAGGTGGCCAGGGTCCAGGGGCTGCCGGAGAAGCCGATCAGCGGCACGCGGCCGTTCAGCTCACGGCGGATGGTACGCACGGCGTCCATCACGTAGCCCAGGTCCTTTTCCGGATCGGGGATCGGCAGGGCTTCGATGTCGGCCAGGCTACTGACGACCTTCTTGAAACGCGGGCCTTCGCCGGTCTCGAAGTACAGGCCCTGGCCCATGGCGTCGGGGATGGTGAGGATGTCGGAGAAGAGGATCGCCGCGTCCAGCTGCGGGTAGCGGTCCAGCGGCTGCAGGGTCACTTCGCAGGCCATCTGCGGGTTCATGCACAGGCTCATGAAGTCACCGGCCTTGGCGCGGGTGGCGCGGTACTCCGGCAGGTAGCGGCCGGCCTGGCGCATCATCCAGACAGGGGTGACATCGACGGGCTGCTTGAGCAGGGCGCGGAGGAAGCGATCGTTCTTCAAGACAGTCATAACGGCATCCGGCAAAAAAGTGCGGGTATTTTCGCAAAGCCCAAAAGAAAAGGCACGGCGGGTGCCGTGCCTTTCGTCCATCGCGACAGTTTGTCGCTGCGTCATCCTCGTAGGGCGCATAACGCCAAAGGCGTTATTCGCCTACGTGGATCGCACTCAGACGCCCAGGTAGTCCAGGATGCCTTCGGCGGCGGTGCGGCCCTCGAAGATCGCCGTCACCACCAGGTCGGAACCGCGGACCATGTCGCCACCGGCGAAGATCTTCGGGTTGCTGGTCTGGTGCTTGAACTGCGAGGCGGCCGGGGCGATGACGCGACCCTGGCTGTCGATTTCCACCTGATGCTGGTCGAACCACGGGGCCGGGCTCGGGCGGAAGCCGAAGGCAATCAGCACGGCTTCGGCCGGGATGATTTCCTCGGAACCCGGGATCGGCTCGGGGCTGCGACGGCCACGGGCGTCCGGCTCGCCGAGACGGGTCTCGACGACCTTCACGCCTTCCACCTTATCCTCGCCGACGATGGCGATGGGCTGGCGGTTGAAGAGGAATTTCACGCCCTCTTCCTTGGCGTTCTTCACCTCTTTGCGCGAGCCGGGCATGTTCTCTTCGTCACGGCGATAGGCGCAGGTCACGCTCTTGGCGCCCTGGCGGATGGAGGTGCGGTTGCAGTCCATCGCGGTGTCACCACCGCCCAGCACCACGACGCGCTTGCCCTTCATGTCGACGAAGTCTTCCGGCGACTTCTCGAAGCCCAGGTTGCGGTTCACGTTGGCGATCAGGAAGTCCAGCGCGTCGTGCACGCCGGGCAGGTCCTCACCGGGGAAGCCGCCTTTCATGTAGGTGTAGGTGCCCATGCCCATGAACACGGCATCGTACTCATCGAGCAGCTGCTCCATGGTCACGTCCTTGCCGATCTCGGTGTTCAGGCGGAACTCGATGCCCATGCCGCTGAAGACTTCACGACGGCGCGAGAGCACCTGCTTCTCCAGCTTGAACTCGGGAATGCCGAAGGTCAGCAGCCCACCGATTTCCGGGTTCTTGTCGAACACCACCGGGGTCACGCCATTGCGCACCAGCACGTCGGCGCAGCCCAGGCCCGCCGGGCCCGCGCCGATCACCGCGACGCGCTTGCCGGTGGGCTTGACCTTGGACATGTCCGGGCGCCAGCCCATGGCGAAGGCGGTATCGGTGATGTACTTCTCCACCGAGCCGATGGTGACCGCGCCGAAGCCGTCGTTCAGGGTGCAGGCGCCTTCGCACAGGCGGTCCTGCGGGCACACCCGGCCGCAGACTTCCGGCAGGGTGTTGGTCTGGTGGGACAGTTCGGCGGCGGCGAGGATGTTGCCTTCGGAGACCAGCTTCAACCAGTTGGGGATGAAGTTGTGGACCGGGCACTTCCACTCACAGTACGGGTTGCCGCAGCCCAGGCAACGGTGGGCCTGGTCAGCCGCCTGCTGCGGCTTGAACAGGTCGTAGATTTCCACGAACTCGCGCTTGCGCTGGCGAAGAAGCTTCTTCTTCGGATCCTTGCGCCCGACTTCGATGAACTGGAAGTCATTGTTAAGACGTTCAGACATTTTCAGACCTCATCAAACTTCTGGCGCTTATTGCGGGTTGGCACGAGTGCTGGTCAGCAGGGAACCGAGGCTTGCCGCCTTCGGTTTCACCAGCCAGAACCGACGCAGGTAGTCGTCGAGGTTCTCCAGCAGATGTGCGCCCCACTCGCTCGCCGTTTCCGCCACGTACTCGACCAGCACCTTGCGCAGATGGTTGCGCTGGGCCTCCATCGCCTCGCCGCTGATGCGCTGGATTTCCACCAACTCATGGTTCACGCGGTCGACGAAGGTGTTGTCCATGTCGAGAACATAAGCGAAGCCGCCGGTCATGCCGGAGCCGAAGTTGTAGCCGGTCTTGCCCAGTACGCAGATGAAGCCGCCGGTCATGTATTCGCAGCAGTGGTCACCGGTACCTTCAACCACGGCATGGGCGCCGGAGTTGCGCACGCCGAAACGCTCGCCCGC
Source organism: Pseudomonas sp. PDM17 (assembly GCF_014851985.1). NCBI lineage: Bacteria > Pseudomonadati > Pseudomonadota > Gammaproteobacteria > Pseudomonadales > Pseudomonadaceae > Pseudomonas > Pseudomonas sp. PDM17. Next base: position 474,078 of record NZ_JACVAT010000003.1, read on the forward strand.
GGTACCGGCGGCGAACAGCTTGCCGCCAGTGGCGCCGTACAGGCAGGTGTTGCCGACAATGGCCGATTCCTGCGACTTGAATGGGCTGCCCTTGGGCGGGGTAACGATCAGCTTGCCGCCGGTCATGCCCTTGCCCACGTAGTCGTTGGCGTCGCCTTCCAGGTACAGGTGCAGGCCGCCGGCGTTCCACACGCCGAAGCTCTGGCCCGCAGTACCCTTGAAGCGGAAGGTGATCGGCGACTTGGCCATGCCCTGGTTGCCGTGGACCTTGGCGATCTCGCCGGAAATCCGCGCGCCGATGGAACGGTCGCAGTTGCAGATGTCCAGTTCGTACTCGCCGCCCTTGGCGCCCTGGATAGCGGAGCGCGACAGCTCGACCATCTTCTCGGCCAGCAGGCCCTGGTCGAACGGCGGGTTCTTCTCGACTTCGCAGAACTGCGGCTTCTCGGCCGGGATCAGGTCGCTGCCCAGCAGCGGCGTGAGGTCGAGGTTGCCCTGCTTGGGCGTCTCGCCCGGCAGGATTTCCAGCAGATCGGTACGGCCGATCAGTTCTTCCAGGCTGCGCACGCCGAGCTTGGCCAGCCACTCACGGGTCTCGCTGGCAATGAAGGTGAAGAAATTCACCACCATGTCCACGGTACCGATGAAGTGGTCCTTGCGCAGCTTGTCGTTCTGGGTGGCGACGCCAGTGGCGCAGTTGTTCAGGTGGCAGATACGCAGGTATTTGCAGCCCAGGGCGATCATCGGCGCGGTGCCGAAACCGAAGCTCTCGGCGCCGAGGATGGCCGCCTTGATGACGTCCAGGCCGGTCTTCAGGCCGCCGTCGGTCTGCACCCGGACCTTGCCGCGCAGGTCGTTGCCGCGCAGGGTCTGGTGCGCCTCGGCGAGGCCCAGCTCCCACGGGGAACCCGCGTACTTGATGGAGGTGATCGGCGAAGCACCGGTACCGCCGTCATAGCCGGAGATGGTGATCAGGTCGGCATAGGCCTTGGCCACGCCGGCGGCGATGGTGCCGACGCCGGGCTCGGAAACCAGCTTCACCGATACCAGCGCCTGCGGGTTGACCTGCTTGAGGTCGAAGATCAGCTGGGCAAGGTCTTCGATGGAGTAGATGTCGTGGTGCGGCGGCGGCGAGATCAGGGTCACGCCGGGGACCGCATAGCGCAGGCGGGCGATCAGGCCGTTGACCTTGCCGCCAGGCAGCTGGCCACCTTCACCAGGCTTGGCGCCCTGAGCCACCTTGATCTGCAGGACTTCGGCGTTGACCAGGTATTCCGGGGTGACGCCAAAGCGGCCGGTGGCCACCTGCTTGATCTTCGAACTCTTCAGCGTGCCATAGCGCGCCGGGTCTTCACCGCCCTCACCGGAGTTGGAGCGCCCACCCAGGCGGTTCATGGCTTCGGCCAGGGCCTCGTGGGCCTCCGGCGACAGCGCACCGAGGGAGATGCCGGCGGCGTCGAAGCGCTTGAAGATGGATTCCAGCGGCTCGATCTCGTCCAGGCTCAGCGGCTGCTCGACGGTCTTCACCTTGAGCAGGTCGCGCAGCATCGACACCGGGCGGCTGTCCACCAGAGCGGTGTATTCCTTGAACCTGGCGTAATCACCTTGCTGCACAGCGGCCTGCAGGGTGTTCACCACATCCGGGTTATAGGCGTGGTATTCGCCGCCGTAGACGAACTTCAGCAGGCCACCCTGCTGGATCGGCTTGCGGTTGTTCCAGGCCTCGAAGGCCAGCAGCTTCTGCTCGTTCTCGATGTCGAGGAAGCGCGCGCCCTGGATGCGGCTCGGGGTACCCGGGAAGCACAGGCCGGTGACTTCGTCGGCCAGGCCGATGGCTTCGAACAGCTGGGCGCCACGGTAGGAGGCGATGGTGGAGATGCCCATCTTCGAGAGGATCTTCAGCATCCCCTTGGAGATGCCCTTGCGGTAGTACTTGAAGACCTCATAGAGGTCGCCCAGCACTTCGCCGGTACGGATCAGGTCGGCCAGCACTTCGTAGGCGAGGTACGGGTAGACCGCGGACGCGCCAAAGCCCACGAGAACCGCGAAGTGGTGCGGGTCACGGGCGGTGGCGGTTTCCACCAGGATGTTGGAGTCGCAACGCAGGCCGGTCTGCACCAGGCGGTGGTGCACGGCGCCGACGGCCAGGGCCGCATGCACCGGCAGCTTGCCGGGGGCGATGTGACGGTCGGACAGCACCAGCAGCACCTTGCCGGCGCGCACGGCTTCCTCGGCCTGATCGGCGATGTTGCGTACGGCCGTTTCGAGGCCGACGGACTCGTCGTAGTTCAGGTCGATGTGGTGCAGGTCGAAGCCCGGACGCTCCAGGTTCATCAGGGTCCGCCACTTCGCCGGGGAGATCACCGGGGTGGTCAGGATCGCCTGGTTGGCGTGGTGCGGAGACTCTTCGAAGATGTTCTGCTCGATGCCCAGACAGGTTTCCAGGGACATCACGATCGCTTCGCGCAGCGGGTCGATCGGCGGGTTGGTGACCTGCGCGAAGACCTGGCGGAAGTAGTCGTAGGGCGAGCGGATGCGCTTGGACAGCACCGCCATCGGGGTGTCGTCGCCCATGGAGCCGACCGCTTCCTGGCCCTGCTCGGCGAGCGGGCGCAGCACCTGGTCACGTTCCTCGAAGGTGACCTGGAACATCTTCATGTATTGCTTGAGCTGGTCGCCGTCATAGCTGGCAACGCCCTGGTCATCATCCAGGGTCGCCTGGATGCGCAGCGCGCTCTGGCGCAGCCACTGCTTATAAGGGTGGCGCGACTTCAGGCGGTTGTCGATGTCCTCAGTCTGCAGCAGCTGGCCGGTCTCGGTGTCCACCGCGAGGATCTGGCCCGGACCGACACGGCCCTTGGCGATGACGTCCTCGGGCTTGTAGTCCCACACGCCGATTTCCGAGGCGAGGGTGATGTAGCCGTTCTTGGTGGTGACCCAGCGCGAGGGACGCAGGCCGTTGCGGTCGAGCAGGCAGACGGCATAGCGGCCGTCGGTCAGCACGACGCCGGCGGGGCCGTCCCACGGCTCCATGTGCAGCGAGTTGAATTCGTAGAACGCGCGCAGGTCGGCGTCCATGGTCTCGACGTTCTGCCAGGCCGGCGGAATGATCATGCGCAGGCCACGGAACATGTCCATGCCGCCGGTGACCATCAGCTCGAGCATGTTGTCCATGCTGGAGGAGTCGGAGCCCACGCGGTTGACCAGCGGGCCGAGCTCGTCCAAGTCCGGCATCCACTCGTTGGCGAACTTGGCGCGACGGGCCTGGGCCCAATTGCGGTTGCCGGTGATGGTGTTGATCTCGCCGTTGTGCGCCAGCAGGCGGAACGGCTGGGCCAGCGGCCATTTCGGCAGGGTGTTGGTCGAGAAGCGCTGGTGGAAGACGCAGATGGCGGTCTTCAGGCGCTCGTCGGAGAGGTCCGGATAGAAGGCGGCGAGGTCCGCCGGCATCATCAGGCCCTTATAGATGATGGTCTTGTGCGAGAAGCTGCAGATGTAGTGATCGGCGTCCTCGGCGTTGGCCACGGAGGAGCGGCGACGGGAGCTGAACAGCTTGACCGCGAATTCCTGGTCGGACAGGCCTTCGCCGCCGATGAACACCTGTTCGATCTGCGGCAGGCGCTCCAGCGCCAGGCGACCCAGGACGCTGGTGTCGATCGGCACCTTGCGCCAGCCGACCAGCTTCAGGCCGGCGCGCTCGATCTCGCGATTCATGTTCGCGCGGGCGGCTTCGGCTTTCACCGGGTCCTGATTGAAGAAGACCATGCCCACGGCGTATTGGGCGGGCAGCTCGGCGCTGAAGGACTCTTGGGCCACGGCGCGCAGGAACTGGTCGGGCTTCTGGATCAGCAGCCCACAGCCGTCCCCGGTTTTCCCGTCCGCGTTGATCCCACCTCGGTGGGTCATGCAGGTCAGTGCTTCGATGGCGGTTTGCAGAAGTTCGTGGCTTGCCTCGCCCGTCATATGGGCGATCAGACCGAATCCGCAGTTATCCTTGAACGTCTCAGGATGGTACAGACCTGCTTTCATAGGGAACTCTCACCGGCAAAACTTTTATAAATTCCAGGGTCTGCTGACGTTTCGCCATCGCCCTGTTTCGCCGTACAGGCTCGTTTCCCGCGCACCCCAAAGGCTCGGGCCGCATCTATCGTGCAGCGCCGTTGTAGCCCCTGGTTCACCTGGAATGACCGCTCCGCGCGAGATGCCACGTCTTACCCAACGTGGCGGCGGTTCCGGCCCTGGCCATGACGAAACGTCAGCAGACCCTCTTCAAGCACTTCGCCTGTCTACTCGCTCAAGCGGCAAGTTTCCGATAGGCAAAGGGAGGTCATTGTACACATGGGGAAAGCGACGTCACTGTTTTTTTTGACGCACTGCTGACACCCGATGTCGCATTTTTATAAGAATGCAGCAAAAGACACAAGCCAATAAAAAAGCCGAGCCCCAGGGTATGGGGCTCGGCTTTTTCAGCATTGCGACACTGCGACCTTTCAGCGCGCCCCGGCGATGTCCTGCTGGATGCTGGAGAACGGACGAGCCCAGGGCTTGGAAGCCTGGATCTTCGCCGGCAACTTCTTGATCGCCGCCTGCGCGGAGGCGCGGTCGGCGAAGCTGCCATAGGTCACGACGTAGAACGGCTTGCCCTGCAGGTTCTTGCGGAAGTAGCGGTAGTCGCCGCCGCCCTGCTGGCTGATGAAGGCCTTCGCGCTGGCTTCGGAGCCGGTGCCCAGCACCTGCACGGAGTAGCGCGAACCGGCCTGGGACTGGTACCAGCTGCTGCCGCCGGCACTACCGGTTGCTGCGGCGGGCTTGCTAGCAGCAGTCGCCGGCTTGGCGCTGGCAACGGTGGTGGCGGGCTTGGTCACAGCCGGCTTGGCGGCCTGGGCGGGCTTGGCCGGCGCGGTGGCGGCCGGCTTGACCGGCTCCGCACGCGGCGTGGGCGCAGGAGTCGGAGCTGGCTGGATCGCAGCCTGCTGCTGGACGGGAGCCGCCGGCACCGGGTTCAGTGGTTTCGGGCCATTGTTCGCCAGCGGGGTCACCGGCGGCGCGGTGGTGGTCACAGTGGGAGGGATGGCTGCCGAAGGCATGCCGCCTTCGTCGGCATCTTCCTGGCCACCGGCCTGGGCCATGGGTTCGCGGATCACCGGCTGGCTTTCGCCCACCAGCGGCAACGGCAGCGGCTGGTTGGAGCCGGCGAACTCCACCGACGGGCCATTGCCCTGGGCATCCGGCTGCGGCTGCGCGCCCGGCTGCGGAGCAGCAGCGCCACCCAGCGGCAGTTGCGACGAAGTCTGCGCAGTGGTGTTGCTCGCAGTCTCCGGCTTGGTAGTCTTGCCCTGCATGAACCAGGCGGCGATGACGCCGATGGCAACCACGCCAAGGATCGCCAGGTGCTTCTTCGGCAGCTTGAAGCCGGCACCGGCGGCTTTGCGCTCGCCACTGCGGTCAGCCAGCATCGCCTCGATCATGGCGTCGCGGGCGGTCTGGTTGATGGTGCCGGGCCAGCCGCCGGACTGCTCGTGGATGTCAGCCAGCAGGTCGGCCGAGATCAGCTCGATACCCTGTCCTGCACCCTCGAGGCGTTGCGCCAGGTACTCACGGGTCTCTTCCTCGCTGTACGGCTGAAGCTCGATGGCGTGGAAGCGCTCCTCGCCCTCGGACAGCACCTCGAGGCGCGACAGCAGCTCGGGCTCGCCGAACAGGAAGACGTGCAGGCGCGCTTCGGAGTTGCCGGCCGCCAGCAGCAGCAGAACTTCGAGGGCGTCGTCGCGCAGTTGCTCGGCGTCATCCACCAGCAGGTAGACGTCCTGGCCGGTGATCGCCAGCTGGGCGACCTTGGCGAGGATCGGCTCGATGCTGGTCTGGGTGATGCCCAGTCCTTGTGCGAGCTGACGCAGCAGAGTGGCTTCATCGGTCACCGAGCGACCGGAAATCACTACGCTGGAGACGGCGTCCTTGTTGGTGCTGGCCACCAGGGCCTGGCGCAACAGGGTCTTGCCACTACCCAGCGGGCCGGTCACGGCCAGCAGCAGCTGGCTGTATCGCGCCAGGTGGTGCAGCTGACCCAGTACGGGCTTGCGCTGCGCCGGAAAGAACTTGAAGCCCGGAACCCGCGGTGCGAACGGGTCGTGACTGAACTGGTAGTGGGCCAGGAAGGCCTCATCGGCATGCAAGCTGGACATGGGACCTCAGTGTTCTCCTGCCTGACCGACCAGTGCCTGGTAGTCAGCGCGCAGTGTTTCTTCCAGAATCTCACGGGGGAATTCGGCGGTCACGACCGCGCCCCCCAGCCCTTGGAGCAATACCAGACGCAGACGGCCATCGAGCACTTTCTTGTCAACGGCCATGTGCTCGAGAAAATGCTCGGCGTTCATTTCCTGCGGCGGGACCACCGGCAGCTTCGCTGCGGAGAGCAGACGGATGCCGCGATCGAGCTCGGCCTTTGTCAACCATCCCAGCCGATGCGACATCTCAAGTGCCATCACGGTTCCCGCACCCACGGCTTCGCCGTGCAGCCACACGCCATACCCCATGTGGGTCTCGATGGCATGGCCGAAGGTGTGGCCCAGATTGAGGGTGGCCCGGACGCCGGTTTCCTTCTCGTCGGCACCGACTACGCGGGCCTTGGCAGCGCAGGAGCGCTCGATGGCTTCGGTCAGCGCTGTCGGCTCCAGCGCCAGCAGATCATCCATGTGCGCTTCCAGCCAGGCGAGGAAAGGCTCGTCGCAGATGAACCCGTACTTGATCACTTCCGCCAGGCCCGCCGACAGCTCGCGCGGCGGCAGGGTCTTCAGGGTCGCGGTATCGATGATCACAGCCTGAGGCTGGTAGAAGGCCCCGACCATGTTCTTGCCCAGCGGGTGGTTGATGCCGGTCTTGCCGCCCACGGAGGAATCGACCTGGGACAGCAGGGTGGTCGGAACCTGAATAAAGTCGACGCCGCGCTGGTAACAGGCTGCGGCGAAACCGGTCATGTCGCCGATGACGCCGCCGCCCAGGGCGATCAGGGTGGTCTTGCGGTCGTGCCGCGCGGTCAGCAGACCATCGAAGATCAGCTGCAGGGTTTCCCACTGCTTGTAGGCTTCGCCGTCGGGGAGCACGACCGTGGTGACCTTGTAGCCGGCCAGGGTCTTCTGCAGTCGATCCAGGTACAGCGGCGCGATGGTTTCGTTGGTGACGATGGCTACCTGACGGCCACGGATGTGCGGCTCGAAGTAGCGCAGATCATCCAGCAGCCCTTCGCCGATATAGATCGGGTAGCTGCGATCGGCCAGATCGACGTTGAGTGTGCGCATGAAACCCCCAGGCAATAAAGGGGACTAGGATACCGCAGATTGCAGCGCCGTTAATGGCGCTCCAGCTCACGCAGGCGCTCGATGATCTCCAGCACGACAAGACGCGGAGGCCGCTCGTCGGTTTCGATGATCACGTCGGCAATTTCGCGATAAAGCGGATCGCGCATCTGCATGAGATCACGAAGGATCTGCTCCGGATTGGGCTTCTGCAGCAACGGGCGATTCTTGTCGCGCGCCGTACGGGAAATCTGCTGCTCGACCGAAGCGTGCAGGTAAATCACCTTGCCGCCACCCTTGAGGATGAGCCGATTGGCGTCACGCATGACGGCGCCGCCGCCCGTGGCGATGACCATGCCCCCTTCATCGCACAGCTCGGCCAGCATCGCCTGCTCACGCTCACGGAAGCCAGCCTCGCCCTCGACATCGAATATCCAGGGGATGTTGGCTCCGCAGCGCTGCTCGATTTCTTTATCCGAATCTTTGAAGACGAGGTGAAGCTCTTTGGCGAGAAGACGCCCGATGGTGCTTTTACCAGCCCCCATCGGGCCTACCAGAATCAAATTGGACACGACATTGATCAACGGCCGATTGCAATGGCCTGATTATTCATGATCCGCGGGGTAAGGAAAACCAGCAGCTCGTTCTTGCTGTCGGTCACATAGTCGTTCTTGAACAGGCGGCCGATCATCGGCACGTCGCCCAGGAACGGCACCTTGGCCGTGGACTTGGTCTGGGTGTTGGAGAACACGCCACCAATCACGATGGTTTCGCCATCGTTGACCAGCACTTTCGCGTTCACCTCGTTCTTCTTGATCGGCGGTACGCCGTTCAGGGCGTTGGCGTAGTCCGGCTCGTCCTTGTTGACCTTCACTTCCATGATGATGCGGTTGTCCGGAGTGATCTGCGGGGTCACCTCCAGGGACAGCGCCGCTTCCTTGAAGGACACCGAGGTCGCGCCGCTGGAGCTGGCTTCCTGATAGGGAATCTCCGAGCCTTTCAGGATCTTCGCGGTTTCCTTGTCCGAAGTGACGACCTTCGGCTGGGACACCACCTCACCGTTACCGGTTTTCTCCATGGCGTTGAGCTGGAGGTCCAGAATGGTGTTGCTGGTGGTGAAGCCGATGCTGATGCCCGAAGTCGGAGTGGTGCTTGAAGCCCCAAGGTCAACGAAGGTGTTTCCGGTGCTGTTGGTGCCGCCGGAGACATCGAAGTTGCCATGACCGGAGAGCGAGCCGCTCCAGTTCACACCCAGCTCCTTGGTGTAGTCGACGTTGGCTTCGACGATGCGCGCCTCGATCATCACCTGACGGACCGGAATGTCCAGCTGGGCCACGATGCGGCGGAGCTCGTCCAGGCGATCCTGGGTCTGGTAAGCGATGATGCTATTGGTACGGTCATCCACAGTGATCGAGCCGCGATTGTCGCCCTGTGCAGCCACCGCAACGCCGGGAGCGGAGGCACCGCTACCCGTGACAGAGCTGAACAGCTTGGCAATGTCCGCCGCCTTGGCGTAGTTCACCTGAATCAGCTCGCGACGCAGCGGAGCCAGCTCGGAGATCTGCTTCTGCGCTTCCAGTTCTTGACGTTCGCGAGCCGCGATCTCGTCAGCCGGCGCGACCAGCAGCACGTTGCCGACCTTGCGCTTGTCCAGACCCTTGGTCTTGAGCACCAGATCCAGCGCCTGATCCCACGGCACGTTCTGCAGGCGCAGAGTGATGTTGCCCTGCACGGTATCCGAAGCCACCAGGTTCAGGTCGGTGAAATCCGCGATCAGCTGCAGCACCGAGCGCACATCGATGTCCTGGAAGTTCAGCGACAGTTTTTCACCGGTGTAGGCGAAGGTGTCCTTCTTGCGCTTCTCGGCATCGTCCTGGGTCAGCGGCTTGATGCTGACGGTCATGCGATTGTCGGTCTGGTAGACGAGGTAGTCGTACAGGCCGGTCGGCTCGATGGTGATGCTGGCCTTGTCGCCAACCGTAGAAGCGTTGACCAGTTGCACCGGCGTCGCGAAGTCCTTCACGTCCAGACGGACGCGCAGATTGTCCGGCAGTTGGGTACGCGGGAAGTCCAGGCGGATCTTGCCGCCCTGCTCCTGGATGTCCGGGCTGACAGTCGGATCGGACAGATCGATCACGACATTGCCTTCGCCTTGCTCGCCACGCTGGAAGTCGATATTACGAATCGCCTTGCCAGCCGGGACGTACGGCTTGGGCTGAGCGGGCTTGGCCGCCGGAGCCGCTGTCGGCGCCGCGGAGGCATAGGAGCTGGAAGTCGCTGCGCCCGCGCCCACCACGACGAACAGGTTCGAACCTTCCGCACGGGTACTGTAGGGCACGAGGGTCGCCAGGTTGACGATCAGGCGAGTACGGTCCTTCGCCTCGACCACGGTGAGGCTGCGGGCATTACCCACGCCCAGCTCGCGGTTCTTGCTGCCCAGTTTGTTCTGCACACCCGGCAGGTCCAGCGCGATTCGCGCCGGCTGCTCGATGGTGTAGCCACGCGGCGCAGCCACCGGCTCGTCGAAGCCCAGCTTCAGCTCCACGCGATCACCCGGCAGCGCCGCCACGTCGACACTCTGCAGGTTCGCGGCCAGCAGGGCCGGCGCGAATACGGCCGCGAGCACGGAAATGCCGAGGCGGGAAAGCTTTCTATTCATCGTCTGAATCCGTCGTGCAGACTGCTGTTTGTTATCCATGTTCATCCCCGCCCTTAGGAGCGTTCCTTGAGAGTCAGACTGCGCGGACGCTCCAGCCAGCCACCCTCACCATCAGGAACGATTTCAATCACGTCGATCTTGGCTTCGTTGATCGCAACGATCTTGCCGTCGTTACGCCCAAGGTAGTCACCCACTCGCACCCGATGCACCCCTCCTGCACCTTTCACGAGGGCAAATACCTGACTGTCCTTGGCCAGGGTGCCGACCATTTCAAAGGTTTCGATGTTGAAGCCTTCGAGGAACTGCTTGACCCGCGTCTCATCGGGCTTGATGACCCTGTTGCCCTTCTGCTTGACCGCCAGGTCGATCTTCACCGGCGGCTGGAACGGGCTGCGCAGGGATGAAGCGCTATAAGTAAAGGCCTCGTAGGTCTGGAACTTGGGCAGCGGCTCGATCGTCCCCTTCGGGCGAGCGCGGACTTCGTCCATGTAACCCTGCAGGTCGGCAAAATCACTACCCGAACCACAACCGTTCAAGGTCAGGAGCAGGAAACTGCAAATGATCAGGCGCCCCCTCATTTCTTAGCTCCTGTCTTCGCTCCAGCCGCCGGGGCAGTTGCCTTCACGCCCTTGTCGTTGTACCGATAGGTTTTCGCCAGGATGCTCATGCGCAGCTTGGAGGTGCTGTCCGAACTCGCCGGCTTGATGTCGAAGTCATGCAGCGTGACGATCCGCGGCAGGCTGGACACGCCACTGACGAAGGTCGCCAGGTCGTGGTATCCGCCTACGACGCTGATCTGGATCGGGAGCTCGATATAAAACTGCTGAGTCACTTCCGGCAGCAGCTTGATCTCTTCGAACTCCAGACCGCTACCCAGGCCGGTGCGGGTGATGTCTTCCAGCAGGCCGGGCACCTCGGTATCACTCGGAAGCTGACGCAGCAGGGCACCGAAGGATTCTTCCATCTCCTTCATCTGCACCTTGTAGGCTTCCAGATTCGCCGCCTGGAAGGCCTTGGTCGAGAACTGCTGCTTGAGGGTCTGCTCTTCCTGGCGATTGCGGTCGAGCTGGTCCTGCAGGTCCTTCAGATGGAAGTTGTAGCCAAGCGCGAGAACCACGGCCATCAGCAGGATACAGGCGATGACCTTGACTGCTGCCGGCCAGGAACCAAGGTTATTCAGGTCAAGATCGTTGATATCGACCTTGCGCAAGCTCTCAAGAGAACTGGCCAGACTCATTTCTTGGCTCCTTGCGGGGTACTCTGCTTGTCCTGTTCCTCGCTACCGGGCTGGGTCTGCTGCACCGTCAACTGGAAGACGTTTGCCTGATCCAGGGCGCCCTGGGTGACAGCCTTCACTTCGGTCAGGTTCGGCGAAGTCAGCCATTCCGACGAATCGAGGTTGCGCATGAGGTTGGAGACGCGGTTGTTGGACTCGGCCGCGCCGGCAATGGCAATGGACTTCCCGGCCATCTTCAACTCAGTGAAGTAGACGCCATCAGGCAAGGTGCGGACCAGTTGGTCGAACACCCGGCCAATGATCGGACGGTTACCCTGCAGGTCCTGAATGATCTTCATCCGCTCCAGCAATTGCTGGCGACGGGTCTTCAGCTCACTGATCTCCTTGATGCGCGCATCCAGCACGGCGATTTCCTTGCGCAGGAAGTCGTTGCGCGCAGCCTGGTTCTCGATGGCAGAGTTGAAGTACTGATCCCCCAGGAAAACGATCGCCCCGGAAGCCAGCAGAACGGCACCCAGGATCACCAGGAAGCGCTGCTTGCGTTCCTCGCGCAGCTGCTCCCGCCACGGCAATAGGTTGATGCGTGCCATCAGTCGAAACTCCTCATCGCCAGACCGCAGGCAATCATCAGCGCGGGCGCATCACTGGCCAGCGCACCAGCGTTGACCTTGCCGCTCAGCACCATGTCCGCGAAAGGGTTGGCCACCAGGGTCGGAGTGCCGATCTTCTGCTGGATCAGGCGATCCAGGTCAGGAATGGACGCAGTGCCTCCCGCCAGCAGGATGTAGTCCACATCATTGAACTGGCCGGCCGCGAAGAAGAACTGCAGCGAACGCGACACCTGCTGAACCACGGCGTCCTTGAACGGCTGCAGCACTTCGCTGTCGTAGTCATCCGGAAGACCGCCCTGTTTCTTGGCGAGACCCGCTTCCTCGACCGACAGCCCATAGCGACGCTGGATCTCCTCGGTGAGCTGACGCCCGCCGAACAGCTGCTCACGCGTATAGATGGTGCGGCCATGGTGCAGGACGCTCAGCGTGGTCATGGTGGCGCCGATATCGACCACCGCAACTGTGAGCTCGTCGGCATTGCCGCCCAACTGGTCTCCCAGCAGACTGAACGCTCGCTCCAGCGCGTAGGCTTCGACGTCGACGACCTTGGCCGTCAGGCCCGCGAGCGCCAGCGCAGCTTCGCGCACCTCGACGTTCTCCTTCCGGCATGCGGCGAGAAGAACATCGACGCGATCCGCGTTGCGTGCGGACGTGCCCTGCACCTCGAAGTCGATCGCGACCTCTTCGAGGGGATAGGGGATGTACTGGTCGGCCTCGATCTTGAGCTGATTCTCCAGCTCGTCGTCCGAGAGTCCGCCATCCATCTCGATGGTTTTAGTGATGACCGCCGAGCCGGCAACCGCGACCGCAGACGTCTTCACTGCGGTCCGCGCCTTGGCGACCACACGTGACAACGCCTGGCCGACACCCTCCAGCTCAGCGATGTTCTTTTCTACCACTGCATTGGGCGGGAGCGGCTCGACAGCGTAGGCCTCTACCTTGTAGCGGCCTCCAGAGCGGCTCAATTCGAGAAGTTTGACCGAAGTCGAACTGATGTCTATCCCCAGCAGCGTGTTCGCTTTCTTATTGAAGAGCCCTAGCACGACTGATTTCCTATCAGCATCCGAGACTTACGGACGATTTATGTTTTTCCACATTAGATACCAGACTTGACAGCTTCGCAAATGGCTCGCCAGCAAAAAAACTGCTTATAATGTGATCAGCTTTTCCCTTTTTACCGCGCCATCCGCTTAACTCTTTCTTTTCCCTGGAAATCCAAGACCTTCCCGATGCGCCTGCTGAAGTTTCTGTGGTGGACCTGCGTCACCATTATTTGTGGAGTGCTGCTCAGTTTCAGCGGCGCCTATCTGTACCTCAGCCCGAACCTCCCGTCCGTGGAGGCCTTGCGCAACGTGCGGCTGCAGATGCCGCTGCGCGTGTACAGTGCTGATAACAAATTGATAGCAGAGTTTGGCGAGATGCGCCGAACGCCGATTCGATTTGCTGAAATCCCCCCGGATTTCACCCACGCACTGTTATCGGCTGAAGATGACAATTTCGCCAACCATTATGGCGTGGACGTCAAAAGCCTGATGCGTGCTGCCGCGCAATTATTGAAAACCGGCCACATCCAGACCGGCGGCAGTACCATCACCATGCAGGTGGCGAAGAACTACTTCCTCACCAACGAGCGAAGCTTCTCCCGCAAGATCAACGAGATTCTGCTCGCCCTGCAGATCGAGCGCTCGCTCACCAAGGACGAGATCCTCGAGCTCTATGTCAACAAGATCTACCTGGGCAACCGCGCCTACGGCGTCGAAGCCGCCGCCCAGGTCTATTACGGCAAGTCCATCAAGGACCTGAGCCTGGCGCAGATGGCGATGATCGCCGGCCTGCCCAAGGCACCGTCGCGCTACAACCCGCTGGCCAACGCCGCACGCAGCCTGGAGCGTCGCAACTGGATTCTTGAGCGCATGCTCAAGCTCGGCTTCATCGACCAGCCGCGTTATCAGGCCGCTATCCAGGAGCCTGTTGGTGCGTCCTACCACGTCCAGACTCCGGAGCTGGCGGCCCCATACATCGCCGAGATGGCCCGCGCCGAACTGGTCGGCCGCTTCGGTGGCGATGCCTACACCGAGGGCTATCGCGTCTACACCACGGTGCGCAGCGACCTGCAGGAAGACGCCAACACCGCCCTGCGCGAAGGTCTGCAGGATTACGATCAGCGACACGGCTACCGCGGCCCCGAGACGCGTCTCCCGGGCAAGACTCGTGACGCCTGGCGCCAGGCCATCGCGCAGCAGCGTCCGCTGGGCGGCCTGGAACCAGCCATCGTCACCCAGGTCGAGAAAAGCGGCGCCATGGTCATGACCCGCGACGGCAAGGAAGAAGTCCTGAGCTGGGACGGCATGAAATGGGCCCGCCCCTACCTGAGCAACAACAGCATGGGCCGCATGCCCAGCCAGCCCAGCGACGTGGTGCAGGCCGGCGACGTGATCCGCGTACAGCGCAAGGACGACGGCTCGCTGCGCCTCACCCAGGTGCCCGCCGCGCAGAGCGCCCTGGTGTCGCTCAACCCGCAGGACGGCGCGATCATGGCGCTGGTGGGCGGCTTCTCCTTCGAGCAGAGCAACTACAACCGCGCCACCCAGGCCCGTCGCCAGCCCGGCTCCAGCTTCAAGCCGTTCATCTACAGCTGTGCGCTGGACAACGGCTTCACCGCCGCCTCGCTGATCAATGACGCCCCGGTGGTGTTCTATGACGAGTACCTGGACAAGGTCTGGCGTCCGAAGAACGACACCAACACCTTCCTCGGCCCGATCCCCATGCGCGAGGCGCTCTACAAGTCGCGCAACATGGTATCGATCCGCATCCTCCAGGCCCTGGGCGTCGACCGCGCACGCAACTGCATCAGCAAGTTCGGCCTGAACAAGGACGACCTGCCGCCGAACCTGTCCATGGCCCTGGGCACCGCGACCCTGACCCCGATGGAGATCGCCAGCGCCTGGACCGTCTTCGCCAACGGCGGCTTCAAGGTCGCGCCCTACATCGTGCAGCGCATCGAAAGCCGCGACGGGCAGGTGCTTTACCAGGCCAACCCGCCGAGCATTCCGCAGAACGAGGAACAGGTGCAGGCGCAGCCGCAACCGGCCGCCACCGACGCCTTCGGCAACGACGACCCGAGCCAGGCCAAGACCACCATCGAGCCAGCGGCCGCCGAACGCGTCATCGATGCACGTACCGCGTACATCATGACCAGCATGCTGCAGGACGTGATCAAGCGCGGCACAGGCCGTCGCGCACTGGCGCTCAAGCGCGATGATCTGGCGGGCAAGACCGGCACCACCAACGAGTCCAAGGACGCCTGGTTCTCCGGCTTCAACGCCGACTACATGACCACCGTCTGGGTGGGCTTCGACCAGCCGGAAAGCCTCGGCCGCGCCGAATACGGCGGCAACGTCGCCCTGCCGATCTGGATGCGCTACATGGGCGCGGCGCTGAAAGACAAGCCGTCGCACTTGCTGCCCGAGCCGCCCGGCCTGGTCAGCCTGCGCATCGACCCGGTCACCGGCCGTGCTGCGCCTCCGGGCACCCCAGGCGCGTACTTCGAACTGTTCAAGAACGAAGACACGCCGCCATCGATGAACGAACTGGCGCCCGGCAGCGCTCCCGGCAGCGGCATGCCGGCGGACGAAGAAGCGCCGATCGACCTGTTCTGATAGAAAGGCCCCTCCCCGGAGGGGCCTTCTCATTTTCGGGAATCATTCCCGACAAAGTTATGGCATTTCGCCAAATCATTGATTAATCTGGGCTTTGCGGCGGCGAACAACCCCAGGCGACCGACCCCATCCGGCGCGTCAGGGGCTTCCCGCAGCAACTTCATCAGGAGCTTCGCATGCCACGCGCCCTGCCAGGCTGGCTGTTCTGCCTGATCGCCCTTCTGCTCGGCGCACCCTTGCTGCGCCTGCTCGCGCAACCCCGCTCGCTCGAACCCGCACCCGATCTCGTCTATCTCGACCAGTTGTTTGCCGTGCTGATCGCCAGCGCCGGCCTGGCTGGGATGCTGATCGCCTTCCTGCTGCGCCTCGCCGGGCGAGTCCTGGTGGCATCGGCCCTACTGGTGCCGGCAATCGCTCTTTGCGCATGGCACCTCACCCATACCCACCTCGGGCCGGTTTCGCCCACGACGGAGCAGTACGAATGGCTGCTGGCAGGCCTGGCGACCTATGCGCTGGTGCTGGCGGGCGTCAATTGGCTGAACCGGGGCGAGAGCGGCCCGCGCACGGCGCTGCGCTATCTGGGCTTCGCCCTGCTGCTGCCGTGGTGCCTGGGGCTGCTCTACCTGGGGCGACTGTACTACTGAGGCAGGTCGCGCCAGGTCAGATAGACACGCAGGTCGAACTCCAGCTGGTGATAGCCGGGCAGCATGTGCTCGCAGAGCTGGTAGAAGGCCTTGCTGTGATCGCGCTCCTTCAGGTGCGCCAGTTCGTGGACGACGATCATCTGCAGGAATTCAGGGGCCGCGTCCTTGAACAGCGAGGCGACGCGGATTTCCTTCTTCGCCTTGAGCTTGCCGCCCTGCACGCGGGAGATCGCCGTGTTCAGGCCCAGCGCACGCTGCACCACGTCCAGCTTGTTGTCGTAGAGCACCTTGTCCACCGCGGGCGCGGTGCGCATGTACTGCTGCTTGAGGTCCATGGCGTAGCCGTACAGCGCCTTGTCGCTCTGCACGTCATGACGACCCGGATAGCGGCGCTCCAGGTACTCGCCGAGGCGGTCCTGCTCGATGAGCTGGCGCACCTGATCCTGAAGTTGTGGCGGATAGGCCTGGAGATAGCGAAGCGGCTGCATGGGATACGACTGGCGGAGGAAACGCCCACCAGTCTACCGCATTCCCCGGTCAGGCCAGCGCGCGGGTGCTGTAGGCCTCGGTGCGATAGGGGAAGGCGACTTCGCTGCGCCCCTTCAGCGCGGGGTGCGTGGCGATCAGCTCGTGAAGTTGCTCGGCGACCCGCTGCTTCTGCTCGTCGGGCAACGCCGCGATGAAGCTCACCGACAGGGTACGCGCGACAATCACCTGCTCCGGCGGGCCGATGTGCTGGTAGCTGAATTCGCGCAGGCGCAGGTCTTCGAAGCGCGACCCGGCAAAGGCGCGGCGCCACTGCCCGGTGTGGAAGCGCGGCGTGCTGCCTTCGTAGCGTTCGAGAATGCGCGTCACCTGGGCAACCCAGTCGACGCGCTCGTCGCGCACATTCCAGACCAGCCCCAGGTGGCCGCCCGGCCGCAGCACGCGATGGATTTCCTCGAGCGCCCGCTCGTCGGCGAACCAGTGGAAGGCCTGGGCGCAGGTCAGCGCATCGACGCTTTCCGCCACCAGCGGCATCGCCTGGGCTGTGCCATCGAGCACCTTCACGACGGGCAGTGAAGCGCCGAGCTGCTCGCGCATGGCCGCCACCGGCTCGATGGCGGTGACCTGCGCACCGGTGCGCAACAACAAGGAAGTGAACTTCCCGGTACCTGCGCCGAGGTCGACCACTTCCTTGCCGGCACCGATGCCCAGCTCTTCGCCGAGCCAGCCCAGCAGCTCGTCCGGATAGTCCGGGCGCCCATGGGCGTAGGCCTTCGCTTCACGGGAGAAACCTTCCTGCGCACTGCCATGTACATCCGTCATCGTGCCTCCAGAGCCCGCCCGGCCCGAGCACCAGCGCTCAGCGGAACCGGCAGGCCTTGCCGTCGAGAGTGGTCTTTCCATCAAGGTAACTACGGTAGCAGCTGAGCAGACGCGATTCCTTGATACGGCAGCGCTTCTGCCGGCATTCGCTGGAGAACTCGAAGCGGCCACCATCCGGATCGGCGAGCTGGATGCGGATCGCCGGCCAGCCTTTCTTCGGCGCCTTTTCCGGCGTGCTGAGTACGCGCTTCTCGTTTTCTACCAGGGCTGCGCCCGCCTCGGCATAGTCGAAGACGAACAGCAGGGTGCGCGAGGTCTTCAGCGTGCACTCCTGATGGGTCAGGCAGTTCTGTGCGTCCACCGGCAGGTCCACCGGCGGCTCGGCCGGCGGCGCAACAGGCGCGGCCGGACGCAGCGAACAAGCGCTGAGAAGCGTCAGCAGCAGGACACAAAACAACGCACGCAGCATCGGCAATTTCCTTCTGGCGAATACGAAAGAGCCCCGCAGGGCGGGGCTCTTCAGCTCTTATGGAACAGAGCAGGGACCAGGCGCGGGATCAGTTGACCTTCGACACCAGCTCACCCTTGGCGTAACGCTGGAACATGCCTTCCAGGGAAATCGGCTTGATCTTGGAGGCATGGCCGGCGGTGCCGAAGGCTTCGTAGCGGGCGATGCAGATATCGCGCATGGCGACGATGGTCTGGGCGAAGAACTTGCGCGGGTCGAACTCGCTCGGCTGCTCGGCCATCATGCGGCGGATGGCTCCGGTGGAGGCCAGGCGCAGGTCGGTGTCGATGTTGACCTTGCGCACGCCGTGCTTGATGCCTTCGACGATTTCCTCGACCGGCACGCCGTAGGTTTCCTTGATGTCGCCGCCGAACTCGTTGATCACCTTCAGCCACTCTTGCGGCACCGAGGAGGAGCCGTGCATCACCAGGTGGGTGTTGGGGATGCGCTTGTGGATTTCCTTGATGCGCTCGATGGAGAGCACGTCGCCGGTCGGCGGCTTGGTGAACTTGTAGGCGCCGTGGCTGGTGCCGATGGCGATGGCCAGGGCATCGACCTGGGTCTTCTTGACGAAGTCCGCGGCTTCTTCCGGATCGGTCAGCAGCTGGCTGTGGTCCAGCACGCCTTCGGCGCCAACGCCGTCTTCCTCACCGGCCATGCCGGTTTCCAGGGAGCCCAGGCAGCCCAGTTCACCCTCCACGGACACGCCGCAGGCGTGGGCGAAGGCAACGGTCTGCTGGGTGACGCGGACGTTGTAGTCGTAGTCGGCCGGGGTCTTGCCGTCTTCCTTCAGCGAGCCGTCCATCATGACGGAGGAGAAGCCCAGCTGGATGGAGCGCTGGCAGACGTCAGGGCTGGTGCCGTGGTCCTGGTGCATGCACACCGGGATGTGCGGGAATTCTTCGATGGCCGCGAGGATCAGGTGGCGCAGGAAGGGCGCACCGGCGTATTTGCGGGCACCAGCGGAGGCCTGCACGATCACCGGGGAATCGGTCTTGTCGGCCGCTTCCATGATGGCGCGCATCTGCTCGAGGTTGTTGACGTTGAAAGCCGGAACGCCGTAGCCGAACTCGGCGGCGTGGTCCAGCATTTGGCGCATGCTGATGAGTGCCATGGTCTTCGCTTCTCCCAGAAGTCAGGCTCGGTTGCACGAGCCCCTTAACTACATGTTTGGAAGCCTGCCGCAGGGGCAGGCCGTGTTCAAGTCTTCCGGCGCGTGCCGGACAGTCGGCGCTCAGCGCGCCTTGCAACCGCGGCCGATCAGGTCGTTGCTCTCGACCCAGTAGACCAGGCCCTGGTCGCCTTTGATGCTCAAGCCGATCAGCCCGTCGCTATAGAAAGCGCCGGAGCCGCCGGGTTCCTCTTCCAGGTGATGAACCACGTCATCCTCTCCCAGCTTCAGATCGACGACCGACTTGCTGGGGTCAACGTAGCGCCACCCCACTTCGGCCTCGCTGTCGCAGAGCCAGTGGTTCCAGTCGCCCCCCGCAGCGGACTTGCCGCCTGCCGAGTGACTGGAACAACCCGCCACCAGCGCAAGCGCCAGGGCCGGGACGAGATAACGCAGCATCGGGCGATTCTCCTTCGGGCGGACGCGCCGCCGGATATCCAATGCGCCAGATTGCCCGTCCCGCCGCAGGAACGCCAGTACCGCCTGCGCCGGGGCGCGGGCGGTACTGTCAGATCGTGATCCCGGCCGCCAGGCCGCTGCCTCAGGGGCAGTTAACCGGCTTCTGCTCGGGCGTCGGATCGCCGCTGCTCTGGCTATCCACCCGCTCGCGGTTCTGGTCCGAAGGCACCATAACCGGGGGCGGGCTCATCACTTCACAGGTACTGGGGGCTCCACCGCTTCCGGCACAGCCGACCAGCACGAGGCAAAACGACAGCAGAGGGGTGACAGCTCGCATGACCGTTCTCCTTGGCATCCGTACAAGGCTTGTGACCCGGTGATGCCGCAGAGGTTTGCTTTACTGTCGCCCGGCCGTGTCGCCCGGATCAGGCCTTGGCGCGCTGCTCCAGCACTTCCACGGCCGGCAGGACCTTGCCCTCGACGAACTCGAGGAAGGCGCCACCACCGGTGGAAATGTAGGAGATCTGCTCGCCGATGCCGTACTTGTCGATCGCCGCCAGGGTATCGCCACCGCCGGCGATGCTGAAGGCGGAGCCTTCGGCGATGGCCTTGGCCAGGGTTTTGGTGCCTTCGCCGAACTGGTCGAATTCGAACACGCCAACCGGTCCGTTCCACAGGATGGTCTTGGAGGTCTTCAGCAGCTCGGCGAACTGGGCGGCGGTCTTCGGACCGATGTCCAGGATCATGTCGTCATCGGCCACGTCAGCGATATCCTTGACGGTGGCGACGGCGGTCTCGGCAAATTCCTTGGCAACCACGACGTCCACCGGCAGCGGAACGCTGACCTTGGCGGCGATGGCCTTGGCGGTATCGACCAGATCGGCCTCGTACAGCGACTTGCCGACCTTGTGGCCGGCCGCGGCGAGGAAGGTGTTGGCGATGCCGCCGCCGACGATCAGCTGGTCGCAGATCAGCGCCAGGCTGTTCAGCACGTCGAGCTTGGTGGACACCTTGGAGCCGGCGACGATGGCCGCCATCGGGCGCGCCGGGTTACCCAGGGCCTTGCCCAGGGCATCCAGTTCGGCGGCCAGCAGCGGGCCGGCGGCGGCGACCTTGGCGAACTTGGCCACGCCGTGGGTGGACCCCTCGGCGCGGTGGGCGGTGCCGAAAGCGTCCATGACGAATACGTCGCACAGGGCGGCGTATTGCTGGGCCAGCTCGTCGGCGTTCTTCTTCTCGCCCTTGTTGAAGCGCACGTTCTCGAACAGCACGACTTCACCCGGTTTCACTTCGACGCCGCCCAGGTAATCCTTGACCAGCGGCACGGCGCGGCCCAGGGCCTTGGACAGGTAGTCGGCGACCGGCTGCAGGCTGTTCTCGGCGGAGAATTCGCCTTCGGTCGGTCGGCCCAGGTGCGAGCAGACCATCACTGCCGCACCCTTCTCCAGGGCCAGCTTGATGGTCGGCAGCGAGGCCAGGATGCGCGCGTCGCTCTTGACCACACCGTCCTTCACCGGAACGTTGAGGTCTTCGCGGATCAGTACGCGCTTACCTTGGAGGTCGAGGTCGGTCATCTTCAACACGGTCATGACAGTCAGTCCTGTTGGGGCTGTTTGATTAACGTTCGGTAGCGGCGACCCGCAGGAAGTGCCCTGCAGTGTCGAGCATGCGGTTGGCGAACCCCCACTCGTTGTCGAACCAGGCCAGCACGTTCACCAGGCGGGGGCCGGAAACGCGGGTCTGGCTGCCATCGACAATGGCCGAGTGCGGGTCGTGATTGAAATCGCAGCTGGCGTGGGGCAGCTCGGTGTACGCCAGCAGGCCTTTCAGCGGGCCTTCGGTGGCGGCCTGGCGCAACACGCGGTTGATCTCCTCGGCGGACGTATCGCGGGAGACCTGCAGGGTGATGTCCAGGGCTGAGACGTTCACCGTCGGCACCCGAATGGCTTTGGCCTGGATTCGTCCGGCGAGTTCCGGCAGCAGGCGCTCGATGCCACGCGCCAGCCCGGTGGACACCGGGATCACCGACTGGAAGGCCGAGCGCGTGCGGCGCAGGTCTTCGTGGTGGTAGGCGTCGATCACCGGCTGGTCGTTCATCGCCGAGTGGATGGTGGTGATCGAGACGTACTCGATGCCCACCGCCTCGTTCAGCAGCTTGAGCAGCGGCACGCTGCAGTTGGTGGTACAGGAGGCGTTGGACACCAGCATCTCGGCGCCGGAGAGGCCCTGCTGGTTGATGCCGAAGACCACAGTGGCGTCGATGTCCGCCTCGCTGGCCATCGGCTGGGAGAACAGCACCCGCGGCGCACCGGCGCCGAGGAAGCGCTCGCCGTCGGCGCGGGTGTTGTAGACGCCGGAGCATTCCAGCACCAGGTCGATGTCCAGGGCGCGCCAGTCGATGGCCTCGGGTTCGGCTTCGCGGAACACCTTCACACAGTCGCCGCCGACATGCAGGCAGCCGTCGGCCACGCTCACCTCGCCGGGGAATCGGCCATGGGTGGAGTCGAAGCGGGTCAGGTATTCCAGGCTGGCCAGGTCCGCCAGGTCGTTCAGCGCGACGATGGAGAAATCAGCCTTGGCGCCGCGTTCGTGCAGGGCACGGAACACGCAGCGGCCGATACGGCCGTAGCCGTTGAGGGCAACTCGGTAAGGGCGCTTGGACATTGTTATCCCTTGGTGATCGCTGCCGGGGCCTGATAGGCCCCGGCAGGCTCAGGCGCTCGTCAGGCTTCGAGCAGCTCGGCGGCAACTTCCAGCACGTTCTCGACGGTGAAGCCGAAGTGCTCGAACAGCGCCGGGGCCGGGGCCGACTCACCGAAGGTGGTCATACCGATGACACGGCCTTCCAGGCCGACGTACTTGTACCAGTAGTCGGCGTGGGCGGCTTCGATGGCGATACGCGCAGCGACCTGCACCGGCAGCACGGCCTGCTTGTAGCCGGCGTCCTGCTGGTCGAAGACGCTGGTGGACGGCATGGAGACCACGCGCACCTTGCGGCCTTCGGCGCTGAGCTTGTCGAACGCCTGGACGGCCAGGCCGACTTCGGAGCCGGTGGCGATCAGGATCAGTTCCGGCTCGCCGTCGCAGTCCTTCAGCACGTAGGCGCCACGGGCCACGTCGGCCAGTTGGGCGGCGTCGCGCGGCTGGTGCGGCAGGTTCTGGCGGCTGAAGATCAGCGCGGACGGACCGTCGGCACGCTCGATGGCGTACTTCCAGGCCACCGCGGATTCCACGGCATCGGCCGGGCGCCAGGTGTCCAGGTTCGGGGTCAGGCGCAGGCTGGCCAGCTGCTCGATCGGCTGGTGGGTCGGGCCGTCTTCGCCCAGACCGATGGAGTCGTGGGTGAACACGTAGAGCACGCGCTGCTTCATCAGGGCGGACATGCGCACCGCGTTACGGGCGTATTCCATGAAGATCAGGAAGGTCGCGCCGTAGGGGATGAAGCCGCCGTGCAGGGCCACGCCGTTCATGATGGCGCTCATGCCGAACTCGCGCACGCCGTAGAACAGGTAGTTGCCGTTTGCGTCGTCGGCAGTCACGCCCTTGCAGCCTTTCCACAGGGTCAGGTTGGAACCGGCGAGGTCGGCGGAGCCGCCCAGCAGTTCCGGCAGCAGCGGGCCGAAGGCGTTCAGGGCGTTCTGGCTGGCCTTGCGGCTGGCAATGGTCTCGCCTTTCAGCGCGACGTCGGCGACGTAGGCGGCAGCCTTCTCGGCGAAGTCGGCCGGCAGCTCACCGGCAACACGGCGCTCGAACTCGGCGGCCAGTTCCGGGTGCGCGGCCTGGTAGGCGGCGAAGCGCTTGTTCCACTCGGCTTCACGGGTGGCGCCGGTGTCCTTGGCGCTCCACTCGGCGTAGATGTCCGCCGGGACTTCGAACGGCGCGTGGTTCCAGCCCAGCGCGGCGCGGGTGGCGGCCACTTCGTCGACGCCCAGGGCGGCGCCGTGGCTTTCTTCCTTGCCCTGCTTGTTCGGCGAGCCGAAGCCGATGATGGTCTTGCAGCAGATCAGGGTCGGCACATCGCTCTTGCGGGCGGTCTCGATGGCGGTCTTGATCTCGTCGGCGTCATGCCCGTCGACGTTGCGGATCACCTGCCAGCCGTAGGCTTCGAAGCGCTTGGGGGTGTCGTCGGTGAACCAGCCGTGGACTTCGCCATCGATGGAGATGCCGTTGTCGTCGTAGAAGGCGACCAGCTTGTTCAGGCGCAGGGTGCCGGCCAGCGAAGCGACTTCATGGGAGATGCCCTCCATCATGCAGCCGTCGCCCAGGAAGGCGTAGGTGTAGTGGTCGACGATGCTGTGGCCGTCACGGTTGAACTGGGCGGCCAGCACCTTCTCGGCCAGCGCCATGCCCACGGCATTGGCGATGCCCTGGCCCAGCGGGCCGGTGGTGGTCTCGACGCCGGCGGTGTAGCCATACTCCGGGTGACCCGGGGTGCGCGAGTGCATCTGGCGGAAGTTCTTCAGGTCATCGACGGTGACGTCGTAACCGGTGAGGTGCAGCAGCGAGTAGATCAGCATCGAGCCGTGGCCGTTGGACAGCACGAAGCGGTCACGGTCAGCCCACTGCGGGTTGCTCGGGTTGTGCTTGAGGAAGTCGCGCCAGAGGACTTCGGCGATATCCGCCATGCCCATGGGGGCGCCGGGATGGCCGCTGTTGGCTTTCTGCACGGCATCCATGCTCAGTGCGCGGATGGCGTTGGCTCGCTCACGACGGCTGGGCATCGCTAATCTCCTGCGGGGGCTGCTTCGAAAGATCGAAGGGAATGAAAAAAGGCCGGTATTTTCGCCCAGCCGGGCCCCGCGGGGCAATGACAGATCGGCAGATGCCTGATGCAAGGCACGCGCAGGGGGCATTCAACTGGTCAAAAACCGCTCATCCGCCAATATCAAAACTTTTTGATACAGCTATTGCCCACCCCGGAAGCCACGACTAGACTGCCCGACCTATGAGTCTGCGCCTGCCCGAAATCCGCCATGACGATTGCGACCAGCTGGCTGCCCTGTGCAAGGCCGGCGGTGATCCGCTGCGGCTGAATGTCCTGCGGGTGCTGGCCAACGACTCGTTCGGCGTGCTGGAGCTGGCGCATATCTTCGGCGTCCGCCAGTCGGGCATGAGCCACCACCTGAAGGTGCTGGCCCAGGCCGGCCTGGTCGCCACCCGCCGCGAAGGCAACGCGATCTTCTATCGCCGCGCCCTGCCCCAGGGCGAAAGCCTGGGCGGCACGCTGCACGGTGCGCTGCTCGAAGAAGTGGACGAACTGGCACTGGCCGATGTGGTCAGCGCCCGCATCGATGGCGTACACGCCCAGCGTGCCGCCGTCAGCCGTGATTTCTTCGCCCGCAGCGCGGAGAAGTTCCAGGCGACCCAGGACCTGATCGCAGGACTGCCGCAATACCGCGAAAGCGTGTTGGCGCTGCTCGATGCACTGAGCTTCGACCCCGGCGCCACGGCGCTGGAAGTCGGCCCCGGCGACGGCGGATTCCTCCCCGAACTGGCCCGGCGTTTCGGCCAGGTCACGGCGCTGGACAACAGCGAGGCCATGCTCGACATGGCGCGGCAACGCTGCGCCAGCGAAGGTTTGAACAACGTCCGGCTGCGGCTGGGCGATGCCCTGCAGGATGTCGACGATGCGGCGGACTGCGTGGTGCTGAATATGGTGCTGCACCACTTCGCCGCGCCGGCGGAGGCCGTGAAGCAGCTGGCACACCTGGTGAAACCCGGTGGCAGCCTGCTGGTGACCGAACTCTGCAGCCACGACCAGAGCTGGGCCCGCGAGGCCTGCGGTGATCTCTGGCTGGGGTTCGAACAGGAAGACCTGGCCCACTGGGCCGACGCCGCCGGGCTCGCGTCCGGCGAAAGTGTTTACATCGGTTTACGTAATGGCTTTCAGATCCAGGTACGGCACTTCGCCAAACCGGATTCGCGAAGCGTCCTCACCCACCGGTAATTGAATGGGAACCGTTAGATGAGCGAATACTCTGTTTTCACCTCCGAATCCGTCTCCGAAGGCCATCCGGACAAGATCGCTGACCAGATCTCCGATGCGGTGCTCGACGCCATCATCGCCAAGGACAAGCACGCCCGCGTGGCCGTGGAAACGCTGGTCAAGACTGGCGTCGCCATCGTTGCCGGCGAAGTCACCACCAGCGCCTGGGTCGACCTGGAACAGATTGTCCGTGACGTGATCTGCGACATCGGCTACACCAGCTCCGACGTCGGCTTCGACGGCGCCACCTGCGGCGTGATGAACATCATCGGCAAGCAGTCCCCGGACATCAACCAGGGCGTCGACCGCGCCAAGCCGGAAGACCAGGGCGCTGGCGACCAGGGCCTGATGTTCGGCTACGCCAGCAACGAAACCGACGTGCTGATGCCGGCCCCGATCCGCTTCTCCCACGCCCTGGTCGAGCGCCAGGCCGAGGCGCGCAAGTCCAACCTGCTGACCTGGCTGCGCCCGGACGCCAAGAGCCAGGTCACCTGCCGCTACGAAGGCGGCAAGGTGGTCGGCATCGACGCCGTGGTGCTGTCCACCCAGCACAACCCGGAAGTGTCGCTGGCCGACCTGCGCGAAGGCGTGATGGAGCTGATCATCAAGCATGTCCTGCCGGCCGAACTGCTGCACAAGGACACCCAGTTCCACATCAACCCGACCGGCAACTTCGTGATCGGCGGCCCGGTGGGCGACTGCGGCCTGACCGGTCGCAAGATCATCGTCGACTCCTACGGCGGCATGGCCCGTCACGGCGGCGGCGCGTTCTCCGGCAAGGACCCGTCCAAGGTCGACCGTTCCGCAGCCTACGCCGGCCGCTACGTGGCCAAGAACATCGTTGCCGCCGGCCTGGCCGAGCGCTGCGAAATCCAGGTGTCCTACGCCATCGGCGTGGCCCAGCCGACTTCCATCTCGATTAACACCTTCGGCACCGGCAAGATCAGCGATGACAAGATCATCCAACTGGTCCGCGAGCACTTCGACCTGCGCCCGTACGCGATCACCAAGATGCTCGACCTGCTGCACCCGATGTACCAGCCGACCGCGGCCTACGGCCACTTCGGTCGCAACCCGTTCGAGATGACCTACGGTGACGACACCTTCACCGCCTTCACCTGGGAGCGCACCGACAAGGCTGCCGCCCTGCGTGATGCCGCCGGCCTGTAAGACCCGGTAGCAGGAAAAGCCCCGCCTCGGCGGGGCTTTTTCGTTTCTGCGCTCCCACAAACCCTCGCGAAGAATCCACAGCCATCCCAGCGCCGAGTGTTGCGTCCCAGTCCTAGCCTTGCGGATTTCCGCTGCCCGGACGCTCGCCATGCTTCGCCTTGCCCTCGCCCTTCTACTGCTCCCTCCCCTTCTCGCCCATGCCTGCCCCGACTGGCCGGCCAAGCAGGCACCCCGGCAGATCGACGCGCTCCGCGCACAGCTGCGGCAGTGGGATGACAACTACCACCGAGACGGCCAATCACCGGTCGCCGACGAACTCTACGACCAGGCCCGCGAGCGCCTGCGCCAATGGCAGGCGTGCTTCCCGCGAGCCTCTGCCACCCCAGAATCGCCGCTGGCCAGCAGTGCCGGGGAGGTTCGCCACCCCTTCGTCCACACAGGCCTCGACAAGCTTCCCGACGCCTCGGCCGTGGGCACCTGGCTGGCAAACCGCAGCGATCTCTGGGTGCAGCCCAAGGTCGACGGCGTGGCGGTCACGCTCGTCTACCGCAACGGCCGGCTTGCCCAGGCGATCAGCCGCGGCGACGGCACCCGCGGGCAGGACTGGACCGCCAATGCGCAGCGGATTGCCGCAATCCCCAAGGAACTGCCCGGCACGGGCGGCGAATTGGTGCTGCAAGGCGAGTTGTACTGGCGCCTTCCGCAGCATGTGCAGGCGCTGAAGGGCGGTGCGGGCGCACGCGGCAGGGTCGCCGGGCTGATGGCGCGCAAGGAACTTGGCGACGAAGGAACGCAAATCGGCCTGTTCGTCTGGGAGCTGCCGGACGGCCCACTGGAGATGCCCGGGCGCCTGGCACGCCTGCGCCGACTGGGATTCGGCGACAGCGCCGAGCTGACCGAGGCGGTGGCAGGGCAGCCCGAAATCGAAGCCTGGCGCGAACGCTGGTATCGCCAGCCCCTGCCGTTCGCCAGCGACGGCATCGTCATCCGCCAGGGCCGCCGGCCGCCGGGCAAGGCCTGGAGCGCACAGGCACCGGGCTGGGCGGTGGCCTGGAAGTACCCGCATCAACAGGCACTGGCCGAGGTGCGGCGCGTGGAGTTCAAGGTCGGTCGCAGCGGGCGGGTGACGCCGGTGCTGCATCTCGCCCCGGTGGAACTGGATGGGCGGACCATCCAGCGGGTCGCCACCGGCTCGCTCAAGCGCTGGCGCAGCCTCGATATCCGGCCCGGCGATCAGATCGCCATCGCCCTCGCCGGGCTGACCATCCCTCGCCTGGACGGCGTGGTCTGGCGCTCGCCGATTCGCCCTGAACTGGCTGTACCCAAGGACGAGCAGTTCAACGCCCTCTCCTGCTGGCAACCCACCGACGGCTGCGCTGAACAGTTCCTCGCCCGCCTGCAATGGCTGAGCGGCAAGAGCGGCCTGGGACTATCTGGCGTCGGTCCGGGCACCTGGCGGCGCCTGCACGAAGCCGGCCTGCTGGCGGGACTACTCGACTGGATGACGCTGACCCCGGAGCAACTGCGCCAGGTGCCTGGGCTGGGCGAGCGCAGCGCCGCCAGCCTGCACCAGCAGTTCGGGCTGGCTCGCCAACGCTCGTTCGCTGTCTGGCTGCGCGCTCTCGGCGCGCCCTCGCCGAACGCCCATCCGGCGGGAGAAGACTGGTCCGCACTGGCCACCCGCAGCGCGCCGCAGTGGCAGGAGCAACCCGGCGTCGGCAAGGTCCGCGCGACGCAACTGGAAGCCTTCTTCAAGGCACCGGAAGTCGTGCAACTGCGCGAGCGGTTGCACGACCTCGGCGTCTCCGGTTTCTGAGCACCTCAGCGCATCTGGAAGGCTTCCTGGTGGAAGCGGCTGCCCGGCATGCCCTGGCGGCGCAGGTCACGGCGCAGCAATTCGGCCAGCGCCTGCGGACCGCAGAACCAGACGCTTGGCCAACGCCCCTGCGCTCCGGGCTGCAGACCCAGGTCCGCCGCCTGCAGGTAGCCTTCGCTTTCGCTGTAATGCACGCGCAGATCAATGCGTGGCAACTTCGCGCACAGCTCGCGCAGGTGCCCGGCGTAGATCGCGTCGGAAGGTGAGCGCACGCAATACAGCAGCGTCACTTCCGGACAGTCCTCCGGCCGTGCCTGCAGCGACTCGAGCCAGGCAAGAAACGGCGTGATGCCGATACCACCGGCGATCCACACTTGCCGCTCGCCCTTGTCACGACGGAAGTCGAAGCGGCCGTAAGGCCCCTCCACCTTCACTGGATCACCGACCTTCAGAGCACCCTGAAGGCGCTTTGTGTAGTCCCCGAGCGCCTTGATGCTGAAGCGCACCTCGCCGTTGCCCAGGTCGCCGCTGGAAAGGGTAAAGGGATGCTGTCCCTCCAGACGATCACAGGTGAGGAAGGCAAACTGCCCGGCGCGATGCTGCCAGTTGCCCTGCAGCTTGCAGGTGACTTCCAGCATGCGCTCGCCGGGGCGCTCGATCGCCACCACAACGCCTTCATGGGTACGCCGACGGCCGATCTGCCCGGTGAGCGACCAGAGCGCGCAGAGGCTGCCCACCACCGCACAGAACCCCACCAGCCAGCCCAAAGGCTGAGCCCAATAGCCCGCCGGCGCCAGCACTACGCCATGGAAGGCGAGCACCAGGTAGACCACCGCAAGGGTTTTGTGGACGTAGCGCCACAAGTGGTACGGAAAGCGTTGCCAGAGGGTGATGACCAGCATCGCCGCCAGCAGCCAGGCCGACCATTCGCCCAGGTCCTTGGCCGAGCCACGGAACACGTCGAGGAAGGTTTCCACCCGCGGCCCCTTGGCCGGCTTGGCGATGAACTCGGCGAGCAGCGGCCCGCCCAGTTCCATCAGGTAGTGCACAAGGCCCAGCACGATGGCCAGGATGCCCGCCCACTTGTGCGCACGGTACATGCGGTCGAGGCCGTCCAGCGGCTTCTCCAGCCAGACCGGGCGCACCGCCAGCAGCATGATCAGCGACATCAGCGCGAAGGACGCGACACCGGTAAAGAGAATGGCCTGCTTGCGCAGGACCCAGATATCCAGGGCGGCCGGCGGGTCGACGAACAGCGCCAGGCCAAAGGTGGCCGCCACGGCCAGCAGTACGATCCAGATGAGTTTCATGAGTCCTCCTTGGGGCGCCAAAGCAGCGAACCCAAGCGGAAGCTGAAGGAATCTTCTGAATCATCCCTTAATTTCGAAAGGTCTTTAGCCGGCCATCGGCAATGCCATGACCCATGTCAAACGCATCGTCCTTCGTTATGCTCGGCACATTCCTACAGACCAATTTCCTGCCATGCGCTTGCGAGTCCTGTCCGATCTCCACCACGAACACTTTCCCAACGGTCGTCGCGAACTGCCGCCGGCCGTTGCGGATGTCGTCGTGCTGGCCGGCGACATTCACGAGCATCTGCAAGGCCTGCACTGGGCGCGGGAGGAATTCCCGGACAGCGACATCATCTACGTCGCCGGCAACCACGAGTTCTACCATTCCGACCTGCCCGAGCTGACCCAGGCCATGCGCAACCTGGCCCGCGCGCTGGATATCCACTTCCTCGAGAAGGATGCGGTGATCCTCGGCGGCGTGCGGTTCCTCGGCACCACGCTGTGGACGGACTTCCAGCTCTACGGCGAACGCGCGTCGGATCTGGCCCGTGAGCAGGCGCAGTTGCTGATGCCTGATTTCAACACGGTGGATTACTTCACCCAGCCTTTCACTCCCGAGATGAGTCGCGAGCTCTGCGGGGCCAGCTGCGAATGGCTGGCGGCGGAGCTGGATCAACCCTTCGCCGGCCCGACGGTGGTGGTGACGCACCATGCACCCAGCGCCCGATCCATTCCCTCGCACTACGTCGGCGACGCCCTGTCGCCTGCCTTCGCCTCGAACCTGGAAGGCCTGGCCGAACGCTGCGACCTGTGGATTCACGGACACGTGCACGAGTGCCTGGACTATCGGGTCGGGCGGGGACGGATCGTCGCCAATCCCGGAGCCTATCCCGGCGAGGACAGCGGCTTCGAGCCCCGCCGGGTGATCGAACTCTAGAACGGCGGCCCGATGTGGGGCGGCTCGTCAGGTGACAGCTCGCTGAAGAAGCGCCAGATTTCAGCCGGCCCGTCCAGTTGCGGATCGACCTGACCGAGCAGGCGCGGCGGTCGGTATAGCGGCTGCGAAATCAGGTGCCCGCCGCCGAACACCGTCACCAGCTCCACGGGCGGCCCGTCGCCGGCAGCCCAGCGCTGCCGCTGCGTCCACACCGGGCCCGGTTGGGTCAGCTTGTCCACCTGCGGCTCGCCGCCCTGGCCGTTACGCCGCGCCAGCGCGAGGGCAGAGTCCTCGGCGGAGAGCACGTCGCCGCGATCACCGAAGCCGAACAGCGTGACCCGGCCACCCGCGTAAGGATTGATCGGATCACGCGTGCCATTCATCAACAGCGCGGCCTTGGGCTGTTCGGCGGGACGGCAGGCGTCGTTGCCGGCGCCCGGCAGGCTGGCAGCCACTGCGGCGACGCCATCGACCTTGTCCGGCGCCTCGGCGGCCAGGCGCAGGGCCATCTGTCCACCGTTGGAGTAACCGGTGACGAATACCCGAGCGGGATCGACGCCGCGCTCGCGTTGCAGGCTTTCGATCATCTGCGAGAGGAATCCAACATCGTCGATGTTCAGGCGCCGCGCACTGTAGGAAGCCACCCGCCGACAGTCGTTCCAGTGCCCTTCGAAACCATCGGGATAGAGCACCAGGAAGCCATCGCGATCGGCCAGGGCGTCGAAGCGGTAGCCGCTGTCGCGGCGCATGCGCTCGCCATTGCTCTGCGAGCTGTGCAGCACCACCAGCAGCGCCGGGCGCTCGTCCAGCTTCTGCGGCACGTAAAGGACATAGCTGCGGCGCCGTTCGCCCTGGCGCACCGAGGCATCTTCGCTGCTGCCGGTCAGCACCGGCTGCAACCTCAGCTCACCGGGCACGTACCACCAGCCGCCCACCAGCAGCGCCAGCACCAGCAGTGCGATGAGTGCCTGCACGATCCGCATCGCCACCCGCATACCGCCTCTCCTTGCCCGCCTGGCGGGCCTTGCGAGTCCCGGCCTTGTCCCGAGGCTATCGAACGGGGGCAATTGAGCTGGCGCAGTTGTCCTGGGGCAGCCCCTCGCCCGCCCGTCCATGGCAAACTCTAGCCGTTGACTCCAACGTCATAGTGTTTGGTAACCAAGGACTCCGAAAATGTTCCGAAGCTCTGCCCTGATGGCCGCCATTCTCGCCCTCGGCTGCGCAAACCCGCTGCTCGCCGCCGATGCCGCCAAGCAACCGCTGACCGGCTGCGCGGCCAAGCGTGCCGCCATCGAAACCCAGCTCGAACAGGCCAAGGCCCAGGGCAACGGCAACCGCGTCGCCGGCCTGCAGACCGCGCTGGAGAAGGTGAAGACCTACTGCACCGACGCCAGCCTCACGCAGGAGCGCAAGCAGAACGTGCTGGATGCCGAGAAGGAAGTCGCCCAGCGCGAAAAGGACCTGCGCAAGGCGATGAACAAGGGCGACGCGGAGAAGATCGAGAAGCGCAAGGACAAGCTGGCCGAAGCCCGCGCCGAACTGGAGCAGGCCAAGCGCGAGCTGGAGGAGTAACCAAAGCGCGAATCGGCCCGCCCCTGCAGGAGCGGGCCACGCCCGCGAAGGCGGACAAGGTCCGCCACTGTTCTGCGCTTAGAGCGCGCGGAATTTCTTGTGGCAGGCTTCGCAGGCGTCTTCCACCGCGGCGAAGTCCTTGCGCACACCCTCGGGCGTCGGCGCGGCGTTGCGGGTGTTCTCGTTCAGGGTGTGGACCGCCTGCTGGAAGGTCTTGGCGTCAGCCTGGAACTCCAGCTGGCGCTGCCAGATTTCCGCCTTGGCGCGGGTGTCGTCGCTTTCCACCTTGTCCGCCGGCGGCTGGGTGGTGGGGAAATACTGCCAGGGCTTGTCAGCCAGCTCGCCGAGCTTGGTCGAGTTCGCGCGGAACTTGTCCGCATCGAAGGGGATGCGTCCGCGCAGCATGCCACCCATGTCCTCGCTGGTCTTGAGCATCTCCTTGAACACCGCCTGGCGCTTGTACTCCGGCGAGTTGGGGTCCTGGCGATGGCAGCCGGCGAGCGCCGTGCCGGCGAGCAGCAGAACGAGCAGGGTCTTCAACTTCATGGGGGACTCTTGTAGGACGGCTATTCACGGAAGCGCCGGATTATCCGCCCCGATGTCCGAATGTTCCAGACCACGCCCAAGCAGCTGCGGCCATCCGCCGCAGCCGTGCGCCTTTCGTTCAGCCGCCGTTCAGGCGCGCACAGGTCAGGCCGAAACGACGAAGATCGCGATGATCAGGCCCATGCCGAGGAACCAGACCAACGAGCGCAGCAGCGCCAGGTCCGCGACGTAGAAGATCAGGTAGAGCAGGCGGCTGGTGACCCAGGCGATGGCCAGGCGGTCGATGGTGGCGGGTTCGGCGTTGTTCACCACGTAGGCGATGATCACCGCCGCGGCGAAGGCCGGGGTGACCTCGAAGCTGTTCATCTGGAAGGCGTTGGCGCGCTTGCGATAGCCCTCCAGGGTGGCGAGGAAGGTGCGCGGGTCGTGGTTCTGCCGGGGGCCGAAGCCGCCGCCGGTGAACTTGGCGAGGCTGGTACCGACATAGGGC
This sequence comes from Pseudomonas sp. PDM17, assembly GCF_014851985.1. NCBI lineage: Bacteria > Pseudomonadati > Pseudomonadota > Gammaproteobacteria > Pseudomonadales > Pseudomonadaceae > Pseudomonas > Pseudomonas sp. PDM17. The sequence continues at coordinate 507,375 of NZ_JACVAT010000003.1, forward strand.
AGGAAGATCGCGATCAGGACGCACCAGAAGGCAATGGGCATGGAAAGAATCTCGTCGAGGGGAAAGCGCGCAGCTTAGGTCATCGCCTCACGCCTCGTCCTTGACCGGCTTGGCGCTACGCGACGTAGCGCGGGCCAATCCTCAGAGTTTCATCACCAGCATGCCCGCCAGCACCAGGCTGCAGGCGGCCAGGCGTGGCAGGCCGAAGGGCTCCTTGAGGAAGCGCATGCCGAACAGCACCACCAGCAGCACGCTGGTCTCGCGCAGGGCGGCGGCCTCGGCGATGGAACCCATCTGCATGGCCCAGAGCACCAGCCCGTAGCTGAGCAGCACGCAGAAACCGACGCTCAGGCCGAGCTTCCAGTCGTTGATCCAGAACTTGGCGAAGGCCCGTGTGCGCCCGACCAGCGCCACCAGCGGGAATGGCAGGCCGGACAGCAGCGACAGCCAGACCAGGTAGTCCAGCGGCTTGGGCCAGAGCTTCAGCGCGTTGCCGTCGGTCCAGGTATAGCTGCCGATGCACACCCCCATCAGCAGCACGGTGGGATAGGCGATCCACGGCAGCTTCGAGCCGCCCCCGCCCTTGAGCAGGAACAGCATGCCGACCGGGATCAGCAGGATGCCGAGGATCTGCTTGTCGCTCAGGTGCTCGCCGCCGAAGGTCAGGGTCAGCGCCAGCACCACCAGCGGCGACAGGCCGCGCATCAGCGGGTAGACCAGCCCCAAGTCGCCGACCTTGTAGGCCTGGATCAGCAGCACCCGGTAGACCAATTGCAGCGACACGGCGGCCAGCAGCCAGGGCCAGACCTCGGCGGGAGGAATCTCGATCCACGGCAGCAGGACCAGCGCGGCGGCCAGGCCGACCATGTCCATGCAGGCGACCACCAGCAGGCGGTCGCTGCTGAATTTGACGAGGGTGTTCCAGGTGGCGTGCAGCAGGGCGGCCAGCAGCACCAGGGTAGTGGCGAGCACGAAAGCAAACTCCTGGTATAGACCAAGCCAATTCTACCCCGAGCCACCCCATGGGCCGCAAGCATCGGCTGTTTCGGACATTTCCATCTGACTCCTCAGCCGGAACTGACCTAGACTGGGCCTTTTCGCCAGCACGAGCGTCTGCCATGCCCCGTTTGATCAAGTTCCTCACCGGCTACATCCTGGTCACCCTGCTCTCCGGTTGCGGCTACAACGCCATGCAGGCCGGCGACGAACAGGTGAAGGCCGCCTGGTCGGAAGTGCTCAACCAGTACCAGCGCCGCGCCGACCTGATCCCCAACCTGGTCAGCACCGTGAAGGGCTACGCCGCCCATGAAGCCAGCGTGCTGACCCAGGTGACCGAGGCCCGCGCCAAGGTCGGCAGCACCACACTCAATGCCGACCAGCTGGACGATCCGGAAGCGGTCAAGCGCTTCCAGCAGGCCCAGGGCCAGCTCAGTTCGGCGCTCTCGCGCCTGCTGGTGGTCTCGGAAAACTACCCGCAGCTCAAGGCAGACGGCCTGTTCAAGGACCTGCTGACCCAGCTCGAAGGCACCGAGAACCGCATCACCGTCGCCCGTGGCCGCTACGTGAAGTCGGTGCAGGAATACAACGTGATGATTCGCCAGTTCCCGCAGGTGATCACCGCGAAAATCTTCGGCTACAAGCCCAAGGCCAACTTCAGCGTCGAGAACGAAGCCGCCATCTCCACCGCGCCTAAAGTGGACTTCGGCAACGCGCCGGCGCAGCCCGCGCAATGACCCTGCCGCGCTGGCTGCTGGCCGCCCTGCTGCTGTGCTGGGCGGGCCTGCTGCAGGCGGCACCGGTCGCCATCCCGCCGCTCAGCGCCCGCGTCACCGACCTCACCCAGACCCTCGATGCAGGCCAGCGCGCGCAGTTGGAAAGCCAGCTCGCCGGCCTGGAGCAGCGCAAGGGTGCGCAGATCGCCGTACTGCTGATCCCCAGCACCGGCGAGGACAGCATCGAGGACTACGCGGTCCGCGCCTTCGAACAGTGGAAGCTGGGCCGCAAGGGCGTGGACGACGGCGTGCTGCTGGTAGTGGCCAAGAATGACCGCGCGCTGCGCATCGAAGTCGGCTACGGACTGGAAGGCACCATCACCGACGTGCAGGCCGGGCGCATCATCCGCGACACCATAGTCCCGCACTTCAAGACCGGTGACTTCGCCGGCGGCATCCAGGCCGGCGTGGACAGCCTGATAGCGCTGATAGAACCGCCAGCGGCGGCCCCTGCCGAACCCGATACGGGCGCGACGGATCAACTGCCGCAGACGGGCCCGGTGACGGGCTACAGCGATGCGTACTCCAACCGCAACGCCAGCGCCGCTGAGGAAATCCCGCCTGCACGCCTGCTCGGCCTGCTCGCTCTGCTGGTGGGTGTGCCGCTGCTGTGCCTGCTGTTCCCGGTGCAGTGGCTGCGCCAGCGCAGCATGGGCCGCTACCTGCTGTGCAGCGCGCTGGTCGGCGGCGTGGCCTCGGCGGTATTGCTGTTCAGCGAAGCCAATCCCGCCGCCCTGCAGCAGCAGATGATCGGTTCATTCTCGATTCCGCTGGTGCTGTACATCTTCTTCCTGCCGCCGATGTGGCTGACCTCGGGCGTGCTGCAGCTGCTGCTGATGATCATCAGCTCGATCGGACGTGGCGGCGGTGGGCGTGGGGGCGGCGGGGGCGGTGGCTTCCGAGGGGGCGGTGGCTCCAGCGGCGGCGGCGGGGCCTCCGGCCGCTGGTAAGCCCATGCACGCTTGAGAATTACAGGGCGGCGACGCCCTGCTCTTCTTCGCGGATCGAACGCAGCACCTGGCGCTGCAGGTCGATGAACTCGGCACTGGCGGCCATGTCCTCATGGCGCGGGCGACCGAGCTTCACATCGAAGGTGGCCTTGATCCGCCCGGGGCCCAGGCCCATCACCACGATGCGGTCGGACAGGTAGACCGCCTCCTCCACGTCATGGGTGACGAACATCACCGTCAGCCGGTGGGTCTCCCAGATGCGCGTGAGCAGCTCCTGCATCTGGTGGCGGGTCATGGCATCCAGCGCGCCGAAGGGCTCATCCATCAGCAGGATCTTCGGCCGGTAGGACAGCGCTCGGGCAATCGCCACGCGCTGCTTCATGCCGCCGGACAATTCGTTCGGATAGGCCTCGGCGAACTTCGTCAGCTTCACCAGTTCCAGGTGCTCGTCGGCGATCTCGCGGCACTGCGCGCGGGACATGCCGGCCGCCTTGAGGGCGAACTCGACGTTCTGCCGCGCAGTGAGCCAGGGCAGCAGGGTGTAGGACTGGAACACCACGCCACGGTCCAGGCCGGGACCTGCGATCGGCACGCCGTCCACCTTCACGCTGCCGCTGTCGAATTCCTCCAGGCCGGCAGCAATGGACAGCAGCGTGCTCTTGCCGCAGCCCGAGGTGCCGACGATGGAGACGAACTCGTTGTCCGCCAGGGTCAGGTCGATGTTGCGCAGCACCTCGCGGCGCTCCTTGCCGACCGCGAAGCTCTTGTTCAGGCCGGAGATTTCCAAAGTCGCCATCAGCTGCGTCTCCGGTTGTAGCGGAACAGGACCTTCTCGCCGGCGCGCATGGCCTGGTCGGTGACCAGCCCGAGGAAGCCCAGCAGAAGGATGTAGCCGATGATGGTGTCGGTCTGGAAGAAGCGCTGGGACACGGTGATGCGGTAGCCCAGGCCCGAGGTCGCGGCCACCAGTTCGGCCAGCACCAGCCAGGTCCAGGCCCAGCCGAGGCTGATCCGCAGCGCGTCCCAGATACCCGGCAGGGCGCTGGGCAGGACGATCCTCAGGAGGATGCGGCGATCCGGCATGCCGAGGGTGCGGCCGAGGCCGACGAAGTCCGCCGGCACGCGCTTGATGGCGTCCATCACCATCAGCACCTGCTGGAAGAAGGTGCCGATCCAGATGATGAGGAACTTCTGGAAGTCGCTGGTGCCGGCCCAGAGGATGGTCAGCGGCACGAAAGCGACCACCGGCATGTAGCGCACGAAGTCCACCAGCGGCTCGGTGGCGGCTTTCCAGAAGCCGTAGCAGCCGGCGAACACGCCGATCACGATGGACATCGCCGAGGACACCAGGAAGGCCACGGCGATGCGGTACACGCTGACCTTCAGGTCCGACCACAGTGTGCCGTCGGCGGCCAGCTTGAGCATGCGCGCCCAGACGTCGCCGGGCGCCGGCAGGAATATCTTCGGCACCGCGCCGCTGGCGCCGGCCAGCCACCAGAGCAGCGCCAGCAGGACGAACACGGCGCCGCCGATGAGCAGGAAATGGCGCTGCGCGATCGGCTTGCCGATGGTGAACAGCGGGTTGGATTTACGGGCTTTCATGTCGGGCTCGTCGAACGGAGAAAGACGCGCGCCGGCTCAGGGCCGGCGCGCGCCGTGTCTCGGAAGATCAATGAATCAGAGAATCAGAGCGCCTCGACGAAACGCGCGTCGATGGCCTGCGCCGGGGTGACCGGCTGCTGGAGGATGCCGGCTTCGCTGGCGGCCTTCTGGATGTGCTCGAACGAGCCTTTCTGGAAGGCGCCCTTCAACTCGGCCTGATTCTCCTTCACCGAGTAGAAGTGCACGCCGTCGAAGGCACTGGTCAGCTCTGACTCGTCGGCGCCCACGCCCTTGGCAATGGCGGCGCGGCCTTCGGCGCCCTTTTCGTTGTAGTGCTTGAGGCCGGCCTCCCAGCTCTTGATCAGCGCCAGCACCTGGCCGGGACGCTCCTTGAGGACTTCGTCGCGGACCACGAACACGTCACTGATGATGCCCGGATCGTCCGAACCCTTGTACAGCAGGTTGACCTTGGGGTTCTGCTGCTTGGCGGCGGACAGGTAGGGCTCGTAGGTCACGGCGGCCGGAACCTGGCCGGCGATCAGCGCGCTGCCGGCGTTGGCGGCAGGCATCGGCACTGGCTGCACGTCGGCGATGGTCAGGCCGGCCTTGCGCAGGGCGCTGTGCAGGAGGATGTCGCTGGTGGTGCCTTCTTCGTAGGCGACCTGTTTGCCCTTGAGGTCGGTCAGGGTCTTGATCGACGGGTCGACGATCAGCGCGTCGGCGCTGGTGCTCTGGTCCAACAGCAGGACGATCTTCACCGGCAGGCCGGCGGCGACCATGGCCATCGCGGTGTGCGTGGCGAGGTTGCCGCCGTCGATCTGGCCGCTGGCCAGGGCGGCGTTCATGTCCTTGTCTTCGGTGAAGTTGACCAGCTCGACCTGTTCCAGGCCGTTGGCCTTGAAGGCGCCAGCCTGTTCGGCGACATACCACTGGCCGTAGCCCAGCCAGGGCTGCATGCCCATCTTGAAGGTGCCGGCTTCGGGCTTGGTGTCGGCCTTGATCGCTGCGGCGTGCGCGACGCCGGTCAGCAGAAGGCTGGCACAAGTGGCCACGGCCAGTTGGCGCAGCGCGGATGCGAAGGTGGTGTGCATGGTCTCTCCCCGGTCATTGTTTTGCAGGCACATTCGGGTGAATGCGTGCTGCTGGATCGGCGGGGAGCGTGCGTCGGCCCATGCCCGCCGTGGGCGGGCACAGGCTCACATTCAATCGGCGCAAATGCAAAGGTTTTCGCCGCAGTTCGGCTTGGCTCCGGGCACGCTGGCAATCACCTCGGCGAGTCAGCCATCAGGGCTGGGGAATGGCGTCGTCCTTGAACTGGTCCTTGATGTAGAGGATCTCGGTGCGGCCGTGGGGCGCCGGCTGACCGTCCGGGCCGATGTTGACGAAGACCATCTTGTCGACCGTGAGGATGCTCTTGCGGGTGATCTTGTTGCGCACCTCGCAGGTCAGGGTGATCGAGGTGCGACCGAACTCGGTGGCGGTGATGCCCAGCTCGATGATGTCGCCCTGGCGTGCCGAGCTGACGAAGTTGATCTCCGAGATGAACTTGGTCACCACGCGCTGGTTGCCCAGCTGGATGATGGCGTAGATCGCCGCTTCTTCGTCGATCCACTTCAGAAGACTGCCGCCGAACAGGGTGCCGTTCGGGTTGAGGTCTTCAGGCTTGACCCATTTGCGGGTATGGAAATTCATGGAAGCTCCTTCTTGGGAGGTTGCGCCTCGTGAGCGCGATGACGGGGAAAGCCCCGCCGGCTATGCAAGTCTGGACCCGGCCGATGCCTGTCTGCTTGTCATGGCTCAGCCAAGGCCGGCTTCGGCTCTGTACCGTGCCGCCTCGTCGACCAGCCAGTCGCGGAACGCGCCCAGGGTCGCCGACTCCACCTTGCGTTCGGGAATCATCAGGTAATAGGCATTTTCGCTCAAATAGGCATGTTGCATCGGCACGATCAGCCGGCCGTCGGCCAGCTCCTGCTGGATCAACATCGGCGGGATCAGCGCCACGCCCATGCCGTGCATCGCCGCCTGGGCGAGCATGGAGAACAGTTCGTAGCGGGTGCCGCTCATGTCGTGCGCCACGCTCATGCCCAGCGAACCGAACCACTGGCGCCAGGCGTAGGGGCGGGTGGTCTGTTGCATCAGCGGCAGCTCGGCGATCTGTGCCGCAGACAACGCCCGTTGCCCCCTCAGCAGCTCAGGGCTGCACACCGGCACCGGGTTCTCGTGCATGAGGAAATTGGCCACCGTACCGGACCACACGCCATCGCCGAAATACAGCGCGGCGTCGAACTCGGTGTCGGCGAAGAGGAACGGCCGGGTGCGGTTGGTCAGGTTGACCGTGACTTCCGGGTGCAGGCGCTTGAAGTCCTTCAGCCGCGGCAGCAGCCACTGGGTGGCGAAGGTCGGCACCACCGCCAGCTCCAGCGTACCGCCACCCTGCTGCCCCATCACTGCCAGGGTGTCGCGCTCCACCGCATCCAGGCGCTGGGCGACGCGGCGGCTGTAGTTGAGCCCCGCCTCGGTCAGCTTCACCCCGCGCCGCGAACGGCGGAACAGCTCGACGCCGAGGAACTCCTCCAGCGTGGCGATCTGCCGGCAAATGGCACTCTGGGTCAGCGACAGTTCGTCGGCGGCCTTGGTGAAGCTTTCGTGGCGAGCGGCGGATTCGAAGGCGACCAGCGCCGCGGTGGTCGGTATCTTGCGTCGCATCGAATGCCTCTTCGGAATATCGTGATGCGCAGAATTCGCCAGGAACGCCTGATATAGAGGCCATTCCTGGAAAAATCGCATCAACCCTGCGATTACGGAGTGACAAAATAGCACAACAGCGTGCGAATTAGTCGGTTGCCCGGCTTCCCGACGGCTGACTAGGATGGCCAACACCGAGCCCGCCTAGACTTGTGCGGGTCTTTCACTGTCTGCGTTCGAGGTTTCTCCATGGCGACCAAAGCAAGCTTCAACTGGGAAGATCCGCTGCTGCTGGATCAGCAACTCACCGAAGAAGAGCGCATGGTGCGCGACAGCGCCTACCAGTTCGCCCAGGACAAGCTGGCCCCGCGCGTGCTGGAAGCCTTCCGCCATGAACAGACCGACCCGGCGATCTTCCGCGAAATGGGCGAAACCGGCCTGCTCGGCGCGACCATCCCCGAACAATACGGCGGCAGTGGCCTGAACTACGTGTGCTACGGCCTGATCGCCCGTGAAGTCGAGCGCATCGACTCCGGCTACCGCTCGATGATGAGCGTGCAGTCCTCCCTGGTGATGGTGCCGATCAACGAATTCGGCAACGAAGCCACCAAGCAGAAATACCTGCCGAAACTGGCCAGCGGCGAGTACATCGGCTGCTTCGGCCTGACCGAGCCGGACCACGGCTCCGACCCGGGCTCGATGATCACCCGCGCCAAGAAAGTCGACGGCGGCTACCGCCTGACCGGCGCCAAGATGTGGATCACCAACAGCCCGATCGCCGATGTCTTCGTGGTCTGGGCCAAGGATGACGAAGGCCAGATCCGTGGCTTCGTCCTGGAAAAAGGCTGGGAAGGCCTGTCCGCCCCGGCGATCCACGGCAAGGTCGGCCTGCGCGCCTCGATCACCGGCGAGATCGTGATGAACAACGTGTTCTGCCCGGAAGAGAACGCCTTCCCGGACGTGCGCGGCCTGCGTGGTCCGTTCACCTGCCTGAACTCCGCCCGCTACGGCATCTCCTGGGGCGCCCTGGGTGCCGCCGAAGCCTGCTGGCACACCGCTCGCCAGTACACCCTGGACCGCAAGCAGTTCGGCCGCCCGCTGGCCGCCAACCAGCTGATCCAGAAGAAGCTGGCCGACATGCAGACCGACATCACCCTCGCCCTGCAAGGCTGCCTGCGCCTGGGCCGGATGAAAGACGAAGGCACCGCCGCCGTCGAAATCACCTCGATCATGAAGCGCAACAGCTGCGGCAAGGCCCTGGACATCGCCCGCCTGGCCCGCGACATGCTCGGCGGCAACGGCATCTCCGACGAGTTCGGCGTGGCCCGCCACCTGGTCAACCTGGAGGTGGTGAACACCTACGAAGGTACCCACGACGTCCACGCGCTGATCCTCGGCCGCGCCCAGACCGGCATCCAGGCGTTCTTCTAAGCGCCTCGCGCCAGCCCGGCTCTCATCGAAGGCCGGGCTGGCGACCGTTTACCTCTCGCCCGAGAGGCCCCGGGGAGGACCGTGGAGTCCCCGCACTGCGCCCTCCCCGCCCCTATTCACGTTGCAGGTGATTGCATGTCCGGCGCCCTTTCGCACATCCGTGTCCTCGATCTCTCCCGCGTTCTCGCCGGCCCCTGGGCCGGGCAGATCCTCGCCGACCTCGGCGCGGAAGTGATCAAGATCGAGCGTCCCGGCAGCGGCGACGACACCCGCGCCTGGGGCCCGCCGTTCCTAAAGGACAGCGATGGCCGCGACACCAGCGAAGCGGCGTATTACCTGTCGGCGAACCGCAACAAGAAATCCCTGACCATCGACTTCACCCAGCCCGAAGGCCAGCGCCTGGTGCGCGAACTCGCCGCCAAGGCCGACATCGTGCTGGAGAACTTCAAGGTCGGCGGTCTGAAAGCCTACGGCCTGGACTACGCGTCGCTGAAAGCGCTGAATCCGAAGCTGATCTACTGCTCGATCACCGGCTTCGGCCAGTTCGGCCCCTACGCCAAGCGCGCCGGCTACGACTTCATGATCCAGGGCCTGGGCGGCCTGATGAGCCTGACCGGCCGCTCCGACGCCGAGGAAGGCGCCGGCCCGGTGAAGGTCGGCGTCGCGCTGACCGACATCCTCACCGGCCTGTACTCGTCCACCGCGATCCTCGCCGCCCTCGCCCACCGCGATGTCAGCGGCATCGGCCAGCACATCGACATGGCGCTGCTGGACGTGCAGGTCGCCTGCCTGGCCAACCAGACCCTGAACTACCTGACCACCGGCAACCCGCCGCGTCGCCTGGGCAACGCGCACCCGAACATCGTGCCGTACCAGGATTTCCCCACCGCCGATGGCGACCTCATCCTCACCGTCGGCAATGACGGGCAGTTCCGCAAGTTCGCAGAACTGGCGGGCCATCCGGAATGGGCCAGCGACGAGCGCTTCGCCACCAACCAGGCGCGTGTGGCGCACCGCGAGGTGCTGATCCCGCTGATCCGCCAGTCCACCGTGATGCGCACCACTGCCGAATGGATCACGCTGCTGGAACAGGCCAGCGTACCCTGCGGCCCGATCAACGACCTGGCCCAGGTCTTCGCCGACCCGCAGGTCATCGCACGCGGCCTGCGCGTGGACCTGCCGCATCCGCTGGCTGGCAGCGTGCCGCAGGTGGCCAGCCCGATCCGTCTGTCCGAGACGCCCGTGGAGTACCGCAACGCCCCGCCGACCCTCGGCCAGCACACCCAGGAAATCCTCGAAGGCGTGCTGGGCCTGGACCAGGCCGCCATCGGCAAGCTGCGCGACGACGGCGTGATCTGACGCCCCCGCTCCACGATGAAACTCCCGTAGGGCGAATAACGCCTCAGGCGTTATCCGCCGTCCGTCGACTCAGAAGCCAGGAACGGCGGATAAAGCGTACCGCTTTATGCGCCCGACGACTGACAATAAGCGCCCGCTCCCGCGAGCGCCCAACGATCCCCGCAACGACGCCCGCGCCAGGGTTTTCACGGCCCCTGGCGCGGGCGCGACGGGGACCCCGGCCGCGATCCAGTACGCGAACGCGACCAAAAGCCTTTGGCTTGTCATGCGCCATGGCTATAATCCGCAAGCTTCAATAACGGCCGGCACTGTCCGGCTGTTCCCGCCACCTGTCCGAGGGGCGCTGCAGCAGGTCGATTCGCTTCGACATGTCAGGCTCGGATGGGGCGCGTCACGGTCGGCAACCGCCGATCGCCAAACGCATCAACGGCGCCCATTCGCAGACAACGAATGGAGAGTTACGCATGAGCGCTGTCATGACGCCTGCCGGTTTCACCGACTTCAAAGTCGCCGACATTTCCCTGGCCGCCTGGGGCCGCCGCGAGCTGATCATCGCCGAGTCCGAAATGCCGGCTCTGATGGGCCTGCGCCGCAAGTACGCCGCCAGCCAGCCGCTCAAAGGCGCGAAGATCCTCGGCTGCATCCACATGACCATCCAGACCGGCGTACTGATCGAGACCCTGACCGCGCTGGGCGCCGAAGTGCGCTGGTCGTCCTGCAACATCTTCTCCACCCAGGACCAGGCCGCTGCCGCCATCGCCGCCGCCGGCATCCCGGTCTTTGCCTGGAAAGGCGAGACCGAGCAGGAATACGAGTGGTGCATCGAGCAGACCATCCTCAAGGATGGCCAGCCGTGGGACGCCAACATGGTGCTGGACGACGGCGGTGACCTGACCGAAATCCTGCACAAGAAATACCCGCAGATGCTCGAGCGCATCCACGGCGTCACCGAAGAGACCACCACCGGTGTGCACCGTCTGCTCGACATGCTCAAGGCCGGCACCCTGAAAGTCCCGGCGATCAACGTCAACGACGCTGTGACCAAGAGCAAGAACGACAACAAGTACGGCTGCCGTCACAGCCTGAACGACGCCATCAAGCGCGGCACCGACCACCTGCTGTCGGGCAAGCAGGCCCTGGTGATCGGCTACGGCGACGTGGGCAAGGGCTCCGCCCAGTCCCTGCGTCAGGAAGGCATGATCGTGAAGGTTTCCGAAGTCGACCCGATCTGCGCCATGCAGGCCTGCATGGACGGCTTCGAGCTGGTCTCCCCGTACAAGAACGGCCTGAACGACGGCACCGAAGCCAGCGTTGACGCCGCTCTCTTGGGCAAGATCGACCTGATCGTCACCACCACCGGCAACGTCAATGTCTGCGACGCCGGCATGCTGAAAGCGCTGAAGAAGCGCGCCGTGGTGTGCAACATCGGTCACTTCGACAACGAGATCGACACCGCCTTCATGCGCAAGACCTGGGCCTGGGAAGAGGTGAAGCCGCAGGTGCACAAGATCCACCGCACCGGCGCTGGCGACTTCGATCCGGCCAACGACGACTACCTGATCCTGCTGGCCGAAGGCCGTCTGGTGAACCTGGGCAACGCCACTGGCCACCCGAGCCGCATCATGGACGGCTCCTTCGCCAACCAGGTGCTGGCGCAGATCTTCCTGTTCGAGCAGAAGTACGCTGACCTCTCCGCCGAGAAGAAAGCCGAGCGTCTGACCGTCGAAGTCCTGCCGAAGAAACTGGACGAAGAAGTGGCCCTGGAAATGGTCAAAGGCTTCGGTGGCGTCGTCACCCAGCTGACCCCGAAACAGGCCGAGTACATCGGTGTGACCGTGGAAGGCCCGTTCAAGCCGGACACCTACCGCTACTGATGTGCCAGAGGGCAGACGAGCAATCGTCTGCCCTCTTTGCCATCTGGTGCCCCATGGATCTGCAGGACAGCTACAACCAGGCCTGGCTCTTCGCCGCCGGCGCTCACGCCGGGCAGACGCTGACCGCCTCGTCGCTGCCCTACGCAGTCCACCTGGCGATGGTAGCCAATGAAGTGATGGCGGCCGACCGCGAAGCGCCCATCCAGCGCCTGGCGGAAACCGTCCAGATCGCCCTGCTGCACGACGTGCTCGAAGACACCCCGGTGCCCTTCGAGGAACTGCAGACGCGTTTCGGCGAGTTCGTCGCCGACGGCGCCCAGCGCCTGAGCAAGGTGGTGAATGGCGAGAAACTGCCATTCGACATCTACCTCGAAAGGCTGGCGACCGGCGCGGCGCAGTATGCGATCGTCAAGCTGTGCGACCGGATCACCAACCTGCAGCCGCCACCCTCGACCTGGGCGCGGAGCAAGATCGCCGAATACCATGCTCAGTCGCAGCGCATCCTGGCCGTCCTCGGCCATGCGCACGAGCCCAGCGCCGAGCGACTGCGCACGAAGATAGACAACTACCGCCGTCACTTCTGAAGTCGACGGCACATGCCGGCAGCCACGCGATGACGCGGCGCCGAAGGAACGACCATGAGTCAGAAAGAACGCCGTTTCAGCTTCGAGTTCTTCCCCGCCAAGACCGAAGCCGGCCATGAAAAACTGCTGGCCACCGCAAGCCAGCTGGCCGCGAAAAAGCCCGACTTCTTCTCCTGCACCTATGGTGCCGGTGGCTCCACCCGCGATCGCACCCTGACCACCGTGCTGCAGCTGGATGGCGAGGTGAAGGTGCCGACCGCACCGCACCTGTCCTGCGTCGGCGACACCAAGCCCGAGCTGCGCGCCCTGCTGGCCCACTACAAGGACGCCGGCATCCGTCGCATCGTCGCCCTGCGCGGCGACCTGCCCTCGGGCATGGGCATGGCCAGCGGCGAGCTGCGCTACGCCAACGAGCTGGTGGAATTCATCCGCGCCGAAACCGGCGATCACTTCCACATCGAAGTTGCCGCCTATCCGGAAGTTCACCCGCAGGCGCGCAATTTCGAGGATGATTTGGCGAATTTCGTGCGCAAGGTCAAAGCCGGCGCCGACTCTGCCATCACACAATACTTCTTCAACGCCGACAGCTACTTCCATTTTGTCGAGCGTGCGGAGAAACTCGGTGTCAGCATTCCGGTTGTACCGGGTATCATGCCGATCACCAACTACACCAAACTGGCCCGCTTCTCCGACGCCTGTGGCGCGGAAATCCCCCGTTGGATTCGCAAGCAGCTGGAAGCCTACGGCGACGACATCGCCAGCATCCAGGCCTTTGGTGAGCAGGTCATCACCGAAATGTGCGAACGCCTCCTCGAGGGCGGCGCACCCGGTCTGCATTTCTACACCCTGAACCAGGCTGAACCCAGCCTGGCGCTCTGGAACAACCTCAAGCTCCCCCGCTGAGGATCATTGCTCCGGGCTTACCGTCCGCGATCCCGGCCAGCGCAACGCCGGCGTATCGTGGACGGGGTGCTTCCAGCCATCGGCTGAGCGCTCGCCCCGAGCCTGAAATCACGCGCCCTCGAGCCGGCAGGTCGCCGGCCTACAGGAACCCCGCATGTCCTTTACTTCCCTCGGTCTCTCCGAGGCCCTGGCTGGCGCCGTTGAAGCCGCCGGCTACGCGCGCCCCACTCCCGTCCAGGAACGCGCCATCCCCGCCGTACTTCAAGGCCGCGACCTCATGGTTGCCGCCCAGACCGGCACCGGCAAGACCGGCGGCTTCGCCCTCCCGGTGCTCGAACGCCTGTTCCCCGAAGGCCACCCGGACCGCGAACACCGCCACGGCCCGCGCCAGGCTCGCGTCCTGGTACTGACGCCGACCCGCGAGCTGGCTGCCCAGGTGCACGACAGCTTCAAGGTCTACGCCCGCGACCTGCCCCTGAAAAGCGCCTGCATCTTCGGCGGCGTCGGCATGAATCCGCAGGTCCAGGCGATGTCCAAGGGCGTCGACGTCCTGGTCGCCTGCCCCGGCCGCCTGCTCGACCTGATCGGTCAGGGCAGCGTCGATCTGTCCCGCGTGGAAATCCTCGTCCTCGATGAAGCCGACCGCATGCTCGACATGGGCTTCATCCACGACGTGAAGAAGGTCCTCGCCAAGCTGCCGGCCAAGCGCCAGAACCTGCTGTTCTCGGCGACCTTCTCCAAAGACATCATCGACCTCACCAACAAGCTCCTGCACAACCCGGAGCGCATCGAGGTCACCCCGCCGAACACCACCGTCGAGCGTATCGAGCAGCGCGTGTTCCGCATTCCGTCGGTACAGAAGCGCGCGCTGCTGGCGCACCTGGTGACCATGGGCGCCTGGGAACAGGTGCTGGTGTTCACCCGCACCAAGCACGGCGCCAACCGCCTGGCCGAGTACCTGACCAAGCACGGCCTGCCGGCCGCCGCGATCCACGGCAACAAGAGCCAGAACGCGCGCACCAAGGCCCTGGCCGACTTCAAGGCCAACGACGTGCGCATCCTGGTCGCCACCGACATCGCCGCCCGCGGCCTGGACATCGACCAGTTGCCCCACGTGGTCAACTACGAGCTGCCCAACGTCGAGGAAGATTACGTCCACCGCATCGGCCGTACCGGCCGCGCCGGTCGTACCGGTGAAGCCATCTCGCTGGTGGCGCCGGACGAGGACAAGCTGCTCAAGGCCATCGAGCGCCTGACCAAGCAGCGTATCCCCGATGGCGATACCCTGGGCTTCGACCCCGACACCGTGCTGCCGGAAGTCCAGCAGCCCGAGCCGAAGGAAGCCCCGCAGCGCCAACCGCGCAAGGACAAGGCCAAGCGTGGCGAGCGCAAGGACCGCAACAAGGACAAGCCGCAGCAACCGCAGGCCGAAGAGCAGCAGAGCGCCGCTCCCAACGCTGAAGGCGAAGCCGCTGACGGCGACAAGCCGGCCGGCAAGCGCCGCCGTCGAGGCGGGCGCGGCAAGAAGAAGGGCGACGGCCAGGGCAGCGACGCGCAACCGAACGCCAACACTCAGGCTCGTGAGCCGCGCGAACCCCGTCAACCGCGCCAGCCCCGCCAGCAGCAAGACCAGCAGGGCCAGCAGGGCCAGCAGGGCCAGGGCCGTCAGCAGCAGGCCAAGCCGGCTCGCGCACCGAAAGCCGACGGCAACCGCGACCCGGAAGAGTTCCTCGACGACGACTTCGACAACTTCGGCAACCGCGCCGACTACGTCAGCCCGTTCCCGGACAAGGACCAGCAACGCGGCCAGCGCCGCCGTGGCGGTCAGGGCCAGGGGCAAGGCGCAGGTCAGGGCCAGAACCAGGGTCAGGGCCAGCAACGCGCCCGCAGCCAGGGTGGTCAGGGCGGCAGCCAGGGTGGAAGCGGTCAAGGCCGTAGCCAGGGCCAAGGACAAGGTCAGGGCCGCGCCGCCAAGAAGCCTAACGGCGGTGGTCGCACCCAGGGCCAAGGCCAGGGCGGCAACGCTCAGGGCAAGGCCGGCCAGCGCAAGCGCGGTGGCAAGGCTCCGGCTTCGCGCATGAACGACGCCCCGCTGCGCGAGCCGAGCGAGTACGGCGCCGCCAAGCCGACCCGCCAGCCGGTAGTGATCAACAAGCGCGACCTGGTTCGCACCGACCGCTTCCCGACGCCGGAGCAGCTGGAAGAGCTGGAACCGCGCCGCAAGACCGAGCGTCCCGCGCTGCTGACCCGCAACCGCGAGTGATGCTGTAGAAGAAACCGCCCTCCGGGGCGGTTTCTTTTTGCCCGCGATTTGGCGCCGATACACCCTGTGATCCTACAAAAGCCCTGCACCTCACCTGCCCGCATAGGGCGGATAACCCGTTCCGGATTATTCATCCAACGGGTGCCAGCGGCTGATCACAGAGAACAGACTCCCCCTCCGGGCAGGCACAAAAAAGCCGCCCGAAGGCGGCTTTTTCAGCAGTGCATGAAACTCACAGCACCTGCCGCAGGAAGCTCTGCGCGCGCGCATCCTTGGGCTGGGCGAAGAACTCCGCCGGAGCGGCGTCCTCCAGCAGCTTGCCGTGATCGAAGAACAGCACGCGGTCAGCCACTTCGCGGGCAAAGCCCATTTCGTGGGTCACGCAGACCATGGTCATGCCTTCCACGGCCAGGGTCTTCATCACGTCCAGCACCTCGCCGACCATTTCCGGGTCGAGTGCCGAGGTGGGTTCGTCGAACAACATCACCTTCGGCTCCATGCACAGCGCACGGGCAATCGCCACGCGTTGCTGCTGTCCACCGGAGAGGCGCGACGGGTACTCATTGGCCTTCTGGCCGATACCGACCTTTTCCAGCAGCGCACGGGCCTTGGCTTCGCGCTCGGCCTTGCCGCGCTTGCGCACGACCTTCTGCGCCAGGCACAGGTTCTCCAGCACGGTCATGTGCGGGAACAGGTTGAAGTGCTGGAACACCATGCCGACTTCGCGGCGGTAGGCGTTGATGTCGGTCTTCGGGTTGGCGAGGTCAACGCCGTCGATGCTCACCGAGCCGGAGTCGAACTCTTCCAGGCCGTTCAGGCAGCGCAGGAAGGTGGACTTGCCCGAGCCGGACGGCCCGATCACTACCACCACTTCGCCGCGGGCGACGCCGGTGCTGACATCGTCCACCGCGCGCACGACCAGCCCGCGGGTGTCGTAAACCTTGGTCAGATTACGGACTTCAATCACTTTGGCCGAGCCTCCGCTCCAGACGCCCCGCCAGATGCGACAGCGGCAGGTTGATCACGAGGTAGAGCGCGGCGACGCAGAACCAGATCTCGAAGGTGGAGAACGAGGTGGTGATCGCCTCGCGGCCGCTCTTGGTCAGTTCGGTGATGGCGATCACCGAGACCAGGGAAGTGTCCTTCACCAGGCTGATGAACTGCCCGGCCAGCGGCGGCAGCACGCGTTTGAAGGCCTGCGGCAGGATCACATGGCGCATCGACTGCGCAGCGTTCAGGCCCAAGGAGCGCGCGGCTTCATCCTGACCGCGGGCGATGGACTGCACGCCGGCGCGGACGATCTCGGCCACGTAGGCGCCGGTGAACAGCGCCAGCGCCGCCACACCGGCGAACTCGCGAGAGAGGTTCAGCACGGTGCCGATGAAGAAGTAGAAGATGAAGATCTGCACCAGCAGCGGCGTGCCGCGCACCAGTTCGACGTAGAGGGTCGAGAGATCGTGCAGGGTCGGGTTCTTCGACAGGCGGCAGAGACCGGTGAACAGGCCGATGAACAGGCCGAACGCGCCGGACACGAAGGAGATCCACACCGTGGTCCACAGGCCCCAGGCCAGCGGGCCGGCAGCCCAGTGGCGGGTCGAGCCAACTACATCGCCCTCGGCGACGTCGTCGTTCTCGGAAAACTGCAGGGTGTCGGCAGCCACGCTCAGCACCTGCTGCTTGCCGTCCTCGTCCACCAGGGTGACACGGGCGTTGCCGCCCTGATCCTCGATCTTCTCGACCCGCGAGACGTTGTCCGCGCGCAGCGGCTCTTCGGCCTGGTAGGCGAAGTACTGCGGGACGCGATTCCAGCGCCACTCGTAGGAAATCAGCGAAGTGGAGTACCAGAGGGCCAGGCCGATCAGCAGGAGGATCAGTCCGGTCAGCCCGTGCCAGGGCCAGGTTGGGCGTTTCGTTCTAGCCACGAATCTCTACCGTGAAAATGCGAACGCGCAGGCTCATGGCCTGCGCGTCGGGACAACCAGCGTCAGACGTGGATTATTCCATGTCCTTAAGCCAGTCGGTGTTCTTGAACCACTTGTCATGCAGGCGATCGTAGGTGCCGTCTTCGCGAATCTGCTTGAGGAAGTTGTTGATGAAGTTGATCGAGTCGTAGTCGCCCTTCTTCAGACCAAAGGCCAGCGGCTCGTAGGTGAACGGCTGGTCCAGGTGCACCAGCTTGCCGGCGCCGAACTTGCTCACGCCGACGACGTTGTAGGGCGAGTCGTAGATGAAGGCGTCCGCCTTGCCGTTGACTACGTCCATGACCGCTTCGGGCTCGTTGTCGAAACCGTGGTACTGAGCCTTGGACAGCTGCTTCTTGGCAACGAATTCGCCGGTGGTGCCGATCTTGGAGGTGATGCGGTATTTCGCGTCGTTCAAGTCCTTGTAGGACTTGATCTCGCCTTGCAGTTCCTTGCGGATCAGCAGGGTCTGGCCGACCACGATGAAGGGATCGGAGAAGTTCAGGCGCAGGTTGCGTTCCTGGGTCAGAGTCATGCCCGAACCGATCATGTCGAACTTGTCGGTGAGCAGGGCCGGGATGATGCCGTCATAGGCGGTGGAGACCAGCTCCAGCTTGACGTTCATGGATTTGGCCATGGCCTTGAGCAGGTCCACTTCGAAACCGACAATCTGACCGCGCTTGTTGGTCATCTCGAACGGCATGTAGGTCGGGTCCATGCCTACGCGCAGGGTGCCGCGCTTGGCCGCTTCATCGATGGCGCCGGCCTGAGCCGCGCTGACGCTGACCAGAGCGCAGACGCCCATCACCAGCGATGCCAGGTACTTTTTCATCCCCAAACTCCCAAGCAAGTGAAAGAACTTCTTGTTTTTTCCAGCGATCGAATCGCGCGCGCCCAGGCATGCCGGGCGCAGAAGGGTGCGAAGCGTACCCCATGCGGCGGATATCTCAATCTTTTCTGGATAGCTGGCGAAGGGTACCAGCAGCGGTGCGCGGGGAAAACAGGCTAAACCGCCACGCCTCCCTCGCCCCGGACGGGACGAGGGAGGCGCTGGGTCAGGATTGCGCGGCGGGCAGTGCCATGGCGCCCTGCTCCGCGACCGGCGCCAGAGGCACGGCCGGAGCATGAGCGTCGGCCTGCAGCGATTGCCGCCAGGGGCCGATCCACTGTTCCTTGTCACCCTGCCAGAGCGCCAGGTGCAGGCGCGACAGCGCCACCGGGTCACTCAGCAGCGCCAGGCGGCGGTTGCCGTCGAGCTGCTCGGGGCCGGCTTCCAGCGCCTTCTCGACCAGCGCGGTGCGGGTCGCCTCGATGGCGGCGGACTGGCCGTGGCGGGCAGTGCCCATGGCGCAGGCCAGGGCGTTCAGCACCGGGTCGACGGCGGAGCGGACGAAGCCGTCCTTCAGCGCCTGCCAGCGGTTCTGGTAGGTGTACTCGTCGGTGGCACGCAGCTCGCGCGGGGTGTCGTATTCCTCGGGGATGAGGAACAGCTTCTCGTCGCGCGAGGCCAGGCCCAGCTTGACCCGGCTGCTGATCACCGAGACCGGGATCGACAGCATCAGGGCGCCGACGATGGGCGACAGCCACCACAGGAAGCGCGGGTTCAGCCACGCCACCAGCAGGGCCCAGCACAGGCCCAGCAGGGTCTGCAGGCCGTGGCGACGGATCGCCTCGCTCCACGGGGTGTCGTCATCGTCACGCTGCGGCGACTTCCACTGGGCTTCCCAGCCGAGGAACGCGGCCAGCACGAAGCGGGTATGGAACAGCATGCGCACCGGAGCGAGCAGCACGGAGAAGAACATCTCCAGGAGCATGCTCAGGGTCACCTTGATCACACCGCCGTAGCCCTTGGCGCCCTTGGCCCAGATCAGCATGACGCTGAGCAGCTTGGGCAGGAACAGCAGAGTCAGGGTGGTGGAGAACAGGGCGATGGCCTTCTCCGGGTGCCACTGCGGCCAGATCGGGAACAGCTGGCGCGGCTCCAGGAAGTACTGCGGCTCCATCAACTGATGCACCGCCAGCAACGCGGTCGACAGCACCAGGAAGAAGAACCACAGCGGCGCCGACAGGTAGGACATCACGCCGGTGAGGAACACCGCGCGGTGCACCGGGTGCATACCCTTGACCAGGAACAGGCGGAAGTTCATCAGGTTGCCGTGGCACCAGCGGCGGTCGCGCTTGAGCTCGTCCAGCAGGTTGGGCGGCAATTCCTCGTAGCTGCCCTCCAGGTCGTAGGCGATCCACACGCCCCAGCCGGCGCGGCGCATCAGCGCGGCTTCGACGAAGTCGTGGGAAAGAATCGCGCCAGCGAAGGAACCCTTGCCCGGCAGCGGCGCCAGGGCGCAATGCTCGATGAAGGGTTTCACCCGGATGATCGCGTTGTGGCCCCAGTAGTGGGATTCGCCCAGCTGCCAGAAGTGCAGGCCGGCGGTGAACAGCGGACCGTAGACGCGGGTGGCGAACTGCTGCATGCGCGCATAGAGGGTGTCCATGCCCGACGCCTTGGGCGCGGTCTGGATGATGCCAGCCTCGGGGTTGGCCTCCATCAGGCGCACCAGCTTGGTCAGGCAGTCGCCGCTCATCACGCTGTCGGCGTCCATGACGACCATGTACTTGTACTGGCCACCCCAGCGACGGCAGAAGTCGTCGATATTGCCGCTCTTGCGCTTCACCCGGCGCCGGCGGCGACGGTAAAAGATGCGACCGAAGCCCAGGGCTTCCTTGCACAGCTCGATCCAGGCCTTTTCTTCGGCCATGGCGATGTCGGGCTGGTTGGTGTCGCTGAGCACGAAGAAGTCGAAGCGATCCAGCTCGCCGCTGGCCGCGACCGACTCGTAGGTCGCCCGCAGGCCGGCAAAGACTCGCGGGACATCCTCGTTGCAGATCGGCATCACGATGGCGGTGCGCGCCTCGGCGGCAATCGGCTCGCTGCCCGCACTGCTGCCGGAGATGCGGTAGCGGTCGCGGCCGGTGAGTAGCTCCCAGAAGCCCATCAGGGCAGTCCAGAAACCTGCCGAGACCCAGCAGAAGAGGATGGCGAAGAGCGCCAGCACGCCGAACTGGATGACGTACGGCAGCACCTGTTCCAGGGTCTGCAGGAAGGTCTGGCGGTTGATCTCTTCGAGGTCGACGAAGGCCCAGCCCTGGTAGGGCAGGATGCCTTTCATGTAGTAGGTGGCGACGCTGGTCTGGCCGAGCATGAGCAGGACCAGGATGAACCGGCGCAGCGAGCCGACCCGCTGCCAGCGCGCCTTGGGCAGGTCGCGGGAGGGCTTGGAGGGGTTGCTGCGCCCGGTCAGGCGACGCCAGCCGCGCATGATCGGGTTGGTGCGCCAGGGTTCGGGGATCACCTTGGTGCGCTGGATCGGCGGTGCGGCCTTGAGGTAGGTACGGCCGTTGTCGTCCATGCCCAGCATCTGGGCATCGTCGAGGTCCTGGCCGTAGCCGTGGCGCAGACGCGCACCGACCGAAGCCAGCGCAGCGTCTTCACCCTCGACGTCGCCAGCGAGCTGCTCGTGCAGCTCGCTGATGGAACCGGCCCTGGCCAGCCGCTCACGCTCCTGCGCCGAAAGGGGCAGGTGCGCGAGATAATCGGCCACCGGCGCGGTGGTAGCGGTGGAGTTATTCATCGGCAGGCAGCTGGTAGCTCCAGGTTTCGGAAATGGTCTGGCCGCCGTTCACCAGGGCAGCACGCATTTCCGTCGGCTTCTTCGGATCCTTGACCTTGATCCGCAGGGTCAGACGCCAGCCCTGGGTCACTGCGTTGTAGCGCAGGCTGTTTTCCTTCACTTCAGCGTTGTCGTCGGTGCTCACCTGGGTGCTCACCGGCGCATCACCTGCCAGCGCCTTCAGAGTCGGGCCGACGAAATCGACGACCAGGGCGACACTGCCATCCGGCTGGCGGATCAGGTTCTTCTGCTTCACGTCACCAACCGAGCGCAAGGTCTGCATGACCCAGGCGTTCTTCGGATCGTGCAGGGCCTGCTCGTCCTTGGTCCAGCGCATGCGGTAGGCGAAGTCCAGCGGTTCGCCAGCTTCCGGACGCTTCTCGGGGTTCCAGAAGGCAACGATATTGTCGTTGGTCTCGTCCGGGGTCGGGATCTCCACCAGCTCGATGGTGCCCTTGCCCCAGTCGCCCTGCGGCTCGACCCAGGCCGACGGGCGCAGGTCGTAGCGGTCGTCGAGGTCTTCGTAGCGGGAGAACTCGCGGCCACGCTGCAGCAGGCCGAAGCCTTTCGGATTCTCGACGCTGTAGGCACTGACGGACAGGTGTTTCGGGTTGTTCAGCGGGCGCCAGATCCACTCGTCGTTGCCAGCATGGATCTGCAGGCCGGTGGAGTCATGCAGCTCCGGACGGAAGTTGTGCTCCGGCGACGGCTGGTTGGAGCCGAACAGGAACATGCTGGTCAGCGGCGCCAGGCCCAGCTTGGTCACCTTGTCGCGCAGGAACACGCGGGCCTTCACATCGACCACGGTGTCATTGCCCGGACGGATGGTGAAGCGGTACGCGCCAGTCGCACGGGGCGAATCCAGCAGCGCGAAGATCACCAGGTGCTTGTCCTTGGGCTTGGGTTTTTCGATCCAGAACTCGCGGAAGCGCGGGAATTCCTCACCCGACGGCAGCGCGGTGTCCAGCGCCAGGCCACGGGCGGACAGGCCCCACCACTGGTCCTTGCCGATGATGCGGAAGTAGCTCGCCCCCAGGAAGGTGGCGATCTCGTCCTGCTTGTCCGGCGAGTTGATCGGGTACAGCAGGCGGAAGCCGGCGTAGCCCAGATCCTTGGTGGCATTGGCATCGAACTTCAGGGAACCGAAGTCGAAACGGGAGGGATCGTATTTGATCTCCTTGACGTCGGTCGCCGTGACTTCGTTGATCTTCACCGGGGTGTCGAAGTGCATGCCCTGGTGATAGAAGCTGATCTTGAAGGGGGTCTTCTCGTCGGCCCAGTAGGCCTTCTCGTTACGGAAGCGAATCTGCTGGTAATCGGCGAACTTCATTTCGCTGAATTCCGATGGCAGGTTGCTCGTCGGTGCGCTGTACTTCTCTGCAGCCAGCGCCTTGGCCTTTTCGCCAACGTCGTCGAGATTGAAGGCCCAGGCATGGGTAGCGCTCAACGCCAACAGGGCGGAGCCGACCAGTCCGCGAAGGATTTGGCGCGAAAGCGGTTGTTGAACGGAACGGAAAATCACGAGTCCCCCTCGTCCGTGAACACAAAACGATTAAAGCCAGCAAAGGCGATGCCAATCTGCTGGCGATTGAATTCCGACCCCGGTGAGCCTGAATGATTCCCCGATTTTTTCCACGGGTACTTCAGGCTCCCGGAGGCGCATTGTTCTAAGTGCATAAGCCCTAACCATCATCCCACGGCGATATGACAAGCTGCCGCGCGTTCAAGCCTCCAGTAGAAAGGTCACCGGGCCGTCATTGACCAGGTGGACCTGCATGTTGGCGCCAAAACGGCCAGTGGCGACCAGCGGATGACGCTCTCGCGCCTGTTCCACGAGTAGATCGAACAACGCGGCGCCCTTTTCAGGTGGCGCCGCGCTGGAAAAGCTCGGTCGCAGCCCCTTTCGGGTATCCGCGGCCAGGGTGAACTGCGAGACCAGCAGCAGACCGCCGCCGACATCGCTCAATGAAAGGTTCATTTTACCTTCATCGTCGCCAAACACTCGATAGTTAAGCAGCTTGTGCAACAAACGGTTCACTGACTCTTCATCATCCTGGGGTTCTACCCCCACCAGGGCCAGCAGCCCATGGTCGATGGCGCCGACGATTTCGCCGTCGACCTCGACGCGGGCACCACGCACCCGCTGGATCAGACCCTTCATTCAGCCTCCGGCGGCAGGTTCAGCAGACGCCGGCCGATCTCGTTGGTGGCGCGCACCAGCGCATCGGTGATGCCCGGCTCACCGGCCACATGGCCGGCGTCGCGGACGATCTGAAGCTCGCTGTTGGGCCAGGCCTTGTGCAGCGCCCAGGCGTTGTCCAGCGGGCAGACCACGTCATAGCGGCCATGGACGATCACGCCCGGCAGGTGGGCGATCTTGTGCATGTCGCGCAGCAGTTGGTCGGGCTCGAGGAAGCCGTCGTTGACGAAGTAATGGTTTTCGATCCGGGCGATGGACAACGAGCGGTGCGGGTCAGCGAAGCGCTCGACCACCGCCGGGTTCGGCCGCAGCGTGGCAGTGCGGCCTTCCCAGGTGGACCAGGCACGAGCAGCGTGCATCTGGGCGATCTGGTCCGGGCCGGTCAGGCGGCGGTGGAAGGCGTGCAGCAGGTCGTCGTGCTCGTCGGCAGGAATCGGCGCCAGGTAGTCCTCCCAGTAATCGGGGAACAGGCGGCTAGCGCCTTCCTGGTAGAACCAGCGAATTTCCTGCGGGCGGCAGAGGAAGATGCCGCGTACGATCAGCGCCAGCACGCGCTCGGGATGTGCCTGGGCGTAGGCCAGCGACAGGGTCGAGCCCCAGGAGCCGCCAAACAGCACCCACTTGTCGATACCCAGGTGCTCGCGGATGCGCTCGATATCCGCGACCAGGTGCCAGGTGGTGTTGTTCTCCAGGCTCGCGTAGGGCGTGGAGCGGCCACAGCCGCGCTGGTCGAAGGTGACGATGCGGTAGATATTGGGATCGAAGAAGCGCCGCGACATGGCA
The DNA here is from genome assembly GCF_014851985.1 of Pseudomonas sp. PDM17. NCBI lineage: Bacteria > Pseudomonadati > Pseudomonadota > Gammaproteobacteria > Pseudomonadales > Pseudomonadaceae > Pseudomonas > Pseudomonas sp. PDM17. The sequence continues at coordinate 531,410 of NZ_JACVAT010000003.1, forward strand.
TCGCAACCGGAGCCCGGGCCGCCATGGATGAACAGAACCGGCAGTCCGTCGGGCGTGCCGCTCTCGTCCACGTAGAGGACGTGCGGCGCTTCGACGGCCAGTTCATGGCGCGCGTAAGGCTTGATTTCCGGATACAAAGTTTGCATGGCTCGCTCCTGGATCAGTACGTACGGTCGCTCCGGACCAGTAACCATCCTAGGGCCTGTCGCCACCTTATAGAAAGTCGCGTTGCCGCGGCGCGACTTCCATCGAAAGTCTTCGGCCCCCACGGTGTCGGGCATGATACTCGGGCCAGCGAAAAACCCATAAGGGAGTTAGTGAGCCATGCCACGGAAGTTGTTTCTTTCTCTGTTCCTGCTGCTGTTCGCTCTGAGCGGCTGTGGCCGGGACGATCCGCGCGCGCAACTGGATGCCGCCGTCAAACAATTGCAGGACAACCTCGAAGCCAAGAATAGCGGGGCCGTGATCGATCAGCTGGCCGGCGAGTTCCGCGCCAATGGCGAGTTCGAGCGCGACTGGGCCAAGCGCACCATGACGCTGATGTTCCTGCGCCACCAGCAGGTCAAGGTGATCCTGCTCAGCAGCGAGAGCCGGATCGACCCGACCTATACCAATCGCGGCCATACTGACGCGCAAGTCGCCCTCACCGGCGCCGAGAACCTCATCCCCGACAGCGCCGGGCATTACGCCGTGAAGCTGGAGTGGTGGCGCGAAGGCTCTGAATGGAAACTGGCGAGGCTCGACTGGCAATGACTCTCCTCCTGCAACACCGCATCCGCGCCGCCGGCCTGCTGCTGCGCAACGACGAGATCCTGCTGGTGCGCCATGAGGTGGCCGGCGACGTGTACTGGATTCCGCCGGGGGGCGGCTTCGAGTCGGACAAGGACCAATCCACCCGCGACACGGTGCGGCGCGAGTGCCGGGAGGAAACCGGGCTGGCGGTGGAAGTCGGCCCGCTGGTCTACGTGCGCGAGTTCGCCGAGCCGGTGGCCGGGCGCTTCCACATGGAGCTGTTCTACCGCGTGGATGCCTGGGATGGCCGGGTCAGCCTGGACAACCTGCGCGGCATGGGCGGCGACGAGTTCGATATCCGCGAGGTCGCCTGGGTACCGCGCCAGGAACTGCCGCGCCTGCCCTCCTACTACCCCGCCGAATTGCTCGACGATGTCTGGGAGCGCCTGGCCGAGGTGCAGCCACTGATCCGCCACCTCGGCCTGCAACGCTAGCAGCGTTACTGCACCGGTTCGCTGGTGGGCTTGGCGATGATCGCCTGCAGCTCTGCGGTCATGGGGAATTCCAGGTTGAGGTTCTTCGGCGGGATCGGTTGCTCGAACCAGCGCTGGTAGATGCCCTTGATCTCGCCCGAGGCGTAGAGGTCAGCCAGCGTCTGGTTGACCAGCGCGAGGAACTGCGGATCGTCGCGGCGCACCATGCAGGCATAGATTTCCCGCGACTGCGGCTCGCCCACCACTACCCAATGATGCGGGTCGCGCGCCTTGGCCTTCTCGCCGTAGAGCAATGCGTCATCCATGTAGAAGGCTACCGCGCGGCCGGATTGCAGCATGAGGAAGGCTTCGCCATGGTCCTTGGCGCTGACCACGTTCATGCCCAGCTTGTGCTCGGCGTTGTAGGCCTTGAGGTAGCGCTCGTTGGTGGTGCCGGCGGTGGTCACCACGTTCTTGCCCTTGAGGTCATCGAAGCCCTGGATGCCGCTGTCCTTGGCGGTCAGCAACTGGCCCTTCACGTAGATGAAGCCGTAGGAGAAGGCGACCTGCTTCTGGCGCTCTGCGGTGACGCCGGTGGAGCCGCACTCCAGGTCGACCGTGCCGTTCTGCACCAGCGGGATGCGCGTCTGCGAGGTCACCAGGTTGTACTTCACCTTCAAGTCCGGCTTGTCGAGCTTCTGCTTGATGCGCTCGACCACCTTGCCGGCCAGGTCCACCGAGTAGCCCATGGGTTGGCCGCTGTTGTCGCCCAGGTAGGAGAACGGCACCGAGGCGTCGCGATAACCCAGGGTTATCGTGCCGCGATCGGCGACCTTCTTCAGCGTGCCGTCCAACGCTTCGTTCGCCTGCGCCAGCGCGCAGACCAGGCTGGACGCCGCCAGCATTCCCAGTGCGAGTCGTTTCATGGGTTCGATCCCTCTTGTTGTTGTGAGTCGGGTTGAGGCTCAGGGCCGTGCAGCGATCACGGTGATTTCCACCAACACGGACGGCCGCGCCAGCAGCGCCTGCACCGTGGTGCGGGTCGGCGCGCAGCCTTCGGGCAACCAAGCGGACCAGACGCCGTTCATGGCCTCGAAGTCAGCGACGATGTCCTTCAGGTAAATGGTCGCGCTGAGGATGTTCGCCTTGTCAGTACCGGCCTCGACCAGCAGTGCGTCGATCTTCGCCAGCACTTCGCGGGTCTGGTCCTGGATATCGGTGGCCTCTCCGGGCACCTGCCCGGAGAGGAAAACCAGCGAGCCGAAGACCATAGCGCCGGAAAGGCGGTCGTTGGTGGCGATGCGTGTGAGTTGCATGGTGGGTCTCCTAAATCCGATGGAATCAGCCGGCCAGCCGTTCGGGGGTCAGGCCGCTGGTGTCGATAGCCGGCCGGCGCCCGGCAATCTGCGCGGCAATCAGCTGTGCGCTGCCGCAGGCCAGGGTGAAGCCCAGCGCACCGTGGCCGAGATTCAGCCAAAGCCCGCGCGGCCCGCAGGCGCCCACCAACGGCACGCCGGTGGGCGTGGCTGGGCGCATGCCGGCCCACTCGACGGCGGCGCCGTAATCGCAGGCGTCGGGCAGGGTCTCCGCCGCCTGCTGACGGATCAGCGCCAGCCGCTTGGGCTCCAGGCTCGGGTCGAAGCCGACGATGTCGACCATGGCGGCAATGCGCAGGCGCTCGCCGATGCGCGCGTAGACCACCTTGCGGTCGTAGTCGGTCAGGCTCACGTCCGGCGCGTGATCATTGGCGCGGATCGGCGCGGTCAGGCTGTAGCCCTTCAGCGGATAGAGCGGCAGACGCGGCCCGCGCGGCAGCAGTGCTGCGCTGCGGTAGCCGGCGGCGAGCACGACGTGATCGGCCTTGAAGCTCTGCCCGCCCGCCTCCACCCCGATCACCGCGCCATTGCACAGAATCAGCCGGGATGCCGGATGGCCATAGAGGATGCGGCAGCGGCCGGACGCCTGCAGCCGCTCGGCCAGCCGCTGGCAGAACAGGAAGCAGTCGGCAACCTCCTCGTCCGGCGTATGGATGCCACCGACGAAGGGCGCGCGCTCCAGCGCCGGGTCCAGCTCGCGGCACTGCTGCGCCGAGAGCACGAATTGTTCGGCAGGGTCGGACAGGTTCTGCCTCGCACTGAGGAAGCTGCCTTCATCGCGGAAGGCCACCAGCTTGCCGTTGCGCCGCCAGTCGAAACCCGTCAGCCCGTCCTCGCGCCACTGCGCCAATGTAGCCTGGCTGAACAGCGCAAGACGCAGAAGGTGTTTGGCGTTGGCCTGGTTCACCGAGCGCCGGCAGGCGGCGGTGAACTCCAGCAGCCAGCGCCATTGCGCCGGGTCCAGGCGCGGGCGCAGGCGCAGCGGCGAATCGCCGCGCAGCAGCCAGCCCAGCGCCTGCTGCGGCACGCCGGCATCGGCCAGCGGCGCGACATAGCGGTAGGACAGCTGGCCGCCGTTGGCAAAGCTGGTTTCCAGCCCGGCCTGATCCCGAGCTTCCAGCACGGTGACGTCGAAGCCTTCGAGGACCAGCGCCTGGGCCGTGGCCAACCCGACCACGCCCGCGCCGATGATGCAAACCCGCTGTGCCATTGCCTTCTCACTGCCCATCCATTCCTGGCCCCGACCTTAGGCCCGCGTGACAGGCGGCGAACAATGAATAAACATGGGCAACCCATAACCTTGCGTTATACGCACAGGTTACCCACACCACGGGAGAGGCCCATGCGCCTGCGCCATATCGAAGTGTTCCAGGCCATCCGCGAGACCGGTTCGGTCAGCGGCGCTGCGCAACTGCTGCACGTCTCGCAGCCGGCGGTGACCAAGGTGCTGCAGCATGCCGAGCAGCAGCTGGGTTTCCCGCTGTTCCTGCGTGTACGCGGCAAGCTGCAGGCAACGCCCGAGGCGCTGGAGCTGGAGCGCGAAGTGGCCAAGGTCAGCGAAAGCCTGCAGGGCGTGCGGCGCCTTGCGCAGAGCCTGCGCGGCCAGCCGGAGAACCGCCTGCGCGTGGGCGCCACGCCAGCGATGGCGCTATCGCTGCTGCCGCCAGTGATCCGCGAATGGACCGACCGCTACCCGCAGAGCAGCTGCGAACTGGCCACCCAGCACTCCCGCGAACTGGTGCAGAACCTGCTGATGCGCGAACTCGACCTCGCCCTCACCCTGCAGCAGACCGACCACCCCGGCCTGCGCTCGCAGCCCATCGCCAGCGGCCCGCTGGTCGCCCTGGCGCCATGCGGCCACTGGCCGGAAGATCGTTTGGGCCAGCCCCTGACGCTGGACGAACTGGCCGGCGAACCGATGATCGGGCTGTCCACTTCCGACCCGCTGTCGGCACGCCTGGAAAGCCATCTGGCCAACGTCGAACCGCCACCGCGCGTGCGCATCGCGGTGCAGACCTATGCGTTGGCAAGAACGCTGGTGGAAGCCGGAACGGGATTGGCGCTGGTCGACCCCTTTACCGCCCTGGGTGCAGACGAGCGCCTGACAGTGCAGCGAACCTTGTCACCCACCGTAAAGGTGACGCTCTACGCCCTGACCCGCGCCGACGAAACACCTCCGCACACCCAGGCGCTGCTGCTGGAAATGCTGGTGCGGCATGCCGAGAAGCAACTGGCGCAGCACCGCTTCGAATAGTTTTCCCGGCAGTGCGGGCAAGCAGACCGGGCGGATCAACATCCTTGGTTTAAAGTGGCGCCCCATCTGCGCCCGTCTTCACCCGTGGGCGTTCAGGACACCGTTGAACCGGAATCGACAAGGAAAGCCATGTCTCGCGAGCAAGCCGACGCACTGCACCAACAAGCCATGAACCTGGACGACCAGGGCGATAGCGATGCGGCCCTGGCGCTGTATCTCCAGGCCATCGAGCTCGCACCGGAGAAGTCGGAAACCCACTACAACATCGGCCTGATCTACAAATACCGCGGCGACTGGCCGGCTTCGCAGCGCTACAACCAGCAGGCCGTCGACCTGACGCCGGACGATGAAGCGGCCAACTGGAACCTCGCCATCGCCGCCACGGCGCTGCGCGACTGGAGCTGTGCGCGGGCCGTGTGGAACCGGCTCGGGATCGCAATCGAGCTGGGTGACCAGCCCATCGAGGCCGACTTCGGCATGACCCCGGTGCGCCTGAATGCCGACGAGAGTGCCGAGGTCGTGTGGGCACAGCGCATCGACCCGGTGCGCGCCAGCCTGCTGAACATCCCCTACCCGGATTCAGGCTTCCGCCATGGCGACATCGTCCTGCACGACGGCGCCGCGGTCGGCTACCGCGAAAACCAGGGCCGCGAATATCCGGTGTTCAACGTCCTCGAGCTGTTCACCGCCTCCCCCCACAGCACCTACGAAATCGACCTCCGCCTCGGCTCGCCGGAAGACCTCGACGAGCTGCAGCAACACCTGGATGAGCTGGAGATCGCCAACGAATCCTGGTCGAAGAACGTGCGCGTGCTGTGCCGCCAATGCTCGGAAGGCCACCCGCACGAGCAGCACGATCACGAGCTGGAGGAAGAGGAAAGCTGGCAGCAGGAGCAGTTGCTTGCCGTCGCTACCAACGACGAAGCCCAGTTGCGCGCGGTCCTGGCCGACTGGGCGAACGATCAGCGGTGCGTCGAGCACATCGAATGCACGCTGGAAGGTGTGCGTTCCTGAAGCGATGTTGCGAATGAAAAGACAGCCCCCTGCCGCACCAGGGAAGCGCCGCCGGGATGCGTGGTCCGGCGGCGCCGCGCCGACAGTCCTGGCGCGGCAGGAAGCTGCGTAAAACTTAGCGGCCGTAGCGCTCGCGGCCCCAGGCGATGAAGGTTTCCAGCAGGCGCCGGAGTACCCGGGCGGTCGGTGCGGCGAGGTCTTCGCGGTAGCCGAAGGGCGCGCGCTCATCCATGTAGTTGCACTGCGCGAGCTCCAGTTGCACCGCGTGCACGTTGTCCTGCGGCTGGCCGTACTGGCGGGTGATGTGCCCGCCCTTGAAGCGGCCGTTGAGGATGTGCCGGTAGGCCGGTGCATCGGCGCACACCGCGAGCAGTCGCTCGGCCAGCTCCGCATCGCAGCTCGCGCCGCTGTTGGTGCCGATGTTGAAGTCCGGCAGCTTGCCGTCGAACAGGTGCGGGATCACCGAGGCAATCGAGTGGGCGTCCCACAGTAGCGCGTAGCCGAACTCGGCCTTCAGGCGCGCCAGCTCGTCGGCCAGGGTGCGGTGGTAGGGCGTCCAAACTTCGGCGAGGTAACGCGCGCGCTCCTCTGGCGACGGCGTCTGGCCGTCCTTGAACAGCGGGCGGCCGTCGAACAGGGTGTCCGGGTAGAGGCCGGTGGTGGCGGTGCTGTACAGCGGCTTGTCGTCGGCCGGACGGTTGAGATCGATGACGTAGCGCGAGTAGCCGGCGGCCAGGGTGCTGGCGCCCAGTTCTTCGGCGAAGGCGTAGAGCCGTGGGATGTGCCAGTCGGTGTCGGCCAGCTCGCGGGCTTCATCTACGAGGCCGTTTTCCACGGCCGGGGTCAGGCGGGTGCCGGGGTGCGGCATGCTGATCAGCAGCGGCACGCGGCCGCGTTTGAATTCGAGAACGTTGTCCATGGGGGCTATCTCCAAACCTAGCGAGATGTATTCGTTGTTCTTGGGAGCAGCGGTTTCCTGCTGCAAATCCGTGCCGCTGTTTCCCTCTCCCCCGCCCTGGCTGCGCGCCCCGCTCCGAAGGGAGAGGGAGCCGTCCGTGCCGGCTGATACCACCGCTTCATCCTGCACCGAACGGTCCCCTCTCCCGCTTGCGGGAGAGGGTTAGGGAGAGGGGTCTTTGCGCTTGGCTCCGCAGCGGGGCTGTTCGCGAGCAAGCTCGCTCCTACGAAGAGCAGACTCACAGCTCTTCGCCGTGACGAATGACGCGCTTGGGCAGGTCACCGCCGAGCCAGTAGGCGAGTTCGGCGGGGCGCTGGATGTCCCAGGCGATGAAGTCGGCGACCTTGCCCGCTTCCAGGCTACCGTGGCTGTCGGCCATGCCCAGCGCGCGCGCGGCGTTGAGGGTGACGCCTGCCAGGGCCTCTTCCGGGGTCAGGCGGAAGGCGGTGCAGGCCATGTTCAGCATCAGGCGCAGCGACAGCGCGGGCGACGTCCCGGGGTTGAGGTCGCTGGCGATGGCGATGTTCACGCCGTGCTTGCGCAGGGCATCCATCGGCGGCAGCTGGGTTTCGCGCAGGACGAAGAAGGCGCCCGGCAGCAGCACGGCGACGGTGCCGGCCTCGGCCATGGCAATGGCGTCGCTCTCGTCCATGAATTCCAGGTGGTCGGCGGACAGCGCGCCATACCGCGCGGCGAGGCTGGAGCCATGCAGCGAGGACAATTGCTCGGCATGCAGCTTCACCGGCAGGCCCAGGCGCTGGGCAGCCTGGAATACCCGCTCGACCTGCGCCGGGGAGAACGCCAGGTGCTCGCAGAAGGCGTCTACCGCATCCACCAGCCCCTCTTCGGCCAGCGCCGGGAGGATATGATTGCAGACCTGCTCGATGTACTCGTCAGCGCGGCCGGCGTATTCCGGCGGCAAGGCGTGGGCGGACAGGCAGGTGGTACGTACCGTCACCGGCAGCTCCTGCTCCAGCCGGCGGGCCACGCGCAGCATGCGCCGCTCGCTATCCAGGTCCAGGCCGTAGCCGGATTTCACTTCCAGCACGGTCACGCCATCGGCCAGCAGCGGGCGGGCACGCTTGATGGCGCTGGCCAGCAGCTCGTCCTCGCTGGCCTCGCGGGTGGCGCGCACGGTACTGGCGATGCCGCCGCCGGCTGCGGCGATCTCGGCATAGCTGACGCCGTTCAGGCGCTGCTCGAACTCGCCGCTACGGTCACCGCCGAACACCAGGTGGGTATGGCAGTCGATGAAGCCGGGCGTGACCCAGGCGCCGCCCAGGTCGGTGCTCTGGATCGGGCGCTCGGGCAGTTCGACGCGCGGGCCGATCCAGCTGATGCGCTCGCCCTCGGTGATGATCGCGGCGTCCTCGATGATCGAGTAACGGCCGTCCTTCATGGTCGCTGCGTGGCAGTGCTGCCAGAGGTGTTTCATTGCAGTCTCCCGATGCTCGCGCCGACGCTGTGCAGCGCCGCCGGGTTGGCCAGCAGCTCGGCGGCGCGGGCGATGTCCGGCGCCAGCCAGCGATCGCTGTCATAGGCCGGCACCTGCTCGCGCAGCAGGCTCCAGGCGCAGTCGGTGCCGCTGCCGAAGCGCTGCGGCTTGAGGAATTCGAAGGCCTGGGCGGCCAGCAGGTATTCGATGGCGAGGATGCGCCGGCTGTTGTCCAGGGCGCGGCCGAGCTTGAGCGCGGCGCTGGTGCCCAGGCTCAGGTGGTCTTCCTGCAGGCCGGAGGTGACGTAGTTGTCCACCACCGCCGGCTGCGCCAGCTGGCGGTTCTCGCCGGCCAGCGAAGCGGCGACGTACTGCACGATCATCATCCCCGAGTTGACCCCCGGCTTGCTGACCAGGAAGGCCGGCAGGCCGCTGACCAGCGGGTTGATCAGGCGGTCCAGGCGTCGCTCGGAGACCCCGCCCAGCTCAGCCACGGCAATCGCCAGCAGGTCGGCAGCCATGGCCACGGATTCGCCGTGGGGATTGGCCTGGGACACCACCCGGTAGTCGTCCGGCGTGCCCAGCACCAGTGGATTGTCGGTGGCGGAATTGAGTTCGGTCTCGATCTGTTTCGCCGCGTGCTCCAGTTGGTCGCGGCAGGCGCCGTGGATCTGCGGCATGGAGCGGATGCTCAGGGCATCCTGGGTGCGAATGCCCTTGCTGCTCGCGATCACTTCGCTGCCTTCAAGCAGCGCGCGCAGGTTGGCGCCGACCTTCTGCATGCCCGGGTGCGGCTTGAGCGCAATGATCTCGGCGTCGAACGCGTCGATCTGCCCGCGCAGGGCTTCGAAGCTCATGGCACCAATCACGTCGGCCCACTGCGCGAGGCGGTTTGCCTCGTCGAGGGCGAGGCAGCTCAGGCCAGTCATGCAGGGTGTGCCGTTGACCAGGCAGAGCCCGTCCTTGGCGCCCAGTTGCACCGGCTCCAGGCCTTCGGCGGCCAGGGCCTGGAAGGCCGGCACCACTTCGCCGCGATAGCTCACCTCGCCGATGCCCAGCAGCGCCACGCCGACGTGGGCCATGTGGGTCAGGTAGCCCACCGAGCCCTGTGCCGGTACGCGCGGGGTGATGCCGTGGTTGAGCAGCGCCAGCAGTGCTTCCACCACGCCGCGGTGCAGGCCGGATTTGCCATGGCTGTAGTTGGCGATGGCGGCGGCGATGATCGCGCGGGTCTGTTCGTCCTTGAGCGGCTCGCCCACGCCGCAGGCATGGCTGAGCAGGGTGTTGCGCGACAGCTGCGCCAGTTGCTCGCCCTGCAGCACCACGTTGCACAGCGCACCCAGGCCGGTGCTGATGCCATAGGCCCGCTCGCCCCGGCTGACGATGCTCTCGACGATGCCGTGGGCGTTGTCGATGCGCGCCCAGGCGGCCGTCGACAGTTGCAGGCGCGCACCCTGGCGCGCCACCTGGACCAGGTCCTGCCAGCGCAGCGGGCCGTTGCCGAAGGTGATGGTGGAAGAGGACGACATGCGGAGCTCCTGTAGGCGGGGAAGCCCCCTTCCCCGCCGGCGAATGGTGTTACAGCGCGGCGACGCGGCGCTGGACGAAGCGGTCGACGTACTCGTCGGCGGGCTTGTGCAGGATGTCAGCGGGCGCGCCCACCTGGATCAACTGGCCGTCCTTGAGGATGGCGATGCGGTTGCCGATGCGCACGGCTTCATCGAGGTCGTGGGTGATGAAGACGATGGTCTTGTGCAGGGTCTTCTGCAGCTCCAGCAGCTGGTCCTGCATGTCCGCGCGGATCAGCGGGTCGAGGGCGCTGAAGGCTTCGTCCATGAGGATGATGTCGGTGTCCGCGGCCAGTGCGCGGGCCAGGCCGACGCGCTGGCGCATGCCGCCGGAGAGCTGGTGCGGGTAGGACTTCTCGTAGCCCTTCAGGCCCACGGTGGCGATCCAGTGCAGCGCGCGCTCTTGGCACAGTGCCTTGCTCTCGCCGCGGATCTTCAGGCCGTAGGCGACGTTGTCGAGCACGCTCTTGTGCGGCAGCAGGCCGAAGCTCTGGAACACCATGCTGATCTTGCGCCGGCGGAAGTTCTCCAGCGCGGCCGAGTCATAGGCGAGCACGTCCTCGCCATCCACCAGGATCTGCCCGCTGGTGGGGTCGATCAGGCGGTTGAAGTGGCGCACCAGGGTCGACTTGCCGGACCCGGACAACCCCATGATGACGAAGATTTCTCCGGCCTCGATGGACAGCGAGAGGTCGTTGACGCCGACCACGCAATCGGTGGCGGCGAGCACCTCGGCCTTGCTCTTGCCCTGGCGGATCATCGCCAGCGCCGAGTCGGCCTTGGCGCCGAAGATCTTGTAGACGTTCTTGACCTGGATCTTGCTCATTTGCTGGCCTCATGGTGGCGCGAGCGGCCGTAAGCCTGGGTGATGCGGTCGATGACCACGGCGAGGATGACGATGGCGAGACCCGCCTCCAGTCCCTTGCCGACGTTGAGCGTCTGGATGCCCACCAGCACGTCCTCACCCAGCCCACGGGCGCCGATCATCGAGGCGATGACCACCATCGACAGGGCCATCATGGTGGTCTGGTTGATGCCGGCCATGATGCTTGGCAGCGCCAGCGGCAGCTGCACACCGAACAGTTGCTGGCGGCGGTTGGCGCCGAAGGCGGTGATGGCTTCCATCACCTCGCGGTCGACCTGGCGAATCCCCAGGTCGGTGAGGCGGATCAGCGGCGGAGCGGCGTAGATCACGGTGGCGAAGATCGCCGGCACCTTGCCCAGGCCGAACAGCATCAGCACCGGGATCAGGTACACGAAGCTGGGCATGGTCTGCATGATGTCCAGCATCGGCAGCAGCACGGCGCGGAAGCGGTCGCTGCGGGCGGCGACGATGCCTAGCGGGATGCCGATCAGCACCGAGATGATAGTTGCCACCATCATCAGCGCGAGGGTCTGCATCAGCTTGTCCCACAGGCCCACGGCGCCTACCAGGAACAGCAGGCCGACGATGACCACGGTCGGCAGGATGCGCCGGGTGGCGTGCCAGGCGATGCCGGCGACGATGGCCAGCATCAGCCACCAGGGAGTGGCCCGCAGCACGCTCTCCAGGTTGACGATGGCCCACAGCAGGGTGTCGGAGATGTGGCGGAACACGTCGCCATAGTTGGTAACCAGGGCATCGACCCAACCGTTGACCCAGTCGGCGATGGAGAAAGTGAAGCGCTCGGGAAACATGGCACGTACTCGTCAGGAGTGGGCATCGCCGGGGAAGCAGCGCCTCCCCGGATTCGGCGGCGTCAGAGCGCGGCCTGGACCTTCTTCGCAGCGTCCTCGCTGACCCAGGTGGTCCACACTTCCGGGTGCTCCTTGAGGAAGGCCTTGGCCAGTTGCTCGGAGGTGAGCTTTTCCTTGGCCATCTTCGCCAGGTTCTGGTTCAGCAGGTCGATGGGCAGGTTGACCTTCTCCAGCACCGCCACCAGTTCCGGGGCCTGATCGTGGAAGGCCTTGGACAGGCCGACCTGGATCTTCACGTCCTTGTTCACGCCCGGCTCGTCCAGCTTCACCAGGTCGGCCTGGCCCATCAGCGGCGTCGGCGACCAGTAGTAGAAGAGGATAGGCTCCTTGCGCTTGTAGCTCGACAGCACGGCGGCATCCAGCGCCGGGCCGGTGCCGGGGCGGAAGTTGGTGTACTTGTCCTCGAGGCCGTACTTCTTCAGCATCTCGGAGTTTTCCAGCTCGCAGGTCCAGCCGGCCGGGCAGTTGTAGAAGCGGCCCTTGCCCGGCTCTTCCGGGTCACGGAAGACTTCGGAGTACTGCGCAAGGTCGGTCACGGCCTTGAGGTTCGGCGCCTTGGCTTCGATGTTGCGCGCCTTGTCGCCCTCGATCACGAAGCGCGGCACGTACCAGCCCTCGGTGGCGCCGACGATGGGCGCGCCCACGCCGACCACCTTGTTGGCGGCGGCGGCCTTGTTCCAGGCGTCGCTGCGGCCGATCCATTCCTCACTGAAGATCTGGATGTCGTTGTTCGCCAGCGCCTGCTCCATGGTGATGGAGTTGCCCGGCAGGCTGTCGGTTTCGCAGCCGTAGCCGTTCTTCAGGATGATCTGCATGAGGTCGGTGAGCAGCATGCCGCTCTCCCAGTTCAGCCCGGCGAACTTCACCGGCTTGCCACTCTCGCACCAGCCGGCGGCCTGGGCCGATGCCAGGGTGCCGCCCAGCAGACCGGCAGACAGGAACAGGCCCAGCAGCGTCTTCTTGGTGTTGTTCATCTGATGCTCCTAAACGTGAATGAGGTTGGGCAGTGCAAGGGCCGCGAGTGCTTGTGGCCGCGCGGCCGGGCCGGTCTGTTCAGGTGCGGGCCGGCAGGATCAGCCGGTCCGGTACTGCCCGCGTGACGCGGCGGGCGACCGGGTAATAGAGAACGGCCGGAACCACGAGGCCGATGATCCAGGAGATGTCCACGCCACCCAGGGCGTCCACCAGCGGGCCGGTGTAGAACTTGGTGGAGATGAAGGGCAGCTGCACCAGCACGCCGATCACGTAGACGCTGATGCCCGGGATGTTCCAGCGGCCGTAGCGGCCATCGGGATCAGCCAGAGCCGGCACGTCGTAGTGCTCGCGGGTGATGCAGTAGTAATCGACCAGGTTGACCGCGCTCCACGGGGTGAAGAAGGCCAGCAGGAAGAGGATGAAAGACTTGAAGGCGCCGAGGAACGAATGCTGGCCGAGCAGCGCGATCAGGGTCGCGGCGCCGACGATCAGCAGGACGAACACCAGGCGCTGCACGCGGCTCACTTCCAGGTGGCCACGGAAGCCGCTGATCACCGTGGCGATGCACATGAAGCTGCCGTAGGAGTTCAGCGTCGAGATGGTGATCTTGCCGAAGGCGATGCTGAAATACAGCAGCGCGGCGACGGCGCCACTGCCGCTCAGGCCGACGATGTAGGCCACTTCATGGCCGGCGAACTGGCCGTTGGCCCCGGCCGCGGCGAATACGCCGAAGATCATCGCCACCTGCGCGCCGATCACCGAGCCTGCGCCCACGGCGAGGAAGGTCTTCACCGAGGAAGTCTTGCTCGGCAGGTAACGCGAGTAGTCGGCGACATAGGGGCCGAAGGCGATCTGCCAGGAAGCGGCCAGGGACACTGCGAGCAGGAAGCTGCTCCAGCTGAAATGACGAATCTGCAGCAGCGCGCCGACGTCGGTCTGGTTCACCAGGCGGCTGAACAGGTAGATGAAGGCGATCACCCCGATGACACTGGCGATGCGGCCGATCACGTGGATCACCCGGTAGCCGAGCACGGTCACCAGCACGATCACGCTGGCAAACATCAGGATGCCGACGCTGTCGCTGACGCCGAACAGCTGGCCCAGCGCCTGGCCGGACAGCACGGTGCCGGTGGCGGTGAAGCCCAGGTACATCAGACACACCAGCACGATCGGAATGGCCGCGCCGTAGACGCCGAACTGCACGCGGCTGGAGATCATCTGCGGCAGGCCGAGTTTCGGCCCTTGGGCAGCGTGCAGCGCCATCACGCCGCCGCCCAGCAGTTGGCCGATGAGCAGGCCGATCAGCGACCAGAACACATCGCCGCCCAGCACCACGGCCAGGGCGCCGGTGACGATGGCGGTGATCTGCAGGTTGGCACCCAGCCACAGGGTGAACTGGCTGTAGAGCTTGCCGTGGCGCTCGGCCTCGGGGATGTAGTTGATCGAACGCACTTCGATCAGGGGGTTGGAGCTATCACTGGCCTGGGACATCGTTATTGTTCTCCCGAAGGGATTTATTGTCTGTCGATGTACTGCTGCTTCACGGACCGGGCCGCCGCACGACGCCGTGCGGCGGCCCTCTCCCTGGTCCTGAATTTCTGCTGCATGGCAGGACCGTAGGGCGCATAACGCGCCAGCGTTATCCGCCAACACAACGGCGGATAACCTGTTCCAGGTTATCCGCCCTACGCGATTACTTGCCGGTGATCATCGGCAGGTTCAGGCCCTGCTCCTTCGCGCAGTCGATGGCGATCTGGTAGCCGGCGTCGGCATGGCGCATCACGCCGGTACCTGGATCGTTGGTCAGCACGCGGGCAATGCGCGCCGCCGCTTCGTCGGTGCCGTCGCAGACGATCACCATGCCCGAGTGCTGGGAGAAGCCCATGCCCACACCGCCGCCGTGGTGCAGCGAAACCCAGGTGGCGCCGCTGGCGGTGTTCAGCAGGGCATTGAGCAGCGGCCAGTCGGACACGGCGTCGGAGCCATCCTGCATGGCCTCGGTTTCACGGTTCGGGCTGGACACCGAGCCGGAGTCGAGGTGGTCGCGGCCGATCACGATCGGCGCTTTCAGCTCGCCGCTGCGGACCATTTCGTTGAACGCCAGGCCGAGCTTGGCGCGCTGACCCAGGCCGACCCAGCAGATGCGTGCCGGCAGGCCCTGGAAGCTGATGCGCTCGCGGGCCATGTCCAGCCAGCGGTGCAGGTGGGCGTCGTCCGGGATCAGCTCCTTCACCTTGGCGTCGGTCTTGTAGATGTCCTCGGCGTCGCCCGACAGCGCGGCCCAGCGGAACGGACCGACGCCACGGCAGAACAGCGGGCGGATGTAGGCCGGGACGAAGCCGGGGAAGTCGAAGGCGTTGTCCACGCCCTCTTCCTTGGCCATCTGGCGGATGTTGTTGCCGTAGTCGAAGGTCGGGATGCCCTGCTTCTGGAACTCCAGCATGGCTTTGACGTGCACGGCCATGGACTGCTTGGCGGCTTTCACCACGGCTGCCGGGTCGGTCTGCGCGCGGTCGCGGTACTGCTCCCAGGTCCAGCCGGCCGGCAGGTAGCCGTTGAGCGGGTCGTGAGCGGAAGTCTGGTCGGTGACCATGTCCGGACGCACGCCGCGCTTGAGCAGTTCCGGGAGGATTTCCGCAGCGTTGCCCAGCAGGGCGATGGAGATGGCCTTGCCTTCGGCGGTGTACTGGGCGATGCGCGCCAGGGCATCGTCGAGGTTCTTGGCCTGTTCGTCGACGTATCGGCTGGCGAGGCGGAAATCGATGCGGCTCTGCTGGCACTCGATGTTCAGCGAGCAGGCGCCGGCCAGGGTCGCGGCCAGCGGCTGGGCGCCGCCCATGCCACCGAGACCGGCGGTGAGCACCCAGCGGCCCTTGAGGTTGCCGTCGTAGTGCTGACGGCCGGCCTCGACGAAGGTTTCGTAGGTGCCCTGGACGATGCCCTGGCTGCCGATGTAGATCCAGGAGCCGGCGGTCATCTGGCCGTACATCGCCAGGCCCTTGGCATCCAGCTCGTTGAAGTGTTCCCAGTTGGCCCAGTGCGGCACCAGGTTGGAGTTGGCGATCAACACGCGCGGGGCATTGGCGTGGGTCTTGAAGACGCCGACCGGCTTGCCCGATTGCACCAGCAGGGTCTCGTCTTCATTCAGCTCCTTCAGGGTCTCGACGATCTTGTCGTAGCACTCCCAGTTGCGCGCGGCGCGGCCGATGCCGCCGTACACCACCAGTTCCTTCGGGTTCTCGGCAACTTCCGGGTCGAGGTTGTTCATCAGCATGCGCAGCGGTGCTTCGGTCAGCCAGCTCTTGGCGTTCAGTTGGGTGCCGCGCGGGGCACGGATTTCGACGTCGCGGAATTTGGTCACGGAGGGCTCCTTCGCTTTGCTCGGGTCGTTGGCCGTGGGGGCGGCCTGGCGGTTCGTCCGACGGTGTCGAGGGGTCGTCACCATCATGTCTATGCTTGTATGTACAAGTATAAGCAAAGCGAGGGCCAACCTTGGCTGGCGGGGTATCCCAGCAGCCGGAGATTCCTATCAAACTATTGATTTATAAGGAGTAAAAGCGGAATTCGAGTGCTTCGATAACGGCTGACAGCAATCGCTGTCCTTCAGACAATTGCACCAGAAGCAGGCTTCGCTGCACCGTTTCGTTGCGTTCGGTAACACCGCTCGCTACCAAGGGACACAGGTTGTATAGACAAGCTCATTGGAGCGAGATTTAGGCACAGCATCTCCCGGATGCGCCCTCTCCCCCGCCCTCTCCCTGAAGGGAGAGGGTTAGGGAGAGGGAGCCCCTAGCACCCTCAACTTCACCCAGGCACCCGCTCACTTCAACGCCGCATCGATCCTCGTCGCCGCATCGGCCGTCACCCACGTCGACCACAGCTCCCGGTGCTCGCGGAAGAACTTCGCCCGCACGTCCGCCACGTCTCGGTGGTGCTCGGCCATGTCCGCCAGCAGCGCGTTGAACAGCGGCAACGGCAGCTCGACCTTCTCGAACACCTGCACCAGCGCCGGCGCCTTGTCATGGAAGTCGCGGGACACACCGATGCTGATCTTCGCCGGCAGCGAGCGTGATCCCTTGGGGTTGGGATCGTTGGCATCGGTCAGGGTCTTCCACGCCGCCTCGTCGAACGGCGGCTCCTCCAGCTGCACCAGCTTGAAGCGCCCCAGCAGCGGCGTCGGCGCCCAGTAATAGAAGAGCACCGGCTTGCCCTGGGCGATGGCCGAGCTGATCGCCGCATCCAGCGCAGGGCCGGCGCCGGTGCGGAAGTTCACGTAGCTGGCCGTCAGGCCATAGGCCTTGAGCTTCTGCGTGTTGACGATCTCGCAGGTCCAGCCGGTGGGGCAGTTGTAGAAGCGGCCCTTGTCCGGCTCCTCGTCATCCTTGAACAGCGCCTTGTACCTGGGCAGGTCGCTGACGGACTTCAGGTCCGGCGCGGAGGCCTTGATTCCCCGCTTCGCGTCGCCGTGCACCACGTAATCCGGCACCCACCAACCCTCATTCGCGCCCTTCACCGTCTCACCCACGGAGAACACCTGGCCGGCCTTCTCCGCCTGCTGCCAGACGGTGCTGCGCCCGGCCCACTGCTCGCCGGTGACCTGGATGTCGTTCTGCTTCAGCGCGTTCTCCATGGTCACGGTGTTACCCGGCACGGCGTCGGTCTGACAGCCGTAGCCCTTCTCGAGGATGAAGCGCAACACGTCGGTGGTGAACATGCCGCTCTCCCAGTTCAGCCCGGCGAACACCACAGGCTTCGGGTAGGGGCAGGCGGCGAAGGTCTGCGCGCACAGGCCCAGGGCCAGCAGCAGCGCGAACAGGCAACGGGGGGTGGACATGGGCGTCTCCGGGCGCGTCGGTGTCCCATTGGGTTTAGCCGCCGATCCGCGATTTGCCCACGACCATCGGACTGGAAATGCCACCGGCGGTGACATTCACTCCCTCCATGCACCACCGCACGCCAAGGCGAAATGTCGAACCACGCGGCCCTGCGCGCCATGGCATAGCGATTGCTATACCTGTATATACAGGAACGATCCACGGTAACACTTCCACCGAACCCAGGATGCTGACATGTCCGAAACCCTGCTCCTGACGCCCGGCCAGTTCGACCTCGACCAGCTGCGCGCCATCTACCAGCACCAACCCGACCTGCAGCTCGCGGACCATTGCCGCGAAGCCATCCTGCGCAGTGCGCAGACGGTCAGCCAGATCATCGCCGACCAGCGCACCGTCTACGGCATCAACACCGGATTCGGCCTGCTGGCGCGCACCTCCATCGCCGAGGACCAGCTCGCCACCCTGCAGCGCAACCTGATCCTCTCGCACTGCACCGGCACCGGCCCGCTGCTGGACGACGCCAGCGTGGCGCTGATCATGGCGCTGAAGATCGGCTCCCTGGCGCGCGGCTTCTCCGGCGTCGGCCTGCCGGTGATCGAGACACTGCTCAAGCTGTACCAGGCGCGGGTCTACCCGTGCATCCCCTCGCAAGGCTCGGTGGGCGCCTCAGGCGACCTCGCGCCGCTGGCGCACATGTCCTCGACCCTGCTGGGCGTCGGCCAGGTGCGCCATGAAGGGCGCATCCTCGAAGCCACCGAGGGCCTCGCCATCGCCGGCGCCGAACCGCTGGTGCTGGGGCCCAAGGAAGGCCTGGCGCTGATCAACGGTACCCAGGTGTCCACCGCGCTGGCCCTGCGCGGGTTGTTCGCGGCGGAGAAGCTGTTCATCTCGGCCGTGGTCGCCGGCAGCCTGACAGTGGAAGCACTGAAGGGCTCGTTCGTGCCCTTCGATGCGCGCATCCAGGAAGTGCGTGGCCAGCCGGGGCAGATCGCAGTCGCTGCGCTGTACCGCGAGTTGCTGCACGACAGCCCGATCAACCACTCGCACATCGACTGCAAGCGCGTGCAGGATCCGTACTCGCTGCGCTGCCAGCCACAGGTGATGGGCGCGTGCCTGGATCACCTGCGCTTCGCTGCCGGCGTTTTCCTGCGCGAGGCCAATGCCGTTTCCGACAACCCTCTAGTGTTCAGCGCTGACGGCGATGTGCTGTCAGGCGGTAACTTCCACGCCGAGCCGGTGGCCATGGCCTCCGATGTGCTGGCGCTGGCGATCTCGGAGATCGGCGCGCTGTCCGAGCGGCGCATCGCCCAGCTGGTGGACCCGGCGATGTCCGGGCTGCCGGCCTTCCTGGTCAAGGAAGGCGGGCTGAACTCCGGCTTCATGATTGCCCAGGTCACCTCGGCGGCGCTGGCTTCGGAGAACAAGACCTGGGCCCACCCGGCCTCGGTGGACAGCCTGCCGACCTCGGCGAACCAGGAAGACCACGTCTCCATGGCCACTTTCGCCGCCCGCCGCCTGCAGGACATGGCCGGCAACAGCGCCGGCGTGGTCGCCATCGAATTGCTCGCCGCCGCGCAAGGCGTGGACTTCCACGCGCCGCTGCAGAGTTCTCCACAGCTGCAGGAAGTGCGCACGCTGATCCGCAGCCAGGTGCCGCACTACGAGCAGGACCGCTACTTCGCCCCGGACATCGCCGCGGCGCGGGCGTGGGTGGAAGACGGGGTGATGAGCCGCTGGATCGGTTACGCGCGGCTGTACGGCTGATAGATGGCGTTTTACGCCATGCCCGCGAACAGCGCCTGTAAGGCGCTTCTTGCGGACCGTGGAATGGTTGATGGGTATCGCTTCGCTCCACACATCCTGGAAAAGCAAAGGGCGCCTCCCGGCGCCCTTTTCTGTTCAGCGTGCTTCGAGTTCGATCACGCAGATATCCGCACGACCCGCCACTGTCAGCCGCCACTCGCGCAGCGCTCCATCGCCCTCGGCGATCAATGTGTCATGCAGGCCCAGAACTCCGCTGGCCACGCCGTTGAGGCTGATATGGATGCCCTCGCCGGCACTGAACAGCAGCACGGTCGAAGCGCTGCTGAAGAAGTGCGCCGAACCATCGAGCTTCAGCCATTGCAGGCGCGCACGGTAGCGAGCCGGCGAATAGATCAGGTTGAAGTCGCGGATCGCGCCGCCCAGCAGTGTGCAGTCCACCGCGCTCGCGCCATCGAAGGCGAAGGCATCGAGCGCGCGCAGGTCGCGGGAGTCGGCGCCGTCCACCTTCAGCCGCATGCCCTCGCCTTCCAGCACGCTGATGACGCGCTGGTAGCCGGTGAACGCGGAGAACGGGCCCGGTGCACCGACGTCGGCGATGGACACGCGCCAGCCGAAACCTTCCAGGCCGTCGCCGGCGTCGCGGACGATCTCGCGGGTGGTGCCCGCGCCGTTCTTCCAGGGCATTGCCGGATAGTCGGCGGCGCGCAGTAACTTGGTTGCGATCATGAACTGAAACGTCCTTCCAGGCGGTAGCGCGAGCCCGGATACAGCAGGCGCGCGCTGGTGACGGTATTGCGCCCCGACCAAGTGCGCCGGCGTATCAGCAGGCACGGCTCATGGCGGTCGACGGACAACAGCTTGCATTCCTCTGGGCTGGGCAGCACCGCCTCGACCACGTGCTCGCCCTCGCTCAGCGGCGCCACTTGTGTGAGGTAGGCGAACGGCGTTTGCCCGGTGAAATCCTGCTTCATGTAGTCCGGCGCCACGGCTGCGTTGACGTAGCGGTCCTCGATCTGCACCGGGATATCGTTCTCGTAGTGCACGATGATCGAGTGGAAGATGCGCTGTCCTTCGCGCACATCCAGCGCCAGCGCGCGCTCGGCGGTGGCCAGTTCCTCGATCAGGCTGACCACCACGCAATGATGCTTGTGGCCGCGGGCGGTGATTTCCTCGGCGATGTTCTGCACCTGGAACAGCGCCGACTGGCCCTTGGGCTCGGCGACGAAAGTGCCCACGCCCTGCATGCGCACCAGCAGGCCATCGGCGGTCAGCTCGCGCAGCGCGCGGTTGATGGTCATGCGGCTGACGCTCAGTTCCTCGACCAGCTCAGCCTCGGACGGCACGCGGTGGTGCGGCGGCCAGGTGCCGGACTGGATCTGCTGGATGATCAGTTGCTTGACACGGGCATACAGCGGCGCGGGAATTTCCCCCATCTGCGCGGCGAGCGACGAACCCTCGGCGGGCGGGGTAGGCGTGGACGATGCGGGCACGGGAAACTCCTTGTCGTGGCGACGGCTGGTCTGACTCCGGCATGTACCGGATTCGACCGGTGCATACAAGTCCTCTGACGACCGTCGGGTGCCTTGCAGTTTACGGTCTCGGCAAACGTCTGTATATGTATATACAAATTCCCCGCTTATTTAACAAGAACCCTGCGAGGCCCCGCGCATGCCCGTCCTGTTCGCCGAAACCGCCCTGCTGCCCTCCGGCTGGGCGCGCAATGTCCGCTTCGAGATCGATGCCGACGGCCTGTTCACCGCGATCACCCCGGACGCTAGTGCAGTGGGCGCCGAACAGGTTGCCGGGCCGCTGCTGGCAGGCATGCCGAACCTGCATTCGCACGCCTTCCAGCGCGCCATGGCGGGCCTGGCGGAGGTCGCCGGCAACCCCAACGACAGCTTCTGGACCTGGCGTGACCTGATGTATCGCCTGGTCGGCCGTCTGTCGCCCGAGCAGGTCGGCGTCATCGCCCGCCAGTTGTACATCGAGATGCTCAAGGCCGGTTACACCGGCGTCGCCGAATTCCACTACGTGCACCATGACGTCGACGGCAAGCCCTACGCCAACCCGGCGGAACTGGCCCTGCGCGTCAGCCAGGCGGCGACGGACGCCGGCATCGGCCTGACCCTGCTGCCGGTGCTCTACTCCCACGCAGGCTTCGGCGGCCAGGCGCCCAGCGAAGGCCAGCGCCGCTTCATCAACAGCACCGAAAACTACCTGAAACTGATCGACGGCCTGCGCGCGCACCTGGCGACCCGGCCGCAGCAGGGCGTCGGCCTGTGCTTCCACTCCCTGCGCGCCGTGACGCCGCAGCAGATCAGCGAGGTGCTGGGCGCCGACTCCAGCGGTTGCCCGGTGCATATCCATATCGCCGAGCAGCAGAAGGAAGTCGACGACTGCCTGGCCTGGAGCGGCCGTCGTCCATTGCAATGGCTGTACGAGAACGTCGAGGTGGATGAGCGCTGGTGCCTGGTCCACGCCACCCACGCCGAAGCCGACGAAGTGACCGCCATGGCCCGCAGCGGCGCGGTCGCCGGCCTCTGCCTGACCACCGAGGCGAACCTGGGCGACGGCATCTTCCCGGCGGTGGATTACCTCGCCCAGCACGGTCGCTTCGGCATCGGCTCGGACAGCCACGTATCGCTCAGCGTGGTCGAGGAATTGCGCTGGCTGGAATACGGCCAGCGCCTGCGCGACCAACGCCGCAACCGCCTCTACGGCCAGGACCAGCCGATGGTCGGCCGCACCCTGTTCGATGCAGCGCTGGCCGGCGGCGCCCAGGCTCTCGGCCAATCCACCGGCGAACTGGCGGTGGGCAAGCGCGCCGACCTGCTGGTGCTGGACGGCGGCGACCCGTACCTGCAGACCGTCCGTGGCGACGCCATCCTCAACCGCTGGTTGTTCGCTGGTGGCGATCGCCAGGTGCGTGACGTGATGGTTGCCGGGCAGTGGCGCGTCCGCGGGGGCCGGCATGCGCTGGAAGAACAGAGCGCCCGCGACTTCGCCCTCGTGCTCCGCGAGCTGCTGGGCTGATCCTGTCACCCATCCTGCGTCGAGGCTCCCGGTGAAATTCGGGAAAGGCCGGCCATGAAAAAACGCCCCGCGGGGCGTTTTTTCGTCAGGGCGCGGTAGAGGTCTCCCCCGCCCGCCAGATCAGGTCGTCGGTCTGGTAACCGCGCTCGTGAGCCAGCTCCAGCAGCTTCATGCGGGTGGCGTCCGGCACCACCGGTTGGCGCGAGAGCAGCCAGAGGTATTCGCGGTTGGGGTTGCCGACCAGCGCGGTCTGGTAGTCGTCGTCGACATAGAGCACCCAATAATCACCCTTGGCGAGGCCAGGGAAGATCCGCGAGAAGGTGTTGTCGAAGCGCACCCAGAGCTTGTCGGTACGGCCCGGCACCTGCGCCTCGGCGCGGCCGGTGGCCTGGTCCCACTGCCCATCGGTGGTCAGACAGCGGTTGGTCACGGCGACGCTGGCATCGTCCTGCAGGCGGTAGTGAGCTTCGGATTGCGCGCAGTGGCGCTGGAAGAACATCGGCTTGCGCGCCAGCTCGTACCAGGTGCCCTCGTAGCGCTTGAAGTCGACCTGCACGGTCTGCGGTGGCTGCTGGGCGGAGCCCGCGCAGCCACTCAGAGCGGCGAGGCAGGCCAGCCAGGTGAGGGATCGAGGGGTGTATCGACGCATTCTCTCCTCCTTGGCCGCCTGCCCTGCCCGAGTGCTCTTACTTCAAACCCTGGGCGGAGAACAGCAGCACTTTGTCGCCGGCGTACTGGATGCTGATGAAGGCCTTGTCGTCACCCCAGGTGCAGCTGGAAACGCCCAGTGCGCCGGAGCATTCGGTGGGTTTGCCGAGCAGGCTTTCCACTTCAGCCTTGGCCATGCCGGTTTTGATCTTGGAATAGTTCTCCTGGTTCACTTTGCTGCAAGCGGCCAGGACGACACAGAACGCGACGAGCGCGAGGCGGCGGAAGGACATCGACAACTCCATTGTTTTTGGGGGAGGCCAACAAGCTTGGCACAGGGCGACCGGTTCGGCCGCGGGGTTGGAGTCAGAAACGTGAGCCAGGTTCCGTGAGGAACGAAGCTTCTTCAGCCGTGGAGTCGCGGCCGAGAATGGCGTTGCGGTGAGGGAAGCGTCCGAAGCGCTCGACTACCACCTGATGCTTGCGTGCATAGGCGAGGTAGCCGGCGAACAGCACCTTCTCGCTCTCGCTGGATTCGCCCTGCAGGGCTTCATACAGACGCACTGCCTCGTTCTGGCTGGCCAGGTCTTCGGCGTGCTCCAGCACGATGTAGACAAACACCCGCTCGATGCGCGGCAGCTGGCGGTCGAAACCGGCCTGCAGGCCCATGCGCACCAGTTGCTGGGCGCGGGCGTCGCCGGCGTAGGCACGCGGAGAATCGCGGAAGACCATGCGCGGCAGCTGGTCCAGCAGCAGGATCAGCGCCAGCCAGCTCTGCGGCTCGCGCTCCCACTCCTGCAGCCCGCCGTCCAGGGCCTGGCGCACCAGGCCGCCGAAACGGTTTTCCGAATCCACGTCCTGGCAGCCGCTCTTGCCGAACCACAGCGCGTTGCGCTGGGCGGCGACCTCATTGGCATCCAGCGCAGTGCCGAACCACCAGTCGAGCAGGGTCTGCCAAGGCGCGGTACTCATCAGCCTTCCTGGTGGTAGGCGGTGGCGCGCTCGACTTCTTCCTTCGAGCCCAGGAACACCGCAACGCGCTGGTGCAGGCTGTCGGGCTGGATGTCGAGGATGCGCTGGCGACCGTTGGTGGCGGCGCCGCCGGCCTGTTCGATGATGAAGGACATCGGGTTGGCTTCGTACATCAGGCGCAGCTTGCCGGGCTTCTCCGGCTCGCGGGAATCACGCGGGTACATGAACACGCCACCGCGGGTCAGGATGCGATGCACGTCGGCCACCATGGAGGCGATCCAGCGCATGTTGTAGTTCTTGCCCAGCGGGCCTTCCTTGCCGGCCAGCAGCTCGCTGACGTAGCGCTGTACCGGGGCTTCCCAGTGGCGCTCGTTGGACATGTTGATGGCGAATTCGGCGGTGCTGGTCGGCACGGTGATGTTGTCGTGGGTCATCACGAAGCTGCCCAGCTCGCGGTCCAGGGTGAAGCCCTTCACACCGTTGCCCAGGGTCAGGATCAGCATGGTCTGCGGGCCGTAGATGGCGTAGCCGGCGGCGACCTGGGTGGTGCCCGGCTGGAGGAAAGCTTCCTCGCGCAGGCTGTCGTTCTGGCTCAGGTATTCCTGCGGGCAGCGCAGCACGGAGAAGATAGTGCCGACCGAGACGTTGACGTCGATGTTGGAGGAGCCATCCAGCGGGTCGAAGACCAGCAGGTAGGCGCCTTTGGGGTATTTGCCCGGAATCTGGTAGGGGTGGTCCATTTCCTCGGACGCCATGCCGGCCAGATTGCCGGCCCACTCATTGGCTTCCAGGAGGATTTCGTTGGACAGCACGTCCAACTTCTTCTGCACCTCGCCCTGCACGTTCTCGGTTTCCATGCTGCCGAGCACGCCACCCAGCGCGCCCTTGGACACGGCATGGCTGATCTCCTTGCACGCGCGGGCCACCACTTCCACGAGGTGACGCAGGTCGGCCGGGGTGTTGTGACTGCGGGTCTGCTCGATCAGGTAGCGGCTCAGGGTAACGCGGGACATGGAAGACTCCAGGGGAGAAGATGGAAAAAATCAGGGCGCATTCTAGCGTGGAAACGACCGCGATGCCTCCTTGCGCAGAGGCTCGCCGAATGCTTGGAGCCCGCCACGCACGGGCAGTTCCCCAAAGGCGATCGGCCCCGCGACCTTCGGCCGCGCGGCGAGCGGTGCACTGGAAAGAAAGCGGGGTGACGGCCGCAACCGCCCGTCACCCCGCGACGCTCGGATCAGACGATCAGAAGTCCAGGCTCAGCGCCAGGTTGATGCCCTGGGCCAGGTCGTCGCTGCTGCGGTGCGCGCTGTAGCCGCCGCGCAGCGACAGCTCCGGGGTCAGCTTCTGGGCGAAGCCGATGGTGGCACGCTGCAGGTGGCTCTGCGGGGTGTAGCCCTGCAGGCTGAAGCCGACGTCCGGCAGGCTGGTGAAGTTCATCCCGACGTTCTGGGTGTCGTCGGCGTATTCGCGCTCCACGGCGACCTCGCCGAACAGCTGGGTGTCCTGGGACAGATCCAGCTTGCCCTGCAGGCCGACGCCGAGGCGGCGGGAGTAGCGGTTCTGCTCTTCAAAGGCCAGCGCGGTGGAGCGGCCGCTGTCCTCTTCGTAGCTGTCCACCTTCACTCGCGCCCAGTCGGCACTGACGAAGGGCGATAGGTGCCAGTTCTCGCCACCCTGGGCGATGTCGTAGCCCAGGCGGCCACTGAACGCCAGCAGGCTGCCGTCGGTATCGGCCTTCTCTTCGACCTCGTGGTTGATGATGGAGAACTTCCGATTGGCGTCCTCGTAGTCGAGCTTGCCGCCAGTCACGGACGCGTCAGCCCACCAGCGGTTCTGCTGGAACTGCACGAACAGGCTGCCCAGGTAACTGTTGAGCTTGTAGTCGGAGTCGTCGGAGCCCAGCTCCAGCTTCTGCCGGTAGAAGCCCAGCGAGCCGCCGACACGCCAGGCGTCATCGAGGCGGTAGCTGGTGCCCAGGGTCAGGTTGGCACCGTAGCCGGAGCCGTCGGCCGCGCTGTCCTGGTCGTCGTAGTCCAGGTGCTGTGCGCCCCCGGTGACGAAGCCGCGCCACTGGCCGGTGCCCTGCCAGTTTTCCCAGTCCGCCAGCCACTGGCTGCGAAGTTGGTCCTGGTAGGCGTTGTAGGTGCCCAGGGCCATTTCCGGCAGCATGGTCGCTTCCCATGGGGCGGAGAGCACCGAGTAGGCGTAGTCGGCGATCAGGCTCTGGCCGGCGATGGTCGGGTGCACGCCGTCGTTGAAGATCAGCTTGGTCGGATCGGGGTTGCTGCCGTGGCGGCCGTACACCGCGTTCTCGGGGCAGCTGTTGCCACTGAAGCAGGTGCCGATCAGGTTCTGGTCGGTGGCCAGGCCGTAGGCGCCCGGGTTGGCCAGTACTTCCTTGAACATCGCCGGGATGTTCAGCGGAATGACGTTGGCGTCGGAGGCGGCCAGCTGGCTGACCAGCTCCTCGTTGAAGATGCCCGACAGCTGGGTCCCGAAGGATTCCAGCGCGGTGCCGTTGGTGGCCGGGGTCTGGCCGAGGTCGGGCAGCAGCCAGACCATGATGTAGCGCGCCCCCGCGTTATGCAGCGCATCCACGCTATCCACCAGACGGCCGGCCGCAGCACGTGCGGTGGGGTCGTTGGTGATGCGCAGCTGGAGGAAGTCGTTGCCGCCGCCGGTGAGGTAGTACAGCGCGTTCGGGTCGGCGCGGTTGTTCACCAGGTAGCCATCACGGGTGCGGCTGGTGGAACCGGAAGTGACGACCGATCCACCGGCAGCGGTGATCGAGTCGTAGATCTGGTCGGTGCGGTAGCCGCCGACGGCCCAGTTGTTGCCGTCCACGGTGCCGGGGACCAGCGAGGTCGAGGGGTTCAGGTCGGTGCCACTGATACCCAGCTTGCCGCCCAGGATCATCGGCGCGGTGGGGCCGAAGATCTCGCCGCTGCCGTCCAGGTAGGTCGGGCCGACGCGGTTGGTGAAGCGGGTGCTGGCGCCGGCCGGGCCGCCGGCGTCGGCGAACTGTCCGGAATCGCTCAGGCTGTCGCCGAAGACGACCAGGGTGGAATACGGCGAAGGGGCTGCGGAGGCCTGTGTGGCAATGGCCAACGCGCACGCAGCCGCCAGCGGGGTGAGCGCCTTTCTGATCATTCTGCTACTCCATGCTTTGTTGTTATTTGGCAATCAGAACAAGCAAGACAGTATCAGAATTTCTACAGGCGACACCCCTATCTTGCGGCGATCCGCGTCGATCAGCTCGCCTGGCGGTTGCTCCGCAGCAGGCTCAGCGCCATCAGCGCGAGCAGGCCGACGCCCGCCAGCAACAACGCCCACAGGCCGTAGCGTTTCCAGTGGGTATCGGCTTTCGCGACATCGGCGGGCAATTGTGTCGCCGGCGCCTGAAGAGTGCCCTTGAGACGCGCCTCGCCCATGTTCGCCAGGCGCTTGGGCTCGTAGCCGGGCACCAGGGTGGTCAGGGGCAGGCTGCCATCGCTGAGCGAGCCGCTGCCCACCGCCAGTTCATAGGGCGCGCCGCCGCGGGCGAGGAACACCAGTTCGCTGGCGCGGACGCCCACGCTCAGGTGCGCCGTCGAACCGCCGAGGCCGCCGCCGCGCGAATCCACCTGCAGCCGCAGCTGGCCCAGGGTGGTGCCGGGCAGTTGCAGCTCCTCCTGGGTGATTTCGCCGCCCTGCCCCGGCAGGCGATACAGCACGCCACGTGCCAGCGGCGACCACTGCACATTACCGTCGTGGCGGCCGGAGATCACCACCGGCGCCAGGGTGTTGTCCTGCTGCAGGGGAATCCGCACGCGCTCTACCGGCAGCGCCAGCGGCAGGCTCCAGCTGAAATCGCCATTGTTGTCGGCCTTGGCCGCCAGCGGCTCGGACCAGAGCATCGGCACCGGCCCGCTACTGCTGCGGCTGCCACTGAGCGTGGCGCCGATCAGTTGTGCGGCCTGCTCCGGCGACTCCCACCACAGGCGCAGGTAGCGCGCCGTCTGGCCGGGCAGCGCGATGTCGTTCTGCTCGATGCGCTGGCCGTTGAAATCCAGCCGCGCCAGCTGCCCTTCCCCCAGGGAACGCCAGTGCTCCAGATCGTCACTGGCCTCGATGCGCAGGCGCTGGAAGCCGTCGCTGTCCGCCGTCCAGTCCAGCAGCAGGCGGTCCAGCGGCAAATCGCCGGAGCCGGTTTCCAGCAGCCAGCCGCGCAGTACCTGGGTCTTGTCCTGAGCAGGCGCGTTCGGAGTGATTTCGAGGATGGTGCCGGTGGTGCTGCGGACGATCTTCAGGTTGTCGCCGGCCGCGCTGCCGGAAGCACCGCGCAGCGGGAAGATGCGCGCCTGCACTTCGCTGCGCACCTCCTTCTCGCTGGCCGCGCTGGTGCGCAGGCTGTAGGGCAGCGCCTCGCCTTCGGCATTGAAGATGCGCACGTCTCGCAGGTCGCCATGGCGGGCCGCGAACAGCACCTCGATAGGCAATTGCACGCGGTACCACGGACCGTCGCCGGACACCTCCAGCGGAACACGATGGGCGAAGTCGGCCGGCGTGGGTGCGGCACTGGCCTGGTTGCCCGACAGGCAGGCACCTGCGAGCAGGACGAGGGTCTTGAGCTTCATGCGGAGGGTTGCTCCTGTTGCGGTTGCGCTTCGGGCACCGGCCGGCGCGGCGGCAGCGGCGCGAAGTAGCCGACGATCAGCATCAGCACGCCGACGCCGATGAAGGAAATGATGCGTTCCAGGCTGCCGCCGCTGGCGCGGTCGACGAGGAACAGCTTGATCACCACCACGACCAGCAGCACCGCACCGACCAGCCAGAAGTCGCGGCGGCCGCGCAGGTGCCCGGCGATCATCAGGCCCAGGGCGATCAGCGCCCAGACGATGGACAGCCCGGCCTGCACCAGCATGGACTGGCTCAGGGAGTCGAACTCGAACGGCACGCTCCCCCAGTGGTGCGCGGTGCGGCACACGGCCATGGTCAGCAGGGCGAACAGCGAAGCACCGAGCACCGCCTGCACCGGCAGGCGCAGGGTCGACTCGGCCACGCCCAGTTGCGGCAGGCCCAGGCGCGTCCACTGGAAGACCGCCGCCAGCACGATGAGCATGCCCAGCTCCAACGGGTTCACCAGCGGCAGGTAGGGCAGCGGGTCGGCCGCGCCGTTGCTGAACAGGTTGACCAGCCAGAACCAGCCCAGCAGCGCCAGGGCTACCGGGGCGGCGGCGATGGCGCGGTACTCGCGCTCGAAGGCCGCCACCGGCCACGGCAGGCGCGCGACTCCGCCCATGAGGATGAGGAACAGGCTCGGCACCAGCGCCCAGCCCAGCCAGCGCCAGGCGTTGTAATGCTCGGCCAGGGCGAAGAACAGGTAGCGCAGCTCCAGCGCCAGCACACCGAGGATCAGCCAGCAGCCCAGCACATGGGCTGCCTGTGCCGCACGGTGCGGCAGCAGTGCAGCGAGCCGGCGCAGGGTGAAGAAATGCACCGCGAACACCGCCAGCCAGCCGAGCCAGCCCAGTTCCGCCAACGGGTGGTATTGCAGGTTCCAGGCACTGGCCAGCGCCACCAACGACACCGGCACCAGCGCCAGGCACAGCAGCGCCAGCGCGCGCCATTGTTCGCGCCGCGCCAGCAGCGACCAGAGGCCGACGCTGGCCGCTGCCACCAGCAACGCCGTGTGTTCACGCATCTCGCTCGGCACGAATCGGGCGATCTCCCACAGTGCAGTCAGTGCCCACCAGCCGGCGCCCCACACCAGTAGAAGTTGCGACAGTTGCTCCAGGCCAAGGCCACCCAGCGCCAGGCTGCGCTCGCGCTCGCTGGCTCGGTGCAGTCGCCAGGCGCCGACCAACGCGGCCAGCGCCAGCACCGCCGGGGTCCAGAAGCCCATGTGCGCCAGCGGCCTCAGACCTTCACTGGGCAGGTCGCCGAACAGTGCGGAGCCGCCGAGCAGGAAGGCTCCCGCGCCGATCACCTGCAGCACCAGGCCGAAGACGAAGGCCGCGCGCTGCTGCAATTGCAGGCTCAGCCAGAGGATCAGCAGACCGCTGCCGGCCCAGACGGCGGCGGAGGTCTGCCAAGGCAGCACGAAGAGTACGGCGAGGTTGATGAAGGCCAGGCCCAGCAGCAGAACCACACTCAGGCCGAGCATCAGCCGGCGGTCGTCACGTACCAGTGAATCGCGCGAGGCGATGAGCATGGCGGCGATCAGCGCCAGGCCGATCAGCGAGGCAGTCACCAGCCCGCGCCATCCCGAGCCAAGCACACCACCGCCCTCCTGCGCGCCGTGCAGATGCAGGAGGAACACCGCACCGCCCAGCAATTGCACCGCAAAGGCGCAGGCCAGGAAGGTGCGCGAACGCAGGCGCAGCGCGGCGAACAGTGTCGCCAGCCCGGCGACGGCCCAGGTCATGGCCGTGCCGTCCGCCCCCATCAGCAGCGGCGCGATCAGGTAAAGGAATGCCAGACCGAAGGCCGCCAGCACCGGGCGGGCGTTCGGCTCCCAGCTGCGCAGGGTCTGCGCATCGGCACCGCGCAGATTCCAGAAGCTGAACAGCAGCGCTACACCGAGCATCAACGCGCCCAGCGGTGCGCCGTCGAGCAGCGTCAGCGACTGCGGGTCGGCACGCAGTTCGCCGAGGAAGGCCAGCGCGGCACCGATTTGCAACAGCAAGGCGAAAATCCGCGCCAGCGGCCGCTGCTGGCGCAAGCCGAGCCAGAAGATGCCGGCGCCTTCCACGGCCCAGGCGGCGGAGGTCCAGCGTGCGTCCAGACCCAGCGGGATCGCCAGCGTGCCGAACACCACGCCCAGCGCCAGGCAGGTTTCCACCAGCAGCAGCGCGCGGCCGGCGGTGCGCCCGGCCAGCAGGCGGGCAAGCACCATATAGAACAGACCCAGCGCCAGGGCGCTGAACGCCGCACCGAATTCGAGGTGCTGGATGATTCCGTACTGCAGGCCGAAGCCCACCAGCGGCGTGCCGAACAGCACGGTGCCGTCGACGTAGTCGGTCTGCCGCGCCGACCAGCGCAGCAGCGCCTCGCGGGAGTCGTCCTCCGGCGCGCCAGCCGCCTCGCGCAGGCGACGGCGGGCGAACAGCAGGCCGATGGCGACGTAGGTGAGGAAGAACAGGATCAGGAACGGCTCGGTCGTGCCGAACAGCTCCGGCTTGTATGACCGCAGCCCCCAGGCCAGGCCGATGCCGAAGGTGCCGAAGAAACCGATCAGGTTGAGCATGCGCCAGGCCTTGAACCAGGCGATGGCGAAGATGCCGGCGTTGAGCAGGGCGAAGTAGCTGAACAGCGCGACATGGCTGCCACCGCCGGTGGACGCCAGGATCGGCGCGGCGAAACCGCCCAGCGCCGCGGCGGCGGCCAGGCCCACGGCGTCCTGCAGGATGGCGAGGATCGCCGAGAACAGGGTGACCGCCACCAGCAGCACGAAGCCGGCTTTCGGGTCGATCAGCACTTCGCCATGGTTCATCGCCGGGTACAGCTTGATGCTGGCGAACACCGTCAGGTAGAGCACCGCGACGCCGGTACCCTGGAGTACCAAGGCATAGGCCGGGCGACGATGACGCAACCACCAGCCGAGCCCGAGCAGCGCCAGCGCGGCGGCGGCGGTGCCGATGTAAGGGCCTTGCGGCGGCATGGTCATGCCTTCGGTGGCGTAGCGCAGCAGGAAGGCCAGGCCGAGGAACAGCAGCACAACGCCGACGCGCAGCACGGTGTTGCCGCCCAGCAGCCAGTCGCGGGCGGCGCCGAAGGCGCGGTCGAACAGGGACGGCGCGGGCGGAGATGGTGGCAGCGGTGGGGCGGCAGGAGTCGGCTGCGGATGGGCCTCGGACTCCTCGGCGCGAGCCTGGAAGGCGGGCCTTTGCATCGGTTCGAGCACCAGGTCGGACCACTCGATGGGCTCTTCCACCCGCGCGGCAGCGGCAGCGGCCGGCGCCAGCTCGTCGGCGGGCAGCTCGATGTTCCAATCAAGCTCGGTGGCAGCGGGTTCGCTGACGGGTGCCTCGTCCTCGGGCTGGACTACGGTCGGCGCAACCGGCATTTCCGGTGCAACGTACTCGACAACGGCCGGCGGCGGCGTCTGCCCGCTCGCGCCACGTTCCACCTGCAGCAGCCGCTCATACAAGGCCTTGGTGCCCTGGTCGAAGCGCTCGCCAAAGGCCTTCAGCTCACCGCGAAGGCTGGCGTTCTCCCGCTGCAGGCTGTGCAGCGCGAAGGTCTGTCCCAGCGCGAGGCCAACCACCGCGCCCAATACCGCCCCGGTGATCGACTCGCCCGCAGCGGCGCCGATGACCAGGCCGACCAGCATGAAAATCCATTGCATGCTTTCGAATCCTTGAGGTTCTGTGCGAATCCATCCCGAACCGGGCAGCAAGGCCCGGCAGGCTGAGTATATCGGCCCAGTTCCCTGGCCTGCGTCCACTAACTCTCAGCTTCATCGAATCAGACGTCGGACACAGCCTTTCGGCTACGCAGAAACGAAAAAGCCGGGCAAATGCCCGGCTTTTCCTTGCTACCAGTCGAATCAGACCTTGGCGCGCTCGTAGCGCTTGCGGTCGTTCTCGTTGAGCATTTTCTTGCGCAGACGGATCGACTTCGGCGTCACTTCCACCAGCTCGTCATCAGCGATGAATTCCAGCGCCTGCTCCAGGGTGAAGCGGATCGGCGGAACCAGGGCGATAACTTCGTCCTTGCCCGAAGCGCGCATGTTGTCGAGCTTCTTGCCTTTGGTGGGGTTGATCACCAGGTCGTTGTCACGGCTGTTGATGCCGGCCAGCTGGCCTTCGTAGATCTCGTCGCCTGGGCCGAGGAACAGCTTGCCGCGGCTTTGCAGGGTTTCCAGCGAGTAGGTCAGCGCGGTGCCGGTGGCCATGGAAACCAGTACGCCGTTCTGACGGTTGGTCACTTCGCCTGCCTTGATCGGGCCGTAGTGGCTGAAGGTCGAGGTCAGGATGCCGGTACCCGAGGTCAGGGTCAGGAAGTTGTTACGGAAGCCGATCAGGCCACGCGCCGGAATGGTGTATTCCAGACGCACGCGGCCCTTGCCGTCGGGGATCATGTTGGTCAGATCGCCCTTGCGCAGGCCCATCTGCTCCATCACCGAGCCCTGGTGCTGCTCTTCGATGTCGATGGTGACGTTCTCGTAAGGCTCCTGCTTCTCGCCTTCGGCGGTCTCGATGATGACCACTTCCGGACGGCCTACGGCCAGCTCGAAGCCTTCACGGCGCATGGTTTCGATCAGTACCGAGAGGTGCAGTTCGCCACGGCCGGAGACCTTGAACTTCTCCGGGGAGTCTCCTTGCTCGACGCGCAGGGCCACGTTGTGCAGCAGTTCCTTGTCCAGACGGTCCTTGATGTTGCGGCTGGTGACGAACTTGCCTTCTTTACCGGCGAACGGCGAGTCGTTGACCTGGAAGGTCATGCTCACGGTCGGCTGGTCAACGGTCAGCGGCGGGCGCGCTTCGACGTTCTGCGGGTCGCACAGGGTGTCGGAGATGTACAGCTCGTCCATGCCCGAGACGCAGACGATGTCACCGGCTTCGGCTTCAGCGACTTCAACGCGCTGCAGGCCCGAGTGACCCATGATCTTCAGGATGCGGCCGTTGCGCTTGGTGCCGTCGTCGCTGATGGCCACAACCGGGGTGTTGGTCTTGACCTTGCCGCGGGCGATACGGCCGATGCCGATCACGCCGAGGAAGCTGTTGTAGTCCAGCTGGGAGATCTGCATCTGGAACGGACCGTCGACGTCGACTTTCGGCGCCGGAACGTGGTCGATGATCGCCTGGAACAGCGCGTCCATGTTGTCGTCCATCTTCTCGTGGTCCATGCCGGCGATGCCGTTCAGGGCACTGGCGTAGACGATCGGGAAGTCCAGCTGCTCGTCGGTGGCGCCGAGGTTGTCGAACAGGTCGAAGATCTGGTCGATGACCCAGTCAGGACGCGCGCCCGGACGGTCGATCTTGTTCACGACGACGATCGGGCGCAGGCCGGCCTTGAACGCCTTCTGGGTCACGAAGCGGGTCTGCGGCATGGGGCCGTCCTGGGCGTCGACCACCAGCAGTACGGAGTCGACCATCGACATCACACGCTCCACCTCACCGCCGAAGTCGGCGTGACCGGGGGTGTCGACGATGTTGATGCTGTAGTCATTCCATTTCAGGGCGGTGTTCTTCGCCAGAATGGTGATGCCACGCTCTTTTTCCTGGTCGTTGGAGTCCATCACGCGCTCGTTTTCCGCTTCTTTGCGGTCGAGGGTGCCGGACAGGCGCAGGAGCTTGTCTACGAGGGTGGTCTTGCCATGGTCGACGTGGGCGATGATGGCGATGTTGCGCAGTTTTTCGATCACAGTGTCAGTCTCGATAGTGAATCTTCGGCTGCCGTTTTCGGCAGCGGGGGCCGGGCCTTGGCGCGGCGGTGCAAAAGGTCAGGGCGTGAGCCTACGCACCGAATGTGTCGGGAGGTCGGTGGCGGATACTGCCGCCGAACAGTCCGGGCTGGCGGCGTTGGTCCGCGCCTTTATTGCGGACGGTAAACACGCACATTGGTGTGCCCTTCGTTGACCAGGTGGTGGGCGTGCAGGCGACTCATCACGCCCTTGTCGCAATACAGGAGGTACTGGCGATTGGGGTCCAGTTCCTTGAACTTGCTGTTGATCGCGTAGAACGGCATGGCCAGGACTTCGATGCCCTCGATGGCCAGCGGTTCATCTTCCAGGGCATCCGGGTGACGGATGTCCACCACGATCTGCCCGGCCAGCACTTCGTCGACCATTTCCACGGCCAGGTCCTTGCCCAGTTCGTCGATCACGCGGTCGACGGTCATCTGGGTGGAACGCTCCAGGGCGCGATCGAGCACGGCCATGTCGAACTTGGTTTCTTCGTGGTCGACGCGGTACGGCTTGGCCTGGGTGGTCGGGTTCACCGAGATCACGCCACAGTATTCTGGCATGTGCTTGGCGAACTCGGCGGTGCCGATCTTCGTCGCGGTGTCGATGATGTCCTGCTTGTGGCTGACGATCAGCGGGCGCAGGACCAGGGTGTCGGTCACCCGGTCGATCACCGAGAGGTTCGGCAGGGTCTGGCTGGAGACCTGGGAAATCGCCTCGCCGGTCACCAGCGCATCGATCTCCAGGCGCTCGGCTACGCGGCTCGCGGCGCGCAGCATCATGCGTTTCAGGGTCACGCCCATGTAGCTGTCGTCGACCTTGGTGAGAATCTCGCCGACCACTTCCTCGAAGGGCACGCTGACGAACAGCACGCGCTGGGAACTGCCGTACTTCTTCCACAGGTAGTGCGCGACTTCCATCACGCCCAGTTCGTGAGCACGGCCGCCGAGGTTGAAGAACACGAAGTGGCTGATCATGCCGCGGCGCATCATCTGGTAGGCCGCCACGGTGGAGTCGAAGCCACCGGACATCAGCACCAGCACCTGCTCCAGCGCGCCCAGCGGGTAGCCGCCGAGGCCATCGTGCTGGGCGTGGATCACGTAGAGGCGGTCATGGCGGATTTCCACGCGCACTTCCACTTCCGGGTTCTTCAGCGAGACGCCCGCCGCGCCGCAATGCTGGCGCAGGCCGCCACCGACGTAGCGCTCCACATCGATGGAGGTGAAGGGGTGCTTGCCGGCGCGCTTGCAGCGCATGGAGAAGACCTTGCCCGGCAGCTTGTCGCCGAAATGGGCCTTGCACTTCTCGAGGATGTCGTCGAAATCGCCCAGCGGGTACTCGTGCACTTCCAGGAAGTGGCCGATGCCCGGCGTGCAGGTCAGGCGCTCGATCATCTCCCGCAGGGCTTTCGGGTCGGTGACCTTGGTCTCGACCTCGAGGTTGTCCCACTCGCCTTCGACCAGCAGCTCGGGATCGAGATCGCGGAGCACCGTGCGAATGTTCTTCGCCAGCTGGCGGATGAAGCGCTTGCGCACCGGCCGGCTCTTGATGGTGATTTCCTGGAAGACCTTGACGATGAGTTTCATGCGGATCGGGCGATTGCCATGGGACTGAAAAAAAGGGGCGGAATTATATCCGAAATTGCTCAAGACTTGAGCAGAAATCGGAGACTTTCTTTTTGATGCACCAAAATGGACTGACGCACCACGATGGAGCACCAAAGCGGTGCACTATTATCGCGCAATTCTCTGCAACACCCGCTACACCCCGTGATTTCAGGGCCCCTGCCCGTTTACG
The DNA here is from genome assembly GCF_014851985.1 of Pseudomonas sp. PDM17. Lineage (NCBI taxonomy): Bacteria > Pseudomonadati > Pseudomonadota > Gammaproteobacteria > Pseudomonadales > Pseudomonadaceae > Pseudomonas > Pseudomonas sp. PDM17. The sequence goes on from NZ_JACVAT010000003.1 coordinate 567,374, forward strand.
GGCACTGGCACGCAACTTGCTCTCTTGTGAGGCAGGTTGCCCTGGCCGACTATGCCGGCCGGCATCACCCGTTACTGGGGCACAGAAAGCTCCCAGCTCTAATCCCTCCTGGAGGACAGCATGTCGTACAAGTCGCAACAACTGATCAAAGATCATGACGTGAAGTGGGTTGACCTGCGCTTCACCGATACCAAAGGCAAGCAGCAGCACGTCACCATGCCCGCCCGCGACGCGCTGGACGACGAGTTCTTCGAAGCCGGCAAGATGTTCGATGGCTCCTCCATCGAAGGCTGGAAGGGCATCGAAGCCTCCGACATGATCCTGCTCCCGGACGACAGCACCGCCGTGCTCGACCCGTTCACCGAAGAGCCGACCCTGATCATCGTTTGCGACATCATCGAGCCGAGCACCATGCAAGGCTACGAGCGCGACCCGCGCAACATCGCCAAGCGCGCCGAGGAATACCTGAAGTCCACCGGTATCGGTGACACCGTATTCGTCGGTCCGGAGCCGGAGTTCTTCATCTTCGACGAAGTGAAGTTCAAGTCCGACATCTCTGGCTCGATGTTCAAGATCTTCTCCGAGCAGGCTTCCTGGAACACCGACGCTGACATCGAGACCGGCAACAAAGGCCACCGTCCGGGCGTCAAGGGCGGCTACTTCCCGGTACCGCCGGTCGACCACGACCACGAAATCCGTACTGCCATGTGCAACGCCATGGAAGAAATGGGCCTGGTCATCGAAGTTCACCACCACGAAGTGGCGACTGCCGGCCAGAACGAAATCGGCGTGAAGTTCAACACCCTGGTTGCCAAGGCTGACGAAGTTCAGACCCTGAAGTACTGCATCCACAACGTTGCCGACGCCTACGGCAAGACCGTGACCTTCATGCCGAAGCCGCTGTACGGCGACAACGGCTCGGGCATGCACGTTCACATGTCCATCTCCAAGGATGGCAAGAACACCTTCGCTGGCGAAGGCTATGCCGGCCTGTCCGACACCGCCCTGTACTTCATCGGCGGCATCATCAAGCACGGCAAGGCCCTGAACGGCTTCACCAACCCGGCTACCAACTCCTACAAGCGTCTGGTTCCGGGCTTCGAAGCCCCGGTCATGCTGGCCTACTCGGCCCGTAACCGTTCCGCCTCGATCCGTATCCCGTACGTCTCCAGCCCGAAAGCCCGCCGCATCGAAGCGCGCTTCCCGGACCCGGCTGCCAACCCCTACCTGTGCTTCGCCGCTCTGCTGATGGCCGGCCTGGACGGCATCCAGAACAAGATTCACCCCGGCGATGCCGCCGACAAGAACCTGTACGACCTGCCGCCGGAAGAGGCGAAGGAAATCCCGCAGGTTTGCGGCAGCCTGAAAGAGGCGCTGGAAGAACTCGACAAGGGCCGTGCGTTCCTGACCAAGGGCGGCGTGTTCACCGACGAGTTCATCGATGCCTACATCGAGCTGAAGTCGGAAGAAGAAATCAAGGTGCGCACCTTCGTGCACCCGCTGGAATACGACCTGTACTACAGCGTCTGATCCACGAATACCTATAAATAGCGACAGCATTAAGGCCTCCTTCGGGAGGCCTTTTTTATTGCCGGCCGCATCGACCATGACTAGATTTCACTCCGACGCCACTACCCAGGAAGGGTTTCGATGCACCATTTGTCCCGAATTCTGCCCCTGCTGTTCTGCCTGCCGCTTTCCGCTCACGCGCAGACCGATTGCAACGATGTGCGAGATCGCGACTTGCAACGAATGTGCGAGGCGGTGAGGAGCGGCAGCATCACGGACTGCAACAGCATTGGCGACCGTGACCTGCGACGGTACTGCGAGGCGAAGGTTGCGCCCGACAATGGCAGGACCGATTGCAGCGACATCCATGACCGTGACACCAGCCGGCAATGCCAGGCCATCGTCACCAACAACCCCGGCGACTGCGAAAGCATTGATGACCGCGACATGCGCCGCACCTGTCGAGCGATGACCAGCGGCACCGCGGCTGATTGCGAAGGCATCGACGATCGTGACCTGCGCCGCACCTGCCGTGCGCTGAAGATGCCCTGAAGTCCGCCGGGATCAGATCCCGCCGTCTGCCGGCACGCCCGACTCCTCGTCGTCCTCGCGGCGCGATTTGCGCATGCGCGAGAGCTGCACGTTCAGGCGCGGCATGGAGAGCTCCAGCCCGGCCTTGTCGAGCTTCTGCCGCAGGCGCAGGTTGAAGGCACGCTGCACTTCCCACTGGCGGATCGGCGCGGTCTTGAAGCGGAAGCGCAGGATCGCCTGGCCGGCGTCGAAGCTCTCGATGCCCTGGATTTCCAGAGGCGACCAGATGGCGCGGTTGATGGTGCGGTCGCCGCGCAGTTCGCCGGAGACTTCCTTGACCAGCGCCAGCGCGTCATCGATCGGCATGCTTGCCGGCACCGGCCAGCGGAACATGGCGTAGCCGAACTGCCGCGAGTAGTTCTTGATGCTCTTGATCTCGCTGAACGGGATGGTGTGCACCACGCCATCCAGGTCACGCAGGCGTACCGTGCGGATGGTCAGCCCCTCCACCGTACCGAGGTGGCCACCTACGTCGACGTAGTCGTCGATGGACAGCGAGTCCTCGATGATGATGAACAGGCCGGTGATCAGGTCCGCCACCAGTGATTGCGCACCAAAGCCGATGGCCAGACCGATGACACCAGCACCGGCGAGCAGCGGCGTGACGTTCATGCCCATGTTGGCCAGCGCGACGATCAGAGCAATCACCGCGATGGTCACGAACAGCACGTTTCGGATCAGCGGCAGCATGGTCAGCGCGCGGGCGTTGGCGCTCTTCTTGCCGCCCAGGCCGAGGCTGTGCTGCACCGCAGTGTCGGTAAGAATCCAGACCAGCCAGGCAACCAGCAGGGTGGTACCAAAGCTGAACAGCTTGAGGCTGATCTGCGAGCCGTCGCCTTCGGCGAAACGCACCAGCGACATGCCCCAGACGCGCAGGCCGATCTCCAGGAAGAACAGCAGGCTGCCGATGTGTAGCAGCGTGTAGCCAAAGCTCTGCAACTGCTCGATATACGGCGCATGGCGACGCGCACCGCGCCGCGCGGAGCGCTGGTGGGCGCGGCGGATCAGACCGTTGACGGTCATCGCCACCACCGCAACGGCGGCGCAGACCAGGGCGCGGCGCAGGGCGTAGCTGCTGTCGCCGGCGGTGACGATGGTGGCGAACAGCGAGATGCCCACCAGCACCAGCACCGGCAGGAACCAGATCGAGCCGATCAGCTCCACCAGGTCGCTCAGGCCCCGGCGCTTGAGGCGACGCTCCAGCGGCTGGTTGCGGATCAGGTGGGCGATGGGCCGGCGGAACTGCAGGACGAACAGCGCGGTGAGCAGCGCGGCACAGATGTTCGCCACAGAACCGACAAACAGCGAGATGTTCATCCCCAGACTCTCGATGACGCGCGGGTCGTGCATCACTTCACCCAGCGCCGCGAGGCTGCCGATCAGCCAGAGCGGCCGGAAGGCGCGGCGGCGCAGGATATCCAGCGCGCGCATGCGGTGCGGGCCGCTGAGCAGCGACAGGGAGATCACGCACAGCGCGGAGAACAGCGTACCGCACACCAGGGTGTAGGCGATCACCATCGCCACCAGCTTGCCGAGCGAGCTGGGCAGCACCAGGGACAGGTAGACGGTGATCAGGAAGGCCACCAGCCAGGGACCGAGCTTGCGCAGGGCAAACAGCAGCAGGTCGCGGGTCTTGGGATGTTGCGGCAGCTCGCCCTCCAGGCCGAAGCGCTTGCGCATGCGCCCGGCGATCCAGCGCAGGCCGAGCGCGACGCAGGCCCAGATGAGGATGACCAGGGCGAAATCGAGGATCATCCCCGGCCATTCCGCCAGCGACGGGGTGCGGGCGTCGAGCTCAAAGCCGGCGCCCTGGAACAGTTCACTCCAGCGCACCACCGGGCTGTTGGCGCCCTCGAACTGGCGCTCCAGGCTACCCAGGGTATCGCCGATCAGACCGAGCACGCCGCCCTGGTCCTCGGAACTCTTCTGCGTGGCGTCGCGCAACTGCTTGAGCTTCTTCAGCAGGTCGGCGCGCTGCTGGTCGTTCTCCAGGGTCTTGATCACCTGGTTCAGCGACTGCTCCAGCTGGGCGTCGCTGACCTTCGCCTCGCCACCTCCCGTCACCCCGGCCAGCGGCCCGGGAAGCGCCGCCAGCGCGGGCCCGGCGACGGACAAGCCGAGGCCCAGACAGCACAGCAGCAGCCACTGACGAAGCAGGTAACGAATCGGACTCACAGGCATACCCCACCAACATGGACAATCACGCTTGCCGCATCATACAGACGCCGGCGCCAGGCTCGGACCCGTCCCGCGCAGGAAAGGTCCCCCACGAGCAGCAGCGCACAACGCGCGGCGCCCCGCTGAAAGACAATAGGCAACTTGCCAGCCGCCGTCGGCGGTGCAAGGCTTGGCATGACCATCCGGAGATTTTTCATGCGCCTGATCCTCACCGCCCTGCTGCTCGCCGCCGCATTGCCAGCCAGCGCGCAGATCTACAAGTACACCGACGCCAACGGCAAGACAGTGTTCACCAACCAGCCGCCGACCGATGTCGACGCCAAGCCCGTGGAGCTGCCGCCGACCAACACCGTCGGCCCGCAAGGCCCGGTCGCAGCGCCCGCCGACAGCGGCACTGCGACCCAGACCGCCACTCCCTACGCCATTCTTGCGCTGAGCAACCTGCCGGATGACGAGTCGCTACGGCAGAACAACGGCACCTTCATCGTCAATGTCGTGGTGCAGCCCGCCCTGGCAGGCGGCCATCTGCTGCAACTGGTGCTCGACGGCCAGCCCTACGGCGCACCGACCAGCAGCACCAGCATCGGCCTGCAGGAAATCGACCGCGGCGACCACACCCTGGCAGTCCAGGTGCTGCAGGGAAGCCGCGTGATCCAGGCCAGCGCGCCGGTGAGTTTCACCCTGCAACGCATCAGCACCAACAGTCCGCAACGGCCCAAGGTCCAACCCAGGACGGGCGGCTGACGATGCGCTATCTGGCGACTCTCCTGTCGGTGACCCTGTTGTCGGCGCTGTTCTGCCTGTCGGCCAGCGCCGAGGTCTACACCTACATCGACAAGGAAGGTAATCGCGTCTTCACCGATCAGCCGCCGCGCGGCAACGCGCAAAAGCTGCAACTGGCGCCGATCAACTCGCAGCCCGGCTCGCCCAACGGCGTGCGCATGCCGCCGCCGCTGTACGCGCCGGCCACGCCCGAGCTGCCTCCCGGCCCGCCGGCCTACCAGCTGCTACGCATCATCGTGCCGGAGCCTGACGCCACCGTGCGAGCCAATGACGGCGCACTGATCGTCTCCGCCACCAGCGACCCGGCCCTGCTGCCCGGGCATCTCTACCGCCTGCTGCTGGACGGCAAGCCCGTGGGCGAGCCCGGCCGCAGCCCGGTGTTCCCGCTGAACAACATCGACCGGGGCACCCACCAGCTTTCGGTAGAGATCATCGACACCCTCGGCCGAACCATCGAGCAGACGCCCAGCCAGCCCTTCCACATGTTCCGCGTTTCCGTGGCCGAATCGGCCGATCTGGACACTTCCCACCCGCTCGCTGCCGCCGACCGCTGACGCGGCGTGCAGCCAGGCGCAAATGCACCATATCGGTGCATACGCCTGCACCACTTTCTATACTCTCCCCATTTCGGGTCACTTCCGCTGGCCGGATCGACCTCCTGCGCACCGCAAATCAGCGCGATGCCGCGAAATACGCGTCTTTTCAGGGCCTGGTTTGCTTTTTGCATTTTCCCGCACAGTCTTGGGACATCTCTTACGCCATGCCTACAGAAACCCAGCTCCGCCTGTTGCTCGACAACCTCACCACGGCGGTGATCCTGCTCAATGCCGAGCTGCGCCTGGAGTACATGAACCCGGCGGCGGAAATGCTGCTGGCAGTCAGTGGCCAGCGCAGCCACGGGCAATTCATCAGCGAGCTGTTCACCGAATCGCCCGAGGCGCTGCAGTCGCTGCGCCAGGCAGTGGAAGAGGCGCATCCCTTCACCAAGCGCGAGGCGAGCCTGACCTCGCTGACTGGCCAGACCATCACCGTGGACTACGCGGTGACGCCGATCCTCGACCGCCGCGACACCCTGCTGCTGCTGGAGGTCCACCCGCGCGACCGACTCCTGCGGATCACCAAGGAAGAAGCGCAGCTGTCCAAGCAGGAAACCACCAAGCTACTGGTGCGCGGCCTGGCCCACGAGATCAAGAATCCGCTGGGCGGCATTCGCGGCGCGGCGCAGCTGCTTTCCCGCGAGCTGCCAGAGGAATCGCTCAAGGACTACACCAACGTCATCATCGAAGAAGCCGACCGCCTGAGGAATCTGGTGGACCGCATGCTCGGCTCCAACAAGCTGCCGCAGCTCTCGGTGACCAACGTCCACGAAGTGCTGGAACGCGTCTGCAGCCTGGTGGAAGCCGAGACCCAGGGCACCATCCCGCTGGTGCGCGACTACGACCCGAGCATTCCTGACCTGCTGATCGACCGCGAGCAGATGATCCAGGCCGTGCTCAACATCGTGCGCAACGCCATGCAGGCGATCTCCGCGCAGAACGAACTCAAGCTGGGGCGCATCACCCTGCGCACCCGCACCCTGCGCCAGTTCACCATCGGCCACACGCGTCATCGCCTGGTGTGCAAGGTGGAGATCATGGACAACGGCCCGGGCATCCCGGCCGAACTGCAGGACACCATCTTCTATCCGATGGTCAGCGGGCGTGCCGACGGCACAGGCCTGGGCCTCGCGATTACCCAGAACATCATCAGCCAGCACCAGGGCTTGATCGAATGCGACAGCCATCCGGGCCACACCGTATTCAGTCTGTTCCTGCCCCTGGAACAAGGAGTGCATTGACCATGAGCCGATCAGAGACCGTCTGGATCGTCGACGACGACCGCTCCATCCGCTGGGTACTGGAAAAAGCCCTGCAACAGGAAGGCATGAACACCGTCAGCTTCGACAGCGCCGACAGCGTGATGAGCCGCCTGGGCCGGCAGCAGCCGGACGTGATCATCTCCGACATCCGCATGCCCGGCTCCAGCGGCCTCGACCTGCTGGCGCAGATCCGCGAGGTACACCCGCGCCTGCCGGTGATCATCATGACCGCGCACTCGGACCTGGACAGCGCCGTGGCCTCCTACCAGGGCGGGGCATTCGAATACCTGCCCAAGCCTTTCGACGTCGACGAGGCGGTCTCCCTGGTCAAGCGCGCCAACCAGCACGCCCAGGAGCAGCAAGGCCTGGAAGCGCCGGCCAACCAGACGCGCACCCCGGAAATCATCGGCGAGGCGCCGGCGATGCAGGAGGTGTTCCGCGCCATCGGCCGCCTCTCGCACTCCAACATCACCGTGCTGATCAACGGCGAGTCCGGCACCGGCAAGGAACTGGTCGCCCATGCCCTGCACCGCCACAGCCCCCGCGCGGCGTCGCCGTTCATCGCCCTGAACATGGCGGCAATCCCTAAGGACCTGATGGAGTCCGAGCTGTTCGGCCATGAGAAAGGTGCCTTCACCGGCGCGGCCAACCAGCGCCGCGGCCGCTTCGAGCAGGCCGACGGCGGCTCGCTGTTCCTCGACGAGATCGGCGACATGCCAGCCGACACCCAGACCCGCCTGCTGCGCGTACTGGCAGACGGCGAGTTCTACCGCGTGGGTGGCCACACCCCGGTGAAGGTGGACGTACGGATCATCGCCGCAACTCACCAGAACCTGGAAAACCTGGTGCGCGAGGGCAAGTTCCGCGAGGACCTGTTCCACCGCCTGAACGTCATCCGCGTGCACATCCCGCGTTTGGCCGACCGCCGCGAGGACATCCCCGCGCTGGCCCGGCACTTCCTCTCCCGCGCGGCGCAGGAACTGGCGGTGGAGCCCAAGCTGCTCAAGCCGGAAACCGAGGAATACCTGAAGAACCTCGGCTGGCCGGGCAACGTGCGCCAGTTGGAGAACACCTGCCGCTGGATCACCGTCATGGCTTCCGGCCGCGAGGTGCACATCGATGACCTGCCGCCGGAGCTGATGACCCAGCCGCAGGACAGCGTACCGGCCGCCAACTGGGAGCAGGCCCTGCGCCACTGGGCCGACCAGGCGCTGGGCCGCGGGCAGTCCAGCCTGCTGGATACCGCGGTGCCGGCTTTCGAACGGATCATGATCGAGACCGCGCTCAAGCACACCGCCGGCCGCCGCCGCGATGCCGCCGTGCTGCTGGGCTGGGGCCGCAATACCCTGACCCGCAAGATCAAGGAACTGGGCATGAAGATCGACGGCCCGGATGACGACGGCGAGGACTGAAGTCCTTCCACGAGAAAGGGGCCAGAAGGCCCCTTTTTTCTTGCGCGACGCTCTCCAAAAAAGGCCCTGGCCCAAGGGCTACGCAGGCTGAACGCGGTCATATCCCGGCAACATCTATCCCCAGAATCTGTGGATAACACTGTGCACGGAACGGGGAAGGAACGTGCTACAGCCCAGAGCACGCGCGGTCTGGAGGTTTGCGTGGTTTCTGTGCAGGAATTTCCGGCTTGCCCACATCCACTGTGTGCCCGCCTGTGGATAAGCTTGGGGCAACCCGCTGCGCTCCCCGCCTGGCGCGGGATTGCGAGAATTGATCAGAAAACGCTCAATCCATCGCGAAGCCGTGCTGACGCCAGGCTTCGTAGACGGTCACAGCCACGGTGTTGGACAGGTTCAGGCTACGGCAGCCAGGACGCATCGGCAGGCGCACGCGCTGTTCCGGTGGCAGGGCGTCACGCACTTCTTCCGGCAGGCCACGGCTTTCCGGGCCGAACAGAAAGGCGTCGCCGCGCTCATACGCCACTTCGTGGAACGGCTGCGAACCCTTGGTGGTGAAGGCGAACAGGCGCGGCTGGCCAAGCTGCTCCAGGCACTCTTCCAGGCTCGCGTACCGACGCACGCTGGCGTACTCGTGGTAATCCAGCCCGGCGCGACGCAGGCGCTTGTCGTCCAGCTCGAAGCCCAGCGGCTCGATCAGGTGCAGGCTGCAGCCCGCGTTGGCGCACAGCCTGATAATGTTGCCGGTGTTTGGGGGGATTTCCGGTTGAAAAAGGATTACGTGGAACATGCAGCGCTCCGAGCCTGAGAACGGCGGGCATTCTACCCCCGCCAAGGAGCAAATGCGGCCCAGGCCCTGGTTGAAGGTGCTGGTTTCGCTGTGCGTGCTCGGCCTGCTGCTGGGCCTGATGCTTGGCCGGCTGGTGAATCCGCCACACGAGGGGCCTCCGCAGATCCTTGCCGTAGAGCCTTCCGCCGATGGATTGGTAGTCACTCTGGACGCGCAGCCCGCCGTTCGCGCCGGCCATCTGGACGGCGCGCTGGCCGTGCAGATCGACGCCAGCGGCAACGCACGCCAGGGCCAGTTGCGGATCGGCGATGCGCCGGTGCGCTGGAAGCTGGAGCCAAGGGAGCGTGGGGTTCTGCTGACGCTGCTGTCGACCCGGCGCCTGCAGGGTACCTGGGACAGCACCGAGGTCGGGGGCCGGTGGCGCCTGACCATCAGCGCGCGGCCCGAATAAAAGCGGGGTTTTCCCGGCCTGCCTGGTCCGGGGCCCCGAAGCGGGAAGCGAACCCTCCGAAAGGAGGCTCGCGGGCATAAAAGAGGGGTTTACCCGGCCTGCCTGTACCAGGACCCCTAACGGGTGCGCGGTGCGCCGTGGCGCGCCTGCGGGCATAAAAAGGGGGCTTTCCCGGCCTGCCTGTACCAGGACCCCCGAACCGGCTGCGACGGCCACCGCCTCGGGCGGCACGCTCGCAAGTTGTAAAAGAGGGGTTCCCCAGCCTGCCTGTACCGAGGCCCCTGAAATCGCTGTTATCAGGGGTATTGCAGAGGGCGTGCCAAGATTGCTCGAAGGGCATTATGCCTCGCTCAAAAGCCCCCTCCGACGGCCTGAAGGCCGCGAAACCAGAGGTCTTCAGGAATATCGTCAGGCGTGCGAAGTGACTCCCGCCAGCGTCTACACCGGGTACTTCAGGGCCTCCCCGCCGCGACGTTCGCTGCGCCCTGCTAGTGCGCATGCACCAAACTTGAACGCGCCTCCCTTACCCACAGCAACCCTGAGCAACTGCTGGAACAGCCTGTGGATAAGCGTGCCTGAGCCCGGAGCCCCGTGGCACGCGCAACTCTGATCAAAATTCGATCAACACCGAATCGCAGGCAAAGAAAAAGGCGCCCGAAGGCGCCTTTCTCGTTCGGCGTCAGTGTTTACTGGGCCGGGATCTCGCCGGATGCCTGCATGCGGGCGATTTCCTGCGCGTACAGCGCATCGAAGTTCACCGGGGACAGCATCAGCGCCGGGAACGAACCGCGGACAACCAGGCTGTCCAGGGTTTCACGGGCGTACGGGAAGAGGATGTTCGGGCAGAAGGCGCCCAGGGTGTGGCTCATGCTGGACGCGTCCAGGCCCTTGATCAGGAAGATGCCAGCCTGCTGCACTTCAACGATGAAAGCGGTTTCCTCGTTGTTTTTCACGGTCACCGAAACGGTCAGGACCACTTCGTAGAAGTCGCCATCGAGCTGCTTCTGACGGGTGTTGAGGTCCATGGCGATGCTCGGCTGCCACTCCTGACGGAAGATTTCCGGAGCCTTGGGGGCCTCGAAGGAGAGGTCGCGCACGTAGATGCGCTGCAGCGAGAACTGCGGGTTGTTGTCTTGTTCGGCTGCGCCGTTGCTGGCTTGTTCAGTCATTTCGGGACCTTCTTGTGCATCGTTTCAGAATGAGGAATTACGCCGAGAGCAGCGTATCCAGCTTGCCCGCGCGTTCCAGCGCGTAAAGATCGTCGCAGCCGCCGATGTGGGTTCCGTCGATCCAGATCTGCGGCACTGAAGTCCGACCCGCCTTGCTGGCCATCTCGGCGCGCACGCCAGGCTTACCGTCCACGGAGATTTCCTCGTAGGCGACGCCCTTCTTGTCCAGCAGGGCCTTGGCGCGGATGCAATAAGGGCACCACGCGCTGGTGTAGATCAAGGTCGACGACATCTCACTTCACCAGGGGCAGGTTATCGCCACGCCAGCTGCCGATGCCGCCGGAGAGCTTGGCGGCGGTGTAGCCGGCCTTCTGCAGCACGCTGCACCAGGTGCCCGAATGCTGGCCCATGCCGTCGACCACGATGATGGTCTTGGCCTTGTGTTTGTCCAGTTCGCTCAGGCGGGCGTTCAGCTTGTCCGCCGGGATGTTCAGGGCGCCGACGATATGGCCGGTGGCGAACTCCTTGGTCGGGCGGATATCCAGCACCACGGCCTGCTCGGCGTTGACCATGGCGGTCAGCTCGCGGGTGGACAGCGCGCGGCCGCCCTTGCGCATTTCGTGCAGGGCCAGCAGCACCAGCAGGATGACCAGGGCACCGACCAGCAGGTAGTGGTGGGTGGCGAATTCGATCAGACGAGGAAGAAACGAAGACATGCGCAGGACATCCAGACGTAAAAATGCCGGCCAGTATACACGCGCGTATCTGACGGCTGAACCCTGCCAATCATGGCGTCTGTCGGCACCAACCGGTAAAATGTCGGTCCTTTTCTGACCCCTATTCTCGGAAAGAGCCGTACCTATGACTGCAACGCGCAAACCGCTGGTCCTGATCATCCTGGACGGCTTCGGCCATAGCGATAGCCCTGAATTCAACGCCATCTACGCCGCGAAGAAGCCCAACTGGGACCGCCTGCTGGCCAGCCAGCCGAACGGCCTGATCTCCGGCTCGGGCATGGACGTCGGCCTGCCCGACGGCCAGATGGGCAATTCCGAGGTAGGCCACATGAACCTGGGCGCCGGCCGCGTCGTCTACCAGGACTTCACCCGCGTCACCAAGGCCATCCGCGACGGCGAGTTCTTCCAGAACCCGGTGCTGACCGGTGCCGTCGACAAGGCCGCGGGTGCCGGCAAGGCCGTGCACATCCTCGGCCTGCTCTCCGATGGCGGCGTACACAGCCACCAGGACCACCTGATTGCCATGGCCGAGCTGGCCGCACAGCGTGGCGCGCAGAAGATCTACCTGCACGCCTTCCTCGACGGCCGCGACACCCCGCCCAAGAGCGCCGAGCCTTCGCTGAAGCTGCTCGACGACGCCTTCGCCCGCATCGGCAAGGGCCGCACTGCCAGTATCATCGGCCGCTACTTCGCCATGGACCGCGACAATCGCTGGGACCGTGTCGAAGCCGCCTACAACCTGATCACCGACGGCACCGCCGAATTCACCGCCGACACCGCCGTGGGCGCACTGAACGCCGCCTATGAGCGCGGGGAGAGCGACGAATTCGTCAAGGCCACCCGCATTGGCGAACAGGTGCGCGTGGAAGACGGCGACGCCGTGGTCTTCATGAACTTCCGTGCCGACCGTGCCCGCGAACTGTCGCGCGCCTTCGTCGAGCCGGGCTTCAAGGAGTTCCCGCGCCAGCGCGAGCTGCACCTGGCCGAGTACGTGATGCTTACCCAGTACGCCGCAAGCATCCCGGCACCCAGCGCGTTCAAGCCCGAATCCCTGGACAACGTCCTGGGCGAGTACCTGGCCAAGAACGGCAAGACTCAGCTGCGCATCGCCGAAACCGAGAAGTACGCCCACGTGACCTTCTTCTTCTCCGGCGGCCGCGAAGAGCCGTTCGAAGGCGAAGAACGCATCCTCATCCCTTCGCCCAAGGTCGCCACCTATGACCTGCAGCCGGAAATGAGCGCGCCGGAAGTCACCGACAAGATCGTCGACGCCATCGAGAACCAGCGTTTCGACGTGATCATCGTCAACTACGCCAACGGCGACATGGTCGGCCACACCGGCGTATTCGAGGCCGCAGTGAAAGCCGTCGAGTGCCTGGATACCTGCGTCGGTCGGATCGTCGAGGCGCTGGACAAGGTCGGCGGCGAAGCCCTGATCACCGCCGACCACGGCAACGTCGAGCAGATGGAAGACGCGATGACCGGCCAGGCGCACACCGCGCACACCTGCGAGCCGGTGCCTTTCGTCTACGTCGGCAAGCGCAAGGTCAGCATTCGCGAGGGCGGCGTGCTCGCCGACGTGGCCCCGACACTGCTGAACCTGATGGGTCTGGAACAGCCCAAAGAGATGACCGGCAAATCGATCGTCACCCTCCTTTAAGGACGACGATTGGGCGGGAACGTGAGCCATCTCCCGCCGGTCAGAGCAAACGCCCCACGCCATGCGGCCTGGGGCGTTTTTTTTAGCGCCCGCCACGGGCATACTAGCCCGGTCCAGAATCCAGGTGCCCGCCGCCCAATGCCCCGCGCCCTCCTCCCGCTGCTGCTGATCTGCCTCCTGAGCCCGCTCGCGGTCGTTGCCGACGAACGCGCCGACGCCCAACGTCAGCTGGAGCAGACGCAGAAAGACATCAATGAGCTGAAGAAGAACCTGAAGAACATCCAGGACGAGAAGTCCGGGGTGCAGAAACAGCTCAAGTCCACCGAAACCCAGATGGGCGACCTGGAAAAGCAGATCAGGCAGATCCAGGACGAGATGAAGAAGAACGAGGAAGAACTGCAGCGCCTCGATTCGGAGAAAAAAAAACTCCAGGGCGCACGCCTTGAGCAGCAGCGCCTGATCGCCATCCAGGCCCGCGCCGCCTACCAAAGCGGCCGCCAGGAATACCTCAAGCTGCTGCTGAACCAGGAACATCCCGAGAAGTTCAGCCGCACCCTCACCTACTACGACTACATCAACAAGGCGCGCCTGGAGCAGCTCTCGGCCTTCAACGAGACCCTGCGCCAGCTGAGCAACGTCGAACAGGAAATCACCTCGCAGAAGGACGAGCAGGTCGCCCAGCAGACCGCCCTCGAAGCCCGCCGCCAGGAACTGGCCGACGCCCGCAAGGCGCGCCAGGAGACCCTGGCCAAGCTCAACAGCGACCTGAAGGACGGCAGCAGCAAGCTCAAGGACCGCGAGCAGAGCCAGGACGACCTGAACAAAGTCCTCAAGACCATCGAGGAAACCCTCGCTCGCCAGGCCCGCGAAGCCGAGGAAGCGCGCCAGCGCGCCCTGGCCGCCGAACGCGAGCGGGTCAAGCGCGAGCAGGAACTGGCCGCACGCGGCGAGAAGCCCGCAACGCCCTCCAAACGCCCCGACTACAGCGGCCCGTTGGTTTCCAGCGGCACCGGCTTCGGCGGCGCGTTCGCCGCCACCAAGGGCAAACTGCCCTGGCCGGTGGATGGCCGCGTGCTGGCGCGCTACGGCAGCCCGCGCGGCGACGACCCCCGCGCCACCTGGGATGGCGTTCTGATCGGCGCCAACGCCGGCAGTACGGTGCGCGCCGTGCATGGCGGCCGCGTGGTGTTCGCCGACTGGCTGCGCGGCTCAGGCCTGCTGGTCATTCTCGACCACGGTGGTGGCTACCTCAGCCTTTATGGGCATAATCAAAGTCTTCTGAAGGACGCCGGCGATACCGTCAAAGCGGGCGATCCCATTGCAACCGTGGGAGCCAGCGGGGGTCAGAGTACCCCGGCGGTGTATTTTGCCATTCGCCATCAGGGCCGCCCGGCGGACCCTTCGACCTGGTGTCGCACGCAGGGATAAGCGGCGATCACGCATTAGGAGCCAAACATGTCGCAAGCTTTCCGTCTCACTACCCTGGCCCTGGCCTTGCTGCTCGGCGTCGGTGCGGTCCAGGCCGCCGACGCGCCGGCCGCATCCCCTGCGGCCAACGGCAAGGAGGCTCCGCTGCCGCTCGACGAGCTGCGCACCTTTGCCGAGGTCCTGGACCGGGTGAAGGCGGCTTACGTCGAACCGGTGGACGACAAGACGCTGCTGGAAAATGCCATCAAGGGCATGCTCAGCAACCTCGATCCGCATTCGGCCTACCTCGGCCCGGAAGAGTTCGCCGAACTGCAGGAAAGCACCAGCGGTGAATTCGGCGGCCTGGGCATCGAGGTCGGCAGCGAGGACGGCTTCGTCAAGGTGATCTCGCCGATCGACGACACCCCCGCAGCCAACGCCGGCATCCAGCCGGGCGACCTGATCGTCAAGATCGACGGCAAGCCGACCAAGGGACAGTCGATGAACGAGGCGGTGGACAGCATGCGCGGCAAGGCCGGCTCGCCCATCACCCTGACCATCGTGCGCGGTGGCGGAAAACCATTCGACGTAACCCTCAAGCGCGCCGTCATCAAGGTCAAGAGCGTGAAGAGCCAGTTGCTCGAACCGGGCTACGGCTACCTGCGCATCACCCAGTTCCAGGTGAACACCGGCGAGGAGACCGTCAAGGCGCTCTCCAAGCTGCGCAATGACAACAAGGGCAAGCTCAAGGGCATTGTGCTGGACCTGCGCAACAACCCCGGCGGCGTGCTGCAGTCCGCGGTGGAAGTGGCCGACGCCTTCCTCACCAAGGGCCTGATCGTCTACACCAAGGGCCGCATCCCGAACTCCGAGCTGCGCTTCTCCGCCGACCCGGCCGACCCGAGCGACGGCGTCCCGCTGGTGGTGCTGATCAACGGTGGCAGCGCCTCGGCTGCGGAGATCGTCGCCGGCGCCCTGCAGGACCAGAAGCGCGCGATCCTCATGGGTACCGACAGCTTCGGCAAGGGCTCGGTACAGACCGTGCTGCCGCTGAACAACGACCGCGCCCTGAAGCTCACCACCGCGCTGTACTACACCCCCAATGGCCGCTCCATCCAGGCCCAGGGCATCACCCCGGACATCGAGGTGGAACGCGCCAAGGTGACCCGCGAGAAGAGCGAATTCGACGGTTTCAAGGAAGCGGACCTGCAGGGCCACCTGGCCAACGGCAATGGCGGCCAGGATCGTCCGACCACTTCCGGCAAACCACCGGTGGATCGCCCGCAGGATGGCGACTACCAGCTCAGCCAAGCCCTCAGCCTGCTGAAAGGACTCAGCGTCAGCCGCGGCAACAACTGACCGATGCGCCCGGCCCGGCTGCTTTTCGGCCTGTGCCTGGGCGCGCTGCTGTGCCTGCCGGTGGCCGCCGCGCCCCGGCCGGACGGCGGCAAGCCGCTGGTCAGTATCGTCATCGACGACCTCGGGCAGAACCTGGCGCGCGACCGCCAGGTGCTCGACATCTCCCCCGCCATCGCCCTGGCGATCATCCCCGATACACCCCACGCCGCCGAACTGGCGCGCGAAGCGCACCATCGCGGGCGCACCGTGATGCTGCACATGCCGATGGACCCGGCCGGCGGTGGTTACGCCTGGGCCCCGGAGCTGACCCAGGAAGAGCGCGCGCGCCGTCTCGACGCCGCGCTGACGAAGGTGCCCTACGTGCAGGGCGTGAACAACCATGAAGGCAGCCGCATGACCGCCGACCGCCCGGCCATGGCCTGGCTGGCTGCTGAGCTGCAGCGCCGCCACCTGTTCCTGCTCGACAGCCGCACCAGCGCCGCCACCGTGGCTGCTGCCGAGGCACAGAAGATCGGCCTCGCCAGCCTGTCGCGGGACGTCTTCCTTGACGACGATCCGAGCGAAGCGGCGGTGATGGAGCAGATGCAGCGCGGCCTGAAACTGGCGCGCAAGCAGGGCACGGTGGTGATGATCGGCCACCCGAAGCCGGCGACCCTGGCTGTGCTCAAGCGCGTGCTGCCGACCCTGAAGGCCCAGGGCTTCGAGCTGGTGCAGCCGTCGCTGATGATCGCCGAGCGCGGCAACCGCGCCATGGCGGGGCATGGGCAGAACGGGATTTACCGCTAGACGCGCCTACAAAGCGGCAAGTTCTTCGTAGGAGCGAGCTTGCTCGCTCCTACGAAGTCCGGCCGTGCGCTTCGATGCCAAGCCGGCCTTACAGGTAGTTATTCGTCGCCTGCTCGATGAAGCCATCGGCGCGCATTTCGTCCAGCGCCTTCTGCAGCTTCGCCACCACCTCGTCCGGGGTGTCCTTGTTGATCGCCAGGTACAGCTGGGCCTCGTTGAAGCGCAGCACGGTCTGCAGGCCGGACACACCTTCCTGCTTGGCCAGGTAGCGACCCACCGGGTCGGTGGTGGCCCACAGGTCGATCTCGCCGGTGGTCAGCTTCTTCACGTTCTCCTGGTCGCGCAGCGCGTTGAGCACCGGGATGCCCTGGCTCTCCAGGTTCTGGCTGACGGCGTCGTTCTTGTAGGCGCCGAGCTTGTACTTGGCGGCGTCCTTGAGGTCCTTCACCTTGATCGAGCTGCCCGGCGGCGCGAGCAGGACCCAGTGGGTCTTGGCAATCGGCCCGACCCACTTGAACAGCGGCACGCGCTCAGGGGTGTAGGTGGTGGAGAACAGCCCGTAGTCGGGCTTGTCGAGGGCCAGCTTGTACAGGCGATCCCAGGGGAAACGCAGGCTCAGGCTGTACTGGATACCGGCGCGCTTGAACATCTCGCGGACGATGTCGGCGCTGATGCCGTCGATACCATCGTCACGGGCGAAGTTCTTGTCATCCACCGCCATGTTGAACGGCGGGAAGTTCTCGGTGAGCAATACCATCTTGTAATCGGCGGGCAACTCGGCGCGGGCCGTGGCGGCCCCCAGCAACAGACCCAGGGTAAGGGTCTTGGTCAGGACTTTCAGCATGGTCATACCGCTCGCTTGGTTATCGTTATTGGGCTTGCGGCATCCCTGCAGGGGGGACGGACTACTTCGCTCGTCTGCCTTCCGTGGCAAAACCGGCGCCGAGGGATGTCGGCGCCAAACACAAAGGCCGGCGAGTGGCCGGCCTTCGGGTGTTACAGGTAACTATTGAGCACGTCGTCAACGAAGCCTTCGGCGCGCATCTTGTCCAGCGCCGACTGCAGCTTCTGCACCACGGCATCCGGGGTCTCGCGGTTCAGGGCGAGGAACAGCTGGTCGCTGTTGAAGCGCAGCACGGTCTTCAGCCCGGTGACGCCCACCTGCTTGGCCAGGTAGCGACCCGCCGGGTCACCGCTGGCCCACAGGTCGATCTGACCGTCACGCAGCTTGGCGGCATTCTCCTGGTCGCGCAGCGCCAGCACCGGCTCGAAGCCGTGCTCGCTCAGGTACTGCGCCATGGCGTCGCCCTTGTAGGCGCCGACGCGGTATTTCTTCGCTTCATCCAGGTTGTTCAGGGCGATGGGGCTGTCCGCCTTGGCCAGCAGAACCCAGTCGTCCGGGCCGATCGGGCCGACCCATTTGAACTGGCTCTCGCGCTCGGGCAGGCGCGCGGTGACGAACACCCCGTAGCCGGGCTTCTCCAGCGCCAGCTTGTAGATGCGGTCCCAGGGGAAGCGCAGGGTCAGGCTGTACTGCACGCCGGCACGCTTGAACATCTCCTTGACGATATCCACGGCGATGCCGTCGATGCTGTCTTCCTGGGCGAAGTTCTTGCCGTTGATGGCCATGTTGTAGGGAGGGAAGTTCTCGGTGAGCAGCACCACGCTGTAGTCCGAAGAATCCGTTTCAGCCCTTGCCGCACTGGCCAGAAGCAGGCCGCAGCCTAGCCATGCGAGCAGAATGCGCTTCAGCATCGAGATATTTCCTGCGTATGACATTTCTGAGAAGGCGCAGAGCTTACTCGGAGAATTGACGTCAATAAACCCTATGAATATGGCGATGGGACATGGGTACGCCAGTACCTTGGGTTGAGAACGCCAGTACCTTGAATCAAGAGCGCCAGTACCTTGACTCGGACACGCCAGACCCTTGACCGATGGCTTCAGCTAGCAAGCTTCGTGCGCAGGAAGGGGATGCGGCCACCGGACGCAGGGGAAGGACGGCCCGGGAGAGAGCCATCGGGCCGGGAGAACCCCGGCCCGGAAGGAATCAGCGCACGACGATGCCGCGGCTGGCCAGGTAGGCCTTGGCCTCCGGCACGCTGTACTCGCCGAAGTGGAAGATGCTCGCCGCGAGCACCGCGTCGGCCTTGCCCTCGATGATGCCGGCGGCCAGGTGCTCCAGGTTGCCGACGCCGCCGGAGGCGATCACCGGCACGCCCACGGCCTCGCTGATGGCGCGGGTCACGCCCAGGTCGTAGCCGCTCTTCACGCCGTCCTGGTCCATGCTGGTCAGCAGGATTTCACCAGCGCCCAGGCCTTCCATCTTCTTCGCCCATTCGACCGCGTCCAGCCCGGTGGGCTTGCGGCCGCCGTGGGTGAAGATTTCCCAGCGCGGCGCTTCGCCCGGCGCCGAGACCTTCTTCGCGTCGATTGCGACCACGATGCACTGCGAGCCGAAGCGCGCGGCGGCTTCGCCGACGAACTCCGGGGTGAACACCGCGGCGGTGTTGATCGAGACCTTGTCCGCACCGGCGTTGAGCAGGTTGCGAATGTCCTGCACCGTCCTGACGCCACCGCCCACCGTCAGCGGGATGAACACCTGGCTGGCCATGCGCTCAACGGTGTGCAGGGTGGTATCGCGGCCATCGACGCTGGCGGTGATGTCGAGGAAGGTGATCTCGTCCGCTCCCTGCTCGTCGTAGCGGCGGGCGATTTCCACCGGATCACCGGCGTCGCGGATGTTCTCGAACTTGACGCCCTTCACCACGCGGCCGTTGTCCACGTCGAGGCAGGGAATGATGCGTTTAGCCAGTGCCATAGCAATGCTCTCGTAGGATGGGTGGAGCGCAGCGATGCCCATGCTGCCAGCCCACCGAATTCCTCATTGCTGGATGGCTCGCAGGGCGATCCATCCAGCGTGCGTTCAGATCAGCCTTTGAAGCTGTCGCACAGCGCCTGTGCTTCGGCGACGTCGAGGGTGCCTTCGTAGATCGCGCGGCCGGTGATGGCGCCGACGATGCCCGGCGTGCGGGCGTCCAGCAGCTTCTGGATGTCACCCAGGTTGTGGATGCCGCCCGAAGCGATCACCGGAATACGCGTGGCGTTGGCCAGGGCGGCGGTGGCTTCGACGTTGCAGCCCTGCATCATGCCGTCCTTCGCGATGTCGGTGTAGACGATCGCCGAGACGCCATCGGCCTCGAAGCGCTTGGCCAGGTCGATGACCTGCACCGAGCTCACTTCCGCCCAGCCGTCGGTGGCGACGAAACCGTCTTTCGCGTCCAGGCCAACGATCACCTTGCCCGGGAAGGCCTTGCACGCTTCGGCGACGAACTCCGGCTGCTTGACCGCCTTGGTGCCGATGATCACGTAGCTGACGCCGGCACGGACATAGTGCTCGATGGTTTCCAGCGAGCGGATGCCGCCGCCGATCTGGATCGGCAGGCTCGGGTAGCGCTTGGCGATGGCGGTAACCACTTCACCGTTGACCGGCTTGCCTTCGAAGGCGCCGTTCAGGTCCACCAGGTGCAGACGGCGGCAGCCGCCCTCCACCCACTTGGCGGCCATGGACACCGGGTCGTCGGAGAAGACCGTGGCGTCTTCCATCAGGCCCTGGCGCAGGCGCACGCAGGCGCCGTCTTTCAGATCGATTGCGGGGATGATCAGCATGGGTTGAACCTGCTCGAATCCAAAGGTGAATGGGGTCGGGTCAGCTCTTCTCGAGCGCCCACAAGTCGCTTTCGATGCTCTCGAACCGGTCTTTCAGGTGAGATTGCACGTCGAAGATCGCCTTGTTGTAGAACAGCGGGCCGAACTCGCGGAGGAAGAAGTCCAGCGCCTCTTCGGCCTCGAAGGAACCGACATCCAGCTCGAAGCGATCTTCGAGGAAGCGCTGGATCGCCCGCGCCGCGCTCTGGCGCTGGGCGCCATCGAGCTCGAGGATCGCCGGCTTGTCCTTCTGGCGGGCCATGGCTTACCAGCGCCCGTCCCAGGCGGCGAAGTTCTGCAGCAGCTGCAGGCCATGGGTATGGCTCTTCTCCGGGTGAAACTGCACGGCGAAGCGCGAACCGTCGGCCAACGCGGCGGCGAAATCGACGCCGTAATGGCCGCGACCGACCACCTGGCGCGGGTTACCGGCCTGGATGTAGTAGCTGTGCACGAAGTAGAAGCGCGCGCGGTCCGGGATGTCGTGCCACAGCGGGTGATCCACGCTCTGCGCCACCTCGTTCCAGCCCATGTGCGGCACCTTCAGGTGCTCGCCATCCTCGTGCAGGTCCTTGCCGAAGAAGCGCACCTGGCCGGGAAACAGGCCGATGCAGTCAACGCCGTCGTTTTCCTCGCTGCGCTCCAGCAGCGCCTGCATGCCGACGCAGATGCCGAGGAACGGACGGTCCTGGCTGACTTCGCGCACCAGGCTGTCGAAGCCCAGGCGCTTGATCTCGGCCATGCAGTCGCGGATTGCGCCGACGCCGGGGAACACCACGCGGTCCGCTTCGCGGATCACGTTGGCGTCGCTGGTCACCAGCACGCGACCGGCGCCCACGCGCTCAAGCGCCTTGGACACCGAGTGCAGGTTGCCCATGCCGTAGTCGATGACGGCTACGGTCTGCATTACAGGCACCCTTTGGTGGACGGCATCTGGCCGGCCATGCGCTCATCCAGCTCGATGGCCATGCGCAGCGCGCGGCCGAAGGCCTTGAACACCGTTTCGATCTGGTGGTGGGTGTTGTGCCCGCGCAGGTTGTCGATGTGCAGGGTGACGTTGGCGTGGTTGACGAAGCCCTGGAAGAACTCCATGAACAGGTCGACATCGAAGCCACCGACGCTGGCGCGGGTGAACGGCACGTGCATCTGCAGGCCGGGGCGGCCGGAGAAGTCGATGACCACGCGCGACAGCGCCTCGTCCAGCGGCACGTAGGCATGGCCGTAGCGGCGGATGCCTTTCTTGTCGCCGATGGCCTTGGCAAAAGCCTGGCCGAGGGTGATGCCGATGTCTTCGACGGTATGGTGGTCATCGATATGCAGGTCGCCCTTGCACTCGATGTCCAGGTCGATCAGGCCGTGGCGGGCGATCTGGTCCATCATGTGCTCGAGGAAGGGAACCCCGGTATCGAAGCGGGCCTTGCCCGTTCCATCCAGGTCGATGGAAACCTTGATCTGGGTTTCCAGGGTGTCGCGCGCGACGGATGCCTTGCGTTCGGCCATCACCAGCTCCACAGCTAACACTGCACGTAATTATAAGAAGGGGCGGCATTATAGGCGCGCCGGGCGCTGCGCGGCTATGGGCGGTGGTCGGCGCTGGCCGATAGTCCTACACTGCGCGGCTCGCCTTTCGAGGATTGCCCATGCCCGTCGTCGTCCAGCACCTGACCCAGCCCAGCGACCAGGACCGCCAGGACCTGCTGAAGATCTACGCCGATGCGCCGCAGTGGCTGCTGGCGCCGTTCACCGACGCCGATGAGCTGGTCACCCGCGGCCTCGTCGAGGGCCGGCTGTTCACCGGGCGCTTCAACGACCGCCTGCTGGGCGCCGCGTGGATCGAGCGAGACGACGACACCTGGCGGCTTTCCCGCCTGTGCGTGCGCCAGGTTACCCGCAACCGTGGTGTCGCCCGGCGCCTGCTGGAAGAAGCCCAGCGCCTGGCCGTCCTGCAAGGCGCCGCGCTACGCCTGAGCTCTCCGCAAGACCAGCCCGAAGCCGTGCGCTTCGCCGAGCACCTGGGCCTGACGCTGCTGCCAGCCTGACCTGTCATCGCCGGGAACCGCGCCGCAAGTCCCCGTTCAAACCCCGCAATACCTGCCCCCGCCTTTCCGGGCTGGGGCGCCGCTGCGTCATTGGTATACTTTCCCGCTACTCCACCCGCCGCCTGAACAAGGACCCGTACATGAAAGCGTTCGGCAAAATCATCGGCATCGTTGCCCTGGTCCTGCTGCTGCTCATCGTCGCCGCCGGCTTCGTGCTGACCCACTTCTTCGATCCGAACGACTACAAGGACGAAATCCGCCAGCTCGCCCGGGACAAGGCCAACCTCGAGCTGAACCTCAAGGGCGACATCGGCTGGAGCCTGTTCCCCTGGCTGGGCCTGGAGCTGCACGACACCAGCGTGGCGAGCCTGCAGACGCCGGACAAGCCGTTCGCTGATGCGCAGCTGTTGGCCATGTCCGTACGCGTACTGCCGCTGCTGCGTAAAGAAGTGCAGATGAGCGACATCCGCGTCGAAGGCCTGACCCTGTCCCTGAACAAGGACAAGAACGGCGTCGGCAACTGGGAAAGCATCGGCAAGCCCGCCCAGCCGGCCACCGGCACGCCGCCCGCCGCACAACCGGCGCCGGCGCCGAGCGAGCCGGCTAAACCCGCAGCCGGCGAAGGCCACCAGGCGATGAAGCTGGACATCGACAGCCTCAGCGTGAAGAACGCCCGCATCGACTACGCCGACACCCAGAGCGGCAAGAACTACAGCGTCGAAGGCATCGAGCTGACCACCGGCGCGATCCGCGAGGGCAGCAACATCCCGGTCAAGCTCAGCGCCTACCTGGGCACCAACCAGCCGGTGATCCGCGCGCGCACCGAGTTGACCGGCAACCTGCGCTTCGACCGCGCGCTCAAGCGCTACCAGCTCGAAGACGCCAAGCTCTCCGGCGAAGTCTCCGGCGACCCGTTCCAGGGCAAGACCGCCAACTACAGCGCCCAGGGCCAGCTGGTACTCGACCAGGCCGCCCAGATCGCCGAATGGAACGGCCTGAAGGTCACCGTCAACCAGCTGCGCGCCCTCGGCGAGCTGAAGGCCCGCGAGCTGGATAAAGAGCCCAAGTTCGACGGCGGCCTGTCGCTGGCACCGTTCAACCTGCGCGAATTCCTCGAAGGCATCGGCCAGACCCTGCCGGAAATGGCCGACACCACCACCCTCACCAAGCTGGAACTGGCCACCCGCGTCAGCGGCACCCGCAACAGCCTCGCCCTGAACGACATCAACCTGAAGCTGGACGACAGCGCCTTCAGCGGCAACCTCGGCATCGCCGACTTCGGCAAGCAGGCGATCCGCGCCCAGCTGTCCGGCGACAAGCTGAACCTCGACCGCTATCTGCCGGCCAAGGTCAAGAAGGCCCAGGAGGCCACCAACAGCGCACGCAAGGCCGAAGTCGACGCCACCGCGCAGAACGCCATCAAGGGCGACACGCCATTGCCCAGCCAGCCGACCCAGCAAGCCTGGAGCGACGCCCCGCTGCTGCCCATCGCCCGCCTGCGCGCGCTGGACCTCGACACCGGCCTGAACCTCGGCCAGCTGACCCTGGACAAGCTGCCCATCGACAACGCCGTGCTCAAGCTGCGCGGCCAGGGCGGCCTGCTCAACCTCGACGACCTGCGTGGCGAGCTTTACGACGGCAAGTTCAACGCCACCGCCACCCTCGACGTGCGCCAGGACGTACCGACCCTGCAGGCGAAGAAACACATCGCCGACGTACCGGTGGAGCGCCTGCTCGAATCCCAGGGCCAGAAGCCGCCGGTGAAGGGCCTGCTGGACCTTGACGCCGACATCACCACCCAGGGCAACAGTCAAAAGGCCTGGATCGACAACCTCAACGGCACCGCGCACTTCGTCCTGACCCAGGGCGTGCTGCTCAACGCCAACCTCGAACAGCAGCTGTGCCAGGGCATCGCCACGCTCAACCGCAAGTCGCTGACTGGCGAGCATGGCGGCAAGGACACGCCCTTCCGCGAGCTGCAGGGCAACCTGGTGTTCCGCAATGGCGTGGCCAGCAACCCGGACCTCAAGGCCAGCATCCCCGGCCTGACCGTCAAGGCCGACGGCGACCTCGACCTGCGCGTGCTGGGCATGGACTACCGCGTCGGCGTCACCATCGAAGGCGACAAGAGCGACATGCCCGACCCCGCCTGCGAAGTGAACAAGCGCTACGTCGGCATCGAATGGCCGCTGCGCTGCCGCGGCCCGCTGGAACTGGGCGCCAAGGCCTGCCGCCTGGACAAGGACGGCATCGGCAAGATCGCCGCACGTTTGGCCGGGGACCGGCTGAACCAGAAACTCGAAGAGAAGCTCGGCGACAAGGTCAGTCCCGAACTCAAAGACGCACTCAAAGGGCTGTTCAAGAAGTGACCCCGCAAAGCTTCAATTCGGCCGTGCTCGACTGGTTCGACACGCACGGCCGCCATGACCTGCCCTGGCAGCAGAACATCACGCCCTACCGGGTGTGGGTTTCGGAAATCATGCTGCAGCAGACTCAGGTCAGCACCGTGATGGGCTATTACGACCGCTTCATGACCGCGCTGCCGACGGTCGCAGACCTCGCCAATGCGCCGGAAGACGAGGTGCTGCACCTGTGGACGGGCCTGGGCTACTACACCCGCGCCCGCAACCTGCACAAGACCGCGAAGACGGTGATGGAACAGCACGGCGGAGAGTTCCCGCGTAACGTCGAACAGCTCGCCGAGCTGCCCGGCATCGGCCGCTCCACCGCCGGCGCCATAGCCAGCATTTCCATGGGGCTGCGTGCGCCGATCCTCGACGGCAACGTCAAGCGCGTGCTGGCGCGCTACATCGCCTGCGACGGCTATCCGGGCGAACCCAAGGTCGCCAGGCAGCTGTGGGACGCCGCCGAGCGCTTCACGCCGCAGGAGCGGGTCAACCACTACACCCAGGCGATGATGGACCTGGGCGCCACCCTCTGCACCCGCAGCAAGCCGAGCTGCCTGCTCTGCCCACTGCGCGAGGGCTGCCGCGCGCACTACCTCGGCCGCGAAACCGACTTCCCGGCGCCCAAGCCGCGCAAGGCGCTGCCGCAGAAGCGCACGCTGATGCCGATCCTGGCCAACCGCGAGGGCGACATCCTGCTTTATCGCCGTCCGTCGACCGGCCTCTGGGGCGGGCTGTGGAGCTTCCCCGAACTGGACGACCTGGCCGCCCTCGACCCGCTGGCCCAGCGCCACGCCCTGCGCCTGGGCGAGCGGCGCGAGCTGCCCGGCCTGACCCATACCTTCAGCCACTTCCAGCTGGCCATCAAGCCCTGGCTGGTGCGCGTCGAGGACGCAGCCCCCGCCGTGGCCGAGGCCGACTGGCTCTGGTATAACCTCGCCACCCCGCCGCGGCTCGGCCTTGCCGCCCCGGTGAAGAAGCTGCTCAAACGAGCCGCCGACGTGTTGAACGCAGGAGAAATGTCATGACCCGACTGGTGATGTGCCGCAAATTCAAAGAAGAGCTGCCCGGCCTCGATCGCGCGCCCTACCCCGGAGCCAAGGGCCAGGACATCTACGAGCACGTCTCGAAGAAAGCCTGGGAGGAATGGCAGAAGCACCAGACCATGCTGATCAACGAGCGTCGCCTGAACATGATGAATGCCGAGGATCGCAAGTTCCTCACCGCCGAGATGGACAAGTTCCTGTCCGGCGAGGAATACGCGCAGGCCGAGGGCTACGTCCCGCCCAGCGCGTAAGCTTCGGTATTATTTGAAAAATTTTTTCGCGACACGCTTGACACCCCTTCCGAAAACCCTTTTAATGCGCGCCACGTTGCCCAGGTAGCTCAGTTGGTAGAGCAGGGGATTGAAAATCCCCGTGTCGGCGGTTCGATTCCGTCCCTGGGCACCAAGCCTTACGAAAAGCCCCTGAAATCGCGAGATTTCAGGGGCTTTTTCATGTCCCGCTCCAAGTGCTGGGCACGGTTGATATCGCGCCTCGTACGTGGCCTACTACGCCCCTTTTGTCTCATCCGACAGTGCAACGCATGCCCCCTGATGGGCGCACTCATCGGCCTTGCCTGTGCTTCACCGCAACTTCCGGTGCCCCATCAAGCCTGGCAACGCCTGCAAGGAAGTGTGAAGCCATTTGTAAAGGAGCAGGAATTGGGGAAGCCCAGGAACAAGTCGTATCCGTCTGTCAGCAGCCTTTATCGACTGCCGATCGTCCTTGTATGGCTGATGCTCTTCGGCAGCCTCGCCCCATTGGCGATTCTGCTCACGGGCGCGACACCAGCGCTCCAGGCTTCCCGCAGCCAGTTCCTGGGAAACGTTCCGCTCCTAGGGCACCACTTCAAATCGCTGGAGCAGTGGTACGCCAGCCATGTGCCTCCGGTACAGGAACTTCGTCCGCTAACGCCATTCCCTGACTCTTGGGAGGGCTCCTGGCCGGAAGCCGACAAGAACTACTTCCGTCTGGAGCGCTGGTTCGGTGACAACCTTGGCCTGCGGGATCTGATGATTCGCACCAAGAACGAACTCGACTACCAGCTTTTCCGGTCTTCGTCGCGCGTTTACTTTGGCAAGGACGACTATATCTACGGCCGCCCACTTACCGACCGAGAGCTTCCAGCAACGGAAGAGGTGCTCAAAGATCCTTCCAGCATCACTGCAGTGCATCAGGGCATTACCGAACTTGCCGAATCACTCAGCAAGCGCGGCATGACGCCGATTTTCATTTTCCCCATGCAGAAGCAGTATCTGACGCCGGACAACCTGCCATTCTTTGCGCCACGCCTGCCGCAGAACAGCCACTTCATGCAGCTCTATCAATCTCTGAAGGACGACTCGACTCTCCATTTCGTGGATGTCTTCGAGATACTGAAAAAGTTGCGGGAAACCCATCAGATCTTCTACAAGCAGGATTTTCACTGGACTCACGCTTCAGCCATGGCGGTATCTGAAGTGACCGTCAACCTGATTGCCGAACTCGAAGGCTCAAGCCATCAGTGGCAGGACGCCATTGAGGTAGAACCGAAACCCTTTGTCGGCTCCGAAACGCGATTCTCCGCTCGACTCAACGCCCAGGAACAAATCATGGAACCTGAGCTCGTCAAGAGCTGGAGCGGCGAAGGGTTCAAGCCTCTCGATGCAAAGACGACAGGGTTGGAGTTCGTAACCAATCCAACTGCGCCTGAAGGCTTGCTGCCGCCCACCTGCTTATATGGGAACAGTTTCAGTGACGGAATGAACTTCGCTGGCCTGCCAGATCACTTTCAGAAACTCACGAAACTGGATCGTCAGCAACCGCTCAGTAAAATCCCGGAGCTGACCGAGGGGCGATGCAAGTACGTGATCATTCAGGTTCTGGACATTCAGTCAGCACACTGGCTCTCATTGAAAAAATAATGCTTCCAAGCACATCGATGCTGCTTGGGCAGGTAGCCAGGTTGCCATAGGGGCTCTACATGGTTTTTTCCTCACCCGCATTCCTGTTCGTATTCTTTCCGGTTTTCTTCATCCTCTACTCGTTGTTGCCGCGCCCCACCCGCAACAGTTTCATCTTGCTGGCAAGCGTGCTGTTCTATGTCTGCGGCGCTGGTGCACTGACCTTCGTCGCCCTGATCATGCTGGTTGCCAACTGGCTGCTGGCCCAGGTGCTCGGCAACCTGAGAGGCAACCCATCGTCGGGCAAGCTCTCATCTGTAGTATTCACCCTGTGCGTCCTTGCCAACCTCGGGCCGTTGCTCTTTTACAAATACCTTATCTTCTTCATCCATGTCTTCCACGACCTCACCGGCGCCTCCTGGTTTGCAAACGTTGAAACCTGGAAGATACTGCTGCCTCTGGGAATATCGTTTTATACCTTCCACTTCATCTCATATATAACCGATGTCTATACCGGGCATATCCGCCCCGAAAAGAGCCTGCAAAAGTTCGCAATTTACATCTTCCTGTTCCCTCATCTTATTGCCGGCCCAGTGGTTCGCTTCTCCGAAGTCAAACAACAGCTCGATGTAAAACGCAGAAAACTGGTCAGTAGTGACATTTTCTGGGGCATGGCAATTTTCGTGATTGGCTTATCGAAGAAAATCCTGATTGCTGATCCGCTAGGCGCAGTAGTGGATAGCGTCCACGCCCCGGGAGTGGTGGTAACGACATACTCCGCATGGTTGAGCGCCTTCTGCTACTCGTTCCAGATCTATTTCGACTTCTCTGGCTACACCGATATGGCCATCGGCATGGCGCGAATGCTCGGCTTCAGGTTCCCACGAAACTTCAACCGGCCTTACGCCGCGCACACTGTCACGGAATTCTGGCGTCGCTGGCACATGACGCTGTCTCGCTGGTTCAGGGACTACGTCTATATCCCTCTAGGCGGCAATAGAGCCTCCTCCTTTGGCACTTACCGAAACCTGTTTATCGTTTTCGGGCTTTGCGCCCTTTGGCATGGCGCCGCCTACACCTTCCTGATCTGGGGGGTAGGCCACGGCTCTTTGATCGCCCTTGAGCGGGCCGGAGTACTGAAACCAGAGAAATACCGGCTTGGTAGCGTACCAGTATTCCTCTTTGCCACTCTGCTGTGGGTTCCGTTCCGAGCGGCTGACATGGGCCAGACCACGACGCTGTGGAAGGCCATGTTCGGCCTTTCGAGCCAAGCCCCAGCCTGGGTTCCAGAGAATCTCGCACTTGCAGACTTCAAGGTCATCTTCCTGCTGGCGCTAGCAACTGTCATTTGCCTGGTCAGCGACAAGCGTTTCTACAAGATGCGCGCAGCCAGCTTCCGCAAGCCAGGTCTTGTTGCGATCTATTGCGTCCTCCTCTATGTGCTTTCGTGCATTTCCGTCGTCGAGCGTGGATTCCACCCGTTTATTTACTTCCAGTTCTAAGGCTGCTGCAGCCACTCCTGCCCCCCTTTCGGCAGCATGCCCGCCGCGCCAGCATCGCTAGCGCGGCGAGGCAACCCCGCCCCAGAACCCGCTCCGTGCCGCTTGCCAGCAATCGGCATGATTCCATTTCGAATGTTTGCCGCACTACACTGTCTACTGGCACATAGCACATCGATCTTTCAGAATCATGACCATCCGGACGATTTTCACTCTGCAGTGAGATACCCTCCGGGATTCGATGTTTTGTAGCGGAGTCACTGTGCGCAAACTCATAAGCTGGTGGAATTCCCGGGGCAACCTGGTTTCCCTGTCTGCCCTCTTCCTGCTGGTGCCGCTGATCGGCCGCTACAGCCTTGGCTGGGGCTCCCCGTTGGGCTACCTGTCGGACCTGGCGCTCGGCACCCTGCTGGTCGTCGCACTGCACAACCGACGACTGCTCATCGCCATCCCGGTCATGCTGGTCTGGGCGCTTTCGGTGATCGGCACCGCCGAGCTGGTCAGTGCCGTGGGCCGCATGCCTGCGCCGGAAGACCTGCACTTCCTCGCCGACCCGACCTTCGTCGCCAACTCCACCGAGGGCGGCGGTCTCAACCACCTGCACCTGGCGATCCTGATCGGCGCTGGCATCCTGCTCTGCGCGCTGCTCTGGCGCCGCCGCGAAAAGCCGCTGCCAGGCTACGCCTATGCTGTACCGGCCGTGCTGCTGGCCGCCCACGCAGGCGTTCAGTACTTCCAACCCAGCGATGCGGAAATGTGGAAGCAGTTCAACCTGCCGCACCAGCTGGTCTCCCGCGCCGTCACCAGCGGCGAGATGGCCTACCAGGACTGGCGCGACCGCGACCAGCCGGAGGCCCGCCCGGACGTCACCGGCCTGACCCAGCACGACCTCAATGGCACTTCGCTGTTGACCGGTCGCGGCCAGGCGAAGAACGTGCTGATCATCGCCATGGAAGGTATCCCCGGCGCCTACGTCGCCACCAACCGTGCCGCCCTGAGCAGCAGCTACGAAGAGTCGATGATGCCGCGCCTGAGCACCTGGGCCGAGCGCGCCATGACCACACCTGACTACGTGGTGCACAGCCACCAGACCATCCGCGGCCTCTACGCCATGCTCTGCGGCGACTACAGCAAGCTGGACAATGGCACGCCCAAGGGCGTCGAGCTGCTGGGCAACCCGACCCGCGCCGCCGAATGCCTACCGGCGCAAATGCACCAGGCCGGCTTCAGCACCCACTTCCTGCAGGGCGCCGGGCTGCGCTTCATGGCCAAGGACAAGGTCATGCCGGCCATGGGCTTCGACAAGACCCTGGGCCGCGACTGGTTCAAGAAAAAGCCCTACCTGGAATTCGCCTGGGGCATGGATGACAAGGCCTTCTTCGAGGGTGCGCTGGACTACGTCGGCCAGCTGCGCCAGAAGAAGCAGCCGTGGATGCTCACCCTGCTCACCGTCGGCACCCACCAGCCGTATTCGGCCACTCCGGAATACCTGGCCAAGTACCCGACCCCGCGCCAGGCGGCAGTCGCCTACCTGGATGACGCCGTCGATGCCTTCCTCAAGGGTCTGGAAGAGAAAGGCGTGCTCAAGGACACCCTGGTG
Source organism: Pseudomonas sp. PDM17 (assembly GCF_014851985.1). NCBI lineage: Bacteria > Pseudomonadati > Pseudomonadota > Gammaproteobacteria > Pseudomonadales > Pseudomonadaceae > Pseudomonas > Pseudomonas sp. PDM17. The sequence continues at coordinate 598,235 of NZ_JACVAT010000003.1, forward strand.
ATCGTCACCTCCGACGAATCCCATGGCATCGACAATGTGCGCCTTGCCTCGGCCTGGGGCCTGAACCTGATCCTTGCACCGGAACAGGCCGCGCTGCCGCCGGTTAAGGCCGGCGTCTACGGCCACGTCGACCTGGAATCCTCGGTGCTCGACTATTTCGCCATCAAGGCGCCGCAGGATATCGCCGGTCGCTCGCTGTTCCGCGAATACACCAGCGGCCGCGAGATGGTGACCTTCACCAACGGAATGCAGCGTTATCACGACGGCAAGGGCAACTTTACCGAGTGCGACTTCCAGCAGGTCTGCCGGCGCTACAAGAGTGACGGTTTCATCGCCGATACCGCCAAATTCGAAGGCCGCTTCAGTGGCCGCGACGCCCGCCTGATGACTGCCCGCGCGGACATCCTTGACCAATCGGTGACCAAAGCGCAGTCGGCTCGCGAATACCAGTTCGCGACCAAGGAACGCATCCGCCTGAAGCCACAGATCGACAACGAGTACACCGACAACCTGATCGGCGCGCAGTATCTGGAGTTTCCGGCCAACACCCACACCACGGTGCGCCTGAAGATCCGCGCGATCCAGATGGACGCCAATGGGGCGAAAGTGACGCTCAAGACGCGCTCGTTCGAGAAGCCCGTGCCCATCGAGATACCGGACTTCCCGCGGGTGTTGCGCAACCAGCCGCTGGAAGTGAGCTTCGGCTTCGACAACGAGGAAGCCCGCAAGGCCTTCTCCTTCCACCTGCTCGCCGAAGGCAAGGGCGTCATCGAGATCACCGACTTCCACGTGCTGACCCAGCCGCGCAAGTCGACGATCAATGCCACCGAAGGCGGTGGCACGGGCCTGGCCGACGCCAACCAGCCGCTGACGATTCCGCGGCTGTCCGGGCACCCGAACCTGATGGCCAGCCAGCCACCGGAATCCCAGGACGACATCACGCCCGCCGAAGCACTCGAAGATCCGAATCCGCAACTTCGGCAGATGATGCAGTAACTCTCACCGGCGGCCCCAGGGCCGCCGGACTTTTACCGGCCGGTCTAAACTGGCACTATCCCGCCCCCGCGCCATCAGCCGACGCCCTCATCCGGCGCAGCTAGTTCAGCCCAGGCGACAACGCCGAGCGGCAATGCGACAACTTGCCACTACAGCCGACGACCGCGGCAGATGGGCGCTTGGCGCACTCCGGAGTGCGTGTTAGGTTGCCCCTCGCCAGGATGGCCCCGATTCTGCAGTGACCTGCTGCGAAAGCGTCCGAATAACAATAGAGGAGCCCCCAATGGCCACGGCCATACCCGCACTGGAAATCCGTAACCTGCACAAGCGTTACGGTGACCTGGAAGTGCTCAAAGGCATTTCCCTGACCGCCCGCGACGGCGATGTGATTTCCATTCTCGGCTCCTCCGGTTCCGGTAAATCCACGTTCCTGCGCTGCATCAACCTGCTGGAGAACCCGCACCAGGGCCAGATCCTGGTCGCCGGTGAAGAACTCAAGCTGAAGAAGACCAAGGACGGCTCGCTGGTCGCCTCGGACAACAAGCAGATCAACCGTCTGCGCAGCGAACTGGGTTTCGTCTTCCAGAACTTCAACCTCTGGCCGCACATGAGCATCCTCGACAACATCATCGAGGCGCCGCGCCGTGTGCTGGGCAAGACCAAGGCCGAAGCCACCGAGATCGCCGAGGCCCTGCTGGCCAAGGTCGGCATCTCCGACAAGCGCCACAGCTTCCCCGCGCAGCTTTCCGGTGGCCAGCAGCAACGCGCCGCCATCGCCCGCACCCTGGCGATGCAGCCCAAGGTCATCCTCTTCGACGAGCCGACGTCGGCACTGGACCCGGAAATGGTCCAGGAAGTGCTTAACGTTATCCGCGCGCTCGCCGATGAGGGTCGTACCATGCTGCTGGTGACCCATGAAATGAACTTTGCCCGCCAGGTATCCAGTGAGGTGGTGTTCCTCCACCAGGGCCTGGTAGAAGAGCAGGGACCGCCGCAGCAGGTATTTGACAACCCGCAATCGGCACGCTGTAAACAATTCATGTCCAGCCACCGCTAACGGAGCATCACTGCATGAACAACTATAAGAAGATCGTTCTGGCTATCGCGGCCACCTTCGCACTGGGGAGCCAGGCCATCGCCGCGGACAAACTGCGCATCGGTACCGAAGGCGCCTACCCGCCCTTCAACGGCATCGACGCCAGCGGCCAGGTCGTCGGTTTCGATATCGAGATCGGCAAGGCGCTGTGCGCCAAGATGAAGACCGAGTGCGACGTCGTCACCTCCGACTGGGACGGTATCATCCCGGCCCTGAACGCCAAGAAGTTCGACTTCATCGTCGCTTCCATGTCGATCACCGACGAGCGCAAGCAGGCCGTTGACTTCACCAACGCCTACTACACCAACAAGCTGCAGTTCGTGGCGCCGAAGTCGACCGACTTCAAGACCGACAAGGGCTACCTCAAGGGCAAAGTGATCGGTGCGCAGCGCGCGACCATCGCCGGTACCTGGCTTGAGGACAACATGTCCGACACCGTCACCATCAAGCTCTACGACACCCAGGAAAACGCCTACCTCGACCTGTCCTCGGGCCGCCTCGACGGCGTCCTGGCCGACAAGTTCGTGCAGTACGACTGGCTGAAGAGCGACGCCGGCAAGGACTTCGAGTTCAAGGGCGATCCGGTGTTCGACAACGACAAGATCGGCATCGCCGTGCGCAAGGGCGACCCGCTGCGTGACAAGCTGAACGCCGCTCTGAAGGAAATCGTCGACGACGGTACCTACAAGAAGATCAACGACAAGTACTTCCCCTTCAGCATCTACTGATGCACGTGCCGCGCCGCCCCTCGCCGGGCGGCGCGCGCCTTCAGGCGTGACTCCCCATGATTTTCGACCTGCACGGCTTTGGCGATCAGTTGATCGCCGGCACCTGGATGACGCTCAAGCTCTCGCTCGCCGCAGTCTGCGTGGGACTGGTCCTCGGCCTGCTCGGCGCCATCGCCAAGACCTCGAAGAACGGTTTCCTGCGCATGCTCGGCGGTTTCTACACCACCGTAGTGCGCGGCGTACCCGAGACACTCTGGGTACTGATGATCTATTTCGGCACCGTGGCCGGCCTGAACGCCATCGGTGACCTCTTCGGCCACCCCGAATTCGCCCTCTCGCCCTTTGCCGCAGGCACCTGTGCCTTGGGCCTGTGCTTCGGCGCCTACGCCACCGAAGTCTTCCGTGGCGCGCTGCTGGCGATTCCCAAGGGCCATCGCGAAGCCGGCCAGGCGCTGGGGCTCTCCGCTCCGCGCATCTTCTGGCGCATCGTGCTGCCGCAGGTATGGCGCGTGGCGCTGCCAGGCCTGGGTAACCTCTATCTGATTCTTCTGAAGGACACCGCCCTGGTCTCGCTGATCACCCTCGACGAGATCATGCGCAAGGCCCAGGTCGCCTCCAACGCGACCAAGGAGCCCTTCACCTTCTACATGACCGCGGCCTTCATCTACCTGGGCCTGACCGTCTTCATCATGGCCGCCCTGCACTTCCTCGAGCGTCGCGCCGGCCGTGGCTTCGTGAGGAACGAGCTATGACCGATCTCGAGCTGATCCTCAAATGGCTGCCGAAGATGCTCCAGGGTGCCACCCTGACCCTGGAGCTGCTGGCCATCGCCGTGGTCGCCGGCCTGTGCCTGGCCGTACCGCTGGGCATCGCCCGCGCCTCGCGGCACTGGTACGTGCGCGCGGTGCCCTACACCTACATCTTCTTCTTCCGCGGCACGCCACTGCTGCTGCAGCTGTTCATCGTCTACTACGGATTTGCCCAGTTCGAGAGCGTGCGCAAGGGGCCACTCTGGCCGTACCTGCGCGACCCGTACTGGTGCGCCCTGCTGACCATGACGCTGCACACCGCGGCCTATATCGCCGAGATCCTGCGCGGCGCCATCCACGCCATCCCGGTGGGTGAAGTGGAAGCCGCCCGCGCGCTGGGCATGTCCCGTCGCCAGGCGCTGTTCCACATCATCCTGCCGCGCGCCGCGCGGATAGCGATGCCGGCCTACAGCAACGAGGTGATCCTCATGCTCAAGGCCAGCGCCGTGGTGTACACCGTGACCCTGTTCGACATCATGGGCATGACACGCACCATCATCGCGCGCACCTACGAGGCGATGCTGTTCTTCTGCCTCGCCGGCCTGTTCTACCTGGTCATCACCCTGCTGCTGACGCGCATCTTCCGCCTGCTGGAACGCTGGCTGAAGGTGGACTCGATGCAGGGCCGCTGACCGGCGCGCCGTTTGCCCACGGGGTCGCTATAATGCGCGCCCCGTGGCTTTCCCCCGCTTCGCACCGTGCTCCCGAACGAAACTCCCCTGACCGGTTCCGACCTGCTCCAGCGCTTCCAGGCACTGGACGGTTTCCTGCTGGATCATCAGGCGCTATGGCGACCGAAACCCTTCACCGCGCTGGAGTTGGACTGGGAGCGCGGCCACCCCGAACTGGCTGCCTGGCTGCGCGGCCGCAGCCTCGATGACGCCGACGCAGCGCACAACGCCCCCGAGCAGCTTGACGCCCCCGCCCCCTTCCCGGCGATGGCCGCCACGGCCGCAAAGTTGTCCGTCGTCGGCGAACTCCCGGCCACGCCGCTGGGCAAGTTGCCGAACCAGCTGACCGTCGACGTTCCCGGTCGCAAGTGGCAACAGATCGACGCCTTCGCCAGCCGTCTGGGTTTCGCCCAAGCACCGCAGCAATGGCTCGACTGGTGCGCCGGTAAAGGCCATCTGGGCCGTCTGCTGGCGCGCGACGGCAAGCCGCTGCTGAGCCTGGATTTCGACCATGCCCTGGTGGAAGACGGCCAGCGCCTGAGCGACCGGCTTCAGCTTCACGCCCGGCATCACCAGCAGGACGTACTCGCACCGGACGCCCGCGAGCACCTGCAGGCCGGCCACACCGCCGTCGCCCTGCACGCCTGCGGCAACCTGCACGTACGCCTGCTGCAGCTTGCCAGCGCCCAGGGCTGCCGCCAGCTCGCCGTGGCGCCCTGCTGCTATAACCGCATCGATAGCGAGTACTACCAGCCGCTCTCGCACGCCGCGCAGAGCTCCACCCTGGAGCTCTCGCGGGACGACCTGCGCCTGCCGCTCGCCGAAACCGTCACCGCCGGCGTCCGCGTGCGCCGCCAGCGCGACGGATCGATGGCGCGGCGGTTGGCTTTTGACCTGCTGCAACGGGAAGTCCGCGGCAGCAACGACTACCTGACAACCCCTTCCGTGCCGCCGACGTGGCTGGACAAACCCTTCGCCGACTATTGTCGCGACCTCGCCGCGCTCCGGGGGCTCGAACTGCCCGCTGGCACCGACTGGCAGCAACTGGAGGCCAGAGGCTGGCAACGCCTGGCCCAGGTCCGCAACCTCGAACTGGTGCGCGGACTGTTCCGCCGCCCCATGGAACTCTGGCTGGTGCTCGACCGCGCGTTATTCCTCGAGGAACAAGGCTATCGCGCCACCCTGGGCGCCTTCTGCGCCACCCGGATGACCCCGCGAAACCTGCTGCTACTGGCCGAACGCATCTGAGACGGGCGTTCCAGGGCTTCACCCACAGACCCTGTGGATAACTCTGTTCGTAACCCCGGAAAAAACTGCCCTTTCTTACCGTCCAGACCGCCTCGCTGCGATCTGGTCATTTTCTGTACATATAAATTAAGTCTTTAAAAAACAGATAGTTACGATACTTCGTGATTGCTATCACATCTCATATGCAATTTGCGCCCTAAAGCTTTCCCCCTTGTGCATAAAGGCCGCTGACGGTGTAGGAAATCAGCCATTCCTGTTGCCAATCCTGCTCCAATGGCGCTTCGTCGAACGGATTGTTGCGTAATCGCGACAATCGAATCTTGTCAATTGCTGCCTAGGCAGTATCATTTCGAAACATTTCACTGCCTAAGCAGCTATCTGTTTTGACATGAATCACTACGACGTCGCGGATTTTCCGTTCAAAGGCTCCATCGGCCAGTTGCTGGGCGCCACCGCCATCCTCAAGGATCGCCTGCTGGATAAGCACCTTGCGCACCTGGACATCACTGCTGCGCAGTTCAAGGTGCTGTTCTTCATCGGCAACGACCGCGCCAATACCCCGGCCGAGCTATGCCGCGAGCTGTCCATCGACAGCGGGTCCATGACCCGCATGCTCGACCGCCTGGCACGCAAGGATCTGCTGGTCCGCGAGCCCTGCCCAAACGATCGCCGCAGCGTGCGCCTGAGCCTGAGCCCGGCCGGACAGGCCGTGAATGACGAAGCCCCGAGCATCGCCGCTGCAGCCATGAACGAGCTGGTCGGCGGTCTCTCCCGCGACGAACTGCAGACCCTCACCGGCCTGCTCGACAAGATCCTGCGCGCCCACGGCGCCGCGGCCCATTGCGCGGCGCAGGAGAAAAGACCATGAACCACCTCCGTATCGCCCTGCTGCCGGCCGTCGTGTTTGCCGCCGTGCTGGGACTCTCCGGCTGCGTCAGCTACTCGGGCCTGGACACCAGCGGCAAGGCCGTCGACCCCGCTAGCCTGAAGGCCGGCGTTAGCCTCGACGGCACTCCGCTGTCCACCGCCGCCTGGCCCAGCGAACACTGGTGGACCAGCCTGGGCGACCCGCAACTGGACGGCCTGATCGGCGAGGCCCTGCGCGGCACGCCCGACCTGGATATCGCCAGCGCACGCGCCCGCCAGGCCATCGCCGCAGCGCAAGCACAGGACGCCGCGCGCATGCCCAGCATGAAAGGCACCGCCAGCTACGCCGGCATCCGCGCACCGGAAAGCGTGATTCCTGCGCCCATGGGCGGTCGCTACTCGGCGGTGAAATACCTGTCGCTCAGCTTCAGCTACGACCTCGATCTCTGGGGCGGCCAGCGCGACGCCTGGGAGGCCGCCCTCGGCCAGGCCAACGCCGCCGAAGTCGACCGCCAGGCCGCCTCGATCACGCTCTCCACCAATGTCGCCCGCGCCTACAGCGACCTGGCCCACGCCTTCGTCGCCCGCGACCTGGCCAAAGACGAACTGGACCGCTCGCAGCACCTCTTCCAGCTCAGCCAGAAGCGCATGGACGCAGGCCTGGACAGCAAGGTCCAGCTGCAGCAGACGCAGTCCCAGGTCGCCAGCGCCAAGCAGCAGCTGGCCGCCGCAGAACAGGAGATTGCCAGCGACCGCATCGCCCTCGCCATCCTGCTCGGCCAGGGCCCTGACCGTGGCCAGGACCTGCAGCGCCCGCAGGTGCTCAAGCCCGGTGCGCTTAGCCTGCCATCGAACCTGCCGGCCGAGCTGCTGGGTCGTCGCCCGGACATCGTCGCCGCACGCTGGCGGGTCGAAGCCGCCTCGAAAAGCATCGACTCGGCGAAGACCGAGTTCTATCCCAACGTGAACCTGGGTGCGATGGTCGGCCTGGCCGCTCTGCACACCAGCGACGTGCTTAAAGCGCCCAGCCGGTTCTTCCAGATCGCCCCGGCCATCTCCCTGCCGATCTTCGACGGTGGCCGCCTGCGCGCCAACCTGGCCGGGAAGGACGCCGACTACGACCTGGCCGTCGCCCAGTACAACAAGACCCTGGTCAACGCCCTCGGCGAAGTCACCGACGACCTCGGCAAGCTGCGCTCGCTGGAGCAGCAGATCGACGACCAGCGCGAAGCCCGCGACATCGCCAAATCCAACTTCGACCTGGCCATGCGCCGTTACGGCGAAGGCGTCGGCAACTACCTCGACGCCCTCAGCGTGCAGCAACAGTTGCTCCTCGCCGAGCGCCAGCTGGCCAGTCTGGACGCCCAGCGCATCGACCTCTCGGTGCAACTGGTCCAGGCCCTGGGCGGTGGCTACCACCCCGATACCACTTCCACTCCCGCCCCATTCGCCCAGGCGAACGCGGCCGCCGCGCACTGAACGAGGCACCCGACATGAGCACCGCCACTCAAGAAACCCCGAACGGCAACCCCAAGCGCAAGCGCTGGCTGCTGATCCTGCTCGCCGTCGTCATCCTCGCCGGCCTTGCCAGTGTCGCCTGGGAACTCCTCTACGGCCGCTGGCACGAGGACACCGACGATGCCTACGTAAACGGCAACGTCGTGCAGATCACCCCGCAGATCACCGGCACCGTGGTCAGTATCGGCGCCGATGACGGCGACCTGGTGCACAAGGGCCAGGTGCTGGTGAAGTTCGACCCCAGTGATGCCGACATCGCCCTGCAGCAGGCCGAAGCCAACCTCGCGCGCACCGTGCGCCAGGTGCGCGGGCTGTTCAGCAACGTCGACGGCTACAAGGCCGACGTCGCCACGAAGAAGGTCGCCCTGTCCAAGGCCGAGGCCGATTTCAAGCGCCGGCAGAACCTCGCCAACGACGGCGCCATCTCCCAGGAAGAACTGGCTCACGCCCGCGACGCCCTGGACACCGCGCGCAGCTCGCTGACCAACTCCGAGCAGCAACTGGACACCAACCGCGCGCTGGTCGACGACACCGTGATCGCCTCGCACCCGGACGTCAAAGCCGCCGCCGCCAAGCTGCGCCAGGCCTACCTGGACGACGCCCGCGCGGTGATCATTGCGCCGGTCACCGGCTACGTCGCCAAGCGCACCGTGCAGGTTGGCCAGCGTGTGCAGCCGGGCGCCGCGCTGATGGCGGTGATTCCCCTGGACCAGGTGTGGATCGACGCCAACTTCAAGGAAACCCAGCTCAAGCACATGCGCATCGGCCAGCCGGTGGAAATCCGTTCCGACCTCTATGGCGGCGAAGTGAAGTACTCCGGCACCGTCGACAGCCTCGGCGTCGGCACCGGCAGCGCCTTCTCCCTGCTGCCGGCGCAGAACGCCACCGGCAACTGGATCAAGATCGTCCAGCGCGTCCCGGTGCGCATCCGCATCAACTCAGAGGAGCTGGCGAAGAACCCGCTGCGCATCGGCCTGTCCATGGACGTCAACGTCAGTCTGCACGACCAGAGCGGACCCGCCCTCGCCCAGCAATCGCCGCACGAGGCGGTGTTCTCCACCGACGTGTACCAGGAGCAACTGGCCTCAGCCGACCAGTTGATCGAGAAGCTGATCCAGGCCAACCTCGCCGACGCCAACCACAGCACCGCGCAGCGCTGATCCGACTACCGTCATGAGCCAGCCCAACAGCAGCAGCTTCAGCCCACCCAGCCTGGTCATGGCCACCATCGGCCTGTCGCTGGCGACCTTCATGCAGGTGCTCGACACCACCATCGCCAACGTCGCCCTGCCGACCATCTCCGGCAACCTCGGGGTAAGTTCCGAGCAGGGCACCTGGGTCATCACCTCCTTCGCGGTGAGCAACGCCATCGCCCTGCCACTCACCGGCTGGCTGAGCCGCAAAGTCGGCGAGGTTCGGCTGTTCATCGCCGCCACCCTGCTCTTCGTGGTCGCCTCGTTCCTCTGCGGTGTCGCCCAGCAGATGGGGATGCTGGTGGGCTTCCGGGCCATCCAGGGCTTCGTCGCCGGGCCGCTCTACCCGATCACCCAGACCCTGCTGATCTCCATCTATCCTCCAGCGAAAAGGGGGATGGCACTGGCACTGCTGGCGATGGTGACGGTGGTCGCGCCCATCGCCGGGCCCATCCTCGGCGGCTGGATCACCGACAGCTACAGCTGGCCGTGGATTTTCTTCATCAACGTACCCATCGGCCTGTTCGCCGCCATGGTCGTCTACCAGCAACTGCGTGCTCGCCCAGTCGTGATCAAGCACGCGCCTATGGACTACATGGGCCTGGCGATGCTGGTGATCGGCGTCGGCGCCCTGCAGATCGTCCTCGACAAGGGCAACGACCTGGACTGGTTCGAATCCGGCTTCATCATCGGCGGCACGGTCATCGCAGCGATCGCCCTGGCGGTCTTCGTGATCTGGGAGCTGACCGACAAGCACCCGATCGTCAACCTGCGACTGTTCGTGCACCGCAACTTCACGGTGGGAACGTTGGCGTTGGTCGGCGGCTACGCCGGCTTCTTCGGCATGAACCTGCTGCTGCCGCAGTGGCTGCAGACCCAGATGGGCTACACCGCGACCTGGGCGGGCCTGGCGGCCGCACCAATTGGGATCCTGCCCGTATTCCTCTCGCCGCTGGTCGGCCGCTACGCAAACAACTTCGACCTGCGCCTGCTGGCGGGGCTGGCGTTCCTGGCGATGGCGGCGACCTGCTTCATGCGCGCCGACTTCACCACTGAGGTCGACTACCTGCACATCGCGCTGGTACAGATGTTCATGGGGCTGGGCGTGGCATTCTTCTTCATGCCGATCCTGAGCATCCTGCTCTCCGACCTGCCGCCCGACCAGATCGCCGACGGCTCCGGCCTGGCGACCTTCCTGCGGACCCTGGCCGGCAGCTTCGCCGCGTCCCTGACCACCTGGATCTGGAACCGCCGCGCGACCATGCACCACGCCTACCTGACCGAAAACCTCAGCCAGTACGACCCGGCCACCCGCGCCACCGTCGAACAGCTCGGCGGCCCCGGCCAGCACAGCGCCGCGCTGCTGGAACGGATGGTGGAAAGCCAGGCCTACATGATCAGCACCATCGACTACTTCACCCTGCTGGGCTGGCTGTTCCTCGCCATGCTGGTAGTCATCTGCCTGGCCAAGCCGCCCTTCGGCGCCAAGCCCGGCGCAGCGACTGCGGGCGGTCACTGACGAAAACTGCGGATCATTCTGACAAATCAGTGGTTTACACCAAGGGCGCCGTGACTATAATGGCGCCCCTCCTTGCCGGTATAGCTCAGCTGGTAGAGCAACTGACTTGTAATCAGTAGGTCCCGGGTTCGACTCCTGGTGCCGGCACCATCTTCAAAAAAGCCCGCAGTCATGCGGGCTTTTTCATTTCCGCCTGCCTTTCGCCTTCTTCTCCGTGCAACATCAAATCGCCACACCTTAAATGAACTCAGTATTTTCCCTACACTGCTAGGGAACGAGTCGAGTTACTGCAAGTCCAAGCGCGTTTGGTTGTGCCCCTATTCGCGTCTGGACTGATGGCGCTATGAGTGGCACAACTCATTGTGTATCTTCTGCAGCGCCTGACTCCGGGTCGATTCCGCTCTACACAACGACCGAGATCGGCGATGCTGCTTTAGGACGAATTTCTCAAAGGACACGATCGATGCTGATCCCTGTGATCATCTGTGGCGGCGCTGGCAGCCGGCTTTGGCCGGTATCTCGCGAGGCCCATCCCAAGCCTTTCATGGCACTGCCGGATGGGCAGAATCTGCTGCAGAAGACGCTGCTGCGAGCAACAGCTCTCGACGGGGTGACGGAAGTCATGACCGTCACCAACCGCGAGCTGTTCTTCAAGACCGAAGACGAGTACCGCAAGCTCAAGGCCAGTGCCAGCTGCCTCAGCTATGTGCTTGAGCCGTTTGGCCGCAACACTGCGGCAGCAGTGGTCTCCGCGGCGCTGCAACTGGAGCAGGCGCATGGTCCGGACGCCATCATGCTGGTGCTTCCCGCCGACCACCTGATCAAGAATACCGACGCCTTTGCCGACGCCGTTTCGCGCGCCAGCGCCCTCGCGTCCCAGGGCTGGCTGGTTACCTTCGGCATCCAACCGCAGTATCCGGAAACCGGGTTCGGCTACATCGAGTGCGACAGCCATGCCTTGGAGGGCGGGCTGCAGGTCAAGCGCTTCGTCGAAAAGCCGACGCAGGAAAAGGCCGAAGCGTACCTCGCGGCAGGCAACTACTTCTGGAACTCGGGCATGTTCTGCTTCCGGGTCGGCACACTGATCACCGAGATGCAGACCCACGCGCCCGAGGTCCATGATGCCGTCGCCCTGGCGATTTCCGGCTCCCGACTGGCGGAAGGGCCCGCCCACCGCTGCCTGACCCTGGACGGCGATCTGTTCGCGAAGGTTCCCGACATTTCGATCGACTACGCCCTGATGGAGCGGTCGGCAAAAGTCGCCACGGTCCCCTGCGACCTGGGCTGGAGCGACATCGGCTCCTGGAATGCCCTGAGTGAGCTAACCAGTGAAGATACGGACGGCAATCGCTGCGAAGGCGAAGTCCTTGTGCACGGAGCCAACAACAATTACGTGCACAGCCCTGAACGCCTGGCAGCGCTCGTCGGCGTGCAGAACCTGATCGTGGTGGATACTCCCGACGCACTACTGATTGCCCACAAGGAACACACTCAGGACGTCAAGCAGATCGTTGCGCAACTGAAGAAGAGAGGCCACAGCGCCCACCTTCTGCACCGCACCGTGCACCGCCCCTGGGGTACCTACACCACGCTCGAGGAAGGCCACCGCTTCAAGATCAAGCGTATCGTGGTCAAACCCGGCGCCTCGCTGTCGCTGCAGATGCACCATCACCGCAGCGAACACTGGATCGTGGTCACCGGCATGGCCAAGGTGGTCAATGGCGAAAGCACCCGGATGCTCAACAGCAATGAATCGACCTTCATCCCCGCCGGGCACAAACATCGCCTGGAAAACCCCGGCGTGATCGATCTCGTGCTGATCGAAGTGCAAAGCGGCGACTATCTGGGCGAGGATGACATCGTGCGCTTCCAGGACAATTACGGTCGCGCACCGAACTGAAGCCAGCCTGATACTGCGCCGGAGCCGCAATGGCCCCGGCGCAGCAGTGTGAATTTTTATTCGAGGCTCTTTCTGGAGCGACTATGTTTTCGATGTTCAGAAGTCTCTGGAATTACCGGAACTTCGTATTTTCCTCAATCAAGAACGAATTTGTCGTCAAGTTCTCCCGCAGCAAGCTCGGCAGCCTCTGGATCCTGATTCATCCACTGGTGCAGGTGGCCATCTATGCGCTGGTCCTGTCCAACGTTTTGGCCGCCAAGCTTCCGGGAATCGAAAACCAGTATGCGTACGCGATTTACCTGATGGCGGGCACCCTCGCCTGGAGCCTGTTCACCGAAGTGGTGAATCGATGCCTCGGGGTATTTCTCGAGCATGGGAACCTGCTCAAGAAGATCATGTTTCCACGCATCACATTGCCAGCGATCGTCGCTGGCTCCAGCCTGGTCAACAACCTCATCCTGGCCGCCGCCATCCTGGTAGTTTTCGGCATTCTCGGCCATTCGTTGTCGTGGACAACGCTCTGGCTGCTACCCCTGACCATCTTGGTGCTGGCCTTTGCCATGGGGATCGGCCTGGTCATGGGGGTACTCAATGTATTCATTCGTGATTTCGGACAGATTGTGCCAATCGTTTTGCAGGTGCTGTTCTGGTTCACCCCGATCGTCTACCCGAGCAATATCCTGCCGGAATGGCTCAAGGGCTATCTGGCCTTCAACCCGCTCTACCCGGTAGTCGACGCCTACCACGAAGTGCTTGTCTATGGACGCGCTCCGGCGCTCGATTCACTGCTCGGCATCAGCCTGTCCAGCCTGTTGCTCCTGGGCTTGGGCCTCTTCATGTTCCGGCGCGCCAATGCCGAAATGGTGGACGCGCTATGAAACTACTCAGCGTCAACGATCTGGGCAAAGCCTACCGTTCCTACAGATCCGAGTGGCAGCGGGTCGCAGCCTGGTTCAACCTGCCAAGCCGCCCCGCCGAGGAGCACTGGGTGCTGAGACACGTCAGCTTCCACATCAAGCCAGGCGAAGCTATCGGCATCATTGGCCAGAATGGAGCTGGTAAGTCGACCTTGCTGAAAATGCTGACCGGCACCCTTCAACCCACAGAAGGGAGTGTTCAACGCAACGGGCGGATTGCGGCCATCCTGGAGCTCGGCATGGGCTTCAACCCAGAATTGACCGGGCGCCAGAACGTTTACCATGCAGCCGGTCTCATGGGATTCAGCATCGAACAGATCGCCGGAGCGATAGGCGAAATCGAGGCATTCGCCGAGATTGGCGAGTACTTCGACGAGACTGTCCGCACCTATTCCAGCGGCATGCAGATGCGTGTGGCATTCGCCGTCGCAACTGCGTTTCGCCCAGAGATCCTGATCGTGGACGAAGCTCTGTCGGTAGGTGACAGCTACTTCCAGCACAAGAGCTTCGAACGCATTCGCGAATTCCAGCGCCAAGGCACCACCTTACTCATTGTTTCCCATGATCGAGGATCCATTCAGGCGCTGTGTGACCGCGCCATCCTTCTCGAGAAAGGAACGATCATCAAGGATGGCGCACCGGAAGAGGTGATGGACTTCTACAACGCGCTGATCGCCGAGAAGGAAAATGCCACTGTCACGGTTACCGAGCTCGAGGATGGCAGCCGACAGACTCGCTCGGGCACTGGGGAAGCGAGTATCGATCAAATCAGTCTGCGCAATCATGCCGACAAGCCCGTCGAATACGTGACTGTTGGCGAGCCGGTAAGGCTGTCGATCTCCACACGTATCAACAAGGCTATTCCCGAACTCGTCGTGGGTTACGCCATCAAGGACCGATTGGGGCAGACAGTCTTCGGAACCAACACTCACCACTTGGGCTGTGCACTTCGCGACCTCAAGGAAGGCGAGTCGATAAGCTACGGATTTACTTTCCCTGCGAACCTGGGCGTTGGCTCCTACTCGGTTTCCGTGGCCCTGCACACCATGGATACTCACATTGCCTGCAACTACGAATGGCGCGATCTCGCGCTGGTGTTCAATGTGGTCAATACCTCGAAGAAAGAATTCGTGGGGCTCTCCTGGCTTCCCCTGGATGTCGAGTGCAGCCGATGATTGGAACTTTCTACCGTGAGTTCGAAGATCGCCACCGCGGCTCCCGTGAACTGATCAAGACCCGGCTGAAGGCTTACCTACCCTTCCTGGAGCCGCTGAAATCGCTGCACCCCGACCTTCCGGCTCTGGATATCGGATGCGGGCGTGGCGAATGGCTTGAATTACTGCTGGAACTCGGAGCCCAGCCTCAAGGCGTCGATCTCGACGACGGCATGCTGCAGGCGTGTGTCAAGCTGGGCCTACCGGCCCGAAAGGGCGATGCGCTGGCCACTCTGCGCGAAATGCCTGACGCCAGCCTGGCGCTGGTTTCAGGCTTTCATATTGCCGAGCACCTGCCCTTCGATCTGCTGCTGCAAGTCACCATCGAAGCACTCCGGGTCCTTCGTCCGGGCGGGCTGCTCATCCTGGAAACGCCCAACGCGGAGAACCTGGCGGTCGGCAGTCACTATTTCTACATGGACCCGACCCACGAACGCCCCATCCCCCATCTTCTGTTGAGCTTTGTCACAGAAAACGGCGGTTTTGCCCGCAGCAAATTACTGCGCTTACAAGAGCCGGAGCAGTTGCGTGAAGCTGTTCAGGTACGCCTGATCGACGTCATTACCGGCACAAGCCCCGATTACGCGGTCATCTCGCAGAAAAACGCTCCGGAAGAAGCGCTGGCGATCTTCCAGCCAGCTTTCGAGCGGGAATACGGACTGTCGCTCGATACCCTTGCGCAACGATACGACGATCGGCTGGCCGGCTCCATGCAGGCGCTGGAACAACGGATTGAAGCTGCCGACGAGCATACTCACCAAATGTATATGAACGCCGAACAAGCCCTTGCGTCATTACGGACAGATCTTCAGCCACTCCTCGAAAGCGCGGAACAGAATCGAAGATTGCTGAGCGATCTCCCTTCGCTTATGGAAAGCGTCGCGCAGAACCAACAGTTGCTGATCGAACTGCATCACGCGCGCGAGCAGCTCAATGCCGCTCTGACCAATGCTGACCACTGGTATGCCCAGGCACAACTCCATATTGCCCACGGCCGAACACTGGAAAACAGCCTGTCCTGGAAAATCACCCATCCACTGCGCGTCAGCAGCCTCGCTCTTCGCAATCCAGTTCGCCAGGCCAAGGCGGCTTGCAAGCAAGGGCTGGTGTCGTCAATGCGATTCGTGCTGAAACGCCCGGAAACGCGCCAGCGCGTGATGACCCAATTGCGCAAGCATCCTCGACTCTATGAACGCCTCCGCCGAATCGCTGGCGCTCACGGACTAGTGGGGCACGCTCCTGTCATCGCACCGCAGAAGGCGCGGGAAGTCGCCGCTGCGGATCTGAGCAGGATGAGCCCGCGGGCTCGAAAGCTTTATCAGGAACTCAAGCAAGCCATTCGCGATAAGAGCAACGATTGATGCGCATCGTAGTCGACATGCAGGGAGCGCAAACGGAAAGTCGCTTCCGCGGTATAGGCCGCTATACCTTGTCCTTCACCCAGGCTCTGGTCCGCAATCGCGGCGACCACGAGATCATCCTGGTGCTGAGCGGGCTCTTTCCGGACACCATTGAGCCTATCCGTGATGCGTTTCATGACCTGCTTCCTGCGGAGAACATCCGTGTATGGAACGCCCCCGGCCCGGTCCAGGAAGTCCACGCAGAGAACCAGGACCGCAGAGACGCCGCCGAACTGGTTCGCGAAGCATTTCTGGCGAGTCTGAAACCGGACGTGATCCACGTCACCAGCCTGTTCGAGGGTTTCACCGACAACGCCGTCGTCAGCATTGGCCGCCTGGACACGGTAACGCCAGTTACCGCGACCCTTTACGATCTTATTCCGCTGCTGAATCCGGACCAGTATCTCCGCCCCAACCCCGATTATGGGCGTTACTACGAACGCAAGATCGGCCATCTGACACGGGCTGCCGCGTGCCTGGCAATCTCGGAATTCGCCCGCAATGAAGGCCTGGAGAATCTGAGTTTCGCGGACGACGGCATCGTCAATATGTCCACCGCCATCGAGGCGGACTTCCACCCACTGGACATTTCCGAATCGACTGCCAATGCCCTGAAGCAGAAATTCGGCCTGACCCGACCGTTCCTGCTGTATGCAGGCGGAGCCGACGAGCGAAAGAACCTGCCACGGCTGATCCAGGCCTTTGCTGCCTTGCCGCCACACCTGCGCACAACCCATCAGTTGCTGTTGGCCGGCAAGATCTCCCAGGTTGATCTTGACCATCTGCAACATCATGCGCGAATGGCGAGCCTGCGTGAGGATGAACTGATCTTCACAGGGTATGTGAGCAATCAGGAACTGCATCAGCTCTATAACCTGTGCCACCTCTTCGTATTTCCCTCCTGGCACGAGGGCTTTGGCCTGCCGGCGCTGGAAGCGATGGCCTGTGGCGCTGCGGTGATTGCCGCCAACACATCGAGCCTTCCAGAGGTCATCGGGCGGGAAGACGCATTATTCGACCCGCTGGATGTGCACTCCATTGCAGGCAAGATCGCCGAAGTACTAGGGTCGGAAGAGTTTCGCGCGGACCTTCAAGCCTACGGCCAGGAGCAAAGGAAACGCTTCTCCTGGGACAAGACCGCAGGGACCGCCCTGAAAACGTTCGAAGAACTGTATGCAGTCGCCCAGCAGATCCCGCTCCCGGACCTCGCGCCACAAAAGGTACAGACTCGCCTGCTCGATGCTTTGGGCTCGTCGAACTGCGTGGCACGCCTAACCGATCGAGATCAGGCCCTGCTGTGCATGGACGTGGCACAGAACCATCCCCCAATCGATCGTGTCCCACAACTATTCGTTGATATCTCCGAGTTGGTACAGCGTGACAGCGGTACGGGCATCCAGCGGGTTACCAGATCCATCTTGCGTGAATTGCTGGTCAATCCACCGGCGGGCTTCGAAGTCCGCGCCGTCCAGTCATTCCACGGCAGCGGTTGCTACCACTATGCGGACAGCTTCGCTCGCCATCTCATGGGCGATGGCAATGGGACCGCGGATGACTCTGCCATCGAACCCCAGAGCGGCGACCTGTTCCTGGGACTTGATCTCCAACCACAAGTTATTCCCGAGTGCAGAGAGTATTACCGGCATCTACGGAATATCGGCGTACAGGTGTACTTCGTAGTCTACGACTTGCTGCCGGTACTCATGCCACATGCCTTCCCCGCGGGTGCCAGCGATTCCCACGCCCGCTGGCTCGAGGTCGTGATCGAGAACGATGGCGCAATCTGCATATCAAAGGCGGTAGCCGATGAACTTTCCGACTGGATGTCTTCCCGTCGTCCACCCGAGCGCAAACCTTTCGCACTGAACTGGTTCCATCTGGGGGCTGATATCGAGAACTCGATACCTACTCGCGGCTTCCCGACCAATGCGGAGAGCGTGCTGAAAAATATGGCGGTACGCCCAAGCTTCCTGATGGTGGGCACGGTCGAACCCCGCAAGGGATATGCCCAGGCGCTGGCCGCCTTCGAGCAGCTCTGGCAAGAAGGAAAGGATGTCGCGCTGGTGGTCGTCGGCAAGCGCGGCTGGGAAGTCGACGCACTTGCGACGGCTCTCGACAGGCATCCCGAGCAGGGCAAACGCCTGTTCTGGTTGAGTGGAGTCAGTGATGAATATCTCGAGCGGATCTATGCGGAGTCGAAGTGCCTCCTGATGGCATCCGAGGGAGAAGGCTTCGGCTTACCTCTCATCGAAGCCGCAAGGCATCATCGTCCTATCGTAGCTCGCGATATCCCAGTCTTCCGCGAAGTTGCGGGGGACCATGCGCACTATTTTTCCGGGACTTCCGCCGAAGACCTTGCAACCAGCCTTACCGCCTGGCTCGACCTGAACAACGATGGCGTCGCGCCAAGCTCGGAGGGCATTACGCACCTGAACTGGGCACAGAGCGCCCAGCAATTGCTCGAGGCAGTGCTGCCTGGTGCGCCTCGTCACCCGACAGCGCCGTCCATCTCGACGGCCTCGGGGGCGGCCTCAGGCAGACCGCTCGCCCTGGTCATTGCACCGTATCCCATCCGCAAGCCCCGCCATGGTGGGCAACTGCGGACAGCCGCAATCTGCCAGCGCTTCCGCGAACATGGCTTCGATGTACGGTCTATCGGCTTCTATCAGTCGGAAGCTTACAGGCACGATGAGCTTTCTTCGGGTGACATCGCATTCCCTTCGCAAAGCCCGTTTCGCCTTTACAAAGGCCGCAGCATTCCTGAGCTTTCCGATTTCCTGATGTCCTCTTTCGCGACCGGGGATGAGCAGGTCTTTCGGCATATTGCCGACAGCATCCATTGCCCAGTTGACGCCATAGTCGTTGAACAGCCTTGGTTCTATCCGCTGGCGAAACGACTGCAGGCTGAGGTCGCGTTCTGCAAGCAGGCACGCGTCGTGTTCAGCTCGCAGAACATCGAAGCACCTATGAAGCAGCAGATACTAGAAGGTGCAGATCGCATCGTCGTGGAAGCCATTCAGGATATTTCGAGTCTGGAGCAGGAAGCGGCACGCAATGCCGATCTGAGCGTAGCGGTAACCGACGAAGACGCTGACGTTCTGTGTGCCTACGGCGCCGAAACCGTTCTTACAGCACCGAACGGTATCAATCCCTGGTCGGCCGACCCGCAGCTTCTGGAGCGATGGCGAGCTCGCCTGCCGCAGGCGCCATGGCCGCTCTTCGTTGCCAGTGCACACCCGCCAAACTACACCGGCTTCATCGCTTCAGTCGGCGACGCACTGGCGTGCATTCCTCCTGGGTCGCGGCTGGTGATTGCAGGCGGTGTAGGACTGCATCTGGAGAGAATACTACTGGCTTCGCCCTGGGGGCGACTGAATGCATCTCGTCTGCAGATCCTCGGTGTTCTCGATGATGACGACCTGATTGCGGTCAAGCATCTTGCGCATACCTTCCTTCTCCCAATAGGCGGTGGCGGCGGATCGAACATCAAGACTGCCGAGGCGCTCTATTCTGGCAAGCCTGTGATTTGCACGAGCACTGCACTGCGCGGTTTCGAGCAGTTCCGTGAACTGCCCGGAATCTCCGTCGCCGACTCACCCCAGACTTTCCAGGAACTCCTGCGGCAAACGCTAGCGCAGGACGGGGCCCCGAAATCCGGACGAGAAGTCGACCGCAGGCTTCGCCAGCGACTGACCTGGGCCGCCAGCCTTGCCGCGCTACCTGAGCGTGTAAAGAACCTGCTGAATGAAAATTGGAAGGTCCAATGAGTATCTGGCTAGATATCACTACAACCCTGGCCTGGGGACGGCCGGCATTGGGCATTGTGCGTGTTGAAGCAGAAACCCTGCGACATTTCCTCGGCATAGAGGATCATCCGGTACGGCTTTGCCGCTTCGAGCGCGAAAGCAGCAGCTACTACGAAGTCTCTCGCGAGGAAGCGCTTGCAGCATTGGCTCGACTCGATGCGGGCGGCCACGCGAAGTCAGCCCAACCCGCAGCAGCAGTGGCGTTGCCCAAATCAGCAGTGCCACCGACGGAGCCGCTGGAGGTTCGCCTTGAACGCTGGGGGCGTAAAACCATCGCCAGGCTGCCGGGGCGCTACCAGTTACAAGCCAGGCACTGGGCGCTCCAGTGCCGGTCCATTGTGCGCAAGTTCTCCAGCCCGCAACCTCAGATTGGTGAGAGCGTCCAGTCCGCCGCCACGGCAGCGGCGCGGACACATCACAAGTCAGCCTCGCCATTCGGTAAGGGTGACACCTACATTTCTCTGGGTATCGACTGGGATCAGAAGGACCTGTCGGTTCTCTACACTCTCAAGAAGAGCCTTGAACTAAAAGTCATTCTGTTCTGCCACGATATCATTCCCATCCTGATGCCTGAGTACTGCGTACCCGGCGTACCCGAGAAGTTCCCGAGTTACTTTGCTGATGTCGCCTGGTGCGCCGATCTGATCCTATGCAACTCGGAATGCTCGCGAAATGACCTGCTGGACTATCTGCACAGTGTCGGGGCTCCTGTTCCGGCATTGGGTACCGTGCGTCTCGGAGGCGATATTCCAGCCTCTGCAACTCAACTTCCTTCTGCCGAAATTGCCGATTTACTGAACGAGCGCTACATCCTCTTCGTTTCCACGATCGAAGCCCGCAAAAATCACAAGGTTCTCTATCAGGCCTACAAAAGGCTGCTGTCGGCAGGACATAAGGATCTCCCCAAGCTGATCTTCGTTGGAATGCAAGGCTGGGGAGTCGACCAGCTCATTCAAGATCTGGAGGAGCCTTCGATCCAATCCCACATACTTCGTCTGCAGAATGTTTCTGATAGCGACCTCGCCCACCTCTACCGGCATTGCCTCTTTACTACCTACCCTTCGCTCTATGAGGGTTGGGGAATTCCTGTCGCAGAGAGCCTGGCCTATGGCCGATTCTGCCTGGCATCCGATGCAGCCTCGATTCCAGAGGTAGGTGGCAACCTGATCGAGTACCTTTCACCTCAAGACGAGAATGCCTGGGCGGAGCGGATCGCGTGGTACATCAAGAACCCACAGGCGGTGGAAAGTCGTCAGGAAATCATCCGAAGTGACTATCGCCCAGTACGCTGGAGCGATACGGGAGCGGCCATTTTTCAATCCGCCGTCGCAGTACGAAGCTCTGCCTCGCAGAGCACCGCTCATTTGGCATGATGGGGCACCTTTCGGGGCAGCAATGCGCACCTTGCAGGTCAACCCGACTGTATCGAGAGTCTTTGCCACTGCCGTCGCGGAGCAACTCTGAAGAATCTTCATTCGTAACGGCATGGTGTCGTAGTTCGGTTGAGTCGACCCTCTCGCAGCGCCGCTCTCTTCCCGGAGTGGCGTGATCGAGCCAGCCTGCTATCAAGACATCGCATTCAACGTCTCGCAAGCTTGCCGGGATCAAATATCGAATCACTGCCTCAAGACCCCATCGCGACTGACTCTCAGGCGGTTTCAAGCGCTCCAGTGCACCCTTATCGGAAAGTGCTGGAGGAATGGTGTTTCACGTTGGTCACTCCGAATATTCGGAGCTATGATCGCGCCTCTTGTGTATGGCTGGCTGCTTCCAGGTGCACGCCTCAAGTAAAGGAATAGGATACTGATGAAAGCTATCGTTACCGGGATTACTGGCCAGGATGGGGCCTACCTCGCTCAGCTGCTGCTGGAGAAAGGCTACAAGGTCTACGGGACCTACCGCCGTACCAGCTCGGTCAATTTCTGGCGGATAGAAGAGCTGGGCATTGAAAAGCACCCGAACCTGCACCTGGTCGAATACGACCTGACAGACCTGTCCACCAGCATCCGCCTGCTGCAGACCACCGAAGCCACCGAGGTCTACAACCTGGCGGCACAGAGCTTCGTGGGCGTGTCCTTCGAGCAGCCAGTGACGACCGCCGAAATCACCGGCCTGGGCGCGGTGAACCTGCTGGAAGCCATTCGCATCGTCAATCCGAAAGTCCGCTTCTACCAGGCATCCACTTCCGAAATGTTCGGCAAGGTGCAAGCCATTCCGCAGATCGAAGAAACGCCGTTCTACCCGCGTAGCCCCTACGGCGTAGCGAAGCTGTATGCCCACTGGATGACTATCAACTACCGCGAGTCCTACGACATCTTCGGTAGCAGCGGCATTCTCTTCAATCACGAGTCGCCGCTGCGCGGCCGTGAGTTCGTGACCCGCAAGATCACCGACACTGTCGCCAAGATCAAACTCGGCAAACAGGAACGCCTCGAACTGGGCAACCTCGATGCCAAGCGCGACTGGGGCTTTGCCAAGGAGTATGTCGAGGGCATGTGGCGCATGCTGCAGGCTGACAAGCCCGATACCTATGTGCTGGCAACCAACCGTACCGAGACCGTGCGCGACTTCGTGAGCATGGCATTCAAGGCCACCGACGTTGACCTGGAGTGGAAGGGTAGCGCAGAGGCCGAGCAAGGTATCGACGCCGCGACCGGCAAGGTGGTCGTCTCGATCAATCCGAAGTTCTATCGCCCAGCAGAAGTTGAGCTGCTGATCGGCAACCCCGAGAAAGCCAAGCGGGAACTTGGCTGGGAACCTACCACTAACTTGGAACAGCTCTGCCGAATGATGGTCGAAGCGGATCTACGCCGTAACGAACAAGGCTTCTCGTTCTAAGGGGATACGCATGCCAACCGCTCTGGTAACAGGCGCTTCGGGCTTCACCGGAAGCTACATGGTCGACGCGTTGAAGCAACGCGGGTTCTATGTAGTGGGCCTCGGCAGCGAGGCCACCCATGCAGATGAAACCCTGGCATGCGACCTGACTGACATGGCGGCCGTCCGTACCGCCATTCAGAAGGCTCAGCCCGACTGGGTCATCCACCTGGCCGCTCTTGCCTTCGTCGGCCATGAAGACCAGGAAGCATTCTACCGGGTCAACGTCTTCGGCACGCTCAACCTGCTCAGCGCTCTCGCCGAACTGGAGAAATCGCCGAAGCGTGTGCTGATTGCCAGTAGCGCCAATGTTTATGGCACGCCAGGCATCGAGGTCATCTCCGAGGACATCTGCCCCGCCCCAGTCAATCATTACGCCTGCAGCAAGCTGGCGATGGAGCACATGGTTGCGAACTGGTTCGACCGCCTGCCCATCGTCATAGCGCGCCCGTTCAATTACACCGGGCCGGGCCAGAGCGATCGCTTCCTGATTCCGAAGATCGTCAGCCATTTCGCACAGCAAAAGCCTGTCATTGAACTGGGCAATCTCGATGTAAGCCGTGATTTCTCAGACGTCAGAGATGTAGTGGAAGCCTATCTGCACCTGCTCGACTCCGATGTGCACAGCAGGAAAATCAACGTCTGTTCCGGCAAGGCTGTCGCGCTGCGTGAGGTGCTGACCATGATGGAGGAACTGGCCGGCTACAAGATCACTGTGCAGGTTAATCCTGCCTTCGTTCGAGCCAATGAAATTCCGGTCCTGCGCGGCAGCTACGAGGCCCTGGCGCATACTACCGGCTTCACCCCCAGACACGACCTGAAGCAGACTCTGGAAGACATGCTGGCGGAGCAACGACGAGCTGCAGGCACCAGCACTTCATGAGGGTTGGGCTGGGCGCGACGCAGTGGGCCAGGGGAACCCTGGCAGGCCATCTGGATGGAATCGGCGTTTACACCAAGGCCCTATGGGAAAGCCTGCATCGCCATGAAGTCCAGCCTGGCTCCGAATTCGTCTGCAAGACATATGCTTTCGGCAGCCGCATGCCCGACTTGAAATGCGGTCGCCCTGAGGTTCTGGCGAATCATTTCCCTGTTCATGCGTTGTGCTCGACAGTCTTTGGCGCCCCCCGTCGACAGTCTGAAGCTCTGCGTCAGCAGATCGATCTGTTTCATGCAACGGACCACCATATCCCTCGCCTTCGGGGGATACCGGTCGTGGCCAATGTGATGGATCTGATTCCACTGCTACATCCTGAGTGGGTCTCCCCCCGGTTAAGAAGCGCCAAGAACTGGCTTTTCGGTCAAACCGTTCGGGGAAGCGATCACATCATCACGATCTCCGAGTACAGCAAACGAGACCTGATCGAACACCTCGGCGTTGCCGCCGAGCGAATATCGGTCACGCCCCTGGGGGTGGATCCGGTTTACTTCGAGCGAATCGAAGAAGCCGCACTAATGCAGGTTCTGCAGGAGAATGCCCTGAGACCTGGCTTCTTCCTGTGCGTTGGCACACTGCAGCCGCGCAAGAATCTCGAGCGGGTCCTGACCGCCCATCAGAGTCTTCCGGCGCATCTTCGCAAAGCACACCCACTGGTTGTCGTGGGACGCGCAGGCTGGAGAGCGGAAACGTTGATACCGCAATTGCGCGCCCTCGAATCCAGAGGCGAAGGGCGATGGCTCGACTATCTTCCCCGCAATGGCGTGCTTGCACTGCTACAGAGCGCCAGTGCAGTCGTATTCCCCTCGCTCTATGAGGGGTTCGGGCTGCCAGTGATCGAAGCATTCGCAGCGCGATGCCCCGTGATCACCTCCAACACCACATCACTGCCAGAGGTGGCCGGAGATGCTGCGTTGCTGGTCGATCCGCTGGACGAGTCGGCGATCGCGGCGGCCATGAACGAAGTCCTTGCCGCCCCAGACCAAACAGCTGCACGTGTCCAGCGAGGAGTTCTGAGAGCGCGGACATATTCATGGGATGCGTGCGGCTATCATACTCTGGACGTCTATCGCCGGGTCATTCAGCAATACCATTGACAAGTCGGCACGCCGCCCCAGGAGAAGTCAGCTTCAGTGACCTCAGCGGGATGGTGGAGTCGAATTCCCCTTCCTGAGAACAACGATGGCGAAAAAGCGAGTCCTGCTGGTCAACAAGTATTACGCCCCATCCACCGGCGGAATCGAAACGGCCGTCAAGCAATACGCCCACTGGTACAACGAGAGCGGTCACGAAGTAACCGTGCTGTGCTGCGCCAATGAGCGCATGATCCGCACCCGAGAGGAACGGGTCGACGGCATTCGGGTGCTGCGCGCCGCATCGCTGGGAAACCTGTTGTCGGTTCCCTTGAGCTTCGCCTTCTTCTGGCATTTCCTGCTGCAATCGCGCAAGGCCGATATCACCCATATCAACCTGCAGTTCCCCTCCGCCAGCCTGGCAATGTTCCTTACATGCTGGCTGATCAAGGGCAAGACGGTGGTCAGCTATCACTGCGACGTCTACCGCCAGCGCTATCTCAAACGAATAACCTACCTGTTCGATCGTTTTGCCGTGCGCAACGCTGATCTGGTCATCACCGGCAGCCCGGCATTACGCCAACACTCCGAAGTGCTTAGTGACATTTCCCGGGAGATCACACCCGTTCCCTACACAGTTGACCTTCCGTACATCGAGCACTGCCTGTCCCGCAGGGCCGAGCATGCCCTGCCCGAGCATTTTGAACGGGAAGGCTACTGCGTTTTCTTCGGCCGGCTTGTGAGCTACAAGGGCACCGAATCGCTGGACGCCGCATTTCGCCAAATCATGGCCCGTGGAGCGCCAGTCAATCTGGTGGTATTTGGGATCGGTCCGGAAGAACAGCGGTTCTGGAAGCTTGCCGAGGACTTCCCGGAGCGGATGCACTTCATCAATGACTTCGTCAGCGACGTCGAGAAATACCATCTCATCCGCAACTCGCGGATATTTCTCTTCCCGTCGGTCTATTACTCCGAAGCTTTTGGTATTGCGCAACTGGATGCCATGGCCTGTGCGAAACCCGTCATCAACTGCTGGCTGCAAACTGGCGTGAACTGGGTTGCGCCAAATGCCGAGGCAGCCGTCACGGTAGAAGCCGGCAATCCGGGCAAGCTCGCAGAAGCCATCATCGCCTTGCAGAATGACCCCTTGCAGCTGGCGACTCTGGGAGAAGGAGCGCTGCAACGCTGCAAATCAGTTTTCTCCGAGGATAAGGTCCGCGCTCGCTTTATCGAGCTGATCCAGAGGCTATGACGCGGCCAGCACAATCATCGACAAGTGCTTCACCAACGGGCTAGCCGGCCACAGGGAAACTGACTGACCAGTCATCCGCAAACAGGGTTGCCCGGCCGCAACCCAGACACTTATCCTGCGTCATATAAGCGATAAATAACTAATAAGAAGCAGGGGATGCCGCTTTGGAAAGACAGCATTCAGCGCTTGCCGTGTCTGACACAAGCCCCAACCGCCCGACCAAGGTCGCCATTCTTCTGTCGACCTACAATGGTGCCTCCTACCTTCGCGAGCAGTTGGAGTCCTTGATTGCCCAGACATGCCAGGACTGGGTCATTCATGCCTCGGACGACGGTTCCAGCGATGCCACGCTGGAGATTCTCCACGAATACCAGCACCTCCTGGGACCCGCTCGCCTGCAAATCCACGCAGGGCCACGCCAGGGATTTGCCGCCAACTTCCTTTCCTCTATCAGACGCGCCCGCGGCCAGGCCGATTATTTCGCGTTCTGCGACCAGGATGATCTTTGGCAGCCGGACAAACTCGAGCGCGGCCTGACCTGGGCCACCTCGCATCCGGCCAGCCTTCCCCTGCTGTACTGCTCTCGTACCCGATTGATCGACGCCAACGGCCTGGGCATCGGCTTCTCGCCGCTGTTCCGTCGCGCCCCCAGCTTCGCCAATGCCCTGGTGCAGAGCATTGCTGGCGGCAACACCATGCTGTTCAATGCCACCACTGCGCAACTGCTCAGCCTGACGCCCGCCCACCTGCCGATCATCTCCCACGACTGGTGGGCGTACATCATCGTGACCGGCTGCGGCGGCCGCGTGAATTACGATGCACATCCGGCGATCAACTACCGCCAACATGGCAACAACCTGATAGGCTCGAACTCGAGTGTCAGGGACCGACTCGTTCGTCTCCAACGCATGCTCAAAGGAACGTTCCGACACTGGAACGACGTGAATCTGGAGGCGGTTTCTCATTTCAGGCAGCACCTGACCCACGAAAACCAGCAGATCCTCGAGTTGTTCGGCAGTGCGCGCCGCGCGCCGCTGTATCGCAAGCTGTCGCTGATCAGCCAGTCAGGCGTTTACCGTCAAACGCTTCCCGGCAACCTTGGACTGGTTGCCGCATCGCTTATGCAGAGGCTGTGACCCAATGACGATCCTCGTAACAGGCAGCGCTGGTTTCATCGGCTCCAATTTCGTCCTCGACTGGCTGGCCGGACACGACGAAGCCGTTGTCAGCCTGGACAAGCTGACCTACGCCGGCAACCGCGAAAACCTGGCAAGCCTCGACGGCGATACCCGACACCAGTTCGTGCAGGGCGATATCGGTGATACCCGCCTGGTTTCCCAGCTACTGGAACAACACCAACCTCGCGCGGTGCTGAACTTCGCCGCAGAGTCCCATGTGGACCGCTCGATTCTAGGTCCGGAAGACTTCATCCAGACCAATGTGGTCGGCACCTTCCATCTGCTCGAAGGCGTGCGCGCCTACTGGAATGCCCTCGACGAACGGCGCAAGGCCGATTTCCGCTTCCTCCATGTGTCCACCGACGAGGTCTACGGCACTCTCGAAGCCAAGGCGCCAGCCTTCACCGAGCAGCACCCCTACCAGCCCAACAGCCCCTACTCCGCCTCCAAGGCGGCATCCGACCACCTGGTGCGCGCCTACCACCATACCTACGGGCTGCCGGTGCTTACCACCAACTGCTCGAACAACTATGGGCCATACCACTTCCCCGAAAAGCTCATCCCCCTGGTAATCCGCAACGCGCTCGCAGGCGAAACGCTGCCCATCTACGGCGACGGCCAGCAGATCCGCGACTGGCTCTACGTCAAGGACCACTGCAGCGCCATCCGCCGCGTGCTGGAAGCTGGCCAAGTGGGCGAGACGTACAACGTCGGCGGCTGGAACGAGAAGGCCAACCTGGAAGTGGTGCACCACATCTGTGACACCCTCGACCAGGCGGCGCCGCGCAGCGACGGTCGCAGCTACCGCGAGCAGATCAGCTTCGTGAAGGATCGCCCTGGCCACGACCGCCGTTACGCCATCGATGCCACCCGGCTGGAGCGCGAGCTGGGTTGGAAGCCGGCGGAAACCTTCGAAACCGGCATAGCCAAGACCGTATGCTGGTACCTGGACAACCAGGCCTGGGTCGAGAACGTCGCCAGTGGCGCCTACCGGGAGTGGCTGAGCCAGCAGTACGCATGAACGATATCCTGATTCTCGGCGCCAACGGTCAGGTCGGCTGGGAGCTGCAGCGCGCACTGGCGCCGCTCGGCCGCCTGACGGTCTGCGACCGCCAGCGCGGCAACCTGGAAGACCTCGACGGTCTGCGCCAGCTCATCGAGAGCGAGCGGCCTGCCATCATCGTCAACGCCGCCGCCCACACGGCGGTGGACAAGGCGGAAACCGATACCGAGCGGGCACAGCGGGTGAATGCCGAGGCCGTCGGCCTGCTGGCCAGTCTGGCCGGCGAGCTGGATGCCTGGCTGGTGCATTATTCGACCGATTACGTGTTCGACGGCCAGGGCGATCGGCCGTTTCGCGAAAAGGACCAGCCGGCCCCACTCAACGCCTACGGGCGCACCAAGCTGGCCGGCGAGCAGGCCATCCGCGAGAGCGGCTGCCGCCATCTGATCTTCCGCACCAGCTGGGTCTATGCCGCACGCGGGGCCAACTTCGCCAAGACGATGCTGCGCTTGGCGGCGGACCGAGAAGAACTGCGCATCGTCGCCGACCAGATCGGCGCACCCACCAG
The DNA here is from genome assembly GCF_014851985.1 of Pseudomonas sp. PDM17. Classification (NCBI taxonomy): domain Bacteria; kingdom Pseudomonadati; phylum Pseudomonadota; class Gammaproteobacteria; order Pseudomonadales; family Pseudomonadaceae; genus Pseudomonas; species Pseudomonas sp. PDM17. Next base: position 627,005 of record NZ_JACVAT010000003.1, read on the forward strand.
CGCCGAGCTGATTGCGGACGTCACCGCCCAGGTACTGGGGCAACTGCGCATTCATCCGCAGCCAGACAGCCTTGGCGGCCTCTACCACCTGGCGGCCGGCGGAGAAACCAGCTGGCATGGCTACGCTCGCTTCGTCATCGCAGAAGCCTCGCGCCTTGGCCTGCCGTTGCGAACGGACGACGCACGCGTCCTGCCGATCATGGCCCACGAATACCCGCTCCCCGCGCCAAGGCCCGCCAATTCCCGGCTCGACACAACCCTGCTCTGCTCGACTTTCGGGCTCCACCTGCCGGACTGGCAGTTCCACGTCCGGCGCATGCTGACCGAGCTGATCGGAGAGAATGTCGCATGAAGCGCAAAGGCATCATCCTCGCTGGCGGGTCAGGCACCCGACTGCACCCGGCCACGCTGTCGGTGTCCAAGCAATTGCTGCCGGTCTACGACAAGCCGATGATCTACTACCCGCTGAGCACGCTGATGCTGGCCGGTATCCGGGAAATCCTGATCATCTCCACCCCCCAGGACACCCCGCGCTTCCAGCAACTGCTGGGCGATGGTCGGCGCTGGGGGCTGGAGCTGCAGTACGCGGTGCAAGAGTCCCCTGAGGGGCTGGCGCAGGCTTTCCTGATCGGCGAAGAGTTCCTCGGCAACAGCCTCAGCGCCCTGGTGCTGGGCGACAACATCTACCACGGCCACGACTTCCAGGAACTGCTGGTCAGTGCCATGCAGCGCGACACCGGCGCCAGCGTCTTTGCCTACCACGTGCACGATCCGGAGCGCTACGGCGTGGTGGAGTTCGACGACCAGGGCAAGGCCATCAGCCTGGAAGAAAAGCCGACGACGGCCAAATCCAACTATGCCGTAACTGGCCTCTACTTCTACGACCAGCACGTGGTCGAGATTGCCAAGAGCATTCGCCCTTCGGCCCGCGGCGAGCTGGAGATCACCGACGTCAACCGCGCCTATCTGGAACGAGGCGAGTTGTCGGTCGAAATCATGGGGCGCGGCTACGCCTGGCTCGACACCGGTACCCACGAATCGCTGCTGGACGCCAGCCAGTTCATCGCAACCCTGGAAAACCGACAGGGGCTCAAGGTCGCCTGCCCCGAAGAAATCGCCTTCCGCCAGGGCTGGATCAGCGCCGAAGAGCTGCAACGCCTGGCCGCCCCGCTGGCCAAGAGCGGATATGGCCTTTACCTCCAACGCCTTCTGACGCAAACGGTCTACTGATGAAAGTCTCTCCGCTGGCGATTCCCGATGTATTGCTGCTCGAACCACAGGTTTTTGGCGACAGCCGAGGCTTCTTCTTCGAAAGCTTCAATCAACGAAAATTCGAGCAGGCCGTGGGCTATCCGGTCGAGTTCGTCCAGGACAACCACTCCCGCTCAGCCCGCCATGTCCTGCGAGGCCTGCATTATCAGATCCGCCAGGCCCAGGGCAAACTCGTGCGGGTGGTCCACGGCGAGGTATTCGACGTCGCCGTCGACCTGCGCCGCAACTCGCCGACCTTCGGCCGCTGGGTAGGTCAGGTACTGAGCGCCGAGAACAAACTGCAGATGTGGATCCCCGAAGGATTCGCCCACGGCTTCGTCGTCATCAGCGAAAGCGCCGAATTCCTCTACAAAACCACCGACTTCTGGGCACCCGAGCACGAGCGCTGCATTGCCTGGGACGATCCCGAGCTGGCCATCGAATGGCCGATCGAGGCTGCCCCGGAGCTGTCCGGCAAAGACCGCCTGGGCGTCAGTCTGGGAGAGGCCGAGCTCTTCCCGTGATCCAAAGGCCGCCCCCTGATGGAGGCCGGTTCGACCATAACGACAAGAAAGACGGAGATTCAGCGTGCAAGAGCGTCAACGGGCCATAGTCGTACTCGGCATGCACCGCAGCGGTACCAGCGCGATTGCCAGAGGCCTCACGACACTAGGGGTGGAACTGGGCGATAACCTGATGCCCGCGGCGCAGAGCAACAATGAGCGCGGCTTCTGGGAAGACCAGGAAATCGTCGATATCAACACCGATATCCTCAAGGAACTCGGACACACCTGGCACTCGCTCAAGCCGCTGTCGACCGAACGCCTCGCCAGCTTCGACAACTCCGAACTCCAACAGCGCGCGCTGAGCTACCTGCGCGAATTCTTCGGTGACGCCCCGTTGTTCGGCCTCAAGGACCCGCGCATCTCGCTGCTGCTGCCGTTCTGGCTGCGCGTCTTCGAGAAGGCCGGTATCCAGCCGGCCTTCGTGCTGAGCCTGCGCCACCCCCTGAGCGTGGCGCACTCGCTGCACAAACGGGATGGTTTCACCCAGGCCAAGAGCCTCTACCTCTGGCTCGACTACATGCTCCAGGGACTGCTGCACAGTCGTGGCCAGCGGGTCGCCGTGCTCAGCTACGACCGCCTGATGAGCTCGCCAGCCGAGCAGATCCTGCGGCTCGCCGAGCAACTGGGCCTGCCCGCGCCCGCCGAGGGCGAGCTGGCCGAATACATCGAAGAATTCCTCAGCAGCGACCTGCAGCACAGCCGGCTTTCCGCCGACGGCCACGAACTGGCCGAACAGGCCCCGAGCGAAGTGATCGAGTGCTTCGACCTGCTGAGGCGCCTGGCCGATGACGAACTGGCCATTGCCAGCACCGAGTCGCAGCAGAGCATTGGGCGGCTGCACGACCACTGCCTGGCCCTGCGTCCCACGCTGGAAGCGCTGCACCAGCAAGACAGGCTGCACAGCGAAGCCCTGTTGGAAGCGCGCGCCACCCTCGACAGTCTGCAATTCGTGATCGCCAAGCAAAGCCTGGAGTTGGAAGACGCGCAGCAGCGACTAAACGACATTGCCCGCCTGACAGCCAACCTGGAACACAGCGAGTCATTGCTGGCCAGCTCTCGCGCATCGCTCGAGGAGATTCACCGCTCGGCATCCTGGACCCTGACAAAACCCCTGCGCTTCGCTTCGCGGATGGCCCGGGGTCGGCGCGGCGAGGCGCTCGTCAGCCTGCGCAACTACCTGCATCAGATCGGCCGCGCCATCTACTGGCGCATCCCCGCCGCCCAGCGCGAGCGACTGCTGCTGACCGCTTACCGCCGCTTCGGCTTCGCCTTCAACGGCCTGGGCCACTACGAACGCTGGAAGCGCCAGCTCGACCAGCAAGCACAACCCCAAGCGCACTGGGCGACCGAACTGACCGACATCTATCAGGTGGAACCCTGCGAAAGCCTCGAAGGCCGCATCGCCATCCACCTGCACATGTACTACAGCGACCTCGCCGAAGAATTCCGCGATTACCTCAGCCACATGCCGTTCCCCTATGACCTGTACGTGTCGGTCAAGGACGAGATCGGCCTGCGGGCTTGCAAGGCCACCTTCGCCAACCAGCCGAACCAGGGCAGCCTGCGGGTCGAGATTGTCCCCAACCGCGGCCGCGATATCGCACCGATGTTCTGTCAGTTCGGTGACGCACTGAAGCAGTACGACTACCTGCTGCACCTGCATAGCAAGAAGTCGCTGTTCAACAACGGAGCCACCGATGGCTGGCGCGAATACTTGTGCCAGAGCCTGGCCGGAAGCGAGCGGCAGATCCGCGCGATCTTCGAACTGCTGTCCTCCGGCAAGGCCGGTATCGTCTATCCGCAGAACTTCGAGCGCCTGCACTACGTCGCCAATACCTGGCTGGCCAACCGCGCCATGGGGCACCAGTGGTGCCAGCGCCTGGGAATCAGCGATATCCCGGACGGCTATTTCCACTTCCCCGCCGGCAGCATGTTCTGGGCCTCGCGGCAGGCGCTGGCGCCGCTGTTCGAGGCAGGCATCACGCTGGAGGACTTCGCCGAGGAAGCCGGGCAGACCGATGGCACCTTCGCCCACTGCCTGGAGCGCCTGCTGGTGCTGACCAGCCAGAGCCAGGGCCTTCCGCCTGCCATCCTGCGCTGCCAGCACACCAACTCCTGGTCGGCCTGGCGCTTCGACAGCTATCTGGCGCGCAGCGAGGAGGATCTGCAACGGCAGATTTCCAACCCGAACATCAAGACGGTCGCCTTCGATATTTTCGACACCCTGCTGCTGCGCCCGCTGCTCGATCCAGAATCGATCAAGCGCTTGACCGCCCAGCGCGTGGACAAGGGCACCGCAGAGAAGTATCTGCGCTACCGTGCCATCGCCGAGGCCCGGGCCCGGGAGAAAGCCGGCCGCGACATCACCACCGCGGAAATCTTTGATGAACTGGGGCGTCTGGCCGGCATTGAGAAGGGCACACTCCTGGCCCTGCGCCAGCGCGAGGAAGAAACCGAGTTCGCCTGCGTCACGCCGCGTCCGGAAAGCATTGCCCTGCTGCGTTATGCCAAGCGACTGGGCAAGCGCGTGGTGCTGCTCAGCGATATGTTCCTGCCGCAGTCAGTGATCACCGCGATGCTGCAGAAATCCAGCATCCTGCAGTGGGACAAGCTCTACATCTCCGGCGAGATCGGCGTTCGCAAGGACACGGGCCAACTCTATGAACTGGCCCTGCGCGACGAACAGTTGCAGCCAGAACAGATGCTCATGGTGGGGGACAACGAACGCTCCGACGTGCAGATCCCCGGTGACATGGGGCTGGGCCTGCTGCATGTGCTCAAACCCATCGACCTGGCCCGCGGGCTGCCGCACTGGAACCGCCTGGTGGCGAATGTCCACCGCCGCGACGACCTCAGCGCTGAGCTGGCTCTGGGCCTGCTGTTGCGCCGCAACTTTGCCAAGATCGCCTTCGGCACCTTCCGGCCGACGGCCTTCTCCCAGGGGTCGGCCGAGCTGCTGGGCTATAACGTGGTCGGCCCGCTGCTCACCCATTTCGTCACCTGGCTGCGCGAGCGCGCCCAACGCGACGGTATCGAGCGCCTGTATTTCCTCTCCCGCGAGGGCAAGCTGCTGAAAGCCGCTTTCGACCTCTGGGACGAACGCGAACCGGCTGCCACCTCCTCGCGCTACCTGGTGCTGTCGCGCCGGGCGGTCAGCGTGCCGCGACTGAAAGACTTCGACGATGTGCTGACTCTCGCCCGACCCAATTACTTCGCCGGCACCTTGGAGAACCTGCTCGAAGCCCGCTTCGGGGTCACCCTCACTGACGCCGACCTGCGCGATCTGGAAGCCCGCGGCCTGTGGAAGGCCCGGCAACTGCTCGACATCGGCAACAACAATGTCAGCCACATCGAGCCGGTACTGCGCCACCTGCTGCCGCGCATACTGGCCCAGGCCGAAATCGAGGCCCCGGCATTGCGCCGCTACCTGGAAGACTCACAACTGACCGCAGGGGGCGCAGTAGCGGTCGTCGACGTAGGCTATTCCGGGACGATCCAGCGCCATCTCAACGCTTGGCTCAAGCACCCGGTCAACGGCTACTACCTGGTCACAGACGAACTCGTCGACGCTTTCGCCGGCGAGGCCGGAGTATTTGCCGATGGGTGTTTCTCCGACCGCGTGTCCCGCGCAACCCGTGGCAACTGCAGCCTGTTCGATCAGAACTTCATGCTTGAGCAGTTGCTCAGCGCCGACGATGCCCAGGTCAATCACTATCGTCTGGATACCGACGGCACGCCGCTGGCGCAGTATCAGGCGCTGGAGGATGAAGAGCTGGCTGCTCGTGAGATCCGCCACCAGATTCAGAGCGGGGCCCTGGCCTATCTGACCGATGTGCTGGACGTTCGCGCCACGCTGCATGCAGATTTCCTGCCTCCGCGCGAACTGGCCAGGGATATCTGGTCGACCTTCAGCGAAAATCCCGACGAAGACGAGCGTCAACTGCTCAAGCGCCTGGTACTGGACGATCACTATTGTGGTCGCGGCCTGGTCAGCTGAGTGAGCGAACGATAGGAACTGCGCGAGCATGAGTACCAATCAGAACATCCGCTGGCACACCGGCCGCCTGAGCATCGAAGAACGCGCCACCCGCATGCGCCAGCAGCCGGCAACACTCTGGCTGACCGGTCTGAGCGGCTCGGGCAAGTCCACCCTGGCCTTTGCCTTGGAATATGCGCTGCATGAACTGGGCTACTCCGCCGTGGTACTTGACGGTGACAACGTCCGCCACGGCCTGTGCAAGGACCTGGGCTTCAGCCACGATGACCGCACCGAGAACATCCGCCGGGTGGCCGAGGTGGCCAATCTGATGAACGACGCCGGACTGATCGTCATCACGTCCTTCATCTCGCCCTTTCGCCAGGATCGCGAGCAGGCACGCCAGATCATCGGCGAAGAGCGCTTCCGTGAAATTCACCTGAGCACCGATCTCAGCGTCTGCGAGGAGCGCGATCCCAAAGGGCTGTACAAGAAGGCGCGGGCGGGAACGCTGCCGGACTTCACAGGTATCGGCTCTCCCTATGAAGAACCGCTGGAGCCCTTCGAACGCATCGACACCAACCGCCTCAGCCTCGAGGAAAGCGTGGCGCGCCTGATGAAACTGCTGCAACTGCAGCCCATCGAACGCTGATCGGTGTAGCATCGGCGGCGGAAGCAACCGCATACGATGTCCGCCGCCTTGAATCCACACCTGACCCGCTGGCGATCGCTGGCCCTGCTGGCGCTCCTGCTCGCCCCGCTGCTCTGGCCACTGCACTTCTTCGCCGAGCGCTACTACAGCGAGCAACTGGCCGAGCAGAACCAGCAGACTCTCGACCTCTACGTCGCGAACCTGCTCGGCACCCTGCGCCGCTACGAGGACCTGCCGCCGATCCTCGGTGAACTGCCGACCCTGCGCACTGCGCTGCAGGCGCCGGAGAGCCTGACAGCACAGAACGCCGCCAACCTCGAACTGCAGCGCATCCGCGGGCGTACCGGGGCGGACGTTATCTACCTGATCCAGGCAGACGGCATGACCCACGCCGCCTCCAACTGGGATCAACCGGACAGCTTCGTCGGCCGCAACTTCGCCTTCCGCCCGTACTACAAGGAAGCGACCCAGGGCCGACAGGGCCGTTTCTTCGGCCTGGGCACCACCTCCAAACGACGCGGCTATTACTTCGCCAGCGACGTGCGTGACGGCGGCAAACTGCTCGGTGTACTGGTGGTGAAGGTCGACCTCGAACACATGGAGCAGCTCTGGGGCAATACGCCCGAGCAGCTGCTGGTGATGGACTCCAACGGCGTTGTCATCCTCTCGTCCAGCAACGCGTGGCGCTTTCACACCGGCAAGGAACTCTCACCCGCCAAGCAACGCGAGATCGCCGAAAACATTCCCTATCCGGTGCTGCACCCGGCACCGCTGAAGATCGACCAGCGCCGCTGGATCAGCCAGAGCCGTCACCTGCCGGAGACCGGCTGGACCGTCAGTATCTATACCCCCCGCACTCAAGTCGACGCACCGGTACGCAGTGTCATCCTGATCGGCGCAGCCACCCTGGTCGCACTCCTTCTGCTGCTGTCGCTGCTGACGATCAGCCGCCGCCATTACCTCGAACGCATTGCACTGGAGGCACAGGCCAAGCACGAACTGGAACTGCGCGTGCAGGAGCGCACCCAGGAGCTGGAGGGCGCCAACACGCGGCTGCAGCAGGAAGTCAGCAACCGCGAGCAGGCGCAGCGCGAACTGATGCACGCCCAGGATGAAGTAGTGCAGGCCGGCAAGCTCACCGCCCTGGGCACCATGTCCGCCAGCATCAGCCATGAGCTCAACCAGCCGCTGGCGGCGATCCGCAGCTACGCCGACAATGCCCGCGTACTGCTCGACCACGAGCGCTACAGCGATGCCCGTGGCAACCTCGAGCAGATCGGCGAACTGACCGGGCGCATGGCCTCGATCATCGGCCACCTCAAGGCCTACGCCCGCGGCGCCCGGCGCGCACCGGAGAACGTCGCCCTGCAACCGGCGATCAATGACGCCCTGGCCCTGGTCGCCCAGCGCCGCCAGGCGATGAACGTGGAGCTGCTGCGCGACCTGCCCGACGCGGCGATCTGGGTGCAGGCCGGCGAAACGAGGCTGCGGCAGATCCTTTCCAACCTGATCTCCAACGCCCTCGACGCGCTGACCGAGAAGGGACTGCCAAGGCGCATCTGGCTGACCGCCGAGCAGACGCCCGAGCGCATCATCCTGTCCCTGCGCGACAACGGTCCCGGCTTCTCCGAAGAGGCCCTGGCCCATGCCCGTGAGCCCTTCTTCACGACCAAGACCAGCGCGAAGGGCCTGGGTCTGGGCCTGGCCATCTGCGACACCCTGTTACGCACGCTGGGCGGACATCTTGAATTGGGTAATCACCCCGAAGGCGGCGCTCTCGTACAATTGCACCTGTTGCCGGGCATTCCCGGCGTGACGCTGACGCCGCAAGAGGAAACCCGCGCATGAGCTCGGCCGAGCCGTTCGACTCCACCACCCAGGTGCTGCTGATCGATGACGACCCACACCTGCGCCAGGCGCTCTGCCAGACCCTCGACCTCGCCGGCTTCAAGGTGGTCGCCCTGGGCGATGCACGGCAGATCGATCCGCAGCAGGCGCGCGACTGGCCGGGAGTGATCGTCAGCGACATCCGCATGCCAGGCATCGATGGCCTGCAGTTGCTGGAGCAACTGCACGCGCAGGATTCCGAGTTACCGGTGATCCTGGTCACCGGCCATGGCGATGTACCGCTGGCGGTGAAAGCCATGCGCTCGGGCGCCTACGATTTTCTCGAAAAACCCTTCCCCAGCGACGCGCTGCTGGACAGCGTTCGCCGCGCGCTCGATGTGCGCCGGCTGGTGCTGGAGAACCGCAGCCTGCGCCTGGCCCTGACCGAGCAGAAGGAAGTCCGTGGCCGCCTGGTTGGCCAGTCCGCGCCAATGCAGCGTCTGCAGCAACAGGTCGCGTCGCTCGCGGCGATCCAGGCGGACGTGCTGGTACTGGGCGAAACCGGCTCGGGCAAGGAAGTCGTCGCCCGCGCCCTGCATGACCTGTCGAGCCGCCGCAACGGTCCCTTTGTCGCCATCAACGCCGGCGCGCTGGCCGAGTCAGTGGTGGAGAGCGAACTGTTCGGCCACGAACAGGGCGCTTTCACTGGCGCGCAGAAGCGCCGCATCGGCAAGTTCGAGTTCGCCAACGGCGGCACGCTGTTCCTCGACGAGATCGAGAGCATGAGCCTGGACGTCCAGGTGAAGCTGCTGCGCCTGTTGCAGGAGCGCACCGTCGAGCGCCTGGGCTCCAACCAGCTCATTCCACTGGATATCCGCATCATCGCGGCGACCAAGGAGGACCTGCGCCTGGCCTCCGATGAAGGCCGCTTCCGCGCCGACCTCTACTACCGCCTCAATGTCGCCAGTCTGCGCATTCCACCACTGCGCGAACGGGGCGACGACATCCTGCTGCTGTTCCAGCACTTTGCCGAACGCGGCGCGCAGCGCCATGGCCTGAATGCCCGCCCGCTGGACTCCGCGCAGCGGGCGCAACTGCTGGCACACGGCTGGCCGGGCAATGTGCGCGAGCTCCAGAACGCCGCGGAGCGCTATGCTCTGGGCCTGGACCTGGGGCTGGACGACAGCCACGGGCAGGCCACCGCCGCCACTCCCGGCGCCGGACTGAACGAGCAGGTGGAATCCTTCGAGCGCTCACTGATCGCCGCCGAGATGGGCCGCTCACACAACTCCCTGCGCAGCCTTGCCGAAGCGCTGGGCGTACCGCGCAAGACCCTGCACGACAAACTGCGCAAGCACGGCCTGCTGTTCTCCGGCAGTGGCGGAAATTCCGCCGACGATGGCGACATCTGAGCAGAAATCCGCCGATGGCCTGGACTGCGACCAAGGGCGAACAGCGCTACAGAGCGCTCTGACGTAGTCTTCAGCCCTGGCACACACCTTGCTCTGCGACACGGGTGCGATTGCCTTGTGCATCACATCTCGCGACGTGCCCGCCACGTCGCGCCCGCCGGGCCACGAACCGGGCGGTGTCCTTCGGGCTTCTTGCCATCTCGCGCCTTCGATTCGACAGGCGCATCGCCGGGTGCAGTGATCCTGCCCCGGCCAATTTTCCCCTTCCGCATCTTCGTTCAGGACTTTCCTACATAGCGGTCCTGCGCCTCTCTGCACCTGCGAATCAAGCGCAACGGCGCGCCCTGCGTGGGCCTGCGAAATCGACTGCCATTCTGCGGTCATGAAACCGCGCTCAAATCTTCACGAAATCCCCTCTAAATCGGGCGCTAATGCAAAACCTCTCCTATGGTTTATGCGGGGTGGGCAGAGCAGGAAGTACTGCCCAATACATTGGATAGCAAGCTATTGACCTGAATCAGGAGTGCCCCGCCAAGACGGGCGCTAAATAGCCTCACTCTCCAACTTCCTATAGGGAGATTCTTAAATGTCGCAAGAAAGCAGCCAAAAACTAAAGCTAGGCGCTTTGACGGCTCTTGTTGTCGGCTCGATGATTGGCGGGGGCATCTTCTCTCTCCCGCAAAACATGGCCGCCAGCGCTGACGTCGGCGCGATCCTCATCGGTTGGGCCATCACCGCGGTCGGTATGCTGACCCTGGCATTCGTCTTCCAGACCCTGGCCAACCGCAAACCCCAACTCGACGGCGGTGTGTACGCCTACGCCAAGGCCGGTTTCGGTGACTACATGGGCTTCTCCTCGGCCTGGGGTTACTGGATCAGCGCCTGGCTCGGCAACGTCGGTTACTTCCTCCTGCTGTTCAGCACCCTGGGCTACTTCTTCCCGATCTTCGGCAAGGGCGACACCGTCGCGGCGATCGTCTGCGCGTCGATCCTCTTGTGGGCCCTGCACTTCCTGGTACTGCGCGGGATCAAGGAAGCGGCGTTCATCAACACCATCACCACGGTGGCGAAGATCGTCCCACTGTTCCTGTTCATCCTGATCTGCCTGTTCGCCTTCAAGCTGGACATCTTCACCGCGGACATCTGGGGCAAGAGCAATCCTGACCTGGGCAGCGTGATGAACCAGGTGCGCAACATGATGCTGGTCACCGTGTGGGTGTTCATCGGCATCGAGGGCGCGAGCATCTTCTCCTCCCGTGCGGAAAAACGTTCGGACGTCGGTAAGGCCACCGTGATCGGCTTCATCACCGTCCTGCTGCTGCTGGTACTGGTGAACGTGCTGTCCATGGGCGTGATGACCCAGCCGGAACTGGCCAAACTGCAGAACCCGTCGATGGCACTGGTGCTGGAGCATGTGGTCGGCCACTGGGGCGCGGTCCTGATCAGCGTCGGCCTGCTCATCTCCCTGCTGGGTGCCCTGCTCTCCTGGGTGCTGCTGTGCGCCGAGATCATGTTCGCCGCCGCCAAGGACCACACCATGCCGGAGTTCCTCCGCAAGGAGAACGCCAATCAGGTGCCGGCCAACGCCCTCTGGCTGACCAACATCTGCGTGCAGGTCTTCCTGGTCATCGTGTTCTTCACCTCCGGCAGCGCCGACGGTGGCATGGACCCGTACACCAAGATGCTGCTGCTGGCCACCTCGATGATCCTGATCCCGTACTTCTGGTCCGCGGCCTACGGCCTGCTGCTGGCAGTCAAGGGCGAGACCTACGAGACCGACTCGGCCGACCGCACCAAAGACCTGATCATCGCTGGTATCTCGGTTCTCTACGCGGTGTGGCTGATCTACGCAGGCGGCCTGAAGTACCTGCTGCTGTCGGCGCTGCTGTACGCGCCCGGCGTCATCCTCTTCGCCAAAGCGAAACACGAAGTGGGTCAACCCATCTTCACCAATGTCGAGAAGCTCATCTTCGCGGTTGTCGTGATCGGTGCACTGATCGCGGCCTATGGCCTCTACGACGGCTTCCTCACTCTGTAACTCCTGGAGACATCTCATGAGCACGGAAAAAACCAAACTTGGCGTCCATTCTGAAGCTGGCAAACTACGCAAAGTGATGGTCTGCTCGCCCGGACTCGCCCATCAACGCCTGACCCCGAGCAACTGCGACGAGTTGCTGTTCGACGACGTTATCTGGGTGAACCAGGCGAAGCGCGACCACTTCGACTTCGTCACCAAGATGCGCGAACGCGGCATCGATGTTCTGGAAATGCACAACCTGCTGACCGACATCGTGGCGAACCCCGAAGCCCTGAAGTGGATCCTCGATCGCAAGATCACCGCTGACAGCGTCGGCCTCGGCCTGACCCTCGAGCTGCGCTCCTGGCTCGAAAGCCTGGAGCCGCGCAAACTGGCCGAGTTCCTCATCGGCGGCGTGGCCTCCGACGACATCCCGGAAAGCGAAGGCGCCAAGGCGCTGAAGATGTACCGCGACTACCTGGGCCACTCCAGCTTCCTGCTGCCGCCGCTGCCCAACACCCAGTTCACCCGTGACACCACCTGCTGGATCTACGGCGGTGTGACCCTGAACCCGATGTACTGGCCGGCGCGACGTCAGGAAACCCTGCTGACCACCGCCATCTACAAGTTCCACCCGGAATTCACCAACGCCGAATACGAAGTCTGGTACGGCGATCCGGACAAGGATCACGGCATGTCCACCCTCGAGGGTGGTGACGTGATGCCCATCGGCAATGGCGTCGTCCTGATCGGCATGGGCGAACGCTCCTCCCGTCAGGCCATCGGCCAGGTAGCCCAGGCGCTGTTCGCCAAGGGCGCTGCCGAGAAAGTCATCGTCGCCGGCCTGCCGAAATCCCGCGCCGCGATGCACCTGGACACCGTCTTCACCTTCTGCGACCGCGACCTGGTCACCGTCTTCCCCGAAGTGGTGAAAGAGATCGTTCCGTTCATCCTGCGCCCGGACGAGAAGAGCCCCTACGGCATCAACGTCCAGCGCGAAGACAAGGACTTCATGACCGTCGTCGCCGAGTCCCTGGGACTGAAGAAACTGCGCGTCGTCGAAACCGGCGGCAACAGCTTCGCCGCCGAACGCGAGCAGTGGGACGACGGCAACAACGTGGTCTGCCTGGAACCGGGCGTGGTAGTGGGTTACGACCGCAACACCTACACCAACACCCTGCTGCGCAAGGCTGGCGTGGAAGTCATCACCATCAGCGCCGGCGAACTGGGCCGGGGCCGTGGCGGCGGTCACTGCATGACCTGCCCGATCATCCGCGACCCGATCGACTATTGATCGATCGGCACCCGATAAACGCGACTACCTCAACCAGAGCGCATTGACCTCACGAGGCGGCCCTTGCCAGGGCCGCCCGCCCCGCCAGCCACGAGCTGTACTGACGAGGGCCGAGATTGGATCCCACAAGGAGAAACACCATGGCTTTCAACATGCACAACCGCAACCTGCTCAGCCTGATGCACCACAGCACCCGCGAGTTGCGCTATCTGCTCGACCTGTCCCGCGACCTGAAACGCGCCAAGTACACCGGTACCGAGCAGCAACACCTGAAAGGCAACAACATTGCGCTGATCTTCGAAAAGACCTCGACCCGCACCCGCTGCGCCTTCGAAGTCGCCGCCTATGACCAGGGCGCCAACGTCACCTACATCGACCCGAACTCCTCGCAGATCGGCCACAAGGAATCGATGAAGGACACCGCCCGCGTACTGGGCCGCATGTACGACGCCATCGAATACCGTGGCTTCAAGCAGGAAATCGTCGAAGAGCTGGCCAAGTTCGCCGGTGTCCCGGTGTTCAACGGCCTGACCGACGAATACCACCCGACCCAGATGCTGGCCGACGTGCTGACCATGCGCGAGCACAGCGACAAGCCCCTGCACGACATCAGCTACGCCTACCTGGGCGACGCCCGCAACAACATGGGTAACTCCCTGCTGCTGATCGGCGCCAAGCTCGGCATGGACGTGCGCATTGCAGCTCCCAAGGAACTCTGGCCGACCGACGAACACGTCGCCGCCTGCAAGAAGTTCGCTGAAGAAAGCGGTGCCCGCATCACCATCACCGAAGACCCGAAAGAAGCCGTCAAGGGCGTGGACTTCATCCACACCGACGTCTGGGTATCCATGGGTGAGCCGGTCGAAGCCTGGGGCGAACGCATCAACGAGCTGCTGCCCTACCAGGTCAACATGGAAATGATGAAGGCCGCCGGCAACCCGCGCGTGAAGTTCATGCACTGCCTGCCCGCCTTCCACAACAGCGAGACCAAGGTCGGCAAGGACATCGCCGCCAAGTACCCGCACCTGAAGAACGGCATCGAAGTGACCGAAGACGTCTTCGAATCCCCGTACAACATTGCCTTCGAGCAGGCGGAAAACCGCATGCACACCATCAAGGCAATCCTCGTTTCGACCCTCGCCGACATGTAATGCCGGACAGCCCCGGACCGCGACAAGGTCGCCGGTCCGGGTGCTCCCACTCTTTCGGAGGAACTGAATATGCGTATCGTCGTCGCATTGGGCGGCAATGCCCTGCTGCGTCGTGGCGAGCCCATGACTGCCGACAACCAGCGCACCAACGTACGGATCGCTGCCGAACAGATCGCCAAGGTTGCCCCCGGCAACGAACTGGTGATCGCCCACGGCAACGGCCCGCAGGTCGGCCTGCTGGCCCTGCAGGGCGCGGCCTACGAGAAGGTCAGCCCGTACCCGCTGGACGTTCTCGGCGCCGAGACCGAAGGCATGATCGGCTACATGATCGAACAGGAAATGGGCAACCTTCTGCCGTTCGAAGTACCGTTCGCCACCCTGCTCACCCAGGTCGAGGTCGACTCCAAGGACCCGGCCTTCAAGAACCCGACCAAGCCCATCGGCCCGGTCTACTCCAAGGAAGAGGCTGAAGCCCTCGCCAAGGAGAAAGGCTGGAGCATCGCCCCGGACGGTGACAAGTTCCGCCGCGTCGTGGCCAGCCCGCGTCCGAAGCGCATCTTCGAGATCCGCCCGGTCAAGTGGCTGCTGGAAAAAGGCACCATCGTCATCTGCGCGGGCGGCGGCGGCATCCCGACCATGTACGACGAATCCGGCAAGAAACTCTCCGGCGTCGAGGCGGTGATCGACAAGGACCTCTGCTCCTCGCTGCTGGCCCAGGAACTGTCGGCCGACATCCTGATCATCGCCACCGACGTGGACGCGGCCTACATCGACTGGGGCAAACCGACCCAGAAAGGCATCGCCCAGGCCCACCCGGACGAACTGGAACGCTTAGGCTTCGCCGCCGGCTCCATGGGCCCGAAGGTCATGGCCGCCATCGAGTTCGCCCGCGCGACCGGCAAGGACGCAGTGATCGGCTCGCTGGAAAACATCGTCGCCATCACCGAAGGCAAGTCCGGTACTCGCGTCAGCACCAAGAAAGCTGGCATCGAATACCGCTGAGTTCTGCCGCGGTAAAAAACGGGAGCCCTCCGCGGCTCCCGTTTTCATTCATGAGCCCTGCAGGATTCGCTCGGGAACTCGTCGCCTTCTTCCGACAAATCCTGGCGCGAGCGTGACTCAGCGGTCATCATCCTCGTCAGCTAAAGCATTCCGAATCACTAGAAGCCACGCCTGGCTTTGTGCCACCGGGCCGCCCCGCCATGGGCCACCGTCGTCCGGCGCGCAAGATGCACTTGCTGAAGGAGTTTCCGAGAGATGTCTCGACTACCGGTCATCGTTGGTTTTGGTGGATATAACGCGGCTGGCCGCAGTTCCTTCCACCATGGGTTCCGCCGCACCGTCCTCGAATCCATGGAGTCCGCCGCCCGCCAGGAAACCCTCGCCGGTCTCGCGGTCATGATGAAACTGGTCAAGGTCGTCGACGGCCAGTACCAGGACGCCGACGGCAACAGCCTCGACCTGGCCACCATCGAGCAGCGCTTCGAGCAGCAGATTCGCCAGTCCACCCTGATCCGTCGCATCGAGCTGCAATACCTCGACGTCGACGCCGCGCACTGCCACAAGAGCCTGACCGTCAGCGCCGCCGGCAGCCCGGTGACCTTCACCACCCTGCGCAAGCAACTGCCCGAGCCGCTGCCGGCCAACTGGTCGGTGGAAGAACTCGAAGGCGGCGAAGTCCGCGTCACCCTGCACGACAGCTGCGAATTCAAGGTCGACAGTTACCGCGCGCTGCCGGTGAAATCCGCCGGCCAGCTGCCCACCGGCTTCGAGCCGAGCGAGCTGTACAACTCACGCTTCCACCCGCGCGGCCTGCAGATGTCCGTGGTCGCCGCCACCGACGCAGTGCGCTCCACCGGCCTCGACTGGCAGACCATCTGCAACGCCGTCCAGCCTGACGAAATCGCCGTGTTCTCCAGCAGCATCATGAGCCAACTGGACGAGAACGGCTTCGGCGGCCTGCTGCAGTCGCGCCTGCGCGGCCACCGCGTGTCGGCCAAGCAGCTGCCGCTGGGCTTCAACAGCATGCCCACCGACTTCATCAACGCCTACGTGCTGGGCAGCGTCGGCATGACCGGCAGCGTCACCGGCGCCTGCGCCACCTTCCTGTACAACCTGCAGAAAGGCATCGACGTCATCACCACCGGCCAGGCCCGCGTGGCCATCGTCGGCAACGCCGAAGCGCCAATCACCTCCGAGATCATCGAGGGCTACGCCGCCATGGGCGCGCTGGCCACCGAGGAAGGCCTGCGCCACATCGAAGGCCGCGACGAAGTCGACTTCCGCCGCGCCAGCCGCCCGTTCGGCGACAACTGCGGCTTCTCCCTGGCCGAGTCCGCGCAGTACGTCGTGCTGATGGACGACGCCCTGGCCCTGGAGCTGGGCGCCGACATCCACGGCTCGGTGCCGGACGTATTCATCAACGCCGACGGCTTCAAGAAGTCCATCTCCGCCCCCGGCCCGGGCAACTACCTGACCATGGCCAAGGCCGTGGCCGCCGCCGCTCAGATCGTCGGCGAGAAGAGCGTGCGCCAGCACAGCTTCGTCCACGCCCACGGCTCCAGCACCCCGGCCAACCGCGTCACGGAATCGGAAATCCTCGACCGCGTCGCCACCGCCTTCGGCATCGAGGGCTGGCCGGTCACCGCGGTGAAAGCCTTCGTCGGCCACTCCCTGGCCACCGCCAGCGCCGACCAGATGATCTCCGCCCTGGGTACCTTCCGCTACGGCGTCATCCCCGGCATCAAGACCGTCGACAAGTTCGCCGACGACGTCTTCAAGGACCACATCGCCCTGTCCAGCAGCGACGTGCGCCGCGACGACCTGGAAGTCTGCTTCATCAATTCCAAGGGCTTCGGCGGCAACAACGCCACCGGCGTGCTGCTGTCCCCGGCCATCACCGAAAAGATGCTGCGCAAGCGCCACGGCGACGCCGCCTTCGCCGACTACCAGGGCCGCCGCGAAGCCACCCGCGCTGCCGCCCGGCAGTACGACGAAGCGGCAACTCAGGGCCGCTTCGACATCATCTACAACTTTGGCAACGACATGATCGACGAGCAGGCCATCGAGATCAGCGACCGTGGCATCCAGGTCCCCGGCTTCAGCCAGACCATTGCCTACAAGAAGGACGCACGTTTCAGAGACATGCTTGACTGATCGCCGACGTTGAATGCAAAAGCCGGGCAGATGCCCGGCTTTTTCATATCCAGCTCCAGTGCAGGAACCTGAGGTCAGTACGTCCCCTGCCCCACACCCAACTCGAGAATGCTCGCCTTGAGATTCTCGAAGTCGTATTCGCTGAGCCCGACGTAATCCAGTACCAGCGCGCGCACGCTCTCCCACTCGTGGTCCTCGTCCTGGTTGCCCAGCACGCGGTAAGAGCCGCAGATGTGCTCGGCCATCTTGAGGATCGCCAGCAGGTTCTTCAGCTGGGTATCGCGGCAGTTGTCCTCGCTGAAAATCGACAGCGCATTGTGGTGGTTGGCGATAGCCTCGCAGACGTGCTCCGGCAGGCGCCAGGAGCGCGCGGTGAAGTAGCCGACCACCGCATGGTTGGTGTTCAGCACGCGGTTCTCGGTGTCCACCACGCGGCGCTCGTCGCTTGCGCTGGCGTAGGCCTCCTCCAGCACCGCCATGTAGTGCGGGAAGCGCTTGAGCATCAGCGGGATGCCGCAGTTGTGGAACAGCCCCAGCGCGTAGGCCTCGTCCACCGACTCGTAGCCGATGCGCTTGGCCAGCGTCAGGCAGCTCATGGCCACGTCCTGAGCGGTGTCCCAGAAGCGGTTGAGGGTGACGATGGTCGCGTCGCTCATCTCGCCCTTGATCGACTGGGCGTTGATCAGGTTGATCACCGAGCGGCTGCCCAGCAGGTTCACCGCGCGCTGGATCGAGGTGATGCGGTTGGCCAGGCCGAAGAACGGCGAGTTCACCAGCTTCAGCAGCGCGCCGGACAGCCCCGGATCCTGGCTGATCAGCTTGGCGATCGCCTTCAGGTCCGGGTTGGGCATGAACTGCTCCATCTGCAGGTCAACCATGATCTGCGGCTGCGGCGGCACGCTGATGCCCTGCAGGGCCTGACGGATCTGTTCGGCGGAGAGTTCTTGAGACATGGGCGCGCTGGGAAAAGTTGACGGGGCGCACAGTTTACCCAGAGCCAGGGCTTCTGGAAGTGCTGCTTTTGATTGAACTTTCATCGGCGGCTGTGTCGGAACCTTTACACCCAAGCGGACGAAATGGGAGACAAGCCACATGAGCCAGACACTCAAAGGCAAGACTATCGCCATCCTGGTCACCGACGGTTTCGAGCAGGTGGAGCTGACTGGCCCCCGCGACGCACTGAAGGAAGCCGGTGCCAAGGTGAAGATCCTCTCCGACAGCAAGGACAAGGTGCGCGGCTGGAACCACGACCAGCCGGCGGACAGTTTCAAGGTCGACGGCACCTTCGAAACGGCGCGCATCGAAGAGTACGATGCCGTGCTGCTGCCGGGCGGGGTGATCAACGCCGACCAGATCCGCAACCTGCCCAAGGCCCAGGAAATCGTGCAAAAGGCCGCTCACGCCGACAAACCCATCGCAGTGATCTGCCATGGCGCCTGGTTACTGGTCTCCGCCGGCCTGGTGAAGGGCAAGACCCTGACCAGCTGGAACTCGCTCAAGGACGACATCAACAACGCCGGCGGCCACTGGGTCGACCGACAGGTGGTCAACGATGGCGGACTGATCAGCAGCCGCAAGCCCGACGACATCCCCGCCTTCAGCAAGCAACTGATCGAAACCCTCGCCGCCTGAGAGCCGCCGATCAAAAGCCCGTGCGCCGCGCTCCGGCGGCGCACGCTGCTGCGCTATAATCCCGCTCTTTTTGCCGGAGCCCTCCCCCATGACCCTGCCCAGCCTGCGTCTGAAAGCCAACGCCGAGCGCCGCCTGCGCGCCGGCCACCTGTGGGTCTACAGCAACGAGGTGGACGTCGCCGCCACCCCGCTGAACGGATTCGGCGCCGGCGAACAGGCCATTCTGGAAATGGCCAACGGCAAGCCGCTGGGCATCGTCGCGATGAGCCCGAACAACCTCATCTGCGCTCGCCTGATTTCCCGCGATACCAAGCACGTTCTCGACAAATCCCTGCTGGTTCACCGCCTGAACGTCGCCCTGAGCCTGCGCGACCGCCTGTTCGACAAGCCTTTCTACCGCCTGGTCTACGGCGACTCGGACCTGCTGCCGGGCCTGGTGGTGGACCGTTTCGGCGATGTACTGGTGGTCCAGCTCGCCTCGGCGACCATGGAAAAACACCGCGACGACGTGCTTGCCGCCCTGCTGCAGGTGCTCAAGCCCAGCGCTGTACTGTGGAAGAACGATTCCAGCGCCCGTGACGCCGAAGGCCTGGAGCGCTATGTCGCCAACGCCTACGGCGAAGTCCCGGAATGGGTGGCCCTGGAAGAGAACGGCGTGAAGTTCGAAGCCCCGGTGCTGGCCGGCCAGAAGACCGGCTGGTTCTACGACCACCGTATGAACCGCGCCCGCCTGCAGCCCTACGTGCAGGGCAAGCGCGTGCTCGACCTGTTCAGCTACATCGGCGGCTGGGGCATCCAGGCCGCGGCCTTCGGCGCCAGCGAAGTGATGTGCGTCGATGCCTCCGGCTTCGCCCTCGACGGCGTCGAGCGCAACGCCACGCTGAACGGCCTCGCCGAAAAAGTCGCCTGCGTGGAAGGCGACGTGTTCGACGCCCTGCGCGAGCTGAAGGCCGCCGACGAGCGCTTTGACGTGATCGTTGCCGACCCGCCCGCCTTCATCAAGCGCAAGAAGGACCTGAAGAACGGCGAGGCCGCCTACCGCCGCCTCAACGAACAGGCCATGCGCCTGCTGTCCAAGGACGGCGTGCTGGTCAGTGCCTCCTGCTCCATGCACCTGCCCGAGGACGACCTGCAGAACATCCTGCTGGGCAGCGCCCGCCACCTGGACCGCAACATCCAGCTGCTCGAGCGCGGCGGTCAGGGTCCGGACCACCCGGTGCACCTGGCAATCCCGGAAACCCGCTACATCAAAAGCCTGACCGTGCGCCTGCTGCCCAACGGCTAAGGCTTCACGTCACTCCAGAAAACGGGGCGTTTCCGCAGGGGAACGCCCCGTTTTTCATTGCAGCAATGGATGGCGGATAACGCCGGGGGCGTTATGCGCCCTACGGTGTGCAGCCGCGTAGGGCGCATAAAGCGGAACGCTTTATCCGCCATCCCCTCCTGCGATTACTTCATCGGCATCAGCGAGTCCGCCTCGCTGATGACTGCGTTGCCGGTCTTGCGCTCGAACAGGCACAGCTCGCGGCCCGGCTTGCCCTTCATGTGCTTCTGCGCATAGGTCCCTCCGATCATCAGCGCCGTGTAGCCCACGCTGTCGTCGAACAGCACCGGCGAGCCCAGCACCTTCTTGTTCTGCAGATGGCTCAGCGCCAGGCAGGCTTCGCGCTGCTGCTTGTCCTGCGCCTGCCAGGCTTCGTCGGACGAGGCCTGCACACTGCCGGCAAACAGCGCGACGAGCAGGGCGATGCGGGTGACTTTCATGGGGTTGCTCCTTCAACGAACGGGACGGGAAAAGCGCCAGTGGCCATTCAGACCACGCCGGGGCGGCGAAAGTCTATGCCTTGTGCCGACCGCCAGCCTTTCCCTGGCGGCAAGGGCCGGCGTAGAATCCGGGGCATTCCTGCCATTTATCCCCCGGCGGGCCTGTGAGCCCCGGCCGAGCAGGCGGCGACCCCGCCAAGCCCCGCGCCGACCTCGCCCATGCAAGGCCATCTGCTGTTTGCATCCGGTGCGTACCGCGCTCACGATACGACTTAGAGTTTGCTCAAGGTCTCGCCGGCCAGCCCTACCCGCTGTACGCCGCCGCACAGAAGACCCGGATCGACTCCCACCGTGACCTGATGCGCAGGAACCTGTCATGCCCGATTACCGCTCGAAAACCTCCACCCACGGCCGCAACATGGCCGGCGCCCGTGCCCTCTGGCGCGCCACCGGGATGAAGGACGAAGACTTCAAGAAGCCGATCATCGCCATCGCCAACTCCTTCACCCAGTTCGTGCCCGGCCACGTACACCTGAAGGATCTGGGCCAGCTGGTCGCCCGCGAGATTGAAAAACACGGCGGCGTGGCCAAGGAATTCAACACCATCGCCGTCGACGACGGCATCGCCATGGGCCATGACGGCATGCTCTATTCCCTGCCGTCGCGCGAGATCATCGCCGACTCCGTGGAATACATGGTCAACGCCCACTGCGCCGACGCCATCGTCTGCATCTCCAACTGCGACAAGATCACCCCCGGCATGCTGATGGCCGCCCTGCGCCTGAACATCCCGGTGGTGTTCGTCTCCGGTGGCCCGATGGAAGCCGGCAAGACCAAGCTCGCCAGCCACGGCCTGGACCTGGTGGATGCCATGGTCGTCGCCGCCGACGACTCCTGCTCCGACGAAAAGGTTGCCGAGTACGAGCGCAGCGCCTGCCCGACCTGCGGCTCCTGCTCCGGCATGTTCACCGCCAACTCGATGAACTGCCTGACCGAGGCCCTGGGCCTGTCCCTGCCGGGCAACGGTTCGACCCTGGCCACCCACGCCGACCGCGAGCAGCTGTTCCTGCGCGCCGGCCGCCTGGCCGTCGAGCTGTGCCAGCGCTACTACGGCGAAGGCGACGAGTCCGTACTGCCGCGCAACGTCGCCAGCTTCAAGGCGTTCGAGAACGCCATGACCCTGGACATCGCCATGGGCGGCTCGACCAACACCATCCTGCACCTGCTGGCCGCCGCCCAGGAGGCGGAGATCGCCTTCGACCTGCGCGACATCGATCGCCTGTCGCGCAAAGTGCCGCAGCTGTGCAAGGTCGCGCCGAACATCCAGAAGTACCACATGGAAGACGTGCACCGCGCCGGTGGCATCTTCTCCATCCTCGGCGAGCTGGCCCGTGGCGGCCTGCTGCACACCGACGTACCGACCGTGCACAGCCCGAGCATGGCCGACGCCATCGCCGAGTGGGACATCACCCAGACCCAGGACGAGAAGGTCCACACCTTCTTCAAGGCCGGCCCCGCCGGCATCCCGACCCAGGTCGCCTTCAGCCAGAGCACCCGCTGGGACACCCTCGACGCCGACCGCGCCGAAGGCTGCATCCGCAGCGTCGAGCACGCCTACTCCCAGGAAGGCGGTCTGGCCGTGCTGTACGGCAACATCGCCCTTGACGGCTGCGTGGTGAAGACCGCCGGCGTGGACGAATCCATTCACGTGTTCGAAGGCCGCGCGAAGATCTTCGAAAGCCAGGACGGCGCCGTGAAGGGCATCCTCGCCGACGAAGTGAAGCCGGGCGACATCGTGATCATCCGCTACGAAGGCCCGAAAGGCGGCCCGGGCATGCAGGAAATGCTGTACCCGACCAGCTACCTGAAGTCCAAGGGCCTGGGCAAGGACTGCGCCCTGCTCACCGACGGCCGCTTCTCCGGCGGCACCTCGGGCCTGTCCATCGGCCACGCCTCGCCGGAAGCCGCCGCGGGCGGCGCCATCGGCCTGGTACAGGACGGCGACAAGGTGCTGATCGACATCCCCAACCGCAGCATCAACCTGCTGGTGAGTGATGAAGAGCTGGCCACCCGCCGCGCCGAGCAGGACAAGAAGGGCTGGAAGCCGGCTCAGCCCCGCGCGCGCAAGGTGAGCACCGCACTGAAGGCCTACGCCCTGTTGGCCACCAGCGCCGACAAGGGCGCGGTGCGCGACAAGGCGCTGCTGGACGGTTGAGTCTGGCGGTGACGTGAAAAAGCCCGGCGGATGCCGGGCTTTTTCATTGATGTGACGTGAAGACTTATGACTTGGTTGCTGGCACCTTCGGGCAATCACCCGACCCCGGCTTGAGCCCACGATCCGCATTGCAGATGGATCCCTTCTCCTCCCAAGCGACCGAGCTACCTCCCTCCGCTTTGGTAGGAGTCAGCTCGATCTTGAGTGAATTCCCATCCGCGTCGGTGGCTGCGGTCGTGGCCTTTATCACACCATTTTCCACCGCATAGTCGCCGGTGATGTTGGACGTCGCTGCAAAGTCTTTCGGAATCCCGTAATCACCCGCCTTGCAATCATCTGCCTTGCCCGTTTCGGAAATACAAAGGCTCACAGCAGTTTTGACGGCGGACAGCTCTGCCTTGGCTGCCGCAGCCCTTGAGCGCGACGAGTAATCCGAATACAGCGGCAAGGACACCGAAGCCAGAATCCCGATGATCGCCACCACGATCATCAGCTCGATCAGGGTGAAGCCTTGTTGTTGTCTGCGCATTTGCGTGTCCCTCGGGATTGAGCCGGAACCCCGAATGGCTCCGGATGCACTCCAGTGAAGCCATGCCAGCGGGCCATCACACTCAGACGCGTCCGCGCACCCTGTTGAAAATTCAGCAGTTTTTTCCATGCCGACAGCCTTCGGAGTGCCATCGCACAAAGACGTCGTAGGAACCCGGCCTTCCCCATTCATCCCGACTTGCCTCATGGCACTGTGCGATCCCGCCGTGGGCCAGTAAAATCGCGCTCTTTTTTCCGGACCGCCGCCCATGAGCTCCCTCGAGAACCCGTCCGCCGCCAAGGACCAGCCCGACCTGGTCTACGGCCTGGAAGACCACCCCGCCCTGCCCATTGCCTTGCTCGCGGCACTGCAGCACTTGCTGGCGATCATCGTGCCCATCGTCACCCCCGGCCTGCTGATCTGCCAGGCGCTTGGCGTGTCGCCGCGCGACACCAACCTGATCGTGTCGATGTCGCTGGTGATCTCCGGCATCGCCACCTTCGTCCAGTGCAAGCGCTTCGGACCGTTCGGCGCGGGCCTGCTGATCGTCCAGGGCACCAGCTTCAACTTCGTCGGCCCGCTGATCGCCGGCGGTGCGCTGATGGTGAAGAACGGCACTCCGGTGGAAGCGGTGATGGCAGCGATCTTCGGCGTGGTCATGGCCGGCTCCTTCGTGGAGATGGGCGTATCGCGCATCCTGCCCTTCGTGAAGCGCCTGATCACTCCGCTGGTCACCGGCATTGTGGTGCTGATGATCGGCCTGACCCTGATCAAGGTCGGCCTGATCAGCATGGGTGGCGGCTTCTCCGCCATGGGCAACGGCACCTTCGCCAACGGCGAGAACCTGATGCTGTCGGGCCTGGTGCTGGCAATCATCGTCATCCTCAACCGCATCCCGGTGGTGTGGATGCGCAGCGGCGCCATCGTCATCGCCCTGGCCGTGGGCTACGCGCTGGCCGGCTATCTGGGCCGTCTGGACTTCACCGGCATGCACGAGGCGCCGGCCTTCCAGGTCCCGGTGCCGCTGCACTTCGGCCTGGGCTTCTCCTGGAGCCTGTTCATCCCGATGCTGGTGATCTACCTGGTGACCTCGCTGGAAGCCATCGGTGACGTCACCGCCACCAGCAAGATCTCCAAGCAGCCGGTCGAAGGCCCGCTGTGGATGCAGCGCATCAAGGGCGGTGTGCTGGTGAATGGCGCCAACTCGCTGCTGGCCGGCCTGTTCAACACCTTCCCAAGCTCGGTGTTCGCGCAGAACAACGGCGTGATCCAGCTGACCGGCGTCGCCAGCCGCCACGTCGGCCTGTGGATCGCCGCGATGCTCATCGTGCTGGGCCTGTTCCCCAGCGTCGCCGGGGTGATCCAGGCCGTCCCCGAGCCTGTGCTCGGCGGCGCGGTGATGGTGATGTTCGGTGCCGTCGCCGCTTCCGGCATCAACATCCTCGCCGGCACCCACCTGGACCGCCGCGCGCTGCTGATCATCGCCGTCAGCCTGGCGCTGGGCCTGGGCATCTCCCAGGTGCCGGAGTTCCTCGCGCACATGCCCCACGCGATCCGCAACGTGCTGGAATCGGGCGTCGCCACCGGCGGCATCTGCGCCCTGCTGCTCAACTGGTTCCTGCCCGAGTCCGACGCCGCAAAGGCCTCGCACAACGGCTGAACCGCCACGACGCCACCTTCAGGTGGCGTCGTCGTTTATGCTCCCCGGATGACCACTTCCCTGCGCATCGGCGTCATCGCCGACACCCACGGCCTGCTGCGCCCCGAAGCGCTGGCGGCGCTGCAAGGCTGCGGGCGTATCCTGCACCTGGGCGACATCGGCCCCGCCTCATTGCTCGACCAGCTGCGCGCCCTGGCGCCGCTGGACGTGGTACGCGGCAACAACGACACCGACGACTGGGCCGCAGCCCTGCCGGAAACGCTACAGCTGGAACTGGGCGGGCTGCGGCTCTACCTGATTCATGACCTCAAGCAGCTGGCCATCAATCCGGCAGCCGAGTGCATCGACGTAGTGCTGGCCGGGCATTCGCACAAACCGCTGAACGAGGTCCGCGACGGGGTGCTGTACCTGAATCCGGGCAGCGCCGGGCCGCGGCGGTTCAAGTTGCCGATTGCCTTGGCGATCCTGGAGATCGCCGACGGGCAGCCAAGGGTCGAGATCGTCTCGCTCGTCTAGGAGCGTTCGCGAGCAAGCGCGCTCCTGCAAGGTGCGTCCGGAACAATGGTGTAGGGTGCATAACGCGCCAGCGTTATCCGCCGCTCACTGGCCGGCGGATAACCTGTTCCAGGTTATTCGCCCTACGGACTGCTTTTCGTAGGAGCGAGAATGCTCGCGCGCGCCCCGCGCGGTATTCACGGTTCCAGCAGATGCGCGGCCAACTGCGCCACCGCTTCCTGCCGCTCGCTCTTCTCGCCACGCCGGCGGCCATTGAGGGCGGACCACTCCGGATGCGCACGCGCCTTGCGCAACGCCTCGGGCAGCTTGCCCTCGCGCCACTGCTTGTCTTCAGGCGACTGCACCTGGATGGCCTCCACCGCCGCATGCCCGCGTGTCTGCAGGGCCGCCAGCAGTTGCCGCTGCCGCAGCGCCAGCAGACGCAGCACGCTGTCGTCCACCGACAGTTCGCGGCTGCCCTTGAGCTTGCCCAGCAGGCGCTGGCCGTAATGGCCGACGGTCTGCCAGGCGCCGCCGGCGATGGCGCCCAGCGCGGTGGCCGCGCCGAGGGTCAGGCCGCCGACCAGCAGGTCGATCCCCGCCCCTGCCGCCGCACCGGCCGCAACGCCACCACCCAGGCGAATGCCCAGTTGGCGCAGGGTTTCCGGGTTGAACAGGTCATCTCCCCAGCGTCCGTCGAGCAGCGGCAAGTCGGCGGCGCGGGCGTCGTCCTTGCGGAAGGCGTAGAGGCTGAGCAGCGCCTTCACGCAGGTGTCTTCGCGCTTGCGCACCTGATTGCGCAGCGTCTCGGTGGCCTCGCGCACCGCCGCATCACCGGCGGGTACCAGCTGACGGCAGGCGGCGACATCCACCAGCAGCTCGGCAATCAGCCGTGCCCCGGCTTCGCGGCGAGCGACGGCCTGGGCCTCGTGATCGGCGACGAGGCGATCCAGTTGCGGGCGCGCGCGCTCCAGCAGCAGCGCCAGGCTTTCGTACAGGCGCCGCTCGCCATCCAGTGGTGGCGCCACGCTGTCGAAACGCACCAGCGCGTGCAAACCGAGACGGGACAGCGCCTCGCGCCACTGCTCCTCGCGGTGCTGCGGGCTGGCGACAAAGTTGAGTACCGGCAACAGCGGCCGCGCACAGGCGGCGAGCACTGCCAGTTCGTCGCGGTACTTGGCCAGTACCGGTTCGCGGGCGTCGATCACGTAGAGGCCGGCGTCGGAGGCGAGCAACTGGCGCAGCACCTTGGCTTCCTGCTCGAAGCGGCCGCGAGCTTCACTACCATCCAGGAAACGACGCAGCTTCTCCGGGCCGTCCAGGCGCTCGCCGGGGCGCTCCAGCCCATCGAGGAAGTCGCGCAGGGCGATGGCATCTTCCAGGCCCGGCGTGTCGTACAGCTCCAGCAGCGGCTCGCCGTCCACCGACAGCCGCGCGCCTTCCACATGCCGCGTGGTGCTGGGGCGATGGGACACCTCGCCGAAGCCCACGTCGCGGGTCAGGGTACGCAGCAGAGAGGTCTTGCCGACGTTGGTGTGGCCGACCACGGCCAGTTTCAGCGCATCAGTCATGCCCGGTCTCCAGCCAACCCAGCGGCGATGCCGAGGTGTGCGGCAGTTGCAGGCGCTCGATGCCCGCGTGCCAGTCGCCCAGGCGCTCGGCGTCCAGCGCCTCGCCCGTCGGTGCCTGCAGCAGCCAGACGCGGGTGGCTGCGGCGCAGCGCGAGAGTTCGGCGATCAGCGCCAGGGTGCCGCGATCCGGCGAGCGACGCGGGTCGCAGGCGATCACCAGGCGCGCCGGCGGGTAGCGGGTGAGTTGCTCCAGCAGCCGACGGCGCTGGGCACCGTCGTCGAGGTCGCCGGCATTGGCAATGCCGTCGGCCAGCTTCGGCGGCCAGTTGGACCGGTCGAGCAGCTCGATGGACACCAGCACGGCGCCGTCGGCGGTGGTCGCCGGGGCCTGCGCCTGCGGCTCAATCAGTTCGTCCGGCGCGGCATCGCTGACGCCCAGGCGCTCGCTGGCCGGCATCAAACGCTCGCGCAGCAGGGCGTAGCCGGGCAGCGAGACATCCAGCGCCAGCTGCGCACGTCCGCGCTTCCAGCGCCACAGGCAGAGCAGCCAGAGCGCGCCGCGCAGCAGCACGCCGTACACCAGCAGGATACCCACCAGCCAGCCGGCCCAGGCGTGGCGCGCGTTCTCGCTGGCCACCAGGGCATCGCCGCTGGCGCGCACCAGCTCCGAGTCCGGCTGCGGGAAGCCGAGCAGCGACGGCAGCGCGCCGAGGCCGTGGGTCAGGGCGATGAAGGTATCGCCGCCGAGGATGGTGGTCTCCCAGACGAAGCCGTAGCGCCGCGTCGCCAGCAGCGCCAGCATCACGCCCAGCGCGCTGGCCAGGGCGACGAGCCAGAGACCGTGGACCAGCAGGCCGAGCGCCCAGCGCGTGAGCTTCTGCCGGTCCAGCAGCACCAGCAGCGCGGGCGCCAGCTGGGCGGCGTGGGCGTCGCGGGCGAGCTTGCCGCTCAGCCACAACCACAGGCGGCCGAGCGCACCGGCGGCCTCGCCGCCGGCAAAGAAGGCCAGGGTCCAGCCGATCAGGGTAATCAGGTGCAGGCCGAGCAGGCTGGCAAGGGCCCAGAACACGTTGACCGGACGCAGGCCGTCACCGAGGGCGGCGAAGGCCAGCCCACCGCCGGTGAACAGCGCCAGCGCCAGCAGCAGGTAGAGCGCCAGGCGCGAGCCCTGCCCCCAGGTGCGCAGGGCGGCACGCTGGCCGTCGCGTTCGGCGAGCAGCAGCGCACGGTGTTGCAGGCGGCGGGCAAGGTCACCGCCGCTGACGATGGCGCGGCGGTTGGCTTCGCTGTCTTCCAGCGGGCCGACCTGCTCCTCGCGCAGGCGCACGGCCTCGCACAGCCACAGGGATTCGAGGGCGGAAGCGGGGGTTTCGCTCACAGGGTCTCCGACAATCGGTACTCGGCACCAAGGATAACCGCTGCTCGCCGCCGCGTCCCGGCACCGCCGGTAACACCCGGTGGCGTCAACCAAACCAAGGGGGGGCTCTCGCCGTGCCCGGCCAGCCTCACACTCGGAAAAACAACAAGAATGAGGCCTCGCCATGCTGCGCTCGATGCTCAGTGCCTTGCCCCTGCTGCTGGCCGCCGCCACCGCGGTTGCCGTGGAAACACCGCCGGTGCGCCCCTCCGACTGGGGCCCGGACACCCCGCTGATGCAGGCGGTGCCGCCGCGCGTGCTGGACGCCAACGTCAGCGCTCGGCAGTCCGACAGCAACACCTCGCAACTGTGGATCAGCCACACCGACTTCCGCCTGCACGACGACATCGGCTTCTTCATCCGCAAGATGCTGATCCAGATGAGCCCGGTGGCTGGCGCCGGCACACCGCTGATGCTCGACGACCCGAAGTCCATGGTCGCGCACATCCAGGCCGGGGACATCTTCGTCGCCGACGCGACCCTCGCCAGCCTGCTCAACGAGGAGCTGCGCAACGCCAACGCGCCGGTGCGCAACCTCAAGCTCAGCACCCGCGCCGACGGCCAGGAAGTCCACGGCGAGCTGCTGCGCAAGGGCCGCTGGCGGCCGCTGCGGATGGTCACCGGGATCGAGCAGGCCGGGCCGCTGAAGGTGGCGCTGGTGCCGCAGCGGATCTTCGTGGACGGAGTGGACGTCACGCCGTCGCTGACCGCTGCTTCCATCGAGATGTCCGAGGTGCTGCAACTGCACACCGCGCACATGCAGCTGATCGGCAACCGCATCCTGGTCGACCTCGACGGCCTGTTCCCGCCGCCGCGCCTGGACTTCACGGTGAGCAGCCTGAAGCTCGCCGACGGCGGCATGGACCTGCTGCTGGGCAGCGACCTGGCCGAGCTCAAGTGGCCACAGCTCAAGGCGCCGCAGAGCTACATGTTCATCGAGGGCGGCGACATCAAGATGGCGCGGACCATCCTGGTCAAGGCCTACGCGCTGTTCACCAGCCTCAGCCCCGACGCCCCACTGCTGTTCAACCTCTACGACTACCGCCGCCAGCTGCAGTACGGCGAAATCCGCCTGCGCGAAGACGGCATGGTGCACATTGCCGTCTCGCCGGTTAAGGCGCCGGCCCCGGAGGAGAAAGCCCTATGAAAACCCTCCTTGCTTCCCTTCTTTGCCTCACGCTGGCCGGCCAGGCCGCGGCCGAGAGCGCCATCGACAAGCAACAGCGCGAACTGGGCGTGCTGCGCCAGGGCTGGTTCCAGCAGACGCCGCCGGCGGCGGACTTCAAGGCCAGCCGGCCGGGCGGCCTGCGTGACTCCGGCCAGGACGGCGTGGGCATCCTGCTGAACAACGTGGACATGTACTTCCAGGGCAACATCGGCTTCCACAGCCCGCTTCTCAAGGGCTGGCTGGTGCCGCTCAGGGCCGGCGAGCCGATTGACTTCGACCGTCCGCAGGACATGCGCATCAACGTCTCCGAGGGCGAGGTGATCCTCAGCCCCGAACAGCTCGGCAGCCTGTTCAACCAGCACATCCTCGCCTACCCGGAAACCATGCTGCGCGAGTTCAAGCTGAGCATCGAAGGCGACCGCCTGCTGGTCTCCGGCGAGGTGCAGCCGCTGGGCGTCGGCCCCTGGCTGCCGCTGCGGCTCGCCGGCACGGTGAAGCTCGACGGCGACAACCTCGACTACCAGCCCGACAGCGTGAAGGTGCTCGGCGTGCCCAGCTACGGCGCCATGAGCCTGGTGGGCCTGCGCCTGGATTCGCTGGTGACCCTGGAGCGGCCCGGCGCGGTGCTGCAGGACAACGTGATGCACCTGAACTACCACCAGGTCTTCCCGCTGGTGGGCATCGACGGCCGTGTCGAATCCACCTGGCTGGACGCCCAGGGCCTGCACCTGAAGTTCGCGCCGAAGGAAGGCGCCGCCTCGCTGGCCTTCGAGCCTCCGCGCCAGGCCGGACAGTCCTACATCTGGCTGCAGTCGGGCGACCTGAAAATCTTCGAAATCCTCATCACCTACTCGCAGGTGCTGCTCAAGGCCGAGCGCCCGGACCAGACCCTGGCCTTCAACCTCAAGGACTATCGCAGGGTGCTGGCCACCGGCATCACCCAGGTCAACGAGGACGGCACCTTCTTCATGCGCGTTCCGCCACCCGCCGGCCCCGCCGACGGCGAGCGGCTGGTATCCTCTGGCAACGGGAGTTCCCGCTGATGTTCACCACTGGAGTCGAGATGACCCAAGCACTGCCCCTGGCGATGATCGCCGCCCTTGCCGAGAACCGCGTGATCGGCGTCGACAACCGCCTGCCCTGGCACCTGCCGCAGGACCTCAAGCACTTCAAGGCCATGACCCTCGGCAAGCCGGTGATCATGGGCCGCAAGACCTGGGATTCGCTCGGCCGCCCGCTACCGGGCCGGCTGAACATCGTGGTCACCCGCCAGGCGGGCCTGACGCTCGACGGCGCGGAAGTCTTCACCAGCCTCGACGCCGCCCTGGAGCGCGCCGAGCAATGGGCCAAGGAAGAGGAAGCCGACGAGCTGATGCTGATCGGCGGTGCGCAACTCTACGGTGAAGCCCTGGGCCGCGCCGAACGCCTCTACCTGACCCGCGTGGGCCTGAGCCCGGCCGGTGATGCGCACTTCCCCGAAGTGAGCGAAAGCCAGTGGCACCTGGCCTCGAGCATCGAACATGACGCGGAAGGCGAAACGCCGGCCTATGCGTTCGAGGTATGGGAGCGGGCCTGATAGCCCTGCGTATCCGGAGCCCCTCACCCCAGCCCTCTCCCAGAGGGAGAGGGAGCCGTATGTGCCGAGATGAATCCTGCTCTCCCTGATCGACCGGCTGACGCCTGACTCCCAGAGCGCTCCGAACGGTCCCCTCTCCCTTCAGGGAGAGGGCTGGGGAGAGGGAACACCCAGCTCCGAACTACCAAAAGAAATCGCCGCCCCGATCACCCGGCGCGGCGTTTTTCATGGGCGCTCTTTTGCGAAATCTCCGCTCACACTCCCAAGCCTTGACCCTGTAGCAACTACAGGCTGCCCAATGACTCCACCCCACGACGGGAAACTGGAGGTACATCATGGGTTGGCTCGAACGTTTGATGATGGGCGGTCACCACGGCCGCGGCGGTCATGGCGGGCACGGTGGCGGTTACGGCGCACCGGGCTATCCGCCGGCGCCCGCGCCAGCGCCGACAGCCAATACGCTTCCCACTCAGCCCTGCCCGAAGTGCAGCACACAGAATCCTCAGGACAGTCGCTTCTGCCACAACTGCGGCGGGTCGCTACAGGCCAAGCCCTGCAAGGGCTGCGGCGCCGCTATCGCGCCCCAGGCGCGCTTTTGTGCGCAATGCGGCCAGGAGCGCGGCGGTTGACTGACGGGCCCGCGGAAACCCCGCGGGCCGTGGGGTCAGAACGCGAAATGCTCCGCGTCCAGCGCCATCAGGCAGTCCGCGCCGCCCAGCAGGGCCTCGCGGTGCATGCTGGCACGCGGCAGGATGCGCCTGACGTAGAACTCGGCGCTGGCGAGCTTGGCGCGGTAGAAGTCCGCGTCGCCCTCGCCGGCCGCCAGCTTCGCCTGAGCCACACCGGCAGCCTGTAGCCACAGGCCACCGAGCAGCACGTAGGAGCAGTACTGCAGGAAGTCCACCGAGGTGGCGCCGATTTCCTGCGGGTCGCGCTGGCAGGCGGCGATCACTTCGCTGGTGAGGCTGCGCCACTCCAGCAGGCGTTGCCGGACGGTTTCCGCCAGGCCAGCCAGTTCAGTGCGCGCGCCGACGGTTTCGCAGGTGGCCGCCAGTTCGCCGATCAGCGCGTTCAGTTCCGTGCCGCCGTCGCCCAGCAGCTTGCGGCGGATCAGGTCGAGCGCCTGGATGCCGTTGGTGCCTTCGTAGATCTGGGTGATGCGGCTGTCGCGCATCAGCTGTTCCATGCCCCATTCGCGGATGTAGCCGTGGCCGCCGTAGACCTGCACGCCGAGGCTGGAAACCTCCTGGCCGACGTCGGTGAAGAACGACTTCACGATAGGGATCAGCAGCGCCGCGCGCTTGCTCGCGGCCTTGCGGCCGCCCGCCTCGGGGTGGCCGTGTTCCAGGTCCAGCTCGCGGGCGCAGAGCGCGGAAATCATCCGGCAACCCTCGGTGAGGGTCTTCTGGGTCAGCAGCATGCGCCGCACGTCCGGGTGGACGATGATCGGGTCGGCCGCCTTGCTGGGCTCGGCCGCACCGGTCAGCGCACGCGATTGCAGGCGCTCGCGAGCATACGCCAACGCGCCCTGGCAGGAGCGCTCGGCGATGCCCAGGCCCTGCAGGCCGACCTGGAAGCGCGCGTCGTTCATCATGGTGAACATGCACGCCAGGCCCTGGTTGGCCTGGCCGATCAGCCAGCCGGTGGCACCGTCGAAGTTCATCACGCAGGTGGAGGCGCCCTTGATGCCCATCTTGTGCTCGATGGCGCCGCAGCTCAGGGAGTTGCGCGCGCCCGCCGTGCCGTCGGCGTTGGCGATGAACTTGGGCACCAGCAACAGGCTGATGCCCTTCACCCCGGCCGGCGCATCCGGCAGGCGCGCGAGCACCAGGTGGACGATATTCTCGGAGAGGTCCTGCTCACCGCCGCTGATGAAGATCTTGCTGCCGCTGACGCTATAGCTGCCGTCGGCCCGAGGTTCGGCGCGGGTGCGCAGCAGGGCCAGGTCGGTACCGGCCTGGGGCTCGGTGAGGCACATGGTGCCGCTCCACACGCCGCTGACCATCTTCGCCAGGTAGTCGCGCTGCAGTTCCGGCGCGCCGTGCTTGTACAGCGCCAGCACCGCGCCTTCGGTGAGACCGGAATAGACGCGGAACGACAGCGAGGCGGCCATCAGCATCTCGTGGAAGCTGGCCGCGACCATCTGCGGGAAGCCCTGGCCGCCGAACTCGGTCGGCCCGGTCATGCTCGCCCAGCCATTGTCGCAGTATTGCTGGTAGGCCTCGCGGAAGCCGTCGGGCGTGGTGACTTCGCCGTTCAGCAGAGTCGCGCCCTGCTCGTCGCTGTTGCGGTTCAGCGGGGCGACCACTTCGCCGGTGTAGCGCGCGCCTTCTTCCAGCACGCCGTCGATCAGCTCGCGGTCGAGGCCGTTGCCCAGTTGCTCGCAATGGGCGCTGACGTCGAACAGCTCGTGAAGGACGAAGCGCATGTCGCGCAGGGGTGCCTGGTAACTCATGTTCAGTGCTCCTGTTTCACGTCGGCGAAGCGGCCATTGGCGGCGGCCAGGCGCTCGATCAGCGCGGCCGGCTGCCAGTGCGCGCCGTGCTCGCCGGCCAGGTCACGCAGGCGCGCCAGCACGCTCTGCAGGCCCTGACTGTCAGCCCAGGCCATTGGGCCGGACTTGTCCTTGGGGAAGCCATAACCATTGAGGTAAACGGTGTCGATATCGGCGCTGGTGGAGGCGATGCCTTCGTCGAGGATCTTCGCGCCTTCGTTGACCAGCGCCAGCAGGCAGCGCTCGAGGATTTCCTCGGCGCCGATATCGCGGCGCTGGTAGCCCAGGCGCTCGGACTCGCGCAGCACCAGTGCGTCCACTTCCGGGTCATGCTCAGCCTGGCGGCTGCCCGGCTCGTAGTGGTAGAAGCCGTTGCCGGACTTCTGGCCGAAGCGGCCCATCTCGCACAGGCGGTTGTCCACCTGCACGGTCGGCGCATCCTGACCCTTGCCGGCCAGCTCGCGGGCGCGCCATTCGAGGTCGATGCCGACCACGTCGAACATGCGGAACGGCCCCATGGCGAAGCCGAAACCCTGGATCGCCGCGTCCACCTGATGCGGCAGCGAACCTTCGAGGATCAGCCGGCGCGATTCCTGGACGTACTTCTCCAGCATGCGGTTGCCGATGAAACCGTGGCAGTTGCCGGCGACCACGCTGACCTTGCCCATGCGCTCGCCCAGCTCAAGCGCCGCTTCGAGCACCGCAGGAGCGGTCTTCGCGCCGCGCACGATCTCCAGCAGCTTCATGATGTGCGCCGGGCTGAAGAAGTGCAGGCCAAGCACCTGAGACGGCCGCGAGGTCACTGCGGCGATGGCGTCGACGTCCAGGTAGGAAGTGTTGGACGCCAGGATGGCCGAGGGTTTCAGCGCCGCGTCCAGCTCGCGGAAGATCGACTGCTTGAGCTCCAGGTTCTCGTACACCGCCTCGATCACCAGGTCCACCTCGCGGATCGCCGCGTAGTTCGCCGCCTGGGAGATGCGCGCGCGGCGACGGGCCGCTTCGGCCTCGTCGATGCGGCCCTGGCGCACGTTGTGGGCGTAGGTGTCCGCCACGGCGCCAAGGGCCTGGGTGAGCATCTGCGGGTTGTTGTCCAGCCACAGGACCTGCACGCCGGCGTTCGCCAGGCACATGGCAATGCCCCGGCCCATGGTGCCGGCGCCGATGACGGCGGCGCTGGCGATGCGGATGTTCTGGCTCATGTTGTTCCTCTTGTCAGCCTGAAACGCTCGTTTGAAGACCACTCACCTTAGGGAAGGCGGTACTATTTTTGAAATTTTGAGTTGTGATAAGTGGAATTCAGCCAGTGAATATGACCACCTTCGACCTCAACCTGCTGCGGGTGCTGGATGCGCTGCTGCGCGAGCGAAACGTCTCGCGCGCGGCGGAGCGCCTGTCGCTGAGCCAGCCGGCGGTGAGCAACGCGCTGAACCGTCTGCGCGAGCTGCTCGATGACCCGCTGCTGGTGCGCGTGGGCCGGGCGATGCAGCCGACGCCTCGGGCGCTGGAGCTGGAAGCGCCGATCCGCGATGCCCTGCAACGCATCGGCCAGAGCCTGGCCGGCGGCGACACCTTCGACCCGGCGCGCAGTCGCCAGCGCTTCACCCTGGCGCTGACCGACTATGTGGAAGCGCTGTGCATGCCGCACCTGCTCGAAAGTCTGGGCAGTGCGGCGCCAGGCATGGGCCTGAGCATCCAGCACCTGACACCGACGCTGCCCGCCGACGCACTGGACAAGGGCAACCTGGACCTGGTGCTGGGGCGCTTCGAGGAGCTGCCGGCGCGCTTCCAGCGCCGCCCGTGGGCGAGTGAAACGCTGCGCCTGTTGGCCCGGCGCGGGCATCCGCAGGTCGATGGCGGGATCGATCTGCCGACCTTCCTCGGCCAGCGGCACCTGTGGGTGTCCGGCGGGCAGACCAAAGGCATGGTCGATCAGTGGCTGGCCAGCCAGGGGCTGAAACGGCAGATTGCCTATACCACGCCCAACTACCTGCAGGCGGCGCATCTCGTGGCGACCACGGATTTGCTGACGGTGCTGCCGACACGACTGGCGGCGTATTTCGCCCGGCTGCTGCCGTTGCAGGTGCTGGAGTTGCCGTTCGACGTCGGGCAGTTCCACCTGGAGCTGGTCTATCTCGCCCAGCGCGAGCGGGATACGGCGTTGCAGTGGCTGGTGGAGCGGATTGTGGAGTCCGCGCCGGAGTGAGGTCTACAAGATCAAATGCCCCTCACCCTAACCCTCTCCCGCAAGCGGGAGAGGGGACCGTTCGGTGCAGGATGAAACCTCAGCGTCAGCCGGGACGGACTGCCCCCTCTCCCTGAGGGAGAGGGCTGGGGTGAGGGGAGCGCCCTAGCGCTGATATTCCAGGAAAAGACAGTCACGCCTGCGTAAACAAAAACGCGCCCGGAGGCGCGTTTCGTCGGGATCAGAAACGATCGCGAACGATCGTCTCTTCCAGCGGCAGGCGGCCGATGCGCGGCCGGGCTTCAACCGCCTGCTTGCCTACGGCGATCATCAGGCCGATGGCGTGGCTGGCCGGCAGGTTGATCAGCTTGCCCACGGCATCGAAGTCGAAACCGACCATCGGCACGCTGTCCAGGCCACGGCCACGGGCGGCGAGCATCAGGGTCTGGGCCACCAGGCCGCTGCTGCGCATGGCTTCGTCGCGCTGGGTCTGCGGCTTGTCACGGTAGTAGCCGTCGATGGCGCCAACCATGTAGTTCTTCACTTCGACCGGGGCGCCGTCCCACACGCGCTCGGCGTTCTTCTCCCAGCTGTCGACCTGCGCGCAGACGATCACCAGCATCGAGGCGTCGGTCATCTGCACCTGGTCCCAGCCGGCTGCGCGAATCTGCGCGCGCAGCTGCGGGTCGCTGACTTCCACCAGGCGCACGTGCTGCAGGTTGAACGAGGTGGGAGCGAGCAGCGCCTGTTGCAGCAGGTCGTCCTTCTCCTCGCGGGTCATCACATAGGAAGTGTCGAAACCACGAATGGAACGGCGGCTGCGGATGGCGTCTTCGATCAGCATGGAAAATCCTCTGGCTGGCATGGGCGGGAATGGCGCGCATGGTAAGCCGAGAGGCTACCCCGTTGCAGAACGGCGTATCGATAATGTCCATCCGAAGCGTTGATAGATCAAACGACGCGGGCACTCTCCGGACCGAGCAAGTGCCCGCAGGGGATCAGCTCTCCAGCGCTTCCACCGGTGCCGCCGCGGCCTGACGCTGCCTGGGCGAGGTGAAGGCCAGGTAACCATCCTCGACCTTGCCGTAGCGCAGCAGGGCGAGGTCCAGCGCGTAGTTCTGGTAGAGCTTCCACGGCGTGCGGTCGCCCTGCTTGGGCATGCGGTCGGCGGCACGCTGGATGTAGCCGGAGTTGAGGTTGAGGAAGGGTTCTTCCTTCACCGACCCATCAGTCTGGCGCGGCGTGCACTGGCGCATGCCGACGGCATCGAGGTGGTTGATCAGGCGGCAGAAGTACTCGCTGGAAAGGTCGGCCTTGAGCGTCCAGCTGGCGTTGGTGTAGCCGACGATGGCGGCGAGGTTGGGCAGGTCGCGCAGCATGATGCCGCGGTAGCCCATGCTCTGGGTGACGTCGAAGGGCTTGCCGTCGATGGCCAGCTCGGCGCCGCCGAACATCACCAGGTCCAGCCCGGTAGCGGTGACGATCACGTCCGCCTCCAGCACCTGACCGGACTTGAGCAGGATGCCCTTCTCGCAGAAGCGCTCGATATGGTCGGTGACCACCGAAGCACGGCCCTGGCGCAGCGCCTTGAACAGGTCACCATCGGGCACGCAGCACACGCGCTCGTCCCACGGCTTGTAGCGCGGGCTGAAGTGGCGCATGTCGAAATCCTTGCCCAGCTGCAGGTTGGCCAGCTTCAGCATGAGCTTGCGCACCGCGCCGGGAAACGCCTTGGAGGCCATGAAGAAGATCATCTGCATGGTCACGTTGCGTGCACGCGCCTGGCGGTACACCCACTTCTCCGGCAGGAAGTTGCGCAGGAAGTTGGAGATCGGGTCCTTCGCCGGCAGGTTGATCACATAGGACGGCGAGCGCTGCAGCATGGTGACGTGGGCAGCCTTGTCGGTCAGCGACGGAACCAGCGTGACGGCGGTGGCGCCGCTGCCGATCACCACGATGCGCTTGCCGCTGTAATCGAAGCTCTCCGGCCACAGCTGCGGATGGATGACCTGCCCGGCGAAGCTCTCGCGTCCGGCGAATTCCGGGGTGTAGCCGGCGTCGTAGCGGTAGTAGCCGGTACACATGAAGAGGAACTGCGCGCTCATGCGCACCGGCTCCGCCTCGTCGCCGCGCTGCACGACAAGGTTCCAGCGTGCGCTGGCGCTGTCCCAGTCGGCCTTGAGCACGCGATGGCGGTAGCGGACCTTGTCCTCGACGCTGTACTCGCGGGCTGTCTCGCGGATGTAGCTGAGGATCGACGGACCGTCGGCGATGGCCTTGGGGTCGGTCCAGGGCTTGAAGTTGTAGCCCAGGGTGTACATGTCCGAGTCGGAGCGGATGCCCGGGTAGCGGAACAGGTCCCAGGTACCGCCCATGGCCTCGCGGCCCTCGAGGATGGCGTAGGACTTGCCGGGGCACTGCTTCTGCAGGTGGCAGGCGGCGCCGATGCCGGACAGGCCGGCGCCGATGATCAGTACATCCAGATGCTCGGTGGACATGCGCGGGGCTCCTTGCTGCAACGCCCTGAAGAGTCTAGGCGGGAATGCTCATTGCACACCCTACAAGGAGCCCAGCCGGCATCACGCCGACCTTTAGTCGTGCGTGGCGCCGGCGTCTTCAGGCGGTCACAGTTGCGCCTGAACCCAGTCACGGACCTGGGCGTAGGGGTAGTCCTCCAGCGTCGCGTAGCCCGGCAGCGTGCGGGCTCGCATGCGCGTGAAGGCCGGCACGCTGATGCCGCAGAGGAAGCGCGTCACGCAGTCGGCGCTGGGCGCAAGACCTCGTGCGCTGCGGAACTTTTCCAGAAACGCGGCGCAGCGATTTTGCAGTGACTGGCCGTCCAGCGGTGGCAGTGCGGGTGGCTCCGGCAGTCGGGCAATGCGGCCGGCGCAGACCGAGCAGTGCCCGCAGCGGCGCGGCGCGTACTGGTCGCCGAAGTACTGGGCAAGGCGCCAGCTCAGGCACTCCGAGCTGCCCAGCAGCTCGAGCATGGCGCCGATACGGGCGATCTCGCTGTCCTCGTGGCGCTTGAAGTAGCGATGCAGTTCCTCACTCAAGTTATCCACAGCGAAGGAAGCATCGCGCACCGAGTAGACCTCGGTCATCTGCTTGCTCTCCAACTCCACCCAGCCGCGCTCCTGGAAATAGTCCAGCGCCTTCACCACCCGCGCGCGCTCGGCGCCATGGCGGCTGTAGAGGGTGTCGAAATCCAGGGTCGCCCAAGTCCTGGCCCGCGCCGAGGTGGTGAGGATGGCGTCGACGAACTGCCGGCGCTCGCCTTCGAAATGACTCAGCAGCTCGGCGGAATCGATGTTCAGT
Source organism: Pseudomonas sp. PDM17 (assembly GCF_014851985.1). NCBI lineage: Bacteria > Pseudomonadati > Pseudomonadota > Gammaproteobacteria > Pseudomonadales > Pseudomonadaceae > Pseudomonas > Pseudomonas sp. PDM17. The sequence continues at coordinate 666,328 of NZ_JACVAT010000003.1, forward strand.
TTGTAGCGATATTCGGCGAAGTAGGCGAAACGCGGGGCGATGATGCCGCGCAGCTCCAGCTGCACCAGCAGCGTCTTCAACGGCAGCTGACGGATGTTGGACTGGTCCGACAGCGGCACCAGCATGGTTTCCCACTGGCCGCCCCCCTGATCTCCAGCCGCCTGGCGAATCTCTTCCAGCACATGGCGAATGCCCTCGCGCTCGGGCGTGTCGCCGTAGACGAAGTTCTCCAGCACGTTGAGGCTGTCGCGGTTGGCCAGCACCAGGCACTCCGAACGCTGGCCGTCACGCCCGGCGCGGCCGATCTCCTGGCTGTAGTTCTCCAGCGACTTGGGCAGGTCGTAATGCACCACCTGGCGGATGTTGCTCTTGTCGATGCCCATGCCGAAGGCGATGGTGGCGACGATGCAGTTCAGCCGCCCGTCCATGAAGCGGCGCTGGATACCCTCGCGCTCCGGGTGCTCCATCCCGGCGTGGTAGGCACAGGCGGGAATACCGCGCTCGGCCAGGTGTGCCGCAACTTCCTCGGCGGTCTTCTGCTGGGTGACATAGACGATGGCTGGCTGCCCGGCGCGCTCGCCCAGCCAGTGCACCAGCCGCGCGCGACGGGCGGCGCTGGCCACCGGCTCCACCTGCAGGTCGAGGTTGGCGCGATAGAAGCCGGTGGTGACCACATCAACCTCGGCGATGGCGAACTTGGCGCGCATGTCGGCGATCACCGCCGGCGTCGCGGTGGCGGTGAGCAGCAACACCTGGGGAATGCGGAACTGCTTCTGGTAGTCCGGCAGCTTCAGGTAGTCGGGGCGGAAGTTGTGGCCCCATTCGGAAATGCAGTGCGCCTCGTCCACCACCAGCAGGGAAATCGGCACCTCGCTGATGAAGTTGCGGAAGCGCTCGTTCTTCAGGCGCTCCACCGAGATCATCAGCACCTTCAGCTCGCCGCTGCGCGCGCGGGCCATGGTCTGCGCGGTCTGCTCGCGGCTCTGCGCCGAATCGATGCTGGCGGCGGCGATGCCGTGGCGGGCGAGGAAGGCGAGCTGGTCCTGCATCAGCGCCAGCAGTGGCGAGACCACCAGGGTCAGGTGCGGCAGCAGCAGCGCCGGCAACTGGTAGCACAGCGACTTGCCCGAGCCGGTGGGAAAGATCGCCGCCGCCGAGCGCCCGGCCAGCACCGCGCTGACCGCCGTCTCCTGGCCGGGGCGGAATTGGCGGAAGCCGAAGACGCGTTCGAGGGTGTCGTGCATGGGGATAACTCCTTTCATGGGCGTCCACCCAGCCTAGGAACCGCTTTTGTAGGAGAGCGCTTACCAGCGAGTCGATCGAGGCCGTTCACCATACGCCGAAGCCGGCGTTTTTGTAGGAGCGCGCCGTGCGCGCGTTCGCGCCCACAGTTCCCTTCCAAAAAGAACGGCCCGCTCCTACAGGGGGATTCCGGCGTCGGGCCGAGAAATGAAAAAGCCGCCCGAAGGCGGCTCTTTCCAGAACGGGCTCGCTTACAGCTGCGGGCCGGCGTTCTTGATGGCGTCGCTCACGTCGAACTTCTGGAAGTTGTCGATGAACTTGGTGGCCAGGCCCTTGGCGGCTTCGTCGTAGGCAGCCTTGTCTTCCCAGGTGTTGCGCGGGTTGAGCAGGACGGTGTCGACGCCCGGAACGGCCTTGGGCACGTCCAGGTTGATGATGTCCAGGTGCTCGGTCTCGGCGCCGATCAGAGCACCGCTCTGGATGGCGGCGATCACGCCACGGGTGGTCGGGATGTTGAAGCGCTTGCCGACGCCGTAGCCACCACCGGTCCAGCCGGTGTTGACCAGGTAGACCTTGGAGCCGAAGGCCTTGATGCGCTTGATCAGCAGCTCGGCGTAGACGCCAGCCGGACGCGGGAAGAACGGTGCGCCGAAGCAGGTGGAGAAGGTCGACTTGATGCCGCCGCCCGAGCCCATTTCGGTGGAACCGACCAGCGCGGTGTAGCCGGACAGGAAGTGGTAGGCCGCCTGCTCGTTATTCAGGATCGACACCGGCGGCAGTACGCCGGTCAGGTCGCAGGTCAGGAAGATCACGGCGTTCGGCTCGCCCCCGAGGTTCTGCTCGGAACGCTTCTCGACGTTTTCCAGCGGATAGGCCGCGCGGGAGTTCTGGGTCAGGCTGTCATCGGCATAGTCCGGGGTGCGGTTTTCGTCGAGGACGACGTTTTCCAGCACGGCGCCGAACTTGATAGCTTTCCAGATCACCGGCTCGTTCTTCTCGGACAGGTCGATGCACTTGGCATAGCAACCGCCTTCGATGTTGAAGACAACGCCTTCGCCCCAGCCGTGCTCGTCGTCGCCGATCAGGTAGCGGCTTTCGTCGGCGGACAGGGTGGTCTTGCCGGTGCCCGACAGACCGAAGAACAGGGTCACATCGCCCGCTTCACCGATGTTGGCGGCGCAGTGCATCGGCAGCACGTCTTTTTCCGGCAGCAGGTAGTTCTGCACGCCGAACATGGCCTTCTTCATTTCACCGGCGTAACGCATACCGGCGATCAGCACCTTCTTCTGGGCGAAGTTGAGGATCACGCAGCCATCGGAGTTGGTGCCGTCACGCTCGGGCACGCACTCGAAGTTGGCAACGTTGAGAACCTGCCACTCTTCGCGGCCGGCCGGGTTGTACTGCTCGGGCTCGATGAACAGCGCGCGGCCGAACAGGTTCTGCCAGGCGGTAGCGGTGGTCATCTTCACGGCCAGGTAGTGGTCGTGGGCCGAACCTACATGAACGTGGGAAACGAAATGGTCCTGGGCGTCATTGAAGGCCTGGACACGGTCCCACAGGGCATCGAACTTGTCGGCCGGGAACGGACGGTTGATGGCGCCCCATGCGATGGAATCCTTGCTGCCCGGCTCTTCGACGATGAAACGGTCGGCAGGCGAGCGGCCGGTGCGGTGGCCGGTTTTCACCACGAGCGAGCCGTTGTCGGCGAGTTCGCCTTCGCCGCGGCGAATGGCTTCTTCCACCAGTTGGGCAACGCTGATATCGGTGTAAACGGCTTTATTGGCTTGCGTCATGTGGGTCCCCGTCGGCCGAAGCCGAGTCCTCCAAACATTGCGTAGTGACTTCTGATTCCCACTACCGCGGAAAAAAGTCGCGGGATTATGCCAGAAAAGAACTGTTCTCGTGCAGCCTCTGATCTGGCGAGAGCGCCATTGGTTCGGCTATCGGACAATTCGATGCGGTCAATGGCGGGTTTCTGACGGCGTCTGGCTACCGCCGCCCGAGAACAGCTGGGCAACGTCCGAACCGTCGAACTGGTAGCGCTGGTTGCAGAACTGGCAGTCGATGACGATCTCGCCATCCTCCTCGGCCAGCAGCCGCTCGGCGTCTTCCTGCCCAAGACTGACCAGCGCGTTGGCCGAGCGTTCCCGCGAGCAGCTGCAGCGGAACACCAGCGGCTGCGGCTCGAACAGGCGCACGTCGTCCTCGTGGTACAGGCGGTGCAGCACGGTGGCGTTGTCCAGGCCCAGCAGCTCCTCGGCGGTGAGGGTATCGGCCAGGGTGCTGACGTGCTGCCAGCTGGCTTCCCGCGACTCGGCGTCGCGCTGGCGGTCGGCCGGCAGTTGCTGCAGCAGCAGTCCACGGGCGCGGCGGCTGTCGGCGTTCAGCCAGAAACGGGTCGGCAGTTGCTCGGAGGTGGCGAAGTAGGTCGACAGGCAGTCCGCCAGGGTCGCGCCTTCCAGCGGCACGATGCCCTGGTAGCGCTTGCCGTTCTTCGGATCGACGGTGAGGGTCAGTACGCCCTCCGGCATCAGCTCCGGCAGACCGGCGGTATCGCCGATGGCGTCCGCGTCGTAGCGGGCCAGGCCGCGCACTTCGCGGTTGCTGGAGCACTCCACCATCAGCAGCGGCACGGCACCGCTGGAGCGCGCCTGCAGCACCAGCAGGCCATCGAACTTCAGGGTGCCGCAGAGCAGCGCGGCGGCGGCCAGCATTTCTCCCAGCAACTGGGCGACCGGCTGCGGGTAGGGGTGCTTGGCCAGCACTTCGGCGAAGCTGCGGTCGAGCTCTACCAGCTCACCACGGACATCGGTGTTGTCGAACAGGAAACGCTGACTTTGATCGATCTGGGACATGCTTGGCACAACGCTGCGATAGGCACAAATAAATGACAAGTTGATGGCAAAGGCCTATAAAGCGCGCTTTGCAGCACCCACCCATACTCGGGGGGGGTCCGTAAGGGGGTATCGATTTTATGGACAAAACCACGCCGTTCCAAGCCACCTGGTCCTGGAAGCCCTTCATCGCCTGTCACCTGATGGCGGTCGTCCTGCTCCTGCTGTGGCTCTGGGAGCCCGCTCGCAGCGCGATGGACCTGTTCGATTTCAGCCTGTTCAGCCTGCTCAACCAGCCGCTGGCGACCAACGAAGCCTGGCGCCTGACCTGGGCCGTGGCGAGCACCCGGCCGTTCGACCTGCTGGTCGGGGTGATCCTGCTGCTGCTGATGATCCGCGGCGACTGGATCTTCAAGGCCACCCAGGTCCGCGCAGCGACCTTCGGCTTTCTATGCGCGGCCGTCGTGCTGGTGGTCGTGCGCATCCTCTACGCCAAGGTCGCCCACAAGCTGGGCTGGCAGCACGCGAGCATTTCCAGCATCGCGCCGGATGCCGTACGCCTGGAACACTTCTTCCCGCAATGGGAAGACACCCCCTTCGAGGTGAAGGACGAGTCCGCCCGCAGCTTCCCCGGCGACCACGCCTCGGTGCTGCTGATCTGGGCGCTGTTCCTCACCCTGTTCGCCCGCAACGCCCTGCAGTGGGTGGTGATCTGGGGTCTGGCGCTGCTGTTCATGCTGCCGCGCCTGGTGGCCGGCGCGCACTGGGGCCAGGACGACTACATCGGCGGCGTGCAGATGGCGCTGGTGGCCCTGGCCTGGAGCTGCTTCACCCCCTTCGCCGCCAAGGGCAGCGCCGCCCTGGTGCGCTGGACCGACCCGCTGTTCCGCCTGGCCGCGAGAATCCCACTGGTCAATCGCCTGAGCGTCGTCGCGGCCTGACGGCTACCTGCTCCCGGCGAGGCGCCCGTCGCCCTCGCCGGTCGATCATTCCTGATCGCGGAAGCTGAACAACTGGCGTCGCTGCTTCTTGGTCGGCCGCCCGTCGGTCTGCACGCCCAGCGCGCCGGCCTTGCGCATGGCCGAAGCGTCCTCGCGGCGTTTCACGCTGTCCGCGGTCTCTTCATAGAGCAACTGTGCCTCGGGCGCGCCACGGCGCACCATGGACAACGCTTTCACCACCACGGTGCGCTCGTCGAAGCCGGTGCGGATCACGTACTCCTCGCCGACCTTCGGCTCCTTGCCCGGCTTGCAGCGCTCACCCCGGCAATGCACCTTGCCACCGTCGATGGCTTCCTTGGCCAGGGAGCGGGTCTTGTAGAAGCGCGCCGCCCACAGCCACTTGTCCAGGCGGACCTTGTCGTCGTCTTTTTCGCTCACTTCACAACCTCGTCATGCGGGTCTGAGAGTGTACCCCGCGCCCCGCTGGCGGGGCACAAGCGGCCTGACTAGAATGCCGGCAAACGCCGGGGACACCAGCCTTGAAGACTTTCGACCAGCTGTCGGTAATTGGTCTGCGCGAATGGATCGCCCTGCCCGAACTGGGCATGGTCGGCCTGCGCGCGAAGATCGACACCGGCGCCAGCACCTCCAGCCTGCATGCCAGCGACATCGTGCCTTTCGAGCGCGACGGGCAGAGCTGGGTGCGCTTCGTCGCCCACTTGGGCACCCAGGTGCAGCGCCGCCATCGCTGCGAGGCGCCGGTGGTGACGATGAAGACCATCAAGAGCTCCAACGGCCAGGCCCAGACCCGCTACGTGATCCGTACCCTGCTGGCGCTGGGCGACCGCGCCTGGTCGGTGGAATTCACCCTGGCCTGCCGCAAGACCATGCGCTACCGCGTGCTGCTAGGCTCCAAGGCTCTCGTACAGGGCCAGCTGGTGGTCAACCCGGGCCTCACCTACGTGCAAGACAAACCCCTCATCATGGTTCCCGCCACCCTTCCAGGTGATCAATGAAAATTGCTGTGCTGTCGCGCAATCCGCGCCTGTATTCCACCCGTCGGCTGGTAGAGGCCGGGCAGCAACGCGGCCACGAGATGGTGGTGATCGACACCCTCCGCGCCTACATGAACATCGCCAGCCACAAGCCGCAGATCCACTACCGCGGCAAGCCGCTGGAAGGTTTCGACGCGGTGATCCCGCGCATCGGCGCCTCGGTGACCTTCTATGGCTGCGCCGTGCTGCGCCAGTTCGAGATGATGGGGGTCTTCCCGCTCAACGAGTCGGTGGCCATCGCCCGTTCCCGCGACAAGCTGCGTTCGCTGCAGCTGCTGTCGCGCAAGGGCATCGGCCTGCCGGTGACCGGTTTCGCCCACTCCCCCGATGACGTGCCGGACCTGATCGAAATGGTCGGTGGCGCGCCGCTGGTGATCAAGCTGCTGGAAGGCACCCAGGGCATCGGCGTGGTCCTCTGCGAGACGGAGAAGGCCGCCGAATCCGTGCTGGAGGCCTTCATGGGGCTCAAGCACAACATCATGGTGCAGGAGTACATCAAGGAAGCCGGCGGCGCCGACATCCGCTGCTTCGTGGTCGGCGACAAGGTGATCGCCTCGATGAAGCGCCAGGCCGCGGCCGGCGAGTTCCGCTCCAACCTGCACCGTGGCGGCAGCGCCAGCCTGATCAAGATCACCCCGGAGGAGCGCATGACCGCCATCCGCGCCGCCAAGGTGATGGGCCTGCACGTCGCCGGCGTCGACATCCTGCGCTCCAACCATGGCCCGCTGGTGATGGAGGTGAATTCCTCGCCGGGCCTGGAAGGCATCGAGACCACCACCGGCAAGGACATCGCCGGGGTGATCATCGAGTACCTGGAGAAGAATGGCGGGCCGCATCTGGCGCGGACCAAAGGCAAGGGGTGAGCCAGGGCTTTTTTCGCGACGCATGCGTTGCACCGGCGAACGCCAGGCCACGGGTGGCTTGGCAGCGGTCACGGAGAAGCACGTAGTCGCCACAGGGGTCTCAGGAACAAACTCTCATGAGTCCCCCTTAAGCATCGCGCGGGGCTCCCCCTCACCCTAACCCTCTCCCAAAGGGAGAGGGGACTGATCGGTACAGGCTGAAATCGCATCATCAGCCGGCACGGACGGCTCCCTCTCCCACCGGGAGAGGGCTGGGGTGAGGGCAATCGCGGCACCCATACCAGCAGAAAGCACGCTGTCCATCGTTGCCCCATTGAACCCTTCACGAGCAAGCTCGCTCCTACAGGTCCTTTCCACCGTTGTCGGATGTACTCATGCCCGCTCCCCGCCCCCACGCCGAACTCACCTGGTCGCCCATCGAAGGCCGCGTCGCGCTGGTCGCGCCGGCCTCGGCGATTGCCGAAGAGGTACTCGAAGCCACCCTGCGCCAGTTGGAAGTACAAGGCATCGACTACCACCTGGGCGAGCACGCCGACGCCCGCTACCGCTACCTGGCCGGCACGCCGGAGCAACGCCTGGAAGACTTCCACGCCGCCTTCGAGCGGGAAGACGTCAGCGCCGTCTGGTGCCTGCGTGGTGGCTACGGCTGTGGACAACTCATCCCGCAGCTGGACTGGCAGCGCCTCAAGGCCGCCTCGCCGCGCCCGCTGATCGGCTTCTCGGACATCTCCATCCTGCTCAGCGCCTTCCACCGCCAGGGCCTGCCGGCGATCCATGGCATGGTCGCCACCGGCCTCGGTCTGCAGCCGCTGAGCGCACCCAGCGAGCAACGTGAACGCCTGGCTTCGCTGGCCTCGGTCAGCCACGTTCTGGCCGGCGGCCCCGGCAAGCTGGCGGTGCAGCATCTGGCGGGGCCGAAGGCGGCTGTGGAAGGTGAACTGATCGGCGGCAACCTCACCGCGCTGGCCTGCATGGCTGGCACAGCAGGTGCGCTGTATGTGCCGGACGGCGCGATCCTGATCCTCGAGGACGTTGGCGAGCCCTACTACCGCCTCGAGCGCAGCCTCTGGCAGCTACTGAACAGCCTGGACGGCGCACGCCTGGGCGCGATCTGCCTCGGCACCTTCACCGATTGCCCCCGCAAGGGCGTGGCCCACAGCCTGGAAGAAATCTTTGCCGAGTACGCCGCGCAACTGGGCGTGCCGCTCTACCACGGCCTGCCCAGCGGCCACGGCGCGCACAACCGCGCCTGGCCCTATGGGCGCCGGGCGGTTCTCGAAGGCAAATCCCTGCGCTGGGATTAGAGTCTGTTTACGATCTCGCGAGCTAGAGCAGAACAAGGCGAGGGCAGCTGAGAAAGCGGAGTTGACTGTAGTCAATGAGCACTTCTCGGCTGGCCTCAACGCAGTTATGCCGACGCGCAGCAGATCGTAAGCAGGCTCTTAGTGCGCGTCGCGCGGCAGCAGCAACCCCAACGGCAGGCAGACGCGCGCTTCCACGCCACCGCCCTCGCGGTTGCGCAGCTCGATGCTGCCGCCGTGCTGTTCGGCGATGCGCTTGACGATGGCCAGCCCGAGGCCGGTGCCCTTGCCGCCGCGTGCTTTGTCGCCGCGGAAGAAGGGATTGAAGATGTTCTCCAGCTCCTGCGGATCGACGCCCGCACCGCGGTCCAGCACGCTGAGCACCACATAGGGCGCGCCGCCACCACCGGCCACGTGGGCCGCCACTTCGACCTTGCCGCCGCCGTGGTTCAGGCCGTTCTCGATCAGGTTGCCGAGCAGGCGCTTGATCGACACCCGGCGGAAGCGGAACAGCGGCAGCGTCTCCAGGCACAGGCGCACGCGGTTGCCGCTCTGGTTGAAGGCGTCGGCCACCTCGCGGATCAGATCGGCGAGGTCGCCCTCTTCCACCGACTCGTCGCGGCCATCGCGGATGAAGGCGAGGAACTGGTCGAGGATGGCGTCCATGTCCTCGATGTCGCGGACCATGTCCTCGACCATCTCGCGGTCGCTGTCGGGCATCAGTTCCAGTGACAGGCGCAGGCGCGTCAGCGGCGTGCGCAGGTCGTGGGAAACCCCCGCCAGCATGAGCTCGCGCTCGCGACCGGCCTGCTCGACGTCGTCGGCCATCTGGTTGAACGCGCGGTACACCTCGGCCATCTCGCTGGGCGTTTCCGGCCCCAGCGGCAGGCGCACGCTGCGCCCCTTGCCGAACTCGCGGGAGGCGAAGACCAGGCGCTTCAAAGGCTGGCTGAGCAGGCGCACGAAGATCCAGGCGGCAGCGGTGGACAGCAGGCCGATGCCGAGGAACCAGCCCAGCACGCTCCAGATCTGCTGGCCGCGCAGCGGGTGCGGGTAGAGTGGTACGCCGATCCAGCCGTCACCCAGGGTTGGTGCGCGGACCCAGAGCATCGATGGATGGTGAATACGCAGGCGGGTCTCGGTATCGATGCCCAGCTCCATGCGCATCTGCCGCTGGAAGATTTCCGTGTACGGCCAGTGCACTTCCTCCGGCTGCCCCTGTTCGTGGGGCGCCCACTTCAACCCGGCGGACTGGGCGATGGCCTCGCGCGACTTCTCGTCCGCCGCCCAGTAGGCGCGCACGGTCAGCGCCGCGCCATGGCTGTACTGGCGGTCGACCAGCATGTCTTCGTTCATCAGCAGGTAGACCAGGGTCAGCGCCTTGGAGAACAGCACGACGATGAGCACCAGCCAGAGGGTGCGGGCGAAGAAGCTTTGCGGGAACCAGAGGGGTGTCTTCAAGAGGGCGTTACCAGAGGAACACGAACGGCCGGGGCGAAGGGCTTCGCCCCGGCGGGGTCAATCACTTGCGGGCGGCGCCGTCCGGCACGAATACGTAACCCACGCCCCAGACGGTCTGGATGTAGCGCGGCTTCGACGGATCGGGCTCGATCAGCCGGCGCAAACGGGAAATCTGCACATCGATGGAGCGCTCCAGGGCATCCCACTCGCGGCCGCGAGCCAGGTTCATCAGCTTGTCGCGGGTCAGCGGTTCGCGCGCGTGCTGGACCAGGGCCTTGAGCACGGCGAACTCACCGGTGGTGAGCATGTGCACTTCCTCGCCTTTCTTCAGCTCGCGGGTGGCCAGGTGCAGCTCGTAGTCGCCGAAGGTGACGATCTCGTCCTCGCCCGCCGGCGCGCCCGGCACCAGCGGCGCCTGGCGGCGCAGCACGGCCTTGATCCGCGCCAGCAGCTCGCGCGGGTTGAAGGGCTTGGCCAGGTAGTCGTCGGCGCCCTGCTCAAGGCCGGAGATACGGCTGGACTCGTCGCCCTTGGCGGTGAGCATGATGATCGGGATCTGGTTGTTCGACTCGCGCAGTCGCTTGCACGCGGAGAGGCCATCCTCGCCGGGCATCATCAGGTCCAGTACCACCAACTGGAACAGCTCGCGGGCCAGCAGGCGGTCCATCTGCTCGGTGTTTTCGACGGCGCGGACACGGTAACCCTGCTCATCGAGGAAGCGTTCCAGCAGACGGCGCAGGCGCGCGTCGTCATCGACCACGAGGATCTTTTCGCCTTCCGGCAGGGTGGCAGCGTTGGTCATGGAAACTCCCAGAATCTGATTCGACGGGCATTATCGCCCAGCCGCCGCGCATGACGGCCTGTCCATTGTTAGCAGATTTTTCCCCGACCAGTCGCCCACCCGGTGAAATTGTCGTGGGTATAATGCGGCGCTTTTGCGGCGGGGCGTTGTCACAGAGCCTGTCGAATGACCGGGAAGCCCGGCATTGGCGCTCTGTTATGGGCCTTTCGATGATCCTGCGAGCTAGCGCAGCAGATCATGCGCCCCGTTTTCGATTGTCTTGTCAGGTGGATTCATGGACAGCATCAACACCCGTATCGCCGAAGAGCTTTCCGCACTGCCCTCCGGCCGCGTTCAACCGCAGCAAGTCGCCGCTGCCGTCGCCCTGCTCGATGAGGGCTCCACCGTCCCCTTCATCGCCCGTTACCGCAAAGAAGTCACCGGCAGCCTGGACGATACCCAGCTGCGCATGCTCGAAGAGCGCCTGCGTTACCTGCGCGAACTGGAAGACCGCCGTGGCGCGATCCTCGCCAGCATCGAGGAACAGGGCAAGCTGACCCCGGAACTGGCCCGCGAGATCAAGCTCGCCGACACCAAGACCCGCCTCGAAGACCTCTACCTGCCCTATAAGCAGAAGCGCCGCACCAAGGGCCAGATCGCCCTGGAAGCCGGCCTGGGCGAACTGGCCGACGCGCTGTTCAACGACCCGAGCCTGACGCCGGAAACCGAAGCCGCGCGCTTCGTCGATGCCGAAAAAGGCTTCGCCGACACCCGTGCCGTGCTCGAAGGCGCCAAGTACATCCTCATGGAACGCTTCGCCGAGGACGCCACCCTGCTGGACCGCCTGCGCGGCTTCCTCAAGGACAATGCCACCCTCACTGCGCGCATGGTGCCGGGGAAGGAAACCGAAGGCGCCAAGTTCAGCGACTACTTCGAGCACGACGAGCCGCTCAAAAGCACTCCGTCGCACCGCGCCCTGGCGATCTTCCGTGGGCGCAACGAAGGCATCCTCAGCGTTGCGCTGAAGGTCGGCGAAGAGCTGCCGGGCACCTCGCACCCTTGCGAAATCATGATCGGCGAGCGTTTCGGCGTCTCCAACCAGGGCCGCGCCGCTGACAAGTGGCTGTCCGAAGTGGTGCGCTGGACCTGGAAGGTCAAGCTCTACACCCACCTGGAAACCGACCTGCTGGGCGAGCTGCGCGACGGCGCCGACGCCGAGGCGATCAACGTCTTCGCGCGCAACCTGCACGACCTGCTGCTGGCCGCACCGGCAGGCCCGCGCGCCACCCTGGGCCTGGACCCGGGCCTGCGCACCGGTGTGAAGGTCGCCGTAGTCGATGCCACCGGCAAGCTGCTGGACACCGCCACCGTCTACCCGCACGTGCCGAAGAACCAGTGGGACCAGACCATCGCCGTGCTCGCCGCGCTGTGCGCCAAGCACCAGGTGGAACTGATCGCCATCGGCAACGGCACCGCCAGCCGCGAGACCGACAAGCTGGCCGCCGAGCTGATCAAGAAATACCCGGCGCTCAAGTGCACCAAGATCATGGTCAGCGAGGCCGGCGCTTCGGTGTACTCGGCGTCGGAACTGGCCGCCAGGGAACTCCCCGAGCTGGACGTATCGCTGCGCGGCGCCGTGTCCATCGCCCGCCGCCTGCAGGACCCGCTGGCCGAGCTGGTGAAGATCGAGCCCAAATCCATCGGCGTCGGCCAGTACCAGCACGACGTGTCCCAGCTGCAGCTCGCGCGCAGCCTGGACGCGGTCGTGGAAGACTGCGTGAACGCCGTGGGCGTGGACGTGAACACCGCCTCCGCCGCGCTGCTGGCGCGCATCTCCGGCCTCAACAGCACCCTGGCGCAGAACATCGTCGCGCACCGTGACGCCAACGGCGCGTTCCGCACCCGCGACGACCTGCGCAAAGTCAGCCGCCTGGGCGACAAGACTTTCGAGCAGGCCGCCGGCTTCCTCCGCGTGATGAACGGCGACAACCCGCTGGACGCCTCCGCGGTGCACCCGGAAACCTACCCGCTGGTCCAGCGCATCGCCGCCGACACTGGCCGCGACGTACGCTCGCTGGTCGGCGACTCGGGCTTCCTCAAGCGCCTGGACCCGAAGAAGTTCACCGACGAGCAGTTCGGCCTGCCTACCGTCACCGACATCCTCAAGGAACTCGACAAGCCCGGCCGCGACCCGCGCCCGGAGTTCAAGACCGCCGAGTTCCAGGAAGGCGTCGAGAGCCTCAAGGACCTGACGCCCGGCATGGTGCTCGAAGGCGTGGTGACCAACGTCACCAACTTCGGCGCCTTCGTCGACATCGGCGTCCACCAGGACGGCCTGGTGCACATCTCCGCGCTGTCGGAGAAGTTCGTCAAGGACCCGTACGAAGTGGTCAAGGCCGGTGACATCGTCAAGGTGAAGGTCATGGAAGTGGACATCCCGCGCAATCGCGTCGGCCTGTCCATGCGCATGAGCGACACCCCTGGCGAGAAGGTCGATGGCCCGCGCGGCGGCGGCCGGCCCGGCAACGGTGCACCGCGTGGCGATCGCAGCGCGGCCCCGCGCCAGCAGGAGCAGGCCCCGGCGAACAACGCCATGGCCTCGCTGTTCGCCAACGCCAAGCAACTGAAGAAGAAGTAAGGAAGCCCCATGAGCGAGATGCCCGCCCGCGAGCTGATGATCAGCCGCTTCAGCGAAACCATCGGCGTGCAGCCGATTCGTGTCGCTGACGGCGAAGCCGAGGTGCTGCTGCCGATGGCCGAGCACCTGCGCAACCGCGGCAATGTCATGCACGGCGGCGCGCTCTTCACGCTGATGGACATGACCATGGGCCTGGCCTGCTCCAGCGCCCATGGTTTCGACCGGCAGAGCGTCACCCTGGAATGCAAGATCAACTACATCCGCGCGGTCGCCGAAGGCGAAGTGCGCTGTGTGGCGAAAGTCCTGCACGCCGGGCGTCGTTCGCTGGTGGTCGAGGCCGACATCCACCAGGGCGACAAGCTGGTCGCCAAGGGACAAGGCACCTTCGCCCAGCTGTAAATAGCCTCGGCGCAACTGACCTATGCTGTAGTCCGGAGCCCGCGAAAAGCGGGCGCCGGCGCGGCGTCTCCCCAAGCCAGGCGACCACGCCGGTTGTGTTCTCCCCTTGTAGACCGCCCAGTCCACCCCCATAGTGGGGCGATTGCCGTGTGAAGGACTTCCAACTTGAGCGACCAACTCTCCCGCCGCCTGGCCCTGCTTGGCGATGCCGCCAACCTGTCCCTGCTCACCCAGTGCCTGCACGGTATCGAGCGCGAATGCCTGCGCGTCGATGAACGCGGCAAGCTCGCCCTGACCCCGCACCCGCGTGCGCTGGGCTCGGCGCTGACCAACCCGCAGATCACCACCGACTACTCCGAGTCGCTGCTGGAGTTCATCACCCCGACGTCCACCAGCGTCGAGAAGACCCTGGACGAGCTGGGTGACATCCATCGCTTCGCCAGCGGCAAACTCGACGGCGAATACCTGTGGAGCCCGTCCATGCCCTGCGAGCTGCCGGATGAAGAGACCATCCCGATCGCCCGCTATGGCAGCTCGCACATCGGCCGCCTGAAGTACGTCTACCGCAAGGGCCTGGCCCTGCGCTATGGCAAGACCATGCAGTGCATCGCCGGCATCCACTACAACTTCTCCCTGCCCGAAGGCATCTGGGAGTTGCTGCGTGAGGAAGAAGGCAGCGAGAAGAGCGCACGGGACTTCCAGTCGCACCGCTACATCGCGATGATCCGTAACTTCCGCCGTTACAGCTGGCTGCTGATGTACCTGTTCGGCGCATCGCCCGCCCTGGACGCCGGCTTCCTGCGCGGCCGTCCGCACGGCCTGGAAGCCTTCGACGAGCACACCCTCTACTTGCCCTACGCCACCAGCCTGCGCATGAGCGACCTGGGCTACCAGAACAACGCCCAGGCCGGCCTGACGCCCTGCTACAACGATCTGGACAGCTACATCGACAGCCTGCGCCGCGCCGTCAGCACGCCGTACGCGCCGTACGAGAAGGTCGGCACCAAGGTCGATGGCGAATGGGTGCAGCTCAACACCAACATCCTGCAGATCGAGAACGAGTACTACTCGAGCATCCGCCCGAAACGCGTCACCTACACCGGCGAGCGCCCGATCCAGGCGCTGATGGCCCGTGGCGTGCAGTACGTCGAGGCACGTTGCCTGGACATCAACCCCTTCCTGCCGCTGGGCATCGACGTCACCGAAGCCCGCTTCCTCGACGCCTTCCTGCTCTACTGCGCGCTCTCCGACAGCCCGCCGCTGGGCGGCTGCGAGTGCGGCTCGGCCACCAGCAACTTCCTCAAGGTAGTCAAGGAAGGCCGGCGCCCGGGCCTGAAGCTGGAGCGCGGCGGCCAGCAGGTCGAAATGAAGGATTGGGCTAACGGCCTGCTCGACGCCATCGCGCCGATCATCGACCTGCTCGACCGCGCCAACGGCAGCAGTCTGCACGCGCAGAGCCTGGCCGAGCAGCGCGCCAAGGTCGCCGATGCCGACCAGACGCCATCGGCCAAGGTCCTGGCGGAGATGCGCGAACGCGGCGAAAGCTTCGAGGCCTTCGCCCTGCGCTACAGCCGCCAGCACGCCGAAACACTGGGCAGCGAACCCCTGTCGACGCAAGAGCAGGCCCGCTTCGAAGGCATGGCCAGTCAATCCCTGGCCGAACAGGCGGAGCTGGAAAAACAGCCCGAGGGCGATTTCGACACCTTCGTCGCCGCCTACCAGGCAAGCATCCTCGGCTTGATCAGCGTCTGAGACCCAGGGAATCCACTGACAGACCTTTCATATAAATCTTCTCCGCAGCTCGCTCACTCCGGGAGGAGAATCACCTCCCGCCCTGGCGTCGCCGGAAATCACCGCGCCGTCCGTGGCACCGACTCATCCCGGAGAGAGCTCCCATGCCCCCTACGAACGACTGGTCTCTGGACGATCTGGATGTGGCGTACTCCGATGGTCTCAAAATGGGCATCGCCGGGCAGCCATTCTCTCCGCCATCAGATGAAATCCTGGCGGCCAGTTGGGAGGCGGGCTGGATCGATGCCTGCGAACAGCTGCGTCGCCGGCAGGTGCTGCCCGACATCCCTTTCGTCTGGGACCACTTTCCACCCCTGCTGAGTGTGCGCATCCAGAACCGCAGTGCCCGACCACCACTAGACCTGCCCGACTTCGGCCTTCGCATGCAAACCCTGGTTCCCTCCAACGCCCCGGCGCCATGCGCCAGGCGAGGCTCAAACGCGCTTGAGCTGCGCATACGGATAAGCAACAGCTCATCGCGCCCGCCGCTTTCCACCCCCGACTTCGGCTTGCGTATGCAGCGCCTGACCGCGCTGGCGCCACCGAGCTGAACGTGGTCTACAGAGTCTTCTCGAACACCTGCGAATTGCGCTGGTAGTTGTACAGCGATGCCCGCGCCGCCGGTAGGCGCTCCACGCTGCTGGGCTGGAAGCCGCGCTCGCGGAACCAATGGGCAGTCCGCGTGGTGAGGACGTAGAGGGTCTTCAGACCAAGATTGCGCGCGCGCTGCTCGATGCGCTCCAGCAGGTCGTCGCCGCGTCCGCCGTGGCGGTACTCCGGGTTCACCGCCAGACAGGCCAGCTCGCCCGAATCCGAGTCGGCGATGGGATAGAGCGCCGCGCAGGCGATGATCAGCCCTTCGCGTTCGACAATGCTGAACTGCTCGATTTCACGCTCCAGCACCTCGCGGGAACGGCGCACCAGGATGCCTTGCTCTTCCAGCGGGCGAATCAGTTCCAGCAGTCCGCCAACGTCCTCGATGCCCGCCTCGCGCAGTTGCTCGAACTGCTCCTGGGCGACCAGGGTGCCGTTGCCGGTGCGGGTGAACAGTTCGCTGAGCAGTGAGCCGTCCTCGGTGTAGCTGACGATATGGCTGCGGCGCACGCCCGCGCGACAGGCCTGGGCAGCAGCATCCAGCAGTTCGCCCTGGTAGCTCGCACCGAGGCGCTCCAGGTGCGCCGGGACCTGCTGCGGGCGCAGCTCTCGCACCAGCTTGCCGGCGTCGTCCATCAGGCCGCGCTCGGCGCCATAGAGGATCAGCTTGTCTGCGCCCAGGTCGATGGCCGCGCGCATGGCCACGTCCTCGCAGGCGAGGTTGAAGATTTCACCGGTGGGCGAATAGCCCAGCGGCGAGAGCAGCACGATGCTGCGCTCGTCGAGCTGGCGGTTGATGCCCTTGCGGTCGATCCGACGGACCTCGCCGGTGTGGTGGTAGTCGATGCCGTCGACCACGCCGATCGGCCGCGCGGTGACGAAGTTGCCGGCGGTCACGCGCAGGCGCGAGCCCTGCATCGGCGAGGCGGCCATGTCCATGGACAGGCGCGCTTCGATGGAGATGCGCAGGCTGCCGACGGCGTCGATCACACAGTCCAGAGTCGGCGCGTCGGTGACCCGCAGGCCACGGTGGAAGCGCGGCGCCAGCCCGTGGGAAGCCAGGCGCGCCTCGATCTGCGGGCGCGAGCCGTGCACCAGCACCAGGCGCACGCCGAGGCTGTGCAGCAGCACCAGGTCGTGGACGATATTGCCGAAATTGGGGTCTTCGACGCCCTCGCCGGGGAGCATCACCACAAAGGTGCAGTCCCGGTGCGAGTTGATATAGGGAGAGGCGTGGCGCAGCCAGTTGACGTAGTCGTGCATTGCTTGAAAAGCCTGTCGTTCGAGTGGGCGGAAATCTGTCGGATGCGGCCGGAGTTCGGCCAGGGCGGCGCGGTTATCGTCGTCGCATGTACATCGACAGGTTTCTCCTCTTGGGTAGGTGGGGCCCGTTGTCGGGGCGCTCTACAGGCAACTCTTCATCAACAGTCTCGCGGACGATCCCTATAAGCAGTAATGCCGGATCAGTCCGCGCAGCAGTTCCACGCATGGCTCGATGCGGTCGAGCTCGAGGTGCTCGTCCGGCTGGTGGGCGCAGGCGATGTCGCCGGGGCCCAATACCAGGGTCTGGCAGCCGAGCTGCTGAAGATACGGTGCTTCGGTGCCAAAGGCTACCGCTTGTGCCGTGTGCCCGGTCAGACTTTCGGCCAGCCGCACCAACTCACTCTGCGCCGGTTCCTCGAAGGGCGGCACGGCGGGGAACAGCGGGGCGTAATCGATCTTCACGGCATGCCGTTCGGCGACCGGCTTGAGCCGCTCGCGAATGGCCTGGCGCAGGGTTTCGGGCTGCATCCCGGGTAGCGGTCGCAGGTCGAATTCCAGCGCGCACTGGCCGCAGATGCGATTGGGGTTGTCGCCGCCGTGGATGCAGCCGAGGTTGAGGGTCGGCTGCGGCACGCTGAACTGTGGGTTGTTGAACGCCTGCTGCCACTGGCTGCGCAGGCCCTGCAATTCGCCCATCACCGCCTGCATCGCCTCCAGCGCACTGCGCCCCAGGCTCGGGTCGGAGGAGTGGCCGCTCTGCCCGAGGATGTCGATGCGCTCCATCATCACGCCCTTGTGCAGGCGGATCGGCTTCAGGTTGGTCGGCTCGCCGATCACCGCCGCGCGGCCCAGCGGGCGCCCCGCCTCAGCCAAAGCGCGGGCGCCGGCCATGGAGCTTTCCTCGTCGCAGGTGGCGAGGATGATCAACGGCTGTTTGAACGGCTGACCGAGCAATGGCAGCAGCGCTTCGATGGCCAGGGCGAAGAAGCCCTTCATGTCGCAGGAGCCCAGGCCGAACCAGCGCCCGTCGCGTTCGTCCAGGCCCAGCGGGTCGCTTTTCCACAGGGCCTCGTCGTAGGGCACGGTATCGGTGTGCCCGGCCAGCACCAGGCCGCCGGGGCCGCTGCCCAGGGTCGCAACCAGGTTGAACTTGCCCGGCGACACCGGCTGCAGCTCGCAGGCAAAGCCCAGGTCCACCAGCCAGTTGCCCAGCAACTCGACCACCGGGCGGTTGGACTGGTCCAGTGCGGGCTGGGTGCAGCTGACCGAGGGGATCGCTATCAGCTCGGCGAAGCGTTGTTTCAGCGGCGGCAACGGCATGGCTTTCTCCAGACGATGGACTCCACTATGGACCATGCGGCGGTGCGGTAAAACCTCGCGGCGCCCGGCAGGAACGCCGAAGTCCTGTAAACTGCATGACTTTGAAGTCTTTTTCGCGCCCGTCGTTCCGTCCTTGCTACAAGAGGCCGGGAATCCGGGCGCGTCCGCTCTGACCCGGACCCCCGCCATGCAGAAAGAAACCGAAATCAAATTGCGCGCCAGCCGCGAGACCCTCGAAGCCCTGCGCGAGCATCCCGCGCTGAAAAAGCGCAACAAATCCGGCTGGGAGCCCCGCGAGCTGTTCAACCAGTATTACGACACCCCCGGCCGCGACCTGGCCCGTGCCCGCGTGGCGCTGCGCATGCGCAAGGATGGCGAGCAGTTCATCCAGACCCTGAAGACCCGTGGCCAGAGCGTGGCCGGCTTGTCCGAGCGCAACGAATGGGACTGGTACCTGGAGAAGAACAAGCTCGACCTGAAGAAACTTGACGACCAGTGCTGGCCGGCCGCGCTGGCGGATCTGGACAAGAAGTCCCTGAAACCGATCTTCAGCACCGACTTCACCCGCCAGCGCGCCGAGATCGCCTGGGGCCGGGGCAAGGCGAAGGTGGTGATCGAGGCTGCGCTGGACCTGGGCAAGGTCATCGCCGGCAAGCAGGAAGAGGAAATCTGCGAGCTGGAACTGGAACTGCGCCAGGGCGAGCCCGAGGCGCTGCTGGACCTGGCCATCGAACTGGCCGCGGACCTGGCGCTGATGCCTTGCGACATCAGCAAGGCCGAGCGCGGCTACCGCCTGTTCGACCCGGCGAGCTACAGCATCCAGCCCGACACCCAGAAGCTGCTGCATGAAACCCCGCTGGATGGCGCCTTCGCCGCGCTGTCCTGGTCGCTGCTGGGGAGCAGCCAGCGCCTGGCCGAGCAATACCGCTTCAACGGCCACTGGAGCCTGCTGGACAGCTGGCTGCAGCAACTGGTGGACCTGCGCGCCCTGCTCGGCAGTCTCGGCCAGGCCGTACCGCGCGCCACCACCCGAGAGCTGCGCGCCGCCCTCGACGCGCTGATTGCCGACTGGCAGCCGCGCATCGAACAGGGTCGCCACGACGACGCCGTGCGCCAGCAGATGCCGGCGGCCTTCCGCGAGGAACTGGACAACCTGCGCTGGGGTCAGTTCTCCCTGAGCACCTCGCGCTGGCTGCTGGGCAAGGCCTGGACCCTTGAGCGCAACGAGCGCGCCAACCGCCTGGGCGGCTCCGCCGTCGGCAAGTGGCTGCAGCGCACCCTGGCCGAGGAGGCCCAGGCCATGCCGCTGCAACGTGCCCAGCAATTGCCCGAAGTGCTCGCCGACCAACTGCCGCGCCTGCAACGCATGCTGGTCTGGCTGCGCCTGGCGCGCGGCGTGCTGGAGCTGCCGGAAACCGACCGCCTGTATGGCGAACTGGCCAAGCTTCAGGAGCTGCTCGTCACTCCCGACGCCGAGGGGCGCCTGGATGCCCTGGCGGCCCAGGCCCATACTGTGCTGACCCTCAAGCCGTGGAAGGCGCTTTTGAAATAAGCTGGCCCGGCAATGCCGCGGGCCTGTGACCCGCCACTGGAAGTAGGGAGTCCGCATGTCCGTCTTTGCCCCATCCGCCCAGGACCGTCCGCTCGACCTGGGCGACATCCTGCGCGAGCTGGTCACCCAGGGCCGCGTCGCCCAGGATGACGCCGAACAGTGCCTGGCGATCCGCCGCAGCGCCGTGAAGAACCAGCAGCACCCGCTGGAATTCCTCGCCGCGCAGCAGGTCGCGGACCGCCAGCGGCCGGGGCACAAGCTGGACCTGGACAACCTGGTGAGGTGGCTGGCGGACTTTTCCGGGCAGCCCTACCTGCGCATCGACCCGCTGAAGATCGACGTCGCCGCGATCACTCCACTGATGTCCTACGCCTTCGCCCAGCGCCACCAGATCCTCGCGGTCGCGGTGGCACCGGATGAAGTCACCATCGCCAGCGCGCAACCGTTCGTGCACGCCTGGGAGAGCAACCTCACCCACGTGCTCAAGCGCCCGATCAAGCGCGTGGTCGCCAACCCGGTGGATATCCAGCGCTTCACGGTGGAGTTCTACCGCCTCGCCAAATCGGTGACCGGCGCCAGCTCGCAGGACCAGAAGATCAGCGGCGTCGGCAACTTCGAACAGCTGCTCAACCTGGGCGCGGCCGACCAGGAGCCCGATGCCAACGACGCGCACATCGTCACCATCGTCGACTGGCTGTTTCAGTACGCCTTCCAGCAGCGCGCCAGCGATATCCACATCGAGCCGCGCCGCGAGCAGGGCACTGTGCGCTTCCGCATCGATGGCGTGCTGCACAACGTCTATCAGTTCCCGCCGCAGGTCAGCATGGCGGTGGTCAGCCGCCTGAAGTCCCTCGGCCGGATGAACGTCGCCGAGAAGCGCAAGCCGCAGGACGGTCGGGTGAAGACCAAGACCCCCGACGGCGCCGAGGTGGAACTGCGCCTGTCGACCCTGCCCACCGCCTTCGGCGAGAAGATGGTGATGCGGATCTTCGACCCCGAGGTGCTGCTCAAGAGCTTCGACCAGCTCGGCTTCTCTCCCGACGACCTGCGTCGCTGGGAGAGCATGACCAGCCAGCCCAACGGTATCATCCTGGTCACCGGCCCCACCGGCTCGGGCAAGACCACCACGCTCTACACCACGCTCAAGCAACTGGCGACCGACGAGGTGAACCTCTGCACCATCGAGGACCCGATCGAGATGATCGAACCCTCGTTCAACCAGATGCAGGTGCAGCACAACATCGACCTGACTTTCGCCAGCGGCGTCCGCGCCCTGCTGCGTCAGGACCCGGACATCATCATGGTCGGCGAGATCCGCGACCTGGAGACCGCCGAGATGGCGATCCAGGCGGCGCTCACCGGCCACCTGGTGCTTTCCACCCTGCACACCAACGACTCGCCCACTGCCATCACCCGCCTGCTGGAACTGGGCGTGCCCTACTACCTGATCCGCGCCACCGTGCTCGGCGTCATGGCCCAGCGCCTGGTGCGCACCCTGTGCCCGCACTGCAAGGCGCCGATGGAGCTGCAGGAGGAGGACTGGCAGGAAGTCACCCGCCCATGGAACGCCCCCCTGCCTGCCAGCGCGCACCAGGCGGTCGGCTGCCTGGAGTGCCGCGACACCGGCTACCGCGGACGTGCCGGCGTGTACGAGATCATGCTGCTGAGCGAGTCGCTGAAGGAACTGATCACCGCCGACACCGACCTCATTCCGCTGCGCCGCCAGGCCTTCAAGGAAGGCATGCGCAGCCTGCGGCTGTCCGGCGCGCAGAAGGTGGCCGCCGGACTGACGACCATCGAGGAAGTCATGCGGGTCACCCCGCAAAGCGAGCAGAAGTAAGGCTCAGGCCGGGCGCCCGAGGAAACCCCCGCGCTCGCCTGCCGGACTTTCCTGCATGCCTGCCGGGCGTGCCGGTTACACTCGACTCACACACCCATTACCCAAGCAGACAAGGAGTCCCTCGCATGGAAATCGGCAGTGTTGCCCTGCTGTTCGTCATCCTCGCCATCGTCATCGTCCTCATGGGGTTCAAGGTCGTGCCCCAGGGCTTCGAATGGACCATCGAGCGCTTCGGCCGCTACACCGTCACCCTGAAGCCGGGCCTGAGCATCATCATTCCGGTGGTGGACCGCGTCGGCCAGAAGATCAACATGATGGAGCGCGTACTCGACGTGCCGCCGCAGGAGGCCATCAGCGCCGACAACGCCATCGTGCAGATCGACGCCGTGTGCTTCTTCCAGGTGGTCGACGCGGCGCAGGCGGCCTATGAAGTCAGCGGGCTGGAAAACGCCGTGCGCAACCTGGTGATGACCAACATCCGCACCGTGCTCGGTTCCATGGAACTGGACCACATGCTCAGCCAGCGCGACGCGATCAACGAACGTCTGCTGCGCACCGTCGACGAGGCCACCGCCCCCTGGGGCCTGAAGGTCACCCGCATCGAGATCAAGGACATCAGCCCGCCAGCCGACCTGGTGGAAGCGATGGCCAGCCAGATGAAGGCCGAACGCCTCAAGCGCGCGCAGATCCTCGAAGCCGAAGGTCGCCGCGCTGCGGAAATCCTCACCGCCGAGGGCAAGAAGCAGGCACAGATCCTCGAAGCCGAGGGCCTGCGCCAGTCGGCCTTCCTCGAGTCCGAAGCGCGCGAGCGCCAGGCCGAGGCTGAAGCCAAGGCGACCCAGGTGGTTTCCGAGGCCATCGCCAGCGGCAACGTGCAGGCGATCAACTACTTCGTCGCACAGAAGTACGTCGACGCCCTTGGCCAGCTGGCCAGCTCCAACAACAGCAAGATCGTGCTGATGCCGCTGGAAGCCAGCCAGGTGATCGGCGCGGTCGGCGGCATCGGCGAAATCGTCAAGGCCACCTTCGGCGAAACCAAGGGCCGTAGCTGATGGCCGCCTTTCTCCAGAACCTCGGTTTCTGGGACTGGCTGGGCCTGGGCATCGTCCTGCTGATCCTGGAAATCTTCGGTGCCGGCGGCTACCTGCTGTGGATCGGTATCGCCGCGGCGCTGACCGGCGTGCTGTCGTTCCTGCTGCCGGGGCTGGACTGGGTCTGGCAGTGCCTGGCCTTCGGCGTGCTGGCGATCCTCACCGCGCTGTACTGGTGGAACCACCAGCGACTCAACAAGCGCCAGGCGGCACCCTCCAGCCTCAACCGTCGCGGCAGCGAGTTGGTCGGCCGGCAGTTCGCCCTGCATGACGCCATCGTCGGCGGGCGCGGCAAGATCCGCGTGGGCGACAGCGTCTGGCTGGTCAGCGGGCCGGACCTGCCCGTCGGCGCGCAGGTGCGCGTGACCGGACAGGACGGCGTGTTACTCCTCGTCGAACCCATCCTGTAGGTGCGCGGGGGACGCCATCGTTATTGCTCGCGATCCCGCCCCCGCTGCGGAGCTCGGTTCGCGAGCACGAATGTAGGATGGGTGGAGCTTGTGATCGCTATCGGCAGAGCCGGTAAGCACATTGATGGGTATCGCCTCGCTCCACACCATCCTACATAGCGGGAACAGCACCCTAAGCTGACCTCAACGAAAAAGCCCGCCAATCGGCGGGCTTTTTCATTCAGGCGAAACTCAGCTCGCGGCCGGTTGCGCCGGGGCGCGGCGGTATGCCCAGACCATCAGCGCAATGCCGCCCAGGACCATCGGCACGCACAGCACCTGCCCCATGGTCAGCCAGCCCCACGCCAGGTAGCCCAGCTGGGCATCCGGCACACGGACGAACTCGACGATGAAGCGGAAGATGCCGTAGCACAGCACGAACAGGCCGGATACCGAGGCGGTCGGGCGCGGCTTGCGGGTGAACAGCCAGAGCACGACGAACAGCGCCACGCCTTCCAGCGCGAACTGGTACAGCTGCGACGGGTGGCGCGGCTCCGGGCCGCCGGTGGGGAAAATCATCGCCCACGGCACGTCGGTCACCTTGCCCCACAGCTCGCCATTGATGAAGTTGCCGATACGTCCGGCGCCCAGGCCGATCGGCACCAGCGGCGCGATCAGGTCCATCAGCTGGAAGAAGCTCTTGTTGTTGCGTTTGCCGAACCACCAGGTGGCCAGCATCACGCCGATCAGCCCGCCGTGGAACGACATGCCGCCCTTCCACACCTCGAAGATCAGCGTCGGGTTGGCAATGTATTCGTCCAGGTTGTAGAACAGCACGTAGCCCAGGCGACCGCCCAGAACCACGCCGCACGCCACCCAGAACACCAGGTCGGAGAGTTTCTCCTTGGTCCAGGTCGGGTCGAAATCCTTCAGTTTGCGCGACGCCAGCAGCCAGGCGCCGCCGATGCCGATCAGGTACATCAGGCCGTACCAGTGGATTTTCAGCGGCCCGAGCGCTACAGCAACCGGGTCGATCTGTGGATAAGGCAGCATCCGCTTCTCCTAGCAGGAACTCAGATCAGGAAACTCAAGCCCACGCTGAACAGCAGCAGGGCGAATAAACGCTTGAGCACCAGGGGTGGCAGGCGATGGGCCAGCCGTGCCCCGATGCGGGCGAAGAACATGCTGGTGACGGCAATGCCCACCAGCGCCGGCAGGTAGACGAAGCCCAGGCTCATTTCCGGCAGCTTGTCGTTGTGCCAGCCGACAGCGATGAAGGATATCGCGCCGGCGATGGCGATCGGCAGGCCGCACGCCGAGGAAGTCGCAACCGCCTGTTGCATGGAGACGCCACGCCAGGTCAGGAAAGGCACGGTCAGCGAGCCGCCGCCGATGCCGAAAATGGCGGAAGCCCAGCCCACCACGCCGCCGGCCACGCCCAGGCCGAAGCGCCCCGGCAGGTTGCGCGCGCCCTTGGGCTGCAGGCCCAGCGCCATCTGGATCGACACCAGGATGGCGAAGGTGCCGATGATCTTCTGCAGCACCGGGCCCTGGATCTTCGATGCGGTGATCGCCCCCAGCGCACTGCCGACCAGGATGCCGACGGTCATCCAGCCGAACACCTGCCAGCGCACCGCGCCACGCCGATGGTGCTCGATGATCGAATTGATCGAGGTGAAGACGATGGTCGCCAGCGAAGTACCGACCGCCATCTGGGTCAGCACGTCGGGCGAGAAGCCGTGGGCGCCGAAGCTGAAGACCAGGGCCGGGACGATGATCAACCCGCCGCCAACGCCGAACAGGCCGGCGAGCACGCCAGCGCAGGCGCCAAGCACCAGGTAGAGCACGAACTCCATGGGCAACCTCGGGCAACAAAGCGGGCATGGTAGCCGAAGGCTCCCGGGCGCTCCAGCCACTCCGGGACATCGGCGGATGTTGATAGACTGCCGGAACACCACGGAGTTCGACCCATGTGCCTGATCGTCTTCGCCTGGCGTCCCGGCCACGCCACCCCCCTGATCGTCGCGGCTAACCGCGATGAGTTCTACGCCCGCCCGACCCTGCCGCTGGCGGCCTGGGAGGAATACCCCGGCGTCTATGCCGGCCGCGACCTGGAGGCCGGCGGTACCTGGCTGGGCGTGGCGCCCGACGGCCGCTTCGCCGCCCTGACCAACGTGCGCGACCCTGGCCAGCCGCTGGGCCCGCGCTCCCGCGGCGAGCTGGTGGCGGCCTTCCTGCAGGGCCGGCAGGCACCGCTGGAGTACCTGCAGCAGGTCGCCCGCCGCGCCACGGATTACAGCGGCTTCAACCTGCTGGTGGGCGACAGTGCGCAGCTCTGCTATTTCAACCCCCGCGTCGGCCCGCCGGTGGCGGTGGCGTCGGGTGTACACGGGCTCTCCAACGCCGCGCTGGACACGCCCTGGCCCAAGCTGCTGAATGCCCGCAACGGGCTGGAGGCCGCGCTGCAGAGGCCAGACACCAGCTCACTGGTGGCGCTGCTGGCCGACAACCGCCAGCCCAGCGAAGCCGAGCTGCCGGATACCGGCGTCGGCCTGGCCACGGAGCGCCTGCTCTCCAGCGTGTTCATCGCCAGCCCGACCTACGGCACCCGCGCCAGCACCGCGCTGATCGTCCACGCGGACGGCCGCCGCGAGCTGCTGGAGCACAGCTTCGGCCCTAGCGGAGCTCGTCTGGGTGAAGTGGCCCTGGCTCTCTAGCAGGTGACGATGCAGTCGCGCTGGGCCTTGGCGCGGTAGAGCCCTTCGTCCAGGCGACGCAGCATCACCGACAGGTCCTCGCCGGGCTGCATCGCCGTCACCGAGAAGCTGGCGGTGAGCTGGGTCGGCAGTGAGATATCGGCCCGGCGCAGGCTCATACGCAGCCGCTCGGCCAGTTCGCGCGCCGCTTCGCAGGTGGTTTCCGGCAGCAGCACGATGAACTCCTCGCCGCCCCAGCGGGCGAAGCAGTCCTCCTCGCGCAGACGCCGCCGCACCACTTCGGCCACCGCCACCAGCACGCGGTCGCCGGCCGGGTGACCAAGGCTGTCGTTGATGCGCTTGAAGTGGTCGAGGTCGAACATCATCAGCGAGCAGCCGTGGCCATGGCGCTGCAGACGCTGCCATTCGGCGTGCAGTTGCTGCTCGAAGCGCCGGCGGTTGGCGATCTGCGTCAGCGGGTCGATCTCGGAGAGACGCAGGGCAACGGCGGCCTGTTCGGCCAGCGCCTGATTGGCCTGGCGCAGGGCTTCGGTGCGCTGCAGCACCAGGTACTCCAGGCTCAGGTTGAGCTGGTGCAGCTCGTGATTCTTCTCCTGCAGCTCCAGCTCTGCGAGCTTGCGCTCGTGGATGTTGCGGTGCGCGCCGATCATCCGCGTTGGCTTGCCCTCGTCGTCGAACTCGAAGAAGCGCCCGTGATCGCTGACCCACAGGTAGTTTCCGTCCAGGCAGCGGCAGCGGTACTCCTCGCGGTAGACGCCGCTGCGCCCCTGCACATAGGCATCGAAGGCGAACATCACGCGGGAGAAGTCCTCGGGATGGATGATCTCGTGCCAGGTGGCGACGCTTTCCGGGAGGCTGTCGGGGTCATGGCCGAGCATGGCGTACCAGCCCGGACTGCGAGTGACATGGTTGCTGCGGATGTCCCAGTCCCAGATGCCATCGCTGACGATGCTCAGGGCATAGCGCAGGGTGCGGGCGCTGGCGCCGGTGTCCGTGCAAGGCGACTGGTCGAGCTCTTCCATAAGCTGCGTCCTGGCCGGTGATCCGGCCCTGTTACTTCATCTGCCCTGCGGTCATGCACGGTTCCGCAGGTAGCTTTCGTAAAGAACTGTCGCCGCGTCAGGCCTGGATGGTCGCGGCCGGGTTGATCACACGGCCCAGCCCCAGGTTGCGCAGGGCCAGGTGCAGCGAGCTGTGGATAACCTGCGGGTTGTCGAAGGTCATCAGCTGACTGAGCAGCTCCCGCGCCCGGGACAGGGTCATCTGGCGCAACAGCCATTTAACCTTGGGCAAGTTCGTGGCGTTCATCGACAGGGAGTCGAAGCCCATGGCCATCAGCAGCACGGCCGCCGCCGGATCGCCGGCCATCTCGCCGCAGATGCTCACCGGCTTGCCTTCGGCGTGGGAATCATCGACCACCTTCTTCAGCGCCTGCAGCACCGCCGGGTGCAGGTAGTCGTAGAGGTCGGCGACACGCGGGTTGTTGCGGTCCACGGCCAGCAGGTACTGGGTCAGGTCGTTGGAGCCGACTGAGAGGAAGTCCACCTGGCGCGCCAGTTCGCGGGTCTGGTACACGGCGGCGGGGATCTCCACCATCATGCCGATCGGCGGCATGGGGATGTCGACGCCTTCGTCGCGCACTTCGCCCCAGGCGCGGTGGATCAGGTGCAGCGCCTCTTCCAGCTCGTGAGTGCCGGAGATCATCGGCAGCAGGATGCGCAGGTTGTCCAGGCCTTCACTGGCCTTGAGCATGGCGCGGGTCTGCACCAGGAAGATTTCCGGGTGGTCGAGGGTGACGCGGATGCCGCGCCAGCCGAGGAAGGGATTGTCTTCCTTGATCGGGAAGTAGGACAGCGCCTTGTCGCCGCCGATGTCCAGGGTGCGCATGGTCACCGGCAGCGGGTGGAAGGCGGAGAGCTGCTCGCGGTAGATGGCGAGCTGCTCCTTCTCGCTGGGGAAGCGGTCGTTGATCATGAACGGCACTTCGGTGCGGTACAGGCCGACCCCTTCGGCACCGCGCTCCTGGGCGCGCGCGACGTCCGCCAGCAGGCCGGTGTTGACCCACAGCGGCATGCGATGGCCGTCCAGCGTCTCGCAGGGCAGCTCGCGCAGCGCGGCCAGGCCCTTGCTCAGTTCCTTCTCTTCGGCGACCACTTCGCCGTACTGCTTGACCAGCTGCGGCGACGGGTTGGTGTAGATCTCGCCGTGGTAGCCATCGACGATCAGGTCGATGCCGTCGACCTTGGAATACGGCAGGTCGACCGCGCCCATGACGGTCGGGATGCCCATGGCGCGGGCGAGGATGGCGACGTGGGAGTTGCCCGAGCCGAGTACCGAGATCAGGCCCACCAGCTTGCCTTCGGGCACTTCGCCGAGCATGGCCGGCGACAGCTCCTCGCTGACGATGATGGTCTGGTCGGGGTAGGTCAGCGACTGCTTACGCTCTTCCTGGAGGTACGCCAGGATGCGCCGGCCGATGTCCTTCACGTCCGATGCACGCTCACGCAGGTAGGCGTCGTCCATCAGCTCGAAGCGCTGCACGTGCTCCATGACCACCTGGCGCAGGGCGCCCTGTGCCCACTGGCCGGTGCGGATGATGCGCTTGACCTCGAGGCCGATGGAGGCGTCGTCGAGCATCATCAGGTAGACGTCGAACAGCGCCCGCTCTTCCTTGCGCAGCTGGGTGGCCAGCTTGCTGGAGAGATTGCGCATGTCCTCGCGGACCGACTCCAGCGCCTGCTTGAAGCGCTCGACCTCGGCCTCGACGTCGTCGATGGGTTTGTCCGGAACGACTTCCAGATCAGCCGGCGGCAGCACCACCACGGCCTTGCCCACGGCCACGCCGGGGGCGCCGGGGACGCCGACGAACTTGGCTTCGCTGATGCCCTTGCCCATCTTGCCCAGGCCGCGGATCGAGCCGGTGGCCTCGGCATGGGCGATTACGCCGGCGAGCTGCGCGCTCATGGTGACGAGGAAGGCTTCCTCGCCTTCGTCGAACTGGCGCTTTTCCTTCTGCTGCACGACCAGAACACCCATCACCCGACGGTGGTGGATGATCGGCGCGCCGAGGAAGGAGGCGTAGCGTTCCTCGCCGGTCTCGGCGAAGTAACGGTAACGGGGGTGTTCGGAGGCGTTCTCGAGGTTCAGCGGCTCTTCGCGGGTGCCGACCAGGCCGACCAGGCCCTCGTTGGGCGCCATGCTGACCTTGCCGATGGAGCGCTTGTTCAGGCCCTCGGTGGCCATCAGCACGAAGCGGTTGCTCTCCGGGTCGAGCAGGTAGACCGAGCACACCTGGCTGCCCATGGCCTCCTTGACCCGCAGCACGATGATGCCCAGCGCCGCCTTGAGGTCCTTGGCGGAGTTCACTTCCTGGACGATCTTACGCAGCGTGTTGAGCATGGCGTGGGGGTCTAACTCCTTGAACTTCGTGCTAGTCGCGCGCCAGCAGGCGCGGTGCCAATTCCTTCAGAGCCCGGCGGTAGACCTCGCGCTTGAAGGTCACGACCTGGCCCAGCGGGTACCAGTAGCTCACCCATTTCCAGCCATCGAATTCGGGTTTGCCGGTGACATCCATGCGCACCCGGCTTTCCTCGCCGGTCAGGCGCAGAAGGAACCACTTCTGTTTCTGCCCGATGCACAGCGGCTGGCTGTTGGTACGCACCAGACGTTGCGGCAGGCGGTAACGCAGCCAGCCCCGGGTACAGGCGAGGATCTTGACGTCCTGCTCTTCCAGGCCGACTTCTTCGTTCAGTTCGCGGTACAGCGCTTCCTCAGGGGTTTCTCGGGCGTTGATGCCACCCTGGGGAAATTGCCAGGCTTCCTGGTTGATGCGCCGTGCCCACAGTACCTGTCCGACATCGTTGCAAAGGATGATGCCGACATTGGGGCGAAAACCATCGGGATCGATCACGGCGGTACATCCTCGAAATCGCGTGTGCCCGCATTGTTCCACAAAGCTTGTGACAGCGGCAACGCGGGCTGCGGCGTCCTGTGCCGGGTGGGCAAAAGCCGTTACTCTAGGCGACTTTTCCGTATTGGCAACTGGCGGTAATCCATCGTGCGACTGGCTCTCTTCGATCTCGACAACACCCTCCTGGCCGGCGACAGCGACCACAGCTGGGGCGAATGGCTGTGCCAACGCGGGCTGGTGGATGCCGGCGAGTACCAGGCGCGCAACGATGCCTTCTATGCCGACTACATGGCCGGCACCCTCGATGTGTTCGCCTACCAGGCCTTCACCCAGGCGATCCTGGGCCGCAACAGCCTGGACCAGCTCGACACCTGGCACCGTCAGTTCATGCAGGAGGTGATCGAGCCCATCGTCCTGGCCAAGGGCGAGGCCCTGCTGGCCGAGCACCGCGCCGCGGGCGACAAGCTGGTGATCATCACCGCCACCAACCGCTTCGTCACCGGTCCGATTGCCGCGCGCCTGGGCGTGGAGACGCTGATCGCCACCGAGTGCGAGATGCTCGATGGCCTCTACACCGGCCGCACCTTCGACGTGCCCTGCTTCCAGGGCGGCAAGGTGACCCGACTCAACCGCTGGCTCGAAGAGACCGGCCTGAAGCTGGACGACGCCTACTTCTACAGCGACTCGCGCAACGACCTGCCGTTGCTGGAGCGGGTAGCCAACCCGGTGGCCGTCGACCCCGACGACACCCTGCGCGCTACTGCCACCGAGCGCGGCTGGCCGGTGATCAGCCTGCGCGACTGAGCGCCCGTCAACCTGCGCTGAGGGCTCCTCTATCTGCGCTGAGGGTTCAGAAGCCCTTGTTGACCATCAGGTAGAAGATCGCCAGGAAGGCCAGGAACGCCGGCCAGCCCAGGGCGAACCACCAGCGCATATAGAGGAAGGCCCTGGGCGGCAGCGCCGCACCATCACGGTGCGCCGCCTCGGCCATGTCGCGCACGCGGATCTGCAGCCACACCACCGGCAGCCAGCAGACGCCCGCGAACACGTAGAGCGCCAGGCTCCATAGCAGCCAGCCCGAATCCAGCGGCCAGCCAGCCATATGCGCCATGGCGATGCCGCTCAGCGGCTGGAACACCGCCGTGGTGGCGATGAACAGCCAGTCGGCAGTGACCAGATGGCGGAAGGTGATGCGAATGGCTTCCAGGTTGCCGCTGCGCCAGGCGCGCCAGCTGTAGTAGGCCGAGCCCAGCCCGGTGCCGAACAGCAGCGTGGAAGAGAGTATGTGCAGGGTCTTGAGCAGCAGGTAGAGGTTCACGCGGTGGGCATCACACCGGCTTGCTGATCATCAGCACCAGGATCGCAACTACGCACAGTAGCGCCAGCACGAAGAAAGCCAGGCCGAACTTCCACTGCCGCGCGGCGCCGGCAGAAATCGGCTCGCCACTGCTCTGCGCCACCAGCGCCAGGTCGCGGATGCGCCACAGGCGGGTGGTGAACAGCAGCCAGAAGATAGTCGCGACGATCAGCAGGCAGGCGCTGCCCAGCAGCCAGGTCTGCCCCAGAGGCCAGCCGACAGTCTGCACCATGCGGTAGCCGGTGACCGGCAGGCTGGCGACGCTACCGGCTACCAGCACCCAGCCGATCAGGCCGATGCGCTGCAGCGCCTTGGCGATCACCCCGGCGTCGCCGCCACGCCAGCTGCGCCAGCCGTACCAGGCCAGGCCGATGATGGCCAGGAACGGCAGCACCGCGGCGATGCCGTGGAGGATGCGGAAGGTCTGCAGGCTTTCCATTTCAATTCCCTGTGAAGAAGGCGGCGTTGCGACAAGCCTAGCAGCAGTCGCGCCGCCCCGGCCCGATCCTCAGCCGAGGAACAGGCGGTAGGCCGGGTTGTCCGTCTCGTCCCAGTAGGGGTAGCCGATCTCTTCCAGCGCGGCCGCCACCAGGTGGCGTTCGTCTTCCGGTACCTGCAGGCCCGCCACTACGCGCCCATCGGCCGCGCCGTGGTTGCGGTAGTGGAACAGGGTGATGTTCCAGCGCCCGCCCAGGCGGTTGAGGAAGTTGAACAGCGCGCCGGGACGTTCGGGGAACTCGAAGCGGAACACCTGCTCGCCGGAGACCCGCGGCGAATGGCCGCCGACCATGTGGCGGATGTGCAGCTTGGCCAGTTCGTTGTCGGTCAGGTCCAGTACCGGGAAGCCCTGCTCCTGCAACTGCTGCACCAGTGCCGCGCGCGGGTCGTTCTCCGGGTGCGTCTGCACGCCGACGAAGATGTGCGCTTCGCTGTTGGTGTTGTAGCGGTAGTTGAACTCGGTGATCTGGCGCTTGCCGATGGCCTCGCAGAAGGCCTTGAAGCTACCCGGACGTTCGGGGATGGTCACCGCGATGATCGCTTCGCGCTTCTCGCCCAGCTCCGCACGTTCGGCCACGTGGCGCAGGCGGTCGAAGTTGATGTTGGCGCCCGAGTCGATGGCGACCAGGGTCTCGCCCTTCACGCCTTCGCGCTCGACGTACTTCTTGATTCCGGCTACCGCCAGCGCGCCGGCCGGCTCGGTGATCGAGCGGGTGTCGTCGTAGATGTCCTTGATCGCGGCGCAGATTTCGTCGGTGCTGACGGTGATCACTTCATCGACATGGTCCTTGCACAGCTCGAAGTTGTGCTTGCCGATCTGCGCCACGGCGACGCCGTCGGCGAACAGACCGACCTGGCCGAGCACCACGCGCTCGCCGGCGGCCATGGCGGCCTGCAGGCAGTTGGAGTCGTCCGGCTCGACGCCGATGACCTTGATCTCCGGGCGCAGGTACTTCACGTACGCGGCAATGCCGGCGATCAGGCCGCCGCCGCCGACGGGCACGAAGATCGCGTCGATGCGGCCGGGATTCTGGCGAAGGATTTCCATGGCCACGGTCCCCTGGCCGGCGATCACGTCCGGATCGTCGTAGGGGTGGATGTAGACGTAGCCCTTCTCTTCCACCAGCTTCAGCGAGTGCGCCAGCGCGTCGGGGAAGGCGTCACCGTGCAGCACGGCCTTGCCGCCACGGGCGCGTACGCCCTGGACCTTCAGCTCCGGCGTGGTGCGCGGCATCACGATGGTGGCCTTGATACCCAGCTCGCGGGCGGCCAGCGCCACGCCCTGGGCATGGTTGCCAGCGGACGCGGTGACGACGCCGCGGGCGAGTTCTTCCGGGCTCAGCTGCGCCAGCTTGTTGTAGGCGCCGCGAATCTTGAAGGAGAACACCGGCTGCAGGTCTTCGCGTTTCAGCAGAATCTGGTTGCCCAGGCGCTCGGAGAGTTGGCGGGCGGGCTGCAGGGGCGTTTCCACGGCAACGTCGTAGACACGCGAGGTGAGGATCTTCTTGACGTAGTGTTCGAGCATCGGAAGGGCTATATCGGCGGCTTTTCGAGGAACCGCGAGTCTACTCCAGCCGGCGCGACGCGGGCCACCGAACAATCCGCGCGCAGATGACCATAACAGTTGCCCGGCGGCGCAACACCGGCGCGCCGTCGACCGCTATAATCCGCCCTTTCGACTATTCTCCGGCGCCGTTGCGCCCATCCAGGTAAGAAGACCCTCGCCATGAACCAGGATCAGCTCAAGCAGGCTGTGGCCCAGGCCGCCGTCGACCACATCCTTCCGCACCTCGACAGCAAGAGCATCGTCGGCGTGGGCACCGGCTCCACCGCCAACTTCTTCATCGACCTGCTGGCCAAGCACAAGGCCGAGTTCGACGGCGCCGTGGCCAGCTCCGAAGCCACTGCCCAGCGCCTGAAGGGCCACGGCATCCCGGTCTACGACCTGAACACCGTCAGCGAGCTGGAGTTCTACGTGGACGGCGCCGACGAGACCAACGAGCGCCTGGAACTGATCAAGGGCGGCGGCGCCGCGCTGACCCGCGAAAAGATCGTCGCCGCGGTCGCCAGGGAATTCATCTGCATCGCCGACGCCAGCAAGCTGGTGCCGATGCTCGGCGGCTTCCCGCTGCCGGTGGAAGTCATCCCCATGGCCCGCAGCCACGTGGCGCGCCAACTGGTGAAGCTGGGCGGCGACCCGGTGTACCGCGAGGGCGTGCTGACCGACAACGGCAACATCATCCTCGACGTGCACAACCTGCGCATCGACAGCCCGGTACAGCTGGAAGAGGCGATCAACAACATCGTCGGCGTGGTCACCAACGGCCTGTTCGCCGCGCGCCCGGCCGACCTGCTGCTGCTGGGTACCGCCGAAGGTGTGAAGACCCTCAAGGTCTGACGCCTCAAGGCGCCATCCGCCGGATGGCGCCTTCCAGAGCGCCTGCTGCCGTCTACGCTGGGATGACCCAACCCTCCCGGAAGGAGATGCAGCATGGCCGCCAAGTACCATCTGAAGAAGGCCAGTGATGGCCAGTTCCACTTCAACCTGCACGCCAGCAACGGCGAGATCGTCCTGACCAGCGAGCTGTACAAGGCCAAGACCTCGGCCATCGACGGCATCGAGTCGGTGCGCAAGAACTCCCAGCGCGAAGGCGCCTTCGAGGTCAAGGTCGCCGCCAACGGCAAGCACTACTTCGTGCTCAAGGCCACCAACGGCCAGGTCGTCGGGCAGAGCCAGATGTACGCCAGCAAGGCCACCGCCGATGCCGGCGTGGCGGCGGTCAAGCGTTACGCAGCCGAAGCACCGATCAGCGACGACACCTGACAGCGCACCGTTTCGGTGAGTGCTCCCGCACGCCCGCTCAGCACGGCCGGCCTTACCGCCGGTCGTGTATCACCATTGTTACAGTGGCGCGACACCCGCGGTCACTGACGCGTCAAATTCCGCCCATCTCCGGCGAACCGGTCCACATCCTGCTTTCCTCCGGCGCACGCATCGAAGACCGATGCGATTCCAATCGACACAGAGGAAAGTGCCGTGTTCAGACCCTTAGCCGTTGCGGTCAGCCTGGGCTGCGCTGCGCTGGCAACCGACGCCAACGCCTACGAATACGGGGAATATGCCGGGGACACCCTCGACACCCTGATCAACGATTACCCCGGCCGCTACCGCGGCACCGCCAGCTTCGCCGGCGCCACCGCGCTGATGCAGTCGCGCCTGGGCTCCGGCTACCAGACGCAGGTCCAGGATTTCACCTGGGCCGGCAACCGCAACTCGCAGAACGTCATTGCCAGCGCCCCGGGCAGCAGCGGCCAGTACGTGGTGCTGGGCGCCCACTACGACACCTACTACGGCCGCCCCACCCTGCAGGGCCTGGACGACAACGGTTCGGGCGCCGCCGTGCTGACCGAAATCGCCCGCAACCTGGGTGGCGTCGCCTTGGAAAACGGGCTGGAAGTGGTCGGCTTCGGCGCCGAGGAGGAAGGCCTGCGCGGTTCGCGCGCCTACGTCGCCTCCCTCAGCGACGAACAGCGCAGCAACCTGCTGGGCATGATCAACCTCGACAGCCTGATCACCGGCGACAAGATGTACGCCCACGCCGGCCTCAACAGCGTCGACAACCCCGCGCTGGGCGCCTACCGCGACCAGCTCCTGCGCATCGCCCAGGAACTGAAGATCCCGCTGTTCACCAACCCCGGCCTCAACGAGGAATACCCTGCCGGTACCGGTTGCTGCAGTGACGGCGAAAGCTTCGAGGGCCTGAACGTCCCGGTCCTGTTCATCGAGGCCACCAACTGGGAGCTGGGCGATCTCGACGGCTACGAGCAGACCGACAACCCCGCCATCCCCGGCGGCGCCACCTGGCACAACCCGGCGCTGGACAACGAGCAGGTGCTCACTGGCGCCTTCGGCCAGGAGCGCATCGACCAGCGCCTGCGCGACTTTTCGCGCCTGCTCACGCGCCTGGTGCTGGAACTGACCAACGCCGACCTGCTTGCCTCCACCGCCTCTGGCGGCGCCATGGCACGGCAGATGGAAGACCAGCTGCAACGCCAGCACCTGGCCCTGACCCGCCTTCACGACCGCCGCTGGCTGACGCTGCTGGGCAGCTCGCGCCCGGTCGGCAGCTTCGACGGCGCCGTCGGCGTGGAAGGTGAGACCACCCCCGAAAGCGGCTTCGACATGCCCGGCGACCCGCGTTCCCACCGTGCCGGCGTCAACCTGCTGGGCGACTACCGCGCCAGCGAGGCGGTGACCGTCGGCGGCAGCCTGAGCTTCCAGCGCAGCCGCGACAACCTCGACCACAGCGCCCGCCTGGAAGCGGAAACCTGGCAACTGGGGCTCTACGGCCTGCTCAACGATGGCGGTCCTGCCTGGCTGGGCGGCGAGCTGAGCGCCGGCTACGCCGACTTCGACAGCAAGCGCTCGGTATACCTGAAGGCGAACAACGGCCCGGTGCTGCTCGACCAGCGCATCGACGGCGACACCAACGCCTGGTTCTGGGGCGCGCGGGCCGACGGCGGCTACGACTTCGACATCGCTGGCATCAAGACCGGGCCGCAGGGCGGGCTGGACTTCGTGCACTACCGTATCGACGACTTCAATGAGGACGACGACCTGCGTACTGCGCTGGGCTACGAGAAGCAGGACTACGACTCGGTCGAAGCCAGCCTCGGCTGGGGCCTGCGCGGTGAGCTGCCGTTGGGCAACCGCATGGCCGTGCAGCCCTACGCCAGCGTGCGCTGGGTGAAGGAGCTGGCCGACGGGCGCCTGGACGACATCGCGCTGACCGCCCTGGGCGATGGCCGCACCCGCGTCGCCGATCTGGGCGACGTGGACAAGGACTTCGGCCGCGCCCAGCTCGGTGCCCTGCTGGCAGTCACCGAGCAATTGGGCGTGTTCGCCGAGGCCAACTCGCGCTTCGCCCACAGCGAAGGCAGCCAGGCGTCCTATTCCCTCGGCGTGCAGTGGCAGTTCTGAGCGCCGGAGAGCGAGGCGCCTTCAGTGCGCCTCGCGCTTCTTGAACACATAGAAGAGATTGGGCTCGCTGACCAGGTAAAGCGTGCCCTGGTCGTCCATGGCGATGCCCTCGGCCTGCGGCACGCTGCGCCGCAAACCCTGCATGCCGCGCAGCAGCGACAGCGAGCTGATCGGCTCGCCA
Source organism: Pseudomonas sp. PDM17 (assembly GCF_014851985.1). NCBI lineage: Bacteria > Pseudomonadati > Pseudomonadota > Gammaproteobacteria > Pseudomonadales > Pseudomonadaceae > Pseudomonas > Pseudomonas sp. PDM17. The sequence goes on from NZ_JACVAT010000003.1 coordinate 703,327, forward strand.
TTGGCGCTCAGCTCCAACACCAGCCGGGACTCGTCGGACAGCGCCAGCAGGTGCCCGCTGCGCTCGTCGTACTGCAGGCTGGAAAGGTCGCGGACGAACAGGTTGCGGTTGTGCTCGAGGTCTTCCACTACATGCACCGCGATGGGTTGCTCCGACTGCTCGTAGGGGAAGCCGCGCACCTCGTAGATATGCACCGGGTTGCGCTCCTTGGCGACGAACAGGCGCTTGCCCTGCGAGTCGTAGGCCAATCCCTCGAAACCGCTGTTCCCGCCGCGCCCCAGGGCCAGGGCGAGCTGCTGGGCGTCTTCGGCGTGCAGTTCCTTCGTGTCGTCGCGCAGCTCCACTCGCAGCAGGCGCTGGTGGGTCTCGTCGGTGATCACATAGACGTTGCGACTGATGTACTCGATGGCTTCGGTATCGCCGAAGCCATGCAAGGCGATCCTGCGCAGCACCTTGCCCTCCAGCGACAGTTCGACCAGCTCGTTCTGCTTGTTGGTGACGGTGAACAGGGTCTGCCGGTCCGGGTCGTAGGTCAGCGCCGAGACGTTGTCCTCCAGCCCCACGATGGGCTGCGCCTCCAGGACCACGCGGTAGTCGGGCAGCCAGAGGGACTGTTCCTGCCACTGCGCAGCGTGGCGCCACTCGTTGAACTTGAACCAGGCGCGCTCGTAGACCCGGAAGCTCTGGCCCAGCGCGAACAGCGCGGCCAGGGTGAGCAGCGCCAGCAGCAGGAACAGGCGACGGGGTTTGAGCAGACGGCGCATGGAGGACTCGGGGTGGGGATGGCGTGGCAGAGTGACAGCAGCGCCTGAAGCCAAACTTAAGGACCATCATCCGCTGCGGGCAGGCTAGAGTCAGGTTAGCGCAAGACTGTCCTGTGTTTCTTTTGCAAACGACTGCAAGAGGCGTATCGATGGCCCAGCACCTGCTTCCCGAACAACGCCAGCAAGCGACCCTGCACACGGTGGTACTGGCGACCGAGGTGCTGCACCACGCCGGCGTGCCGCGCCCGAAGCTGCTGGAGGGCAGCGGCATAGGCGAGGCGGACCTGCTGACGCCGGAGAAGCTGATCACCCACGCGCAGGAGCTGCGGGTCTTCGCTAACGCCCTTAACTGCCACCACGACCCGGCGCTGGGTCTGTATCTCGGCCTGCGCATGCACGTCTCGGCTTACGGCATCCTCGGGTACAGCATGCTCGCCAGCCGCACCCTGCGCGATGCGCTGCAACTGGCGCTGTCGTTCCCTGAGCTGCTCGGCACCTACTTCCGCCTGGCGCTGACGCCGCAGGGAGACGAGGTCCACCTGACCGCCGACGGCTACCGCTACGCGCCGGAGCTGACGGTGTTCAACACCGAACTGTGCCTGACTTCGCTGCTGACGGTGATCCGCGACCTGCTCGGCGAGTCGGTGCGCCCTCGGCGGCTGTTGCTGGCCTATCGGCCGCCACTGCACGCGGAAACCTACACCGAGCGCCTGGGTTGCCCGGTGGATTTCGGCGCCCCCACCAGTGCATTGTGCTTCAGTCCGGCGCTGCTGGACCGGCCGCTGCCGCTGGCCGATCCGGTCAGTTGCCACAACGGCGTGCAGCAGTGCCTGCGCATGAGCGGGGTGCTCAGCGCCCGTGGCGATGTGCTCGACCAGTTGCGCCAGCACCTTGCGAGCCACCTGCAGGACACCGCCAGCCTGGACACCGTGGCGCGCCACCTGCACCGCTCCACCCGCACCCTGCGGAGGCACCTGCAGCAGCAGAACACCAGCTATCAACAGGTGCTCGACGAGGTGCGCTTCGACCGCGCGCGGCAGTTGCTCAAGGACACCGACCTGCCGATCTACCTGATCGCCGAACAGCTGGGCTACAGCGAGACGGCCAGTTTCCGCCATGCCTTCCAGCGCTGGAGCGGGGCGAGCCCGAGTTTGTATCGGGGCTGATGCTCGATCATCCCCTCATGCCACCGCGCCGAGACCTCTCGAAACGACATCCCGCTGACGCCCGAAATCCAGCATGGCAGAGCGCATTTTCAACTTGGCCTGATTTATCCCTTATTGGCCTGATCTATCGTTCTGCGTATCCCGGCGCTTGGTCATTATCAATCCGCAGCTAGGTGAAACGGTCTTAGAAACCGTAAAACCTCAACAATAACAACTGCTTAACTGCATGGTACAAGCATGACCAGCGCGATCACCATCGAGCGGATATGCATGGAGTTCGGTACACCCGGACAAGGCCTCAAAGCCCTGGACGATGTGTCACTGGAAATCCGCGCCAACGAATTCTTCACCCTCCTCGGCCCATCGGGCTGCGGCAAGACCACCTTGCTGCGACTGATCGCCGGCTTCGAACAACCCTCCTCCGGCAGCATTCGCCTTTACGGCGACGCGATGGAAGGCCTCCCGCCCTTCCGCCGCCCGGTCAATACCGTCTTCCAGAGCTACGCCCTGTTCCCCCACATGACGGTGGCGGAGAACATCGCCTTCGGCCTGGAAATGCAGGGCAAGCAGCGCAGCGACATCGACGCCACCGTGCAGAAGATGCTCGACCTGGTGCGCCTGCCCGACGTCGGCAAGCGCCGCGCCGACCAGCTCTCCGGCGGCCAGCAACAGCGCATCGCCCTGGCCCGCGCCCTGGCCAGCCGACCCAAGGTACTGCTGCTCGACGAATCGCTTTCCGCGCTGGACCTCAAGCTGCGCAAGGAAATGCAGATCGAGCTCAAGCGCCTGCAGCACGAAACCGGCATCACCTTCATCTTCGTCACCCATGACCAGGAAGAAGCGCTCACCATGTCCGACCGCATCGCGGTAATGAGTCGCGGCAAGGTCATGCAGATCGGCACGCCCACCGAGATCTACGAGGCGCCGGTCAACCGTCTGGTGGCCGACTTCATCGGCGAGACCAACTTCCTCGAGGGCGAATCCAGCGGTGACAGCGTGCGCCTGGCCGACGGTCAGCTGCTGCCGGCCGCCACCACTCTGCCCGGCAAGGTGACCCTGGCGATCCGCCCGGAGCGCACCGAGCTTGCGCAGGATGGCCAGCTCGAAGGCGTGGTCGAGAACATCGTCTACGTCGGCACCGACACCGTGTACCACCTCAATGTCGCCGGTCAGGGCGGCTTCCGGGTCCGTCAGCAGAACCGCGACGGCGCCCTTTCCACCCACGCGCCCGGCGCGCGGGTGCGGGTCCGCATTCCCGCCACCGCCATCCGGGTGCTGGCCGAATGAGTACACTGCGCGCACTGGCGGAACGAAAGTCGCTGTTCAATCGCCTGGCCCTGACCAGCCCGGCGATGATCATGCTGGTGGTGTTCCTCGTCCTGCCGCTGGGCATCATGTTCGCCGTGTCGATCCAGGCACCGGGGGACTACGGCGGCGTGAAATGGGGCCAACACACCGTCGAGGCCTACATCAACTTCCTCTGGGAACGCGACCTGGACGACAGCCTGGCCTTCAACGCCGACTACCTGGGCATCTTCCAGCGCTCGTTCTGGCTATCGATCCTGACCACCCTGGGCTGCGTGCTGATCGGCTTCCCCACCGCGCTGTACCTGGCGCTGCAGGACGAACGCCGACGCAACCTGCTGCTGTTCCTGGTTACGGTGCCGTTCTGGACCAACCTGCTGGTGCGGGTCTACGCCTGGATGCTGCTGCTGCGCAACGGCGGGCTGATCGACGAAGGCCTGCACGGGCTGGGCTTCTCGGACGCATCCCTGGGCATCCTCTACACCGACAACGCGGTGATCATCGGTCTGCTCTACACCTACCTGCCGTTCATGGTCCTGCCCATCTACACCAGCCTTGAGAAGATGGACTGGCGCCTGGTGGAAGCGGCCTTCGACCTGGGCGCCAACCGCTGGAAGGCCCTCAAAAGAATCATCATCCCACTGGCCATGCCCGGCATCGTCGCCGGCTGCATCCTGGTGTTCATCCCTTCGCTGGGCAGTTACATCATTCCCGAGCTGCTCGGGGGCGGTAAGTCGCTGATGATCGGCAACCTGATCCAGCTGCAGTTCGGCACGGCGCACAACTGGCCATTCGGCGCGGCGCTGTCCTTCGCCCTGCTGGCCTTCGTGCTGCTGGCGATGATGATCTACAGCATGCGATTCAAACAGGGCGCGTCGGGAGGTCATCCATGAAGTCGGCCAACCCGCTCTGGCGGTTCACCGGGGTCCGGCCTGCCGCCTGGCTGTTCTTCGCCTTCCTCTACATCCCGATCTTCGTGCTGGTGGTGCTGAGCTTCAACAGCGGCCAGTCGGCGACGCTGTGGGAAAGCTTCAGCCTGAAGTGGTACTCGGTGGTGGCGGACGACCCGGAGATCCTTCGCGCCGCGAAGAACTCGCTGATCGTCGCGACCCTGGCCACCGTCGTCGCCACCACCCTGGCCACGCTCGCCGCACTGGGCATGCGCGGTCGCTCGTTCCGCGGGCAGACGCTGATGAGCGGCGTGCTGGGCCTGCCGCTGCTGGTGCCGGAGATCGTCACCGCCGTGGCGACCCTGATGTTCTTCGCGTTCATCGGCCTGAAGCTGTCGCTGTTCACCATCCTGCTGGCGCACATCGTGTTCTGCATTCCCTTCGCCTACCTGCCGATCCGTGCCCGTCTCGAGGGCATGGACCCGCGGCTGGCGGAAGCGGCGGCGGACCTCTATGCCTCGCCGTGGAAGACCTTCTGGAAGGTGACCTTCCCCCTGCTGACGCCGGGAATCGTGTCGGGGGCGATGCTGGCGTTCATCATCTCGATGGACGACTTCGTCATCACCTACTTCGTCGCCGGCGCCGGGGCCACCACCCTGCCGGTGTACATCTTCAGCTCCATCCGAATGGGGATTTCCCCGAAGATCAACGCCATATCTTCAATAATACTGTTGATTTCCATCGCGTTCGTTGCGTTGTCGTACTACGTCGGCCAGCGTCGCCGCTGACCTCCTGCCGCCAAACAAAACAACATTGCAAGGAGCTTCACCGATGAAATTCCGCCGTACCCCCATCGCCCGCGCGCTCGTCGCCGCCAGCCTGTTGCTGGCCGGCAGCGCCCATGCCGACGGCACCCTGCACTTCGCCAACTGGTCCGACTACTTCCCGCCGGAACTGCTGAAGAAGTTCGAAAAGGACACCGGCATCCACGCCACCCTGGACTCCTACGACAGCAACGAAACCTTGCTGGCCAAGCTCAAGGCCGGCGGCGGCGCCTACGACGTGGTCGTGCCGTCGGACAGCTTCATCGAGATCTTCGTCAAGGAAGGCCTGCTGCAGAAGCTCGACAAGTCGCAGCTGCCGAACCTGGCGAACCTGAAAGACAAGTTCAAGACCCTGACCTACGACCCGGGCCACGACTACTCCGTGCCCTACCTCTGGGGCACCACCGGCTACAGCTACGACAGCGCCAAGGTCCCCGGCGGCAAGCTGGACGAGAGCTGGAAGCCGTTCTTCGAGCCGCCGGCCGAGCTGAAAGGCAAGGTGGTGGCGCTCAACTCCATCGAAGAACTGTACGCCCCGGCGTCCTACTACCTGGGCATCGACGAGTGCACCGAGGACCCGAAAGAGGCGGCAAAGATCCAGGACCTGCTGCTCAAGCAGAAACCGATGCTGGCCATGTACAACAGCGACGGCACCATCGAGCGCATGGCCGCCGGCGAAGTCTCCATGCACCAGCAATGGAACGGCGCCTTCCACCGCGCCCACGCCCAGCGCGCCAGCCTGGTCTACGTCTATCCCAAGGAAGGCGTGCGCCTGTTCATCGACAACCTGACCATTCCCAAGGACGCCACCAACATCAAGGAGGCCCACGCCTTCCTGAACTGGATGATGCAGCCTGAGAACATCGCCCTGGCCTCCAACTTCGCCAAGTACAACAACGCTATCGAAGGCTCGGACAAGTACATGGACAAGGAGCTGTTCGACGACCCGGCGATCAACACCCCGGCGGACAAGCTGGATCGCCTGAAGCCCTTCAAGCTGTGCTCGCCCAAGGCACTGCAACTGCGCTCCAAGGTCTGGACCAAGCTGAAGAAATGACCCATAGGTCACCCGGCGCGGCGGTGCGCGCCGGGTGACTCTGACAGCCAATTTGGCCATTTCGATCCCTTTTTGACCCTTTGCAGGGTTCTGCCCGGCACCCCCGGTTGCTAGAGTCGGGCGGCTCGCGCAGGGAGCGGCTGGAAAGGCGGCCAGCCCTTGCCCCATCACAGATGGCGCAAGGATTTCCCGAGGGAACGCGAGCGCGTTATCCACAAGAACAAATGCCCCGAGAACGCCCATGACCAGCTTTTGCGTCACCCTGCAGCAAACACCCTCATTCCTCGCGCGTCGTCAGCGCTGCGGCTGAGCCGTAGTCGACGACATCAGGACGGCCACCGAACGCCGCCCGCCCGCAAGACCACATAAAAATCGCGAGGAATCCCCATGGCCAGCCAACACAGCGCCAGCACCACACGTACTGCACAGAGCACCCAACAGGGCACCCCGGCCAACGCCGACGCCCGCCTGAAACGCGTCCTGGGCCTGCCCGCCCTGGTCTTCTTCGGTCTGGTCTACATGGTCCCGCTGACCATGTTCACCACCTACGGCGTGGTCACCGAAATGACTGGCGGCCGTACCGCCACCGCCTACCTGATCACCCTGCTGGCGATGCTGTTCACCGCAGCGTCCTACAGCTTCATGGTGCGCAAGTACCCGATTTCCGGCTCCGCGTACTCCTACACCAGCCTGAGCTTCGGCCCGGTGGTCGGCTTCCTGTCCGGCTGGTCGCTGCTGCTCGACTACCTGTTCCTGCCGATGATCAACTACCTGCTCATCGGCCTGTTCATGAACATCGCCTTCCCGGAAATCCCGGCCTGGATGTTCGTGGTCGCCTCCATCGCCCTGGTCACCGTGCTCAACGTGGTCGGCATCAGCCAGGTCGCCGGCATGAGCAACGTCATCGTCGGCGCGCAGCTGGTGTTCATCGTGGTGTTCGTGGTCATGTCGATCAAGAGCCTGGCCGGCGGCGCCGCGATCGACTTCTCCTTGCCCTTCGTCGGTGACGGCACCCAGCCCGGCTTCGCCCCGCTGATGGCCGGCGCCGCCGTGCTGTGCCTGTCGTTCCTGGGCTTCGACGCGGTCTCGACCATGGCCGAGGAAACCCGCGACGCGCGCCGCGACATCCCCCGCGCGATCATCATCACCACCGTCATCGCCGGCCTGATGTTCACCCTGCTGGCGATCATCAGCCAGCTGGTGTTCCCCGGCAGCGTGTTCCAGAACGCCGACTCAGCGGCCAACGAAGTGATGCTCAAGGCCGGCGGCCAGTTCCTCGGCAACTTCTTCACCTCCGCCTACATCGCCGGCTGCATCGGCTCGGCGCTGGCATCCCAGGCTTCGGTGTCGCGCATCATCTTCACCATGGGCCGTGACGGCATCCTGCCGCGCAGCCTGTTCGGTGTCCTGCACGCGCGCTTCCAGACCCCGGTCGTGGCGATCCTGGTGGTCTCCGCCGTGTCCCTGCTGGCGGTCGTGCTGGACCTGACCACCCTCGCCTCGATGATCAGCTTCGGCGCGCTGGTGGCCTTCTCCGTGGTCAATCTGGCGGTGATCCGCACCTACTTGGGCGTCGAGCGCCGCCGCGGTGCGAAGAACGTCCTGCTGTACGGGGCGATCCCGTTCATCGGCCTGTGCCTGACCCTGTGGCTGTGGACCAGCCTCTCGCAGCTGACGCTGGTCGTCGGCCTGAGCTGGTTCGCAGTCGGCTTCGCTTACCTGGCGGTGCACACCGGCGGCTTCCGCCGCAAGGCACCGAGCGTGAACTTCGAGGAAAACGCCTGACGGCAGAGCTACTAGAACCCAACGGGCGCCCGGAGGCGCCCTCAGGAGCGCGTGATGTTGACGATCTATACCGACGACCATCGCTTGCACCACGGTCAGCACGAGCTGATCGGCGGCCAGTTCACCCCCTGCTTCGAAAAGCCCAGCCGCGCCGACATGGTGCTGGATCGGGCCAAGGCGGTGAAACTGGGCGACATCCAGGCCCCGCGGGACTTCGGCCTGGAACCCATCCTGAGGGTGCACAGCGAAGGCTTCGTGCGGTTCTTGCAGCACGCTTGGCGTGACTGGCTGGCCACCGGCCGGACCCACGACATGCTGCCGATCTGCTGGCCTACCCGCCGCCTGCGGCAGAAAGAACCGGACAGCATCGACGGCCGGCTGGGTTACTACAGCCTGGACGCCGGCGCGCCGATCACCGCCGGCACCTGGCAGGCGGTGCTCAGCTCGGTGAACGTGGCGATGACCGGCCAGGCCGAACTGGCCAAGGGCGCGCGCTCGGTGTTCTCGCTGTGCCGGCCGCCGGGTCACCACGCCTCGGCGGACTTCATGGGCGGCTACTGCTTCTTCAACAACGCGGCCATCGCCGCCCAGTCGATCCTCGATCAGGGCGCCAACCGCGTGGCCATCCTCGACGTCGACTACCACCACGGCAACGGCACCCAGGACATCTTCTACGACCGCGCTGACGTGCTGTTCACCTCGATCCACGGCGACCCACGCTTCGAGTACCCCTACTTCCTCGGCTACGCCGACGAAAAGGGCCAGGGCGTGGGCGAAGGCTTCAACTTCAACTACCCGCTGGCCTCGGGCAGCGACTGGTCGGTGTGGAGCCTGGCGCTGCAGGCGGCGATCCGGCAGATCTCGGCGTACAAGCCAGACGTACTGATCGTGTCGCTGGGCGTGGACACCTACAAGGAAGATCCGATCTCCCAGTTCAAGCTGGACAGCCCGGACTACCTGCGCATGGGCGAAGCCATCGGCAAGCTGGGCCTGCCGACCCTGTTCGTGATGGAGGGCGGTTACGCGGTGGAAGAGATCGGCATCAACGCGATCAACGTGCTGCAGGGCTTCGAAAGCATCGGTTGACGCCGCTCCTGCGGAGCTCTGAAAACAAGAAAGCCGCACCGGGGCCCCCGGCGCGGCTTTTTTTGGCGTTGGATTACTGAAGGATTTCGACGCGGTCCACGTCGATATCGGTGGCCTTCTGCTTGTGGTGGTCAACCTCGCCGGTCAGGCGCACCTTGGTGTTCTCGGAGACCGAGGCACCGGCGGGCCAGTCGTCGTGGTCGATCTCGACCTGGATGCTGCCGGTGGCGTCCTTGAACTCGTAGTGCTCACCGCCGATGCGCTTGGTGATCACGCCTTCCAGCACCACCGGGGTGTCGTCGGCGGCGGACTGTGCCTGCTTGACCGTGGTGATCTGTGCGGCGGCGGCAGCGGGCTTGGCGTCGCTGCCCGGGCCTGTGTAGCCGGCGGCCAGGGTCATGGTGGAGAACAGGCCAACGGCAGCGATCAGGGGGAGATGACGAAGTTTCATGGATGAGCCTCCTGGGGCGTTTTCGATGGGTTCAGCTTAGAACCGGTGGCTGAAACCAGCCTGAATCCGGACTTAACCCAACCTTAAAGCCATCCGACCCGCACTCCCCCGCTCTGGATCAATCTGTTTTGACGGTCGCCTCGCGCTTGAAAACGTAGAACAGGTCCGGCTCGCTCACCATGTAAATGGTGCCCTGCTCGTCGATGGCCACGCCCTCGGCGCGCGGGATGCGGTCATCCAGGCCGTTGAGGCCGCCGAGCAGACTGATGAAGCTGATCGGCTCGCCCTTCTCGTCCAGTTCCAGCAGCAGGTGCGACTCCGCCGACAGCACCAGGGTGTGGCCGGTGCGCGGGTCGATGCTCAGCGCCGACACGTTGGTCATCAGCAGGTCGCTGGGCAGGGGCTGCAGCGCACCGCTCAGGCTGGCCCCACCGTCGCTGGCGAGGCTGAACAGCGCCAGCGGATCACGCTCCTGGCCCAGCACCAGTCGATGCTGGCGGGGGTCCCAGGCGATGCCCTCGATGCCCTTGTTCTTCTTGCCGCGCGGACCGAGGTCAAAGCTGGACAGCTTCGCGGTGCTCAGTTCGCGGGGCTGCGGGTCGACATGGAAGATGGTCAGGGAATTCTGGCGTTCGTCGGTCACGGCGATGTTGCCGTTCTCCAGTACCGCCACGCCCTCGGGGTTCGACATGCCCAGCAGCGGGATCACCCGCAGCACATCACCGGTAAGCGACAGCTCGGCCAGCAGCGGCTTCTTGCCGGTAACGGTGAACAGGGTGCGGGTCACCGGGTTATAGGCCAGGTCGGAGGTTTCCTGCCCCTCGAGGCCACCCTTGAGCGGCTTGGCCTGGATCACTGCACGGTATCCGGGCAGCCAGACGCTTTCCGAGCGCGCCTGGGCGCTGGTGTCCTGTTCGCGCAGCCAGAGGCGCGCGCGGTCATCCCAGTGGAAGCGGGAGGTCAGGTAGCCGAGCACCACGAGGATGAACAGCAGGGCCAGCAGCAGCCAGCGGGGACGAAGGATGGACATGGTCATGACGACTCTTGTTGGTCAGCACGGCAAGGTGCCCCGCAACAAGCGAAGGCCGCACAAACGGCGGCCTTCGGCGGGACAACGGGGTTAAAGCACGCGGCTTTCGAATCGGCTGGCGCCGGGAAGTTCCAGCACCACCTCACTGCCGCTCGTGAGCGGGCCGACGCCGACCGGGGTGCCGGTGGAGACCACGTCGCCCGGCTGCAGCGAGAAGTGCCCGCAGATGTGCTGGATCAGCGGCACGATGGGGTTGAGCATGTCGCGGCTGTTGCCGTCCTGGCGGACTTCGCCGTCGATCACCAGGCGGATGCCGATGTCGGTCGGGTCCGGGAAATGGTCGGCGCTGACGAAGGGCGCCAGCACGAAGGCGCCGTCGAAGGACTTGGCCAGCTCCCAGGGCAGGCCCTTTTCCTTCAGCTTGGCCTGCACGTCACGCAGGGTCAGGTCCAGCGCCGGGGCGTAGCCGGAAATGGCGTCCAGCACTTCCTCGGCGCTCGGCTTGCGCGACAGCGGCTTGCCGATCAGCACGGCGATTTCCGCCTCGTAGTGCACCGAACCACGATCTTCCGGGATGGCGAAACCACCGGCCTGCGACACGGTGCAGGAACCGGGCTTGATGAACAGCAGCGGCTCGGTCGGTACCGGGTTGTTCAGCTCCTTGGCGTGCTCCGCGTAGTTGCGGCCGACGCAGACCACCTTGCCCAGGGTGAAATGGATCGGGGTGCCATCGACGTACTGATGCTGGTAACTCATGACCGACTCCTGACAACGCATGGAAGAGATGATCCGCGCGGGGCTCGTGATCCCGCGCGGTTGCCCGCATCCTGCCGGCGCACGCGCCACTTCCCGTGACGCTGACGTGCGAAGGGCCGGCCCCTCTATCCAAAGAACCGGCCCTTCTGGATACAGCAGCTTATTCGGCGAAGATCTTGCCGGGGTTCATGATCCCGTTCGGGTCGAACACCGCCTTGACCGCCTTCATGTAGCCGATTTCAGCCTCGGAGCGAGAGTAACCCAGGTAATCGCGCTTGGTCATGCCCACGCCGTGCTCGGCCGAGATGGAGCCGTTGTATTTCTGCACGGTCTCGAAGACCCACTTGTTGACGGTCGCGCACTTGGCGAAGAACTCGTCCTTGGTCAGGTTCTCGGGCTTGAGGATATTCAGGTGCAGGTTGCCGTCGCCGATGTGGCCGAACCAGACGACTTCGAAGTCGGGGTAGTTGGCCGCGACGATATCGTCGATGTCCTTGAGGAAGGCCGGGACCTTGCCGACGGTGACGGAGATGTCGTTCTTGTAGGGCGTCCAGTGGGAGATGGTCTCGGAGATGTACTCGCGCAGCTTCCAAAGGTTCTGCAGCTGCTGTTCGCTCTGGCTCATCACGCCGTCGAGGACCCAGCCCTGCTCTACACAATGTTCGAAAGTGGCCAGCGCCTCGTTGGCCACTTCCTCGGTGCTCGCCTCGAATTCCAGCAGGGCATAGAACGGGCAGTCGGTCTCGAAGGCCGGCGGCACGTCGCCACGGGCCATGATCTTGGCCAGGGCCTTGTCGGAGAAGAACTCGAAGGCGGTCAGGTCCAGCTTGTTCTGGAAGGCGTGCAGCACCGGCATGATCGAGTCGAAGTCCGGGGTGCCGAGGACCATCGCGGTGAGGTTCTTCGGCTGGCGCTCCAGGCGCATGGTGGCCTCGACCACGAAGCCCAGGGTGCCTTCGGCGCCGATGAACAGCTGGCGCAGGTCATAGCCGGTGGCGTTCTTGATCAGGTCCTTGTTCAGTTCGAGCAGGTCGCCCTTGCCGGTGACGACCTTCATGCCGGCCACCCAGTTGCGGGTCATACCGTAGCGAATGACCTTGATACCGCCGGCATTGGTGCCGATGTTGCCGCCAATCTGGCTGGAACCCGACGACGCGAAGTCCACCGGGTAATACAGGCCGTGCTCTTCGGCGAAGGTCTGCAGCTGCTTGGTGATCACGCCCGGCTGGCAGACCACGGTGCGGTCGAATTCGTTGAATTCCAGCACCTTGTTCATGTAGTCGAAGGCCACGACCACTTCGCCATTGGCGGCGACAGCGGCGGCGGAGAGACCGGTACGGCCACCCGAGGGAACCAGCGCGACTTTGTGCTCATTGGCCCAGCGGACGATGGCCTGGACCTGCTCGGTGCTCTTGGGGAAGGCGATCGCCAGGGGCGCCGGGGCGAAATGCTTGGTCCAGTCCTTGCCATAGGTCTCGAGGGAATCGGCGTCTGTCAGCAGCTTCCCGGCATCCAGCAGGGGCTTGAGCGATTCGATCAGGGCGTCGCGGGTCATTGGAGGAACTCTCAAATGGTTCATGGTCGTCCTGAGAACAGCTCAGGTCGCAACCGGGCAAGGAAAAGGGAGAACATGCTAGCATACGCACCCCACGCAGATCGCCACCTGGCGCCAAGCTTGGCACCGGCCGGTCCGGCCTGAGCTGTTCAATTTCTCGCCACATCCCGGGACTACAGGTTCAAAGCAGATGAGCAAGACTTCTCTCGACAAGAGCAAGATCAAATTCCTTCTCCTTGAAGGCGTGCACCAGAACGCCGTCGACACCCTCAAGGCGGCCGGCTACTCCAACATCGAGTACCTCAAGACCGCACTGTCCGGTGACGAGCTGAAGGAAAAGATTGCCGATGCACACTTCATCGGTATCCGCTCCCGCACCCAGCTGACCGAAGAAGTCTTCGACGCTGCCAAGAAGCTGATCGCCGTCGGCTGCTTCTGCATCGGCACCAACCAGGTCAACCTGAACGCGGCCCGCGAGCGCGGCATCGCCGTGTTCAACGCGCCCTACTCCAATACCCGTTCGGTCGCCGAACTGGTGCTGGCCGAGGCCATCCTGCTGCTGCGCGGCATTCCGGAGAAGAACGCCTCCTGCCACCGCGGCGGCTGGATCAAGTCCGCTGCCAACTCCTTCGAGATCCGCGGCAAGAAGCTGGGCATCGTCGGCTACGGCTCGATCGGCACCCAGCTCTCGGTCCTGGCCGAAGCACTGGGCATGCAGGTGTTCTTCTACGACACCGTGACCAAGCTGCCGCTGGGTAACGCCCAGCAGGTCGGTAACCTGCACGAGCTGCTCGGCATGTCCGACATCGTCTCGCTGCACGTGCCGGAACTGCCGTCCACCCAGTGGATGATCGGCGAGAAGGAGATCCGCGCCATCAAGAAAGGCGGCATCCTGATCAACGCCGCCCGTGGCACCGTGGTCGAACTGGACCACCTGGCCGCCGCGATCAAGGACGAGCACCTGATCGGCGCCGCCATCGACGTATTCCCGGTCGAGCCCAAGTCCAACGACGACGAGTTCGAAAGCCCGCTGCGCGGCCTGGATCGCGTGATCCTGACCCCGCATATCGGCGGCTCCACCGCCGAAGCCCAGGCCAACATCGGCCTGGAAGTGGCCGAGAAGCTGGTCAAGTACAGCGACAACGGCACCTCGGTTTCTTCCGTCAACTTCCCGGAAGTGGCCCTGCCGTCGCACCCGGGCAAGCACCGCCTGCTGCACATCCACGAGAACATTCCGGGTGTGATGAGCGAGATCAACAAGGTGTTCGCCGACAACGGCATCAACATCTCCGGCCAGTACCTGCAGACCAACGACAAGGTCGGCTACGTGGTAATCGACGTCGACGCCGAGTACTCGGACCTGGCGCTGGAGAAGCTGCAGCACGTGAACGGCACCATCCGCAGCCGCGTTCTGTTCTAAGCGCTGCTCGGTGACAAGAAAAAAGGAGGCCTCGGCCTCCTTTTTTCATGCCTGGGGAAAGGTCACTTCACGTTGACGGTGATCTGCTGCGACTCCACCGGCGGGTCGAACGGCACGTGGTTCTTGTCGCCCACCAGCAACTGCAGGGTGTGCTTGCCCGGCGGCAGGGTCACCTGGGTCTCGGTCTGGCCCTTGCCGAAGTGCTTGATCTGGTCGGTCATCGGCAGCGGCATGTTCATCGCCGGCTGCTCCTTGAGATCGATCAGCAGGTGGTGGTGGCCGGTAGCCGGCGAATCCACGCCCGCCGGCGCGACACCCATGCCCTTGAGGCCGAATTTGACGGTGAAGGTCTTGTCCACCGTAGCCCCGTCGGCCGGCTCGATGAAGTACACCTTGGCGCCTTCCGGGGCCGGGGTGCGCGGGATTTCCGCAGCGATGGCGGAAGTACCGGCGAGCAGCGCGGCAAGGCCGAGGCAAGGCAGCATGGTTCTCATGTTCTTCTCCTTCTGCATGACAATCGCAAAGGCGAAGGACCCGCTCAGGCCGGCCCGCGCCCTTGCGCATGGAACGCACAAGCATAGGCGCCAGGGCGCTGGGCTCAAGGAAAATAGTGCGTCTTCGAGTGTCGGCAGCCGCTCTAGCCTCCGGCTTCCAGCCCGGCCAGACAGACGGCAGCGGCATCCAGCTCTTCCTCGCTGAACACCAGCACGCCCATGCGCTTGAGGGCGGCGGCAGTGACGCCTTCACCAGCGACCTTCTGGCCGCTGAAGCTGCCGTCGTAGTTCTCGCGGTTGCCGCAGGAGGGGCTGCGCGCCTTGAGAACCGCCAGGCGGATGTCGTGGCGACGCACCAGCGCCATGGCTTCCTCGGCGCCGAGCAGGAAGGCGTCGCTGACGTCCTCGCCCTCCACCGTCATCACCGGGCGGGCGCGTTCCAGCACCGCCATGCCCTGGCCTCCAGGGATCTCTGCCGGGGCTCGGGGCGTCGGCAGGCCGCCGGCGACTTCCGGGCACAGTGCGACCACCCGCCCCTGGTCCAGCCAGCGCGACAGCAGGTCGAACGGTCCGTGCGCACCGCCGTCGTAGCGGACGCGATGGCCAAGCAGGCAGCGGCTGACGAGAACCTTCTGCATAGGCGAATCACTCCCTTTTGGAAGGGGACAGACTAGCCGCTCGCCGTTTACCGGTCACGCCGGGTAACGCAACTTTCATCGGCGCGTCTGTCGCAACAGGTTTCCGGCCCGCCGAAAGTCGGGTCCTTGAGCGGCGCGCCGGTCGTCGGCGCCCGCCCAAGCACAACCTTCGACGGGAACAGCCGTCCGGCACTGGCTGCCGGGCAGGCCGCCACCCAGACTCGCGCATCGGCCAATCGCCACGGAGCCTCCGTCATGCCTCGTCTCTTGCTTTGCACCGCCACCTTCGCCGCGCTGTCCTACCTGCCGCTGGCCTTCGCCGAACTCCAGGCGCTGGACAACGAGCACCTGGGCGCCGTGACCGGCCAGGATGGCATCAGCATCCGCGCCGACGTGCTCGCGCGCATGGACAGCGTGGCGTGGAAAGACGACGGCGGCAGCGTCTCGCTGCGCAACGTGTTCATCGACAACGGATGCGTGAGTGCCGGCGATTGCCCCGACGGACGTGGCGGCAGCCTGCCCTACGGGCCCGCGCAGCTGGGCCTGAGCCTGCCGATCTTCGGTATCGAGCAGCCGACCCTGCAGGTGGACGTGGTTCAGGGCGCTGGCGGCCAGCAGCAACTGGCGCTGACCCTGCCTGACCTGACCACCATCAACCAGCAGCTCAATGCCAGCGGCCTGCCGTCGCAGACCATCCGCCTGCGCGTGGCCGGCGACCTCTATGTGGGTGGCGGCAAGCTTGGGAGCATCGAGGTACGCGACATTCAGGACATCAGCGGCACCCTGAAGATCTGGGGCCACTGACGCCTTCGGAGTTCAGAGCGGGGCGTCGCCGCGACGGCGGAACCAGCCGGTGAGCGACAGGCGCTCATGGGTGGCCGGCAGCACCTCGTGGGGAAACTCGCCGGAGAGGAACACCACCAGCCGACCGGCCAGCGGCGGCAGGTCCAGTGTCCGCTCGTCGGCGAAGTACATCCGCAGTTCACCGCCCTGCGTCACCGGCCAGTCGTGGTTGAGGTAGAACACGGCGGAAAGAGCGCGGCGGTCATCGTCGCGGAAGCGGTCCAGGTGCCTCTGGTAGAACGCCCCGGGTGGATAGAGCGCGAAGTGCCCCTCGAAGTCTTCCAGGCCCAGGTACAACGAGCGATTGATCTGCTGACGCAGCTCGTCCAGCGCCCTCAGGTAGAGGTCGCAGGCCTCGGACTGGCCTGGCTCGAGCCACTGGATACGGTCGCCGCGAATGCCTTCGCGCACGGCCTGCCCTTCAGCCCGACCGATGGCGGCGGAGGCCAGCTTGCCGGCCGCATCGCGGGCACGGCATTCCGCCGCCAGCTGCGCGACCAGGGCGTCGGGAAGGAAGGCGTCCTGCTGCGACCAGCCCTTCTCGGCGAGGTCGTCAACGATGCTTTGCAGGAGGGGGCCTAGCACGAGTGGAGAAGGGACGTCGAAATACATGGCGTATTGTAACGTCCGGCGCCAGTGTCTCGACAAGCGGGGCAAGCCTTGCCGACAATAGCCCCCGGCGAGCGAACCCTGCCGCCCAAAAGGAGTTGCAATGCGCGTACTGCTGGCCCTCACCCTTCTTGTACTGGGCATGCCTGCCCTGGCCGACAACTACCAGCGCCTGTACCAGGCCGCCGGCTGGCCGGAACAGCGAGCGCACTTCAATGACGCCCTGCACGCCGCGCAGAAGCGCTACCAGGGCAACCTGCCACCGGCGCTGTACCAGACGCTGGTGGACAACAGCAACCAGCGCTTTGCCCCTGCCGACATCGACCAGCGCGCGCTCAATGGCCTGCGCCAGAACCTGCCGGACAGCGCCGCAGCGGTGAACTTCTTCGAATCGCCGCTGGGCCGCAAGGTCGCCGGCGCCGAGACCCTGGCCACCCGCAGCGACCAGTTGCAGAAGTACGCCAATGGCCTGCCGCGCCAGCAGGCCAGCGATGCGCGCAAGCAGATCGTCCACCGCCTGAGCCAGATCCTGCCGGCCCGCGAAGCCGGCGCCGAAGTCAGCCTCGCGCTGGCCAGCGTGGCCGCCGACAGCCTCAGCCAGATGCTCCCCGGCCTGCTCGGTGGCGGCAGCGCCCAAGGCATGCTCGAAGGCCAGCGGCAGAAGCTGATGAGCCAGATCGGTGCCGATCTCGACAACACCCTGCTGTACGTCTATCGCGGCCTGAGCGATGCCGAACTGGGCCAGTTCGCCGACTTCAGCGAGTCGCCAGCCGGCCGCACTTACTACCGCGCCGCCCTGGCTGCCCTCAAGGCTGGCTTGGCCGCACCATCGGGCGAGTAGTGATCGGAAAATACCGACCACGCTTGAGGACCACTCCGAGGAACGCTCCTCCTAGAATGGCACCCGCTGTACAGAGGGTGGCGCCTGAGGAGCATGGCGCAAGGAGTGTAGGGACACACCCTCGACTACAGCGGCGCCCTTCCCCGCATCATCCCCGCTAGGCCATCCGCTCACTGAGAAAGTCGAAGTAACGCCGGCGCAACGTCTCGCTCTCGTTCGCCAGATGGTGCCGCGCTCCGGTGAGCAGCAGGCACTCGATCTTCTCGAACTTGTCCTCCAGCACCTTCAGGTTGTAGCGCCAGTCCACCGTCTCGTCGGCATCGCCCTGCACCACCAGCAGGCTCTGCGCTCCGTGGCCGGCCGCCTCGATGCGCGGAATCCAGCGCGCCAGCGCGCCGACCCAGGCCGTGGGCAGGATCTTCGGCTGCAGCGGATCGCGGTCGCGCAGGAAGGAAAGGAATTCGGCGTCGTTGGAGTTCTCGCTGAAACGTCGCGGAATCGAATCCACGAACGGCCGCAGCATCTGGTAGCTGAACTTCGACCAGCCCCAGGCCCGTGGCCGTACCAGCGGCGCCAGCAGGATGGTACGGCCCAGCTCCGGGCGCGGTGCGCCGGTGAGCAGGTAGTCCAGCAGGATTGCCCCACCGGTACTCTGCCCGCAGAGATGCCAAGGTTGCGGCAGGTCCAACGCCTGCGCCTGGCCCAACAGCGCGCCCAGCACCACCTGGTATTCGGCGAAGTCGCCGATGCTGGCGGCGGCGCCACCCGACAGGCCGTGGCCTGGCAGGTCGCAGGCCAGCACCGCGAAGCCCATGCCCAGCGCCCAGTCGATCACATGGCGGTACAGGCCCATATGGTCGTAGTAGCCGTGCAGCAGGACGACGGTTCCCCGCGCCAGCACGGGGCGCCAGTACTGCGCGGCAATCTGGTAGCCGCCGGCCTCGAAAGTGCCCAGCCGGCTCTGCAGGCCGGGGTGCCGGGCGTGCAGGTCCAGGCCGTAGAAATGCTGGTACAGCGCGATGCCGACCTCGTTCGCCTCTGCGGTCAGAGGTCGCAGCAGGGTGCGCAGCAGATCGGGCTGGAAGGCTTCAGGCATGGGCGTTTCGCTTCTGGCAGGCGGGTGACGAAGGGAGCGCGTGCAGCAGCGGGATATTCTGCCGCGCTCGCCCCCGTGGCAAGCTTGTCGGCTATCTTACCGACTCTGTCACTGGTCGCCGCCATGTCCTCACGCCGAAAATCGCTGCTCACCTGGCTGATCGCCGTACTCTGCCTGGGCGTTCTGCTCGTCACCTACTGGTGGTACGAGAACCGCTTCATCCGTCCGTTCAGCCACCAGCCACAGCTGTTTTCCGGCGACCACCTGATGCTGCCCGCACAATTGGCCGGCCCCGGCAAGATCCGCCTGGTGCACTTCTGGGACCCGGCCTGCCCCTGCAACGTCGGCAACCAGCAGCACCTCGCCGAGCTGATCCAGCGTTTCAGCCCGCAGGGCGTTGAGTTCTTCGCCGTGCAGAAGCCCGGCAGCCGCGGGCACCTGCCCGACACGCTGAGCGCCATGCGCGCACTGGACTCGCTGCCCGGTGCCGAGCAGTTGCCCGCCAGCCCTGCCGTGGCGATCTGGGATACCCAGGGCAAGCTGGCCTACTTCGGCCCCTACAGCGAAGGAGCGGTCTGCACTTCGGGCAACAGCTTCATAGAGCCGATCCTCGACGCTCTGGTGGGCGGCCGCCCGGTCAACGCGACCCACACCCTGGCCGTGGGCTGCTATTGCCCCTGGGATGGCGCAAAGCACTGAGCCGCATCAACGAAGCCGATGGCCAATCCGTGACTACACTTGGATCGCCGGCCCATGAGGGGCCGATCGCCACCAAGGAGCTTTTCGCATGCGTCTTCCTTCCGCCCTCGCCTTCTGCGCCGTTCTCTCCACCGGGCTGGTGCTGCCCCTGGCCGCCCACGCCGAGGATGCCCCCAACAGCCAACAGGTGATGGAGCAGCACAAGCAGGCCATCAACAACCGCATCGCCGACATCGACTACAAGCGCAAGCGCATCGTCGAAGCCAACATGAAGCTCACCCCGCAGGAAACCGAGAAGTTCTGGCCGATCTACAACAGCTACCGCACCGAGGCGGACAAGCTGAGCAAGCAGACCCTGGCGATCATCATCGACTACGCCAACAGCTACAACACCGGCTCGGTGAGCAACGACGACGCGGCGAAGCTGCAGAAGCAGGTGCTGGAGCTGCAGGACGACCGCCAGGAGCTCAAGGAGAAGTACCTCAAGCGCATCGCCAAGGAAGTCTCGCCGCAGCGCGCACTGCGCTTCCTGCAGGTCGAAGACCAGCTCGACGCCATGGCGTTGCTGGAAGTCAGCCGCGAAATCCCGCTGGCCGAGTAATCCTCAGCCTTCGGTGCCGCCCTGCAGGCGCTGGCGATAGCGCTCGGGCGGCACCGAATACCAGCGCTTGAAAGCCCGATAGAACGGCGACAGCTCGGCAAATCCACAGGCCCGCGCCACCTCGCGAATTGCCTCGCCCTGCTCCAGCAATTGCGCGGCACGCTGCCGGCGCACCTCCTCCCGCACTTCCCTGAACGTCTGTGCCCGGCTCGCCAGGTTGCGCTGCAGCAGCCCCGGCCGCACGCCCAGCTCACGGGCGCAGCTTTGCAGGGTGCACTCCTCCTCCCCCAACCGCATGGCGATCAGGTAGCGCAGGCGATTGAGCAGATCGTTCTCGTCCAGCGTGCCCAGCTGTTCCCGTGCATGCTCGGTAAGCAACCGGTGCAGCACCGGGTTGCCGGTGCGTGACGGCCGGGCCATTTGCGCGCGATCGAACAGCAAGGCGTCATTGGCCTTGCCGAAGCTCGGCGTCAGGCCGAACAGCCGCCGGTGCTCGCTCAAGCGGCGCGGCTGCGGATGGCGGAACTCGATAGCCTGGACGCGGAACTCATCGTCGGTAATCAGCGCCAGCAGCTTGAGGAACAGCAGCATCAGGCACTCCATCTGCTGGCGCAGGTTGCTGATGCCCAGGTAGTTGAGGTCGAGGATCAGCCGTACCTGCTCTCCCTCCTCGCGCATCTGCGCCGCGAAGCCACCGGAGAGGATGTGCTGGAAGCGCAGGAAGCTGTGCAGCGCCTCGCGCAGGTCGCTGCTGGCCATCAGCAGGTAGCCGACCACGTCCAGCAGGCGCGGCTTCATCGCCTCCCCCAGGTGCAGGCCGATATCGGCATCGCCGGTAATTTCGTCAAGGGTCGTCCAGAACAATGGGGCGTCGTCGTGCACCAGGCGACCACTCTGCGCCGGCGGCGGCAGGCGGACCTTCTGCAGGGCCTGGCGGTAGATATCGGTGGGGTCGAAGCCCAGCACCGAGAGCGCCTCGTACAACTGGCGGCGCAGGGTGGCGGACTGGGTCAGCGCCGGGGTGGCGGGGAAGTTCAGCTCGGGGGCGGCCATGGTCACTCCTGGGATTGACCGGAGAATTCCAGTAGCGAGACGTTTGGTCAATGAGGGACGAACGCTATCCACTGCAGAATCGCCGCATAACAACAAGGAGTTGCTGCATGAAACGCACTTTGACTGTCCTCGCTGTCGTTGTCGCCGCTGCCGCGGCGGGCGCCGGCTGGTACCTGCACGGCAAGCAGCCGGTACGCGACGGACAACTGCCCCTGGCGGGCCTGGCCAGCGAAGTCACGGTTCGCTATGACGAGCGCGGCGTGCCGCACATCAAGGCCGGCAGCGAAGAGGACATGTACCGGGCAATCGGTTACGTCCACGCCCAGGACCGCCTGTTCCAGATGGAAATCCTCCGTCGCCTGTCCCGTGGCGAGCTGGCCGAGGTACTCGGGCCCAAGCTGGTGGACACCGACCGCATGTTCCGCAGCCTGCGCATCCGCGACCACGCCGCCGAATACGTGGCCAGGCAGGACAAGAACTCCCCGGCCTGGAAGGCGCTGGTCGCCTACCTCGATGGCGTCAACCAGTTCCAGGACAGCCACCCGCGCCCGGTGGAATTCGACATCCTCGGCATTCCCAAGCGCGCCTTCACCCCCGAAGACACCGTCAGCGTCGCCGGCTACATGGCCTACAGCTTCGCCGCCGCCTTCCGCACCGAACCGGTGCTGACCTACGTGCGCGACGAACTGGGCGCGGACTACCTGAAGGTCTTCGACCTCGACTGGCATCCCGAAGGCGTGATGACGCCCAAGGCGCTGGCCGCCGCCGACTGGCAGGACCTGAGCGCCATCGCCCGCCTGAGCCACGCCGCGCTGGAGAAAGCCGGCCTGCCGCAGTTCGAGGGCAGCAACGCCTGGGCCGTCTCCGGCAGCCGCACGAAGAGCGGCAAGCCGCTGCTGGCCGGCGACCCCCACATCCGCTTCGCCGTGCCGGCAGTGTGGTACGAGATGCAGGCCAGCGCACCGGGCTTCGAGCTGTACGGCCACTACCAGGCGCTCAACCCCTTCGCCTCGCTCGGCCACAACCTGCAGTTCGGCTGGAGCCTGACCATGTTCCAGAACGACGACGTCGATCTGGTCGCCGAGAAGGTCAACCCGGACAACCCCAACCAGGTCTGGTACCACGGCCAGTGGACGGACCTGAAAAGCGAGGAGCAGAGCATCGCCGTGAAGGGCGAGGCGCCGGTGAAGATCACCCTGCGCAGCTCGCCCCACGGCCCGCTGGTCAACGATGCGCTGGGCACTGCGGCAGGCAAGACGCCGGTCTCCATGTGGTGGGCCTTCCTGGAAACCCAGAACCCGATCCTTGACGCCTTCTACGAACTGAACCGCGCCGACACCCTGCCCAAGGCGCGCGCGGCAGCCTCGAAGATCCAGTCGCCGGGCCTCAACGTGGTCTGGGCCAACGCTCGTGGCGACATCGGCTGGTGGGCCTCGGCACAGCTGCCGGTGCGCCCGGACGGGGTCAACCCGAACTTCCTGCTCGACGGCGCCAGTGGCCAGGCCGACAAGAGCGGCTTCTACCCCTTCAGCGAGAACCCGCAGGAAGAGAACCCGGCGCGCGGCTATATCGTCTCCGCCAACTTCCAGCCGGTGCCGGCCAACGGTCGCCCGGTGCCGGGCTACTACAACTTGCCTGATCGCGGCCAGCAGCTGAACAAGCGCCTGTCCGACACTTCCGTGAAGTGGGACCTGCAGAACAGCCAGGCGCTGCAACTGGACACCGCCACCAGCTATGGCCCGCGCTTCCTCAAGCCGCTGCTGCCGATCCTGCGCGAAGCCGCCGCAACCGACGAAGAGAAGGCGCTGGTGGAGAACCTGGCCAACTGGCAGGGTGACCACCCGCTGGATTCGATCACTGCCACAGTGTTCAACCAATTGCTCTACCAGGTCGCCGACGGCGCCATGCGCGACGAGATGGGCGACGCCTTCTTCGACAACCTGCTGTCCACCCGCGTGCTCGACGTGGCCCTGCCGCGCCTGGCCGCCGACGAGAACTCGCCCTGGTGGGACAACCGCAAGACGTCGCAGAAGGAGACCCGCGCCGATATCGTCAAGGCCGCCTGGAAGGACAGCCTGGCGCACCTGCGCGCCAAACTCGGCCAGGATTCGCAGCAGTGGCAGTGGGGCAAGGCGCACACCCTCACCCACGGCCACCCGCTGGGCCAGCAGAAGCCGCTGGACCGCCTGTTCAACGTCGGCCCATTCGCCGCTCCTGGCGGCCACGAGGTGCCGAACAACCTGTCCGCCCGCGTCGGACCTGCGCCCTGGCAGGTGATTTACGGACCGTCCACCCGTCGCCTGATCGACTTCGCCGACCCGGCCCACAGCCTGGGCATCAACCCGGTAGGCCAGAGCGGCGTGCCGTTCGACAAGCACTACGACGACCAGGCCGAGGCCTACATCGAAGGCCAGTACCTGCCGCAGCACTACGACGACAACGAGGTGAAAGCCAACACCAAGGGCATCCTGCGGTTGATTCCCGTCCGTCGCTGAAGCGCCCTCGGCAAGGGCCACCCGGAAATGAAAAACCCCGCTCCTGCGGGGTTTTTCATGGGTGCGTTGTAGAGAGTGCTGCGGGAGATGCCGAAGCTCCCTGGCGCGTTATTTCCCCAAGGGATAACGATCGGGGTGTTGTATTGGGCGCCGTCTCCCGCACGGAGTGCCATAAGGCGTCACTGGAAGTTTGCCGGCTACGCGGCCCGGCCCTGGTTCGGGGGGTGGCCGGACAGCGCATCCGAACACTTCAAGCGTAGTTGGCAATCGGCCGGGAGCGAGCCTTTGCGACCCACGGTTTTTTCCGATAAAGCCCGAATTTCCAAGCACTTCGGAATAACGTGTGAGCAAAAAACACGGGCCACCCGAAGGTGGCCCGTGGTTCGACAATCGCCGGATACTACCGGCCGACAAGACGGCGTCAGGCGGTGGCTGTCGAACCCTTCTGCCAATCGGTCGCGTTGGACTCCATGGCTTCCTGGATCGCACGCTTGCGACGCTCTTCGGCCTGGCGGGTGAAGTACCAGGCGAAGAAGGTGAACAGCGAAACGGTCAGCAGGATCAGGCTGGCGACGGCGTTGATCTCCGGCTTCACGCCCAGGCGCACGGCGGAGAACACTTCCATCGGCAGGGTGGTGGAGCCAGGACCGGACACGAAGCTGGCCAGTACCAGGTCATCCAGCGACAGCGCGAAGGACATCATGCCGCCCGCCGCCAGCGACGGCGCGATCATCGGGATGGTGATCAGCATGAACACTTTCCAGGGCTTGGCGCCCAGGTCCATGGCTGCTTCCTCGATGGACAGGTCCAGCTCGCGCAGGCGCGCCGACACCACCACCGCCACGTAGGACGAGCAGAAGCTGGTGTGGGCGATCCAGATGGTCACGATGCCGCGCTCCTGCGGCCAGCCGATCAGCTGGGCCATGGCGACGAACAGCAGCAGCAGCGACAGACCGGTGATCACCTCGGGCATGACCAGCGGCGCGGTGACCATGCCGCCGAACAGCGTGCGACCACGGAAACGCGGGATGCGGGTCAGCACGAAGGCCGCCAGGGTGCCCAGCGCCACCGAGGAGATCGCGGTGTAGCAGGCGATCTCCAGCGAGCGGAACACCGAACCGACCAGCTGCTGGTTGTCCAGCAGGCCGACATACCACTTCACCGACCAGCCACCCCACACGGTCACCAGCTTGGAGCCGTTGAACGAGTAGATGACCAGGATGAGCATCGGCACGTAGATGAAGAGCAGGCCCAACACCAGCATGATGTTGGAGAACGACCAACGCTTGTTCATACCTTGCCCTCCAGCTCTTTCGCCATGATCTTGGGTGAAGAGTCTGTTGAAGGAGATGATGGGCAGATCGCCTTGAAGTGGCTCATACCTTGCCCTCCAGCTCTTTAGCCTGGTTCTTGTTGAAGAAGATGATGGGCACGATCAGGATCGCCAGCATCACGACGGCAAGGGCGGAAGCCACCGGCCAGTCACGGTTGTTGAAGAACTCCTGCCACAGCACCTTGCCGATCATCAGCGTCTCGGGGCCGCCCAGCAGTTCCGGGATCACGAACTCGCCCACCGCCGGGATGAATACCAGCATGCAGCCGGCGATGATGCCGTTCTTGGACAGCGGGACGGTGATCTTCCAGAAGCTGGTGAAGCTGCGCGCGCCGAGGTCGGAGGCGGCTTCCAGCAGGCTCATGTCGTGCTTCACCAGGTTGGCGTAGAGCGGCATGACCATGAAGGGCAGGTACGAGTAGACGATGCCGATGTACACCGCGAAGTTGGTGTTCAGGATCGTCAGCGGTTCGTTGATGATGCCCAGCCACATCAGGAAGCTGTTGAGCAGGCCGTTGTTGGACAGGATGCCCATCCAGGCGTACACGCGGATCAGGATCGCCGTCCAGGTCGGCATCATGATCAGCAGCAGCAGGACGGTCTGCATTTCCTTGCTGGCGCGGGCGATGGCATAGGCCATCGGGTATCCGATGAGCAGGCACAGGAAGGTGCTGATCGCCGCCATCTTCAGCGAGCCCAGGTAGGCGTCGATGTAGAGCGGGTCGTCCGTCAGCATCAGGTAGTTGCCCAGGTTCATCACGACCTGGAGCGTCTGGTCGGCGTACTGGAAGACTTCGGTGTACGGCGGAATGGCCACGTCCGCTGCCGCCAGACTGATCTTCAGCACGATGGCGAAGGGCAGCAGGAAGAACAGGAAGAGCCAGAAGAACGGCACACCGATCACGGCATGCCGGCCGTTCGGCAGGCGTTTCATGAGCGATTTGCTGATGTTCATGATTGCAGTACCACACCGCTGTCGTCGTACCAGCTGATGTAAACCGGCTGGTCCCAGGTCGGGCGCGCGACGTGGCGCTCGGCGTTGGCCATGAAGGCCTGGACGATGAAGCCGGAGGCCAGCTTGATGTAGTACACCGAGTGACCGCCCAGGTAGGCGATGTCGTGGACGGTGCCCTGGGCGACGTTGAAGCCTTCGTGTTCGAGGTTTTCCGGCTTCTGCGCGCTGACCATGACCTTTTCAGGACGCAGCGCGTAGGTCATGCGCTTGTTCTCGGCACGGGTGCTGATGCCGTGGCCGATGTAGATCGGGTTTTCCAGCTGCGGGCAGGCGATCACCGCGTGGTCCTGCAGGTCCTCGACGATCTCGCCGTCGAACAGGTTGACGTTGCCGATGAACTCGCAAATCAGGCGGCTGGCCGGCGTCTCGTAGATGTCCATCGGGCTGCCGATCTGCTCGATGCAACCCAGGTGCATGATGGCGATGCGCTGGGCCATGGTCATGGCCTCTTCCTGGTCGTGGGTCACCATCACGCAGGTCACGCCCACGCGCTCGATGATCTCCACCAGTTCCAGCTGCATCTGCGAACGCAGTTTCTTGTCCAGTGCGCCCATGGGTTCGTCGAGCAGCAGCAGCTTCGGCCGCTTGGCCAGGGAGCGGGCCAGGGCCACGCGCTGACGCTGGCCGCCGGAGAGCTGGTGCGGCTTGCGCTTGGCGTACTGGGTCATCTGCACGAGCTTGAGCATCTCGTCGACGATCTTGTCGATCTCCGCCTTGGGCAGACCGTCCTGCTTCAGGCCGAAGGCGATGTTCTGCGCCACGCTCATGTGGGGGAACAAGGCGTACGACTGGAACATCATGTTGATCGGCCGCTCATAGGGCGGCAGGTCGGTAATGTCCTGGCCATCGAGGAAGATGCGACCTTCAGTGGGACGCTCGAAACCAGCCAGCATGCGAAGCAGGGTCGACTTGCCCGAACCCGAACCACCCAGCAGGGCGAAGATCTCGCCTTTCTTGATGTCCAGGGACACGCTGTCCACAGCCAGCGTTTCGTCGAACTGCTTGCTGACCCGGTCGATTTTTACCAGAACCTCTTTAGGCTTCTGGTCGCCACTCAAGGCTTTCTTGTAGGCACCGGAGGCTATTGCCATTACCACAACTCCCAAATCATAGAGGCCCGGCCCCCGCGGCCGGGCATGCTTGGTATTACAGGGCTGGCGCAGTTTACGTGCGCCGCCGGGCCTTTCGAGGGGCCCTGCGACGCTCCGTGCCCGCGCGGACGGATTTGGGGAAAACCGTCTTACTTGCCCGACTTGATCTTGGTCCAGGAACGGGTCATGAGGCGCAGGATCTTCGGCGGCAGCTCATGCTGCACGAAGAGTTTGTCGAGAACCTCCTGGGATGGGTACACCTCAGGATTGTTGCGCACGGACTCATCCATGAATTCGCCAGCCTTGGGGTTCGGGTTGGCGTAACCGACGTAATCGCTGACCTTGGCAATCACTTCGGGTTTGAGCAGGTAGTTGATGAACGCGTGGGCCGCCTTCGGGTTGGAGGCATCCTTCGGCACGGCGAGGATGTCGAACCAGAGGTTGGCGCCTTCCTTGGGAATGGCATAGGCGATGTTCACGCCCTTGCCGGCTTCCTTGGCGCGGTTGGCGGCCTGGAATACGTCACCGGAGAAACCGGCCGCGACACAGATGTTGCCGTTGGCCAGGTCAGAGATGTACTTGGAGGAGTGGAAGTAGGTGACGTACGGACGCACCTTCATCAGCTTATCCTCCACCTTCTTGTAGTCATCCGGGTTGGTGCTGTTGGGGTCCAGCCCCATGTACTTGAGCACAGCCGGCATCATCTCGTCGCCCGAATCGAGGAAGGCGACGCCACACTGGCTGAGCTTCTTCATGTTCTCGGGCTCGAAGAGGACGGCCCACGAATCGATGGTGTCGACACCCAGCACGGCCTTGACCTTCTCGACGTTGTAGCCGATGCCGTTGGTGCCCCACAGGTACGGCACGCCGTACAGGTTGCCCGGGTCGTTGGCCTCGAGCTGCTTCATCAGGTGCGGATCGAGGTTCGACCAGTTCGGCAGCTGGCTCTTGTCCAGCTTCTGGAACGCGCCGGCCTTGATCTGGCGACCGAGGAAGTGGTTGGACGGCACGACCACGTCGTAGCCGGTACGACCGGCCAGCAGCTTGCCTTCCAGGGTTTCGTTGGAGTCGAAGACGTCGTACACCGGCTTGATACCGGTTTCCTTCTCGAAATCGGCGAGGGTGGTTTCACCGATGTAGTCCGACCAGTTGTAGATGTGGACGGTCTGTTCCGCCTGGGCCAGCGAAGTCAGGCCGAAGACGGAGACTGCAGCGATCAGGGTTCTGCGGAAGGGAATGCGCACACGTGAGTCCTCTCGTTGTTTTTGACTACTTCAGTCGGTTGCTGCCGGGGTTTCGACGGCCGGTCCGTGGATAGCGCCGAACCCTTTACAGCACGAGAGCGCCGGGGCTTGCGCGGCCATTCCACCGATGGAAGCTGTTTGTTGCTACCGGTAGCGGGCGAGGGAGCGCACTCCCCCGCCGCTGTCCGGACCATCCGCTGGCGCGCCAGGCGACAGCGATTACCCGATTACTTGCCGGACTTGATGGTGGTCCAGCTGCGGGTCATCAGACGCTGGGTCTTCGCCGGCAGGTCCGGGAAGGCGTACAGCTTCTTCATGGTTTCCGGAGTCGGATACACGCCCGGGTCGTTGCGGATCGCCTCGCTCACCATCGGGGTGGCTGCGGCGTTGCCGTTCGGGAACTGCACGACGTTGGTGATCTCGGACATGACCGCCGGCTCGAGCAGGAAGTTGATCCACTTCAGCGCGGCTTCCTGGTTCTCGGCATCCTTCGGAATGGCGACGGTGTCGAAGAACGCGCCAGCACCTTCCTTCGGAATGTTGTACTTCACAGTGACCTTGTTCTTGGCTTCTTCAGCGCGGGACTTGGCCTGGTACACGTCACCCGAGTAACCGATAGCCACGCAGATGTTGCCGTTGGCGATATCGGAGATGTACTTGGAGGAGTGGAAGTAGGAGACGTACGGGCGAATCTTCAGGAACAGCGCTTCGGCTTCCTTGAGCTCTTTCGGGTCCTGGCTATCGGGCTTGTAGCCCAGGTAGTGCAGGGCAGCCGGCAGCATTTCGGTCGGCGAGTCGAGGAAGCTCACGCCGCAGGCCTTCAGCTTCTGGATGTTTTCCGGCTTGAACACCAGATCCCAGGAGTCCACCGGGGCGTTGTCGCCCAGCGCTGCCTTGACCTTGTCCGGGTTGTAGCCGATGCCGATGGTGCCCCACATGTACGGGATCGCGTACTGGTTGCCCGGGTCGCTGATCTCCAGCGTCTTCATGATGTCCGGGTTCAGGTTCTTCCAGTTCGGCAGCTTGGACTTGTCCAGCGGCGTGTAGACGCCAGCCTTGATCTGCTTGGCCAGGAAGGAGTTGGACGGCACCACGATGTCGTAGCCCGACTTGCCGGCCAGCAGCTTGGCTTCCAGCACTTCGTTGCTGTCGTAGACGTCGTAGACGACCTTGATTCCGGTTTCCTTGGTGAACTTGTCGACCGTGTCCGGCGCGATGTAGTCCGACCAGTTGTAGACGTGCAGCACCTTGTCATCTGCCTGCGCCATACCAGCCACAGCGCCTGCCAGCGTTACAGCGAGCAGGGATTTGCCGAAGGTCTTGAACATGCGGGTAGCTCCGTTTGTTTTTTTGATGTTCCGGGTGGCGTGGACATCTCCTTCCGTCACCACCCGGTGAGCCTGGCCAACGCACAGGCGCAGTCTGTCAAAGGTCCGGTGAAAGACTCAAGACAGAACGGCTGCGGCGGTTTGATCGAGGCACTTGCGCGCCAGGGTGATCAGGTCATCGATCTGCGATTTCTCGATCACCAGCGGCGGCGAGATAATCATAGTGTCTCCCACCGCGCGCATGATCAGACCGTTGCGGAAGCAGTGCTCGCGGCACAGCATCCCGACACCCTTGCCTTCGAAGCGCTCGCGGGTCTTCTTGTTCTTCACCAGCTCCAGTGCTGCCACCAGGCCTACCCCGCGGGCTTCGCCTACCAGGGGATGGTCGGCCAGCTCTTGCCAGCGCTGTTGCAAATACGGTGCCGTTTCGTTCTTCACACGCTCGACGATCTTCTCTTCCCGCAGGATGCGGATGTTCTCCAGCGCCACCGCAGCGGCTACCGGGTGACCAGAGTAAGTGAAGCCGTGGTAGAACTCCCCACCCTCATTCAGGGTATGGACGATCTCGTCGCGAACGATCACGCCACCCATGGGGATGTAGCCGGAGGTCAGGCCCTTGGCGATCGGCATCAGGTCCGGGGCGTTGCCGAAGTACTGGCTGCCGAACCATTCGCCGGTACGGCCGAAGCCGCAGATGACTTCGTCGGCGATGAACAGGATGTCGTACTTGGCGAGGATCTCGCGGATCTTCGGCCAATAGGTCTTCGGCGGAATGATCACGCCGCCCGCGCCCTGCAGGGGCTCGGCGATGAAGGCAGCGACCTTGTCTTCGCCGACTTCGAGAATCTTCTTCTCCAGTTGCTCGGCCGCCCAGACGCCGAACTCTTCCGGGTCCATGTCACCGCCTTCGCCGAACCAGTACGGCTGGGCAATGTGCTCGATGCCGGGGATCGGCAGGTCACCCTGCTCGTGCAGGGCCTTCATGCCGCCCAGGCTGACGCCGGCGACGGTGGAGCCGTGGTAGCCGTTCCAGCGGCCGATGACCACTTTCTTCTGCGGCTGACCCTTGATGGTCCAGTAGTGGCGAACCATGCGCAGCACGGTGTCGTTGGACTCCGAGCCCGAGCCGGTGAAGAACACGTGGTTCATGCCTTCGGGGGCGATGTCGGCGATAGCCTTGGACAGCTCCAGCACCGGCGGGTGGGCGGTCTGGAAGAACAGGTTGTAGTAGGGCAGTTCCTGCATCTGCTTGTAGGCGACTTCAGCAAGTTCCTTGCGACCGTAGCCGACGTTCACGCACCACAGGCCAGCCATGCCGTCGAGGATCTTGTTGCCCTCGCTGTCCCACAGGTATACGCCTTCGGCCTTGGTGATGATGCGCGCACCCTTCTCGTTCAGTTGCTTGTAGTCGGTGAACGGAGCCAGGTGGTGATCGCGGCTGAGCGCCTGCCAGTGTTGGGTGTTGGCGCTGGTCTGGTTAGTCATCTTGATAAAACCTCTTCTCTAAGAAACACGGGGCCCGGCCACGCGCCGGACCCCACGCCGATCAGACAGAAAGCAGAAGGAACTCACGCTCCCAGGAACTGATTACTCGCTTGAAGTTCTCGTGCTCGGCGCGCTTCACCGCGACGTAGCCCCGAATGAACTTGTCACCCAGGTATTTCTCCAGGGTCTTGCTGCCTTCCATGCACTCCAGGGCGGCCTCGATGGTCAGCGGCAGGCGCAGGTTACGCCGTTCGTAGCCACGGCCTTTGACCTGGGCACTGGGTTTGAGGCCTTCGACCATGCCGATGTAGCCGCACAGCAGGCTGGCCGCCAGGGCCAGGTAAGGGTTGGCGTCGGCGCCGGCCAGGCGGTTCTCCACGCGGCGGTTGTCCGGGGTGGAATCCGGTACGCGCAGGCCCACGGTACGGTTCTCCTCGCCCCACTCCACGTTCACTGGCGCCGAGGTATCGGGCAGGAAGCGGCGGAACGAGTTGACGTTCGGGGCGAACAGCGGCAACGCCTCGGGGATCAGCTTCTGCAGACCGCCGATGTGGTGCAGGAACAGCTCGCTCATGCTGCCGTCGGCGTTGGAGAAGATGTTCTTGCCGGTCTTGAGGTCGACGATGCTCTGGTGCAGGTGCATGGCACTGCCCGGCTCGCCGGTCATCGGCTTGGCCATGAAGGTGGCGGCGACGTTGTGCTTGAGGGCGGCCTCGCGCATGGTGCGCTTGAACACCACGATCTGGTCGGCCAGGTCCAGGGCATCGCCGTGACGGAAGTTGATCTCCATCTGCGCGGTGCCTTCTTCATGGATCAGGGTGTCCAGATCCAGGCCCTGCAGTTCGCACCAGTCGTACATGTCCTCGAACAGCGGGTCGAATTCGTTCGCCGCGTCGATGGAGAAGGACTGGCGACCGGTCTCCTGGCGACCGGAACGGCCGATCGGAGCCTGCAGCGGGTAGTCTGGGTCGTCGCTGCGCTTGGTCAGGTAGAACTCCATCTCCGGCGCCACGATAGGTTTCCAGCCCTTGTCGGCGTACAGCTGGAGAACGCGCTTGAGCACGTTGCGCGGCGACAGCTCGATGGGGTTGCCCAGCTTGTCGTAGGTGTCGTGGATGACCATCGCAGTCGGCTCGATGGCCCAGGGGACGAGGAACACGGCATTCTCGTCCGGGCGGCAGACCATATCGATGTCGGCCGGGTCCAGCAGGTCGTAATAGATGTCGTCTTCGACGTAATCACCGGTCACGGTCTGCAGGAGAACGCTCTCCGGCAGGCGCATGCCCTTCTCGTTGAGGAATTTCGCGGTCGGCGCGATCTTGCCCCGGGCAATCCCGGTCAGGTCGGCGATCATGCATTCCACTTCGGTGATCTTGCGTTCTTTCAACCAGCCACTGAGCTGGTCTAACTTGCTAGTCATAAAGACCTCAGGGTTTGAGAGCCCGGCCCCAACGCCGGACTCAGCGGTTCCCCGCCCTCTTGCTGCAGGCTTTGCCGAATGCCTGGAAGATAGCGAGATAGTTGGGGTTCGTTTCGACCTGCCACTCCGGGTGCCACTGCACCCCGACGGCAAAGGCCGCACCTTCGACGGAGAAGGCTTCAACCAACCCGTCAGGCGCCAGAGCTTCTACACGAAGGCCGGGCGCCAGACGATCAACGCCCTGGCCGTGAATAGAGTTGACCTGGAACTGCGAGGGTAGCCCGATACCGGCGAAAACGCCGCCCGGCTGCACGTCGACGACGTGCCGCAGACCATATTGGATTTCGATCGGTTCACCCGCAGGTTCGCGGTGGTCCATCAAGCCTTCGACTTCGTGCACTTTCTGGTGCAGCGAACCGCCAAAGGCGACGTTCATTTCCTGGAAGCCGCGGCAGATGCCCAGCACCGGAATCCCGGCCGCGACGGCGCGGCGAATCAGCGGCAGCGTCGTACTGTCGCGCTCGGGATCATGAGGAGTGCCTGCAATGCTCGCGGAGCCACTATAATGATGGGGCTCGACGTTCGACGCCGAGCCTGTGAAGAGCAGGCCGTCGAACGCGGCCAACATGTCTTCCTGGTCGATGGCATCGCCCAGGGAGGGAATGATCAAAGGAATGCCCGAGGCCCCGGAGATCAGCGCTCTGAGGTATTTGTCGCCAGCAACATGGTAGGGTTTGGATGCGATCTGCTTGATGCAGGCGGACACGCCGATTAACGGCAGGCGAGACATGGGACACCCGTGTTTGTAAGTGTTATGGGCTTGAGGCCGAGCTTAGCCTTGTTCATTTTTTTACACAATAGTCATGTAAAAAATCAAACACGCCCCACTGAACAGCCCGCCACCAAAGGCTCTCCGCTCATCAAAAGCGGCTTGAAACGCCCCAAAAACGGCCCATCACGACAGGTGCGCCCCACTTTGGTGCGACATTGACAACCCTTGCCAATTCGGATTGACTCACACCTCAGCTTTCGAATGATTGAAATTTTTAACAATAAAGGTGTTACATCATGTCGGTACCCCAGAGTGCCGTGTCGCTCGAAGAAGCGAGTGAGTTCCTGAAGGAACACCCCGAGGTCCAGTTCGTCGACCTCCTTATTGCAGACATGAATGGTGTGGTCCGCGGCAAGCGCATCGAACGCACCAACCTGCCCAAAGTCTATGAGAAGGGCATCAACCTCCCCGCCTCTCTCTTCGCTCTCGACATTACCGGCTCCACCGTAGAAAGCACCGGCCTCGGCCTGGACATTGGCGACGCGGATCGCGTCTGTTTCCCAATCCCCAACACCCTCTCCATGGAACCCTGGCAGAAGCGCCCGACCGCGCAGCTGCTGATGACCATGCACGAGATGGAAGAACGCACGCCGTTCTTCGCCGACCCGCGTGAAGTGCTGCGCCAGGTAGTGCAGAAGTTCACCGACATCGGTCTGACCATCGTCGCCGCCTTCGAACTCGAGTTCTACCTGATCGACCAGGAGAACGTGAACGGCCGTCCGCAGCCGCCGCGCTCGCCGATCTCCGGCAAGCGTCCGCAATCGGTGCAGGTCTACTCCATCGACGACCTCGACGAGTACGCCGACTGCCTGCAGGACATCATCGACGGCGCCCGCGCCCAGGGCATTCCGGCCGACGCCATCGTCAAGGAAAGCGCCCCGGCCCAGTTCGAAGTCAACATGCACCACGTTGACGACGCCCTGAAGGCCTGCGATTACGCAGTCCTGCTCAAGCGCCTGATCAAGAACGTCGCCTACGACCACGAGATGGACTCGACCTTCATGGCCAAGCCCTACCCGGGTCAGGCAGGCAACGGTCTGCACGTCCACGTCTCGCTGCTCGACAAGGACGGCAAGAACATCTTCACCAGCGAGGATCCCGAGCAGAACGCCGCGTTGCGCCACGCGATCGGCGGTGTGCTCGAGACCCTGCCGGCGTCGATGGCGTTCCTTTGCCCGAACGTCAACTCGTACCGCCGTTTCGGTTCGGCCTTCTTCGTGCCGAACGCACCGAGCTGGGGCCTGGACAACCGTACCGTCGCCCTGCGCGTGCCGACCGGAGCGCCGGAAGCGGTGCGCCTGGAGCACCGGGTCGCCGGTGCCGACGCCAACCCGTACCTGCTGCTCTCGGCGGTACTGGCCGGCGTCCACCACGGCCTGACCAACAAGGTCGAGCCGGGCGCGCCGATCGAAGGCAACGCCTACGAGCAGCTGGAACAGAGCCTGCCGAACAACCTGCGCGATGCCCTGCGCGAGCTGGACGACAGCGACGTGATGAACAAGTACATCAGCCCCGAGTACATCGACATCTTCGTCGCGTGCAAGGAGCATGAGATGCAGGAGTTCGAGTATTCGATCTCCGACCTCGAGTACAACTGGTACTTGCATACCGTATAAGTGGTAAATGAAACGCCGGCCCTCGTGCCGGCGTTTCCTTGTGCCTCTGGCACATCTGGGGGACCGCGACATTGCCATGGCGAGGAGGGGCGCCAGGGCGATTCACATCCGTCGTTCCTTCCTGCCCGCGATGTCTCCATCCGCCTGTCCGGGCGTGCATCGCGTCTGTCGTGTCTTTGCTGTCGCGCTATCGAGCGGCGAATGAATGCCGCATCCGCTGATTACGTGGTTCATTCAGGGAGATCGCCAATGCCACGCCTGTACGCCTTGATTCTGATGCTGTTGTGCCCGCTGTCCGCCTGGGCCGACCAGGTCATCCGCGTCTACAACTGGAACGACTACATCGCCCCCGAAGTGCTCAAGGACTTCGAGAAGGACACCGGCATCCGGGTCGAGTACACGACCTACAGCACCGCCGAAGAGGTCAAGAAGGCCCTGGAGAGCGGCGAGAAATTCGACGTCGCGGTGCCCTCGCACAACGACCTGCCGGCGCTGATCCGCGACAAACGCATCCAGGCGCTGGACTTCAGCAAGCTGCCCAACCGCAGCCACCTCGATACCCAGCTGCTGAGCAAGCTGGCCGCCGTCGACCCCAACAACCAGCACGCCGTGCCCTACCTGTGGGGCGCCGTGGGCCTGGCGATCAACGAACCCGAAGCGGAGAAGGCCTACGGCGGCAAGCTGCCCGACAGCTGGAGCATCCTGTTCGACCCGCAGCAGAGCCAGCGCCTGAAGGCCTGCGGCATGAGCCTGCTGGACGCGCCGGATGAAGCCTTCTCGGTGCTGATGAACTACCAGGGCCGCAACTTTGCCCGCAGTGCGCCGTCACAGATTCGCCGCGCCGGCGAGGTACTTGCGCAGCTGCGCCCGAACCTGCGCTACATCGACAGCGAGCGCTACATCCAGGACCTCAATGCCGGCAAGCTGTGCGTCGCCATGGCCTGGGTCGGCGACGCCCTGGGCGCGGCCAACGCCGGCCAGCCGGTGCGCTTCGTGGTACCGCAGGAAGGCTCGGTGCTGTTCATCGACAACCTGGTGATCCCCAGCGCATCCGAGCACCCGGACCTGGCGCTCAAGTTCATCGACTACCTGATGCAGCCCAAGGTCGCCGCGCAGATCACTGCCGCCACCCTCTACCCCAACGGCAACAAGGACTCCGCGCAGTTCCTCGACGCCGCCCTGCGCGACCAGCCGGGTCTGTACCCGGACCAGGAGACCAAGCGTCGCCTGTTCGCCCTGGAAACCGCGCCGGAGAAGACTGCCCCGGTGATCACCGACGTCTGGGCCAAGCTGCGCGACGGCGGCAGCTGACTTGCCGAGCACCCCGGAGCTGGCGTCCAATAGCCGCCCAGCTCCGGAGGTCGTCATGCCCGCACCCTCTCCCACTCGCAAGCCCCGCGCCAGCAGCCAGGCACGCATCGCCGTGATCCTCGAGGCTGCCCGCGCCCTGCTGGCCGAGAGTGGCGCGGCGGGGCTGTCGATCTACGCGGTAGCCGAGCGCGCGGACATCCCGCCCTCCTCCGTCTACCACTTCTTCCCCAGCGTGCCGGCCCTGCTGCAAGGGCTGACCAGCGACGTCCACGCCGCCTTCCGAGCCTGCCTGGAACAGCCCGTCGACCACGCCGCCCTGCGCGACTGGCGCGACCTCGCACGACTGGTCGAACAGCGCACCCTGGCCGTTTACGCCGAAGACGCCGCTGCGCGCCAGCTGATCCTCGCCAGCCACGGCCTCGCCGAAGTCACCCAGGCCGACAGCCAGCACGACGTGCAACTCGGCCAGGCCATGCGCGAACTGTTCGAACGCCACTTCGAGCTGCCGCCGCTACCGCAGGACATCGAGGTCTTCAGCCTGGCCATCGAGCTGGGCGACCGCGTCTACGCCCTCTCCGTGCAGCGCCATGGGCAGATCACCGGGCGCCTGGCCGAAGAAGGCATGCGGGTGATCGACGCCTACCTGTCGCTGTACCTGCCACCCTGCCTGCCGAAGCGTCCCTCGCCGCTGAAATAATCGATTTTTATCCGATACAAATCTGGATAAACGGCCGAATTATTCCTTAACAGCTCTTCATAAACCGATTTTTATCGGATATAAATTCTCCCACCCTGGGAGAGTCCTGACGCGAGGCAGTGACTGGCGGCCTATACTGGACCGCTCTTGCGGCGCTACCGGCGACGATCTCCCGAATGACACAACCCCCTCCGTAGGATGGGCGGAGCGCAGCGATACCCCTCGATGGCTATCGGCTCGCCCCTTCCACGAAGCACTGACCAAGGACCGCCCCATGACCACGCTGACCAGCACTCCCCGCGCCGATGGCTTCCGCATGCCGGCGGAATGGGAACCCCAGACCCAGACCTGGATGGTCTGGCCCGAGCGTCCGGACAACTGGCGCCTGGGCGGCAAGCCCGCACAGGCCGCCTTCAGCACCGTAGCCCGCGCCATCGCCCGCTTCGAGCCGGTAACCATCGGCGTCTCCGCCGGCCAGTACGAGAACGCCCGTGCGCAGCTGGCGGACGCGGCCAACATCCGCGTGGTGGAAATCAGCAACGACGACGCCTGGGTGCGCGACACCGGCCCGACCTTCGTCACCAACGACCAGGGCGACGTGCGCGGCGTGGACTGGACCTTCAACGCCTGGGGCGGCCTGGAAGGCGGCCTGTACTTCCCCTGGCACCGCGACGACCAGGTGGCGAGCAAGATCCTCGGCATCGAGCGCTGCGACGGCTACCGCACCGAAGGCTTCGTGCTCGAAGGCGGCTCGATCCACGTGGACGGCGAAGGCACCCTGATCACCACCGAGGAGTGCCTGCTCAACCACAACCGCAACCCGCACCTGAGCCGCGAAGAGATCGAGGCCGTGCTGCGCGAACACCTGACCATCGACACCGTGATCTGGCTGCCGGACGGCCTGTTCAACGACGAGACCGACGGCCACGTCGACAACTTCTGCTGCTACGTGCGCCCGGGCGAAGTACTGCTGGCCTGGACCGAAGACCAGAACGACCCGAACTACGAGCGCTGCCAGGCCGCCATGCGCGTGCTGGAATCTGCCCGTGACGCCAAGGGCCGCCAGCTGACCGTGCACAAGATCCTCATCCCCGGCCCGATCCACGCGACCGAAGCCGAGTGCGAAGGCATCGACCTGGTGATCGGCACCCAGCCGCGCGATCCGTCGATCCGCCTGGCCGGTTCGTATGTCAACTTCCTGATCGTCAACGGCGGCATCATCGCCCCGCGCTTCGACGACCCGGCGGACGCCGAGGCCGAAGCCACCCTGAAGCGCCTCTTCCCCGAGCACGAGATCGTCATGGTGCCGGGCCGCGAGATCCTCCTGGGCGGCGGCAACATCCACTGCATCACCCAGCAGCAACCGGCACCGCAGAAGCGCTGATCCGCTGAAGACAAAAAGGCCGTCGCTCCCACCGGAACGACGGCCTTTTTCATTGCCCGAAACCTGCAGGAACGGGCCTCGCCTGCGACCGCGGACAAAGTCGCGCCCCCTGATACCAGAGGTCCGTGAGCCCTGCTCACGGATCGCGGGCGTGGCTCGCTCCTACAGAATTCGCAGCGTTACAGCAGCGGGATGGTGTAGCTGACGATCAGACGGTTCTCGTCCTGGTCACGCTGGGTCGCGGTGCCCGAACCAGTGGTCGGCAGGCCGCTGCGCAGGGCGGCGTTCTTCCAGGTGAAGCCCAGGCCCTTGAAGGTGCCATCCGGGATCACATAGGCCAGGGAGATATCACGCTCCCACTCGCTCTTGTCGCCGTACTTGGTGTCGATGTTGTCGCCGTGCAGGTACAAGGTCTGGAAGGTCAGGCCCGGCAAGCCGGCCTGGGCGAAGTCGTAGCCGTAACGGACCTGCCAGGTGCGCTCGCCGGCGCGCAGGAACTTGCCGATCTGCACGTCGGTGATCAGGTAGGCAGTGGCGCCGTCGCCGTTGTTGATGAACGGGAAGTCGCTGTCTCCGCTGAGCTGCTGGTAGCCGGCGCCGAAGCTGTGGCCGCTGACGGTGTAGGTGAACAGGCCGCTCCAGGCGCGGTTGTCGACTTCGCCCTTGGTCACACCGTTGCCGTAGTAACCGCTGGTGTAGAAGTTCTTGTCGTGACCGTTCTTGCCGTCATCGCTGCTGTGGAAGTAACGCAGGTCGCTCTTGAGCACGCCCGGGCCGATCGCCCAGTTGTGCTGCAGGCCGAGGAAGTGCTGTTTGTAGAAGTCCTGCAGGTTGCCGTAGTAGTACTGCAGCGTCAGGTCCTTGGTCAGCTTGTAGTCGGCGCCGCCGTAGTAGAACTTGTTGACGAACTCGCCCGTGCGCGCGTTGTTGGCGCCGGCGATGGACAGCCCTTCGTTGTTGCTGGAGCTGCGGCCCTTCATGTGTTCCAGCTGACCGCCGAGCAGGGTCAGGTCCTTGAACTCGTTCGAGGTGACCTGGCCACCTTCGAAGGTCTGCGGCAACAGGCGACCGTCGTTGTAGGTCACGACCGGCAGCTTGGGCAGCAGGGTGCCGTACTGCAGCACGGTGCTGGAAACCTTCACCTTGCCGGTGGCGCCCAGGTGAGAGAAATCGTCGACCGCGCGACCATCACCATCGGTGGGGAAGACAGTACCGGAAAAGCTCGAGCTGGTTGGGTTGTAATGTGTGCCCTTGCCGCTGTCCAGACGTACGCCCAGCAGGCCGAGTGCGTCGACGCCGAAGCCCACGGTGCCTTCGGTGAAGCCGGAGGTGTAGTTGAGCAGGAAACCCTGGCCCCACTCTTCCTGCTTGCTCGGCTCGGCGGTGCCGTTGCGGTTGTCGGTGTTGATGTAGTAGTTGCGCAGGGTCAGGTTGGCCTTGCTGTCTTCGATGAACCCACCGGCGACGGCGGATTGTGCGAGGCCTGCGGCAGCGATGGCGAGCGCGAGGCTCGATTGCGTGAGAGTGCGGCGTTTCATTGGAATTTCCCCATTTTATTGATCTTGGAAAGCAGGCCATTCAAGGCGACCACTGGCTCCAGCGGAGCCCGACCGAACGGCAAGCAGCGGCCATGGCGTGGCAGGCACGCTCGGCATGCGGTAATTCGGCGGTGTTCGGCGCTCCCCTATGCGGGGATCGAGCGCAGGCAAGCAGGCGGGAGGGCAGCAGAAGAATGGAATGGCATGGATCGGATCTCGTGTCTTGTTGTTGTGGCAATGCGCGGGGCATGCGTCAGTGGCTAGGCAATCCCCAGGCCAACCGGCCTTACCTGCCTGACACGCCCGCCATTTCCGACACTCGAACGATCTGCAAGCAAATTCCTTCGGAAAAATCAGCGGAAAACCGCCACGAGCCCCCTTCATCCTGGCGGATAACCGCCATCCCCTTTCGCTGTCACGGCAACGCTGGGGGCCACGATAAAAGAAGCTCTATAAATCAAAAAAGAATTAATTATTACTATGTAATTTCTTTTGGGAATATATGGTAGCACGCTGACTGTCCGGCGCCGCCTCCCTGACGAGGTACCCCGTTCGTACGTAATGGCTGCTCCATGGAAAGCGGTGTAGGGACCAGACCCTAGCTGCCGAACGCCGGGCAAAAAAAACCCGCCGGCGCTGCAACGCGGGCGGGTTCGGGACCCTGTGCTAGGGGAAGGTCCCAAAGGAGAGCGGCGGAGTGGAGCCCGCCTAGGAGTGGTGCGTCCCTGCACCCGATGGCGGCGATGATGGCCACCACCCGGCGCGGAGTCGATTCCAGCGATCCACCCGCAGCGGTGGGAAAATTCCCCAACGCTGCGGGCATTGCCAGAGAGTGCGGGTCGCGATCAGTTGCCGCCGACGGCGGCGCTGGTGCCAATGAAGTTGGCCGATGGCAGCAACTGGCTGATGAAGCGGTTCCAGCGGGTGATGTTGGCCGGGCCGATGAACACCACGTCCTGCGGCTGCATGGCGAATTCCTTGGCCAGGGCGTAGGCGGTCGGGCGCTTGGCTTCCAGGTGGAAGACCTGGGCCTGGAAGGTCCCCGGCGCGGTGCCGGCGACCGGTTCCGGATTGCCACGGATCACGTAGACCGAGTCGCCGTCGGAGGTTTCCGGGGCCAGGCCGCCGGCGTTGCCGAGCACTTCCAGCAGCGACAGACCGGTGGTGCGGTAGGTGACCACCTGCGGACGTTCCACTTCACCGACCACGTAGACTTTCTTGCGGTCGTTGTAGGGCAGGTGGATCTGGTCGCCATTCTTCAGGTAGATGCCGGTCAGGGTCGAACCGGAGCGGTTCAAGGCGTCGACGTCGAGCACGTACTCGCGGCCATCACGCTTGAGGACCAGGCCGGACAAGTCCGCTTCACCGGTGACCACCCCCGCCTTGCTGACTGCCTGCACCAGCGTGGTCGGCGTGTTGTTCAGCTCGACCTGCCCGCCGTTCTGGAAGGCCCCGGAAAGCACCACGTGCTGGCTGGCATAGCGCAGCACGGTGACGTCCACCTGCGGGTCGACGATACCCTTGTTCGCCAGCCGTCGGGACAGGCTCGTACGCAACTGCGCCGGGGTCTGTCCTTCGGCGCGCACCACGCCGGCATAGGGGAAGAAGATGTTGCCGTCGGCGCCGACCACGCGACCGTTGGCTTCCATCTGCTGGGTGGAACCGGGGCTGGTCAGTTCCGGGTGGTCCCAGACGGTCACCAGCAGCACGTCGCCGCCGCCGATCACGTAGTCCTCCTGCGGCGGGCGGTAGTTCAGCAACTCTGGGGGTACACCGGGTTTGGCGGCGAACGCGGCCTCCTGGCGTTGCAGCACCTGGGGCGTGATGGGCACGAGGGTGATGTTCATTCCCTCTTTCTGTGCCTCGCGTTGGATATCGGAATCCGTCATGTGCTGACCGGGGGAGAACACGCAGCCTTGTAGCGCCAGACTGCCGACTACAAAGCTGAAAGCGAGCAGGTTTTTCATGGCAATCCTTCCTTGAAGCTTGTGTGGAAACTCAATAGGCATTGCGGTGTACGAAACCCTTGAACAGGGTCAGCAAGACGATCTTCAGGTCCCACCAGACGGACCAGTTCTCGATGTAGTCCAGGTCGAACTCGATGCGCTTCTGCATCTTCTCCAGGGTGTCTGTTTCGCCACGCCAGCCGTTCACCTGGGCCCAGCCGGTAATGCCTGGCTTGACCTTGTGACGCAGCATGTAACGGCTGACCTGACGCCGGTATTGCTCGTTGTGCGCCACGGCGTGGGGGCGTGGGCCGACCACCGACATGTCGCCGAGCAAGACGTTGAAGAACTGTGGCAATTCATCCAGCGAGGTGCGCCGCAGGAAGGCGCCCAGCGGGGTGATGCGGCAATCGTTGCGCGAGGCCTGGATAACGGCGGCGCCGTCCTCCATGACCGTCATGCTGCGGAATTTCCAGACGCGGATGGGCCGGCCATCCATACCGTAGCGGGTCTGGCGGAACAGCACCGGGCCGCGCGAGGTGAGCTTCACGGCCACTGCGATGAACAGCATGGGCACGGCGATCAGCAACAGGATCAGCGAGGCCAGCACCACGTCCTCGATGCGCTTGAGCACCGCGTTGGGGCCGTCCATGGGCGTGTCGAAGATGCTGATGGTGGCCAGCCCGTTGATGCTTTCGCTGCGCGCGTGCAGCAGGTCGAACATGAACAGGTCGGGGATCAGGTAGACCGATACCGTGGTGTCGGAAAGCTCGCGGATCAGCTCGTTGAGCAGCGGCTCGCGGGACAGCGGCAAGGTCAGATAGACCTTGTCGATCTGCCCCGAGCGGGCGGCTTCGATCAGTGCCAGGCGGTCGCCTTTCACCGGCACCCGTTCGCCCAGTTCCATCTGCTGCGGGCGGTCGTCGTAGAAGCCGACCAGGCGCAGGCCCATCCAGGGTGCGGCAAGGATGGTCTCGGCCAGTCGCGCGCCGACTTCGCCGGTGCCGTAGATGGCCACGTTGCGGCTGTTGAAACCGTGACGGCGGGCGACACGCAGCAGCATGCGGATCGCCAGGCGGTAGCCGCACATGATCAGCAGCGCCGCGGCGAACCAGCCCAGCCGCCGGGGCTCTTCCAGCTCCACGTGGCGCAGCGAGATGTCCAGCAGCAGCACGGCGAAGAACGCCAGCGACCAGTACAGGGTGACGCTCAGCGACTCACGCAGCAGCGACTCGCCGCGCCAGGAGCCATAGAGCTGGTTTAGCTCGCCGAGCCAGTGGAACAGCATCACGCAGAGCAGCACCGAGACCCAGATCTGTGCATCCAGCACGCCATTGCCAGCACCGAGCAGCACGACCCCGGTGAGCACGATCACCAGGATGTCGCTCAGGCGGTGCGCCAGCGAGATGAGTGACTGGTGCGCACGCAGAATTCCTTTCGTCTTGTTGGGCATGATGACCTCACGACTGCCGGCGTCGCTCCTGGCGCCGCTGCATCGCAGTCCGTTATCGGGCGCAGTGCCGGCCAGCCCTCCACGGGCTCGCCGGGTGCGGGTTCACTGTCGCTTGTCCAGCAGCAATTGCTGCAGGTAGCGGCCATAGCCGGTCTTGCTCAGGCGCTCGGCCTGCAGGGCCAGCAGGCTCTCGCTGAGCCAGCCCTGCTGGAAGGCTATTTCCTCCAGGCAGGCGACCTTCAATCCCTGGCGTTCCTCGATGGTCTGCACGAAATGACCGGCCTCCATCAGCGACTCGTGGGTGCCGGTGTCCAGCCAGGCGAACCCGCGACCGAGCAGGCTGACGTGCAGTTCGCCCAGTTCCAGGTAGAGGTTGTTGATGTCAGTGATTTCCAGCTCGCCACGGGCCGAAGGGCGGATCTGGCGGGCCATCTCCACCACCCGGTTGTCGTAGAAATACAGGCCGGTGACGGCATAGTTCGAGCGCGGCACGCGGGGCTTTTCCTCGATGGACAGCACGCGACCTGCGTCGTCGAACTCGACCACGCCGAAGCGCCCCGGGTCCGCTACCTGATAGCCGAATACGGTGGCGCCCCGGGCTCGCGT
Organism: Pseudomonas sp. PDM17; assembly: GCF_014851985.1. NCBI lineage: Bacteria > Pseudomonadati > Pseudomonadota > Gammaproteobacteria > Pseudomonadales > Pseudomonadaceae > Pseudomonas > Pseudomonas sp. PDM17. The sequence goes on from NZ_JACVAT010000003.1 coordinate 747,084, forward strand.
GGCAGCTTCGCGCAGGGTTTCGGTGAAGCCCTGTCCGTAGAAGATGTTGTCGCCCAGCACCAGACACACCGAATCGTCGCCGATGAATTGCGCACCGATCAGGAAGGCCTGCGCCAACCCGTCCGGCGAAGGCTGCACGGCGTACTGCAGGCGCACGCCGAACTGCTCACCGTCACCGAGCAGGGCGCGGAAGTTCGGCAAGTCGGTAGGCGTGCAGATCAGCAGGATGTCGTCGATGCCGGCGAGCATCAGCACCGACAGCGGGTAGTACACCATCGGCTTGTCGTAGATCGGCAGCAGTTGCTTGGACACGCCCAGGGTAATGGGGTGCAAGCGGGTACCGGAGCCACCGGCGAGGATGATGCCCTTCATGATCTGCCTCCTTGCTTGGCGATCTGTTTGGCGTCGAAGCGCGCCGGGTAGTCCGAGCGCTCGGTCAGAAAGGAGTCGATCAGGCTGGAAAGCCGCAGGGCGGAGATGTCCCAGGAGTAGCGCAGGACGTTCTCCTGTCCCAGGCGGCGCAAGTCGGCGCGCAGCTTGTGGTCGAGCAGCACGCGGCGCAGCGCGGCGGCAATGCCGGGCGGATCGAGGGGGTCGAAGTACAACACCGAGTTGCCCAGCACTTCCGGGATCGAGGCACTGCGGGCGGCGACCACCGGGCAGCCGCAGGCCTGTGCTTCCAGCGGCGGGATGCCGAAACCTTCGTACAGCGACGGGAAGGCGAAGACGGCAGCGTTGCGGTACTGCTCGATCAGCTGATCGTCGTCCAGCCGGCCCAGCCAGCGCACCCGCTCGCCCTGCCCGCTCTGCTGCAACTGCGCATCGACAAAGCTGCGGTGGGCGGCGCCGACGATGCGCAGCTCCACATCCATCTCGCCGAGCAGGCGGAACGCTTCGATCAGCCGGGAGAAATTCTTGTGCGAGGCCGGCGAGGACACCGCCAGTACATAGGGACGCTCCAGCAGCGTCGGCTCGAGGCCGGTGCAAAACTCGGCGGACACTGCATTAGCGATCACATGGATGCCCTTGGGATCGACACCGTAGTGCGAGGCGATTTCCCCACGGGAGAACTCGCTGACCGTGACCTGCGCCAGCGAGCGACGCAGCATCAGCGGAATCATCAGGCGGTATAGCGCGCGGAACTTCCAGGAGAAGCTTTCCGGGTGGCGCACGTAGGTGATGTCGTGGTGCGTGACGACCTGCTTCGAATAGGCCAGCGGCGCCGTGCTGCACAGCGAGACCAGCAGCGGCCGGCCGTGACGGGCCAGCCACAGCGGCAGGTCGACCTGCTCCCAGAGGTGCCCGTCGCGACGGCCGATCTGCTCGACATTCAGCTGGCGGGCGACTTCCGGACGGAGGATTTCACCGGGCGGTGCGACGAAGTGGAGGTCGCTGCGCAGTCGCGCCAGCGACAGCGAAATCTGCTCGGCGAAACGCTGCACACCACTCACTTGCTGGGTGAGAAAACGCGCGTTGATCACGATCATGTGGGTTCTCCGCGATGGAGTCAGCGCAACGACAGTTGCGGGGCCGACGCGCTACGCACCAGGGTGGGCGACGCGTCGATGCGGATGCTGGCCTGGCAGTCGCCGCCCCCTGCGGGGCACTGCCAGGGCACCGGCCGGCCCTCGCGGCGGGCGATCCCTTCGACGGCATCCAGGCGCCAGAGGGTGTCGCTGCTGCCGGGCTTGCTGGTGATGTTCAGGGTCTGCTCATGGCCCAGGGTCCAGGCCACCAGAATTTCCTCGCTGGCCTTGGCGAAGCGCAGCAGGTAAACGTTCGGGTCTTCGTTCGGCACGCGGCCGACAAAGCGGTAGCGGCCGATGATGTCGGCGATGCTGGCCATCGCGTGGTAGGCCGGCTTGGGCTGTCCGCTGGCGGTAAGCAGGCCGAAGTTGTGTTCCATGTCCGTGCGGTCTATGCCGTCGTCCACCAGGTCGTACCACCAGGCGCCCTTCACGTTCGGCAGGCTGCGCACCAGCACGTAGGCGCGGGCCAGGTAGGCGGCCTGACGCTCGCGGCTGATGCCGCAATCGCCTTCGTGGGCCGGCCAGCTGAACTCGGTGAAGTACAGCGGAACCGGTTTGCCAGCGGCGTTTTCCAGCTTCTGGTTGACGCCCTGGAACCAGTTCAGCCAGGCCTCGGGGGTGGACATCTCGCGCTCGCAGTACACCGAAGGATGCAGCGAGATACCGTCGACGACATCCAGCACGCCACCACCGGCAATGCGCTCAGCGAAGCCCTGGCGAATACCCTTGAGAGTGACGGCCCCGGCGAGCACCTTGGCCTGCGGATCTTCCTCGCGGATCACCTTGGCGGCCGCGCGCACCAGGGTCAGGTAGTCGTCGCTGAAGTCCTTGTCGGTGGCGTTTTCCGAGTCCCACTCGTTCCACACTTCGTAGAAGGCGACCTGTCCCTTGAAGCTGCGCACCACGTAGCGCACGTAACGCAGGTAGCCCTCGCGGGAAGCGTCGTCGCGCGGCTTGGCATTGCCGTAGAACTGGTTCTCGTTGCCCAGGATCAGCAGCGTATCTATCCCTAAGCTGCGGGTGCTGCGCAGCTGTGCGCGCCAGGCGGCATCGATGGACAGCACGCCGCGCTCGCGCTCGACGCTGGACCAGTAGGCATCGTCGCGGAACGACAGGATGCCGGCCTCGCGAGCCAGGCGATTGATGCCGTCGCGGTTGCCCGCGCGGATGTTCTGGTGGGTACTGGCGCCGACGATGAATTCCGCCGGGCCGAGGCTTTCCACCGGAGCCTCGTTCGCCAGGCTGCGCGGTGACTGCAGTACCCCGCCGATCAGCAGTGCACAGGCCAGCAGACTGAGCATGCCACCCTGCAGGCGCAGGGTGCGCGGCGCCGGTTGCGGTGCGGTCTCGCCCGGCAGGCGCAGGGCGCGGCCGATGGCCAGGCCGAGGAACAGGCTGGGAATCGGCGACTCGAGCACGTCGCTGGTCCAGGCAATGAGCAGGATGCAGTAGGCGATGCCGAGCAGCGCACGGGCTTCGCGGCCGGGTTGGCGTTGCAGGCGCATCAGCATCGGCACCGCCAGCAGGTAGAGGGCGATACCTGCCACGCCGAACAGGCACCAGAGGTAGAGCAGCGAGTTGTCCGCCACCGCCAGCTGCTCGACGCCGAAGACCGGGAAGGCCGCGTAGGCGCTGCCGGTCATGCCCAGCCCGGCGCCGGTGTAGATCCAGCCGTTGTAGTCCATCACCTTGATCAGGTTCGGCCAGGTGTTGACCAGGCGATCCACCATCGACCCCATCAGGTTATCGCCGGTGGCACTGGCCAGGTACGGGTCGACATGGCCGTACAGGCCGTACAGCGGCAACCCCAGCGCGCCAAGCACCACCAGCAGCGCGGCCAGCAGGAACAGCAGACGCTGGCGGCTGATGCTCATCACCAGCAGGGCAAAGAAGAAAGCACCGGCGGAAGACTTGTTGGTGGTCAGGACGATACCGACCAGCGCCATCAGGTAGATCAGCCCACGCACCGGCAGTGCCAGGCGGAAGGACCCCAGGTACAGGCTGAACACCGCCAGCATCATCGCCAGGCTCGAGGACATCCGCGAGAAGCCGGCGATGCGATCCAGGCCATAGGCGCTCCAGGAACGGTTGCCGCTGATCTCGACGCCGCCCATGGAGTAGGTGTACCCCTTCCACGGCACGTTGATGGTGAGATCCAGGGCGATGCCCACCAGGGAAGCCAGCAGGCAGAAGAAGATGAGCCAGCCCACGGCTTTGCGGTGCATTTCCAGGTACTGGCCGCAGAGCAGGCCGAACAGCAGCGGCGCGTAGATGAAGACGGAGAAGAAGCCGCTCTGGGACTCGGCGCCATGCAGCCGGCCGAGCAGCAGCGAAGCTGCCGCGAGGATCAACAGCAGCCACAGGCCGCGCTGCTGCGGGCGGGTGAACAGCTCCCAGCCCACCGCGACGATGCAGGCGACCTTGGGCAGGTAGACGATGGCCGACAGGCCGGCCTGGTCAGTGTAGAAGCGCAGCGCGCCGTTGAAGGTCTCCACCAGCAGCAAGGCCACCAGTACCCCGAGCGCCAGCAAGGAGCGGTCGAAGGTCACGCGGCGGTCGACCTCAAAGCGTGGATACGGGGATTGCAGTTCCATGCTGGACTCCGCGGGTAAGCAGGGTGTGGCGCAGGATGGCTTCGTATTCGTCGAGCATCCGTTCCACGCTGAGCATCGGTGCCACGACTTCACGGGCGCGCGCGGCCAGGCGCTGGCGCAGCGTAGGGTCACGCACCAGGCGCTCGATGGCGTCGCCCAGCGAGTCGCTCCGATCGGGCGAGCAGAGCAGGCCGTTGATTTCGTCCAGGACGATTTCCGTCAGGCCGCCCATGCGCGAGGCGATCACCGGCAGGTGGTGGGCGCAGGCTTCCAGCGCCACCAGGCCAAAGGATTCCGGGGACAGGCTGGGCACCACGGCAACGTCGATCTCGCTGAAGAACTCGGCCGCCTTGCGGTAGCCGACGAAGTGCACGCGCTGGGGATCGGCGAGGGACTTCAGTTGGTTCACGTAGTGGTTGTCGCCCCGTCCGGCGATCAGCAGCGAGGCATCCTCGCCGCGCGCCTGGAACTGCTCGATCAGCCATTCCACGCCCTTGTTCGGGGTCAGAGCGCCGATGAAGCCGAAGCGCAGCGGGCGCCGTCCGCTTGAAGGCGGTGCTACGGGCACCTCCGCCATCGGCGAGCCGTTGTAGACCACGTGGGTCTGGCTGCCGGCAAAGTACCCGGCATCGAGCAGCGCATTGAGCTGGTAGCGACTGACGCCGACTACCGCATCGACCTCGCTCGAAGCCGATGCATGGGAGCGTCGCAGCAGCGCACAGGACGCGCACTGCTGCTCGCAGTGCCGGCCCTTGTTGAAGCGCACGCCGCGCGGGCAGGTCAGGTACTGGTCGTGAAGTATCTGGACCAGCGGCAGGCCGGCATCGCGGATCGCATCCCAGGCGGAGATCGACCAGCCCGACAGGTTATGGCAGACCACCACGTCCGGTTCGACCTCTTCCAGAACCTTCGCCAGAAGATTGCGCATACGGCGGTTGTAGCGGTCCAGCCCGTGCCAGGCGAGGCGCTTCAGCGTGCCATGGCGCTTCTCGTCGAACGGCCAGTAGAGATTGCGCAGGCCAGCGCGCAGTACCGCCACACCGTTCAGCGTCTCGCGCTGAAGGCCCGCGTCGGGCCCGGTGCAAAGCACCTGCACGTCGTGGCCACGCCCGCGCAGGCCCTCGGCCATGTGCTGCAGCATGACTTCCGTCCCGCCGCCGATGTGCGGGGCGTAGAGGGTGTTGAGCAGCATCACTCTCATAGCGGGTAGGCCCGGTTCATGCCGAGGCTGCCGGCCTCGCCGTCACGGATCGCCTGCAGCAGCAGGGCCAGTCGGCTGGCGCGACCATGGCGGCGGGCGAAGAAATGCAGCAGGCGAATGAACACCCAGCGGTTGAAGCGGTACATCAGCGGCGAGGTGACCCACAGGTTCTTGTCGAACCAGGCCTGGTTGCGCGCGGCGTAGTAGGCGCGCAGGTCGGAGCTGCCGAGCAGATAGGTCTCGTAGATGTTGGAGGTGCGCTCCTTGATGTTCCAGGAGTGTTCCAGGTCGTCCAGGCCCGCTTCGGGCACCAGGTAGAGGTGCCCGCCCAGGGCGCCGATGCGGAAGGTGTACTCGGTGTCGTCGGCGTAGAGCACAAGATCGCGGCGCGGCAGGCCGATGCGGCGGAACAGGTCGGCATGCCCGAGCAGGCCGCCATAGTAGGCAAACGGCAGCTCCAGCAGCGGCTGCGCCGGGCGCGGTTTCGGCTTGCCCCAGGGCGTGCGTCGCCAGAGCTTGTAGGGCAGCTGGCGGACATGGAAGCCGAAGTAGCTGGAGCGCGGCGGCGCGATGAAACGGGTCGGCACGCCGGAGGCGACGTCGGCCTGGTGGGTGGGACGGAAGCCCAGCACGGCGGTGTTGTCGGCGCCATGGCGCAGGGCGCAGTCGATCAGGCGTTGCTTGAGCAGGGGGAACGAACCCGGCGTCGGGGCGTTGTCGTCATCCATCAGCCAGATGAAATCGCAGCCGGTCTTCAGCGCGGCCTCGATGCCCACGGCATAGCCGTTGGCCGAGCCGGTGTTGCTGTCCAGTTCGATCACCTGCACGCGGTTGGGCCAGAGCATGAACAGCTGGTCAAGCTCAGCCACCGAGGCATTGCTCACGACGATGGCGCGGGTGATGTCCTTCTCGCGGAAGGCACGCGCCAGCAGTTCCTGCAGGTAGTCCAGGCGATCGCCATAGGTCAGCGTCACCAGCACGGTCGATCCATTCATCTCGCCACTCCTCCTTGTACCTGGCCTTGTCTGGGGTGTGCGCCTCAGGCGCGCCAGCCGTCGTTGCCGCTCAGCGCCGAGAGCTGGCTGAGCGGGACCCGGATGCGTTGTTCGCGTTGCAGCAGGTTGAGCAGGATCAGGGCGCGTTCGGTGCCATCGTCACAGAGGAAGATGGCCTCCACTTCGCAGTCGCCGGAGCACTTCAGGCGCACTATCTGACCTTCGTGGAAGCCACTGGAGGGGCGCTCGGGCATCGCCGCCAGGCGCTCGCGGATCCCTTCCACCAACTCGTCGGCCACTGCCAGCGGCTGCGCGCCGAAGCTGACGATGCGCGCTACGCCACGGGTGGAGCGGATCGGGAACCAGTTGTCATGCTGCTGATCGAGGCGGATGAACAGGTAGCCGGGGAACAGCGGCTGCGGCCGGCTGCCCTGCTTCACCACCGGGCGGTAGCAGGAGAAACCCTGGCGACCGAGGTTCTCCTCGGCGCGCAGTTCCTGGTGCGGTTTGGTCTGGATCAGGTACCAGCGATACTGCGCGGCTTGCAGGCCAACGCTGACAGCGGAATTCATGATTCGTACTCCCCAAGAAGGTCCGACGAGGGAGCGGGTCGCTCCAGGGTGTAGCGGCCTAGCAACCGCTGCATCTCGTCCGGCGGGTTGAACATCAGCACGTCGATGATCGACAGGCTGGGGACGAAATCCGGGCTGAACTGGGGGTAGCTCAGCTCGTCCATGCGCAGGAACTGCAACTCCAGGCCATGGGCCTGGAACACATCGGGCGAGTACAGGTGGCGACCGCCCTCCGGGTTGAGGTAGATGTCGCCGCCGCTCTGCTTCACCGCCTCGATCAGGCGCTGGTCGCGGCCGATGTCCTCGGCCAGCTCCAGCTCCGAGGCTCGCACCATCGGCGTGTCGATGCCGATGTAGTGGCAGATGCGGCGGATCGAGTGCTCGGCGAAGTGCGACAGGTTGCGTTCGGGGTGCTCGAGGATTTCCTCCAGCAGCGGCATTACCTGCTCGTAGCACGGCGCTCGGTGGTAGGCATGGCGAATGGTGTGCAGCAGCCGCCGGTTGCTCAGCTGCATCTGCTCGCTAAGCCTGCGTTCGTTGATCGCCTGGGTCTGCGAGCCCTGCTCCAGGGGAAAGCTGAACTGCCAGATCTTCCCGCCGACCAGCAGGCGATTACGGTTGATCCACCCACGCCGGGTGTACTGCAGGCTGTCGCCGAGAATGAACAGGCCGCTCGCGGCGATCAGCTGGAAGTACCCCAGGTAGGGGAACAAGTACGGCTGCATGAGGCTGACGATATGGACCATGGCTGCATCCTTTCCCTAGTTTCCCTTTTCAGTCCTTGGCGTCATAGCGGTAGGCGTAGGCGCCGTAGTCGTATGCCGCCGTCGAAGCCTTGCGTTTCACACCGTTGAGGATGGCGCCCTGCAGGTGGATGCCGCTCTGCGCCAGGCGCCGCCGCGCGGTGTCGATCTCGCTCGCCGGGCTCTGGCCGAAGCGCGTCACCAGCAGGCAGATGCCGCACAGCCGGCCGACCAGGGCGGCGTCGGTCACCGCCAGCACCGGCGGGGTGTCGACTATCACCAGGTCGTACATCGACGAGGCATCGCGCAGCAGTTGGGCGAAGTTGTCGTGCATCAGCAGTTCGGACGGGTTGGGCGCGGCGAAGCCACAGGAGATGAAGTCCAGCTCCGGTACCTCGGTGGGCAGGATCACTTCGCTCAGCGGACGGTGCGAACTCAGCGCGTCGGACAGGCCGTGGCGCGGGGTCAGGCCGAATACCCGGTGCAGGTAGCCCTTGCGCATGTCGGCGTCGATCAGCAGGGTGCGCAGGCCCGATTGCGCGACGATGGCCGCGAGGTTGCTGGAGACGAACGACTTGCCGGCGCCCGGTGCCGGGCTGGTGAGCATCACCACGTTGTTGCGCGCTTCGAGCAGGGCAAAGTGCAGGTTGGTACGCAGGCTGCGGATCGCCTCGTTGGCCAGGTCTCCGGGGGCGGACGCGGCGAGCAGCTTGGGCGTGTGGCCGAGGATGTCGCTCTTGCGCTCCTTCTCCAGGCGCTCCTGCTGCCGCGAGTAGGGAACCGCGGCGAGCACGGAGAGGCCCAGCTGCTCGATCGCCTCGGGATTCTCCACGCCACGGTAGAAGGCCTGGCGCAGGAACAGGATGCCGAGGGCAACGCAGAAACCGAGCAAGGTCGCGAGCAGCACGATGACCTTGCGCATGGGCTTGGCCGGTTGCTCGACGTTGGCCTGGGCGGTGTCGATCACGCGCACGTTGCCGATGGTGCCGGCGCGGATGATGTCCTGCTCCTGGGCCTTGTTCAGCAGGCTGGTGTAGGTCTGCCGGGTGACCTGCATGTCACGGGACAGGCGCAGCAGTTCCTGCTGGGTGGCCGGCAGGGTCTGGATGCGTTTCTGCAGTTGCGCCTTGCGGTCTTCCAGGCTGGACATCTGTTTGAGCAGGGCCTGGTAGGTCGGGTGCGACGGGGTGTAGAGACGGTCGTAATCGGCACGCTTGAGCTTGAGTTCGGAGAGCTGGTTGTCGATGCCCACCACCTGGTCCAGTACGCCGCGGGTCTCGACGCTGATGTCGGCGGACTTGGCGGTGGTCTGGTAGGCGTTGTAGGCGTTTTCGGCGCGCTCCAGGTCCAGGCGCACCACCGGCAGCTGCGAGCGCAGGAACTGCAGGCGCTGGGAAGCTTCGGCGGAGCTGCGTTCGACGTTCTGCAGCACGTAGAGGTGGCTGATCTTGTCGAGGATGCGGTCAGCCTGCAGCGGGCTCGGATCTTCCAGGGTCATGTAGATGATCCCCGAGTCCTTGCCGGCCTCGACCACCTTGAGCAGTTTCTGATAGTTAAGGGTGGTGGTCAGCAGACGGTTCTTGGCCACGATGAACTCGGTGCCGGGGCGCGCCACCAGTTCGTCCACCTCGATGCTGAAGCCCTTCTCCAGCACCGGCTTCTTCAGCTCGCCGCGAAGGATCAGCTGGTCGTCGGCGTTGAGCAGGTGGTAGGCGTCGCCGCCATCGGCCACCAGGGTCAGCGGCTCGCCCAGGTACTCCTCCGGCACATCGAGGGAGAACACCTTGATCTGCTCGCCACCCCAGCCATAGGAACCCATGCCCAGCCAGGGCGCGGACAGAGCGTCACCGGCTTCGGGCTGGTAGCGCCGCGCCAGGTAGTCACCGATCAGCGGCAGGTGCTTGGGCTTGGCGATGATGTCCAGCTTGAGCAGCTCGACCGCCTTGCCGAGCACCGCGCGGGACTTCAGCAGCTCGATCTCGGTGGCAGCGATGGACACGGAGTCGGGGCGGTTGATCACCTCCGGCGTGCCGTTCAGGCCGTTCTTCTTCTGCTCGATCTGGATCATCGCGCCGGAAACGTAGATCGGCGTGGCGATCACCGCGTAGAAGAGCCCGAGCACGGCGAACAGGCCGGTGACGGCGAGGATCATCTTCTTGTGATCGAACAGCAGGCGCAGCAGGCCGGCCACATCGATGCGGGTGTCCTGGAGCGTTTCCAGGGACGAGCGGGGCATGACACTCATGGACTTCCATCCTCCATTGAGGTGGCGCGGCTCAGCGCGCCGAAATCGGGTTCAGCCGCTTGAGCAGGTTGGCGCCGTGGTTGCCGATCAGCAGCAGGAAGGCCTGCACCTTGCGCATGGGCGAGACGGCGGCCATGGACATCCGGCAGACCTGCATCAGGAAGTATTCGTTGAGCTCCTGATTGCCCAGGCGCTGGTAGTAGCGCGACAGGCAGTAGTAGGTGTGCAGGGTCATCTGCTGCTGCACGCGATCGGCCTGCATGGAGAAGATCCCGCCCTGGTGAACGCGGTAGGCCGCCGGGCGGATTTCCTCGATGAAACGGCCCTTGCCGAAGGCGCCCAGCAGCGACCACCAGCACAGGTCGACCATGCGCGTGGTGCGCAGCTCCTCGGGCATCTCGGTGAGGACATTGCGGAAGCAGGTGGTGAGGGTGGAGATCGGCCGGGCCTTCTGCAGGTCCAGGCGGCTGGCGTCGCGGCGGTACTTGCCGGTGAGCTGCCGGGGCTTGATCACACCGTCCTCGTTGTAGGTGTAGGCGTCGTGGTAGGTGATCACGTAGTCCGGGTTCTTCTCCAGGAAGTCGACCTGGATCTGCAGTTTGCGCGGGTCGGTCCAGAAGTCGTCGCCCTCGCAGTAGGCGATGTAGCGGCCACGGCATTTCTTGAACACCGGCAGGCCGTGGGAGACGCCTTTCGAGTACTGGTTTTCCTTGTGGAAGATCGGCTTGATGATGTGCGGGTAGCGCGCGGCGTAGTCGGCGATCAGCTCGCTGGTGCCGTCGTTGGAGGCGTCGTCGTTGACCAGCACTTCAAAGCGGAAGTCGGTGACCTGCTCGAGGAAGCTGTCCAGCGTGCGGCCGATGTAGTTCACCTGGTTGTAGGCCAGGCAGACGATGCTCAGAAGAGGCTTGGGGTCTTCCGGCCAGTTGGAGAGGATCTGCAGCTCGGAGCGGATATCCATGTCTAGACACTCGGCTTGTGGGACGGTTTGAACAGGCGCAGCAAAGCCGGGGCAGAGCCCACGCCCACGAGAAACAGGGTGATCAGGCCGCACACGGCCAGCGCCGCCAGCAGCCACAGGCGCTCGCCGGAGCGGGCCAGCAGCGCGTAAAAGGGCTCGCTGAGCAACAGGCCGGCGGCGCTGAGCGCGGCGATCTGCAGGGTGTCGCGCAGCCACGGGCCATGCAGGCCCGGAGCGAAGGCGTGGTGCACGATCGCCGGCCAGATCAGGAACGACACCAGGCGCAGGCCGAACCAGCACAGCGCCACGCCGAGCACGCCATAGAGGTAGGCGCTGGCGATCACCAGCGGCACGGTCACCAGGGTGGAGATGACCGTGTACCAGACGTGCATGCGCAGCAGGCCGTGGGCGTATTGCAGGTAGAACTGGAAGCTGGCCACCGCCAGCAGGCCTGAGCCGAGTACGTACCAGGCCAGGATCGGCCGGCACCAACTGGCGGCCACGGCATCGCCGCTCCAGGCCAGAACCAGGTCATGACCATGAGCGGCGATCACCGCGACCATCGGGAACAGCAGCACACAGACGAAGCGGTTCGCCTTCAGATAGAGCTGCTGCATGTCTTCGTGGCGTTGTTCGGCGACCAGCACGGTCATGCGCGGCAGCAGCGACTGCGCCAGCGGATTGACCAGTGTGAGGACGCCGCCGGAAATCAGCGCCACCAGGGAGAAGTAACCGTACTGCTCAAGCGGCAGCAGGCTCGACAGCAGGACCTTGTCCAGCTGCGTGAGTACGATCCACAGGCAGGAGGTGAAGGACATGCCCAGGGCAAAGGGCAGCACCGGGCGCACCGTGCCCCAGCAGAAGCGGGTCAGCAGGCGCACGTCCATCCACAGGTAAGCCTTGCCGCCCAGCAGCAGCGCCTCGATCAGCGACACCGCGACCTGGAACTGGAAGAACACCAGCGGGTCCTGGCTGACCTGCGCCACCAGCAGCAGGCCGCCGAAGTAGCGCAGGGTGGTAATGAACACGTTCACCGCGTTGATGAAGCCATGCAGCTCCTGCCCCTGCAGCGCGCTGCGGTACAGGGTGGCGTACAGCCGCAGAGCCACCAGCAGGCCCATCAGGCTGATGCACTGCGCGACCAGCTCGGGCGAGAGTTGCTGCACATTGAGCCACTGCCCGGCGACCCAGTGGCTGCCGCCCCAGACCACCAGGCTGCTGAGGACAGTCAGCGGCAGCAGGATCAGCTCGAAGGAGCGCAGCAGGCGAGCCGGGGCCTGGTCTTCGCCACTGACGCCGCGGCCATGGGCAACCTGGCGCACCAGCGCCGGCGACAGGCCCATGTCCAGCAACAGCAGCCAGCTCTGCAGCACCGCGAAGAAGCCGATCAGGCCGTAGGCCTCGGCCCCCAGGTGGCCGAGGTAGAACGGCTGGATCAGGATGCCGATGACGATGGCGTACGCCTGCCCTGCGTAATTGATCAGGGTGTTGCGGACCATCGACAGCGAGCGTGCGGTGCGCATGATCGTCCCCCTACACCGCGACGGCGACGCGGCCGCTTTCCAGCAGCAGCACTTCGATCACCGCGCGCTGGATCTCCTGCGGCAGACCCGGGTACAGCGGCAGACAGAGGATGCGCTGGCTCAGCTCGCGGGACAGCACTTGCGGCACCTGCGGGGCGAGGTAATCGAGGGTATCCAGCGACGGGTAGAAGTAACGCCGCGGGTTGACCCCGATCTCATTCAGCGCGGTGCGCACGCGCAGCACCTGGGCTTCGTCGCGCAGGCCGATGGGGTAGTAGCTGTTGTTCAGCCGCGCGTAGCTCTCGCTGGCCTGCAGGTCGTAGTAGCCGCTGAGGGCTGCGGTGTAGCGGGCGGCGATCTCCTCGCGCTGGGCGAGGATGCTGTCGATCTCGTCGAGCACGCACAGGCCCATGGCGGCGGAGAACTCGTTGAGCTTGGCGTTGATCCCCAGGCCGACGATCTGGTCGACGCCAGCGATGCCGAAGTTGCACATCAGGCGGATCTGCTTCGCCAGCTCGTCATCGGAGGTGACGATGGCGCCGCCCTCGATGGTGTGGAACAGCTTGGTGGCGTGGAAGCTCAGGGTGGTGGCGTCCCCCCAGGCCAGCACCGACCGGTCGCGGTAGCGCGAGCCGAAGGCGTGGGCGCCGTCGTAGATCACTTTCAACTGGTTGCGCTGGGCCACCGCCTGAATCTCCTCCACCGCACAGGGATTACCGAACACGTGGGTGGCGACGATGGCGGTGGTATCCGGCGCAAGACTGGCTTCGATGCGAGCAGGGTCGAGGTTCCAGGTCCGCGGGTCGATGTCGGCGAAGCGCGGGCGGATGCTCTCCCACTGCAGCGTGCTGCTGGTGGCAACGAAGCTGAAGGGGGTGGTCACGGCACTGCCGGTCACGCCCAGGGCCCGGTAGGCCACTTGCAGGGCGATGGTGCCGTTGTTGGTCAGAATCACATGGCGAACGCCGAAGTAGTCCTGCAGGCGCTCTTCCAGTTCCGTGACGAAGGGGCCGTGGTTGGTGATCCAGCCGGAGGCATAGATCTGGTCCACGTAGGCCTTGAACTTCTCCGGGTTGCCCAGGTAGGTCTTGGTCACATTGATCACGGTCGCATCCCTCTCTTGGATGGAAAGTCCGTTGGCTGTCGAGCTGGCGCGCGCCGCTCAACCCAGTGCCGACAGCGCGAAGGGCGCGTCGTCGATGCCGGTGTGGCTGTGGTCTCGAGAAGCTTGCTCGGCTTGCGTTGCGCGGTTGGCCAGGTGCTCCTGCAGGGCCTCGATGACCCGGCCGCTGGCGTCGTTGTGGAACTGCCAGACGCCGTAGATACGGCTGTCGAAGGAGCGCTCGCTGCCCAGCATCGGGTTGGCCGCAAGGCCCGATCCGAGGCCGAAGCTGTAGAGGCCGGGAATCGGCCGGCCGGTGTGGTCGCGCAGGCAGCCGGCGGCGTCGGAGTCCAGCCCGCCCTTGCTCTCGCGCACCTGCAGCGGCTCGCCGTTGGCGCGGCGCAGGGCTGGCAGGCACGGCTGGTAGCCGATGGCCTGGACAAACACGCCATCGTCGCTGCAGCACTGCTCCAGGCGTTCGCGCGCGGCAGGTGAGCGATCTTCCAGGCACAGCAGCTCGACCTTCACCCGGGTGCCGCTGACCACGCCATTCGAGAGCACGTCGGTGCCGACCTGGTGGGCGCGGTAGCGCAGGCCACCGGAGCGGTTGACCCGACCGGACACCGGGCAGACATCCATGCCCTCGTCCACCCCGTAGCCGGCCGCGCGAGCTTCCTCGACACTCTCGAAGAACAGGCGGATCGGCGCGCGGTGCAGCAGGGTGATCTGCTCCAGGCCCAGGCAGTCCAGGGCGCAGGCAAGGTTATCGAGGATCGAGAAGGCACTGTGGGAACCACCGACCACGGTGAAGCGAGTGCCCGGGGTCACCCGGTCGCCGAACAGCTCTACCAGCTCGGCGGCGTTCAGGCTCAGCAGCGCATCGGAGGAGTAGACCGTGGGGCCGTCATGGGACAGGTGCAGGTCCTGCTCGGCCAGGCTCCAGTTCAGGTACTCGCGGTTCTGCCGGCCGCCCAGGTTCATCACCAGCGCGCCTGCGTCGATCTGCGCGGTATGAGAGCCGCTGCGCAGCGCCAGCTGGAAGCTGCCGTCGTCCAGTGCAGTGATCTTTTCGATACGCGTACCCAGCGCCACTTCGACCCCCAGGTGCTCGGTGACGTAACGCATGAACAGCGTCGAGGCATGCGCCAGCAGCTCGCCCACCTGGGTGAGCATCGGCGCGCCATGGGGATCGTTCTGCAGGGCGCGGAACGCCTGGGAATGCGCCAGCGGCGCAAAGATGGGCAACAACGCCGGATCGCGCAGGCAATCGAGGAACACATCGCCCACCGAGTTGGCAGTAATGTGGTAATCCCCCAACCGGCCACGACCGACCGCCAGTGCAGCGTCCACCACCAGAAGGCCATCGCGGGCGAGACTCGCCAGCGCACCGGTCTTGTAGGCGTTGAACAGGAAGCCCATGCCTGCCGGGCCGGCGCCGCCGACCACACAGGCATAGTTGGAACGAAGCGATTGCTCGGCCATCAGCCTTGACTCCCAGCGCGGCGGGGCGCGCGGCTCTCGTGAGGCCGGCGCTGTCGGCCGGCAGGGTGGCAGCGCTCGCGCCGGAATTCCGTCACTCGCGGCACAGCCGCCGTCGCGCGGGCCTTCTTCGGGAAGGTCACGGGAGTCAGTTCGGAATGGATGGCGAACGCCTGCAGAAGAACTTCGGCACGGCGCAGAAGTTGCTGTTTCAGAAATGAAACGAACACTGTCTGGCGCGGCTTAATCTCAGGGGAAAGTTCATGTTTGTTACACAACAAGGAGCCGGCATAACAAAATTTCGAACTAACGGAGTCAGCTCGACTAAACTTTTCATTAACGCCTCGGGGATTGGCGTCAAACTCCCGCAGTTTCATCAGCGAAGCACTTCCCGCCCGGGAAGCGTCGCTCTTTCTGCTTGTTTCAACGGCGCGATAAGTGCCGTCGTTTTCCATTGTTTCAGCGGCCATCGTCACTCACTCCAGTCCAGGAGGTGCTCTACGCCGGGCCAAATTGAAAATTCGAAGACAAGGCTACCGCCCGAGTTCGAATGACCCGATTCGATTAACGACAATCAACTGTTCGTCCCTGGAGTGGCCGTTACTTTTCGCTGGGCAAAGCTACCGCCCCTCGGCCAAGTTCCGAAAATCTGGAAAAACAAAAAGCAAAAAACTATCGCGCTTCCGCAGCGAGAGGCTGGCGAAAGTTGTCAGGCAGCGATAGGAAAATGACAGGAAGAAGAGGTGGCAGAATCTTCCATGACCTTACTGCTCGTGCGACTGCTCCCTGAGGTGTCTCATCCGGACACCACACGATATTGCTATGTGGATAGTAATAGTGGGGGGGACGAAGGCATGTCAACGTAGGAAGCAGTCCTACGCCGGGATTCCGACAGAAGGCAAATCACGCTCCGTAAGCTATTGATTTATAACGCGCCATAAAGCCGACACAGGCATTTTGACAGCAGAAACATACAGCCCCGAATCTGCGAAAAAGGGATTAATCAGAAAGTATTAATGTTTCCACCGCGGACAGGCTGGAGTGTTTCATCCCTGAACAATGCGGTCCTTGCCGGTGCGTTTCGCCTGATACAGGGCCGCATCGGAACGGCTGTAGAGCGCGGAAAGATTCTGGTCATCGGGCTGTAGCAGAGTCAGCCCCTGGCTGATGGTGACGCTGAAGAAATGCTCGGCTTCGTTGAAGCGCAGGCGCTGTACTTCCCGCTGCAGGCGCTCGCCGATCTGCCGCGCCATGCTCTCGTCGCACCCCGGCAGCAGCACGGCGAATTCCTCGCCGCCGATACGGCCGAACAGGTCGCCGCGACGCAGCGCGCCCGCCCCGCTCTGGGCGATGCGCTGCAGGACCACGTCACCGACCTGGTGGCCGTAGACGTCGTTGATCTTCTTGAAGTCGTCCACGTCCAGCAGCAGGAACGCCAGCGGCGTGGAGGTCGCCTTGCAGTCGCGGAAGGCCTGCTCGGCACTGTCGAAGAAGTAGCGGCGGTTGCTGCTCTGGGTCAGCACGTCGGTGGTGGCCAGGCGGTGCAGCTCGGTTTCCAGGTGCTTCTTGTCGGTGATGTCCTCGGCGATGCCGACGATCATCAACGGCAGGCCCGCGTCGCTGTGCTGGCTGACGAAGCATTTGTCGCTGAGCCAGCGCACTTCACCGTCGGCGCGCAGGATGCGGTATTCGCGCTGCTCGATGGCGCCGCGCTGCAGCACTTCCTGCAGGGTGCTCTGGGCATAGTCCAGGTCATCGGGGTAGATGCAGTTGCGCCACTCGTTGTAGTCCGCCAGCAGCAGCGCGGCGGAGCGGCCGAAGATGCGCTCGTACGCCGGGCTGACATAGACCATGCGCTGGGCCTGCCAGTCGAAGGCCCAGAGTACCGAGTTCACGCTCGCCAGCAGCGCGCTGAAGAGCTGTTCGCGCTCCTTCAGCCGCGTCACCTCGGCACGACTGTGCAGCAGCGCCAGCAAGGCCTCTTCCTGATCGGCCGGCAATTTATTCTCATCCATGTATCAGCATCCTCCCGCTCATTGACCGGGGCTATGACCGCAAACTACGCCAGGCTGCTGCAAATTAAACGAAAAGCCCGCCGAACGGCGGGCTTTTCTGAGACACATCTCTCAACGTCCTAGGACGTTTCCGCCAATCAGACGGCCGGACGCAAGGAATAGGTCTTCAGTTGCTCGGCAAACTCGCGCAGGGACTGGATACCGCTGGCTTCCGCCTCGTGCACCCACTGCTTGATCGCGGCGAGCATGTCGTGGCCGTTGGCGCTGGTTTTCACCCAGATCTGCTGCAGGGCCAGGCGCTTCTCGTAGATCACCTGCAGGGACTGGCTCTGCGCGAGCAGGTCCTGGATGCGCGCATGGTGGCGCTCTTCCAGCAGGCTGGTTTCACGCGAGAGCAGGCGCTTGGCGCGGCGGAACAGGTGGCGTACCGACTCGTCGGCCTTGGCCAGTTCCTGCTTCACCAGCGGGCCGATCACCAGCTTGCGGTACTGGGCCATGATCTGGAAACGGTTGTTGAGGATGGCCATGGCGGTGTCCATGTCCAGGTTGCCCTTGCCTTCCACGCGGTGCGCGATGGGAGCCACGCGGGCGACCTTGGCCAGGCGCAGGAAGCTGAACACCTTGATCCAGGCCCAGCCCAGGTCGAATTCCCACTTCTTCACCGACAGCTTCGCCGAGTTCGGGTAGGTGTGGTGGTTGTTGTGCAGTTCCTCACCGCCGATCAGGATGCCCCAGGGCACGAGGTTGGTGGCGGCGTCGCGGCATTCGAAGTTGCGGTAGCCCACGGCGTGGCCCAGGCCGTTGATGACGCCGGCGGCCCACACGGGGATCCACATCATCTGCACGGCCCAGACAGTCATGCCGAGCACGCCGAACAGGGCGAGGTCGATGATCGCCATCAGCACGATGCCACCGATGGGGTAGCGCGAGTAGACGTTGCGCTCGATCCAGTCTTCCGGGCAGTTCTTGCCGTAGATACGCAGAGTGTCGGGATTCTCCGCCTCCTTGCGATACAGCTCGGCGCCGGTGCGCAGCACGGTACCCAGGCCCTTGTACACCGGGCTGTGCGGGTCTTCGGCAGTTTCGCACTTGGCGTGGTGCTTGCGGTGGATGGCGGTCCACTCGCGGGTGTTCATGGCCGTGGTCATCCACAGCCAGAAACGGAAGAAATGCTGCAGCGCCGGATGCAGCTCGAGCGCGCGGTGCGCCGAGTAGCGGTGCAGATAGACGGTGACGCTGACGATGGTGATATGCGTCAGGACCAGGGTGACTGCCACCAGTTGCCACGGCGACAGGTCAAGGAAACCGTTGTACCACATAGGCGATACTGTACCTCGGAAGGGGGTAGAACTACGCCCTGCTGGGCGCACTGTACCGGGAAAAGACAGCCGCATTATCACCAAGCAGGTCCGGATTACCATCCGGTCTTTTAGATACGAATGTGGCCACGTGGCCATCATTTATACTGCACAGCCAATAAATCCAACCCACTACCGCATGAATCCTCGCCTCAGCGCCTTGCGCATCAGTCTGTTGTACCTGGCCCTGGGCTCCCTCTGGGTGCTGCTCAGTGACCAATGGTTACAAAAGCTGCTCATCGATCCCGCTTCGCTGATGCACTGGATGGAGGTGAAGAAGTACCTGTTCCTGGCTATCACCTCACTCGTGCTGTTCTTCCTGCTCTGGCGGCACTTTCGCCGGCAGCACGCCGCCTTCGCCGCGCTGGCCGACAAGGAGCAACGCCTGAGCCGCGCCTTCGCGGTGGTCGAGGACGGCATCTGGGACTGGGACCTGGAGACCCAGCGCGTCCATTATTCCTCCGGCTACGCCAACCTGCTCGGCCTGCCCCTGGAGCACCTGAGCGATGACCTGCTGCTGTGGGAAAATCGCCTGCACCCGGAAGACCGCGCGCGCGTCCTGGCCCTTCACCAGGATTGCCTCCAGGGCCTGAGCACGCGCCTGGAGTGCGTCTACCGCATCCGCCACAGCGACGACACCTACCGCTGGGTTCGCAGCAGCGGCCGCCTGACCCGCGGCGAGGACGGCAGCCCGCTGCGCCTGACCGGCGTCAACCGTGACATCACCCACCAGCGCAGCAACGAAGACCACCTGCGCCAAGCCGCCGCCGTGTTCGAGGCGACCCAGGAAGGCCTGCTGGTGACCGACGCGCGCGGCGTGATCGTGCACACCAATCCGTCCTTCTCGCGCATCACCGGCTACAGCGCCGAGGACGTGCTCGGCGGCCAGCCGTCGCTGCTCAAGTCCGGTCGCCAGGACGACGCCTTCTACCAGCGCATGTGGACCGCTCTGCACGAGAACGGCGTGTGGAGCGGCGAGATCTGGAACCGCCGCAAGAGCGGCGAGGTGTACCCGCAGTGGCAGCACATCCGCGCCGTGCGTAATGACGAGGGCGAGCTGACCCACTACGTCGCGGTGTTCTCCGACCTCAGCAGCCTCAAGCGCTCGCAGCACGAACTGGATTTCCTCGCCCACCATGACCCGCTGACCGGCCTGCCCAACCGCCTGCTGCTGCGCGAGCGCATCGAGCAGGCGCTGGCCCGTGCCGAGCGCGAACAGAGCGGCGGCGCACTGCTGAGCATCGACCTCGACCACTTCAAGCACATCAACGACAGCCTCGGCCACACCATCGGCGACCTGCTCATCCGCGCGGTGGCCAAGCGCCTGGAAGACTGCCTGGACGAACGCTGCTCCCTGGCGCGACTGGGCGGCGACGAGTTCGCCGTGGTCCTCGAAAGCCAGCAGCCGCACCACGCCAGCAGCCTCGCCCAGCGCCTGCTGGAAGCGATGAGCGCGCCCTTCGAGGTCAATGAACAGATCATCTACATGTCGGTGAGCCTGGGCGTCAGCCTGTTCCCCGAGGACGCGCGCAACGTTGACCACCTGCTGCAGCACGCCGACGCCGCGCTGTTTCAGGCCAAGGCCAGCGGGCGCAACCTCTACGCCTTCTATACCCCCGAGCTGACCGCCCGCGCGCGCTCCCACGTGCAGGTGGAATCAGCGCTGCGCCACGCGCTGGACCACGACGAACTGCGCCTGTACTTCCAGCCGGTGCACGACCTGGCCACCGGCCGCATGGTCGGTGTCGAGTCGCTGGTGCGCTGGCAGCACCCGAGCCAGGGACTGATTGCGCCCAGCGAGTTCATCCCGGTGGCCGAGGAAAGCGGCCTGATCACCGCCATCGACGCCTGGGTACTCGACCAGGCCTGCCGGCAGATGCGCCAGTGGCTGGACGCAGGCATCGACCTGGACTTCATCGCGGTCAACGTCTCCAGCCGGCTGTTCGGTCGTGGCGGCCTGGAAGAGCGCGTGGCCCTGGCCCTGGAGCAGAGCGGCCTGGAGCCGCATCACCTGGAGCTGGAAGTCACCGAAAGCGCGGTGATGGAGAACTTCGACCAGGCCCTGGAGCTGCTCTGCCAACTGCGCCTGCTGGGCGTGCACCTGGCCATCGACGACTTTGGCACCGGCTATTCCTCGCTGATGCGCCTCAAGCGCATGCCGGTACACAAGCTGAAGATCGATCAGGGCTTCGTCGCCGGCCTGCCGGACGAATCCGAGGATGCCGCCATCGCCTGCGCGGTGATCGCCCTGGGCCAGAGCATGGGCCTGCAGGTGGTCGCCGAGGGCATCGAGCGGCCCGACCAGGCCGCCTTCCTCCTCACCCACGCCTGCGATTTCGGCCAGGGGTACTGGTACGGCGCACCGCAGCCGGCCACCGAGCTGCTGGCACAATTGCCGCGCGACCCCGCATGAAATCGCGTTAAAAACTTTCGGATATATAAAAATTCTTAAACAGTATTTTTAAGAATATCCAGCTCCTGCCTAAGATGCGCTCACACCGCACGCGCCGACGATGAAACGGCCGGTGGTAAACCCACTAGGAGCAGATACCCATGAGCGCAACCCTCCGTAGCCTGGACGGCCAGGACGAAGCCAACATCCTGCGCGAAGTGCAGAGCGCCCTGCGTGGCCTGCGTTTCGGCGCCGTCGAGATCACCGTGCACAACGGCCAGGTCGTGCAGATCGAGCGCAAGGAAAAATTCCGCCTGCAGCAGAGCCCCGGCAAACCTGCCTGAGCCGACGCGCCCCTGTATTAAGGGGCATGACTGGACCACCGGAGCGTCGCCATGACCGCACTGCCCCACCGGTACTGCAGCAGCCAGCCACGAATGCGTGGCTGAGATCGCCCCCGAAAGACCCTGCCAAACAAACATAAAGAACTGCATTTTTTTCAGGAGCTGCACATGTCCATCCGCCGTTTCGCCCTGGCCGCACTGGCCAGCGCCCTCATCGCAGGCCCCGTTTCCGCCGCGACCCAACTGCTCAACGTTTCCTACGACCCGACCCGCGAGCTGTACCAGGCTTACAACGCCGCCTTTATCAAGCACTGGAAGGCCCAGGGCGGTGACGACCTGACCGTGCAGCAATCCCACGGTGGCTCGGGCAAACAGGCCCGCGCCGTGATCGACGGCCTGAAGGCCGATGTGGTGACCCTGGCCCTGGCCGGCGACATCGACGAACTGAACAAGCTGGGCAAGCTGCTGCCCGCCGACTGGCAGGCCCGCCTGCCCGACAACAGCACCCCCTACACCTCGACCATCGTGTTCCTGGTGCGCAAGGGCAACCCCAAGGGCATCAAGGACTGGGCCGACCTGACCAAGCAGGGCGTGGAAGTCATCACCCCGAACCCGAAGACCTCCGGCGGCGCCCGCTGGAACTTCCTGGCCGCCTGGGCCTGGGCGAAGAAGGAATACGGTAGCGACGAGAAAGCCCAGGAATACGTGCAGAACCTGTACAAGCACGTGCCGGTTCTGGACACTGGCGCCCGCGGTTCGACCATCACCTTCGTCAACAACAACATTGGCGACGTACTGCTGGCCTGGGAGAACGAAGCCTTCCTGGCCAAGAAGGAACAGGGCGGCGAGAACTTCGAGATCGTCGTGCCGTCGGTGTCCATCCTGGCCGAGCCGCCGGTGGCCGTGGTCGACAAGACCGTCGACAAGAAAGGCACCCGCAAGGTCGCCGAGGAATACCTGAAGTACCTGTACAGCGAAGAAGGCCAGCGCATCGCCGCGCAGAACTTCTACCGCCCGCGTGATGCCAAGGTCGCTGCCGAGTTCGCCAACCAGTTCCCGAAACTCAACCTGGTGACCATCGACAAGGACTTCGGCGGCTGGAAAGTCGCGCAGCCCAAGTTCTTCAACGACGGCGGCATCTTCGACAAGATCTACCAGGCGCAGTGATGTACCACCCGCCCGGCCTTGCGCCGGGCGGCCCGATCCGCGCGGGCCGGTGCACAGCCTGCGCGAAAAGGAAAACCCCCGCCCCATGGCGGGGGCTCAACGCGTTCATGAGAAAGGACAGACAATGTCGCGACGCATCTCCCCGGTCATACCCGGCTTCGGGCTGACTCTGGGCTACACCCTGGTGTATCTCAGCCTGTTGGTGCTGATTCCGCTGGGGGCCATGTTCCTCAAGACGACCCAGCTCTCCTGGGATCAGTTCTGGACCATCATCACCGCGCCGCGGGTCATCGCCGCGCTGAAGCTGAGCTTCGGCACCGCGCTGATCGCCGCCCTGATCAACGGCGTGATCGGCACCCTGCTGGCCTGGGTGCTGGTGCGCTACCGCTTCCCGGGACGCAAGATCATCGACGCGATGATCGACCTGCCCTTTGCCCTGCCCACCGCCGTGGCCGGCATCGCGCTCACGGCGCTGTATGCGCCCAACGGCCTGGTCGGCCGCTTCGCCACCGAGATCGGCCTGAAGATCGCCTACACCCCACTGGGCATCACCCTGGCGCTGACCTTCGTGGTGCTGCCCTTCGTGGTGCGCACCGTGCAGCCGGTACTGGCCGATATCCCGCGTGAAGTGGAAGAAGCCGCCGCCTGCCTGGGCGCCAAGCCGCTGCAGGTGTTCCGCCATGTGCTGCTGCCGGCGCTGCTGCCGGCCTGGCTGACCGGCTTCGCCCTGGCCTTCGCCCGCGGCGTCGGCGAGTACGGCTCGGTGATCTTCATCGCCGGCAACATGCCGATGAAGACCGAGATCCTGCCGCTGCTGATCATGGTCAAGCTGGACCAGTACGACTACACCGGCGCCACTGCCATCGGCGTGCTCATGCTGGTCGTCGCCTTCGTCCTGCTGCTGCTGATCAACCTGCTGCAACGCCGCATCGAAACACCCTGAGGAGCGCGCCATGAGTACCGCAAGCCTTTCCGCCGCGGCCGCTGCCAACGCTGCTCGCCGGGGTAATGTCTGGGGCCGCCGCGCCCTGATCGCACTGGCCTGGCTGGCCTTCGCCCTGTTCCTGCTGCTGCCGCTGTTCGTGGTGCTGAGCGAGGCGCTGAAGCAGGGCTTCGGCACCTTCTTCGACGCCATCCTGGAACCCGACGCGCTGGCCGCGCTGAAGCTGACGCTGATTGCCGTGGGCATCTCGGTGCCGCTGAACCTGGTGTTCGGCATCGCTGCCGCCTGGTGCGTGACCAAGTTCGAGTTCCCCGGCAAGAGCATCCTGGTGACCCTGATCGACCTGCCGTTCTCGGTCTCGCCGGTGATCGCCGGCCTGATCTACGTGCTGCTGTTCGGCGCCCAGGGCTACTTCGGCGAGTGGCTGTCGGACCACGACATCCAGATCGTCTTCGCCGTGCCCGGCATCGTCCTGGCCACCCTCTTCGTCACCTTCCCCTTCGTCGCCCGCGAACTGATCCCGCTGATGCAGGAACAGGGCACCCAGGAGGAAGAGGCCGCGCGCCTGCTCGGCGCCAACGGCTGGCAGATGTTCTGGCACGTGACCCTGCCGAACATCAAATGGGGCCTGATCTACGGCGTGGTGCTGTGCACCGCGCGGGCCATGGGCGAGTTCGGTGCGGTGTCGGTGGTCTCCGGGCACATCCGCGGCGTCACCAACACCCTGCCGCTGCACGTCGAAATCCTCTACAACGAATACAACCACGTCGCCGCTTTCAGCGTCGCCACCCTGCTGCTGCTGATGGCCCTGGTCATCCTGCTGCTCAAGCAGTGGAGCGAGTCGCGCCTGTCCCGCACCAAAGTCAAAGCTGACGATGAATAAGTGAGAGCCACGCCATGAGCATCGAGATCCGTAACGTCAGCAAGAACTTCAACGCCTTCAAGGCGCTGAACGACATCAACCTCGACATCCACAGCGGCGAGCTGGTCGCCCTGCTCGGCCCGTCCGGCTGCGGCAAGACCACCCTGCTGCGCATCATCGCCGGCCTGGAAACCCCGGACGTGGGCAACATCGTGTTCCACGGCGAGGACGTCTCGCAGCACGACGTGCGCGATCGCAACGTCGGCTTCGTGTTCCAGCACTACGCGCTGTTCCGCCACATGACGGTGTTCGACAACGTCGCCTTCGGCCTGCGCATGAAGCCGAAGAAGGAACGCCCGAGCGAGTCGCGCATCGCCGAGAAGGTCCACGAACTGCTCAACATGGTGCAACTGGATTGGCTCTCCGACCGCTACCCGGAGCAGCTCTCCGGCGGCCAGCGCCAGCGCATCGCCCTGGCCCGCGCGCTGGCGGTGGAGCCGAAGATCCTGCTGCTCGACGAACCCTTCGGCGCCCTAGACGCCAAGGTGCGTAAAGAGCTGCGCCGCTGGCTCGCGCGCCTGCACGAGGAGATCAACCTGACCTCCGTGTTCGTGACCCACGACCAGGAAGAAGCGATGGAAGTCGCCGACCGCATCGTGGTGATGAACAAGGGCGTGATCGAGCAGATCGGCTCCCCTGGCGAGGTCTACGAGAACCCGGCCAGCGACTTCGTCTACCACTTCCTCGGCGACTCCAACCGCCTGCACATCGGCGGTGACGAGCACGTGCTGTTCCGCCCGCACGAAATCTCGCTGTCGCGCTCCGAAGTGGCCGAGCACCGAGCCGCCGAAGTCCGCGACATCCGCCCGCTGGGCGCGATCACCCGAGTAACCCTCAAGGTCGACGGCCAGGACGAGCTGATCGAGGCCGAAGTGGTGAAAGACCACGACAGCCTGACCGGTCTGGCCCGTGGCGAGACGCTGTACTTCAAGCCGAAGGCGTATCAGCCGGTGGCGAATATCTGATCGGGCGGTCTTCCGCTTCATGCTCCTGCGCGAGGGCTTGCCCTCTCCCTAACCCTCTCCCTGAAGGGAGAGGGGACCGTTCAGCGTGATCTGAAACCCCGGTGCTAGCCGGCTGACGCTGAAGTGAAGGCGGTGCAGAGGATAGCTCCCTCTCCCTTCAGGGAGAGGGCTGGGGAGAGGGGCCACACGTTCCCCTGACTGCAAAACCCTCGTATCCTGCCGACCCTGCTTTCAACAAGGCCCGGCCATGTTCGACGCCCTCCCCCAGCACCTCGAACTGATCATCCTCACCTTCCTCCTCGCCGGCCTGGTGAAGGGCGTGGTGGGCCTCGGCCTGCCCACGGTCGCCGTCGGGCTGCTCGGGCTGGTGATGCCGCCGATGCAGGCAGCCGCGATTCTCGTCGTGCCGTCCACCGTCACCAATATCTGGCAGCTCGCCGCCGGGCCGCGCTTCCTCGGGCTGCTCAAGCGGATGTGGGGCATGCTCGTCGGCATCGTCATCGGCACCCTGGTGGTGGGCTGGCTGCTGGCCGGGCGCAACTGGCCGGCAGCCACGCCGCTGCTGGGCGTCGCACTCATCCTCTATGCATTGCTGGGACTGTCGAGCAAGCGCTTCAGCGTGGCGCCGAAACACGAGCGCTGGCTGTCGCCGCTGATCGGCGTGATCACCGGCGGCGTCACCGCCGTGACCGGCGTCTTCGTGATTCCCGCCGTGCCGTTCCTGCAGGCTCTCGGGCTGGAGAAGGACGATCTGGTGCAGGCACTGGGATTGTCCTTCACCGTCTCGACGCTGGCCCTGGCGATCACCCTCAGCCAGCACGGCTCGCTGCTGCAGGCGGACGTGCTCGGCCTGTCCCTGCTGGCCCTGTTGCCGGCACTGGCGGGCATGTACCTGGGTACCTGGCTGCGCTCGCGCATCAGCCCGCTGGCGTTCCGCCGCTGCTTCTTCGGCGGCTTGCTGCTGCTCGGTGCCGACCTCGCCATCCGCGGGCTTTAACCCGTAGGGTGCAAAACGCCTAAGGCGTTATCCGCCATCCCGGCGGATAACCCAGGGGGGCCGTTGTCTACTTTTCGTCGAGATGCCGCAGCAGGAAGTCCCGGCTCGACTCGATGATCGCCTTCTGCGTCTTCTCGCTGGCAACCATCCGCGCCACGACCAGCGCGCCGACGCATTGCGCCAGCAACGCCCAGGCGTCTTCCGGCGAACCCAGCGCCTCGGCCCACGCCTGCTGCAACTCCACCAGCGCATCCTCGGCGCTCTGCCGCACGGACTCATCGGCGCGGGCGATCTCCGCGCCCAGCGCCGGAATCGCACAACCGGCGCCAGCGTCCTGCACGTGGGTAACGCTCAGGTAGCGCTTCAGGCCGCGCTCCAGGCGCGCACGATCGAGCACCTTGCCCTTGGCCGCGAGGCGCTCGACGCTCTGCTGCAACTCGCGCTCGACGATGGCGGCGAACAGTTCGTCCTTGGAGCCAAAGTGGTTGTAGAACGCCCCGCCGGACAAGCCCACCGCCTTCATCAGTCCGTCCACCCCGCTGGTGGCGAAGCCGCCCTGCTTGGCGAGCGCGCCGCTGCTGTCGAGCAGGCGCTGGCGGGTTTCTTCCTTGTGGGTGGCTGAGTAGCGCATCGGGGCGACTCCGGTGAAGCGGTTGACGTTGGAGCCGAGAGTAACATAACGTTCGTTTACCTAACGACCGTTTACCAAATTCGCGCAACCCTGAGGAAACGAGCATGTCGAACAAGAAAGTCGTCCTGGTCATCGGCGCCGGCGATGCCACCGGCGGCGCCATCGCCCGCCGCTTCGCCCGCGAGGGCTACGTCGCCTGCGTCACCCGGCGCTCGGCCGACAAGCTGCAGCCGCTGGTGGAGCAGATCCGCGCCGAAGGCGGCGAGGCCCACGGTTTCGCCTCCGACGCGCGCAAGGAAGAGGCGGTGATCGAGCTGGTGGAAACCATCGAGCGCGACATCGGCCCCATCGAGGCCTTCGTCTTCAACATCGGCGCCAACGTGCCCTGCAGCATCCTCGAAGAGACCGCGCGCAAGTACTTCAAGATCTGGGAAATGGCCTGCTTCTCCGGCTTCCTCACCGGCCGCGAAGTGGCCAAGCGCATGGTCAAGCGCCAGCGCGGCACGATCCTCTTCACCGGCGCCACCGCCGGCCTGCGCGGCGCCTCGGGCTTCGCCGCCTTCGCCGGAGCCAAGCACGGCATCCGCGCACTGGCCCAGAGCATGGCCCGCGAGCTGGGACCGATGGGCCTGCACATCGCCCACGTTGTCGTCGATGGCGCCATCGATACCGAATTCATCCGTGAGACCTTCCCCGAGCGCTACGCGCTGAAGGACCAGGACGGCATTCTCGATCCCGAGCATATCGCCGACAGCTACTGGTACCTGCACTCCCAGCCGCGCGATGCCTGGACCTTCGAGCTGGACCTGCGCCCCTGGATCGAGCGCTGGTAATCCGCCCATAACGACAACAAGAAAGAGAGCCACTCATGAGCAAGAGCGTCGAGTTCTATTTCGATTTCGGCAGCCCGACTTCCTACCTGGCGTATACCCAGCTGCCAGCGATCTGCGCCGAGGCAGGAGCCGGGCTGGTCTATCGCCCGGTGCTGCTGGGCGGCGTGTTCCAGGCCACCGGCAATGCCTCGCCCATCGCCATCCCGGCCAAGGGCCGCTACACGATGATCGACATGCTGCGCTTCGCCCGCCGCTACGGCGTGCCGCTGAAGATGAACCCGCATTTCCCGATCAACACCCTCACCCTGATGCGCGCCGCCACCGGCGTGCAGCTGCGCCAGCCGGAACGCTTCGAAGCGCTGCTGGCCTGCGTGTTCAAGGGCATGTGGGTGGACGCGCTGAACCTGGGCGACCCGGCGGTGCTCGGCCCGCTGCTGGCTGAGGCGGGCTTCGACCCGCAGGCGCTGCTGGCGCTGACCGCCGAGCAGGAAGTGAAGGATGCGCTGAAGGCCAACACCGAGGCGGCGATCAAGCGCGGGATGTTCGGTGCACCGACCATGTTCGTCGGTGACGAGATGTTCTTCGGCCAGGATCGCCTCGATTTCGTCCGCGAAGCCTTGGCATAACGCGTTCCGCATCCCGCAGCACCGTAGGGCGCATAACCTGGAACAGGTTATCCGCCGGCTCCTGTCCGGCGGATATCGCTGGCGCGTTATGCGCCCTCCTGTTGTTGCATTCACAAGGCCAGGACAGCCGACCGGCGCAGACCGAAGAACTCCAGTTCGGCCAGCAGCAGGACCACCAGCGCCTGGCCGACGACGAAGGCGTAGCCCAGGGCGGTCGGCTGCACGTAGCCGGTCACCAGCAGGGCGACGCTCTCCACCACCCACAGCGCGTTCAGGGCGATGACCGCCCAGACGCCGGTGCGCGACAGAACGCTCTGATTGCTCATCCAGTAGAGCACCAGCGCCAGCGGCAGGAGCACGATGCCGGCCACCAGCAACAGCACGAAGGGCAGGCCCAGCAGTTCGCCCAGCGGTTGCGCGGCGAGGGCCATCAGCAGGCCCATGGCGCCACCGGCGATGGCATCGACTTTCAGGGTCAGGCGAAGCAGCGGGGAGGATTGCAGCAGAGTCATGGCGAAGCTCCTTCAGGGGTCGCCACCGGTTGGCGGCGTGTGGCTGAAGAATCCGCCCGGGACGTAGGAGCGTCGATTACCTGCCAGGTAATGGCCGTTACCGGACAGCAGGTCTATCGTTCGAAGCCATGAACAGATCAGCCCACGAAAACCCGGCCCAACCAGTCGGCGCCCTGCTCCGCCAATGGCGCCAGCGCCGCCGGCTCAGCCAGCTCGACCTCGCCTGCGATGCGGAGATTTCCACGCGTCACCTGAGCTTCGTCGAAACCGGTCGCGCCCTGCCCAGCCGCGAGATGCTGCTGCATCTGGCCGAACAGCTGGACATCCCCCTGCGCGAACGCAACCGCCTGCTCAGCGCAGCCGGCTACGCCCCGGTGTACTCGGAGAAGGGCCTGGACGACCCGGCGCTGACCGTGGCCCGGCAGGCCATCGATCAGTTGCTCAAGGCCCACGAACCGAACCCGGCGATGGTGGTGGACCGCCACTGGAACCTGCTGGCTTCCAACCGCACGGTGGACATCTTCCTGATTGGCGTCGACCCCGAACTGCTGCAGCCGCCGATCAACGTGCTGCGCATGAGCCTGCACCCGAAGGGGCTGGCACCGCGCATCCTCAATCTCGGGCCGTGGAAGGCGCATGTGGTGGAGCGTTTGCAGCGCGACTTCGAAGCCAGCGGCGATCCCGCGCTGGCGGCGCTGCGCGACGAGGTAGCAGCCTATCCGGCGCCACCCTGCGACGAGGCGACCAGCGGCGACATGGTGCTGATCCCGGTGCAGCTGCAGACGGAGCTGGGCGTGTGCAGCCTGATCGGCACCATCACGGTATTCGGCACACCGGTGGACGTGACGCTGTCGGAGCTGGCCCTGGAAACCTTCTTCCCGGCCGACCCCGACAGTGCGCGAATCCTGCGCCAACTCAGCGGTACGGACTGAAGCGAATCAGGCGGTCGCCTTTTTCTCGCGGATGCAGGTGGGGCCGGCGCGCTCTTCCACGGCGAGGCGCACTTCATCGCGCAGGCCGAGCAGGAAGGCCGCTTCGGCGGCAACGAACAGCGGACCGACGATAAGCCCGGTGAGGTCATCGACGAACGCCGGCTTGCGCCCCTCGTACCAGTGGCCGACGAACTGGATGATCCAGCCCACCACGAACAGGCCGATACCCCAGGTGAGCCAGTAGGCGGTGCTGCCGGCGGCAAAGCCGGCGCCCAGCCACAGCGACAGCGCCAACAGCGCGGTCATCAGCAGGCCGAAACGCAGGTCCAGGCGCAGGTAAAAGACCACCGAGGCCAGCGCCAGCAACGTGGCGGGCGAGATCAGCAGGCCTGCCAACTCGAAGCCGGGGCGCGACAGCAGGGTGGCGATGGCCAGCACGATCATCGGAATCCCGATGAAATGGCTGACGATGTTCCGCCGGTCACGGTGGTAGGCGGCATATTGGGCAAGGTGATCGACCAGAGTTTTCATTGTTGTTCTCCCGCAAGGTACTGGCATGATGGCGATCTGTGCCTTGCCACTCTGTCAGCTAGCCGACATTGCCCATGACCGACGCCAAGCCCTACCTCGCCTGCCTGCAAGATGGCCGCTGGTTCCAGACCCTCCCCGAGGGACTGCGCCAGGCCCTGTGCGACGCCGCCGCAGTGCGCCGCCTGCCCGCCGGTCAGCGTCTGTTCGCCCGCGGCGATGCGCCCTGCGGTCTGTACTGCGTAGTGGAAGGTGCGATGCGCGTCAGCGTGGTCGGCGAGACCGGCAAGGAAGCACTGCTGGCGCTGGTGGAAGCGCCCAACTGGTTCGGCGAGATCTGCCTGTTCGACGGGCAGCCGCGCACCCATGACGCCTACGCCGAAGGTGCCACCGTGCTGCTGCAAGTGCCTCTGGCGCCACTGCAGGCGCTGCTGGCGCGGCACCCGGAGTACTGGCGCGACTTCGCCCTGCTGATGAGCCACAAGCTGCGCATCACCTTCGCCGTGCTGGAGGAGCTGTCGCTTCTGCCGGCCGCGCCGCGCCTGGCCCGGCGCCTGATGATGATTGCCGAAGGCTACGGCGAGTCAGCCACCGCCAAGCGCGAGCTGCACCTGCCGCAGGAGCAACTGGCGGCCATGCTGTCGCTGTCGCGGCAGACCACCAACCAGATCCTCAAGGAGCTGGAAGCCCAGGGCATCGTGCGCCTGAGCTACGGCGGCATTGAGATACTGGACCGCGAACGCCTGCGCCAGGCCGCCCACGCCTGACGCTCGCCGACAGCCTCCAGAACGGCAGCCTCTAGAACAAAAGCCAGACGAGTCTCGACAAGCTTCGATGGTCGCGCACGCCACCGCCCCGCTCTAATGCCCCCGCCGCTGCGCCGGAGCCGAAAAGCCCGCGCCAGAGCGGCACCCAACCCTCCGCAAGACAGCAAGGCGGCCGGCGCTCAACGCCAGCCGCAAGGGAATCCTATGCGCCTTTCGAAACTCCTCTGCGCCCTCGCCCTGACCGCTCCGGCCCTGGCGATGGCCGACGACAGCGGCCTCTACGTCGGGGGCGGCGTCACCCGCCTCGAGATCGACGACCGCTCCTTCGATGACCAGGACGACAGCTACAAGCTGTACGCCGGCTACCGCCTGAACAACTACCTGTCCCTGGAAGGCGCGGTGGTCGACTTCGGCGACATGAGCGACGGCGACAAACACTTCGACGGTCAGTCGCTGCAGGCCAACGTGCACCTGGGCTTCCCCATCGGCCAGCGCATCCGCCTGTACGGCATCGCCGGCGTACACGCCTGGCACGCCGACAACGATGCCGCCGGCAAGTCCGACGACGTGGACCCACTCTACGGCTTCGGCGGCGAAATGGACGTGATTGGCGGCCTGGGCGTGCGCCTGGAACAGGAATACCTGGACGTCGGCGATATCGACCTCGACCAGACCACCCTTTCCGCCTACTGGCGCTTCTGACGCCAGCCTGCCCCTCAAGCCCGGCGGAAGGTCCGGCTCTCTCCCCAGAGCAGTCCTCCCCCCTCCTGACCTTCCGTCGGCACCTTCACCCGTACAGAGCCTCACCCGTTCAGGGCAACCCCTTACAAAGCATCGCCCGCACCAGGCATCACCTGCACAAATCACTCTTTCGGTCGGTTGCAGCGGCTGCGTTCGCGGCTAGCCTAGGGATAGCTGCGTTTCTGGCGCCAGAAAGACACACATCCGGCGAATCGCGCGGCTCACAATAACAATAAGGACGCCTCCGCCATGCTCCGGAATCTCGATGTCGTTCGTGGGTTCATGCTGTGCTGTTTCGGACTCTTCGCCCTCGCCGCCCAGGCCAACCTTCCCAGCGAGGAACTGCAGCTGCAGACCCTGCAGGTCTATACCTGCCGCTCGATCAACAGCCTGTTGCTGCTGCGCGGCGAAGGCTTCCAGGAAGGCCACGCCGCCCAGTTGGAGAAGGACCTGGCCACGCTGGACAACGCCGTCAAGGCCTACCCCAAGGCTGACGATGCCCTGCGCAAGGCCCATGCGGAATTCGTTACCCAGATTCGCAACGGCGTTTCCTACGGCCCCAAGGAAGAAGACCTGCCCTGGCGCTACAACCAGGACCTGAGCCGCTCCCTGCGCGACCTGCTCAACCAGATCGAACGTTTCGTCCCCGCCACCGCCGACGCCAGCCAGATTCCGTTATGGGAATTGCCGGTGCGCGTCGAGTACCTCGCCACCCAGTACCTGGGGCGCGCCTATATCAGCGGCCTGGAGCTGGCCCGCGAGCAGCCGCAGGAATACCTCGGCCAGGACGAGGGCGTACTGGTGCCGCTGTTGACCCAGCGCATCGACCAGCTGCCCGACAGCGACGCGACCAAGAAACTGCGCACCCGCTGGGAGTACCTGAGCAAGGCGCTGCTGGACATGAACAGCAAGAGCAACAGCGGCGTCAGCGCTTCCGGCCGGCCCTGGGCGCCGATCATCGTCGATCGCAACGCCCGCGCGGTCTCCGGCCAGCTCATGCTGATCAGCCAGCAGTAACGCCTCAGGCCGGGAGGGCTTCCGGCTCTGGTATCTGCACCGGGACCATTGCCTGCGCCGGGCGCTCCAGCTCGTCGCGGTCCATCAGCGCGGCGCGGCCCGTCAGCAGCGCATCCGGGGCACGGGCAATCTTCGGGTTCTTGCCCGGGTAGTCCAGGCTGTGCAGGAAGTGCCGCAGACAATTGAGCCGCGCGCGCTTCTTGTCGTCGGACTTGATCACCACCCAGGGTGCGTCGGCGGTGTCAGTGTGGAAGAACATCGCCTCCTTGGCCTGGGTGTAGTCATCCCAGCGGTCCAGCGACTGAATGTCGATCGGCGACAGCTTCCAGTGCTTGAGTGGATCGTCGCGGCGCGAGACGAAGCGGCGCAGCTGCTCCTCGCGGCTCACCGAAAACCAGAACTTGAACAGGTGGATGCCATTGCGCACCAGCATGCGCTCGAGCTCCGGCGTCTGCTGCATGAACTCCAGGTACTGGCGCGGCGAGCAGAAGCCCATCACCCGTTCGACCCCGGCGCGGTTGTACCAGGAGCGGTCGAAGAAGACGATTTCACCGGCCGTGGGCAGGTGCTGGATGTAGCGCTGGAAATACCACTGGCCGCGCTCGGCGTCGCTGGGCTTCTCCAGCGCCACCACGCGGGCGCCGCGCGGGTTGAGGTGTTCGGTGAAACGCTTGATGGTGCCGCCCTTCCCGGCAGCATCGCGGCCCTCGAAGAGCAGGACGATGCGCTGGCCGGTCTCTTTCACCCAGTTCTGCACCTTCAGCAGCTCGATCTGCAGTTCGGCCTTGGCCTTCTCGTACTCCCTGCGCTGCAGGCGCTTGCGGTAGGGATAACTGGCGGGCAGCTGGGCGGAGCCAGAGTCCTCGTTGCTGCCGCGCGGGGCCATGGCGACGGTCAGCGCGACCGGGCCCTGACTCTGCGCCTGGATCTGCGCGCCGCCCTCGGTGGTCACTTCGGGCAGCGCCGCGGCGGCGGGCTTGCTGGCTTCGGGTTGCGGCAGGCTCTCCTGGGAAATGGGCTGCCGGGGCTTGGGCTGCTGGGCCATGGTCTCCTCCTGTGAGACGTGGGGACGGCCCTCCACTGTGCTACCCGTGCCGCAAGCCCTTCTTGACCCGCATCAACCCCGTCTAGAGCCAGCCTTTGTACTTGAACCAGTAATAGGGAATGATCGCCGAGATCACCATCGCCACCAGCGCCATGGGGTAGCCGGCCAGCCATTGCAGCTCCGGCATGTGCGCGAAGTTCATGCCGTACACCGTGCCCACCAGGGTCGGCGGCAGGAACAGCACGGCAGCGATGGAGAACACCTTGATGATGCTGTTCTGCTCGATGTTGATCAGGCCCAGGGTGGCGTCCAGCAGGAAGGTGATCTCCCCGGCCATCTTCGTCTGGTACTCGCTGAGCGAGCGTACATCGCGCTCCACCGACTTCATGCCCAGCTTCACCTCGTCGCTGATCCAGCCATTGCTGCCCTGGCGGAAGTACGACAGCGGCCGGCTGATGCTCAGCAGGCTCTCGTTGAGCTTTGACAGCAGCGAGTTCTTGCGCCCCAGTTGCTTGACCACTTCCTGCAGGTCGGCTTTCTCGCTGGCCGGGCCCTCGCGGAAGATGCTGGTGCCCAGGCTGTCGAGCTGCTTCTGGACGATCTCCAGCACGTCGGCGATGCGGTCCACCACGCTGTCCATCAGGGTCACGAACAGCTGGTCGCTGCGACCCTCGCAGCCGCCGCGCTGGGTGCGCGTCTCGAAGGTGCGGAAGGCCAGCAGATCGGTATAGCGCACCGTAACCAGCCAATGCGGGGTCAGCACGCAGGTGACTTCCGAGACGGTGGGATTGTGCTCGCGGATGCCGCCGACCACGCTGGTGGTCATGTACAGCGCACCATTGCTCTCGTAGAAGCGCGAGGAATCTTCGATCTCGGCCATCTCCTCGCGGGTCGGCACATCCACCGCGATGATCGACTCCAGCAACTGCTCCTCTTGCGCCGTGGGCTGGAACAGATCGATCCACAGCGTGTCCTTGGGCATGCCGTGGCACTCGCTGCCGTTGTGGCGCACCAGGCGGTCGCCGACGAGGGTGTAATAGGTGATCATGTCGCCCGACGATCCTTTTACGCACCTGAAGTTGCCCCGCAGGGTGGCCAACTTCCCGGCGCTTCACAAGCCCAGCGGAGAATCCCGAGATGAGCGAACACGATGATGGCGAAGAGGCCTTCGCCGAAGACACCCTGATCCAGGCCATCGAGAACCAGATCGAGAGCGAGAGCCCGGCAGCGGCCCGCGCGGTGTTCAACAAGCTGACCCTGGTCGGCTACGAACGCGAAGACGCCCTGCACCTGATGGCCCTGGTGCTCGCCCACGAGATCGAGGCGATGCTGGCCGAGGACCGCCCGTTCAACGGCGAGTGGTACGAACAGGCCCTGCGCGCGCTGCCGACCCTGCCCGACGGTACTGTTGCCGAATGAGACAGCGGCATAACAGCGCTTGCCGAACCGGTCTGACTTGAGACTACACTGAAGCCTCATTGACCATCGGGAGTTAGGCGAATGGCTTTCACGAAAGAAATGGTTGAGGAACTGGACCTGCTGGCGCTCTTTGACCTGGAGAACAGCCAGGCGGGATTGAAAGTCCACCACGATGCTTCCGCCGAAGCCGTGGCGGCTGCCGGCCGGCTTCACGCCAAGGGCCTGATCGACAAGCAGGACGGCGGCTATCTCACCGGCCTGGGGCTTGACGCCGCCGAGCACGCCCAAGTCCTGCTCGGCATCCTGCGCAGCTGACCTCAAGTTCCCCCGCGAGCGGGCGATAAACTGGCACACTTCCGAGCGCCGCATTCCCTGATGCGGCGCCGCTGGCCAGACAGCAGTACGCCATGACGCTCACCCCCGAGATCCGCCCGGACATCGACGACGGCATCGACCGAAAGGTGCTGACGCAGCTGCGTCAACGCTTCCTCAAGGTCAACGCCGCGCGCCTGCATCGGGCCAGCGAAGCGCTTTCCACGCGCCAGCAGCTGGTTCTCAAGCTGTTGCCGCTGCTGCTGGACGTGAACCATCCGCTGCTGCCCGGCTACGTGTCGGCCAGCACGCCCGCCGGGTTGTCGAACTTCGTCCCGGACGACGAAATCCTCGCCGAAGCCCAGCGCCTGACCCGCTCCTTCAGCTACAAGACCCGCCGTGGCAACCTGCCGCTGCCGATCCATGGGCTGTTCCTGATGGGCAGCCTGGGCACCGTCGCCCAGGCCGAGCAGAGCGACCTGGACCTTTGGGTCTGCCACGCCTCCGACCTCACCGAGCGTGAGCTGGCGGAGCTGCGCCGCAAGTGCGAGCTGCTCGAACAATGGGCCGCCACCCAGGGCGCCGAAGTGCACTGTTTCCTGGTCGACCCGCAGCACTATACCCAGGGCGCCCGCGAGGCCCGGCTGACCTCCGACGACTGCGGCACCAGCCAGCACTACCTGCTGCTGGACGAGTTCTACCGCACCGCCATCTGGCTCGGTGGCCGCACGCCGCTGTGGTGGCTGGTGCCGGTCTACGAAGAGAACCGCTACGCCGAGTACTGCCAGACACTGCTGAGCAAGCGCTTCATCCGCGCCGACGACGTCCTCGACCTCGGCCACCTGGCGCGCATCCCGCCGGGCGAGTTCATCGGCGCCGGCATGTGGCAACTGTTCAAGGGCATCGAGTCGCCCTACAAATCGGTGCTCAAGCTGCTGCTCACCGAGGTCTACGCCAGCGAACACCCGCAGGTGTCCTGCCTGAGCCTGCGCTACAAGCAGGCGATCTACGCCGGGCGCCTGGACGTGGAGGAACTGGACCCCTACGTCATGCTCTACCGCCGCCTGGAGGAGTACCTCAAGGAGCGCGGCGAGACCGAGCGCCTGGAACTGATCCGCCGCTGCCTCTACCTGAAGGTCGGCAAGAAGCTCAGCCGCCCGCCGCGCCAGGGCCACAAGAGCTGGCAGCGCAAAGTGATGGAGCGCGTCTCGGCGCCCTGGAAGTGGGACAGCCGTGCCTTCGCCCAACTCGACAGCCGCAGCCAGTGGAAGGTCCGCCAGGTGCTGCTGGAGCGCCGCGCGCTGGTCAACGAACTGACCCACAGCTACCGCTTCCTCTCGCAGTTCGCCCGCCTGCAGCACGCCGCCAGCGGCATCAACCCGCGGGACATGGGCATCCTCGGCCGGCGCCTGTATGCCGCCTTCGAGCGCAAGGCCGGCAAGGTCGAGTTCATCAACCCGGGCATCGCCCCGGACATGGCCGAAGACATCCTCACCCTTGCCCAACTGCCTGGCGGCGAGGCTGGCAAACCGCCGTACTGGGCGCTGTTCGGCGGCAACCTGTCATTGCAGGAGATGGCCGACTTCGCCCCGCTGCGCCGCGCCCGCGACCTCATGGAATTGCTCACCTGGAGCCACCGCAACGGGGTGATCGACGCCACTACGCGGCTGTCCCTGCAACCGGGCAGCAGCGACCTGACCGAGTTCGAACTGCAGAACCTGCTGGGCTGCCTGCAGCAGGCCGTTCCGCTGCCGCTCAACGAGGTGCCGGAAAGCGCCCTGCTGCGCAGCGCGGTGCCTTCGCAGGTGTTGCTGCTGGTGAATGTCGGTGTCGACCCGCTGCGCCAGCACAGCCAGATGAACGTGCACATGACCACCGAGCGCACCGACTCGCTGGGTTATTCCGGCGTGCGCGACAACCTGGTGCTGACCCTCGACCAGATCACCCTGAACAGCTGGAACGAACTGCTGGTCAGCCGTTACTCCGGGCCGCACGCGCTGCTCGACTGCCTGCGCGAATTCCTCAACAGCGTGCCCTCCGACGCTCCGCCGCCGCGCCTGCTGGTGCGCTGTTTCTGCCGCAACCGCGCCACGGCCATCGCCCAGCGTGTGGAAGACCTGTTCCGCGACGCCCATGCACAACTCGCCAGTGGCAAGGGCGGGCGCTACCTGCTGCAGGTACGCCAGCACTTCCACCTGCTGCACCTGGTGCCGGGCAGCGTCAGCCATCGGGTGATCGACGGGTTGCCGGCGCTGGTCGAGCACCTGGGTGACACCCAGGACGACAGCGGCTTCCTGCAACTGGACCGGCATGCGCTGGAGGGCGACGACCTCGCCATGATCCTGCCGCTGGGCCGGGCCAACACCGTGCAGGTGTTCTACCGCCTGGACGAAGGCAGCGCGGAAGTCACTATCCTCGACGAGCGTAACGCCCTCTGGCGGCGCCGCCAGGAATACGACACCGAGGAAGGCCTGCTGCTGCCGCTGCAGCGTTTCCTGCAATCGGTGCAGTACCGCCGCAACGCGGTGATCTCGTTACTGGAGGCGCAGGGGCCGGTGGGCGCCGACATCCTCTTCTACGAAGTGGTGACCAACGGCCACCAGCGCGCCCAACGCATCGAGCGACGCAACGCGCCACAACCGCTGGAAGCCCTGCCGTTCTACAACGTGCAGGCGATCGTCGAACCGGGCGAAGGCCAGCGCGCGCGCACCACGCTGTTCTGCAACCACCGCGAGTTCTCGGAGCTGGAGTTCGGCAGCGAGCTGTTCCAGGCCGCGGCCCGGCATATCCTCGATCGTCGGCGTGGGCAAGAGCGCTACCCCTGCTACATCACCGACCTGGACCTGTCGGCCATGCGCGAAGGCGGGGAGCTGCAGACGGTGCATTTCCTGCGTTACAAGCAGAGCCTGGAGCAGGCTCTGAATCGGGCGCTGGCCGAGGCCTGAAGGCCGGCCGGACGCCCGGAGAGGGAGGCTCCCGAAGGGGAACTCAGCGATCGAAATCGCCGGCCGCTTCGGGCTGGTATTCCACTTCCAGCAGGGTCAGCTTCAGCGTCTTGCCGCTGGGTACCGGCCAGTCGATGCTCTGGCCGGTGGTCAGGCCGAGCAGCGCAGTGCCGACCGGAGCAAGAATCGAGACCTTGCCTTCACCGCCGACGCCAGCCGGGTAGACCAGGGTCAGGTGGTATTCCTTGCCGCTGCCTTCTTCGCGGCAGCGCACGGTGGAGTTCATCGTGACCACGCCCGGCGGTATCTCGTCGTGGCCGACCACCGTGGCGCGGGCCAGCTCGGCCTCCAGCGCCTCGGCCGCGGGGCCGTACTCATCCAGGCTGTCGAGCATGCGCTCCAGACGTTGCAGGTCGAGTCGAGTCACGGTGATGGGAGTCGTGGTCATGATGGTTGGCAGTCTCCTTACAGGAGAGCCCCGGACGCTCGCGCGTTCGGGGCCCTGGGTGTTCTGGCAGTAAAGACGTTCGGGGATCGAACGTAATGAAATCCGAAAAAAGAAAAACCCCGCCCAAGGCGGGGTTTTCCCGGACACTAACACAGCACAGAAAATAAGCAACACCGACCAGTCACCACTTCGGCCGCTGGTTGTTTCGGCGCTTTTCGCAGTCCGCCAGAATCGCCAGGCGCCGCTCGCCGTCGGCCTCGTTCCACTCCAGGATCTCGCCCAGGGTGCGCCCGCAGCCGACGCAGATGTCCGCGTCGTCCAGGCAACAGCGCCGGCAGCAGGGCGAGGCGACGCTCGCCCGCGGCTCAGATGCCGGGGAAGTCGACATCCTCGCCTGCCTGCTCCAGGGTCGCGCGATTGAGCAGCGCGCCCAGCGGTTCGCGGGTGCTGTCGCAGATCCACAGCGAGCCGGATTCGTCGTAGTCGAAGTGGAAGCCGCCGGAGCGCGCCGCCACCCACAGCTGGCGCAGCGCCGGCTGGCGGCTGAGGATCAGCTGGGTGCCGTTCTCGAAGCGCACGGTCAGCACGCCGCTGGAGTTTTCCAGGTCCAGGTCCAGGTCGCTGTCGTCGAAGGCGTCCTCCACCGTTACCTGTACGGCGTCCACCAGGTCATGGAAGCGGGCTTCGCTCAAAGTGCTCATGCATCGTCCTCGGGATCAGTCAAAGGCACCAGTTTACGCCGGTATTCGCCCAGACTCTGCCCCGTCCAGCGCCGGAATGCACGGGCGAGCGAGCCGGCTTCGCTGAAGCCGAGCAGGTAGGCGATGTCGGCAGTGTCCAGCGCCGGGTCGCGCAGGTAGTGCAGCACCAGTTGCTGGCGGGTTTCATCCACCAGCTGGCTGAACGACAGGCCGGTGTCGCGCAGCCGCCGCTGCAGGGTGCGCGGGCTCAGCGCCAGGGTCTGCGACAGGCGCTCCAGATCCGCGCCCTGCTCCGGCAGTTGGCGCGCCAGCTCCAGGCGCGCGCGGTCGAGCACGGTGTCGCCCTTGTTGATTTCCACCAGCAGACGTTCGGCGTAGGCATCCAGCGTGCGCTGCACCTGGGCATCGGCCTGGCCGAGCGGTAGCGAAAGCAGGCGTCTGGGGAAGACCAGGGCGTTGTCCGGCTGATCGAACAGCACCGGGCAGCGGAAGATGCGCTCGTGCTCGCTGACATCTGCCGGGGCGCTATGGCTGAAGCGCACTTCGAACGGCACCTCGTCCACGCCGCTGACCCAATGGCCGAAACTGACCCAGCCGGCCAGCGTCTCTTCGCTCATCTGTCGTTGCTGTTGCGGCAGCAGCGGCTCCCAGCTGTGCTTCACCAGCGCCTCGCAGCCCGTGCGCGGCGGCTCGTCGGCCAGCTCGACGCGGCCCAGGTTGCCTACCAGCGAGGCATAGCGCGCCTGCCGGTGCAGGGCGTCGGAGAGGGTCGCGCAACTCATGATCAGGTAACCGAGCACGCCGTAGTAGCCGGGCCGCACCGCCTCGCCCAGGTGCAGGCCGAGGTTGTCGTCGCCGCTCAGGCGCACGCCGGCGCCCACCAGCTCCAGGTAGGCGCTGGCGGCGATGCGCTGGTCGCGCTGGGCAAGGATCGAAGGCTCCAGGTGCACCGTCGCCAGCAACTGCGCCGGGTCCACGCCCTGGCGCTGCAGATGCTCCACGAGGCCCTGCAGGTAGGCCACCGACACCGAACTGGGCAGGGGATCGCGATAGTCCATCAGGCATTCCATTTTTTGCCCGCCATCATAGGGCCACCGGCCCTTCCCGCGCGAGCCGCAAGCCCCGCCAGGCGGGAGCCCGCTTGAATAGGCAAGCCGGCGGGGGGTCGGTATACTCCGGGTCAATTGACGCTTTATTACAAGGATTCCGCCATGAAGCGACTGCTGCTTCCCTTCGTCGCGCTCGCCGTCTTCACCGCCGCGCTGGCCGGCTGTGGCCAGAAAGGCCCGCTGTACCTGCCGGACGACCAGAAGGCCAAGAGCGAGCACAGCAAGGACCGCTACGGTCTCTGAGGGCGTTCCCATGGACGCCTTCGACGTCCGCGACGGGCAACTGTTCGCGGCAGACCTGCCGTCGCCGGCAATCGCCGGGCGCTTCGGCATGCCGCAAAGCGGTAACGGCGAACTCCTCGCCCGACTCCGCAACCCCGTCCGCGAAGAAGGCGGCCTGCTGGCCGTGCGTTCGGCCGGCGCCTATGGTTTCGTCATGAATTCCAACTACAACACCCGGGGCCGCGCCGCCGAGGTGCTGGTGGATAGCTCGGCCGCGCACTGGGTGCGTCGCCACGGAACACGACCAGAGCTGTTCGCCGGCGAAAGCCTGCTGCCGGACTGAGGCCGAGACGACGATGCTTCTGCGCTTTACCAAGATGCATGGGCTGGGCAATGACTTCATGGTCCTGGACCTGGTCAGCCAGCACGCCCATGTGCAACCACGCCATGTCAAACAGTGGGGCGACCGCAACTTCGGGGTCGGCTTCGATCAGCTGCTGATCGTCGAGCCGCCGAGCACGCCGGACGCCGACTTCCGCTACCGCATCTTCAACTGCGACGGCACCGAGGTCGAACAGTGCGGCAACGGCGCGCGCTGTTTCGCCCGTTTCGTGGTCGACAAGCGCCTGACCGCAAAGAAGACCATCCGCGTGGAAACCAAGGGCGGCATGATCGAACTGACCATCGCCAACGACGGCCAGGTCATCGTCGACATGGGCCCGCCGCGCCTGCAACCCGAGCAGGTGCCGTTCCAGGCCGGTGCTGAAGCGCTGAGCTACCCCCTCGAAGTGGACGGCCAGCAATACGAGCTGGCAGCGATCTCCATGGGCAACCCGCACGGCGTGCTGCGTGTGGATGACGTGGACAGCGCTCCGGTGCGCACCCTGGGGCCGAAACTGGAAATCCACGAAAGCTTCCCGCAGAAGGCCAACATCGGCTTCCTGCAGATCGTCAATCCGCACCAGGCGCGCCTGCGCGTCTGGGAACGCGGCGCCGGCGAGACACTGGCCTGCGGCACCGGCGCCTGCGCTGCCGCCGTTGCCGGCATCCGCCAGGGCTGGCTGCAATCGCCGGTACAGATCGACCTTCCCGGCGGACGGTTGTCCATCGAGTGGGCAGGACCGGGTCAGCCCGTTATGATGACCGGGCCCGCAGTGCGGGTGTTCGAAGGCCAGGTACGTCTATAACCGGGACGCTTATGACCGATACTCCGCAGGACCCCACCGTTACGCTCGAAGCCGAACAGGTCGCCGACTATCTTCGCCGGCACCCTGAATTCTTCGTCGATCATGACGAGCTGATCCCGGAGATGCGCATTCCGCACCAGCCGGGCGACGCCGTGTCGCTGGTGGAGCGCCAGGTACGCCTGCTGCGCGAGCGCAACATCGAGATGCGCCATCGGCTGTCGCAGCTGATGGACGTGGCCCGCGACAACGACCGACTGTTCGACAAGACCCGTCGCCTGGTGCTCGACCTGCTCGATGCCACCAGCCTCGAGGAAATCGTCAGCACGGCAGAAGACAGCCTGCGCCACGAGTTCCTCGTGCCCTACGTCAGCCTGATCCTCTTCAGCGACAACAACCTGCCGGTGGGCCGTTCGGTGAGCAGCGCCGAGGCGCACCAGGCCATCGGCGGCCTGCTGTCGGGCGGCAAGACCGTCTGCGGCGTGCTGCGCCCCCACGAGCTGGCCTTCCTGTTCTGCGAAAGCGAACGCGAGCAGGTCGGCTCCGCCGCCGTGGTGCCGCTGACCTTCCAGGGCCTGCACGGCGTATTGGCGATCGGCAGCCCCGATCCGCAGCACTACAAGAGCTCGCTGGGCACGCTGTTCCTGGGCTACGTCGCCGAAGTCCTCGCGCGGACCCTGCCGCGCTTCTCCACGCCACTGCGCTCGGTACGCTGATCCCGCCGGGCCTTCACCGCTGGGAGCTGATCGCTTGTCGCTCGAAGCCGATCTGGATGCCTACCTGGAACACCTGCGCAGCGAGCGCCAGGTGTCCGTCCATACCCTCGATGGCTATCGCCGCGACCTGCTGCGCCTCGCCGCGCTCTGCGAAAAATCCTCGCTGAACGAGTGGCCCGCGCTGCAGGTGCGCGACCTGCGTATGTTCGTCGCCCGCCTGCACCAGCAGGGCCTTGCCAGCCGCAGCCTGGCGCGCCTGCTGTCGGCCACCCGCGGGCTGTACCAGTACCTGATCCGCGAAGGCCGTTGCCGGCACAACCCCGCCGACGGACTCGCCGCGCCCAAGGGCGCACGCAAGCTGCCGCGTACGCTGGATACCGACCGCACCGCGCAACTGCTCGACGGCGGCGTCGAGGACGACTTCATCGCCCGCCGCGACCAGGCACTGCTGGAGCTGTTCTATTCCTCGGGCCTGCGCCTCTCCGAACTGGTCGGCCTCGACCTGGAGTGGCTGGACCTCAAGGACGGTCTGGTGCGCGTGCACGGCAAGGGCAACAAGGTGCGCGAGCTGCCGGTCGGCCGCGCCGCGCGGCAGGCCATCGAGAACTGGCTGCCGCTGCGTGCCCTCGCCTCGCCACAGGACAACGCAGTGTTCATCGGCCGCAGCGGCAAGCGCCTGACGCCCCGCGCGGTCCAGCTGCGCGTGCGCGAAGCCGGTGTGCGCGAGCTGGGCCAGCACCTGCATCCGCACATGCTGAGGCACTCCTTCGCCAGTCATATGCTGGAGTCCTCCCAGGACCTGCGCGCAGTGCAGGAGCTGCTCGGCCACGCCGACATCGCCACCACGCAGATCTACACCCACCTGGACTTCCAGCACCTCGCCACGGTCTATGACCAGGCGCACCCACGGGCACGCCGTAAACCCGGAGCAGAAGAATGAGTATCCGTCTGGTCACCTTCGACCTCGATGACACGCTGTGGGATGTTGCCCCGGTGATGAACAGCGCGGAAGCCACCCTGCGCGACTGGCTGGCGGTGAACGCCGCGCAACTGGGGCCTGTGCCCATCGAACACCTGTGGGCGATCCGCTCGCGGCTGATGGAGCAGGACCCGATGCTCCGGCACCGCCTGAGCGAACTGCGCCGGCGCATCCTGTTCCACGCCCTGCTCGACGCGGGTTATCCACAAGCGGAGGCCAGCGACCTGGCCGAAGCCGGGTTCCAGACCTTCCTCCACGCGCGGCACCAGGTGGCGCTGTTCCCCGAGGTGCACCCGACCCTGGAGCAACTGGCCAACCGCTTCATCCTTGGCGTGCTCACCAACGGCAACGCCGACGTGCGCCGCCTGGGCCTGGCCGATTACTTCCAGTTCGCCCTGTGCGCGGAAGAACTTGGCGTCGGCAAACCCGATCCGCACCCGTTCCAGGAAGCACTCAAGCGCGGCGGCGTGGCGGCGGAACACGCCGTGCACATCGGCGACCACCCCAGCGATGACATCGCCGGCGCGCGTCGCGCGGGCATGAAGGCGATCTGGTTCAACCCGGCGCGCAAGGCATGGGACGGCGAAGAGGCGCCCAGCGCGATCATCCACAACCTGTCCGAGCTGCCCGGCGTT
Source organism: Pseudomonas sp. PDM17 (assembly GCF_014851985.1). Classification (NCBI taxonomy): domain Bacteria; kingdom Pseudomonadati; phylum Pseudomonadota; class Gammaproteobacteria; order Pseudomonadales; family Pseudomonadaceae; genus Pseudomonas; species Pseudomonas sp. PDM17. Next base: position 791,433 of record NZ_JACVAT010000003.1, read on the forward strand.
CTGGCAAAACTCTGACGGCTTTTCCGGGGCGAGCCTGCTCGCGAACCAGAGCTCCCGGATACCGCAGGATTCAAGCGACTCGCAAGCAAGCTCGCTCCAACAAGTCCGTTACAAACGGACATGAAAAAGCCCCGCCGCTCCTCACGGAACGGCGGGGCTTTTCATGTCGCGTCAGATATCAGATAGGGCGGCTGCCGTATTTGCTATCCGGCTTCTTGGGCGGGTCGGCCACGACGTTCGGCTCGATCTCCTGCACCTTGCCACCGCGAGTGAGGAATTCCTCCATCGCGCGAGCCAGTGCATCACGATCCTTCTGCTTGGCTTCGACCGAGGGCAGTTCCTCTTCTTCCGCAGCGGCCTTGGCTTTCTTGCCACCGCCCTTGGGAGAAGGGGCTTCATCCCCATCGCCGCTGTCTGCTTCGGCGTCGCTGTCGTCCGCTGCGGCGAGTTCCTCGCCATCGTCCTCGTCAGCGCCGTCCAGCTCGTCCTGTTCCAGTTCTTCGTCGCTCATTGTTCAACCTCTGTGGTGCTGCAAAGCACGTTAGTTATAGCCCAGCTGCGCGCTTTGACGAACGCCGCCGGAAAAAATTCATACAAGCTCGCCCTGCCAGGTCGCCACTATGCTGCGCGGGCCTCCGTGGTCGCGGTGCTCGCCCAGATAGATACCTTGCCAGGTGCCCATTGCCAAGCCTCCCTCCTGTATCGGCAGCGTCAGCTGACAGCCCAGCAGGCTTGACTTGAAATGCGCCGGAAGGTCGTCCGGACCTTCGTAGTCATGTTCATAGCCGCTCTCGCCCTGGGGCACCAGGCGATTGAAGAATCGCTCGAAATCGCGGCGCACCGAGGGGTCGGCATTCTCATTGACCGTCAGCGAAGCGGAGGTGTGCTGCAACAGCAGGTGCAGCAGGCCGACCCGGCACTTCGACAACTCCGGCAGCGCGGCCAGGATCTCGTCGGTGACCAGGTGGAAACCTCGCGGTCGAGGGCGCAGGGTGATGGTCTTCTGCTGCCACATGGCGGGCAATCCTTGCGTCGCTAACGGTGATGCGCGCGCATTCTAGCGTGCTGATCGAAAAAACAAAGGGCGCCCGAGGGCGCCCTTCGTCGAACTTGCGCGAACCCTTACAGGTTGTAGCCGCGCTCGTTGTGCAGGGAGAGGTCCAGACCCACGGTTTCCTCTTCCTCGGAGACGCGCAGGCCCATGACCAGGTCCAGAACCTTGAGGATCACGAAGCTGACGATACCGGTGTAGACGATGGTGAAGGCCACGCCCTTGAACTGGGTGAACAGCTGCGCGCCGATGTCGGTCACGGTGCCGAAGCCGCCCAGTGCCGGGGCTGCGAACACGCCGGTGAGCAGGGCGCCGACGATACCGCCGACAGCATGCACGCCGAAGGCGTCCAGCGAATCGTCGTAGCCGACGGCGCGCTTGAGGCTGGTGGCGGCGAAGAAGCAGATCACGCCGGCAGCCAGGCCGATCACGATGGCGCCCATCGGGCCGCAGGTACCGGCAGCCGGGGTGATGGCGACCAGGCCGGCAACCACGCCCGAAGCGATGCCCAGGGCGCTCGGCTTACCGTGGGTGATCCACTCGGCGAACATCCAGCCCAGGGCGGCGGCGGCGGTGGCGATCTGGGTTACCAGCATGGCCATGCCGGCGGTGCCGTTGGCGGCAGCGGCGGAACCGGCGTTGAAGCCGAACCAGCCGATCCACAGCAGGGCGGCGCCGATCAGGGTGTAGCCCAGGTTGTGCGGGGCCATGGCAGCGGTCGGGTAGCCCTTGCGCTTGCCGAGAACGATGCACGCCACCAGGCCAGCGATACCGGCGTTGATGTGCACCACGGTGCCGCCGGCGAAGTCCAGCACGCCCCAGTCCCACAGCAGGCCGCCGTCACCGCTCCAGACCATGTGGGCAATCGGTGCATAGACCAGGGTGAACCACAGCGCGGTGAAGATCAGCATGGCCGAGAACTTCATGCGCTCGGCGAAGGCGCCGACGATCAGGGCCGGCGTGATGATCGCGAAGGTCATCTGGAACATCACGAAGACGCTCTCAGGGAACAGCGCGGCGGCGGACGTCAGGCCGCTGGTGGTCAGGCCGCTGAGGAAGGCCTTGTCCAGCCCGCCGACGAAGGAAGCGAAGTTGACCACGCCCTTTTCCATACCGATGGTATCGAAGGCCAGGCTGTAGCCGTAGACGACCCAGAGGATGCTGATCAGCGCGGTGATCGCAAAGCACTGCATCATGATCGACAGGACGTTCTTGGCGCGCACCATGCCGCCGTAGAACAGCGCCAGGCCAGGGATGGTCATCAGCAGCACCAGGGCGCTGGAAATCAGCATCCAGGCGGTGTCGCCGCTGTTCAGGACGGGGGCCGCAGCCTCGTCGGCCAAGGCCAGACCGGGCATTGCGAGGGGCAATAGGGCGCCTAGCCCTGCGTATTTGCGCAGAGTCATTGTTGTTTCTCCTGGGGCGTGGGGGTTCGGTGTGGGCTTGGCTTAGATCGCGTCGGTGCCGGTTTCGCCGGTACGGATACGAATGGCCTGTTCCAGATTTACGACAAAGATCTTGCCGTCACCGATCTTCCCGGTGTTGGCGGCCTTGGTGATGGCTTCGATAACACGATCCAGCTGGTCATCGGCGATGGCGACGTCGATCTTCACCTTCGGCAGGAAATCGACAACGTATTCCGCGCCACGGTACAGCTCGGTGTGACCCTTCTGCCGGCCGAAGCCTTTGACTTCGGTCACAGTGATGCCCTGCACGCCGATCTCGGACAGCGACTCACGAACGTCGTCCAGCTTGAACGGCTTGATGATGGCTGTGACTAGCTTCATGTAACTCTCTCCCGTGTTTTGGTGGACCCGCCCCAGGAAGAACGAACCCGGAGACAAGTCTAAGCGCAGTGTCTGGCTTTTGTAATGCGCCGGCCGCCCTACCTCAGCACTCCGACTGCCTTGATCGAAGCAATCCACCGCCTCGCCTGCCGCACCGGAACTGCATCGGTGCACGCCATATCTGCCCCAAAGCATGAAGCTTGCCAGTTCGTGAAAATTCCCGTCGCATCAGGCACTTGGCCTGAAACAGGGCTTTCTGGCGAATCGCCAGCGCCACTCTGGCGCACCGAAAGCGCGCACGCAGAGCGGGCACACTGCTCAAAAAGCGTGCAACCCGGCGCGCCGCAGCCAGCGCTGGCTGCGTGATAGACTGGGCTCTGATTCAATCCGGAACCCATGAACCATGCTGCCGCCCAAAGCCTTCCTCGATGCCATCAGCCAACAAGCCGGACGCCTGTTCGGTGGCGAATCGCCCCTGCCGAAGGCCGAGCTGGAAGCCCAGTTCAAGGTTCTGATGCAGAGCGCCTTCAGCAAGCTCGACCTGGTCAGCCGCGACGAATTCGACAGCCAGATGGTCGTCCTCGCGCGCACCCGCGCCCGCCTCGAGGCACTGGAAGCGAAGGTCGCGGAGATGGAAGCCAGGCTCTCGCCCGCCGATACCGCTGCACCTGCCCCCGCCGCCGAAGAATAAGCCCCGCCTGGCGGGCGGCATGGAATCCAGGAGTGATCCATGTCCCTCGCCATCGTCCATAGCCGCGCCCAGGTCGGTGTGGAAGCGCCCGGCGTCACCGTCGAGGCGCACCTCGCCAACGGCCTGCCGTCACTGACCCTGGTCGGCCTGCCCGAAGGCGCCGTGAAGGAGAGCAAGGACCGCGTGCGCAGCGCCCTGCTCAACTCGGGCTTCGACTTCCCCAACCGCAGGATCACCCTGAACCTCGCCCCGGCCGACCTGCCAAAGGACGGAGGGCGCTTCGACCTGGCCATTGCCCTGGGCATCCTCGCCGCCAGCGGCCAACTGGCCGATGCCGCCGGGCTGGATGGGCTCGAATGCCTGGGTGAGCTGGCGCTCTCCGGCACGTTGCGGCCGGTCCCCGGTGTACTGCCCGCCGCGCTGGCAGCCCGTGCTGCCGGACGCGCGCTGGTGGTACCGAAGGAGAACGCCGAGGAGGCCAGCCTCGCCAGCGGCCTGACCGTCTACGCCGTCGGCCACCTGCTGGAGTTGGCCGCACACTTCAGCGGCCAGGAACGCCTGCGCCCCTTTGAGGCCAACGGCTTGCTGCGCGCCACGCCGCCCTATCCCGACCTTGCCGAAGTGCAAGGCCAGGCCGCCGCCAAGCGCGCGCTGCTGGTGGCCGCTGCCGGCGCGCACAACCTGCTGTTCAGTGGGCCGCCCGGCACCGGCAAGACGCTGCTCGCCAGCCGTCTGCCCGGTCTGATGCCGCCGCTGGATGAAGACGAAGCGCTGCAGGTCGCGGCGATCCATTCCGTCGCCGGGGGCGGGCCGTTGACCCACTGGCCGCAGCGGCCTTTCCGCCAGCCCCACCACACTGCTTCCGCGCCGGCGCTGGTCGGTGGCGGCAGTCGCCCGCAGCCGGGGGAAATTACCCTGGCCCACGAAGGCGTGCTGTTCCTCGACGAGCTGCCGGAATTCGATCGCAAGGTCCTGGAAGTGCTGCGTGAACCGCTGGAAGGCGGCGAGATCGTCATTGCCCGCGCCAACGGCCGGGTGCGTTTCCCGGCACGCTTCCAGCTGGTGGCGGCGATGAATCCCTGCCCCTGCGGCTATCTGGGCGACCCCAATGGCCGTTGCCGCTGCTCGCCGGAGCAGATCCAGCGCTACCGGGCCAAGCTCTCCGGCCCCCTGCTAGACCGCATCGACCTGCACCTGACCGTCAGCCGCGAAAGCACCAGCCTCGCGCCCAGCGGGCCGAGTACCAGCAGTGCCGAACTGGCTGTGCAGGTCGCTGGCGCGCGCCAGCGCCAGCTCGCCCGGCAGGGTTGTGCCAACGCTTTTCTGACCCTGAAGAAAATGCACCAATATTGTGCATTGAGTCCGGAAGACCAGGCCTGGCTGGAGAAGGCCGGCGAGCGCCTGAACCTGTCACTGCGCGCCCTGCACCGGATTCTCAAGGTCGCCCGCACCCTCGCCGACCTGCAGCAGGCAGACGACATCGCCCGTCCGCACCTGGCCGAAGCGCTGCAATACCGCGCGGGGCACTAGCCCGGCAGGTCCTGCGCGACGGCAAGGAGATTCAGTTCGACCGTGGCGTTCTTCGGCAACTGATAGACGCCAACCGAAGTGCGCGTGTGCACACCGGCCGCGCCCAGCACCTCATACAGCACCGCCGATGCACCGTCGGCCACCTCGCTCAGTTGCGTAAAGTGCTCTGCTGACTGTACGAACACGTTGAGCTGCAACACTCTGCGCACCCGGTCGAGATCACCCAGCGCCTGCCGCAGCAAGACCAGCGCGCGCATGGCGCAGACCTTGGCAGCCAGTTGGGCATCGGCCATTGAGACTTCACTGCCCGCCCGGCCGGTGACGACGACTTCATCACCCACCCGCGGAATCTGCCCACTGATGTGCACCTGGTTTCCTTCGATGAGGAAGGGCACGTAGTTGCCGCCGATCTTCATTTCACCGCTGAAGTCGTAGCCGAGTTCGGCGGCGACTCGATCAAACGCAGCAGCGCGCGTCTCGCTCATAAGCACTCCCTGTTTGTTCAGTTTCTGATCAGCAACGCCAGAACGGCCGCATCGCTTCTATCCGCGCCTGTTCGCGGGTGACGCCGATATCCTTCAGTTGCGCATCGGACAGATCCATCAGCTGTTTGCGCGTGCGCACACGGCGCCAGAACTGCTGCCAGCGGCTCTCCTGCGGGGCGCGCGGGGCTTCGCGCACACCGGGGATTTCCAGCAGTTCCTGTTGGTAAAGGGTCAGCCGCACATCGCTCAGGCCGCTCATCTCGTCACTCCTCCAGTCGAGCTCTTTCGAACGTGGGACTAGCGTGGCGAATCGGCAGAAATCATTACAGATTCAACGCTGTGAAGTTTTTTCCATACAGAGACAGGCGAAATCCTTCTGAATGGCGTATTTTTTTCCAATCTGTACTGCATTCCGCCGAGCCTGTCCGGCACGGGAGATCTGTCATGAAACGCTACGCACAGCTGGCCGCCACCCTCGGCGACCGCATCGAGCAGGGCCTGTACCGTCCCGGCGACCGCCTGCCCTCGGTGCGCGCGCTGAGCGAGGAGCACGGCGTCAGCATCAGCACCGTGCAGCAGGCCTACCGTGTGCTGGAGGACTCCGGGCTGGTCGAGCCCAGGCCGAAGTCCGGCTACTTCGTACCCGAACGCCGCGAGCTGCCGCCGATGCCGGCCATGACCCGCCCGGCGCAACGGCCGGTGGACGTATCGCAGTGGGACCAGGTGCTGGAACAGGTGCGCCGCGCGCCGGGCGGCGATTTCGTCCAGCTAGGGCGCGGCACGCCGGACATTGCCAGCCCCTCGCTCAAGCCGCTGCAGCGAGCGATGGTGCACGCCGCGCGCCGCACCGACCTGCAGAGCCTCGGCTACGAAGGCATCCAGGGCTCGCTGCCGCTGCGCGAGCAGATCGCCCGGCTGATGCTGGACTCCGGCTGCCAAGTGCCGCCCAGCGAGATCGTCATCACCACCGGCTGCCAGGAGGCGCTGGCCATTACCCTGCGCGCCATCTGCGAGCCGGGGGACATCATCGCCATCGATTCACCCAGCTTCCACGGCGCCATGCAGGCACTCAAGGCCTATGGCCTGAAGGCGCTGGAAATCCCCACCGACCCCACCAACGGCATCAGCCTGGAGGCGCTGGAACTGGCCATGGAACAGTGGCCGGTGAAGCTCATCCTGCTCACCCCCAACTGCAACAACCCACTGGGCTACATCATGCCCGACGCCCGCAAGCGCGCTTTGCTCACGCTCGCGGCACGCTACGACGTGCCAATCCTCGAGGATGACGTCTACGGCGAGCTGGCCTACGCCTACCCACGCCCGCGCAGCATCAAGTCCTTCGATACCGATGACCGCGTATTGCTGGCCAGCTCCTTCTCCAAGACGGTAGCCCCCGGCCTGCGCACTGGCTGGGTGGTGCCGGGGCGCTACCTGGACCGCATCCTCCACTTCAAGTACATCGCCAGCGGCACCTGCGCGCCGCAACCGCAGATGGCGCTGGCCGAGTTCATTGGCGGCGGCCACTACGAGCCGCACATCCGCCGCATGCGCGCGCAGTACCAGCGCCACCGCGACCTGATGACCGAGTGGGTCGGCCGCTACTTCCCCGAGGGTGCGCGAGTCACCCGGCCGCGTGGCGGTTTCATGCTCTGGGTCGAGTTCGACCCGCTGTTCGACAGCGTGCGGCTGAACCAGGAGCTGCGCCGCGACAACGTGCAGGTGGCGGCGGGCAACATCTTTTCCGCCTCGGGCAAGTACCGCAACTGCATCCGCATGAACTACTCCCACCGTGACCTGGCGGTGATCGAGGATGCCGTGCGCAAGGTCGGCGCCTGCGCCAAGCGGTTGACCGCCGAGCTGCGCGAGCAGCAGGCCGAGCCGCTGCCCGCCTGAGGCGAAACATTTATCCACAGCCCGGCGCTGCCCCGTGGCGGCGCCCTGCTGTACCTTGGTTTCCTTTTGCCAGGCACCCGCTTTGACCAGTCTCACCCTCGGCCCTCTGGCCCTTCCCCTGCCCCACGTGCTGCTCTACCTCGGCTTCTTCGGCGCCCTGCTGGCCGGCTGGCTGGCCGGGCGCAAGCGCGGCGCCAACCCCGAAGGCGCGCTGTTCGCCATGCTCCTCGGTGGCCTGCTGGTGGCGCGGCTGGCCTTCGTCGCGCGCTACTTCGAGCAGTACGCGGCGACGCCGCTGAGCATCGTCGACATCCGCGATGGCGGCTTTCTCGCCCTGCCGGGGGTGATCGCCGCCGCATTGATAGGCGCGCTGCTGGCCTGGAAGCGGACAGAGCTGCGCCGCCCGCTGGCCGTCGCGGCCGTGGTCGGTGTGTGCCTATGGGGCGGCGGCAAGGCCGTGACCTCGGCGCTGGACCGCAGCCAGCAGATTCCCGAACTCACGGTGATGGACCTGCGCGGGGCCGCCGTGGACCTGCGCGCGCTGGATGGCCGGCCCATGGTGGTAAACCTCTGGGCCACCTGGTGCCCGCCGTGCCGGCGCGAGATGCCGGTGCTGGAGGCCGCTCAGCAACAGCGCAGCGATGTGCGCTTCCTGCTGGTCAACCAGGGCGAGAATGCCGAAGCCGTGCAGCGTTTCCTGCGCGAACAGGGCCTGAGCGAGGCGGCGGTGCTGCTCGACAGCGGCAACCGCCTCGGTCAGGCCACCGGCTCCTACGGCATGCCCACCACGCTGTTCTACGACGCCCAGGGACGCCTGAAGCACAGCCAGATGGGCGAGCTGTCCGCCGCCAGCCTGGAGTACGGGCTGGGCCAGCTCAAGGACTGACCCGCCCGGCGCTTCAGCGGAAGCGCCCGACCTCGTCGCGCAGGCCGGCGGCCAGGCTGTCCAGCTCGCGCACGGTCTGCGCCAGATCGGCCACCACCTGACGCTGTTCGCTGTTGGCCTGGGCGATGCCCTGCAGGTTGCTGCTGAGCAGGGTCGCGGTCCGGCTCTGCTCCTGGGTCGCGGTGGTGATGGCGGCGAACTGCTCGCCGGCCGCACTGCTCTGCTGGGAGATTTCCGCCAGCGCCGCGGCGACCTTCTCGTTCAGCGCCAGCCCGTGCTGCATCAGTTGGCTGCCCTGCTCGATGGTCTCGGTGGCGCTGCCGGTGTCCTGCTGGATGGCGCCGATCATCTGCGAGATTTCCGTGGTGGCGGCCTGGGTGCGCGCCGCCAGGCTGCGCACTTCATCGGCAACCACGGCAAAGCCGCGCCCCTGCTCGCCGGCACGGGCGGCCTCGATGGCGGCGTTGAGTGCCAGCAGGTTGGTCTGCTCGGCAATCGAAGTGATCACCCCGACGATGCTGCCGATCTCCTGGGAGCGCGCGCCGAGGCGATTGACCCGCTCCACGGTCTGCTGCAGTGCGCCGGCGATCTGCGCCAGCGAGGCGGAGGCATCGTCCATGGAGTGCAGGCCAATGCGCGTCTGCCGGGTGTTCTCGCTGGCCATGCGTTCGGTGCTGCGCATGTTGTCGGCGATGTCCATCGAGGTGGCGCTGAACTCTTCCACCGCGCCGGCCATGCTGTTGATCTCGCCGGACTGCTGTTCCATGCCGGCATAGGCGCCACTGGAAAGACCCGACAGCGAACGCGAGCAATGCCCCACTTCCTCCGCTGCACCGCGCACGCGCTCAACCATGCGGGAGAGCGCCTCGCCCATCTGGTTGAAGCTGCGCGCCAGGTCGCCGATCTCGTCACGGCTGGCAACTGACAGGCGCGCGCCCAGGTCGCCGGCGCCCAGCGCATGGGCCTGGCGCACCAGGTCGCCCAGCGGACGCAGGCGGCGTTGCAGCAGCCAGGTGGTGGCGATCACCGCCAGCAGCATGGCGATCAGGCTGCCCATGGCCAGCTGACCACCGACGCGCCAGGTCACCGCGCGGATCTCGTCCTTGGGCATGCTCGCGACGACGGTCCAGGGGCCGCCGGCAAAGGGCTGCGCCACGCTGTAGAAATCATCCTGGCCGTCGCTCCAGAAGCGGCCACGGCCGGGGTTGTCCAGCAGGCTGGCGAGGCTGTCGGCGGCGCGCTCGGGGTTGCGCGCGCCGGCCGGCGGCACCAGCCAGTGGTGTTGTTCGTCCAGCAGCGCCAGCGAGCCGCCCTGACCGAGGCGGAAGCGACCGAGGTTGTCGAACTGGCGTTTCTGCGCGTCGGTGTAGTCGAAGCCGACGAACAGTACGGCGATCACCCGCCCGCTGCCGTCGCGCACCGGGGTGTACTGGGTCATGTAGAAGCGGTCGAACAGCAGCGCACGACCGACGTAGCTTTCGCCGCGCATCAGCAGCGGGTAGGCCGGGCTGTTGTGGTCGAGCACGGTGCCCATGGCGCGGCTGCCGTCCTGCTTCATCAGCGAGGTGGTGATGCGCACGAAGTCGTCGCCATCACGCACGAAAACGGTGGCGACGCCGGCGGTGAGCTGGCGGAATTCGTCGACCAGGGTGAAGTCGCCGTTCAGGCGGGTGTCGCCCAGGTACAGCGCCGGGGCTTGCAGTGCGGCGACCGGCACGCGCTCATCGGTGTGCGCTTTCAGGCCGGCAGCGAAGCGCTTCTCGAACAGGCCGGCGAGGCGCTGGGTGCTCTCGCGCAGGGTGCCGTGGAAGGTTTCCAGCTGGTCCGCCAGCAGGCGCGCTTCGCTGGCGAGGTGTTCTTCGCGGGTAGTCAGGGTAGCGCTGTCTAGCGAGCGCAAGGCAAACAGCGTGCTGCCGCTGATCAACAGGATCAGGAGCACGGCCAGGGCCATCGCCAATTGCAGGGCGATGCGGGATCGGGGCTGGTTCATTTTTCTGCTTCTGCACGCAACGGCGGGCCGTCGCCCGTGGTTCGAGGAGCGGCCTGCTTCGGTTCGAGGGGAGTGCCGGCGTGGTTCGCCGGTCTGCACAGGCTATCGGCGGCGCGTGACAATACTTGAGTCATTCACCCGGATTTGGCTTGGGGCGGGGGCTCCAGTCCGGGCAACGGCGCTCCTACAGTGTGAGTCCGGAGTCAGTCCGCAGGATGGTGTGGAGCGCAGGGCCGTAGGGCGGATAACCCGGAACGGGTTATCCGCCGATAGCACCACGGCGGATAACGCTGGCGCGTTAAGCACCCTACCAGAGCGCCCGCGCTCCTACGCAAGCGCTACGCGCCTACTGGATCTCTTCCGGGGTGACGATCACCCAGTTCTTGTCGGCGGTGACCGGCTGGCCGAGCCCGGCCTGGGCCGCGGCATTCTTCTTGATCATGCCGTTGAGCTGGTCCATGTACTTGGCCTTGCGGTTGATCCACAGGTGCACGCCGTTCTCGGCGGTGCCGTTGAACAGCATGTAGCCATCGCTGCTGGGGGTATCGCCGCCGACCAGGATGGGCTTCTTCCACTGGTCGATGTAGGTGAGGATCGCCGCCTGCTTGCCGGCCATCCAGGTGGCCGGGGTCCACAGGTAGGGGGTGATCTCCAGGTTCAGGTTGGCCTTGGGATCGTACTTGCCTTCGGCAATCTGCTTGCGCGCGGTGGTCAGGGCACCGCTCTGGCGGTCCTTGAGCAGGGTGGTGACGCCGATAACGTTCTCGGGCTTCACGTTGTACCCGTACTTGGGATCGCTGGCGACCATACGCACCAGTTCCTCATGGGCGGCGGTCATCACGTAGACCTCGATGCCGTTCTCCATCAGCTTGTTGTACAGCTCGGTCTGGCCGGTGAAGACCTTGGGCGGGTTGATCTCGATGCTCTTGACCACGTCGCCTTCGTAGTAGGTGCTGGGCACCGGCTTGCCATAGGCCATCAGCTCGTCGACGTAACCCTTGAGCTCTTTCAGAGTGAAGCCGGAGAACACCTGGGCGACCCAGGGGTAGCAGACCAGGTCGTCGACCTCGCAGAGGCGGTAGTAGTAGCTGTTGAGGCTTTCCTTGTGGCCGTTGACGTCCTTGAAGGGGATCAGCTTGAGCGAGGGGTCGAGCTTCTCGCGGGTCAGCACGCCTTTCATTTCGAGGAAGGGCAGCAGCGATTCCTCGAGGTCGTAGCGGTAGCTGGTGTTGTCCATGTCGAAGACCGCGAAGGCGCCCTTGTTGGCGTTGGCGGCGATCAAGGCATCGAGCTGCTTGGCGGCCGGCGCGGGCCAGTGTTTCAGTTCGGTGGCGGCGAAAGAGGTACTGGCGAGGCCGGCCAGGATCAGGCCGGCGAGCAAGGTACGCATGGGCTTCATGGAATTCCCCCGAGTGGTCTTGTGGGTATGGGGAAGGCCCATGGCGGGCCTTCACTGGACTAGTCCAGCAATGACCCTAGCAAAGCGCTGTTTCAGCTCTGCGACGGCAGCGACGTGAACCGTCTCGAGGGCGGCAGGACATGTCCATGCGCGCCATGCGCCTTTGCTGGCGACGACGGCTGGTCTAGTTCACCGCGCGACGCAGGCGACCGGGGGCGTCGCCGTAGGTTTCCTTGAACTTCTTGGTGAAGGACGCCTGAGACTGGTAACCAACCTGCGCGGCGATGTCGGTGAGACTCAGCTGCGAGCTGCTCAGCAGGCGGTAGGCCAGCTCCATGCGCACCTTGGTCAGCAGCGCCCAGGGCGACAGCCCGGCCACCTGGGTGAACAGGCGCATGAAGGTGGCGCGGGACATGCTGGCACGCTCGGCCAGCGCCTCGATGGTCCACTCGTGGGCGGGGTCGTCGAGCATCGCCTGCCAGGCGCGGCTCAGGCGCTTGTCGGCGAGCAACGCCAGGGTGCCGCTGCTGGGGACGTACTCCTGCAGGTAGACGCGCAGGATCAGGGTGAAGAGGGCCGAGGACAGCGCATCGACCAGGAAGCGCGCACCAGGCTGGTCGCCGTCCGCCTCGGCGCGCAACAGGCTGACCAGCGACGCCAGTTGTTCGCTCAGGCCCAGAGCCCGGGTGGAGACGTTGAGGAACGCCGGCAGCGCACCGATCAGCAGCGAGTCGCGCTGGTAGTGGAAGCTGCCGCAAAGGATATCCAGCGACTCGCCTTCACTGCCGATGCGGTGCACCGGCAGCAGGCCGTCCTGGCTGACCTGGGTGGGCACCGGGATCACTTTCGGTCCCTGGCTGCGCAGCAGGTGCGCGCCACCGCGCGGGAAAACCAGGATGTCACCCGCTTGTAGCGCAAGGACCTGGCCGTCAGGCATTTCCGCCTGGCAGCGGCCGGACAGCAGGATGTGGTATTGCGCCACCCCGCACGGTGCCTGTTCGTGGTCCAGCGCCCAGTCGCCCTGGAGTTGGCAGCGCAGGTCGAGGCTGCCGCGCAGGCCGGCGAGCTGGATCAGGCGGTCAATGGAGTTCATGGCATTCCATACGCGGGAAAGGGACTACAGATTACGCGCAGGATCGGCCAAGTAAACGCGACTACCTACTTCTTCCCCTCTCCCGTATCCCCTTGGTGCAACACCCTGGGGCGGTCCGCTCGCATCCGAGAGCAACCGACAAAAAGCCGAGCACAACGCGAAAGAAGCCAAACGGCCGGATTCCGACAATAGGAACCACTGAATCCAACCGACTCTCAAGGAGTTCCCCATGACCTCTTCCGTAACCCAAGTCCTGCGTGCGCTGAGCCGACTCGACAGCCTCGGCGTGAACCTGATGCGGGTGGCCATCGCCGTGGTGTTCATCTGGATCGGCGCGCTGAAGTTCGTGCCCTACGAGGCCGACAGCATCACGCCCTTCGTCGCCAACAGCCCGTTCATGTCGTTCTTCTACGAGCACCCCGAGGACTACCGCGCGCACCTCACCCACGAAGGCGAGCTGAATCTGGAGAAGCGTGCCTGGCAGACCGACAACAACACCTACGGCTTTTCCTACGGGCTGGGCGTGGTGGAGCTGAGCATCGCGCTGCTGGTGCTGCTCAACCCGCTGTCCCGTCGCCTGGGCCTGCTGGGTGGGTTGCTGTCGTTTGGCACGCCGCTGGTGACGCTGAGTTTCCTGATCACCACGCCCGAGGCCTGGGTGCAGGCGCTGGGCGATGCGCAGCACGGTTTCCCCTACCTGTCCGGCGCAGGCCGGCTGGTGCTCAAGGACACCCTGATGCTCGCAGGCGGCCTGCTGGTGATGGCCGACTCCGCCCGCTCGCTGCTGCACGAACGCGCCTGACTCCACTCTTCTGAAGGAAAAACATCATGAAAGCGCTGATTGCTCTGCTGTTCTCCACCCTGTTCCTCGCCGCCTGCGGCACCGTGCCAGCGCACGAGAAGCCCGATGTCGCCCGCGTTATCTCTATCACCGATACCCAGGAAGCCTGCGGCATCGTGCCGGTGACCATGGTCTACGAAGACTCTCAGGCCCAGCAGCACGAGCTGCACTACCAGGTCTGGGCCAATGGTTGCAGCGGCTCCTGAGCCGCCGCGTCGCCGGTGTCAGTCGAGCAGCTGCACCGGCGGCAGCTGCATGGCCTGTACCTCAGCCTGTAGGAAGTCGCGCAACCGGCGCAGCCGCTCCTGATGCCGGCGCGCACGGGGCCAGACCAGGTAGTAACTCTCGCCACTGGCCACCGCGCTGGGCCAGGGCAACGCCAGCCGACCCTGGTTGGCATCCTCGGCGACCATTACCAGGTCGCCGATGGAAACCCCGTAACCACGAGCGGCGGCCACGATACCCAGCTCCAGGGTGTCGAACACCTGCCCGCCCTTGAGCGACACCTGCTCCCCCAGGCCCATGCGTTGCAGCCAGCGCCGCCAGTCGCGACGGTCGGGCGTGGGGTGCAGCAACTCGGCGGCGGCCAGTCGCCCGGCGTCCCACGGGCCATCGGCGAGCAGCTCGGGCGCACCCACGGGAATCAGCCATTCGGGGAACAGCAGGGTGGCCTCCCAGTCCGGCGGGAAGTGCCCGGAGCTGAGCAGCACCGCGCAATCGAAAGGCTCATGGACAAAATCCACGCGGTCCACGTCCATCCACGCACTGGTCAGCTGCACCTCGATCTCGCTGTGCTGCATGCGGAACCGGCTCAGCCGCGCCAGCAGCCAGCGCATGGTCAGGGTCGAAGGCGCCTTCAGGCGCAGCACGCCTTCTTCGGCGCGCAGGCTGGCGCAGGCGCGCTCCAGCGCGTCGAAGCCGTCGCGCAGGCCGGGTAGCAGCATCCGCGCCGTTTCGGTCAGCTCCAGCTGGCGCCCGCGACGCTGGAACAGGCGGCAGGCGAAGTGCTCTTCCAGGGTCTTGATGTGCCGACTCACCGCGCTCTGGGTGATCGCCAGTTCCTCGGCGGCACGGGTGAAGGACGCATGCCGGGCGGCCGCCTCGAAGGCGCGCAGGGCATAGAGGGGCGGCAACTGGCGGTTCATGGCGGGCTCCAAAGGGCGACTTGGCATGAGTATGACTCATGGATGGCATCGCATTTTTCCTTTTGTGCGCGCATCCACGGCGGCCGGAGAATGGGCGACTCCCTATCGATGCGGCACCTGCCGCTTGCTGAGCCTGACTCATGAAACGCCTGTACCGTGACGAACTTGCCGCCATCCTTCGCCTCGCCGGCCCGCTGATCGCCGCGCAGCTGGCCTACGTCGCCATGGTGTTCACCGACACCGTGATGATGGGCAAGCTCGGCCGCGAGGCGCTGGCCGCCGGCGGGCTGGGCGCGTCGACCTATGCGCTGGTGTCGACCTTCTGCGTCGGCGTGGTCGCGGCCACCGGCAACCTGGTGGCAATCCGGCATGGCGCGAAGGACGCGCGTGGCGTGGTGCAGGCGACCCAGGCCGGCCTGTGGATCGGCGGCGCCCTGGCGATGCTGGCGGGCCTGCTGCTGTGGAACCTCGGACCGATCCTGATCGCCTTCGGCCAAGCCCCGGAAACCGTCCATGGCACCATGACTTTCCTGCACAGCATCGTCTTCGCCCTGCCCGGCTACATGGCCTTCATGGTGCTGCGCGGTTTCACCAGCGCCATCGAGCGGCCGGGCCCGGTCATGGCCATCAGCCTGATCGGCGCGCTGGCCAACTTCGCCTTGAACTACGCCTTCATCGAGGGCCTGTTCGGCCTGCCGCGCCTCGGGCTGGCGGGGATCGGCATGGTCACCGCGGTGGTGATGAACGCTCTGCCGGTAATCTTCGCCCTGTACCTGCGCTGGCACCGGGCGTATGCGCCCTATCCGCTGCTGCCCGGACTGTCGACGCCGGACTTCAAGGTGATCGGCGACTCCCTGCGCCTCGGCATTTCCATCGGCGGCACCTACGCGGTGGAGTCGGGCATGTTCACCGTGGCCACCCTGTGCATGGGCGTGATCGGCAGCACGGCGCTGGCGGCACACCAGATCGCCATCCAGTCGGTGTACGTAGCCTTCATGGTGCCCATGGGGATTTCCTACGCGGTGACCTTCCGCATCGGCCAGCACTACGGCGCCGGCCGGCTGGTCGAGGCGCGCCGAGCCGGCCGGCTGGGCATCGGCTTCGGCGCCAGCTGCATGTTCGCCTTCGCCGCGCTGTTCTGGCTCGCGCCGGAGCTGGTCATCGGCCTGTTCATCGACCACAACGACCCGGCCAACCGCGAGGTGGTGAAGCTGGCCGTCAGCCTGCTGGCCATCGCCGCGTGGTTCGAGCTGTTCGACGGCACCCAGTGCATCGCCATGGGCGCGATCCGTGGCCTGAAGGATGCGCGCACCACCTTCCTCGTCGGGCTGGCGGGCTACTGGCTGGTGGGCGTTCCGATGGCGCTGCTGCTGGCCTTCCCGCTGGGCTGGGGGCCGAGCGGCGTGTGGTGGGGGCTGGCCTCCGGGCTGGCCTGCGCGGCCATCGGGCTGACGCTGGCGTTCGAGGCGAAGACCTCGCGCCTGCTGCGCCCGCACACGTCCGGCGCGGGCCTGGCTGTGCTGACTGACCGCTAGCTGACCGAGTCCTGCAGGCGCAGCGCGCGGTTGGCGCCGAACACCAGGAACCGCGCCAGCTCCGCGAGCGGCAATGGGCGGCTGATCCAGTAGCCCTGCACCTGGTCGCAGCCGAACTGGCGCAGCTCGTCCTGCTGGGCGATGGTCTCCACGCCCTCGGCGACCACTTCCAGGTTCAGGTTGTGCGCCAGGTTGATCATGGCCTTCACCAGTTGCAGGTTTTCCGGGCGCTCGTGCATGTCGCCGACGAAGCTCTTGTCGATCTTCAGCAGGGTGATGGGCAGGCTGCTCAGGTGCACGAAGGACGAGAAGCCGGTGCCGAAATCATCCAGCGAGAAGCGCACGCCCAATCGGCCGAGGGCCTGCATGGTCTGCTGGACCTGGTCGCTGCGGCGCATCACGGCGGTTTCGGTGAGTTCGAACTCCAGCCACTGGGCGTCGACGCCGCGCTCGCGGATCAGGCGCTCCAGAGTCGGCAGCAGCTGGCTGTCCTGGAACTGGCGGAACGACAGGTTCACCGCCATGTGCAGCGGCGGCAGGCCACGCCCGCGCAGCCATTGCATGTCGCGCAGGGCACGGGAAATGACCCAGTAGCCCAGCGGCACGATCAGCCCGCTTTCCTCGGCCAGCGGCACGAAGTCGCCCGGTGTCAGCAAGCCGCGCTCGGGATGGCGCCAGCGCACGAGAGCTTCGAGGCCGACGATTTGCCCGCTGTGCAGGTCCAGGCGCGGCTGGTAGTGCAGCTCCAGTTCGTCGCGGCGCAACGCCCGGCGCAGTTCGCTTTCCAGGTCGGCCAGACTGCGGGCACCACGGTTGATGCGTTCGTCGAAGACGTGGAAGGTGCAGCCCTGGCGCGACTTGGCCTGCTGCATGGCGATGTGCGCGTGCCACAACAGCGGGTCGGCAGCTTCGCCGGCGCGGGCATGGGCCACACCCAGGCTGCAGCCCAGCAACAGGCTTTCGCCCTCGACCCAGTAGGGTTCGCCCAGGGATTCGACGATCAGCTCGGCGATCTTTTCCACCCGCGCCGGGTCGCGGCGGGTGTCCAGCAGCAGGGCGAACTCGTCGCTGCCCAGGCGGGCAATGTCGTCGCCGTTGTCCAGGTGTGCCTTCAGACGCGCCACCACCTGCAGGATCAGGCGGTCGCCGGCCTGGTGGCCGAGGGCGTCGTTGACGTGACGGAAGTTGTCCAGGTCCAGGTGACCCAGCGCCAGGCCGCGCCCTTCGCTCTCGCTGAGACGGGCGGCAAGCAGGGTCTGGAAGCCCTGGCGGTTGGCGATGCCGGTCAGCGGGTCCTGTTCGGCCAGGCTCTGCAGGGTGTTCTGCAGCGAGGTGCGTTCACGCACGTAACGCAGGGTGCGGCGCAGGACTTCGACGCTGAGGGATTCGGCCACCAGATAGTCGGCGACGCCGACCGGCTCTTCCGCGGGCTCACGCTCCAGCAGCAGGACCAGCGGCAGGTGGCATTGGTGGGCGGACGGCAACTTGCCGGGCGTGGCGAGCACCAGGCCGACCTGATCTTCGTCGAACAGGCTGCTGGCGGCCTGCCAGGACGGGGCCGTGATCAGCGAATAGCCCTGCCCCAACGCGGCCAGATGCCCGCGCAGTAGCTGGGCCCACTGCGGCGCTTCCGCCAGCAGGAGCAGGCGCGTTGGTTCGACCGACGCTGCCAAGCGACCCCCATGTATCTCTGGAAAGGGGAGAAACTCCAGACGCCATCCCTGCGCCCACTTCTCCCGGTTTTGAAGTGACGCCATCCGGACATCCCACGGATGTAGACGAAACTTCAGAGAAACTCTTAAGAGTTTTCTTCAAGTAATGCTGTCACAAGCCTAATACATGTACAGATTTATCCAAAACACATAAGTACGATCGTGTCACAGATCGCCGCTATTCCGAGCGGCACCCCGACGCCCGGCACGGCCTGCTAGAATACGCGCCCGCTCCACTACAGACCCCGCCTTTCATGTCCCGACTCAATCCCCGGCAGCAAGAGGCCGTGAACTACGTCGGCGGCCCGCTCCTGGTGCTGGCCGGCGCCGGCTCCGGCAAGACCAGCGTGATCACCCGCAAGATCGCCTACCTGGTCCAGCAGTGCGGCATCCGCGCCCAGTACATCGTCGCCGTGACCTTCACCAACAAGGCCGCCCGCGAGATGAAGGAGCGCGTCAGCACCCTGCTGCGCCCCGGCGAGGGCAAGGGCCTGACCGTCTCGACCTTCCACAACCTGGGCCTGAACATCATCCGCAAGGAACATGCGGCCCTGGGCTACAAGCCCGGCTTCTCGATCTTCGACGAGAGCGATGTGAAGGCGCTGATGACCGACATCATGCAGAAGGAATATTCCGGCGATGACGGTCTGGACGAGATCAAGGGCCTGATCGGCAGCTGGAAGAACGACCTGATCCTTCCGGAAGAGGCGCTGGAAAAGGCGCGCAACCCCAAGGAACAGACCGCTGCGATGGTCTACCTGCACTACCAGCGCACGCTCAAGGCGTACAACGCGGTGGACTTCGACGACCTCATCCTGCAGCCGGTGAAGCTGTTCCAGGAGCACCCGGAGATCCTCGACAAGTGGCGCAACCGCGTGCGCTACATGCTGGTGGACGAATACCAGGACACCAACGCCAGCCAGTACCTGCTGGTGAAGATGCTGGTGCAGCAGCGCGCGCACTTCACCGTGGTGGGCGACGACGACCAGTCGATCTACGCCTGGCGCGGCGCGCGCCCGGAAAACCTGATGCAGCTGAAGGAAGACTTCCCCTCGCTGAAGGTGGTGATGCTGGAGCAGAACTACCGCTCCACCAGCCGCATCCTCAAATGCGCCAACATCCTCATCGCCAACAACCCCCACGTGTTCGAGAAGCAGCTGTGGAGCGAGATGGGTGAAGGCGACCCGATCCGGGTGATCCGTTGCCGCAACGAGGAGTCCGAGGCCGAGCGGGTGGCGATGGAAATCCTCACCATCCACCTGAAGACGCAGCGGCCCTACAGCGAATTCGCCATCCTTTACCGGGGCAACTATCAGGCGAAGCTGATCGAGCTGAAACTTCAGCACCACCAGATTCCCTATCACCTGTCAGGCGGTACCAGCTTCTTCGGACGCCAGGAAGTGAAGGACCTGATGTCCTATTTCCGCCTGCTGGTGAACCCGGACGATGACAACGCCTTCCTCCGCGTGATCAACGTGCCGCGCCGGGAGATCGGCTCCACCACCCTGGAAAAGCTCGGCAACTACGCCACCGAGCGCGGCTGCTCGATGTTCAACGCCTCCGGCGAGCTGGGCTTGTCCGAGCACCTGGACGCCCGCTACATCGAGCGCCTGCAGCGCTTCAAGCGCTTCATCGACAAGGTCCGCGAGCAGTGCGCGGGCAGCGACCCGATCGGTGCGTTGCGCAGCATGGTGATGGACATCGACTACGAGAACTGGCTGCGGCAGAACGCCTCCAGCGACAAGATCGCCGACTTCCGCATGGGCAACGTCTGGTTCCTCATCGAGGCGCTGAAGAACACTCTGGAGCGCGATGAAGAAGGCGACATGACCATCGAGCAGGCCATCGCCAAGCTGGTGCTGCGCGACATGCTGGAGCGCCAGCAGGAAGAGGAAGAAGGCGCGGACGGTGTGCAGATGATGACCCTGCACGCCTCCAAGGGCTTGGAATTCCCCTACGTGTTCATTCTCGGCGTGGAAGAGGAAATCCTACCGCACCGCTCCAGCATCGAGGCCGACACCATCGAGGAGGAGCGGCGCCTGGCCTACGTGGGCATCACCCGGGCGAAGAAGAACCTGGCGATGACCTTCGCCGCCAAGCGCAAGCAGTACGGCGAGATCATCGACTGCTCGCCCAGCCGCTTCCTCGACGAGCTGCCGCCCGAAGACCTGGTCTGGGAAGGCCAGGAGGACGCGCCGCAGGAGGTCAAGGTCGCCAAGGGCAACTCGGCGCTGGCGGATATCCGGGCGATGCTCAAGCGCTGAGCCGCTACACCTGCAGGAGCGCGCCGTGCGCGCGATCGCGGGCATTGCCCGCTCCTACAGGGGGGTTGCCTCTTCCGCCCATCGAAAAACTGTCCACTCGATCAGCAATTGCATTGGTCGGAACGTCGCGCAGAAGACCAATGGCGTTGTAGAATTACGCGCTTCATCAGCGACAGCCGCTTTCGGAAGCACCCCCGTGAACACTCTCAAAGACAAAATTCGCAGCGAAGGCATCGTTCTTTCCGAACAGGTCCTCAAGGTAGACGCCTTCCTCAACCACCAGATCGACCCGGCGCTGATGAAGTTGATCGGCCACGAGCTCGCCGAACGCTTCAAGAACCAGGGCATCACCAAGATCGTCACCATCGAAGCCTCGGGCATCGCCCCGGCGGTCATGGCCGGCCTCGAGCTGGGCATCCCGGTGATCTTCGCCCGCAAGTTCCAGTCGCTGACGCTGAAGAACGACCTGCTGATCTCCAAGGTCTTCTCCTTCACCAAGCAGACCGAAAGCACCATCGCCATCTCCGCCAAGCACCTGACCGCCGCCGACCACGTGCTGGTGGTGGACGACTTCCTCGCCAACGGCCATGCCGCCAAGGCGCTGATCGACCTAATCCAGCAGGCAGGCGCCAGCGTCGCCGGTCTGGGCATCGTCATCGAGAAGTCCTTCCAGGAAGGTCGTGCCCTGCTGGAAAGCGAAGGCTATCGGGTGGAATCCCTGGCTCGCGTGAAGTCCCTGGCCAATGGTCAGGTCGAGTTCCTCGAGGACTGATCCACCGCTCCACGAAAAAGGCGGGCGCCGACAGGGCCCGCCTTTTTTCATGCCTGCGCTCCTATGGCCGGGCGCTGGCCTTCAGGCCAGCCAGCACCAGGCGCTGGTACAACTCCTCGCGCAAACCTTCCGGCTTCGCCAACCCCATGCGCTCCAGGTGCGCGGGGAAAGCCTCCGGCTCCGGCGCGTCCAGGGTCGCCTTGCCCAGTTCGAGAATCTCGCTCAGGCGCAGCTTGCTCTTCAGCCAGCCCAATGCCCGAAGCAGGTCGCGCTCGTAATCGGTGAAGTCGCAGCCCAGCGGGAATTCCGGCAGCAACTGGCGCAACCCCTGAGTCGCTTCGCGCAGGCGCTCCGGCGTGTTGTTGCGGTAGCGCTCGTCCAGTTCGAAATTCTTCGGCAGCTTGCCGGCTTCCTGGGCCTGGGCGATCAGCTCATCCTGGAAACGCGAGTCGGCGATGGCCAGCAGTGCGGCGATCACCTCGGCGTCGTTCCTGCCGCGCAGGTCGGCCACGCCGTACTCGGTCACCACCATGTCGCGCAGGTGCCGGGGGATCGTGGTGTGGCCGTAGCTCCAGACGATGTTGGAACTCAGCTCGCCTTCGGATTCGCGCCAGCTGCGCAGCATCAGGATCGAGCGCCCGCCTTCCAGTTCATGGGCCTGGGCGACGAAGTTGTACTGGCCGCCGACGCCGCTGAGCACGCGGCCGTCCTCCAGCTGGTCGGCCACGCCGGCGCCCAGCAGGGTGACGGTGAAGGCGCTGTTGATGAAACGCGCGTCGCGGCGCTGCTCACGCTTGAGCTCCTCGTCGCGGTAGAGGTTGTTGACGAAGCCGATGCCGGTCATGCCGATCCCGGCCAGTTCCTCGCGGGGCATTTCGCGCAGACGTCGGTAGAAGGCCTGCGGACCGAGGAAGAAGCCACCGTGCAGCCAGACGCCCGGCTGGCTGGGCGACGAGCCCGGCCGTGCCGCAACACGCCGGCTCAACACACCGGCCTCGGCCAGCGCCAACAGGCCGGGAACGAACATCTCGCTGCAACCGTACAGGCCCTGTTCGAACACGCCGAGGCCACCGTCGCGCTCGATCAGCCCGGCGTGCCGGGCGGTAGAGTCGAGGCCGTCGAGCAGCGCGCGGTAGCCGTCATTGTTGCGCTGGCGGGTGAGCAGCGCCGAGGTCAGAGCGTCGCCCATGGAGCCGATGCCGATCTGCAACGTGCCGCCATCGCGCACCAGAGCGCTGGCGTGCAGGCCGATGCAATGGTCCTGCAGGCCAACCGGCAGGTTGGGCGTGGAGAACAGCGTGCTGCTGTCGCCCGGCGCATCCACCAGCAGGTCGAAGAAGTCCTCGTCCACCTCGGCGTCGCCGGGCATGTAGGGCAGTTGGTCGTGAACCACGCCGATGGTGACGATGGTTTCGCCGGCCGCGCGGCGACGCTGCAGCATCGGCAGCAGGTCGAGGGTGATGTCCGGGTTGCAGGCCAGGCTGAGCTTGCCCGGTCGCGCCGGGTCGCGGGCCACCAGTTGGGCAACGGCGTTGACGCCCTTGGCGTTGATATCGCGCGCCACGTGGCTGTAGTTGCAGCTGATGTAGTTCTGCTGCGCCGGGGCGCTGTCCAGCAGGCTGCCGGGCTGCAGGTAGAACTCCTCGACGCGGATGTTCTCCGGCAGGCTGCCGCTGCGCAGATCGTGCAGGTAGTCGAGCTCGGGGTAGTCGCCGTAGATGCGCTCGACGAAGGGTTCGAGGAAGCGCCGCTGCAGCTCGCCGCCGGCTTGCGGACGGCCGAGTGATAGCGCGGTATACAGCGTCAGCTGCCGGCGCGGGTTCTCGCGGATGTGCCGGTACAGCGCGTTGGCCAGCTGATTGGGCTTGCCCAGCCCGAGCGGCAGGCCGAGGCGGATGTGCCCGTCCAGGCGTTGCAGCAGTTCTTCGACGGCAGTTTCGATCGAGCAGGATTGCACCGGGCGTCCCTCCTGGTTCGTTTCAACGACAGGAGTTTGGACCGGCTTGACGCAAAAGTTGCTCCCGCGACTCACCAGGTGACAAATCGCGGGCATGAAAAAGCCGCCCTTGGGCGGCTTTTTCGCACAGGTCGGCTGTTACAGGCCGGACATGTGGTGAATCGCAGCTTTCAGCTCGTCATCGGAGCAATCAGCGCAAGTGCCCTTGGGCGGCATGGCGTTGATACCCGAGATGGCCTTGGCCAGCAGGCCGTCGAGGCCGCCCTGCTCTTTCGCACGCTTGCCCCAGTCAGCCTTGTCGCCGACTTTCGGCGCGCCCAGCAGGCCGCTGCCATGGCAGTTGGTGCAGACCTTGCCGACAATCTCTTCGCCCGAACGCGGAGCACCGCCACCACCGGCAGCAGCTACGGCGCCAACGCCTTCGCATTCCTTGCCCTGGACGCAGACTTTGCCGACAGGTTCGAGACGCTTGGCAATGGCGTCATCGTTGGTCGCGGCCTGAACGCTCACTGCCCACAGGGCCAGTACGGCAGCTTGGGCTGCCAGGATTTTTCTAATCAGGTTCACCCTTTCACCCTCATCGTGGCTTATCACGCCCGGTCGCGGTGCAGTCACAGTCTCGGGCCGCGCGAGCGGGCGCAAGTATAACGGCAAAGCCGGGAAGCTCGAAACAATTGCGCCACCTAGCCGGCGTTTGCGGCATTAGGTCGCAGCTGATCTGGCCGGTCCTACCGGCTGTTCAAAAATTTGCCGGTGTGGTCGCGCTGATCAGCCGCGCCGGGGCTTCGAACGGATTGCGGAAGCGATGCGGCTTGGTGCTGTCGAAATAGTAGCTGTCGCCGCATTCAAGGACGAAGGTCTCGTCGCCGACGGTCAGTTCCAGACGGCCTTCGACCAGCACGCCGGTCTCTTCGCCTTCGTGGGCGTACATGTCGTCACCGGTATCGGAACCCGGCGGATAGGTCTCGTCGAGCAGGGTGATGGCGCGGCTGGGGTAGTCCTTGCCGATCAGCTTCATGATGATCGAGCCGCTGGACAGGTCGCTGAGTTCGTCTGCCTTGTAGACCACAGGAGTGTTGCTGCTCTGTTCCAGGTCCAGGGAGAAGAACTCCACGAGGGACATCGGAATACCACCCAGCACTTTCTTCAGCGAGCTGATGGAGGGGCTGACGCTGTTCTTCTCGATCATCGAGATTGTGCTGTTGGTAACACCCGCCCGTTTAGCGAGTTCGCGCTGGGACAAACCTTTGAGCTTACGGATGGCTTGCAGACGAGCACCGACGTCCAAGGGTGGGGTCCTCCTTATTCTTGTGATCAGGCAGGCTCTGAAAGGCAGAACCCGCAACGGCTTGTGCCGAGCGGGTTCCAAGTGCCACGTATCATGGCAACACCGTTCAGTATTTACAACAGATCGCCCGCCGATCCTGCGCAAACTTTACGGGCGGTATCCGTCACTCGCCTGCGTAGACCCGCGGGACGCGCTTGAGGTTGCAGAACAGCTGATAGGGAATACTGCCGCACAGGGCAGCGAGCTGGCTGGCGGGCACGTTCGGGCCCCAGAGTTCCACGCGGCTTCCCAGGCCTGCGCTGGGCAGGTCGGTCAGGTCCACGGTGAGCATGTCCATGGACACACGACCGATGATGCGGCTGGGCTTGCCGTCGATGAACACCGGCGTGCCGTCCGGCGCATGGCGCGGATAGCCGTCGGCGTAACCCATGGCGACCACGCCGACGCGTACCGGGCGGTCGGCGATGAAGCGCGCGCCATAACCCACCGGCTCGCCGGCCGGCAGTTCGCGGATGCTGATGACCTGGGATTCCAGGGTCATTACCGGGCGCAGCTGGTCAGCCAGCGGGTGCGCCTGTTCGAAGGGGGTGGCGCCGTAGAGCATGATGCCGGGGCGCACCCAGTCGCTGGGCACGTCGGACCAGCCGAGGATGCCGGGGGAGTTGCGCAGGCTGATCTCGTGCCCCTGGCCTGCGGCTTCGCGCACGGCCTGGAAGGCGGCGACCTGTTCCTCGGTGCGCGCGCAGTCCAGCTCGTCGGCGCGGGAGAAGTGGCTCATCAGCACGACCTTGGCCACGTGCGGCAGCGCCTTCAGGCGCGCCAGCGCGGCGGCGTAGTCCTGCGGGAAGAAGCCGACGCGGTGCATGCCCGAGTCCATCTTCAGCCACACGGTCAGCGGCTTGCTCGGACGGGCGCGCTCGATGGCATCCAGCTGCCAGGCCGAGTGCACCACGCACCAGAAGTCATGGGCGTCGATCAGCTCCAGCTCGCTGGCTTCGAAGAAGCCTTCGAGCAGCAGGATCGGCGCACGGATGCCGGCTTCGCGCAGTTCCAGCGCTTCCTCGATGCAGGCCACGGCGAAACCGTCGGCCTCGCCTTCCAACGCCTTGGCGCAAACGACAGCGCCATGGCCGTAGGCATCGGCCTTGACCACTGCCAGCGCTCGGGCGCCGGTGACTTCACGGGCCAGGCGGTAGTTGTGGCGCAGGGCGGCGAGGTCGATCAGGGCACGGGCGGGACGCATGGCGAGGCTCTCTTATGGTGTACGGAACAAAAACGACGGACAAAAAGAACCCGGCGCTCCGGCCGGGCCACGCAAACGATCAGGGCAGTGCGGCGACGATGGAGACCTCGACGAGGATCTCCGGGTAGCACAGCGCCGCCTGGACGGTGGCGCGCGCCGGGGCGCAGCCCTGCGGGACCCACTGGTCCCAGACGCCGTTCATGCCGGAGAAGTCGGCGGCGACGTCTTTCAGGTAGATGGTTGCCGAGAGCACCCGCGACTTGTCGGTGCCGGCTTCTTCGAGCAGGCGCTCGACGCTGGCGAGGACTTCGCGGGTCTGTTGCTCGACTCCGGCGGAGAGGTCGTCTGCCACCTGGCCGGCGAGGTACACCGTGCCGTTGTGGACGACAACCTGGCTCATCCGCTGGTTAGTGTGCAGGCGCAGGATGGCCATTGTGGGCCTCCGAGGCAGAGCCGTAGCGGGAGATATCCAGACCTTCGGTGCTGATCTGCGGGCGCTTCTTGGCCATCAGGTCGGCGAGGTAGCGACCCGAGCCGCAAGCCATGGTCCAGCCGAGGGTGCCGTGGCCGGTGTTGAGGAACAGGTTGCGGTAGCGGGTGGCGCCGACGATCGGGGTGCCGTCGGGGGTGGCCGGGCGCAGGCCGGTCCAGAACTCCGCCTGGCTGACGTCGCCGCCTTCCGGGTAGAGGTCGGTGGTGATCATTTCCAGGGTGGCACGGCGGCGCGGGTTCAGCGACAGGTCGAAGCCGGCGATTTCCGCCATGCCGCCGACGCGGATACGCTGGTCAAAGCGGGTGATCGCGACCTTGTAGGTCTCGTCGAGGATGGTCGAAGTCGGCGCCATGTCCGGGTTGGTGATCGGCACGGTCAGCGAGTAGCCCTTGAGCGGGTAGACCGGGGCGTCGATACCCAGCGGCTTGAGCATCTGCGGCGAGTAGCTGCCAAGCGCCAGCACGTAGCGGTCGGCGGTAACCAGTTGGCCATCGACCCAGACACCGTTGATGCGGTCGCCGGCGAAGTCCAGGCGCTGGATGTCCTGGCCGAAGCGAAACTCCACGCCCAGGGCCTTGGCCATCTCGGCCAGCTTGGTGGTGAACATCTGACAGTCGCCGGTCTGGTCGTTGGGCAGGCGCAGGGCGCCGACCAGCTTGTCGGCCACCTTGGCCAGGGCCGGCTCGACGCGGGCGATGCCGGCGCGGTCGAGCACTTCATAGGGCACGCCGGTGCTTTCCAGGACGGCGATGTCCTTGGCAGCGGAGTCCAGCTGGGCCTGGGTGCGGAACAGCTGGGTGGTACCCAGGGAGCGGCCTTCGTAGGTGATGCCGGTCTCGGCACGCAGTTCGTCGAGGCAGTCGCGGCTGTACTCGGACAGGCGGACCATGCGCTCCTTGTTCACCGCGTAGCTCTTGGCGTTGCAGTTGCGCAGCATCTGCCACATCCAGGTGTACTGGCTGGGGTCGCCGGTCAGCTTGATGGCCAGCGGGGCGTGGGTCTGCATCAGCCATTTCATGGCCTTGAGCGGGATGCCCGGGGCAGCCCAGGGCGAGGCGTAGCCAGGGGAAACCTGGCCGGCGTTGGCGAAGCTGGTTTCAAGGGCCGGGCCGGGCTGGCGGTCGACGACGACCACTTCGAAGCCGGCACGGGCGAGATAGTAAGCACTGGCGGTACCGATCACACCGCTGCCAAGCACCAGAACGCGCATCTTTGCCTCCTACGTCGCGCCGGGGGCGCTGACGTTTCTTATTCTGAACGTAGATGCGCGCAGTATAGGAAGTCGAGCTCAGCGATATTCACTGAATGCGATGCGTGTTTTGACGGAAATTCCTGGCAAAAGTCGCTTTAACGGAGGGACATCCACCAGGAATAGCGCCATTTTACCCGAGACCGGATGGTCGAGGATCTGGCGAAAATTTCACCAGACCCAGAGGAAATAGCGAACGGAATGAGATCGACCAGAACTTCTCGCGCCAGCCCCATTGCGGACGGGACTTACCTGCTACCGGGCCGCCCCACCCCGCCTGCCCCGACAAGCGGCGACAGGCAGGGAAATCCCCTTGGCAAGCTTACTTGCGCACCCACTGACCATTGACCTGGACGTACTGCCCCGACGGCGTACGCTCGATGGCCTTCTTGCCGGCCAGGGATTCCACGTCCTTGAGGGTGGCGCCACTCTGGCTGGCGACCTTCTGGTACTCGGCGCGGCGCGCGGCGTTGATCTGCGCGGCGACATCGGCGGCATCACCGCCGTTCTTCACGACGCCGAGGTATCCGTCGGCCTGCTCGCCGACCAGCCCCTGGGACTTGGCGCTGCCCAGCGCGGACATCGCCTGCTCCAGGCTCATGGCCATGACCGGCAGGCTCAGGCAGAGGGCGACCAGCGCGACGCCCAGTTTGCGGTGCAATCTCATGCAAAGGCTCCTTCTCAGAACAGGCCACTGTTCTCGTTGATGATGCCGTCGAGCGCCTTGTCGACCTTGATATAGATCTCGTGCTCGATCTTCACGTTGAGGTTGATGTTGATCGGCTCCTTGGGCGCTGCCAGCTGCACGGTGGGCGTGCAGCCCTGGGCAAGGCCGGCCAGGAGCAGTAGGGCGAATAGGGCGCGGAGGCGCATTTCAGGATCTCCTTGCGGTCATGGCGCGGCGGCTGGGTCGTTGCGCAGGCGTTCCTGCACGCGCTTGCGGATGGTGTCACTGACCCGGTCGCTCAGTTGCAGGCTGGTGAGCAGCTTGGGCACGTTCTCCTCCAGATTGACGTTGAGGTTGATCGGCCGCCCCTGCTCCAGCTCGGGATTGCGCCCGCTCAGGCTCAGGGCGAGGAGCAGCTTGCCGGATTCATCATAATCCACGCGGCTGCTCAGCTTGTCGTAGCGGAAATCGTCGATGGCGGTGGCCACCAGCTGCATGGCCGGGTTGCTCTGGCCCAGCGACTGGATCTTCGGCGAACGGAACTGCAGCACGCCGGGTTGCCGCGCGGCCACTTCGCCATTGCGGATCACCAGCTTGCCCTCGTGTAGACCCAGCGGCAGGTTGCCGTCGATGATGCCGTTGCCGGAAAGGCCCTCCGCCGGATAGGCCGCGAGGATCGCCTCCAGCGCCAGACCTTCCAGCTTCAGGGTAAGACCCTGCCCCAGCGCAGAAAGATCCACGGCCCCGGCCGGCAACCAGGCGCGCCCCTTGAACAGTCCCAGCTCCGCCTGCTGCCAGTCGGCCCGGCCCGCCAGGGGCGCCGCCAGCGAGGCCTTGTAATTACCCTGCAGGGACAGCGGGCCGAGGGTGACGCCGGGGTTCAGCGTGGCGACTTTTACCTGCGGCAGATGCAGCGCCATCTGCGAGCCCTTCAGGGCGAACTTCGCCTGCAGGTCGAGGCCATGCACCTCGCTGCGATCGTAGACGCCCTCCAGCCCGCTGCCGCGCAGGTTCAGGTCGAGGCTCTGCGTCGCGGCGCCCGGCGGCAGGCGCCAGTTCAGGTCGAAGCTCGCCTTGCCGTTGTTCAGGCTGAGCAGGCCCGGCCAGTCGCCCAGGGACTTCTCCAGCGGGTTGCCGGTGCGCAGGAAGAACTCCGGCTGCCGCGCGACCAGGGCAACACCCTGCTTCATCGAGTGGCTCAGCTCGACCTCCGCATTCAGGCCACCGCTGTTGAGCAGCCGGCCCTTGAACTGCTGGGCTTCGAGGCTCGCCGCCAGTGTGCCCATGGCATTCCAGGACAGCGATTTGACGTGGGACTGGCGCAACTCGCCTACGGCCAGTTTCAGCGGGGCGTTGAATTGCAGGGTGGCCGGCGTGTCACTGGCGTAGCCCAGGCTCAGCGTGGCTTTACCCAGCGTGGCGGCGAGCTTGCTGGCCTTCAGCGACTGCGGGCCGGTCAGCGTGCCGACCTGCAACTGCGCGCCGTCGGCCAGGTTGAAACTCGCCGACTGTTGATCGATCCGACCGTCGAAGCTCAGGTCGAGTCGGCTGTTGTCGCCGCGCAGGCCGGCCATTTCCAGGTGCGGGACCTTCCCTTCCAGCCGCGAATCGCTCAGTTGCAGCGCCAGCGGGGTCGCCTCCAGCAGGGCCACGCGGGAGCGCAGGCGCAGGTCGGCGGCACCCACGGCGCGCAGGTCGGCGCGCACGCTGCCCACCTCTTCTTCCACGCCGGGCTCCAGATGCAACGTCAGGCGTGCCGGGCGCAGGCCGACCGGCAGCGCCTGCAACCAGTCGCCGTAAAGATCGGACAGGCGCAGATCACCGCTGACCACCGAAGGGCGCCAGCCGCTATCGGTCGCGCTGGCGATCAACCTCAGGTCGCCCTGCAGGTTGCCCGCGCCCGGCAGCGGCCAGGGCTGCGGTAGCTGCAGGGACAGGTCGATACTGCCGCGTCCATCACGCAGGCCCGGCCAGTCCGGCCAGGCGGCGTCGCCGGCCAGCTGGGTGTCCCAGCTCAGGCGCAGACGCCCGGCCTCGGGGATCGGCAACGGCAGGTTCGGTGTCGGCAACCACATGCCCAACCAATTGCGCACCGCCTGCACCGGTGGCACGGCGGGG
This sequence comes from Pseudomonas sp. PDM17, assembly GCF_014851985.1. Lineage (NCBI taxonomy): Bacteria > Pseudomonadati > Pseudomonadota > Gammaproteobacteria > Pseudomonadales > Pseudomonadaceae > Pseudomonas > Pseudomonas sp. PDM17. The sequence goes on from NZ_JACVAT010000003.1 coordinate 821,522, forward strand.
CTGGCAATGCTGCCGCTGAGCTGGCGGCTGGCCGGCGCCCAGCTGGAATCCAGGGAAAGCAGCGGCTCGTTGTCCAGGTAGCTGTCCAGTTGCAGGCGCCACTGGCCGTCGCCCGGTTGCAGCAGGCCGTTGAATGCCAGTTGCTGTCCGCCCTGGCGTAGCTCGCCGCCCAGTGCCGCGGCACCGCCCTGGATCTGCTGCCAGTGCGCGCTGCCATTGAGCGTACAGCGTTGCTCGCGGGCGCAGGGCAATTCGACGGCGACGCGCTCCAGCGCCAGCCGCCCGGGCAGCAGAGCCAGCCAGCGGTTAAGCTGGGTGATATCCGGCAGCCCGGCATCTTCTTCCGGCGCGCCCTGCCCCGGCCACTGGCGGATATCGATGCTGCGGGCAGCCAGCTCCTTCAGGCGCCAGCGTCCGTCTTCATGCTCGGGCCAGCCGACACTCAGGTCCTGCAGCTGGATCGCCAGTCGTGAGCCATCCGGCGTCTGCCGCTGCAGGGCCAGGCGCTGAAGCGTCAGGCCCTCGCGGGAAATGCCCAGCCCCTGCCACTGCTCGACACTGACTCCGGCATTCCCCAGCAGGCGCGGAACCGCCAGCCACGCCGCGCCGGCCGCCATTGCCAGAAGCAGCAACAGCAGCAGGAGAACGGTGCGCAGACGGGGCAGCGACATACGAAAGCCTCGGCAGAAAGCGGCCGGCTTCGCCCGACAGGGGCAAAGCCTTGGCCTACAGGCTGGCCGTCCGGCGCGGGAAGTTCAAGGGATGCCAGTGATATTCCCTGCACAACCGACTATATTGCCGACATTCCCCCAAAGCTCATCGCTCGACTTCAGAGTCATACCCATGAGAACCCAGCATCAAAGCCGCCGCGAACTGGACAAGATCGACCGCAACATCCTGCGTATCCTGCAGGAGGAAGGTCGCATCTCCTTCACCGAACTGGGCGAGCGCGTCGGCCTCTCCACCACGCCGTGCACCGAGCGCGTGCGCCGGCTGGAGCGCGAGGGGATCATCATGGGCTACAACGCCCGGCTGAACCCGCAGTACCTCAAGGCCAGCCTGCTGGTGTTCGTCGAGATCAGCCTGGACTACAAGTCCGGCGACACCTTCGAGGACTTCCGCCGTTCGGTGCTCAAGCTGCCCCACGTGCTGGAGTGCCACCTGGTGTCGGGCCACTTCGACTACCTGGTAAAGGCGCGCATTTCGGAGATGGCCTCCTACCGCAAGCTGCTGGGCGACATCCTGCTCAAGCTGCCCCACGTTCGCGAATCCAAGAGCTACATCGTGATGGAAGAGGTGAAGGAAAGCCTCACCCTGCCCATCCCGGACTGAAAAGCGGTCTGATTCCCCGCCGTTCGCGGCAATCTCAAAAGATCTATTTACGACTTCCCGGCGTTTTTTCCCGTGCAGCTATTGGCTGGGCGGGAAGTCGGCGTTTATCCTGCGTAAAATTTTAACAACACAAAAATCAGGATATCGCACATGAACGCCCGCGTTCACCAGCCGGTGCACACCGACCGCCACGCCCCGTCCTACTATGCCGCGAGCGTCAATCGCCGCCTCGAAGTACCGCCCCTGGCGGGCGAGGAAAAGGCCGATGTATGCGTCATCGGCGGTGGCTTCTCCGGGCTGAACACGGCCATTGAATTGGCGGAGCGCGGGCTCTCGGTGATATTGCTGGAAGCGCATCAGATCGGCTGGGGTGCCAGCGGTCGCAACGGTGGCCAGTTGATCCGCGGCGTCGGCCACGGCCTGGAACAGTTCGAGCCGGTGGTGGGCGCCGACGGCGTCCACGCGATGAAGCTGATGGGCCTGGAAGCGGTGGAGATCGTCCGCCAGCGCGTCGAAAAATACGCCATCGACTGCGACCTGACCTGGGGCTACTGCGACCTGGCCAACAAGCCCTCGGACGTCGAAGGCTTCCAGGAGGACTTCGACGAGCTGAAAAGCCTCGGCTACCGCCACGAACTGCGCATGATCCCGCAGGATCAGATGCGCTCCATCGTCGGCTCCGACCAGTACGTCGGCGGCATGGTGGACATGGGCTCGGGCCACCTGCACCCGCTCAACCTCGCTCTGGGCGAAGCCGCCGCGGCGCAGAGCCTGGGCGTGAAGCTGTTCGAGCACTCCGCCGTCACCGGCATCGACTACGGCAGCGAAGTGCGCGTGCGCACCGCCCAGGGCAGCGTGCGCGCCAAGTCCCTGGTAATCGCCTGCAATGCCTACCAGAACGGCCTGAACCATTATCTCGACGGCAAGGTGCTGCCTGCCGGCAGCTACGTGATCGCCACCGAGCCGCTGTCCGCCGAGCAGGCCCACGCCCTGCTGCCGCAAAACATGGCGGTGTGCGACCAGCGCGTGGCGCTGGACTACTACCGGCTCTCCGCCGACAACCGCCTGCTGTTCGGCGGTGCCTGCCACTACTCCGGGCGCGACCCGGCGGACATCGCCGCCTACATGCGACCGAAGATGCTCAAGGTGTTCCCGCACCTGGAAAACGTGCGCATCGACTACCAGTGGGGCGGCATGATCGGCATCGGCGCCAACCGCCTGCCGCAGATCGGCCGCCTGCCTGACCAGCCCAATGTGTATTTCGCCCAGGCCTACGCCGGCCACGGGGTGAACGCCACGCACCTGGCCGGCAGGCTGCTCGCCGAAGCCATCACCGCCCAGCAGGGCAGCGGCTTCGAGCTGTTCGCCAAGGTGCCGCACATCACCTTCCCCGGCGGCAAGCTGCTGCGCTCGCCGCTGCTGGCCTTAGGGATGGCCTGGTACCGCTTCAAGGAAACCCTCGGCGGCTGACCGCCTGCGCGATCCACCGGCTAGAATCTTCCGCAGCCCGTCACCGGCGGGCTTGTCGGAGACTCCTCTTTGCTTCCACGCCTGCTCCTGCTGATCCTGCTGGCCCTGGGTGGCTGCGCCAGCGCGCCGCCGCCCGAGTCTTCGCACGTGCTGCCGGTGCAGGGCACCCGGCTGGACAACCAGATCAGCGAACAGGCCGCCGCCCATCCGGGGCAATCTGGCTTCCACCTGCTGGCCTCCAGCGTCGATGCCTTCCTCGCCCGCGCCGAGCTGATCCGCAAGGCCCAGCGCAGCCTCGACGTGCAGTACTACATCGTCCACGACGGCCTCACCACCCGCGCGCTGATCCGCGAGCTGCTGCACGCGGCGGACCGTGGTGTGCGCGTGCGCATCCTGATCGACGACACCAGCAGCGACGGCTGGGACTACGAACTGGGCACCCTCGCCGCCCACCCGAACATCCAGGTCCGCCTTTTCAACCCGCTGCACCTGGGCCGCAGCACCGGTGTCACGCGCAACCTGGGGCGGCTGTTCAACCTCTCCGAACAGCACCGGCGGATGCACAACAAGCTGCTGCTGGCGGACAACAGCGTGGCCATCGTCGGCGGCCGCAACCTGGGCGACGAGTACTTCGACGCCAAGGCCGAGATGAACTTCAGCGACCTCGACCTGATGGGCGTCGGCCCGGTGGCGCAGTCGCTGGGGCAGAGCTTCGACCAGTACTGGAACAGCCGCATCAGCCGGCCCATCGAGGACTACCTGTGGGGCGACCCGGACCTCGACGAGCTCAACCGCATGCGCCGCAAGCTGGACCACTACCTGGCGAAGGAGCGGGTGAAGAGTTCCAGCTACATCGCCCGGCTCAACCGCAACAGCGACCGCCCGCACCTGCAGAACTGGCTGGACGAACTGGTCTGGGCGCCGGGCAAGGCAGTCTGGGACACCCCCCTGAAAGTCCTCGACCACGGCGATCCGAAGGGCGAGTACCTGCTCAGCACTCAACTTCAGCCGCTGTTCGACGGGGTGTCGAAGGAACTGATCCTGGTCTCGGCCTACTTCGTACCGACCAGCGCCGGTGTCGACTACCTGACCCAGCGCGCCGACAGCGGCGTCAGCGTGCGCCTGCTGACCAATTCACTGGAGGCGACTGATGTGCCGGCCGTGCACGCGGGCTATGCGCCCTATCGATTGGAGCTGCTGGAGCACGGGGTGAAGCTCTACGAGCTACGCGCCGATCCGGACCAGCGCCTGTCCGGCGCACCGTGGATGGTACGTGGGTCGAGCAGCGCCAGCCTGCACAGCAAGGCAGCGGTGTTCGACCAGCGGAAGGTGTTTGTCGGCTCGCTGAATTTCGACCCGCGCTCGGTGCTGTGGAACACCGAGGTCGGCATCATCGTCGACAGCCCGGAGCTGGCCGACCAGGTACGCCGCCTGGCGCTGGCGAGCATGTCGCCGAGCGTCAGCTACCAGGTGAAGGTCGCACCGCACAGCGACCCGCCGAAGCTGGTCTGGATCGAAGAGCGCGGCGGCAAGCTGGTGGCGCTGGACCGTGAGCCGGGCAACGCCTGGCGCCGGCTCAACGCATGGATCGCCGGCGCCATCGGGCTGGAGAAGATGCTCTAGGAGCGCTCCTGCTGCAGCTGCGCGTCGGTCGAACGCATCACCGGCGGCAATCCGCGCAGGCTCACCAGGATCACGAAGCCTACCGCCCCCAGCGCCATCACCAGCGGCAGCGCGTGGCCGCTGATCCACTGGCTGGCCGCTCCCGTTGCCAACGGACCGATCAGGCAACCGATGCCCCAGAGCTGGGCGATGTGCGCGTTGGCACGGACCAGCGCGTCGTCGCGGTAGCGCTCGCCGATGAGGATCAACGACAGGGTGAACAGCCCGCCCGCACTGGCGCCGAACAGCACCAGCACCGGCCAGATGGCGATGTGGTGAAGCAGTGGCGGCATGGCCAGGCTGCTGAGGCACAGCACGATGCCGCAGCCCTTGAACAGCGTCTGCCGCGAGATGCGATCGGCCAGCCAGCCGATGGGCAGCTGCAGCAGCGCATCGCCGACCACCACCGTGCTGACCATCGCCAGCGCTACCGCCTGGGTGAAGCCCTGCTGGATGCCGTAGACCGGCAGCAGGGTGAGGATCATCGCCTCGAAGCCGGCGAACAGCACCACCGCCCAGGCGATCGCCGGGAGCTGGCCGCAGAAGGCGAACAGCCCACGCCCGCTGGCGCTGTGCGGGTCGACCCTGGGCGCGCCGGTACGGCCGAGCAGCAGCAGGGAGCCGCCCACCAGCAGGCAGACGCTGAACCAGAAGCCGCGGTTGTCGGCGGTGCCGATGAAGGTCAGCAGCACCGGGCCGGACAGCTGGCTCAGTGCATAGCCGGTGCCATACAGAGCGACCAGGCGGCCGCGCCATTTCTCGATGGCCAGCTGGTTGATCCAGCTTTCTCCGAGGATGAACACGACAGTCAGTTGCACGCCGATCAGCAGGCGCAGGAACAACCAGATCGGGTAGCTCTGCAACAGCGCCAGCAGGCCGACCGAGAAGGCTCCGGACAGCAGGCACAGGCGCATCAGCCGTGGCGTGCCGACCCGCGCAGCGAGGCGCCCGGCAATCATCGCGCCCAGCAGCACACCCACGGCCGGCGTGGACGCCATGACGCCGATGGCGAAGTTGCCATAGCCCCAGCCTTCCAGGCGCAACGAGACCAGCGGCATGGTCAGGCCCAGGGCCAGACCGATGCTGATGACGGCAGCACACACAGCGAAATACGGTCCCCAACGCATTGTCTTTCTCCCGTTCCATCCGGAGCGCACGCCAGGCGCGAGGGGTGCCCGATGCGCAATGCACAGCGGCCGGGCTTCCCTGAGGGAAACCCGGCCGCGGGTGTGGCTCTTTGTCAGAGCCGGCCCCTGACTCGGGGCCGACCTGTACCAGCCTGAATCGCTAAGCTCGCCACGGAGGGCGCGAGCTAGAGCCAGGCAAGGCGAGAACGAATTTTGGTGCGCCACCTACGCTCGTATGAACAACGTCCGCAAATGAGCAGCCAAAATTCGTTCTCAACGCAGCATGGCCGACGCGCGCCCCTCCGAACCGACCTTAGAGTTTGATCCAGGTGGCTTTTAGCTCGGTGTACTTGTCGAACGCGTGCAGCGACTTGTCGCGGCCGTTGCCGGACTGCTTGAAGCCACCGAACGGAGCGGTCATGTCGCCGCCGTCGTACTGGTTCACCCACACGCTGCCGGCACGCAGTGCCTTGGCGGTCAGGTGAGCCTTGGACAGATCGCTGGTCCACACCGCGGCGGCCAGGCCGTACGGGGTGTCGTTGGCGATGCGCACGGCTTCTTCGGCATCGGTGAACTCGATGACCGACAGCACCGGGCCGAAGATCTCTTCACGGGCGATGCGCATGGCGTTGGTCACGCCGTCGAAGATGGTCGGCTCGACATAGGTGCCGCCAGTCTCTTCCAGAGTGCGCTTGCCGCCGGCCACCAGCTTGGCGCCGTCGTCGTGGCCAGCCTGGATGTAGCTCAGCACGTTGTTCATCTGGGTGGTGTCGACCAGCGCACCGACGTTGGTTTCCGGGTCCAGCGGGTTGCCCGGCTTCCAGGCCTTGATGGCTTCGACGACCATCGGCACGAACTCGGCCTTGATCGACTTCTCCACCAGCAGGCGCGAGCCGGCGGTGCAGACTTCGCCCTGGTTGAAGGCGATGGCGCTGGCGGCAGCTTCAGCAGCGGCTTTCAGGTCCGGAGCATCGGCGAAGACGATGTTCGGGCTCTTGCCACCGGCTTCCAGCCAGACGCGCTTCATGTTGGATTCGCCCGCGTAGACCATCAACTGCTTGGCGATCTTGGTCGAACCGGTGAACACCAGGGTGTCGACGTCCATGTGCAGGGCCAGGGCCTTGCCGACGGTGTGGCCGAAGCCCGGCAGGACGTTGAATACGCCTTTCGGGATGCCGGCCTCGATGGCCAGTTGGGCGATACGGATGCCGGTCAGCGGGGACTTCTCGGAAGGCTTGAGGATCACCGAGTTACCGGTGGACAGCGCCGGGCCGAGTTTCCAGCAGGTCATCAGCAGCGGGAAGTTCCACGGCACGATGGCGGCGACGACGCCGACCGGCTCGCGGGTAACCAGGCCCAGTTCGTTGTGGGCGGTAGCGGCCACTTCATCGTAGATCTTGTCGATCGCTTCACCGCTCCAGCGCAGGCTGTTGGCGGCGCTGGACACGTCGATGCTCAGCGAGTCGCTGATCGGCTTGCCCATGTCGAGGGTTTCCAGCAGGGCCAGTTCCTCGGCGTTCTCCAGCAGCAGCTCGGAGAAGCGAATCATGACCTTCTTGCGCTTGGCCGGAGCCAGACGCGACCAGGAGCCGGAATCGAAGGCGGCACGGGCGACCTGCACGGCACTTTCGGCATCGGCCAGGTCGCAGCTGGCGACCTTGGCCAGGAAACGGCCATCCACGGGGCTGAGGCAATCGAAGGTGGCGCCGGATGCGGCGTCGACGTATTCACCGTTGATGAAGGCGCGGCCTTCGATCTTCAGGTCCTTGGCGCGAGCTTCCCAATCGGCGCGAGTGAGGGTACCCATGACAACGTGTCCTCTTATTAATGTACTTATCAGGTGCAGGCGCCCGGCGGGCGCGCTGTCAAAAATTTCGCAAGGCGGAGCAAACGCATGCTGTTGGCCACCCTAAACCGGAGGCTGCCAATTTTCAATATTTTTTACACTAAGCGGCCAAATGGCCTTGTCACGTTCGTTTTATTAAACATAGACTGCCCCGATTCGTCGGCTGATGGTTTTCCGACAGCCGCTTCGGAGTAAATATCCAACAGCGCTGCGCGTGCCCGCACGCACTCTCGCCAACAACTCTAAAGAACCGAGACCGCCATGAACGTCGAGCAGATCGTCGATTTCGCCCAGGCCACCACCGCCCCCGAACACTACCGCCCCGCCCCGGACCGCATCATCAAGGGCGACCCGGCGCAGAACGTGCGCAACCACTACGCCAGCGACTGCGGTCAGTTCAACGTGGGCATCTGGGAAGGCGAGCCGGGCCACTGGAACGTCAGCTACACCGAGCACGAGTACTGCGAGATTCTCCAGGGCGTGTCGGTGATCCGCGACGCCAACGGCGGCGCCAAGACCGTGCGCGTCGGCGACCGCTTCGTCATCCCGGCCGGCTTCAGCGGCACCTGGGAAGTGCTGGAGCCCTGCCGCAAGGTCTACGTGATCTTCGAACAGAAGGCCTGAGCCCCGCACACGAAAAAGCCCGCCGATCGGCGGGCTTTTTTTCGTCCACGAACTTCGCCAGGGGAAATCGCAGGCAAGAAAAAACCCGCCACGAAGGGCGGGTTTCTTCACAAGGGCGAAGATCAATTACTTGATCTTGGCTTCCTTGTAGATCACGTGCTTGCGAACAACCGGATCGTACTTCTTGATCTCGATTTTCTCAGGCTTGGTACGCTTGTTCTTGTCGGTGGTGTAGAAGTGGCCGGTACCGGCGCTGGACACCAAACGGATCAGTTCGCGCATGACTGCAGCTCCTTAGAATTTTTCGCCGCGGGCGCGCAGGTCGTTCAGAACGGCCTCGATGCCACGCTTGTCGATGATACGCATGCCTTTGGCGGAAACGCGCAGACGCACGAAGCGCTTCTCGGATTCAACCCAGAAACGGTGGTGCTGCAGGTTCGGCAGGAAACGGCGGCGGGTTTTGTTGTGTGCGTGGGAAATGTTGTTCCCGGTAACCGGACCCTTACCGGTCACTTGGCAAACTCTCGACATGGCTCAGCCCTCTGTAAACCACATGCCAAACCCGGCATGGGTTGGCTGCTTAACTCAATAGGATTCTCAGTTTCACCGGGGTCTTAACTGCCGCTTCGCCGCGATCGAGTCGCAGGATCAGAGCAGGGCCCCAGAAAAGAGCGCAGCTTTATATCAGAAAGACACTCAGCGCTGCAAGGGAAAGCATGACTCGGAAAACTCGACGCCAGCCCCCGTGGGGCGCGGCACCCGTGCCGTTCGTCGCCTGTCATCGTTGTGACCGGCGGCGGCTTGGTCTAGGGTAGCTCCTTCGAGGCTGCCAACAGCCTTGCATGACCCGCCCAGCCTCGCGGATGGGCATCTTGCCAGCTCACACGGAGTTCGTCATGCGTCTTGCCCTTCTTTCCCTCCTTCTTTCCCCTGCCCTCGCCAGCGCCGCCTCGCTGAGCGTGTGCACCGAAGCCAGCCCTGAAGGCTTCGACGTGGTCCAGTACAACTCGCTGACCACCACCAACGCCTCGGCCGACGTGCTGATGAACCGCCTGGTGGACTTCGACGCCGCCCGCGGCGAAGTGGTGCCGAGCCTGGCCGAAAGCTGGAAGGTCTCCGACGACGGCCTGACCTACGACTTCCAGTTGCGCGACGGCGTGGCCTTCCACCACACCGACTACTTCAAGCCGAGTCGCGACCTGGGCGCCGACGACGTGGTGTTCAGCTTCCAGCGCATGCTCGACCCGGCCCAGCCCTGGCACAAGGTCGCGCAGAGCGGCTTCCCCCACGCCCAGTCAATGCAGCTGCCGAGCCTGGTCAAGGCCGTGGACAAGGTCGATGAGCACCACGTGCGCTTCAGCCTCAACCACCCGGACGCCACCTTCCTGGCGATGCTCAGCATGGGCTTCGCCTCCATCTACTCCGCCGAGTACGCCGACCAGCTGATGAAGGCCGGCACCCCGGAGAAGCTCAACGCCCAGCCGATCGGCACCGGCCCCTTCGTCTTCAAGCGCTTCCAGAAGGACGCCGTGGTGCGCTACACCGCCAACGCCGAGTACTTCGGCGGCAAGCCGGCGGTGGATAACCTGGTGTTCGCCATCACCCCGGACGCCAGCGTGCGCCTGCAGAAGCTCAAGCGCGGCGAATGCCAGATCGCCCTGTCGCCCAAACCGCTGGACGTCGAAGCCGCGCAGAAGAGCGCCGAGCTCAAGGTCGAACAGACCCCGGCCTTCATGACCGCCTTCGTCGGCATCAACAGCCAGCACCCGCCATTGGATAATCCCAAGGTGCGCCAGGCGATCAACCTCGCCTTCGACAAGGGCAGCTACCTCAAGAGCGTATTCGCCGGCAGCGCCACCGCCGCCGACGGCGTCTACCCGCCCAACACCTGGAGCTACGCCAAGGACATTCCCGGCTACCCGCGGGACCTGGACAAGGCCCGTGCGCTGCTGGCCGAAGCCGGGCACAAGGACGGTTTCAAGACCACCATCTGGACCCGTCCTTCGGGCAGCCTGCTCAACCCCAACCCCAGCGTCGGCGCGCAACTGCTGCAGGCGGACCTGGCACAAATCGGCATCCAGGCCGAGATTCGCGTGATCGAGTGGGGCGAGCTGATCCGGCGCGCCAAGGCCGGCGAGCACGACCTGCTGTTCATGGGCTGGGCCGGCGACAACGGCGACCCGGACAACTTCCTCACCCCGCAATTCTCCTGCGCCAGCGTCAAGTCCGGGCTGAACTTCGCGCGTTACTGCGACGAGAAGCTCGACGGCCTGATCAGCCAGGGTAAGGCTGTGGCCGACCAGGCCAAGCGCAGCGAGCTGTATCACCAGGCGCAGCAGATCATCCACGACCAGGCGCTGTGGCTACCCCTGGCGCACCCGACCGCCTCGGCGCTGACCCGCCATAATGTGAAGGGCTACCAGGTGAACCCCTTCGGCCGCCAGGATTACTCGAAGGTACAGTTGTAGCGCGCCGGAGCTAGAGCATCCCCAGCTCGGCCATGGATTGCGGCTCGCCGTCGCCGACGATGAAGTGATCGAGCACGCGCACGTCGATCAGCGCCAGCGCCTCGATGATGCGCCGGGTCAGCAGGCGGTCGGAGTGACTCGGCTCGCAGATACCCGAAGGATGGTTGTGCGCGAGGATCAGCGCGGCGGCGTTGTGCGCCAGGGCACGCTTGACGATCTGCCGCGGGTAGACGCTGGCGCTGTCGATGGAGCCGTGGAACAGCACCTCGAAGTCCAGCATGCGGTGGCGGTTGTCCATGAACAGGCAGGCGAACACTTCATGAGGCTCGTGGCGCAGCCGTGCCTTGAGGAAGTCGCGCACCGCCTGCGGGCTTTCCAGGGCGGGGCCACGATCCATGTCCTCGGCCAGGTGCCGGCGACTCATCTCCAGCACCGCCTGGAGCTGGGTGAACTTGGCCGGCCCCAGCCCGCGATGGCTGCAGAACGCCTCGAGATCGGCCTCCAGCAGCGCGCGCAGACTGCCGAACTCGACCAGCAGCCGGCGCGCGAGGTCGACGGCACTGCAACCGGTCACGCCGGTGCGCAGGAAGATAGCCAGCAATTCGGCATCGCTCAGGCTCGCCGCCCCCTGCTCGAGCAAGCGCTCACGGGGCCGCTCCGACACCGGCCAATCGAGAATTCTCACGCAACCTCCCAGGTCTGGTCCGCCCGCTGTTCCGGCGCAGGCGCTGTGCTATCTTAGCCCCCTCGCTGCGCGCGGCCGGAGGCCTGGGGAGGCGTCATCGGCTTCAGCGCGCGTCATCCATTTCCGTATTTAAGGCTGGCCTATGCAGCGGCTCTATCGTAAACGCATCGTTCTGGGCGTCGGCGGCGGTATCGCCGCCTACAAGAGCGCCGAACTGGTCCGCCGGTTGCGCGACCAGGGCGCCGAGGTGCGTGTCGTGATGACCCAGGGCGGCCGCGAGTTCATCACCCCGCTCACCCTCCAGGCCCTGTCCGGCCATCCGGTGCATCTGGATCTGCTCGACCCCGCCGCCGAAGCGGCCATGGGGCATATCGAGCTGGCCCGCTGGGCCGATCTGGTGCTGATCGCCCCCGCCACCGCCGACCTCATGGCGCGCCTGGCCCAGGGCGTGGCCAACGACCTGCTGACCACCCTGGTGCTCGCCACCGACGCCCAGGTCGCCCTGGCGCCGGCAATGAACCAGGCCATGTGGCGCGACCCGGCCACTCAGGTGAATGCCGAGCTACTGCGTAGCCGCGGCCTGCATTTCTTCGGCCCCGCCGCCGGCAGCCAGGCCTGCGGCGATGTCGGTCCGGGGCGCATGCTCGAGGCCGAAGAGCTGGCGCAACTGGCCGCCGACTGCTTCGAGTTCAAGGCCCTGACCGGCCAGCACATCCTGATCACCGCAGGGCCGACCCAGGAAAACATCGACCCGGTGCGTTACATCACCAACCACAGCTCCGGGAAGATGGGCTTCGCCCTGGCCGAAGCGGCCGCCGAAGCCGGCGCCCGCGTGACCCTGGTGACCGGCCCGGTGCACCTGCCGACCCCGGACCGCGTTAGCCGCGTCGACGTGGTCAGCGCCCGCGACATGCTCGCCGCCTGCGAAGCGGCGATGCCGGCGGACATCCTGATCGCTTCCGCCGCGGTGGCCGACTACCGCCCGGAACTGGTCGCCACGCAGAAACTCAAGAAAGACCCCACCACTGGTGACGGCCTGCTCTTGCAGCTGGTGCGCAATCCCGACATTCTCGCCACCCTCTCGCTGCGCGAGGACCGGCCCTTCAGCGTCGGCTTCGCCGCGGAGACCGAGAACCTGCTCGAATACGCCTCGCGTAAGCTCAAGGACAAGAATCTCGATCTGATCGTCGCCAATGACGTCGCAAATCCGTCCATCGGCTTCAATAGTGAAGAGAACGCCATCACGGTCATCGACCGCGAATTGCACAAGACTGCGTTCGCCCAGACCAGCAAGGGCAAGATCGCCCGCCAGCTGATTGCCTTCATCGCCGAACGCATCAATCAACACTGAGAACTCAATGCATTCCCTGCAAGCCAAGATCCTCGATCCCCGCCTGGGCAGCGACTTCCCGCTGCCGCAGTACGCAACTCCCGGTTCCGCCGGCCTCGACCTGCGCGCCATGCTCCAGGAGGACTGCGTCCTCGAGCCGGGCCAGACCGTACTGATCCCTACCGGCCTGTCCATTTACGTCGCCGATCCGGGCCTGGCTGCGCTGATCCTTCCGCGCTCGGGCCTGGGCCACAAGCACGGCATCGTGCTGGGCAACCTGGTCGGCCTGATTGACTCGGACTACCAGGGCGAACTGATGGTCTCCTGCTGGAACCGCGGCCAGACAGCATTCAAGATCGCCATTGGCGAACGCATCGCCCAGCTGGTGCTGGTGCCGGTGGTGCAGGCGCACTTCGAGCTGGTCGAGTCTTTCGACGAGAGCCAGCGCGGCGCCGGCGGCTTCGGTCATTCCGGCAGCCATTGACCCTTTTTCCTTTCAGGATGAATCGCCGAGGAGACGTTGCATGAAACTTTTCCAACGCACTGCCAAGGACAGCGCCGAACTGCCGGAACTTGTACCGGCGGAGAAGCCCGTCAAAGGGCTGGCGGCCAAGGTCGACCTCAAACCGCTGCTGCCCGCCCTGGTCCTTACCGTCGGCGGCGTAGCGGCAGCCGGCGTGCTGCTGTGGTTCAGCCTGTTCGGTCAGGCGGACAAGACCCACATCGCTCAACTGAGCAGCGCCTGGTCGGAAAGCCAGGCCGGCGCGCTGCACCAGTCACTCAGCCTGCTGGTCGCGGACAGCCGCGCCATGGCCAGCGACTCGCAGCTGCTGCCGACCCTGCAGAGCAATGATCCGACGCGCATCGCCGCGCTGGAGAAGGCGCTGAGCCAGGGCCATCTGGACGGGCTGGTGGACGTTCACCTGAATGCTACCGGTCAGGCCGTACAGGACACCTCCCGCCCCGGCCCGCTCAACTATGCCGCGCTGGACATGCTGCACCGCGTCGAGAGCGGCCAGGCCGTGGCCCCGGAAGCCTACAAGGTCGGCACCCGCTGGCTGGTCTACAGCCCCACCGCCCTGCGCGGTGCGGACAACTCGATCCAGGGCTCGCTGCTGCTGGTCGTCGACCTGCAACGTCTGCTCGGCAGCCTGCCGCCGATGTCCGCCGATATCGGTCAGCTGCAGCTTTCCCAGCAGTTCGGCAACTCGCCGGCACAGGTGCTGCTGCAGCGCGGCCAGGCCAGTGAGGGTGCACCGCTCAGCATCGCCAGCGGCAACCCGAACTGGAAACTGAGCTTCACCCCTGGCCCAACCCTCACCAACCCGCTGTACTCGCCGGCCCTGCTGGGCATCGCCGCACTGCTCGCGCTGGCGGGCGGCCTGCTCGGCCTCTATCTTGCGCAAAGTGCGATGCAGCGCCGGGTCAGCAAGGATGCCCAGGCCCTGGGGCAGTTCATTCAGGAACTCGCCGGCCAACGCACTGCCAAAGCTCCTGAGCTGAGCCTGCCGAGCCTGCAGGCGCTGGCTCAGGCGCTGGCTCGTCAGCCGCGTCGCAAGACCGAAACACCGGGTGCCAGCGCTCCCGTCGCGCCTGCAGCCGCCGCCCAGCCAGTCCCGGCTGTCGCCGCTGCCAGCGCCCCGGCCGCTGCCACCGAAACGCCATTGGTCGATCCGCTATTCCAGAACACCGACATTCTGGACATCGACATTCTTGATGAAGACCAGGATCTCCTGGGATTGGAGCAAACACACGCTATGAGCACGCCTAAAGCCCCGCAGCTGCCCGCCAGCATCTTCCGCGCCTACGACATCCGTGGCGTGGTCGGCGACACCCTGACCACCGAGACCGCCTACTGGGTCGGCCGTGCAATCGGCTCCGAAAGCCTGGCGCGCGGCGAGCCGTGTGTCTCCGTGGGCCGTGACGGCCGCCTGTCCGGCCCCGAGTTGGTGCAGCAACTGATCCAGGGCTTGGTCGACTGCGGTTGCCAGGTGACCGACATCGGCATGGTGCCGACCCCGGTCCTGTACTACGCAGCCAACGTCCTGGAAGGCAAGTCGGGCGTGATGCTCACCGGCAGCCACAACCCGCCGGACTACAACGGCTTCAAGATCGTCGTCGCCGGCGAGACCCTGGCCAATGAGCAGATCCAGGCCCTGCGCGAGCGCATCCAGAACGACGACCTCGCTTCCGGCGTGGGCAACGTGCAGCAGGTCGACATCCTGCCGCGCTACTTCCAGCAGATCCGCGACGACATCGCCCTGGCCAAGCCGCTGAAAGTGGTGGTGGACTGTGGCAACGGCGTGGCCGGCGTGATCGCCCCGCAACTGATCGAAGCCCTGGGCTGCACCGTGATCCCGCTGTACTGCGACGTCGACGGCACCTTCCCCAACCACCACCCGGACCCGGGCAAGCCCGAAAACCTGGAAGACCTGATCGCCAAGGTGAAAGAGACCGGCGCCGACCTGGGCCTGGCCTTCGACGGCGACGGCGACCGCGTGGGCGTGGTGACCAACGAAGGCACCATCATCTACCCCGACCGCCTGCTGATGCTGTTCGCCAAGGACGTGGTATCGCGCAACCCGGGCGCCGACATCATCTTCGACGTCAAATGCACCCGTCGCCTGATCTCGCTGATCAGCGGCTACGGCGGCCGCCCGGTGATGTGGAAGACCGGCCACTCGCTGATCAAGAAGAAGATGAAGGAAACCGGCGCCCTGCTCGCCGGCGAGATGAGCGGCCACATCTTCTTCAAGGAGCGCTGGTACGGCTTCGACGATGGCATCTACAGCGCCGCCCGCCTGCTGGAAATCATCAGCCTGGACAAGCGCGATGCCGAGCGCGTGTTCTCCGCGTTCCCGATGGACATCTCCACCCCGGAAATCAACATCACCGTCACCGACGAGGGCAAGTTCGCCCTGATCGAGGCGCTGCAGGCCCGAGGCCAGTGGGGTGAAGCCAACCTCACCACCCTCGACGGCGTGCGTGTGGATTACCCCAAAGGCTGGGGCCTGGTTCGCGCGTCCAACACCACGCCGGTGCTGGTCCTGCGCTTCGAGGCGGATTCCCAGGAAGAACTGGAACGCATCAAGGAAGTGTTCCGCACCCAGCTGAAAGCGGTCGACCCCGCCCTCAGCCTGCCCTTTTGACCTCTATGCCGGAGCCCACCATGACCCAGAGCCGCGATGACGCCGCCCAGGTTGCCCGCGTCCTTGCCGAAGCCCTGCCCTACATCCGCCGTTTCGTCGGCAAGACGCTGGTGATCAAGTACGGCGGCAACGCCATGGAAACGGACGAGCTGAAGAACAGCTTCGCCCGCGACGTGGTGCTGATGAAAGCCGTCGGCATCAACCCGGTGGTGGTCCATGGTGGTGGTCCGCAGATCGGCGACCTGCTCAGCCGCCTGTCGATCGAGAGTCACTTCATCGATGGCATGCGCGTCACCGACGCGCAGACCATGGATGTGGTGGAGATGGTCCTCGGCGGCCAGGTGAACAAGGACATCGTCAACCTGATCAACCGTCATGGCGGCAGCGCCATCGGCCTGACCGGGAAAGACGCCGAGCTGATCCGTGCGAAGAAGCTCACCGTCACCCGTCAGACGCCAGAGATGACCAAGCCGGAAATCATCGACATCGGCCACGTGGGCGAAGTCACCGGGGTCAATGTCGATCTGCTGAACATGCTGGTCCAGGGTGACTTCATCCCGGTCATCGCGCCGATCGGCGTGGGCGCCAACGGCGAGTCCTACAACATCAACGCCGACCTCGTGGCCGGCAAGGTGGCCGAGGCGCTGAAGGCCGAGAAGCTGATGCTGCTCACCAACATCGCCGGCCTGATGGACAAGCAGGGCCAGGTCCTCACCGGCCTGACCACGGAACAGGTCAATGAGCTGATCGCCGACGGCACCATCTACGGCGGCATGCTGCCGAAGATCCGCTGCGCCCTCGAGGCGGTCCAGGGCGGCGTAACCAGCGCACACATCATCGATGGCCGCGTACCCAACGCAGTGCTGCTGGAGATCTTCACCGACAGCGGTGTCGGTACGCTGATCACCAACCGCAAGTCGCGCTGATCGAAACGACGACACCCGCCAGGAGCGATCCTCGCGGGTGTTTTTCTGCCTGCTCGAAACGGCGACAGCTTCATGGACGCGCCGCCTCGATCAGGTTTCCAGGAGCTTCCGCATGGCCGCATCTCCCGTTTCCCGCAACGACTTCAGCTTCTTCCACGGCCTGCGCGTGCGCTGGTCGGAGGTCGATCCGCAAGGCATCGTCTTCAACGGCAACTACCTGACCTATGCCGACGTCGCCACCACCGAGTATTACCGCCATCTGGGCGTGAGCTACCCGGCCGACCTGCTGCGCGGCGGTGGCGATCTGTTCGCGGTGAAGACCACCCTGGAATACCTGGCACCCGCACGCTTCGACGACTGGCTGGAAATGGGCGTGCGCGTCAGCCGGCTGGGCCGCAGCAGCCTGACCTTCCAGGTATCGATCTGGTGTGAGGAAACTCTGCTGACGTTGGGCGAGCTGATCTACGCCTATGCCGGCGAAGACCGGACGAGCCAACCCCTGCCGGACTGGCTGCGCGGTAAAATCAACGAATTCGAGCGCGTCTCGCCTCAGCAGTAAGGGCCGCAGTACGCGCGGCGAGAGCGTCGGCCTCAGTTGCCGCCGGATATCTGGGCGAAACGCGCCCGGTCGGAGGCGAAGCTGCTCTGCGCCTGGGTGCGCAGTTGCTGATAGCGGGCGATGTCCTGCTTCAGGCGTTGCTCATCGCTGCGCAGGTTGCTCAGCTGCGCGACCAGGTCCTCTGGCACCTGGCGCCCGGCGCGTTCCTGCTCGGCGGCGCGGGCTTGCAGGTTGGCCTGCTGCGCTTTCAGCGACTGCAGGTTGCCCTTGGCCACGCTGGCCAGCCCATCGAGCTCAGCCAGCTTGCGGTCGCGTGCGCGGTCGACGTCGTCCACGCTGGTGTACATGCGCATCAATTGCTGGTCGGAACTGGCTCGGGCGGCATCTGCCTTGCGCTGCTCGATCTCGGCGGCAGTCGGCGCTGGCGGCACCTCACGGATCACCCGGCCCTGGTCGTTGAGCACCTGGTAGCCCTTGCCGATGTACTGCGGCGGTACGCCAAGGCGGTCGATGACGGTGATGCCCCGGTCATCGACATAACGGTACAACTCCACTGCGCCGCCGGCACTGGCTGCCGGTTTGCCGGCAGCTAGCACCTGGCCTGCAAGCATGGCCCCCAGAAGCCCCATCAACACCCTGTAGCGGTAAGCACCCTGCTTGGCCATGCCCGACACCCTTGTTCCGGTTAGATACCGTACTGCGCTCGATAGGCCTCGACAGCCGCGAGATGCTGCTTGAGCTGCCCGTCACCAGCCAGATATTCCAGCACCTGCTCCAACGAGACAATGCTTACGACCGGGATCGAGAAGTCCCGTTCAACTTCCTGGATCGCCGACAGTTCGCCCTTGCCGCGCTCCTGGCGGTTCAGCGCGATCAACACGCCGGCGGCCTGGGCCCCCTGGGCGTCGATGATCTGCATGACTTCGCGGATCGCGGTGCCAGCGGTGATCACATCGTCGATGATCAGCGCGCGACCGGCCAGCGGTGCGCCGACCAGCGTGCCACCTTCGCCGTGGTCCTTGGCTTCCTTGCGGTTGAAGCACCAGGGCAGGTCGCGGCCGTGCTGTTCGGCCAGCGCAATGGCTGTAGCGGCCGCCAGCGGAATTCCTTTATAGGCCGGACCGAACAACACGTCGAAAGGTATGCCGCTGTCGACCACCGCGCTGGCGTAGAAACGACCCAGCTGGGACAGCGCAACGCCGGTATTGAACAGACCGGCATTGAAGAAGTACGGACTGGTACGTCCGGACTTGAGGGTGAATTCGCCGAAACGAAGAACGCCGCGCTCGATGGCGAAGCGGATGAAATCGCGTTGATATGGCTGCATGGGAGAGAACCGGCCGGTATGAATTTAGCTAAACCGTTTGAGCTCGGGTATCATACACACACGTGATTTTGGGGGCCATTTATGCGGATCATCAGTGTGAACGTGAATGGTATTCAGGCTGCAGCCGAGCGTGGTTTGCTCAGTTGGCTGCAAGCCCAGAATGCCGACGTGATCTGCTTGCAGGATACCCGCGCCTCCGCTTTCGATCTGGATGACCCATCCTACCAACTGGATGGCTACTTCCTGTACGCCTGCGATGCCGAAGTGCCCAGTCAGGGCGGCGTCGCAATCTATAGTCGTCTGCAACCCAAGGCTGTCATAAGCGGTCTGGGTTTCGAGATGGCCGATCGTTACGGGCGCTACCTGCAAGCCGATTTCGATAAGGTGAGTATCGCCACTCTCCTGCTGCCTACCGGGCAGGAAGGGGACGAGAACCTGAACCACAAGTTCAAGTTCATGGACGATTTCGCCCAGTACATGAACAAGCAGCGCCGCAAGCGCCGCGAATACATCTATTGCGGCTCGCTGTACGTCGCGCACCAGAAGCTGGACGTGAAGAACTGGCGCGAATGCCAGCAATCGCCGGGCTTCATGGCGCCGGAGCGTGGCTGGATGGATGAGATCTTCGGCACCATGGGCTATGTCGACGCCCTGCGCGAGGTCAACCGCGAAGGCGACCAGTACAGCTGGTGGCCGGACAGCGAACAGGCCGACCTGCTCAACCTGGGCTGGCGCTTCGACTATCAGATCCTCACGCCGGGTCTGCGCCGCTTCGTGCGCAGCGCCAAGCTGCCGCGCCAGCCGCGCTTCTCCCAGCATGCGCCACTGATCGTCGATTACGACTGGACCCTGAGCATCTGAGTCCTGTCGCGCCGCCGCAAGGCGGACAGAAAAAAGCCGGCTTCGAGCCGGCTTTTTCGTGTCTGGAGCGCGCTTACTTGATCGGCCGCCAGGTGAAGGGATAGCGGTAATCCAGCCCTTCGTTGGCCTTGATTCCGGCAATGATGGTCAGCACCAGCGCGCCGATGCTCACCAGCCCCAGCAGCAAGAAGCCGATCACCACCAGCATCAGCAGGCAGCTGACCACCACCGCGAGGCTCACGGTGATCTGGAAGTTCAGCGCTTCCTTGCCCTGACGGTCCACGAACGGGTCCGATTCACGCTTGATCTGCCAGACGATCAGCGGCCCGAGCAGGTTGCCGAAGGGGAAGATGAAGCCGAGGAAGGCGGCGAAGTGGCAGAACATCGCCCACTGGCGGGCTTCCTGGCTCGGCTGAACCTGCTGTACCGGTACTTCGTCGCTCATCCTTTCGCTCCTTGCACTTGAAGATCGGGCGGGCGTGCCGCCCGCCGGGTCAGTCTGCCAGCGCGGCGCGCTGCAGTTCGAACAGCTCGCGCAGGCCCTGCTGCGCCAGTTCCAGCATGGCATTGAGCTCGGCCGGCTGGAAGGGGGCGCCCTCGGCGGTGCCCTGGACTTCGATGAAGCCGCCGGCATCGGTCATGACCACGTTCAGGTCGGTCTCGGCAGCGGAGTCTTCCAGGTAGTCCAAATCCAGTACCGGCTCGCCCTGGTACATGCCCACGGACACCGCGGCGACCATCTGCTTGAGCGGGTTGCCCTTGAGCGCGCCGCGCTTCTTCAGCACGGCCAGGGCGTCGATCAGCGCCACGGTAGCGCCGGTGATGGAAGCGGTGCGGGTGCCACCGTCGGCCTGGATCACATCGCAGTCGATGTACAGAGTGTTCTCGCCCAGCTTGGACAGGTCCAGCGCGGCACGCAGGGAGCGGCCGATCAGACGCTGGATTTCCAGGGTGCGGCCACCCTGCTTGCCGCGCGCGGCTTCGCGCTGGTTACGCTCGCCGGTGGAACGCGGCAGCATGCCGTATTCGGCGGTCAGCCAGCCCTGGCCCTGGCCCTTGAGGAAGCGCGGCACACCGGATTCGGCGCTGACGGTGCAGATCACCTTGGTGTCGCCGAACTCGACCAGCACGGAGCCCTCGGCGTGCTTGGTGTAATGGCGGGTGATACGGATCGGGCGCAGTTGGTCGGCGGCGCGGCCACTGGGACGGTTCATGGAGGCATCCTGTACAGATTACTGGCGGGGGAATGTCCGCCATTATAGAGGCCAGCGGACGGGCGCAACCACCGCCGGCGTACTGCGGCACGCTACGCTGGGGTACAATTACCGGTTTCCGACGACCTGTCGGCCGTTTTCCCAGTCCATTCAGAGAGGTGACTCCATGGTCCACAGCATGACCGCCTTCGCCCGCGTCGAGCGCGCCAGCACCCATGGAACCCTGAGCTGGGAGCTGCGCTCGGTCAACCACCGCTACCTCGAGCCCAACCTGCGCCTGCCCGAAGCCTTCCGCGACCTCGAAGGTGCGGTGCGCGAGGCGCTGCGCCAGGGCCTGTCGCGCGGCAAGGTGGAATGCACCCTGCGCTTCAACGAGGAAAACGCCGGCAAGGCGCTGCAGGTCGACCGCGAGCGCGCCGGGCAACTGGTCGCCGCCGCCGAGACCGTCGCCGACCTGATCAAGAACCCCGCCCCGCTCGATCCGCTGGCCGTGCTGGCCTGGCCCGGTGTGCTGGTAGGCGATGCCGCCGATCCACAGGCGCTCAACGCCAGCGCGCTGGCCGCCTTCAACCAGGCCCTGGATGAACTCAAGGCCGGCCGGGCCCGCGAAGGTGCAGAGCTTTCGAAGATCATCGACGAGCGCCTGACAGCCATGCAGGAAGACGTGGCCAACCTGCGCCAGCTGGTGCCGGAAATGCTCGCCAACCAGCGCCAGAAAGTACTCGACCGCTTCACCGAGATGAAAGCCGAGCTCGACCCGCAGCGCCTGGAACAGGAAATGGTCCTGCTGGCGCAGAAGAGCGACGTCGCCGAGGAACTGGATCGCCTGACCACCCACGTCACCGAAGTACGCCGCGTGCTCAAGGCGGGCGGCGCCGCCGGCCGGCGCCTGGACTTC
Source organism: Pseudomonas sp. PDM17 (assembly GCF_014851985.1). Lineage (NCBI taxonomy): Bacteria > Pseudomonadati > Pseudomonadota > Gammaproteobacteria > Pseudomonadales > Pseudomonadaceae > Pseudomonas > Pseudomonas sp. PDM17. The sequence continues at coordinate 843,000 of NZ_JACVAT010000003.1, forward strand.
CTGATGCAGGAACTCAACCGCGAGGCCAACACGCTGGGTTCGAAGGCTTTCGACCCGCGCTCCACCCAGGCCGCAGTCAACCTCAAGGTCCTGATCGAGCAGATGCGCGAACAGGTCCAGAATATCGAGTAAGCCGGAAACATCCGGCTTCAACCACAGTCAACCGCAACTCCAGGAAAGCGCCATGTCCGGCACCCTCTACATCGTTTCCGCGCCGTCGGGCGCCGGCAAGACCAGCCTGGTCAAGGCCCTGCTCGACGCCATGCCCAGCGTGCGCGTCTCCGTCTCCCACACCACCCGCGGCATGCGCCCGGGCGAAGTGGACGGGGTGAACTACCACTTCGTCGGCCACGACACCTTCCGCGCCATGCTCGAGCGCAACGAATTCCTCGAGCACGCACAGGTCTTCGACAACCTCTACGGCACTTCCCAGCGCTGGGTCGAGAAGACCCTCGCCGAAGGCAACGACCTGATCCTGGAGATCGACTGGCAGGGCGCGCAGCAGGTACGCCGGCTGATGCCCCAGGCGCAATCGATCTTCATCCTGCCGCCGACCCAGGAAGCCCTGCGCCAGCGCCTGACCAACCGTGGCCAGGACAGCGACGAGGTGATCGAGCGGCGCATGCAGGAAGCCGTCAGCGAAATGAGCCACTATGTGGAATACGATCACCTGGTGATCAACGACGATTTCGCCCACGCGCTGGAAGACCTCAAGGCGATCTTCCGCGCCCGCCAACTCCGTCAGGATGCCCAGCAGCAGCGTCATACCGAGCTGCTGCAACGCCTGTTGGCCTGAAGTCGCCGAGAGAAGGCACTTCCATAAAGATTGGCGATTTTTTAGACTATCCAGTCCGCCCGGCATTTTCCGGGCCTACATTTTAGTAACGAGGAACACCATGGCCCGCGTCACCGTTGAAGACTGCCTGGACAACGTCGATAACCGTTTCGAGCTGGTCATGCTCGCCACCAAGCGTTCGCGTCAGCTGGCCACCGGCGGCAAAGAGCCGAAGGTACCGTGGGAAAACGACAAGCCCACCGTCGTCGCCCTGCGCGAAATCGCTTCCGGCCTGATCGACAACGAAATCGTTCTGCTGGAGGACGTGGTTGAAGAAGAACCGCTGTTCGCTGCCTTCGAAGACGAGGCCAACAACGAGGCTCTGTAAGTCGATGTCCGGCCGACGAATCGGTGCACTGCGACGTACCGCTCGGCAGGGGGTGAACCCATGCCGAGCATAGATGCCTTCGCCGATCGTCTGTCGAGCTATCTGGGCCCGGACCAGGTCAATCTGGTCCGCCGCGCCTACTACTACGCCGAGCAGGCCCACGACGGGCAGCGCCGCCGCAGCGGCGAGGCTTACGTCACCCATCCGCTCGCCGTCGCCAATATCCTCGCCGACATGCACATGGACCATCAGAGCCTGATGGCCGCCATGCTGCACGACGTGATCGAGGACACCGGCATCGCCAAGGAAGCGCTCACCGCGCAGTTCGGCGAAACCGTCTCGGAACTCGTGGACGGGGTCAGCAAGCTGACCCAGATGAACTTCGAGTCCAAGGCCGAGGCGCAGGCCGAGAACTTCCAGAAGATGGCCATGGCCATGGCGCGCGACATCCGCGTGATCCTGGTGAAGCTGGCCGACCGCCTGCACAACATGCGCACCCTGGAAGTGCTGTCCGGCGAGAAGCGCCGGCGCATCGCCAAGGAAACCCTGGAAATCTACGCCCCCATCGCCAACCGGCTGGGCATGCACAGCATGCGCGTGGAATTCGAGGACCTGGGCTTCAAGGCCATGCACCCGATGCGCTCCGAGCGCATCCGCCAGGCGGTGAAGAAGGCCCGTGGCAACCGCCGCGAGATCGTCGGCAAGATCCAGGAATCGCTGGTCAACTGCCTCGCCCGCGAAAGCATGGAAGGCCAGGTCCTGGGCCGCGAGAAGCACCTGTTCAGCATCTACAAGAAGATGCGCGGCAAGCGCAAGGCGTTCAACGAGATCATGGACGTCTACGCCTTCCGTATCGTGGTCGACAAGGTCGACACCTGCTACCGCGTGCTCGGCGCCGTGCACAACCTGTACAAGCCGTTCCCCGGTCGCTTCAAGGACTACATCGCGATTCCCAAGGCCAACGGCTACCAGTCGTTGCACACCACGCTGTTCGGCATGCACGGCGTGCCCATCGAGATCCAGATCCGCACCCGCGAGATGGAAGAGATGGCCAACCACGGCATCGCCGCGCACTGGCTGTACAAGTCCAGCGAAGAGGAAGCGCAGAAAGGCACCCATGCCCGCGCCCGTCAGTGGGTGAAGGGCATCCTCGAGCTGCAGCAGCGCGCCGGCAACTCGCTGGAATTCATCGAGAACGTGAAGATCGACCTGTTCCCGGACGAGGTCTACGTCTTCACGCCCAAGGGCCGCATCATGGAGCTGCCCAAGGGCTCCACGGCCGTCGACTTCGCCTACGCGGTGCACACCGACGTCGGCAACAGCTGCATCGCCTGCCGTATCAATCGCCGCCTGGCGCCGCTTTCCGAACCGCTGCAGAGCGGCGCGACGGTGGAAATCGTCACCGCACCGGGTACCCGGCCGAACCCGGCCTGGCTCAACTTCGTGGTCACCGGCAAGGCGCGTACGCACATCCGCCACGCGCTCAAGCTGCAGCGCCGCTCCGAGTCGATCAACCTCGGCGAGCGCCTGCTGAACAAGACGCTGGCCGGCTTCGACAGCCACCTGGAAAAGATCCCGCAGGAACGCATCCAGGGCGTGCTCAACGAATACCGCATGGAAGTCTTCGAGGACCTGCTCGAAGAGATCGGCCTGGGCAACCGCATGGCCTACGTGGTCGCGCGCCGCCTGCTGTCCAGCGAGGGTGAGCAGGCCCCCAGCGCCGAAGGGCCGCTGGCGATCCGTGGCACCGAAGGCCTGGTGCTCAGCTACGCCAAGTGCTGCACGCCGATTCCCGGCGACCCGATCGTCGGCCACCTGTCGGCCGGCAAGGGCATGGTCGTGCACCTGGAGAACTGCCGGAACATCAGCGAAATCCGCCACAATCCGGAAAAGTGCATCCAGCTCAGCTGGGCCAAGGATGTCACCGGCGAATTCAACGTCGAACTGCGCGTCGAGCTGGAACACCAGCGCGGCCTGATCGCCCTGCTGGCGACCAGCGTCAACGCCGCCGACGGCAACATCGAGAAGATCAGCATGGACGAGCGCGACGGTCGCATCAGCGTGGTCCAGCTCGTCGTCAGCGTGCATGACCGCGTGCACCTGGCCCGCGTCATCAAGAAGCTGCGCGCGCTCAAGGGCGTGATCCGCATCACCCGCATGCGCAACTGATCCCACCCCGTTAGGAGTCGACATGACCAAGACCGTTATCCACACCGACAAAGCCCCGGCCGCCATCGGCACTTACTCCCAGGCGATCAAGGCTGGCAACACCGTCTATGTCTCCGGCCAGATCCCGCTGGACCCGAAAACCATGGAACTGGTCGAGGGCTTCGAAGAGCAGACCGTCCAGGTCTTCGAGAACCTGAAAGCCGTCATCGAGGCTTCCGGTGGCTACCTGCACGACGTCGCCAAGCTGAACATCTTCCTCACTGACCTGTCGCACTTCGCCAAGGTCAACGAGATCATGGGCAAGTACTTCGTCCAGCCCTACCCGGCCCGCGCCGCCATCGGCGTTGCCGCCCTGCCCAAGGGCGCCCAGGTCGAGATGGACGCCATCGTCGTCCTGGAATAAGCACTGCGAAACACCTACGGGGCCCCAGCGGCCCCGTTCCTTTGTCTGCAAGGAGCAAACATGCGTCGCGCCCTGATCCTGAGCGCCCTGATCGGCCTGCTCACCGGCTGCGCCGGCACCCCGTCCGACCCTTCCGGCGTCTGGGTCAACCAGGCCGCCATCGATGCCGCCGGCAAGGGTGGCAAGCTGCGCGAGGCGCTGCTGGCCTACGGCCCGAACCTGGAATGGAAGCTGGACACCAAGGCCAGCCAGGCCACCTTCAGCAACGGCTTCGAGCTCGGCGAAGGCCAGCTGACCGCCGAAGATCCCAAGCACTACCGCGTCGACTTCTACGGCAGCAACCAGGAATCCCTGGAGCTTGACGGCAAGGAGCTGGTGCAGGTGGGCAGCGACAACTGGCCCGAGCAGCGCTTCCTGCGCCCCAAGGAGCAGCCCGCCGCACAGAGCCCGGCCGGCAGCACCTTCGAGAACGCCCTCTACGCCGCCTACCTGAACGGCACCTGGATCATCGAGGAAGGCGAAGGCAAGGGCAGCAAGGTCAAGTTCGCCGCCAACGGCAGCCTCGAAGGCATGCCCGGCTTCGATCGCTACGCGCTGTGCCTGGCCGGCGACTGCGCGGCCATGAGCGGCGACAACGACAGCATCTGGCTGCAACAGGGCCAGCAGGGCCGCGAATTCCTCTTCGAGCGCGACGGCGACAAGCTGGAGCTGTTCGAAGCGGTGAACCGCGCCCAGTCCGACGAGATGCCGCAGTACGCGCCCGGCAACAAGGTCTGGACCCTGGAGCGCGACTGATCCGCGCGAGCGGGCGGGCGCGAACGATAACCTTCAGCGCAGCCCGCTCCACAGCAGCCAGCCACCCAGCGCCAGCAACAGGCCGCCGCAAAGGCGGTCCAGCGCCGTGACCCGGCGCTTCAGCCAGCCGCGCCAGCGCGGGCGATCCAGCAGGCGCACCAGCGCCATGTCCCACAGCAGCACCACCGCGCCCATCCACAGCACGCAGACTCCCAGTGCCCAGCCCGGCAGGTGGAACTGCCCGAGCACGCCGAACAGCCCGGTGTAGAAGATCGGCAGCTTGGGGTTCAGGCTGCTGGCAAACAGGCCCTCGCGCATCCCGCGCAGAAATCCCCCGCTGCGCTGTTCACCCAGCTCCGCAGGAATCTCCAGCTCCCGACGCGCCAGCAGCGCCTGCGCGCCGAGCCAGACGAAGTAGACGCCACCCAGCAACTGAACCACCCGCAATCCATGGCTGGCCACTTCCGGCAACAGGCCGAGGACGAACAGCACCAGCAGCATGCTCGCCAGGTTGGCCAGGGCGATGCCCGCCGCACAGCCGTCGGCGTGGCGTCGACCACGCAGCAGCGCGGCGCGGATCAGCAGAAAGAAGTCCGGTCCCGGCGACAGCAGGGCGGCGAAGTGGGTGCTGGCGACCAGCGCGAAGGCGGCGAACATGGCGATCTCCCGGATAGCGGCGTCGCGCAGTCTGGAAGCGCCGGGGTTCGCCGGTCTTGGAAGAAAGTCAGGTGCGCGTGGCGCGCAGGAAGCGACCGGGCGTAACGCCGGTGAAGCGGCGGAAGGTCCCGGAGAAGTGCGCCTGGTCGTAGAACCCCAGGTTCAGCGCGACCTCCAGCGGCTTCTCGCCGGCCACCAGCAAGCGCTTGGCCTCGCGGATGCGCCGCTGCAGCAGGTAGGTGTGCGGCGGCACGCCGTAGGCGTTGCGGAAAGCTTCGATCAGGTGGCGCGGATGGCGCTGCAGCAGCTCGGCCAGCGCTTCGAGGCTGACCGCCTCGCGGTAATGCGCTTCCAGGTAGTCGCGCAACCTCGCGGTGACGCTGCCGTCGCGGGATGCCGAAGCATTCGGGCGCATGCCGCCGTGGCGGACGAACACCAGCTCCAGCAGCGCCAGCAGTTCGCTCTCCAGCGCCAGCGCGTCGTTGCGTTCGAACTCCGTGGCGACGCGCCGCAGCGCCTCCGCCACCTGCCCGTCATCGTGCGGATTGAGCGCCTGGAAGCCGCGCGGCAACTGCTTGCGGCCCAGCAGCGGGAGCAGGCGCGACTCTTCGATATAGAGCATGCGATAGACCAGCCGCTCGGACTCGGCATTGCCAGTGTGCGGCTCCTCCGGGTTCATCAGCGACAGGGTGCCGGCCGGCAGCACGTGGTGCGCGCCGCGGCACTGGTAGCCACCCGCGCCGTGCAGGATGGCGCCGATGGCAAAGGCATCATGGCTGTGGCGCCCGAACGGCTGGCCGGAGAAGTCCGCATGGAACAACTCCACCCCCGGTAACCAGGGGCGCACCAGCAGCCGGTTGGCGTCCATCAGTCCCGCTTACCCGCGAGGATGGCCGCGTAGCCTTCGCGGAAGCTCGGGTAACGCGGCTCCCAGCCCAGCGCGCGAGCGCGGGCGTTGCTGCAGCGCTTGCTGCCGGCGCGGCGTACGGTCTGCTCGTCGGCCCAGTGGGTGACGCCCAGATGCTCGCGCAGCCAGCCGACCACGTCGTGCAGCGCCGCCGGTTCGTCGTCGACACCGATGTAGCAGTCGTCCAGCGCCACGCCGCTGCGGTCGGCCTCCAACAGCGCGGCGAGCAGGCCGGCGGCGTCCTCGGCATGGATGCGGTTGGCGTACAGCGGCGGCTCGCTGGCGACGCGGTAGCCCTCGCGCACCTGTTTGAGCAGCCACTCACGACCAGGGCCGTAGATGCCGGTGAGACGCACGACACTGGCGGGAATGCCGCTCTGCAGCGCCAGCTGCTCGGCTTCGAGCATCACGCTGCCGGAATAGCTCTGGGCTTCGGCGGGCGAGGTCTCGTCGATCCACTCGCCATCGCGCTGGGCGTACACGCCGCTACTGGAGACGAACAGCAGGCGCTTGGGCAACTGCCCGCGCTGCTGCAGCCAGCCGAGGGTGTTGCGCAGGCCTTCGACGTAGGCAGCGCGATAGCCGGCTTCATCGTGCTGGGTCGCGGCGGCGCAGAACACCAGGTAGTCCAGTTTGCCCACCGGCCAGGTGTCCGGGCATTCGAGCTGGCCCAGGTCGCCGGCCACCGGCAGCACTTCCAGCGGCAGCGCGGCAACGTTGCGGCGCAGGCCGTGGACGCGCCAGTCACGGGCGGCCAGTTGGCGTCCCAGGCGGCTGCCGACATCGCCGCAACCGACGATCATCAGGCTGGGGAAGGTGCTCTTGCTCATGCTTGGCTCCGCGAATCAAAGCTCGGCAGTTTAGCGCGGTTGGTTCGCGGCGGTGCAGCCGCTATGCTTGGGCCACCTCAACGGACTTAGTCGCCATGACCCTTACCGAACTGCGCTACATCGTCACGCTTGCCCAGGAGCAACACTTCGGCCGCGCCGCGGAGCGCTGCCACGTCAGCCAGCCGACCCTGTCGGTGGGCGTGAAGAAGCTGGAAGACGAGCTCGGCGTACTGATCTTCGAGCGCAGCAAGAGTGCGGTGCGCCTGACCCCGGTCGGCGAAGGCATCGTGGCGCAGGCGCAGAAGGTGCTGGAGCAGGCCCAGGGCATCCGTGAACTGGCCCAGGCCGGCAAGAACCAGCTGACCTCGCCGCTCAAGGTCGGCGCCATCTACACCATCGGCCCATACCTGTTCCCGCACCTGATCCCGCAGCTGCACCGGGTTGCCCCGCAGATGCCGCTGTACATCGAGGAAAACTTCACCCATATCCTGCGCGACAAGCTGCGCACCGGCGAGCTGGACGCGATCATCATCGCCCTGCCGTTCCAGGAAGCCGACGTGCTGACCCTGCAGTTGTTCGACGAGCCCTTCTACGTGCTGATGCCGGCGGACCACCAATGGACCGCGAAGAAGACTATCGACCCGGAGCTGCTCAACGACAAGAGTCTGCTGCTGCTCGGCGAAGGCCACTGCTTCCGCGACCAGGTGCTCGAAGCCTGCCCGACCACCCACAAGGGCGGCGAAAACAGGCACACCACGGTGGAATCCAGCTCGCTGGAAACCATCCGCCACATGGTCGCCTCCGGCCTTGGCGTGTCGGTGCTGCCGTTCTCCGCCGTGGACAGCCATCACTACGCACCGGGCGTGCTGGAAGTGCGCCCGTTCAGCGCGCCAGTCCCCTTCCGCACCGTCGCCATCGCCTGGCGCGCCAGCTTCCCGCGCCCGCGCGCCATCGAGGTACTGGCCGACTCGATCCGCCTGTGCTCGGTCGCCAAGCCGACCGTCAAGGGTGAAGCCGAGCCGGCATGACCGATCTGTCGAACGTCCCGGTCACCGCGCTCAAGGGCGTGGGCGCCGCGCTGGAAGAAAAGCTGGCGAAGGTCGGCCTGGAAAACCTCCAGGACATCCTCTTCCACCTGCCGCTACGCTACCAGGACCGCACCCGCATCACCCCCATCGGCGCCCTGCGTCCGGGACAGGATGCCGTGGTCGAAGGCGTGGTCTCCGGCGCCGACGTGGTGATGGGCAAGCGGCGCAGCCTGCTGGTGCGCCTGCAGGACGGCACCGGCACCCTGAGCCTGCGCTTCTACCACTTCAGCCAGGCGCAGAAGGAGAACCTCAAGCGCGGCACGCACCTGCGTTGCTACGGTGAGGCTCGCCCCGGCGCTTCGGGCCTGGAGATCTACCACCCCGAATACCGCTCGCTCACCGACGCCGCCGCGGCGCCGGTGGAGCAGACCCTGACGCCGATCTACCCGACCACCGAAGGCCTCACCCAGCAGCGCCTGCGCCAGCTCAGCGAGCAGACTCTGGCGCGCCTGGGCCCCTCGAGCCTGCCGGACTGGCTGCCGGCGGAACTGGCCCGCGACTACCGCCTGGGCCCGCTGGACGAAGCCATCCGCTACCTGCACCGGCCACCGCCGGACGCCGACCTGGAAGAACTCGCCGAAGGCCGCCACTGGGCCCAGCACCGTCTCGCCTTCGAGGAACTGCTGACTCACCAGCTGTCGCTGCAACGCCTGCGCGAGAGCGTGCGCTCCCAGGCCGCGCCGCAACTGCCGCCGGCCAAGCGCCTGCCGGCGCTTTACCTGAAGAACCTCGGTTTCAAGCCCACTGGCGCGCAGCAGCGCGTCGGCGCGGAGATCGCCTACGACCTCGCCCAGCCCGAACCCATGCTGCGCCTGGTGCAGGGCGACGTCGGCGCCGGCAAGACCGTGGTCGCCGCCCTCGCCGCCCTGCAGGCGCTGGAAGCCGGCTACCAGGTGGCGCTGATGGCGCCCACCGAAATCCTCGCCGAGCAGCACTTCCTCAACTTCACCAAGTGGCTGCAGCCGCTGGGCATCGAAGTCGCCTGGCTGGCCGGCAAGCTCAAGGGCAAGGCCCGCGCCAGCGCACTGGAACAGATCGCCGGCGGCGCGCCGATGATCGTCGGCACCCACGCGCTGTTCCAGGACGAAGTGAAGTTCAAGCGCCTGGCCCTGGTAATCATCGACGAACAGCACCGCTTCGGCGTACAGCAGCGTCTTGCCCTGCGCCAGAAAGGCGTCGACGGCCGGCTCTGCCCGCACCAGCTGATCATGACCGCCACGCCCATTCCGCGGACCCTGGCAATGAGCGCCTACGCCGACCTCGATACTTCGATCCTCGACGAGCTGCCGCCCGGCCGCACCCCGGTAAACACCGTGCTGGTGGCCGACAGTCGCCGCATCGAAGTGATCGAGCGGGTGCGCGCCGCCTGTGCGGAAGGCCGTCAGGCGTATTGGGTGTGCACGTTGATCGAGGAATCCGAAGAACTCACCTGCCAGGCCGCGGAAACCACCTATGAGGAACTCTCCTCGGCGCTGGGCGAGCTGCGCGTCGGCCTGATCCACGGGCGCATGAAGCCGGCGGACAAGGCCGTGGTCATGGAAGCCTTCAAGGAAGGCATGCTGCAGTTGCTGGTCGCCACCACGGTGATCGAAGTCGGCGTGGACGTGCCCAACTCCAGCCTGATGATCATCGAGAACCCCGAGCGCCTGGGCCTGGCCCAATTGCACCAGCTGCGGGGCCGCGTCGGCCGGGGCAGCGCGGCGAGCCACTGCGTGCTGCTCTACCACCCGCCGCTGTCGCAGATCGGCCGCGAGCGCCTGGGGATCATGCGCGAGACCTGCGACGGCTTCGTCATCGCCGAAAAGGACCTGGAGCTGCGCGGCCCCGGCGAAATGCTCGGCACCCGTCAGACTGGCCTGCTGCAATTCAAGGTGGCCGACCTGATGCGCGACGCCGACCTGCTGCCGGCGGTGCGCGATGCCGCCCAGGCCCTGCTGGCACACTGGCCTCAATCGGTCAGCCCATTGCTGGCACGCTGGCTGAGACACGGGCAGCAATACGGGCAAGTGTGATCTATTTCACCTTCATCGGTCAGTTGACTGCTCGGTCACGCTGACTGCGTGGTTATACTCCGACCCAGCCGTTGATAACCGGATCACATTCATGAGCGACGCCGCACGCGCCCCATCCGACTCCTCGCAGGCCCCAGAGGTCATCCTGCAGCTGCTCGCCAAGCTGGGCATACCGTCTCGCGAAGTCTGCGATGTCACTACGCTCCCAGCCACGCGCCGGGTACAGGCCAGCCTGCTGGAAGATGCCGTCGGCACCCTGCTGGTGCTGTTCCCGCAAAGCCAACTGCTGGACCTGAACCGCCTGGCCGAACTCACTGGCCGCAAGCTGGTGGCGGTCAAGCCCGATCGCCTGGAGCGCATGCTCGGCAAGCACCAGCTCGGCCGCCTGCCGGCGCTGCCGCCGCTGACCAGCTCGCCGTGCCTGTATGACGAGCGCCTGTTGCAGGAACCCCAGCTGCTGATCGAATCCGGCGCAGCAGGCACGCTGCTGGAGATTCCCACCGCGTCCTTCCGCAGCCTGCTGGAAAAAGCCAGCGCGGCGCGCTTCGGCGTGGCGCTGGAATCGATCCGGCCGAACCTCGACCGCCCGGACGACGACCGCAAGGAAATCACCCAGGCCGTGCAGGCGTTCACCGCCCGCCGCATCCAGCAGCGCCTCGAGGAAACCATCGAGATTCCGCCGCTGCCGGAAACCGCACAGAAGATCATCAAGCTGCGCGTCGACCCCAACGCCACCGTGGACGACATCACCGGCGTGGTGGAGACCGACCCGGCGCTGGCCGCGCAGGTCGTCAGCTGGGCGGCCTCGCCCTACTACGCCGCGCCCGGCAAGATCCGCTCGGTGGAGGACGCCATCGTCCGCGTACTGGGCTTCGACCTGGTAATCAACCTCGCCCTGGGCCTGGCCCTGGGCAAGACCCTGAGCCTGCCCAAGGACCAGCCACAGCACGCCACGCCCTACTGGCACCAGGCGATCTACACCGCCGCGGTGATCGAGGGTCTCACCCGCGCCGTGCCGCGCGCCGAGCGCCCGGAAGCCGGCCTGACCTACCTCGGCGGCCTGCTGCACAGCATCGGCTACCTGGTCCTGGCGCACATCTTCCCGCCGCATTTCTCGCTGATCTGCCGGCACCTGGAGGTGAACCCGCACGTCGAGCACAACCTCGTCGAGCAGCACCTGCTGGGGATCACCCGCGAGCAGATCGGCGCCTGGCTGATGCGCACCTGGGACATGCCGGAAGAGATCTACACCGCGCTGCGCTTCCAGCACGACCCGACCTACGCCGGTGACTGCTCGGCCTATGCCAACCTGGTCTGCCTGGCGACCCGCCTGCTGCGCAACCACGGCATCGGCAGCGGCCCGGAGACCGACATTCCGCAGGACCTGCTGGATCGCCTGGACATCCCCCGCGAGAAGGCCGAAGACGCCGTGCGCAAGGTACTCGACGCCGAAGCGGTGCTGCGCGAGCTGGCCAGCCAGTTCAATCCCGCGCACTGAATGTACCAAGGCTGAAGCCGTCGCGATGCAGACATGAAAAAGGCCCCGTCAGGGGCCTTTTTTCTGTCCGTCGAAAGCGCCTCAGGCGGCTTTCTTGTCGCTGCCCGGCGCGGCTTTCTTCTTCGGCTTGAGGTACTTCACCAGGCCCTGGAACCAGATCACCAGGCCGGGGTTGCCCTGGATCTGGATGTCCTTGTTCTGGATGCCCTGCATGAACGCCAGCTGCGGGTTCTTCGAGGTCATGGTGGCGAAGCCGTAGGCACCGTCCTTGAAGCCCAGCGCGAAGGCCGGCTGTGGATGGGTGCCGCGACGGGCGCTGACCTTGAGGTCCTTGACGATGTAATGGCGCGCGACCTTGCCGTCGAGCGTGTGGAGCTGGAACACCAGGTCCTTGCCTTCGAGCTGCTTCTGGAACGCCGGGTTTTCGCGGCTGGCCTTGGCCATCAGGCGACCGAGCATCCACAGGAGTAGACGGAATTTCATGCACAAACCTCGACGTTCGAGACAATAGTCTGCGCATTGTAGCCAGTTTGAAAACGGACTACATCCGGTCTTTTGGAGGGATTATGTAACTGGAGGAGGCAACCCGGAGCCGCTCTGGCTCCGGGTCAGACGCGATCAGTTGACGGCGTCTTTCAGCGCCTTGCCCGGTTTGAAGGCAACGGTATTGCTGGCTTTGATCTTGACCGGCTGGCCGGTTTGCGGGTTCTTGCCGGTACGGGCGCCACGGTGGCGCTGAACGAAGGTACCGAAACCGACAAGGGTAACGCTGTCCTTGCGGTTGAGCGCGCCAGTGATTTCATCCAGCAGCGCGTTCAGCACCTTGTTGGCTTGTTCTTTGGTGAGGTCGGCCTTCTCGGCGATCGCGGCGGCGAGTTCTGGTTTACGCATAAATGCCTCTTTGACGGTTTGTTGTTGTTGTGTCCGTGCTGTCTTCCCAACAGCGCCCAAGGCACCGCAGGCTTGCCGTACAGGCTCTAGGCTGCGGCAGACGGGGGGAGAATGGCACGCCGAAAGCTGGTACGCCAGTATCGTCTGACAATTTGCGGGCACTTTCCCAAGGCAAAAACGCCATTGGCGACGCCTGTCACGCCAGTAGTGCCGGCAACTCCTTGTTCAGGGAGAGTTTTTCACTCACGGCGGCCCCAGTCAGGGCATAGCCGAGCAATCGACCGGCGGTATCCCGGCACAGCACCTTGAGGTCCGGGCCAGAGCCTTCCACCCGCCATTCGCCCTCGCTGCCACGCGGCGGCGGCGACACCACCAGCGGGCACACCGGCGTCTTCACGGTCACCGGCATGGCGCCGTAGGCAACCGGCGTCGGCTTGCCGGCCAGGGTCTGCGCCAGCGCGCGGGCACAGGACATCAGCGGCATCACGTAGAGCAGGTTGAGGCCGTCGACCTCGGCGCAGTCGCCCAAGGCATAGATGTTCGCGTGGGAGGTGCGCAGTTCGCGGTTCACCATCACGCCGCGATTGATATCCAGACCGGCGGCGGCGGCCAGGTCGATGCGCGGGCGCAGGCCGACGGCAGAGACGACCAGGTCGCAGGGGATCACCTGGCCATCGGAGAGGTGCGCTTCCAGGGCGTCGCCGGCGCGCACCAGGCTGTTCAGCACCGGGCCGAGGTGGAAGCGCACCCCGAGGCCTTCCAGCCCCTGCTGCACCGCCTGGGCGGCGGCCGGATGGAGCAGGCCGGGCATGACCTGCTCGCACGGCGCTACCACGTCGAGCTGGTAGCCGCCACTGGAGAGGTCGTTGGCGAACTCGCAGCCGATCAGGCCGGCGCCCAGCAGCAGCACGCGGCGCTTGCCGGCGGCGGCGCTGCGGAAGCGCGCGTAGTCTTCCAGGTCGTTGATCGGGAAGATCAGGTCCTGGGCGTCGCCCTCGACCGGCACGCGAATGGTCTCGGCGCCCCAGGCCAGTACCAGGTCGCGGTAGTGGATCTCTTCCTCGCCGATCCAGATGCGCCGGTGGCCCGGGTCGATGCCGGTGACACGGGTATGGGTGAGGATGCGCGCCTTGAGCTGGTCGGCCATGGCGCCCGCCTCGGCCATGGCCAGGCCGTCGGCGTCCTTGTCCTTGGAGAAGCCGGTGGAGAGCATCGGCTTGGAGTAGGAGCGCCCGTCGTCGGCGGTGATCAGCAGCAGCGGCGTCTCGCTGTCCAGCTTGCGCCACTCGCGGGCGAGGTTGTAGCCGGCCAGGCCAGTTCCGATGATCACCAGCGGTGCGTTGTCGCTCATTACTCTCTCACCTCAAGAATCGCCACCCGGTAAAGACGGCACTTCAGTACAGACGGCGCGGCGACCGTGGAGTCGCCGCATGAATTCGTTCGGGCAGGGGCTCAGGAGATTTCGATCATCTCGAAATCGATCTTGCCCACGCCGCAATCCGGGCAGACCCAGTCCGCCGGGATGTCCTCCCAGCGCGTGCCGGGGGCGATGCCCTCGTCCGGCAGGCCCAGTGCCTCGTCGTAGATGAAGCCACAGACCACGCATTGCCATTTGCGCATCAGCCAAGCCCTCCTGCGATTGCCCGGTGAAGCTAACGTATCGCCGCGCACCGGCCAACGGCGGGCGCGACGCCGGGCTCCGTCAGCAGGGTCAACCCGGCGCGCCTCCAGTCTACCGCGTCAGGCGCGGGCTTGCGGGGTGCGCAAACGCAGACGGCGGCCCGAGGGCCGCCGTCGCGGGAATCGATCCGGGCGGTATCAGCCGATCTCGATCATCTCGAAATCCAGCTTGCCGACGCCGCAATCGGGGCACAGCCAGTCTTCCGGCACGTCTTCCCAGCGGGTACCGGCGGCGATGCCCTCTTCCGGCCAACCCTTGGTCTCGTCATAGATCAGGCCACAAACCACGCACTGCCACTTCTTCATCAGCTATCACCCTCATGTTCTTGTCGCTTGGACGTCAGTGCATCCAATGTCCGGCTTTGTACTGGCGATGGGCTTGCGGCGCAAGCCCCATGGAAAACGCCGGGCGGCTGGCCAAACCTTTGGTGGGGTCTGGCGTAATGCACTCTTGCGGACAACGCAATCGGCCGCGCAAAGGCGCCATGTTAAGCTGCCGCGTCCCTGGCCAACCGCAGTCCAAGCCGTGCCCGAAGCCGCCCTGATCCATCCGCCCCGCTGGCTCACTTCCGCCCAGTTGCACCCCGCTCCCGCCGCCCAGGTCGTGGACTGGCTGTTCGACGAAGGCTCGCTGACGCGCCGGCTGACGGCTCTCTCCGCCGATAACTTCGCCGTGCAGCCGCTGGCCGAGGGCTGGCACCGCCTGCGTACCGACGAGTGCGTCGCGCTGGGTGTGCCGGACGGCAGCCAGGGCTGGGTGCGCGAGGTGTACCTGAAAGGCCACGGCACGCCCTGGGTATTCGCCCGCAGCGTCGCCGCGCGTTCGGCGCTGGAAGGCTCCGGCTTCGACCTGCGCCTGCTCGGCACGCGCTCCCTGGGTGAGTTGCTGTTCAGCGACCGCGCCTTTCAGCGCGGCCCCATCGAGGTCTGCCGCTACCCGGCCGCCAGCCTGCCGGCGGAAGTGCGCACCGAGCGTCTGTGGGGCCGCCGTTCCTGCTTCAGCCGCGACGGCCTGGGCGTGCTGGTCGCCGAGGTTTTCCTGCCATCGCTGTGGCACCGCGTGGAACAACAGCCCGTATAATTCCCGGATCGTTTTCCGGAGGCCGCCATGTTCGTCGCCCTGATCAAACCCCTCGCCCGCCTGCATCCCCGCGCCTGGGACTTCATCCAGCTGACGCGCATGGACAAGCCGATCGGCATCTACCTGCTGCTCTGGCCGACATTGTGGGCACTGTGGATGGCCAGCGGCGGCGTGCCGAGCTTGAAGAACCTGGTGATCTTCGTCCTCGGCACCGTGCTGATGCGCATGGCCGGCTGCGTGATCAACGACTTCGCCGACCGCAAGCTCGACGGCCACGTCGAACGCACCAAGGCGCGCCCGCTGGCGACCGGCAAGATCACCGTGCGCGAGGCCTGGATTGCCTTCTTTACGTTGCTGGGGCTGAGTTTCCTGCTGGTGCTGTGCACCAATGAGCAGACCATCTGGCTGTCCTTCGGCGGCGCGGCGGTGGCGGCGCTCTACCCCTTCATGAAGCGCTACACCTACTACCCGCAGGTGGTGCTGGGCGCGGCGTTCTCCTGGGGCATCCCGATGGCCTTCACCGCGGCCAGCGGCATGCTGCCGGCGGTGGCCTGGCTGCTGTTCTTCGCCAACGTGCTGTGGACGGTCGCGTACGACACCTACTACGCGATGACCGACCGCGAGGACGACCTGAAGATGGGCATGAAGTCCACGGCGATTCTCTTCGGCGACGCTGACCGGGTAATCAACCTGAGCCTGCAGGGCCTGATGCTCCTGCTGCTGATCCTGGCCGGCAACAAGCTGGCGATGCACCTGTATTACTACCTGGGCCTGGCCGTAGCGGCCGGCTGCTTCGCCTGGCAGTTCCACTCGACCCGCGACCGCGAGCCGATGAAGTGCTTCAAGGCCTTCCTGCACAACCACTGGGCGGGGCTGGCGATCTTCCTCGGCACTGTGGCGGACTTCGCCCTGCGCTGATCGGGGCCCCTGCAGGAGCGCGCCATGCGCCCGATCGCGGGCGTGGCCCGCTCCTACAGGGAAATGCGGATCACATCAGGGCTTGGCCATGTGCCAGACACCCATCTTGCCTTCTCCAGCCATGTCGCCGGCCTTCTGGTCCTGCACGAAGGTATACAGCGGCTTGCCCTTGTAGGCCCACTGCACGGTGCCGTCATCGCGCTTGATCATGGTCCAGTCGCCCATCGCCTTGGCGTCGGCCGAGGCCATCAGGGGCGGCCAGTTCTGCGCGCAGCCGCCATTGCACATCGACTTGCCGCCACTGTCCTTGTCGAAGGTGTAGAGGGTCATGCCCTTGGCATCGACCAGCATGCCGTTCTTCTCCATGCCGGGCGCCGCGGCCAGGGCAGACATCGCCGGCAGCATCAGACCCATTGCCAGGGCCGGGATTAGCAGTTTCATAGTGTTTCTCCTCTGGTGAGGTGGAAACGGCGCGAGCATCGGCGCAAAGGCGGCGGGATTGCAGGCAGGGCCGGCCAGGGCGACGTCGACAACGCACTCACTACCGTCATCGCAAGACTCCGGCAGGCTCTCTGCCGGGCACACCGCCGACCGGGCCGGTGGGTTCCGCTTGTGCCGCACGGTAAGCGTGCGGCGACCCCATGAGCATAGACGAGCGCTCTGGCACGAGGCTCAGCTACCATCGCGGTGTCACATTCATGAAATATTTCCGTTATCTAATGCGGCGCATTACAGAAATTCTGAGGCCTCAGCATGGTTGGCAAGACAATCCTCATCGTCGATGACGAAGCTCCGATCCGGGAAATGATCGCCGTGGCCCTGGAGATGGCCGGCTACGAATGTCTGGAGGCCGACAGCGCCCAGACGGCTCACGCGGTGATCGTCGATCGCAAGCCGGACCTGATCCTGCTCGACTGGATGCTCCCGGGCACCTCTGGCATCGAGCTGGCCCGCCGCCTCAAGCGCGACGAGCTGACTTCGGCCATCCCGATCATCATGCTCACCGCCAAGGGCGAAGAGGACAACAAGATCCAGGGTCTGGAAGTCGGCGCGGATGACTACATCACCAAGCCCTTCTCCCCGCGCGAACTGGTTGCCCGCCTGAAAGCCGTGCTGCGCCGCACCGGTGCCGGCGACAGCGAGACGCCGATCGAAGTCGGCGGCCTGATGCTCGACCCGATCAGCCACCGCGTGACCATCGACGGCAAGCCCGCCGAGATGGGTCCCACCGAATACCGTCTGCTGCAGTTCTTCATGACCCACCAGGAACGCGCCTACACCCGCGGCCAACTGCTGGACCAGGTCTGGGGCGGCAACGTCTACGTCGAGGAGCGTACCGTCGACGTGCATATCCGCCGTCTGCGCAAGGCCCTGGGCGAGGTATACGAAAATCTGGTTCAGACCGTGCGCGGCACCGGGTATCGTTTCTCGACCAAAAGCTGACCCGGCTTCTCATCTGGCGGGCACAAGGAACGGAATTTCGTGACCCAGAACTGGAGTGGCGTGCTGATACGCCACCTGCTGCTAGTCGTAGCCGCCGGCGCACTGCTCGGCCTGATCACCGGGCAGTACGGCTGGGCCATTGCCGTGGCGCTGGCCACCTACCTTGGCTGGTCGACCTGGCAGCTGCTGCGCCTGCACAAGTGGCTGAAGAACCACCAGCCCGATGAAGCCCCGCCCGATGGCTACGGCCTGTGGGGCGAGGTGTTCGACAGCATCTACCACCTGCAGCGACGCAACCAGCGCGCTCGCGGGCGCCTGCAGGCGGTGATCGACCGCATGCAGGAATCCACCGCGGCGCTGCGCGACGGCATGATCCTGCTCGACCGCGACGGCAACCTGGAATGGTGGAACCAGTCCGCCGAGCGCCTTCTGGGCCTGAAGAGCCCGCAGGACGGCGGCCAGCCAGTGACCAACCTGGTGCGCCATCCGCGCTTCAAGGAATACTTCGAGGGCGAGGACTACCGCGAGCCGCTGGAGCTCTCCTCGCCGATCAACGACAACCTGCGCCTGCAGTTCCACATCACTCTCTATGGCGCCGGCGAGCACCTGATGCTGGTGCGCGACGTGACCCGCGTCCATCAGCTGGAGCAGATGCGCAAGGACTTCGTCGCCAACGTCTCCCACGAGCTGCGCACGCCGCTGACGGTGATCGCCGGCTACCTGGAGACGCTGCTGGACAATGTCGAGGACGTGAACCCGCGCTGGACTCGAGCACTGCAGCAGATGCAGCAGCAGGCCGGGCGCATGCAGAACCTGCTCAACGACCTGCTCCTGCTGGCCAAGCTGGAAGCCACCGATTACCCGGCGGACAACAAGCCGGTGGCGGTGGACCTGATGCTGCTGTCGATCCGCAACGACGCCCAGGCGCTGTCCGGCGCGCGCAGCCATCGCATCAGCCTGGAGGCGGATTCGAAGGTCAAGCTCAAGGGCAGCGAGGCCGAATTGCGCAGCGCCTTCTCCAACCTGGTGTTCAACGCCGTGAAGTACACCCCCGACGAAGGCGAGATCCGCATCCGCTGGTGGGCCGACGAGCAAGGCGCGCACCTCGCCGTGCAGGACAGCGGCATCGGCATCGATCCCAAGCACCTGCCACGCCTGACCGAGCGCTTCTATCGCGTCGACTCCAGCCGCAATGCCAGCACCGGCGGCACCGGCCTGGGCCTGGCCATCGTCAAGCACGTGCTGCTGCGCCACCGCGGCACCCTGGACATCAGCAGCGTGCCGGGCAAGGGCAGCAGCTTCACCTGCCACTTCCCGCCGCAGCAGGTCGAGGGCCGCGCATAGCGGTGCCCGACTTCGACTCTGGTATAGACGGGCTTGCCAGCCAGGCCCCACGAACCGCATTCTTGTCCGTCCATTCTTGAACCAACAGAACCATGGACCCTTCCCCTAGTAGTAACTTCCTCACCTATTTCGCCGATTTCGGCCTGATCCTGTTCGCCCTGTTCCTCGTCGTGCTCAACGGTTTCTTCGTTGCCGCCGAGTTCGCCATGGTCAAGCTGCGCTCGACCCGCGTGGAGACCATCGCCAACCAACACGGCTGGCGCGGCACCATCCTGCGCAAGGTGCACAACCAGCTCGACGCCTACCTCTCCGCCTGCCAGCTGGGCATCACCCTGGCCTCCCTGGGCCTGGGCTGGGTCGGCGAGCCGGCCTTCGCCGAGCTGCTGGAGCCCTTGCTGGCCGCGATCGGCGTGCACTCCGAGGAAGTCATCCGCGGCGTGTCGTTCTTCAGCGCATTCTTCATCATCTCCTACCTGCACATCGTGGTCGGCGAGCTGGCGCCCAAGTCCTGGGCGATCCGCAAGCCGGAGCTGCTGTCGCTGTGGACGGCGGTGCCGCTGTACCTGTTCTACTGGGCGATGTACCCGGCGATCTGGCTGCTCAACGCCAGCGCCAACACCATCCTGAAGATTGCCGGGCAAGGCGAGCCGGGCCCTCACCATGAGCACCACTACAGCCGTGACGAGCTCAAGCTGATCCTGCACTCCAGCCGCGCCCACGATCCCAGCGACCAGGGCATGCGCGTGCTGGCCTCGGCGGTGGAACTGGGCGAGCTGGAAGTGGTGGACTGGGCCAACTCCCGCGAGGACCTGGTCTTCCTCGAGCGCAGCGCCCCGCTGGACGACATCCTCGCCACCATCCGCCGCCACAAGTACAGCCGCTACCCGGTGTACGACAGCGAGAAGGGCGAGTTCATCGGCCTGCTGCACATCAAGGACCTGCTGCTGGCCCTGGCCACGCTGGACAGCCTGCCGGAGTCCTTCGACCTCGACGAGCTGACCCACCCGCTGGAAATGGTCACCAAACACCTGCCGCTGGCCCGCCTGCTGGAGCAGTTCCGCCAGGGAGGCTCGCACTTCGCGCTGGTCGAGGAAGCCGACCACAAGGTCGTCGGCTACCTGACCATGGAAGACGTGCTGGAAGTGCTGGTCGGTGACATCCAGGACGAACACCGCAAGGCCGAGCGCGGCATCGTCGCCTACCAGCCCGGCAAGCTGCTGGTGCGCGGCGACACCCCGCTGTTCAAGCTGGAACGCCTGCTGGGCCTGGACCTGGACCACGTCGAGGCGGACACCCTCGCCGGCCTGGTCTACGACACCCTCAAGCGCGTGCCGGAAGAAGAGGAAGTGCTGGATACCGAAGGCCTGCGCATCATCGTGAAGAAGATGAAGGGCCCGAAGATCGTCCTCGCCAAGGTGGTGAAGCTCGACTGAGTCCCGCTTACGAAAAAGCCGCCCGATGGGCGGCTTTTTTGTGCCTGCAGGATGGGCTCTTCGCAGGAACGATGGTGCCCCTCGCTCCTACAATGGGTTCGATCAGTTGCCCTTCACCACCGCGAAATTCGGCAGCGTATCCACTGGCTGGGAGAAGTCGTAGGGTATCGACTCCAGCGCCAGGCCGACGTTGCGCTGCACCACGAAGTGCAGGTGCGGGCCGCTGCTGTTGCCGGTGTTGCCCGACTGCGCCAGCGGTGTGCCGGTGCCGACGCGCTGGCCCTCACGCACCAGCACCGAGCCGCGCATCAGGTGCAGGTACACGCCCATGGTGCCGTCGTCATGCAGTATCCGCACGAAGTTGCCGGAAGGATTCTTGCCACGCCCGTCCTGGCCGTTCTCGATCTTCACCACGGTACCGCCGCGCGCCGCGATGATCGGCGTGCCCACCGGCATGGCGATATCCATGGCGTAGCGGCCCTTGGGCGTGAAGTGGCTGTAGCGGCCATTGGCACCCTGGGTCAGGCGGAACGGCCCGCCGGTCCATGGCAGCGCGTACTGGTAGGACAACGGCGTCGGTCGCGGATCGCCCAGCGCATAGCGCAGCTTGGGCTTGTAGCGCAGCGGCCTGGCGGGGTCGAGCGGCGTCAGGGTGGCGAGACGAATCGAGCTGCGCGGCGGCAGCACCCAGCGGATTGGCCGCTCCGGCGCGCCCACGGCGTTCTGCGCACCGGTCACGCTCAGCTCGATTTCCACCGGTGCGTACAGGTCATTGCGCACCTGCAGGGTCTCGCCGCCCGCGTGCTTCTTCGTCTCCAGCTTCACCTGTTCTTCCAGGTGCTCGACCATGCGATCGCGGAAAACGAAGACAGCCGCACCCGCCACGGCCTTGTCCGTGTAGGTGACCACGCCATTGGCGTCGGTGTACTTGTAGATGGTCACGGCCGAAGCCGTCCCGGAGGCGGCCAGAAGACCGCACAGGAGGATACTGCGCCCTAGCATGTCGACTCTGGTTATAGGTATGGCGACGTTGGCAAGACTAGCAGCGTCGCCCGTGCGTCGCGACCTGCCGCCGGTCGGCCTGTGAAACAGTCCCGGTTGCCGGCGGGAGGATTTGTAACCGGATCAGGCGCCGGGCACGTAGTGCTTCTGCGAGCTGCCGCGGGCGATCAGGCGGGACAGGTAGTCGAGCTTCTGCGGGTCGCGGTCGACGAAGCGGAAGGTCAGCTGCAACCACTCGCTGTCCGGCTTGGGTTCCAGCGCGGCCACGGCGTGCAGGTAGCCGTTGAGGCGAGCGACGTCGCTGTCCTCTTCCAGATCGAGCACGGCGCTTTCCAGTACCTGGGGCAACGGCGTGCCGCGCTTCACCACCAGCAGCGCTTCCTTGAGGCTGAGCGCCTTGATCACGCAGGGCAGGCTCGCCGAGGGCAGGCGCAGCTGGCCTTGCTGGCCCTTGGCGCCACTGCGGGCGGCCGGAGCGGCGGCAGCCGGTGCCGGAGCCGCCGGGCGCGGCGCAGAGGGCGCGGCCGCCGGGCGCACCGTCTCGGCCTTGCCGCCGGTGAGGGCAGCCAGGGAGTCATTGGGCATGGAGCCGACCAGGCTGCGCTGCGGCGCCTGGGCTGCGAGGGCTTCCAGCTTGCCGGCGCGCGACAGCGCCTTCTTCACCTTGCTCACCAGCTGGTCGTTGGAGAACGGCTTGCCGATGAAGTCGGAGACGCCGGCCTGGATGGCCTGCACCACGTTGTCCTTGTCGCCGCGGCTGGTCACCATGATGAAGGGCGTGGTCTTCAGGTTGTCCTGCTCGCGGCACCAGGTAAGCAGCTCGATACCCGACAACTCGGGCATTTCCCAGTCGCAGAGGATCAGGTCCACGGCCTGGCGCGCGAGGAACTGCTGCGCCTTGCGGCCGTTGACCGCTTCTTCGATCTGCAGACCGGGGAAATGGTCCCGCAGTCCCTTCTTCACCAGGTCACGGATGAACGGAGCGTCATCCACGACCAGCACACTGACCTTGCCCATCGGCATCTCCCGAAAACGATAGGGCGAAGGATAGCCTTGCCGAGTGGCTACATGCCATTGGTGAGGGACCGCTCGGCCATAAAATGACGAACCCGGCGCGTTGGCCGGGTTCGTTCTGGTACGGGCGTCTGGCTTATTCGGCCTTGTCAGCCTTGCCAGCGGTGCCCTGCACCTCTTCCTTCATGCGGGTCAGGCCGATGTGGCGGACATCCGTGCCGCGCACCAGGTAGATCACCAGTTCGGCGATGTTGCGCGCGTGGTCGCCGATGCGCTCCAGCGAACGCAGGGCCCAGATGACGTTGAGCACGCGGGAGATGGCACGCGGGTCTTCCATCATGTAGGTGACCAGCTCGCGCAGGGCGGTCTTGTATTCGCGGTCGACGGTCTTGTCGTACTGCGCGACCGACAGCGCGAGGTCGGCGT
Organism: Pseudomonas sp. PDM17; assembly: GCF_014851985.1. Classification (NCBI taxonomy): domain Bacteria; kingdom Pseudomonadati; phylum Pseudomonadota; class Gammaproteobacteria; order Pseudomonadales; family Pseudomonadaceae; genus Pseudomonas; species Pseudomonas sp. PDM17. The sequence goes on from NZ_JACVAT010000003.1 coordinate 865,754, forward strand.
CGAAGCGGGCGAAGGCGTCCAGCGCTTCCTGCACCATCTTGCGCACCTGGTTGCCGATGTGGCGCACCTCGACGTAGCCGCGCGGCGACTCGCCTTCCTCGCACAATTGGATGGCGCGGCGCGCGATCTTCGAGGCTTCGTCGCCGATGCGCTCGAGGTCGATCACCGACTTGGAGATGCTGATGATCAGGCGCAGGTCGGAGGCGGCCGGCTGGCGGCGGGCGAGGATGCGTAGGCATTCCTCGTCGATGTTGCGCTCCATCTGGTTGATCTGGTCGTCGATCTCGCGCACCTGCTGGGCCAGGCCCGAGTCGGCGTCGATCAGCGCGTTGACCGCGTCGTTGACCTGCTTCTCCACCAGGCCGCCCATGGCCAGCAGGTGGCTGCGCACATCTTCCAGCTCGGCGTTGAACTGCTGCGAGATGTGGTGGGTGAGGCTTTCTTTGTTGATCATGTTCGCTCCGCGAAAGCCGCAGGCTCCGGGCCGCTGGCTTGTGATGTTCTCCGGGAAGTTCTACCGCGCAGGCAATACCGCGAGACTAGCCGTAGCGACCGGTGATGTAGTCTTCGGTCTGCTTCTTGGCCGGATTGGTGAACAGGGTATCGGTATCGCCGAACTCGATCAGCTTGCCCATGTACATGAACGCCGTGTAGTCGGAAACGCGCGCGGCCTGCTGCATGTTGTGGGTCACGATGACGATGGTGAACTTGGATTTCAGCTCGTAGATCAGCTCTTCGATCTTCAAGGTGGAGATCGGGTCCAGTGCCGAGCAGGGCTCATCGAGTAGCAGGACTTCCGGCTCCACGGCGATGGTGCGGGCAATGACCAGACGCTGCTGCTGGCCACCGGAGAGGCCGAGGGCCGATTCGTGCAGGCGATCCTTCACCTCGTCCCACAGGGCGGCGCCCTTGAGCGCCCACTCGACGGCTTCGTCGAGCACGCGCTTCTTGTTGATGCCCTGGATGCGCAGGCCGTACACCACGTTCTCGTAGATGCTCTTGGGGAACGGGTTGGGCTTCTGGAACACCATGCCGACGCGGCGACGCAGTTCGGCGACGTCGACGTTCTTGGCGAAGATGTTGTGGCTGTCCAGAAGAATCTCGCCCTTCACGTTGCAGCCATCGACCAGGTCATTCATGCGGTTGAAGCAACGCAGCAGGGTGGACTTGCCGCAGCCGGACGGGCCGATGAAGGCGGTCACGCGCTGCTTGGGAATGTTCATGCTGACGTCGAACAACGCCTGCTTTTCGCCGTAGAACAGGCTCAGGCCGGGCACTTCGAGGGCGACGGTCTCGTTTTCCAGGTTCATGCCATGGCGGTCGCCGCGGCCGAGCGCGCCAATATCGATGCCGTGGGAAGCAGTTTCATGTTGCATGTTCAGTCTCCTTGGGAGGCCTGGCGACGGGCGTGGCCCGCCGCCTGCAGAATCAGTTTTCCAGCGCCTTGTACTTTTCGCGCAGGCGGTTACGGATGGCGATGGCCGAGAAGTTCAGCAGGGCGATGACCATCACCAGCAGCAGCGCGGTGGCGTACACCAGAGGGCGCGCGGCCTCGACGTTCGGGCTCTGGAAGCCGACGTCATAGATGTGGAAGCCCAGGTGCATGATCTTCTGGTCCAGGTGCACGTACGGGTAGTTGCCGTCCACCGGCAGCGCCGGAGCCAGCTTCACCACGCCCACCAGCATCAGCGGCGCCACTTCACCGGCGGCGCGGGCCACGGCGAGGATCAGGCCGGTCATCATCGCCGGGCTGGCCATCGGCAGGACCACTTTCCACAGGGTCTCGGCCTTGGTCGCGCCCAAGGCGAGGGAGCCTTCACGGGTGGCCCGCGGGATGCGCGCCAGGCCTTCCTCTGTGGCCACGATCACCACCGGCACCGCGAGGATGGCGAGGGTCAGCGAGGCCCAGAACAGCCCAGGCGTGCCGAAGGTCGGCGCCGGCAAGGCTTCGGGGAAGAACATCCGGTCAAGCGAGCCGCCCAGCACGTAGACGAAGAAGCCCAGGCCGAACACGCCGTAGACGATCGCCGGAACACCCGCGAGGTTGTTCACCGCGATGCGGATGATGCGGGTCAGCAGGCCCTGGCGGGCGTACTCGCGTAGGTAGACGGCAGCGATCACACCGAACGGGGTGACGATCACGGCCATCACCAGGGTCATCATCACGGTGCCGAAGATGGCCGGGAAGATACCGCCCTCGGTGTTGGCTTCACGCGGGTCATCGCTGAGGAATTCCCACAGCTTCTTGAAGTAGAAGCTCAGTTTGGTGGCCACGCCCATCTGGTTCGGCTGGTAGGCATGCACCAGCTTGCCGACGCTGATTTCGGTCTGCTGGCCGGTGGCGTCGCGCATAACGATGCTGTCGCGGTTGAACTCCTGGTGCAGGCCGTTGAGCTGCTCTTCCAGCACCTTGTACTGGGCGTTCAGCTCGGCGCGGCCGGCGGCGATGTCGGCCTCGGCGGTGGCATCCAGCTTGTTGTTCAGCTGCAGGCCACGCTCCTTGAGGCGCAGGCGCTCCAGACCATGGTTGATGCCGCCGATGTCCTTCTTCTCCAGCTGGTACAGCTTGGAGTAGAGCTCATCGACGCGCTTGAGACGGGTCTGCAGCTCGGCCATGGCGCCCGGACCTTCGGCAACCACCTTGCCATTTTCCTTCACGCTCAGCAGGTAGCCATAGAAGTTGCCCCACTCGCGGCGCTCCAGGGTGACCAGGTCTGCCGGGTGACGACGGTCGGCCAGCCATTCGCCGATCACCCAGGAGAAGTCGCTGCCGTATAGGTCGCGGTTGCCCAGCTTGAGCAGTTCGCGGGTCATGAACTCCGGACCATTGTCCGGCACCGGCAGACCGGCGCCGCGCAGGCGTTCACGCGGCACCTGCTCGACCTGGACTTCTTCGCCAATCAGGGTCTTGGGCGCTTCACCGGGGACGGTGTAGGTCGCTTCGATCACATCCGCCGGCCAGAAGTGGCCGAGACCGCGTACGGCGATCACGGCGAGCAGGCCGATGGTCATGATCACGGCGATGGACACCGCACCCGCGTTCATCCACACCCAGGGAGAACCGCTGGCAAACCACGCTTTGACGGATTCCTGTTTCTGTTTCACGGAACGTAGCCTCGTCGAGCGCCGCTTAGAGCGACGCGTATTTCTTGCGCAGGCGCTGACGGATCAGCTCTGCCAGGGTGTTCATCACGAAGGTGAAGGACAGCAGTACCAGTGCCGAGAGGAACAGCACGCGGTAGTGAGTGCCGCCGACCTCCGACTCGGGCATTTCCACCGCGACGTTCGCCGCGAGGGTGCGCATGCCCTGGAAGATGTTCACGTCCATCACCGGGGTGTTGCCGGTGGCCATCAGCACGATCATGGTCTCGCCCACGGCGCGGCCCATGCCGATCATCAGCGCGGAGAAGATGCCCGGGCTGGCGGTCAGGATCACCACGCGGGTCAGCGTCTGCCAGGGCGTGGCGCCCAGGGCCAGGGAGCCGTAGGTCAGGCTGCGCGGCACGCTGAAGATGGCGTCTTCGGCGATGGAGAAGATGTTCGGGATCACCGCGAAGCCCATGGCCAGACCCACTACCAGAGCGTTGCGCTGGTCGTAGGTGATGCCCAGGTCATGACTGATCCACAGGCGCATGTCGCCGCCGAAGAACATGGTCTCCAGATGCGGGCTCATCCACAGGGCGAAGGCACCGGTGGCGAGGACCACGGGGATCAGGATCGCTGCTTCCCAGCCGGCCGGCAGGCTCAGGCGGATGCGCTCGGGCAGACGGCTCCAGATCAGGCCGGCAGCGAGGATACCCAGCGGGGTAAGCAGCAGCAGGCTGAAGATTCCCGGCAGGTGGCCTTCGACGTACGGCGCGAGGAACAGGCCGGCGAAGAAGCCGAGGATCACCGTCGGCAGCGCTTCCATCAGCTCGATCACCGGCTTCACCTTGCGGCGCATGCCCGGAGCCATGAAATACGCGGTGTAGACGGCGGCGGCGATGGCCAAAGGAGCAGCGAGAATCATCGCGTAGAACGCGGCCTTCAGGGTACCGAAGGTCAGCGGCGACAGGCTCAGCTTGGGCTCGAAGTCGGTGGTCGCGGCGGTGGATTGCCAGACGTAGGACGGCTTGTCGTAGCTCTCGTACCAGACCTTGCCCCACAGCGCGCTGAAGGACACTTCCGGGTGCGGGTTGCTCAGGCTGAAGCGACGCAGTTCACCGCCCTGCTCGAGGATCAGTCGGTTGGCGCGCGGCGACAAGGCCATCGGGCCGGCGGACGGCGCGACATTCTCCACCAGCAGCGTGCGGTGCGCGGTGCTGTGGAAAATGCCCAGGTTGCCCTGCTTGTCGATGGCGAGGAAGCCCTTGCGGCGCTGCTCCGGCGCGATGCTGGAGATCGGCTGGTCGCCCAGCTTGAAGTCACGCACATGGGACAGGCGCGGCTCGCCGTCTTCGCCACGGGCCATGAACCACTGGCTGATGCCGCCCTTGGAGTCGCCGACCATCAGCGAGATACCACCCAGCAGCTGGCTGCTGGCGGTCACTTCGGCGGAGGCGTCATCCAGCAGCTTGTAGCGGCCGTTGAGCTGGTGGGAGTTCAGGTCGAACACGTCGGCCTGGGCGCGGCCATTGAGTACATAGAGCCACTGCTTGCGTGGGTCCATGTAGATGGCCTTCACCGGATCGGCGATCTGCGGCAGGTTGATGCGTTCTTCCTGCAGGGAGCTCTCGCCGGTCAGCATGTTTTCCTGCTGAGTCAGGCCGAGCAGGAGCATTTCGCTGCCGGTGGACGCGGCCAGCAACAGGCTGTCGTCACCCGAGACGATCGCCACGTGCTCCAGCGGACGGCCCTGGGGATCCAGGTTCATCGGCGCTTCGCCGTAGGGATAGTCGATGTGCGGGGTGATGGTCTTCTTGTTGTCCGGGTAGGTGACCTTGTAGTTGTGCTTGAACACCAGCACCTGGCCGTTGGACAGGCCCAGCGCGACGGTCGGATGCCCCGGCTGGTCCTCGGCGATGGAGGTGACGCTGGTGCCGGTGGGCAGCTTCAGCGCAACGCGGTCCATCTCGTCGCCTTTCTTGGCGTCGAAGAACACCACTTCGCCGTTGGCGGCGACGCGCATGCCCACCATGTTCTGCTCTTCGATGCTCAGCAGCAGCGGCGCCTGGGCCGTTTTCAGCCAGGTCGGAGCGAGGGGGTCACGCGTCTCCAGTTCGGCGCCGCGGAACAGCGGCAGCACGACGTAGGCGAGGTAGAAGAAGATCAGGGTGATGGCAGCCAGCACAGCGAGACCGCCGACCAGGACGTACCAGCGAGTCAGTCGATCCTTGAGCGCCCGGATACGGCGCTTGCGCTGCAGTGCAGGCGTATTGAAATCGATCCGCTCGGGGAGAGAAGAAGTCATCGGGGAGTTGGCCATGTCGTTCATGGAGTGACACCCTAGCGGCCCTATATGACAGAAAGATGACATGGAGGTGACGCGACAAAGCCCGCCAGCAGAGCCATGCTGGCGGGCTCGGTCGAGTAGGCGTCAGCCCATGCCGGACGGGGATCTCCGTCCGGTTGGAGGACTGATTACAGACCCAGGTCCTTGATCGCTTTTTCGGCGACTTTGGACGGCAACGGGATGTAGCCGTCCTTCACGACAACCTGCTGGCCAGTCTTGGAGAGCACCATCTTCAGGAACTGTGCTTCCAGCGGGTTCAGCGGCTTGTTCGGCGCCTTGTTGACGTAGACGTAGAGGAAGCGCGACAGCGGGTAGGTGCCGTTCAGGGCATTCGCCTCGTTGTCTTCGATGAACTCGCCGCCTTCTTTCTTGGCCAGGGCAACGGTCTTCACGCTAGCGGTCTTGTAACCGATACCGGAGTAGCCAACGCCGTTCAGGGACTGGCTGACCGACTGAACCACGGAAGCCGAACCCGGCTGCTCGTTCACGTTCGGCTTGTAGTCGCCTTTGCACAGGGCTTCTTCCTTGAAGTAGCCGTAGGTGCCGGAGACGGAGTTACGACCGAACAGTTGCACAGGCTTGTTGGCCCAGTCGCCAGTCAGGCCCAGATCACCCCAGGTCTTCACTTCCGACTTGCCGCCGCACAGGCGGGTGGAGGAGAAGATGGCGTCGACCTGTTGCATGGTCAGGCCCTTGATGGGGTTGTCCTTGTGCACGAAGATCGCCAGGGCGTCTACGGCAACCGGAACAGCGGTCGGCTTGTAGCCGTACTTCTGTTCGAAGGCCTGCAGTTCGACATCCTTCATCTTGCGGCTCATGGGACCTAAGTTGGCGGTGCCTTCGGTCAGAGCCGGCGGCGCGGTGGAGGAACCGGCGGCCTGGATCTGCACGTTCACGTTCGGGTACAGGCGCTTGTACTCTTCCGCCCACATGGTCATCAGGTTGGCCAGAGTGTCGGAACCGACGCTCGACAGGTTGCCCGACACACCGCTGGCTTTCTGGTAGTCCGGCAGGGCCGGATCGATCGCGGCTACCGCACTGGCGGTGCCTACGCCTGCAGCGACAAAAGTCAGGGCCGCCATCAAACGCTTGAGTTTCATGCCTTGCTCCTTAAGGAGAATGGGGTTGGATGGAACGGGGGCCAGTATCGGCAGGCCGCATGAAGACTCTATGACTGGAATGTGACAGTTGGATGAAATGCCATCAGTCTGCTGGCAAGCGGTTGTAACAAGCCAAATCGGATGGATGATGCGGCGGGAAATGGCGTTCCAGAGCCTCTGCTGGGCCGCTTGTGCCCTTTGCAGGAGCGAGTTTGCCCGCGAACAGCTCTTGCCTTGGCGCTACGAATTCAAGCTCGCAGGGTCCATAACCGTCCGCAGCTTTCCGCCTTCTATGACACTCCTCACGGCGACGATCTACGCCTCCTGGAGCGAGTGCCCAGCCTCATTGCGAGGCCAATGTTTCCGCGCGCAAAAGCAAAACCCCCGGCCAGCGATGCTGACCAGGGGCTTTGGGATAGGAGCTTGACGATGACCTACTCTCACATGGAGAAACTCCACACTACCATCGGCGATGCGTCGTTTCACTACTG